>NZ_CAMLDD010000004.1 GCF_946478785.1 uncultured Flavobacterium sp.
CATTCCAATGAAAATCATTCCAATGAAAATCATTCCAATGAAAATCATTCCAATGGAAATCATTCCAATGAAAATCAAGAAGAAGTCTTGTCAGAGATAAAAATGAATTTGAATTCGTATGGTAAAATTGTTGAAGAACAAATAATTTGGCTGCAAGAACAATATTTATATGTTGATATTCATAATTACATTATTATGCCAAATCATCTCCATTTAATTTTAGAAATTGATAGTTTAATTATTAAAGATGATTCGGTTAAAATAAAATCTTTGTCGAGTTTGATGGGAGCCTTTAAAACCACTACTTCAAAATTTATTCACAGAAAAGGATTCGGGAATTTTGCCTGGCAGCGTTCTTTCCATGACCATATCATTAGAAATACAAATGCTTATGACAACATTTATACCTACATTAATTTGAACCCTCAAAAATGGCATCAGGATTGTTTTTTTGAGAAAAATTAAAACAATTCTAACTGGGTAGGCTGAGGAGCTGAAGGGATTGCCGCTTTTCCCCAAAAATTCAAAATATTGCCAAATTGTTTATCGGTTATCCGGAGCACACTTACTTTTCCTAAAGGCGGCAATAGTCTGTGGATTCTCTTTTCATGAACATCGGCGCTTTCGCTGCTTGCACAGTGACGTACATAAACAGAATATTGCATCATCGAAAATCCATCTTTCAATAAATTGTTTCTAAATCCGGATGCATTTCGTCTGTCTTTTTTTGTTTCTGTGGGCAGATCAAAAAAAACAAAAAGCCACATTATTCGATATCCGTTAAGCTCCATAAAGCAGGATATTTAATTTTTTTTCGATTTCCTGTAAAGCATTGCTGGAGAGAACTTGCTGTTTTTTGTAAAGCAATCATCAAAGGACTTTTCTCTTTTTTAAAATAAACCGTTCGGGTTAAAATTTGTAATAATTCTGCCTTAATAACTGTATTTAGTTCTTGTTCATCAAAACGCTGCATAATTTCAAAGACTTTTTCATCTACAATAGGACGAAAAGGTTCCATAATATCATCGGCAAGAGCAAAAGCATTATACTTGCTTTTATGGTGGATTCCTAATGTATTGAGTAGCCCGCTTCCGGAAAGGGCCCTTGCCGTTGCGGCCCTTAAAATCGCATAACCATAATTTAGAAAATTATTGGGATAGTCGCCATATCTTTCTCTTTTAATTCCGTTAAACTCTAAATTAGGCTGAGGGAAATGTTTCCAGTATTGTGCCGCAGCAACTCCTTCCATGTTCGATGAGTCCCCGCTTAATACTTTACTGGACAGAAATACAAAACTATTTTTGGAATCTGTTATTTTTTCAAGTAATTGCCCTTGATTCCTGATTTTTTCAATTATGGTTTGCTGCCATAACTGTTTTTTTAAGGGTATTGAAGCTTCAATTTGATTTTTGAATATTTCCTGTTGAATATGATGACTGTTAAGGTTTAACAGCATGCCGTTAGGAAGATGGTTTTTCCCGCAGATAACAATAGAAGTATTATTCTCAACAAGCAGGTTCATAGCAGGAATGCTGAGGTAGATTTCATTATGATCGAGAACAAGAAAGCCGATATCCTCAATAGGAATGGTGCTCTCTTTCATTTCTGATTTTAATACCAGCTGATTGTTTTTTGCCGTAATGGAAAACTTATTTTCAATTAGAATAGTTCTTTTTAGCATAATTTAATTTGAATTATAGATCCTGTCGCTTCAGGTCAGACAAGTATCCTTAATTATGGTTTTAAAATTAGGCTTTAAAGAGGTATTGCTTTTACGGTTTTCCTTATTTTGCGTATTTAATTGTTTATTATTGAGAGGACTTGCGATTGGTTATAAGCAATTACGCATCATTTTTCTTAAACCATCTTCTTGGCGCATCACTTTCATGAAGTACAATTTCTGAATGTAGAAACTGTGCGGCTTCCGCTGAATCCTGCACTTTTATGGCACTGCGTTTTAGCATTTCTGCTTCAAACTCAGTTAATACGCTTTCTCTCACTCCGGTTTTCTTCCAATGCGATAAAGATTTACATCCCTTTGTGATTTTCCGTGCCAGTGTAAGTGCATCCAGTAGTGCCTGATTCGCACCTTGCCCTTTAAACGGACTCATTGGGTGCGCAGCATCTCCGATCAGAGTCACTTGTCCCGATTTTTGCAACAATTCCGGCTTTAGCAATTCACGGTCATAAACAGGATAGCCGGAAATTTGAGCCTCCCGGGTTGCTGATAAAATTTGAGGGATCGGATCATGCCATTGGATTCTGCGACATGCTTCTTCTTTGAGTGCCAGAGGTCCTTTGCTGCTTAATGCTTTAGCCTCTTCTTCGGATATTGGAAAACTAAGCTGCCACATTACCGAATCTTCTGCATAGGGCATGATATAGATTCGCTCATGACCATTTGCGGTTTGAAATACTGTAGCGGAGTCTAATAAGTTACTATTAATATGCTCAAGCGCGCTTAAAGGACAAATACCCAATATTACAATGCAACCCAGATAACGTAAAGGAGTACTGTCATCACCAATCAGTAATCTTCGGACTGAACTGCGAATGCCATCGGCCCCAACCACGATATCTGCTTTGACGTTTCTTAGGTTCCCGTCGGCCAGAAAGTTGAGAGTCACACCTTCATTCTCACTCTGCCTAAAATCAACTAACTGGTGTCCCCATTGCACCTTGTCATTTCCGCCAAGCTGCTCCAGTAAGGCAAAACGCAAAGATTGCCGTGCGATATGCACATTGGTTCGCTTAGAAGATGTTTTCATATCTGACTGAATCCATTTTCTGGTTCCCCATTCACCGATTACTTTTCCCTCTGGAGTGTGAACCAGATGTCTTGTTGAAATGACTCCTTCCTTTAAAGTAAAAATACCCAATCCCTGAATAGCTTTGCTGGCTTGCTGTAAAGTGAGCCCGTAGCCTTGAGATCTGGCATCGAAATTTTTATCGCGTTCATACAGTGTAAAAGGAATCCCGCGGTGCAAACAAGCCACAGCCAGAGCCATTCCGCCTATACCACCGCCAATAATAGCAACTTGTGGATAGTTTTCTTTAGCTGCTGCAGGAGGACTGGCAGCAGGAAGCAATCCGGTTCCGGAACATTTTGGGCATGGGTAAAGATTTGCTTTAGGCTGATCTGGTGCCGGACCTTCGCTATTGTTTTTTTCGAATTGATCCAATGCCATTTGGTACTCAAGCCGCACTTTTTTGCTTATTCGTCGACTCTTTTTGCCGCAACCCTCACATTCCTGACAAACAGTCCAGCTCATTGGTTCATTTTCCTCTTTTTTCACTTTCAATTTTTTGATCTGATCTTCATTTAAATTAAGGAAGAATTAAAAACCAATTTACCTCTGCTTAATACTGTAATGATATGGCTCTTTCTTCTAATCGTTAGACCTGTAAATTTATATTTTCAGGTTATTCCCGCTTGTTATAGGTGTGCAAAGTTAAAATAAAAAATAAGTCACTTTCAATATAGATGTTTTTTATAAATTTTTAAACAATTCGGCTCAATATTTCTTTAGTGCCTAATAACTTAATTGAGTCTTATGAGTAAGAGAAATGAAACTTAAACAAAACAATTTCAGAATGTGAAATTTACTTTTACAGGTAGGAGGTTGCGCTTTCCTGCAAAATCTTGAAACAATAAAGGATAAATATTAAAAAGGACTATTTAAGTATTAGTGAGCTTAGGTTTACTGTTGCTTTTTTTGTTTTTTTATTAAGATTCTATAAAATACAAAGATAAAAAAGATGTTTTTTAATAAGTTAATATTTAATAAAATGACACAAAGAGAGTCCTTCTTTGATACAAATACAACCCCTATTGGTTGTTTTTTCCTACTACATTTACTTAATAAGATATTTTGTATAAATTGATTAAATTGATATGGTAACTACAAAAAACATTTCCTTTTTCTTGCTTTTAATTATAATGTTAGGTAGTTGTAAAAAAAATGAATTACAGTCAAAGAGTAAAACAATACTAGAACGAATAAATGAATATCCTGAACTTAAAAAAGCTTTACATCATTATTCAGCACCTAAGGACTCATTAAAAAAGAAGGCAATGCTTTTTTTGATAAATAATATGGATGCTAAAAAGCGATTAACAACGGATGCCGACAAAAAGATTGTACCTTTTTACAAAGAAATGTATCAGTCGGGTTTATCCAATACCTTCGATTTTAAAGAGAAATACGACAACAGACTCGTTTTAGATCCTACAAGCGCATACGATTTGGATGCTAATATGATTACGGCAAATGAATTGATAGAGAACGTTGATTTTGCATTTGAAGCCTACCAGTTTCCTTGGGCAAAAAAAGTTCCTTTTGATGATTTTTGCGAATTTGTTTTGCCTCACAAAATTATGGATGAACCCAAGTCGAATTGGCGTAAGTTTTATTTGGGAAAAAATAAAAAATTGATAGAGTATCTTTTAAAAAACAAGATTGATGATCCTTTAGAGGTTTGTAGAATTTTAAATGACAGTTTAATTAGCGGGTACAAATTTCATGAAAAATTTGCATTACCATATCCAAACCTTATAGATCTCAATAAAAACCCGATTGGGCAATGTTTACAACGCTATCTTTTATACACCGCAACGGCAAGAAGTATTGGGCTGCCAATTGCTATTGATTTTACACCTCAATATGGTAATTATCCTGGTTCGCATGAATGGATTACTTTAATTCAAAAAAAGCAGTTTTCTTTTAATGCTGGCGAAAAATGGGAACCTTCTGGATTTAGAGGTGTTAAATATTTTAGAAATGTGTATTCCAACTCTTCGAATACCGCTGCCAAAGGACCGATGTCTAATCCTAATGTTATCGATGTTAGCAAAGAATATGTGGATAGAAATATTGGTAATTTAACTTTCGGGCTAAAACATATGCCGTCTAAAGACCTTTATTTATTTGCCTTTGGGATAGGTAAAGAATTTATTTGTTTGCAAAAGGCAAAAATTGTTGGTAAAAAAGCCGTATTCAACAACGTGTCTTATTGTGATTCTATCTTGTTTGTAGGTTATTATGATGGTGATACTATTGTGCCAATTGAAAATCCTTTCATGATGTTCTATTGGACAAAAAATATATCCTATTTAACTCCAACAAAAAACATTATGCGCAGTGTTAGTTTGCATAGAAAATACCCTAAGAATGGTTTCGTGGAAGATGTTTTTTACAATGAAGTTATAGGTGCCAAAATTCAAGGTTCAAATTTTAAAGACTTTAAGGCTCCGCAAGACATTTTTACCTTTAAGGAATATCCTGAAAATACGAATAAAGTTGAATTCAACAACAAATTAAATTTCAACTATTACAGGTATTTACCCAATGCCACAGGACAGCTAAACATAGCCGAGTTGCATTTTATTTTTGATAACGACAAAGCGAAACCCGAAGAATATTATCAGTTCGATTCGAGTTCAAGTGATTTAAACAATCTGTATGATAATAATATAGAAACCTATTTTGCTTCATCGTCAAAACAAAACTGGATTGGTATAGATCGATCAAAAAGTCAGTCAAAGAACATCAAAGCAATAAAAATAATCCCAAGAAGCACCTGTAATTTTATCCAAATAGGGGATACTTATGAATTATTCTATTTCGATTTTGGTTGGAAAAGTTTGGGTTCAAAAATAGCTAAAGATTTCCATGTTGATTTTGAAAATGCTCCTAATAATTGTTTGCTATTATTAAGAAATCTAAGCCAGGGAAGTCAAGAAAGAATTTTTATTTGCGAAAAGTTGACCGATACAGATATGACCTATGCTAAACAGAACTTCTGGTAGAGATTTGGAGATGTATTGATAATGAAGAGCAGTTGTTTTTTATTTTGTTTCAGACATGATAGAATAATTAGTATAAAAGACCATTAAAAAATTAAATGTACATTCTAAAAACAAACATATTTAAGATAACCCTTTTGACTATGTTTCTTGCATTAAGTCTGGTTTTTAATTATAATACTGATTTTTGGACAGCTAAGGAGTACGAGTATTATCAATTATTTATCATATTGATAGTGTCAACAATCTTATTTTTTACATTCAAGGAAAAATTACAACTAGGCAAGGTTGATATTGTGGTAATTTCCATTCTGCTATTTTTAGCTATTTCAAGAAGTTTACATTTAGGTTCATTCAACGAAATACACATTATAAACATAACAGCTCTGGTTATCTACTATATAGCACTTAAAACGATTCGTTTAGAAAAAGAAGAAATTACAATCTACTATCAATTTATCATCGGGATTGGAGCGCTTTTATGTGTGTATTGTATACTGGAATTATATGGTGTTATTCAGCCCACTAATTATTATTGGAAAATAACAGGAAACTTCCCTAATCCTGGTCCTTTAGGCGGATTCATTGCTTTGATACTATCACTAGTGTTTTATGTATTGTTACAAAAAAGCATTCTAAAAAAACCTGTTAAACTAATAGTCTATACAATCGTTGCAGCAATAATGACATTTATACTCATCAAAAGTGAGTCCCGGGCAGCAATGCTGGCGGCAGTTATTGCAATAACTATTCTGGCAAGTTATTATGGTTTCAAAAAATGGAAATACTTTAAATACGGATTACTTTCATTACTGCCCATTTTTATATTAATTGGTTTAAGCAAAAGTGCCGACTCTATAAGTGGCAGATTATTAATTTGGAAAATTTCATTATTATCCTTTTTAGAGCATCCATTTGTAGGTATAGGTTATGACTTTTTTGGTGTGGAATATATTAATTTTCAAGCCAATTATTTTTCAAAAGGAGGGACAAAAGATGAAATTATATTGGCTGGCGCAAGTGTACAAACATTCAATGAGTTTTTAAAGTTCATTATAGAAAATGGGATATTGGGTATTGTTCTAATTGTTGCGGGGCTTTTTTGGGTATTAAAATCAAAAAAGATAATTCATTCCAACAAACAAAATCTTCCTTTAGCCTCTTTAGTCTTTTATAGTGCTATAATTGTTTTTGCTTCATTTTCTTTTCCACTGCAATTTTTGCCTTTTAAATTACTCTTAATCAATCAAATTGCCTTTCAACAATATCCTCCATTGCTGCATGATTTTAGGATAAATAAAAACTTTGGAAAATTACTGTTTGCGGTAGTGAGCTGTTTTTTGCTTTTTATGGGCAATTATCAGTATAAAGGATTTCGTGCTTGGAAAAACGGTAGCGAGTTGCAATTTTCTAATCCTGATGCTACCAAAATACTTTACGATTACACCTACGAACGATTGCAAAATGAGGGTTCCTTTTTATTGCATTATGGTCTTTTTATGGAAGATAAAAACAAAAACAAAGCCTTGATGCTATTTGAAAAAGCAAAACACCTAATTAATGTACCTGTTTTGTATGCCAAAACTGCACAATTGAATGAACAGATAAGCAATTACAAAAATGCCGAAGAAAATTTCCTGAAGTTGCATTTTATAAGTCCCAATTTGTTTAAACCCCAAGAAGAATTACTGGATTTTTATACAAGAAGAAACAAAACTGAGAAAGCAAGATTCTATGCTTCAAAAATTTTGAAAACTCCAATAAAGATTCCCGGACGTGAAGTGTTGCGTATCAGGAAGAAAGCAAAAATATTTTTAACCAAAACCTCAATTTATTAACCTTATTAAACAAAAATTATGAAAAAACAATTTTATTATGCAATTTTATTAGTAGTATTATTAGTGGCATCCTGTGTCAATGATGGTGCAGGAAGCGAAACGAGTTATAGCCCGGAAGATGTATGGGAGTATAATGGTGATGTAGCTGTTTTGAGCAAAGTTATTAAAGAACTAAAAAATGGCTCCAATGGCAAAAAGTTAGAAAACACGTTGCTGAAAAATGACGTATTATGGGAAGAATCAAAATTTGTTTTTATTGACAACAAAAAAAGAATTTTAGTGCCATTTTTGAGTGAAGACAAGAACAATGTGCAGGGAGTTCTGTCTTTGTCAAAAGATGCAGATGGAAAAACAACCTTCGACATAACCGACCGTTACTTCTCGATGAGAGAAAACAGCCCGCTTCCTTTTTGGGATAGTGGCACTTGGTTGGGTTATATTATGGCATTGGACAAAGATATTTTAGGGAAAGAAAACGGAAATCCGGGTGTAGCTATGAGAATTGCAAAAAACAACCCTAAAAATGTCCTGACAATGAGAACGGAATGTTCTACACAAGTAGAGGAGATTGTTTTTTACACATATAATTACGTTTTAAGTTCTTCGGGAGAGGTTTCAAATTTTTCGTATAGCGAAACCCGCTCTGAATATATCTATAAAACTGTTTGTTATGAAGTTGCGGATCCTGTAGTTACGAATCCTGGCACCGGCGGCACCGGCGGTGCCCCGAGTACTAATAATAGTGGCGTTCTAATACCTCCTAGTTGTGAGAGTTTTAATTTTGTTAAGACTACTGGTTTGTGGCAAGTTGCATTGGTTAAAAATGTAGGTTTCAAAGTTTTTTTGGTAAATGACAAAGGTGTAGAAATATTACATTGGATTGATTTTCCAAAACCGATATCGTTTGGTACACCGACTAATATACAAATAGGAAATACAGATATTACTCCTGGATTAGCAGCAAATGCATCAGCGAGAGCTCTGCAAAAGTCAATGCAAGATGTTGTTGATAGATATGGACATACTAGAACATCAGACTTAACGGTTAGTCTATATTTCCAAGAAAGATTAAAACATAATTATCCGTTGTATATTCCTGGAGCAAGAGTAAATTTTAATGCAACTGAAAATATTGTGGCAACTGAATATAAGACGAACACTTTGACAGCAGGAAATTGTAATTAACTATGATATGATTGATAAAGTTTTAACGAATTTAATATATCTTTTCTACCCTCAGAATATATGCTCTTATACTCAAAAAGAGGAGTATTTTGCTACAGAGGAGTATAATAGATTAAAGGAAATAATTGTTGATTTTGATTCTGAAAAAAGTAAAATTCTCAGAACGAGTATAATAGATAGCTTTGGAAAAGATATAACATTAAAGAATTTTAAAGATTTATCTTTATTTGAGTGGGAAGATAGATGTTTTACCTTTAATTTAAATATAATAGAAGATGGCGAACTATATACAATATCATTATATGTAAGTGTCCTAATTCCTTATTATGTAATTAAGGTTCAAAAAGGCATGATTGAATTATGGTTTTCAAAATCACAAATCGAAGAATTAGAAAAAGAGAATAAAGAAACTAGAAAAGTAAATGGCTTAATTTTAGATATTGAAACTATAATTGAAAATAAATTTTTCTATAAAAAATTCCCTGAAGAACTAGGTAATATTATAATTCCAAATGTTAGTTTTCAAGATTCAACATTTGGTCACTTTAACATGTTTAACGCATTTTTTAATAACGTAATAATTAAAGACGATGAAAATTAACTTATTTAGATTTCATGTAATTTGCCTGATCGCTTTTGTATATCTTTACTTTTGTCAGTATTATTTTAATTTTTGTATAGGAGATACTTTTTATGTAGTAAGTTATTTTTATATTCCTTTACTTGTCATTATTGTAAGTACTGTTATCTATTTCATGCAATTTTTAATATGGAAATTGAAAAGTAAATAAGAATTTTGATTATCTTATTTATACATAATTAACTAAACCTCTGCACTGAAAGTGTAGAGGTTTTAATTTCTCATTTAAATTATTTATCAGGAGTAAGTGAAGGAGCATCAATTAAACGAGGAAGTCTCAAAACTAAAACAAGTCCTTGAGAATTGAATATTTGAGACATGCGCTCCGACAGGAGTCTGAATAAAAAACAGAAAAAGAGGCTATTTCACGAGTTGTGAGACAGCCTCTACTTATTTTCTTCTAAATATTCCCCAACTAGTCCTCGTTTGTCCGTTTTTCTGGTGATTGTCTGCGACGAGTACTTAAAGTAGAAGATAAAATCGTAGCGTTTGTAACGTGGCTATTTAAAAGAAGGGGTAATCCCGACTAGTACCGACAAAAAAGATGCACAACATTTAGCAATGGCAAATAAAATATGTAGATGCAATGGCGTCTGCATCACAGGAATATGATGCAAATAATACTGTTCCATTTCAAGTTTACAAAGATTTGGCTTGGGGCGGATTGATGGACGCACCGATATTCAATGCTACCTATCCTTCTGGAAGTACAGGTAATATTAGAATTAAAAATAGATATGCAGCAGAGTCTTCGGGACATGCTGTGGGGGAAGGTACTCCAAATGCACAAGTACCAGTCGGGAAAAAATGTAACTAAACTCTATAAAAATGAAAAAACGTATTATTTATTCACTTTTGCTTTTACTCTCATTTTCTTCTTTTTCTCAAGAAAAAGATAAATTTAATGCTATAAACGATTATTTGGATAGTATGATAGATCCAAATGAAGAAATTTTGATTGTAAAAGAAAAAATAAGTTCCAACGAAACTTTATTCATATTTCAAGGAACGATATCAATAGATCCTGACACCAAGAAGCTAGATAGGTTTGATGGTGTGGATGAACCTCTATACACTGAAAAGCTGTGGAAAATAATGAAGAATAAATATGGAGATACCTTACCAAAAATTGGAAGATACTGGCTAAAGAATCAGTTTTGGGAGGCGGATGATTTTAGACACAAAAAAATTGAATTTGAAAATTATGAAATTTGTGATAAAAAATTACAGTCATATAGTTACCCATGGCCAGAAAAAAAGATATTTTCATTTTCAAAGCCTATCTATTATAAAGACAAGGAGTATATCACTTTTACTGTTACGAAATCAGCAACAAAATCAATTGGATTGCCAAGTAATTTTATAATTATTATGAAAAAAATAAAAAATAAATGGACAATATATGCTAAGGTGAGTAGTAGCATAATGGATTGAAATGTATAACAAAAACTTCTTGCAAACGAGTAGAACAAAGTGGTTATTTTCAGTATTTGAGATTATATTTTTAGTTAAAAAAGTGATCCGTCTTTGAGTAACAAATATTATTAACTTAAAAAAAACTTTAATAAATACGAATCAAGGGTTGAAAATGAGTTTTATAAATCAAGGAGATAGCTTTGCCAAAGTTTTGAATTTGTTAAGTTATGTGAATTCTTCACAGACATTAATCCTGCTGATTTAGGAGAAGATATATATACATTCAAATGCCTGCAGGAACTGCTAAAAATTTAAAACATAGGAAAAGCACCTGCCAAAAGTGGCACTTGTAATTAATCATAAATTAAAAAATAAAACTATGAAACACCTATTTTTTACATTAGTTGCAATAACACTATTATCCTTCAAAGGAATGAGTCAAAACGAAAGTATTCAGGGGGCTATTTATATTAAACTAATTGATGTTCATAATATATTTGGAGGATTGCCTGATAAAATCATAAAGCAACTAAATGATAGCATAATAACTAATCCTAAGAATGATAAAAAGGATTCAAATTTAGACAGAGAAGTATCTGATTATTTCAAATTTTTAGTAGAAAATAATTTTTTGCAAAAACCACATTTTAAATTAAAATTACAAACAGGTAAAATAATAAATGTATTTGTTGAAGAAGCTGAATATTCAAAATTAGAAAAGGAATTAAAAGGATTTGATAAGGAAAAAGAACGAATCAACCTTAATTTTGAGGGAATCAAAAAGTCAGATGGTTTTTTTAAAGAGTTAGACCAAGCCATATATTATGCCAATAAAATCATCTCTGTCGAAAAAATACCAGGCGAAACGGATTGGGATAAATAAGAAATAGTTAAATTATTAGTATTCGACTTTGATTGTTTTTCTCTGACAATAGGAGAACTTTCAAAGTCGATTTTTAATCAGCAAACATTATGAAAACCAATTTTATTATGTTTTTTTGAGTGAAGACAAGAACAATGTACAGGGAGTTCTGTCTTTGTCAAAAGATGCTGATGGAAAAACAACCTTCGACATAACCGACCGTTACTTCTCGATGAGAGAAAACAGCCCGCTTCCTTTTTGGGATAGTGGCACTTGGTTGGGTTATATTATGGCATTGGACAAAGATATTTTAGGGAAAGAAAACGGAAATCCGGGTGTAGCTATGAGAATTGCAAAAAACAACCCTAAAAATGTCCTGACAATGAGAACGGAATGTTCTACACAAGTAGAGGAGATTGTTTTTTACACATATAATTACGTTTTAAGTTCTTCGGGAGAGGTTTCAAATTTTTCGTATAGCGAAACCCGCTCTGAATATATCTATAAAACTGTTTGTTATGACGTTCCAGATCCTGTAATTCCAGATCCTGGTAATGGTAGTGGGGGATCTAGTGGTGGTTCTACTGGTACTCCAGATAATACTATCCTTATAAACAAAAACAAATTATGCGGAACATATAATTTTAAGGCTGTGGGTAATGGATATGTAGTAAACATAGCTGGTTTAGGGTTTATAGCTAATAGCCCAAGTGGTGATAGAGTTATCACAGAATTAGGAGTAGTTTGCGTTACCATTCCAAAATATAATTTCCCAATTTCCCAATCTTCAGCTAAGTTTAATGCAGCCTGGACTAGTACAATGAATGAAGTAATGACTTATTTAAATAATACTACAGGAATTGTTAATCCAACTCCAACAGTTCTTAAGAACCTCATAAAAGAATAACTAAAAATTTAAATTATGTTTCAGGTTTTGGTTCAGGAGTATCGATTAATACAGGAGGTTGTAATGGTGTTCCATATTCAAATGCTGTTTATTGTAAATAATATATAATATATAATATGTTTGAAAAAAATCTAAAAATCGATTTCGACAATCTTTTGCCAAACTATTCCGAAATTTCCCATTGTATAAAAAAGTATTATCCTGTAGGATTAACAAGGGAGAATAAAGATTATTTTGATTATTCTGGTATTAAAGAATTAAATGCAATTATTCAAAAAAATATTCTAGAAGATGATTATTATAAAAAAGAATGGGAGGAAGGATTTATAAATGAACTAAAATTAAAATTAAATTTTCAGGATATTCGTGGTACAACAGCAGGTTTAGTTCCTAATTTTTCAGGCGCTATTACCTTAGAAAAAACCTTAGAAAGCAGAACAGAATTACATTTTTATAAAAGCTTAATAGGGAATTATTTTACTATCGAAATTTTAGAAAATATCCATTCTAAGGAAATCTCTCATCCAGTTTTTGGTAAACGAAAAATTTGGGCTATCGAAAGTATAATTACTTCTCCTGTTGGAGAATATGAAGAAGTTTTTCTTAAAGTATATGAATCAATTATTGAAAAGTATAAGGGAGTAAAATTTCTCCCTTATGTTTTTGATTTATATAAAATAAATGATTTAGACGTTCCTTATAAGTCAAATAATGAAGAAGTAACTGTTGCTGGAACATTTTTTCAAAAATATTCTTCTTATGATGAATCAATCATTATAGTAGGAGATATTTATTATGAAATTGATCGATTGAAAAATAACTGAAATAATTCTTAAAAGTTTTTTATATGATAATCCTCCAGCTAGTAACAAATAAAGTCAAGGATAACCGTTTAGTAGAAGTTCACATTATAAATAGAAGTTGAATTATAATGTATTTCTTTACCAAAAATATTGGTAATTGTGGTGTTTTATTCAAAGGACGTAATCCTAGTGATCTTACAGAAGATATGCGAACATTATCATTGCCTGCAGGAGCCAGTAGAAATTTAACTTCAGGAAAAGCACCCGCAAAAAGTGGTACTTGTAATTAATCATAAATTAAAAAATAAAGCTATGAAAAATCTATTTTTCACGTTGGTTACAATAACACTATTATCCTTTAATGCAATGGGGCAAAACGAAAATATATCAGGTTCTATTTATATAAAATTAATAGATGTCCACAATATATTTAATATGCAGCCAGACAAAATACTAAATCAATTTAGAGATAGTTTATCTAATCCTAATCATAAATATGATAAAAATCACCCAAATTTAGATAGACAAGCATCTGAATATTTTAAGTTTCTGGATAATAATAATTTTTTTCGAAAACCACATTTTAAATTAAAACTGGATTCAGGTAAAATAATAAATGTATTTGTTGAAGAAGCTGAATATTCAAAACTAGAAAAGGAATTAAAAGGATTTGATAAGGAAAAAGAACGAATCAACCTTAATTTTGAGGGAATCAAAAAGTCAGATGGTTTTTTTAAAGAGTTAGACCAAGCCATATATTATGCCAATAAAATCATCTCTGTCGAAAAAATACCAAGCGAAACGAATTGGGATAAATAAGAAAATGTTAAATTAGTAGTATTCGACTTTGATTGTTTTCTCTGGTGAGTTAACTGGAGGAAACTTTCAAAGTCGATTTTTAACCAAAAAACCATGAAAAACATTTTATTATTATGCAGTAGTATTTTTTACTATTTGTATCTTATGTCAAAGATAATCTAGACATCAAAGACGAAACCAGTTATAATCCTGAAGCTGTATGGGATACAGTAGAGACATTGCTGTTTTGAATAAAGTAATTAATTCAAGTTGCTAGTTTTAAGATTTGCTTAATTGTAAACCGAATAAAAACAATGTTTCTCTGGTGCTGTCTGCGACGAGTACCTACTTAAATTAGAAGATAAAATCGTAGCGTTTGCAACGCGGCTATTTAAAAGAAGGGTAACTTTATTGCAAGAGGAAATAATATTGTCTTTTGTAATGTAAATGTTGAACAAGCTCTCCTCAAGAATCCTCTTTGCCTGCAACAAATTATAAGACAAACCCAAATCAAACAGGAATTTGGGATTAAAAATTTAAAATATGATAAATGACGTTTTATTGAAACTTGTGTCTCTTTATTATCCTAAGAACATATGCCCTTGGAATGAAAAGGAAGAATATATGAAGGCTTTAGAATATAAAAGATTACAATCCACAATTGATTATTTCGATTCAGATGAAAATCTGAACATACGAAAAAATATAAAGAAAGAATTTGAGAATGATAAAATTTTAAAAGATTTTGAAGATTATTCAAGATTAGATTCTAATCAAGACAGGTGCTATACATTTTTTTTAAATGTTGCAGAAGGAGGTGAAATGTATTCAATTTCTTTGCACTTTAGTATCCTAATTCCTTATTATGTGATTAGAAAAGGATGGCATACTCCGTCTCCGTTTTTTCCTAAATCACTAATTGAAAAATTAGAGATAGAAAAAGTAGACACAAGAAAAATGGATGAATTAATTCATGATATAGAAAGGATTGTAGAAGAAAAACTTTTGTACAAAAAATTTCCATCAGAATTAATGAATAATGTAATTGTTAATACAAGTTTTGGGGATATCTATTTGGGAGATTTTACAATGTTTAATGCATTTTTTAATAATAGCAACATAAATGAAAATTTTAACTAGAAACTATTTGATTTTTGTGACAATCTGCATTTTGCTCTTTGCCTTTTTGTTCTTTAATGAATATTATTATACAATTAACTTGTATGATACTTACTATCACATAAGTTATTTCTTTTTTGTTTTACCTATATATATTATTGGTACGATCTTTTTATTTAGTGAAGATTTTAATAGAAAAATTAAAAAAAAGAGTAGCGGAATCTTCAGATAGATATTATTCAAAGTGTTTGTTGCTTTTTTAGCACCGAATTTAAATCTGAAACTAAAAACACTAACTAAAACTATTTAATTTTGTAATGTTATGTGTTTTGTTGTTTGTCTATTTGTATCTTTTCGTTTATTTTTTCATAACTAGCTTTTACGATACTTATTATTTGGTGAGTTATTACTATTTTGTATTGTTTTTTTGATTTTGGGAAGTATTGTTTATTTGGTAAAACACAGAAGGATGAAAAAATAAGTTTAATGTTTTGATTTGAATAACGAAGAAGAATTGCTTCATAAATCTTGAAATACCTTATCAAGATTCTATTTTACTGTATAACCTGTTCATTTATTTGATCAGGTTTCAAAACTGTTTTCGTTTTATTTAAATGGTGGCTATAAAAAATAATAATTAGTATTAACTTCAGTATTGATTTTTTGCAACCTAGATTGTAGTTTGAGGATACATCTTCAAATTATGTGTAAGAGCTGCTAAAAATTTAAACACAGGAAAATCACCTGCAAAAAGTGGTACTTGTGATTAATTATAAATCAAAAAATAAAAAACTATGAAAAACCTATTTTTACATTAAAAGACCTCCAAATCAATAAATTTGGAGGCCATTCATTAAGCATTAAATAATTGGTTTTTTTATTTAATCATTGCAAACTTTTAATTCAGTTTGACTTATTTACTTCTAAATATTTGATGATTTCATCACAGGCATTTTTACTGGTAAATCCAAATTTCTGATCCAGAACCGAAGCCGGAGCTGAGTACCCGAAATGATCCAGCCCGAATACCTTTCCGTTGTTTCCAACCAGATTTTCCAGATTAACCGGAAGTCCTGCCGTAAGCCCGAAGACCAGTCCGTTTGTTGGAACAACACTCTGCTGGTACTCTTTTGGCTGTGACCTGAACAGTCCTTCCGAGATTATCGATGCCACATTTATCTTGATCTGCATCGTGCTTTCAAGTTCTGCGGCTGCATCAATCAATGTTGCTACTTCAGATCCGTTGGCAATCAGGGTAATGTCTGGATTTTGGGTTTCTTTTACCAGATAACCTCCTTTTTTTGCCTTAGATGCCTCTTCAAATCTGGATTTTCCATTGGATGGAAGATCCTTAATATCCTGTCTGGAAAGAATAAGTCCGGTTGGTGTTTTCTTGTTTTCGAGTGCCATCTGCCAGGCAACGGAAGTCTCTATAGCATCTGCCGGACGCAAGGCCAGTAAACTCTGTTCTCCCGAATGGTTCTTGATTTTCTCCAATAAACGAATCTGCGCTTCCTGCTCGATTGGCTGGTGGGTTGGACCGTCTTCGCCTACGCGGAAGGAATCGTGCGTCCAGACATATTTTACCGGAAGTTCCTGAATCGCTGCCAGACGAATGGCCGGCTTCATATAATCTGAAAACACAAAAAAGGTCGCCACAACCGGAATAACACCTCCGTGAAGGGCGATTCCGTTGGCGATTGCCGCCATGGTCAGTTCGGCAACTCCTGCCTGCAGGAATGCTCCGCTGAAGTCATCCTTTTTTAATACAGATGATTTTTTCAGGAAACCGTCTGTCTTGTCGCTATTGGACAAATCGGCAGAAGACACGATCATGTTCTCCACATTTTCTGCCAGATATCCCAAGACAGCTGCAGAAGCATCACGTGTCGCTGCATTGGCTTTTTGCGTGATGGAACTAAAATCCAATTCCGGCAGATCGCCGTTGAAAAACTGCTGTATTTTTTCTGCCAGGGCAGGATTTTGATTCTCCCAGGCTGTAATTTTTGCTTTTCTTTCTGCTGATTCGGCTGTTTTTTCGTCTAAAATATTTTTGTAATGTGCGGCAACTTCATCGTAAACAGCAAATGAATCTTCCGGATTTGCACCCAGATTAAGCAGTGTGGAGTTAAAACACGCTTTTGTCCCGCCAATAGGTTTTCCGTGCAGTTCGCATTGTCCTTCGTACATCGTTCCGTCAGCCGTGACACAGCCTTTGCCCATTATGGTTCTTCCAATAATCAGAGTTGGCCTTTCCAATTCGGCATGGGCAGCATTAAGTGCCGAGCGAATATGGGTATGGCTATGTCCATCGATGGTGATGACTTTCCATCCCCAGGATTCGTATTTCATGGCCGTGTTCTCGGTAGTCACATCATCTGTCATGGATGAAAGCTGAACATCATTGGAATCATAAAACATGATAAAATTGTTCAGTCCCAAATGTCCTGCAATTCGTCCTGCTCCCTGCGAGATTTCTTCCTGAACACCTCCGTCGGTAATGAATCCGTATATTTTATGATCGAATAAATTATCAAACCTTGCCGATAGGAATTTTGCGGCGATTGCTGCCCCAACGCCCATGGCATGTCCCTGTCCCAAAGGTCCCGATGTATTTTCGATTCCTCTCTTTACATCAATTTCAGGATGTCCGGGTGTTACCGAGCCCCATTGCCTGAAATTCTCCAGATCTGCTTTCTCATAATTCCCAAGCAGATGGTACTGGGCGTACATCAAAGCCGAAAGGTGACCCGCATCCATAAAAAAACGGTCCCTGAAAATCCAGTGCATGTCCGTTGGATCGTATTTTAGATATTCGGTGTATAGAATGTGCATGAAATCGGCTCCTCCCATCGACCCTCCCGGGTGGCCTGAATTCGCTTTCTCTACCATGGAAATGGCTAATGCTCTAATATTATCTGCTGATAACTGGTCTATTGTCTTATTCATTTTCGTATTATTAAATGTAATCTTCAGTTATTAATGAGCTAAAGATTTTTTATTATTAGTTTATTTGAATAATCTGGGTTACGATATTGTTTCTTATTTCATTTTTTTCGTCTGGCTGACAGCCTCCAATAGCCAGTTTAATTTTACCGGAATGTTGCTTTAAGTCACCTTCCGCAGTAATTGATGACAAGTCTTCAGGAGAAAGTGTAAAGGTGATGGTTTTACTTTCGCCTGCTTTTAAATTAAGCCTTTCAAATCCTTTAAGGCTTTTTAGAGGTGCTTTTATGGATGAATTTTGATTCATGATATACAATTGTGCTACTTCTTCGCCTTCAGTTTTACCAGTATTGGTTATTCTTACGGTGACTGGAACAGGTTTGCCCTTTTTTATTTTCGAAGAAACTTTTAACTGATCGTATTTAAATGTAGTATAGCTGAGTCCATAGCCGAAACCATAAAGCGGACTGCCTTTAAAATAGCGATACGTTTTGTTATCCATTGTGTAATCAACAAAAGAAGGCAAGTCTGAATCGCTCTTATAAAAAGTGACAGGCAGTCTTCCTGCAGGATTATAATCTCCAAAAAGGATGTCCGAAACTGCATCTCCTGCGGCCTGGCCTCCATACCAGGAGTTTAGTATGGCTGGAATGTTTTCTGCTTCCCACGGAATCGCTATGGCACTCCCGGTCATCATAACAAAGATCACAGGTTTTCCAGAAGTTTTCAGTGCTTTCATCAGTTCAGTCTGGATTGCGGGTAGAAGGATAGAGGTACGGTCACCACCGTTGAAGCCAGGAAAGTTAACAGGCATTTCTTCGCCTTCTAATTGTGGGGATATTCCACCCACATAAATAAAGGCATCCGCATCCTTATTTTTATCCACAATTTTTTTGAAATCAGTTTTTTCGAAATTTCCGGTATTTAAGGCTACGTTTGCTTTTCCTTCTCCCTGCCAGTATTCTAAAACTAGCTTATAAACGGTATTCTTTTTAGTGCTTAATTTAAAAGTTTTTTCTCCCCATCTGTTTTTATCCCATGCATTTACAACTTCTTTTCCGTCTATTAAAAAACGATACCCATCATCGGCAGTGATTTCAAAGGTAATTGAGCCATCCTGGGTTGCTTTAAAGTTTGTGGTATAACGTGCAGAGAAATGGTTTGCTTTAACATTTTTTACAACAGCTTCGCCTTCCTGCCAAAAATTATTTATTTCTGATTCTGTTCTTACAGCTTCAGGCTTTCCGGACAAGTCTTTATTGTTGTAATATTCTGCTTTAAAACCTTGTTTTCCTTCATAAGTATATTGATTTTTAAGATTCTGATATACTAACAAAGTATCATTGGTAAAGTTGATTGCTTTTTCGTAAACAACTTCTGTATTGGCTCCTACTTTATCTTTGATGCCTTGCAGCACTGTTGTTAGTTTGCTTGGAGTTCCGTTATAATTTCCCAAAATTGATATAGAGTTGTCGGCGTTAGGCCCCAGAACCACAATTTTTTTTAGGTTTTTATTTAGAGGCAGTAGGTTATTTTCATTTCGAAGTAAAACCATGGATTGTCTTGCCATTTTTAAGGCATGCTGCTGATGTTCAGTGCTTTCTAAAACAGATGATGGAGTCTGTGCATATTTTACCATTTCTACAGGATCAAACATTCCAAGTCTGAAACGGATCATAAAAAGGCGTTTTACAGAAATGTCAATTTGTTTCTCACTGATTTTTCCGTTTTTAACAGCCTGAACCAAAGCCTTGTAAGCATCAGTACCACAGTCAATATCTGTTCCGTGAAAAACAGCATCGGCAGAAGCAGATTCAGCATCGGGATGCGTTTTATGATTTTTATAAAAATCATCAATTGCCCAGCAGTCTGAGGTCACATAGCCATCAAATTTCCATTGATTTCTTAAAATATCTGTCATCAGAATGTCACTGGCACAACATGGCTGTGTTCTGAAAGCATTATAGGCACACATAACTCCGGCTACTTTAGACTCGGTTATTAATTTTTTAAATGCAGGAAGATACGTGTCCCAAAGTTCATAAGGGGTGACATCAACATCAAAAGTATGGCGTAAAGACTCAGGCCCGCTATGTACGGCATAATGTTTGGCACATGCGGCAGCTTTTAAATATTTTGGATCATCTCCCTGCAGGCCTTTAACAAATGAATCTCCCAAAACAGCAGTTAAATAAGGATCTTCACCATATGTTTCTTGTCCGCGTCCCCAGCGTGGATCACGAAAAATATTAATGTTCGGCGTCCAGTAAGTGAGTCCTAGATAACGCTCATTGGTGCGACCTAATTCTACTGCTTTGTTATAAATGGCCCTCCCTTCAAGTGCGGAATAATCGGCCATTTTAAAAAGAGAATTTTTGTCAAATGTAGCCGCCATTGCTATTGCCTGAGGATAAACGGTGGTTTTAAAGGGCGTTCTTGCTACGCCGTGTAAAGTTTCATTCCACCAGTCGTATGCAGGTATTGCCAGCCTTGGAATTGCCGGAGATGAATTAAGCATCTGTGAAACTTTCTCTTCCAATGTTAATTGGCTTACCAGATCATTTACACGTTCTTCAAAAGTTAATTTGGGATTCTGATATAAAAATTTATCCTTTTTTTCCTGTCCTGAACAATAGCAAGAAATAATCAATGCCATTATGTGTATGATTTTTTTTGTTCTCATTACTTTTGGTTTTTATTAAATTAAAACAACCGATTGTGTAAAGAAATAACTTTTTTTTAAAATAAAAAAATTATGTTCCGTTAGATATTTTAAAAAATAATAATTTACTATTGAGATAAGGTAAATTTTTAGAATAACGCTTGCAATATCCCAAATATATACGAAATCGATTATTATATCATTAAAATAAGTACATTTACAAATTTACTATTTTAATCAATGGAAGAACACAGACACGTAACAATTTATGATATCGCAGAGAAACTGAATCTTGCTACATCCACAATTTCACGGGCTCTAAAAGATCACCATAGTATCAGTGATAAGACAATAAAAAAAGTAAAGCAGACTGCAAAAGAAATGGGTTTTGTGCCTAACACTCTGGCAGCAGGCCTTCGGGGTAATGTAACAAAAACTATCGGAATTTTGATTCCAACAGTAACACAGCCTTTTTTATCATCCCTAATCAGTGGTATTGAAATTGCTGCTCAAAAATCAGAATATTCGGTTATTATTATGCAGTCGCATGATTCTTACCAAATGGAGGTTGATTTGGCCAAATCATTATACAGTAACAGAGTAAGCGGAGTAATTTGCTCTCTGGCAATGGAAACTAAGGATACATCCCATTTTAAACAATTTTCTAATAACAATATTCCGTTGGTGTTTGTCGACAGGGTCCCAAAAGATTATGATACTTTTAGAGTAGTAATCAATAATTATCTGGCGGGTTACAAAGCAACTAAGCATTTGATAGAACAAGGGTGTAAAAGAATTGCGCATTTAACTGCCGGATCAGAATTTGGTACTCTTTATAATGAAAGAAAAAGAGGGTATGTGGACGCTTTATTAGAGCATGATCTTCCGGTTGAAAATAATCTTATTATAAGTTTAAAAGAAATGACTTATGAAGCAGGAGTAAAGGCTTGTAACCAGTTATTTGATTTAAAAAAAGCTCCTGACGGCCTATTTGCCCCGGGTGATATTCTTGCAGTAAGTGCTGTGCAGACCGCAAAAAAAAGAGGGATCAAAGTACCTGAACAGTTTGCCGTAATAGGCTTCAACAATGATCCAATCTCAGAAATAATTGAACCTAATATTTCTACCATAACACATCCTGCTGAGAAAATGGGCAAGGCTGCTGCCGAATTAATTATCAAGAATCTGAAATCTGTTAAGGAAGAGGAAGCTAAGGAAATTACATTCTTAAATACACAGGTACTCATACGTGAGTCTTCAAGAAAAATTTAATTATATTTACAATTCTCAACTTTAGCCTGTTAATTCTTCTTTGATTAACAGGTTTTTTATTGCTCATATGGATTTTATATTTCAATGGTAAGATTAGAGTTGTTAATATCTTAAAATAATGCCTAAAAATCATTTTTTATTTTTTTATTCCTTTATTTTTGTATTTTAGCACAACCGATTGCGGATTAAAAAATATTTTTAATACTGTATTTTTCCTGCTCTTATTTTGCTAAATAAAGAGTTTTGAGCAGGATTTTTTGTTGTATTAAAACTTAAGAAATAAAAACAGAAAGAAAAAAATGACGCATACAAAAAAGACTTTTTTCAGATTCATCGTATTGTTTTTTGTGGTTTGTTGTTCAGCATCAGCTCAAAAAGATTACAAATTATGGCTCCAATATGAAAAGAAAACCGACTCAAAAATAGTTTCTGGATATTTATCAAATATTACTGGCATTGTATTATTAGGTGACACAGAAACTTCAAAAATTGCTAAAAATGAATTAGAGTCTGCCTTGAATGATATGCTAGGAAGTAAAATTCAAACATCAGCAAAAATAGAAGGAGACAGTAAAATAATCGTAAGCTCAAAATCGGCATTAAGTTCTGATATTCAAAAATCAATTGGTTCTGATTTTGACAAAATAAATGAAGAAGGTTTTATTATCAAATCTATTTCAATAAAAAATAAAAACCATATCCTCATTACAGGGAAGAAAGATGTTGGGGTTTTATACGGCGTTTATCACTTCTTGAGATTGATTCAGACCAATAAATCAATACAGAATCTAACTATTATTGAGACTCCCAAAACAAATATCAGGATTTTAAATCACTGGGATAATCTGGACCGGACTGTAGAACGCGGGTATGCCGGATTTTCGCTATGGAATTGGCAAAAGTTACCTGGTTTTATCGATCAGCGATATATTGATTATGCCAGGGCAAATGCATCAATTGGGATCAACGGAACAGTTTTAACGAATGTAAACGCAAATGCCTTAATTCTAACACCGCAATATTTAGAGAAAGTAGAGGCTTTGGCAAATGTGTTCAGGCCTTACGGAATAAAAGTTTATCTAACCGCCCGTTTTTCAGCACCAATCGAAATTGGAGGGTTAAAAACTGCAGATCCAAAAGATGCTGATGTTGCAAAGTGGTGGAAAACCAAAGCCAAAGAAATTTATAAAAGAATTCCGGATTTTGGTGGATTTTTGGTAAAAGCAAATTCAGAAGGTCAGCCCGGACCGCAAAATTACGGAAGAGATCACGTGGACGGAGCCAATATGATGGCCGACGCTGTTGCACCATTTGGAGGCGTAATTATGTGGCGTGCTTTTGTCTATTCTGAACATGATGCCAATGATCGTGCAAAACAAGCGTACACCGAATTTGTGCCTTACGATGGAAAATTTAGAGAAAATGTGATTGTTCAGGTTAAGAATGGAGCAATTGATTTTCAGCCTCGTGAGCCTTTTCATCCTATGTTTGGCGCCATGCCAAAAACACCCTTGCTGATGGAGTTTCAAATCACGCAGGAATATTTAGGTTTTAGCACCCATTTGGTTTTTCTTCCAAAATTGTTTCAGGAAGTCCTGGAGGCTGATACCTATCAAAAAGGAAAAGGTACAACGGTTACTAAAATCATTGATGGTTCCCTGACTAAAACTAAACTGACAGGAATTGCCGGAGTTTCGAATATAGGAAATGATCTAAACTGGACCGGACATCCTTTTGCACAGGCGAATTGGTACGGATTTGGAAGACTGGCCTGGAATCCAAATTTAGATTCAGAAGTGATTGCTGATGAATGGCTGAGAAGTACTTTCTCTAACGATGAGAATTTCATTAAACCAGTAAAAGATATGATGATTGAATCGCGTGAAGCGGTTGTGAATTATATGACACCTCTTGGCTTGCATCATATTATGGATACGGGGCATCATTACGGCCCGGGTCCGTGGGTTTCTAATTTGTCAAGACCGGAATGGAATCCGGTGTATTATCATAAAGCAGATAAAAACGGAATTGGTTTTGACCGCTCTAAAACCGGAACAAATGCCACAGCGCAATATGCCCCTGAAGTTGAAAAACTATTTGATAATCTGGAAACCTGTCCTGAAAAAGATTTATTATGGTTTCATCATGTTTCCTGGGATTATAAACTGAAAAACGGACAAACGCTTTGGAATGGTATGGCTTTAAAGTATCAGGAAGGCGTTGATCAGGTAAAAAATATGCAAAATACCTGGGATAAAACTGAAAAATATGTTGATGCAGAACGTTTCAAAGAAGTTCAGATGTTGTTAGAAATTCAATATAAAGAAGCAAAATGGTGGCGGGATGCGTGTTTGCTTTATTTTCAACAATATTCGGGTAAAGAATTGCCGGCAGGAGTAGAGAAACCAACACAATCTTTAGACTATTTCAAATCATTAAAATTCCCTTTTGCCCCGGGAAATTAAATATTCAAATAAAAAAATGAACACAAAAACTGCCATTGTAACCGGAGGAAACTCTGGTTTGGGTTTTGCAACTGCAAAAAAATTATGTGATAACGGAATCAAAACTTATATAATTGGAAGATCAAAAGAGAAGACTGAAGATGCCTGCAAAGAAATCGGACCCAATGCGATTCCGGTTATTTACGATCTAAATGATCTTGCAGGAATTCCGGCGATGATTGAGAATTTAATCAAAGAAAATCCGATTGATATTTTAGTAAATAACGCAGGAATCAATCTTAAAAAAGAATTTCTGGACGTATCCGATGAAGATTTTTTATCAATAATTCATACCAATCTTTTAAGCGTTTTTGCAGTGAGCAAAGCCGTTGTAAAAAACATGAAGGAGAATAATGGCGGAAGCATTATCAACATCAGTTCGATGGCTTCGCAATATGGTATCCCGAAAGTGATTGCCTATTCTGCAAGCAAAGGAGCAATTGAATCAATGACACGGGCAATGGCGGTAGAATTAGCCCCTTTTGGAGTTCGTGTAAATTGTGTCGCTCCAGGGTTTATAAAAACTAAAATGTCTGCAAAAGCTTTAGACAGTGATCCTGAAAGAAAAAATAAGGTACTTAGCAGAACTCCAATGGGATTCTTGGGAGAACCATCAGACATTGCAGATGCCGTTTATTATTTCGCTTTAAGCGAATCTAAATATACCACCGGAACCGTTTTGCCAGTTGATGGCGGAAATAGTATTGGGTTTTAAATTTTAAGATAAGATCATGATAAAAATGCAGCAAACCATGCGCTGGTTTGGCCCTCAGGATGGTGTTACTTTAAGAGATATTAAGCAGGCGGGAGCAACCGGAATTGTAACCGCTTTGCATCAGATTCCTGTTGGGGAAATATGGACGATTCAGGATATTAAAGAAAGACAGCAAATTATTAATGAAGCAGGATTAGAATGGTCAGTGGTCGAAAGCTTGCCGGTTCATGAAGAGATAAAACGTGCGTCAGGAAACTATTTGCAATACATTGAAAACTATAAAATAAGTTTAAAAAATCTGGCAGACTGTGGTATTAAAATCATCACTTATAATTTTATGCCAATTCTGGACTGGGTTCGAACGGATCATAATTTCATTAATGAAGACGGAAGCAAGGCGCTGTTATACAATCAGCTGGCTTTTACTTATTTTGATGTGTTTTTGCTGAAAAGGCCTAATTCTGAAAATGATTATTCGGAGGAAGAAAAAGCAAATGCGATGGAATTCGGAAACCAGCTTTCAGAAGATGAAAAAGCCTTACTTTTCAAAAATGTTTTATTAGGATTACCGGGCAGTAAAATTAATTTTACAGCAGAGCAGATCTTGTCATTGTTAAATAATTATACTGATATTGATAACAATAAATTACGGGAAAACCTGATTTATTTTTTGTCCGAAGTAGTTCCTGTTGCGGATCAATGTGGCTCAAAATTAGCAATTCATCCTGATGACCCGCCGTTTTCAGTATTAGGTTTGCCCCGTATCGTTTCAACAGAAAAAGATATTAAAGCAATTTTTGAGGCAGTTCCTTCAAATGCAAATGGATTATGTTATTGCACAGGTTCACTGAGAGCTGATCCAAAAAACAATCTGGAAAAAATTATTGATGATTTCGGAGAAAAGATTCATTTTTTGCATTTGCGAAATACTTTCCGCGAAAGCGAAACTGTTTTTAGGGAATCAGCACATTTAGAAGGGGATAGCAAAATAGAAGTCCTAGTTGAAAAACTGCTCCTGTTGATGAATAAGAGAAAAGTAAGTCTGCCAATGCGTCCTGATCATGGTTTTTTGCATTCAGTTGATGAAAAAACAGAAACGTATCCGGGATATTCTTTGACAGGAAGATTAAAAGGCCTGGCCGAATTAAGAGGTCTTGAAATGGGTATTGCTTACAAGCTTAAACAATCGCTGTAAAGATTTGAAAATAAGTAATAGAATGGGTGGAAAAATTTAAAAAAACTATCAACTTTAAACCAATAAAAATGAGATTAATGAATCACTATTTACTGCTTTTGTTCCTAATAATTTTAAGCAGCTGTAATGCAAAAAAAGAAAAAAATACTACTTCCTTAAAAGACCTTTATAAAGATGATTTTTATATTGGAACTGCTTTGAGTGCAAGTCAGATTGAAGAAAAAAATCCGAAAGAAGATTCTCTGATTAAAAAAGAGTTTAATGCCATAACAGCAGAAAATATAATGAAATCGATGTTTATGCATCCTGCAAAAGACAAATATGATTTTACCTTATCTGATAAATTTGTTGCCTATGGCGAGAAGAATAACATGTTTATTCATGGTCATACCTTAATCTGGCACAGTCAATTGGCTCCCTGGATGGCTAAAATTAAAGATAGTACAGAAATGAAAGCTTTTATGAAGGATCATATCACGACAATTGTTTCAAAATATAAGGGAAGAATTGATTCGTGGGATGTAGTCAATGAAGCCTTGAACGAGGATGGAACATTAAGAAAATCAGTTTTTTTGAATACACTTGGGGAGCAATATCTTGTTGATGCTTTTAAATTGGCAGCAGCAGCAGACCCTAAAGTAGATTTGTACTATAACGATTACAATAATGAAGAGCCTGCCAAAAGAGTAGGAAATATTAATTTGATTAAAAAAATCAAAGCAGGCGGTGGGAAAATTGACGGAGTTGGAATTCAGGCGCACTGGCGTTTAGAAAGCCCGTCCATTGAGGTAATTGAGGAAAGTATTTTGGCGTATTCTGCATTAGGTTTAAAAGTTGCTTTTACAGAATTAGATATTACTGTTTTGCCAAATCCTTGGGATTTGCAAGGTGCTGATGTCAACCAGAATTTTGAAGGAAACGCTAAAATGAATCCCTATCCGGAAAAACTCCCAGACTCAGTTCAGGTTAAGCTTGCGGATCGTTATGCTTCAATTTTTAAATTATTCTTAAAGCATAAAGATAAAATCAGCCGAGTGACATTTTGGGGAGTTCATGATGGACAGTCCTGGTTAAATGACTGGCCGATAAAAGGAAGAACAAATTACCCATTATTATTTGATACGAACTTGATGCCTAAAAAAGGGTATGAGAGTGTAATGAAGTTAAAAGAAACAAAAGAATAAAGTTTGTTTGACGAACTTATTTATAATTAAAATATAAGGATACCATTAGATTAAGTTGCTTTAAAATAGAAGCATTTAAATATTGATTAAAATAGAAGATTGAAAATATATTTTGATGTGATAGCTCTGTAAAGTTATCTTTTTTAAATATTTGATAGCATTTACATTGAGTTTGATCTTTCATTGTTATTGAGCTAATAGAAAAAACACTCTTATTTTCAATTTTATAATTTTTACAGAAGTAGATGTAGATAAGGATATCAGTATAATTTTAAAAAGCATTAAGATTAACTACATAATTCATTTTATGGTATTTTGTAAATGCAAAAAAGCTCCTTTATTTAAGGAGCTTTTTTTTATACTTAAAAGCAACCGATTGTATCAGTCAATTTGTTAACTTATTTTTAGTTATAACTCTAATAAGGTATGATTTTGACATTATGCAATCAGTTGTTTATGCTGATTTCTTCTTTTTTAACAATCTTTTACTTTTAAATTTTTAGTTGCTAACCAGTAAATCGTATGTTTTTTAGTTTTAAGTCATTTTTATGATTTATATAATGAAATTGAAAATAATTGTCTAAATAAGTATTTTTTCTAAAGTAAATAATTCCAAAAATAAATATTACACATTATTTTAAGGTTTAAATTGTATAGTACGTTTTTTATTTCTTTATTATTATTAATTCTGTAAAATTATTTTTAAACAACCGATTGTGTATTAATTGTTTTTTTTTACATTTGTTTTAAATACTCTTAATAACTAAACCAAAATCAAATTTTAATTTAAATCAATTTTTATGACTAACTATTTTGTTACAATGAAATCGAAGCATATTAAATGCTTTTGTTTTTTGATCATAATGTTTGCTTTTTCACTCAATGCGGGTGCGCAAACGAAGGTCAAAGGAACAGTATCTGATGCAAATGGACCTATTCCTGGAGCTAATGTAAATTTAAAAGGTACAAAAACAGGTGTAAGTACCGGTTTTGATGGTACTTATTCTATTGATGTTCCTTCAAACGGAGTGCTTGTTTTTAGCTTTATTGGCTTAAAAAACAAAGAAGTAGCAGTGAATGGGCAAACGCAAATCAATGTGAGCCTTGAAGAAGATTCAGCAGTTTTAAAAGAAGTTGTTGTTATTGGATACGGAACGCAAAGAAAAGAAGCAGTGACCGGATCTGTAGCTTCTCTTGGAGGAAGAGAACTAAATGAAGTGCAATCTGCAAACGTGACACAAGCATTGCAGGGTAGATTGGCGGGTGTTGAGCTAACTCAGACTTCGTCAAAACCAGGTGCGGC
The DNA here is from genome assembly GCF_946478785.1 of uncultured Flavobacterium sp. Next base: position 29,156 of record NZ_CAMLDD010000004.1, read on the forward strand.
TATGCAGATTCGTATTCGTGGAACAAGATCGCTTACCGGGGATAATGATCCTCTGATTGTACTTGATGGTGTTCCGTTTGGAGGTCAGATAGGAGATATTAATCCGGTTGATATTAAATCTGTGGATGTTTTAAAGGATGCATCTGCAACCGCTATTTATGGTTCCAGAGGAGCTAATGGAGTAATATTGATTACAACCAATAAAGGTCGAAAAAATCAACAAGCTACATTTACTTATAATGGTTTCACGGGAATCAAGCAAGTTTTTGGTAAATATGATATGATGGATGGTGCGAAGTTTGCAGCACTTCGTAAACAGGCAAATTTATACGCAGATGGACCTGATGAATCTCAGGGTACTAATACAGACTGGCAGGATTTACTTTATGGTGCCGGTGAAATGATTAGTCATGATGTGAGTGTTTCAGGAGGTACAGAGCGTGGTTCTTATAATGCAGGTTTAGGATATTATAAAGAAGAGTCAGTGCTGCCTGGTCAAAAATATGAGCGTTTCAGTCTTAGAGGAGGTTTAGATCAGCAGATTGGAAAAATTTTCCGTATGGGGTTTACTACTAATAGTAATTATGCTGTTACAAACGGAGATAACATTGGCACAGGTACTGTTTTAGGAACGTCTCCTTTGGCTAATCCATATAATGCAGACGGTTCTCTGAAAAGAACAGTTAGAATGGGAGCTGATGAAAACTGGGTATACACAAGAAATACTATTGATGGTTTAGGGGAATCTTATGTAAACCAAACCAGAGCTTTTAGTTCTTATAATAATATTTTTGCTGAGGTAAAAATACCAGGAGTAGAGGGTTTAAAATATCGCATGAACACCGGATTAAACTTTCGTACATCCAATAGCGGATATTATGAAGGATATGGTGTATTTGATGTAAATCCAACAACGATTTCAAATGCAGCTATCAGCAACTCATTGACAACACAATGGCTTATTGAGAACTTGTTGACTTATGATAAAACTTTCGCTGATAAACACACAATCAATTTTGTTGGGTTGTATTCAAATGAACAGCGTACAAGTAACAGGTCTCGTATAACAAGAAACGGAATTACTTCTGATGCATTTCAGTTTTACAACTTAGGACAGAGTGAAGAAGAAGCAGTTATAAACCCTTCACAAGAAGGTAACTATCCAGACCAAGATTATACACAATGGGGGCTAACTTCCTATATGGCGAGATTAATGTACTCATATGATAATAAATATTTTATTTCCGGAACAGTTCGTTCTGATGGTTCATCGAGACTTGCGCCAGGCAATAAATGGTTTACATATCCGGCTGTATCTGCAGGATGGACAGTTTCAAATGAATCTTTTATGAAAAAGCTTTCATGGGTTGATTTGTTAAAACTGCGCGTTGGCTATGGTACAACTTCTAATCAGGCAGTAGCTGAATATAGTACTTTAGGTGCTTTGGGTACAAGACCTTACAATTTTGGAAGTACAAACTCTACAGGAGTATATGTTACACAAGCACCTAATCCGGAGTTAGGATGGGAATTTTCCACGACCTGGAATTATGGATTTGACTTTGGATTTATTAATAATCGTATAACCGGTACGATTGAATATTACAGAACCCTTACAACCGATGTCCTGCAAAGAGTTAATCTTCCACCAACAGGAGGTGTGAGCAATTATATTGGAAATGTAGGAAAGATAGAAAATAAAGGTTTTGAAATAGCATTAAACGCAGTTATTCTTGATAATCCGAATGGACTTAACTGGTCAGTTGGATTTAACTTATATGCAAATCAGAATAAACTTGTTTCGCTTGCTTCTGGCGCGACTAAGGACGAAGGTAACAATTGGTTTACAGGTTATAATATCAATTCTATCTATGATTATGAAAAAGTGGGTATTTGGCAGGAGGGTGATCCTTACATGTCAACATATGAACCTGGACCAAGCGGAATCAATGATCCTGGAACAGTTGTTGGGTCTATCAAGGTTAAATACACCGGAGATTTTAATGCAGATGGTTCGCCAACACGTGCAATTAATGCAAGTGACAGACAAATCATAGAGACTGATCCCGATTTTCAGGGAGGTTTCAATACCAATCTAACCTATAAAGGTTTTGATTTTTCTGCTGTTGGAGCGTTTAAAAGTGGTGGTGTCTTAATCAGTACACTTTATGGAGGAGCAAGTTACCTTAATTTACTTAACGGTCGAAGAAGTAATGTTGACGTAGATTACTGGACACCGGATAACAGGGATGCAGAATTCCCTAATCCATCAGGTATCAGAAGTGGTGATAACCCTAAATATATGTCAACAATGGGGTATTTTGATGCCTCGTATGTAAAAATCAGAGCATTAACGTTAGGATATACATTAGATCAGCAGTTTATGAGAGATTTAGGAATTGAAAAGCTGAGACTTTATTTTACGGCACAAAATCCTTTTGTTCTTTTCTCTCCTTACCATAAGTTGTCAGGTATGGATCCGGAGACAAATTCATTTGGGGATGAAAACCAGGCAGTAAATTCATACCAACGCAGGTTTTTGGTTATTGGAACAAACACACCTTCAACCCGAAATTATTTATTCGGACTTAATTTAACATTTTAATCAGGAACAACCATGAAACGATATATTTATAAAAAATTAATTATAGGATCAGTAGTTTTGTTCTCCTTTGCAGGCTGCTCTGATATTTTAGAAGAAAAACCACATGATTTTTATGAACCGGGCTATTTTAAAACAGAAGCAGGTGTAAAACAGGGATTGACTTCACATTATGCTCATTTACGCTGGATATACGGGCAGGCATATTATTATAACTCTGTTCAAACGGGTACAGATGAGAATACTTATGGACAACAGGCCGACGGAAATTTCAAAGATCACGATCTATCAGGTGTTGGGGTTATTAATCCTAATTCAAGCAGAGCTGACGTGGTTTGGAATAATTCATACAATGATATAAATACTGCCAGTGGAATTATTGAAAATGCTGCAGCAGTAGGTGTGGCAAGCAGCTTAATCGCTGAGTCCAGATTTTTTAGAGCTTTTGATTATTTTTTATTAGTGCAGAATTTTGGAGGTGTACCTTTAGATTTAGGTGCAGGTGAACTGAAATTTAACACTAAACCATCAAGATCTTCTAAACGAAATACAGTACCTGAGGTTTATACTAAAGCTATCTTTCCTGATCTTGTAATGGCCGTAAATGATTTACCTGATGCTCAAAGATTAACAGGTACAGTGACTAAAACGGTAGCCCGTTTGTATTTGGCAAAAGCATATTTGACATATGCCTGGTGGTTAGAAAATCCAAATAATATTCCAACCTATCCTGATACTCCGAGAACTGATCCTGATGGACACAATGCACAATGGTATTTTCAAAAAGCATATGATTTGGCTTTAGAGGGAATTAATAATCCGGGTTCATATGGACTGTTGGATTACTATTATGATGTTAACTTAGGTTCTAATGACCGTAATAAAGAAGTAATGCTTTACGCAGACCATACTGAAGAAAGCGAGTATTACAATGGTGCGAGTCTTACTTACGGAAGTGGAGGCTCACCTGATAATTTTGCCGGCTGGATGGGTACATTCAATTACACTTCTATAAGAAGTAAAAATGGAGCAACTTCAGTTTCGTCTGTACAAAGAGCAGCTGATCAATTTTTAGGACGTCCATGGACAAGAATGACGCCACCTATCGAAGTTTTTACCAATACTTTTGCCGATAAAACAAATGATTCCAGATATGATGGAACATTTACCTCAGTTTATCGAGGAAATTGGAATTTACTAGGAACCGGATTAACAAATGTAGCTACGCTTACCAATGCTAATGGATTGCCAGTAACGCCAAATAGTGCAATTTTAACTTTCTTAAATGATGAACCAGGGACACCAATTACATATCCTGCAGGAGCAGGTGATAGCGGTGTTGGTGCCGGAGTTTTACCAGGCAGAGCTGATTATGTGATTTCACCATCAGGAATAAATAGAATAGTTTATCCGGGTTTATGGAAATTAGGACCATACCGTACTGATAATGCCGGAGGATTAGGACAGCCAAATGCAGGTAGTACAAGACCATTCCCGATAGCTAAATTTTCTGAACTTTATTTTGTTGCCGCAGAAGCTGCAGTAAAAGGAGCAACTGGTTCTATGACTGCCAGAAGCCTTATCAATGTAATTCGTGCCCGTGCCGGAAAATGGCGTTGGGATAATAATGGTAATGTTGCAAAGAGTGCTGACAATAGCGCTTTATTAACCAGCACAACTCCTGCTACGATTACTATTAATTATATTCTGGCTGAACGTTCACGTGAGTACTATGGTGAAGGATACCGTTGGTATGACTTAGTAAGAACTCAAAAATGGAATGAACTTGCGGGTACATATTCAATTGGCGGTCCAAATTACGGAGATCATACACCACAGGTTATTACCAGAACTATTGAACCTTATCACTATTTGCGTCCAATTCCTCAGGGACAGATAGATTTAATGGAAATGAGTGCTGCTGAAAAAGAAGAATATCAAAATCCAGGGTATAACTAATAAATATTATGCACAAATTTAACTGTAATTATAAGTGTTAATTTTACAGAATGGCTTATAAGTTAGTTAGGTAAGTTTGTTTAAGTTTGAAGCCGGGGGATAATTCCCTCGGCTTTTAAATTCTGAATTAAGCTAAGATATTTGAATTATCTACAGTTTAAATTTTGAAAACATTTTATGATAAATATGGATGCTAATGTATAATTATCATAAAATTTCAGAAATAGTATTTCAGGATTGCAAATTAATTTTAAAACTAATGACATTTTAAAATAGATGTTATAAAAACAAATACAATGAAGAAGCGACAATTATTTTTCTTGTTATCATTAATTTTTCTCTTTTCTTTTAAGGGAATACAAGTTAAGGATACCATTGCAGGAAAATCAAACCAAAAGTCTCCGGTTTTTTCAAATGTTATTTATCAGGGAGATGATAATATTTATAAAAAAAATCCATTGAAATCAGGTGAATTTTATTCCCCAATCTTACAGGGATGTTATCCGGATCCGGCAATTACCAGAAAAGGAGATGATTATTATATGGTTTGTTCATCATTTGCCATGTTTCCCGGAGTACCCATTTTCCATTCTAAAGATTTAGTAAATTGGACTGACCTAGGAGGTGTATTAAATAAGGTTTCCGAATTCAATCCTCATGATACAGGTATAAGTCAGGGGGTATATGCTCCTGGAATAACCTATAATCCTCATAATGACACTTTCTATATGATTGTAACAGCATTTTCAGGAGGTTTGGGCAATATTATAGTAAAAACAAAAGATCCTATGAAAGGATGGGGCAGTCCAATAAAATTAGCTTTTGACGGCATTGATCCTTGTATATTTTTTAATGATAACGGAAAAGGCTATGTGGTTCACAACGATGCTCCCGACAAGGGAAAGGAATTATATGAAGGGCACCGTGTTATTAAAGTTTGGGAATACGATCTTGCAAAAGATCAGGTAATTCCGGGTACTGACAAAATCATAGTAGATGGTGGTGTAGATCTTTCTAAAAAACCAATCTGGATAGAAGCGCCTCATTTGTATAAAAAAGACGGTAAATATTATTTAATGTGTGCCGAAGGAGGAACTGGAGATAATCATAGTGAAGTTATATTTATCAGTGACAGTCCAAAAGGACCTTTTAAACCGGCATCAAACAACCCAATTCTTACTCAAAGGTATTTTCCTGAAAACAGAAAAGATAAAGTAGACTGGGCCGGACATGCCGATTTAGTACTTGGGCCTGATAATAAATACTACGGTGTGTTTTTAGGCATTCGCCCGAATGATAAAGACAGGGTAAATACAGGACGCGAAACTTTTATGCTTCCGGTAGACTGGTCAGGAACTTTTCCGGTTTTTGAAAACGGATTAGTGCCTTTAGAACCAAAAATTAAAATGCCAAAAGGCGTTACCGAAAACAAAACAGGTAAAGACGGCTTTTTCCCAAATGGCAATTTTACGTTTACCGAAAATTTCACTTCGGATAAATTAGATTACAGATGGATAGGGCTGAGAGGACCTCGTGAAAATTTCATTTCGGTTACTAAAAAAGGACTCCAAATTAATCCTTTTGAAGTGAATATTAAAGAATTGAAACCGACATCTACGCTTTTCTACAGACAAATGCACAATACATTTTCTTTTGCCACAACAATAGATTACAAACCAGAATCTGAAAAAGATCTTGCAGGAATTACATGTCTGCAAAACGAGCGTTTTAATTATGTTTTTGGAATCACAAAAAAAGGAAAAGAGACTTACATTTTATTAGAAAGAACAGAAAAAGGACAATCAAAAATAATCGCAAGCACTAAAATTGACATCAAAAAGCCAATACGTCTACAGGTAAAAGCAGCAGGAGACAGTTACGAATTTAGTTATGCTTTAAATGGTGCAGATTTTGAAAATTTAGGTGGCAGTGTTTCCGGAGATATTCTTTCAACAAATGTAGCAGGAGGTTTTACAGGAGCATTGGTAGGATTATATGCCACGGCTGCAAATGATGCTAAGCCATAATAAAAAGTGTTGGAAAATCAAAAGACAGAATAGTCATAATCTTAAAAAATTATATACATGAAGAAGGAATATTTTAAATGGTTATTGTTTATACCTCTTCTCCTTTTGGTTGTGGGCTGTAAGTCCAATCAGGCATCTGTAAAAGAAGCAGGCAGATCAAATGCTGAGAACTGGGTGGGCACTTGGGCTACAGCACAAATGTTAGTAGAACCTCATAATATGCCTCCCGAACCAAGCCTTACAGATAATACGCTTCGACAGATAATTAGGGTTTCTATTGGAGGAAAGCGCATGAAATTACGTTTTTCCAATATATTCAGCGATCAGCCAACAGTGTTAAAATCCGTTAGTGTAGCAAATGTAGCTGCTGCTCCTGGTATTGATGCAGCAACTCAAAAAACAGTAAGTTTTAATGGAAATCAAGGAATAACAATGAATCCTGAGCAGGAAGTATTTTCAGATGCCTTTGATTTTGATTTACAGCCAGGACAGCTATTAGCCATTACGATTCATTATGGAGCAACATCTCAAAAAACATCAGGCCATCCTGGTTCCAGAACGACTTCTTATATTCTTAAGGGAGATCAGCTTCAAAACACAGCTTTTGATGGCGCCATAAAAACAGATCACTGGTATTCGATTATGGGATTGGACGTTGTTGCTGATAAATCTTCTGCGAATATAGTCTGTCTGGGAAATTCCATTACAGACGGCCGAGGATCAGGAACCAACAAACAAAACAGATGGACAGATATCTTGTCGGCCAGATTATTAGCCAATAAGAAAACGGAGCATATAGGAGTTTTAAATTTAGGAATTGGAGGAAATTGTGTCACTAGAGGAGGATTAGGTCCTACTGCATTAAATCGTTTTGACAGGGATGTACTATCACAAAAAGGTACAAAATGGTTAATACTTTTGGAGGGTGTAAATGATATTGGAGGAATTAAAAATCCTGAAGATGCGCCAGTTAAAGCTCAGGAACTTATTGAAGCTTACAAGGTAATGATAGATAAAGCACATGCTAAAGGAATCAAAGTGTATGGCTGCACCATTTTACCATTTGCCAAATCATTTTATGACGCACCTCACAGACAAGAAGCCAGAGATATTGTAAACACATGGATTCGAAATAGTAATGCCTTTGATGCCGTAATTGATTTTGATAAAGCAATGGTGGAAGCAGAAGGTTCTAAAACAATTTTATCCAACCTGCATGATGGTGATTTTTTACATCCAAACGAAGCTGGTTATGTAAAAATGGGAGAAACAATTGATCTCCAATTATTTAAATAATTGTGTTTTCTTTTCATCACTTACCCATTACAATCCGAGATTTAAATGATTTTTTGATAATAAAAATACAGCTAATAATGAAATCAATACTTAGGTTTTTCGCATTTACGTTTCTTTTTTCAATAGCACAAAAAGGGTATTCTCAAGATCCTGATTTTCATGTTTACCTGAGTTTTGGTCAGTCAAATATGGAAGGATATGCTAAAATAGAACCACAGGACAAAGTTGGTGTCGACGACCGCTTTCAGGTTTTACAGGCAGTCAATTGTCCTGACCTGAAACGTGAAAAGGGAAATTGGTATACCGCCATTCCGCCATTGTGTCGCTGTAATACCGGACTAACACCAGTTGATTATTTTGGAAGAAACCTCGTGGCCAATCTGCCTAAAAATGTAAAAGTTGGCGTAATCAATATAGCCGTTGGAGGATGCAAAATTGAACTTTTTGACAAAGATAAAACAGCAGAATATGTAGCAACAGCTCCAGACTGGATGAAAGGAATGTTAAAGGAATACGATGGAAATCCGTATGCAAGACTGGTAGAACTGGCAAAAATAGCACAGAAAAAAGGAGTTATAAAAGGCATTTTACTGCATCAGGGAGAATCGAATACCGGAGATACACTTTGGCCAAAAAAAGTAAAAATCGTTTATGATAATTTAATAAAAGATTTAAATCTGGATCCGAAAAAAGTACCGTTACTTTCGGGAGAAACAGTAAATGATGACCAGAATGGTAAATGTGGCAGCATGAATAAAATTATTGCCACACTGCCTAAAACGATTCCCAATTCGTATGTGATTTCATCTAAAGGATGCACCGCTGAGCCAGATTTTTTACATTTTAACGCTGCAGGCTACAGAGACTTAGGAAGACGGTATGCCGATAAAATGCTTTCGTTACTGGGATATAAATTGGCTGACGGAAAATCACCTTTTATAGTGCAGGCTCCTCTTGGTTTCGATCAGTTAAATACTAGTATTCCGGCAGGAAAAATAGAGACTATTAATTATGAATCTAAAACAGTTGGCGCAACAAGAAAAGCAACAGTTTATACACCTCCGGGATTCAATAAAAAGAAAAAATATCCTGTACTGTATCTTTTACACGGAATAGGCGGCGATGAAAAAGAATGGCTCAACGGAGGGAATCCGCAAATTATATTAGACAATCTTTTTGCAGAAGGAAAAATAGAACCTATGATCGTAGTCATGCCAAACGGCAGGGCAATGAAAGATGACAGTGCGACCGGAAATATAATGGCACCTGATAAGGTACAGGCTTTTGCTACCTTTGAAAAAGATTTATTAAACGACCTGATTCCGTTTATCGAAAAAAAATACCCGGTTCTGAAAGACAGAGAACACCGCGCCATCGCCGGTTTATCAATGGGTGGCGGACAATCTTTAAATTTTGGATTAGGAAATTTAGATAAATTTGCCTGGGTTGGCGCTTTCTCAGCGGCTCCAAATACTAAAATGCCCGAAGAATTACTTCCCAATCCCGAAGAGGCAAAAAAGAAATTAAAACTACTCTGGATTTCCTGCGGAGATAACGACTGGCTTATCGAAAATAGTAAGAGAACACACGATTATTTGTATAAAAATGATGTACCACATGTCTATTACATCGAGCCGGGAGTCCATGATTTTAAAGTTTGGAAAAATGGTTTATATATGTTTTCACAATCTTTATTTAAACCTGTCGATCAGTCAAAATTTGCGGCTTATACTATTTTGGGTAATCCTGCAGAAACCAATATTCGTAATGCAAAATACCCACAAATATTGCCGGACAATCGGGTAGTTTTTAAAGTCAACGCTCCCGAAGCTTCAAAAGTACAAATCGATTTGGGCAAAAAATACGATATGACTAGAGATTCAGACGGATTGTGGACAGTAACTACTGATGTTGTCAATAAAGGGTTTAATTATTATTCCCTGCTTATTGATGGAGTAGCTGTAGCAGATCCTTCAAGTCAGTCATTTTACGGCATGGGGCGAATGGCAAGCGGTATCGAAATTCCGAATAAAGAAGGTGATTTTTATACTTTAAAGGACGTTCCCCATGGCGATATTCGAATCAAAAAATACTTTTCAAAAGCAACTAATTCATGGCGTGAAATGTATGTGTATACACCGCCTGGCTATGAAAACTCAACAGAGAAATATCCGGTTTTATATCTATTGCATGGCGGAGGAGAAGACCAAACAGGTTGGGCAACTCAGGGTAAGGCAAATTTAATCTTAGACAATTTAATTGCCGAGAATAAAGCAAAACCAATGGTGATAGCCATGCTCGATGGAAATATGGGAAATACAGGCGGAGTTGCAGGTTTCAATGAAAACGCACTAAAAGCTTTTGAAAACGAATTAAAAACAGGCGCTATACCTTTTGTAGAAAGCAATTTTAAAGTGGCAACAGATGCTAAAAACAGAGCATTGGCGGGATTATCAATGGGCGGATTGCAAACACTTTATGCGGGCGTTAAAAATTCTGACTTGTTTTCTTATATAGGTGTATTTAGTTCAGGCTGGTGGGCCAATAATACGACTTTATCAGAACCGCAATACGAGTTTATGAAAAATAATGCCGCAACGATTAATGCGAACATTAAAGAATTTTGGATTTCAATGGGCGGTAAAGAAGATATCGCTTATGAAAACTGCAAAATAATGATGAAAAAGTTCGACCAGCTGGGAATCAAATATAAATACAGTGAATATCCGGGCGGACATAGCTGGCCAGTCTGGAGACATGATTTATTTATGTTTACGCCATTATTGTTTCAGCAGAAATAAAGATTTTAAAATAGTAATTGAATTGCATAATAATAAAGTTCATGAATACATTTTCAAAATATATCCTCACACTTCTTATCCTTTTTAGTTGTACTATTTCAACTGTTGCTCAGTCATTTATTACAAGCGAAAAAGGGAACAATGTTATTGTACTGAAAGAGAAATCTTCACCCTTATCCTTTTTTGTTGGTAACGGAACAGATGCCGGTATTTTACGGGCAATTAGTAATTTACAAACTGATTTCGAAAAAGTTACAGGAGAAAAACCAGCAATTTTAAATCAGAAACCAAATACTTCATCCCCGCTGATTATCATCGGAACAATCGGAACCAATTCGGTTATTGATGACTTAGTGAAAGCAAATAAAATCGACGGTAAACAGCTCAAAGGCAAAAATGAAAAGTTTAGTATTCAAAATATTAATAATCCATTTAAAGGAGTAGATGAAGCGATCGTAATTGCCGGAAGTGACAAACGCGGAACGATTTACGGTATTTACGAAGTATCGAAACAAATAGGCGTTTCACCTTGGTATTACTGGGCTGATGTGCCTGTGGAGAAAAAAGAGAATTTGTATTTTGTAAAAGGAACTTATACACATGGAGAACCCGCCGTAAAATACAGAGGAATTTTTATCAATGACGAAGCGCCGGCATTAAGCGGGTGGTCTAAAGCAACATTTGGCGGATTTAACAGCAAGTTTTACGAAAAAGTGTTTGAATTACTGCTTCGGCTAAAAGCCAACTACATCTGGCCAGCCATGTGGGGAAATGCTTTTTATGATGATGATGCAGCCAGTGGACCTCTTGCCAATGAAATGGGAATTATCATTGGTACATCACACCACGAACCAATGGCTTTGGCTCAGACTGATTGGCATCGGTATATTAAAAAAAACAATCTTCCTAATGTTTGGGATTATGCTAAAAATAAAACCGTTCTGGATGAATTTTGGAAAAGCGGTTTAGAACGAAGTAAAAATTGGGAGAAACTCGTAACCGTAGGAATGCGCGGAGACGGTGATGAAGCCATGAGCGAAGGAACCAATATAAGTCTGCTGGAGAATATCGTAAAAGAACAGCGTAAAATTATTGCTGATGTAACACAAAAAAAAGCAGACAAAACACCTCAGGTTTGGGCATTGTACAAGGAAGTTCAGGATTATTATGACCAGGGAATGCGAGTTCCCGATGATGTAATTTTGCTATTCTGTGATGACAATTGGGGAAATGTACGCAAGCTTCCAGACGTGACAAAACCTTTGCATAAAGGCGGTTACGGCATGTATTATCATTTTGATTATGTAGGAGGTCCAAGAAATTCAAAATGGATTAATATTAGTCCGATACAAAGAGTCTGGGAACACATGAATCTGAGCTACGAACATGGCGTTGATAAAGTCTGGATTGTGAATGTGGGAGATTTAAAGCCAATGGAATTTCCGATCAGTTTCTTTTTAGATATGGCGTGGAATCCTAAAAAGTTCAACTCCAAAAATCTTTTTGAGTTCACCGAGAAATGGGCAGCAGATCAATTCGGAACAAAACATTCTAAAGAGATTGCAAGATTATTAAATACTTATCCAAAATTCAACCGACGAGTTACTCCGGAAATGCTGGACAGCAAAACTTACAGTCTGGAGAATTACAATGAATTCCAAACCGTAGTTGAGGATTACAAAAATTTGGCACTTGATGCGTATCGAATTTACAATGAGATTCCAAAAGAATATCAGGATGCTTATTTTCAGTTGGTTTTATATCCAATAGATGCCTGCAGTAACCTTTATGAAATGTATTTTGCACAAGCCAATAACAGAAAACTGGCCGCAGAAAAAAACATTCTGGCAAATGCGTTTGCTGATCAGGTGAAAAGCAATTTTGAAAGAGATGCTGTTCTTCAAAATAAATACAATAATGAAATTTCAGGCGGAAAATGGACGCATATCATGGATCAGATGAGAATTGGATATAAGGCCTGGCATGATACTCCTAAAAATATCCTTCCTGAAGTTACTTATGTTTCAGAAAAAGATCAGATAGTTTCGAATGTATTTGTAGAAAAGGATGGGTATGTTTCTATTGAGGCAGAACATTTTTCTAAAGTAAATAATTCGAACACGATTCATTGGGAAGTAATTCCTGATTTTGGAAAAACAAAAAGCGGTATCACCACTTTTCCACAAAATAAATACCCATCACAAACAGAGAATATTTTTGTTGAATATGAAATAGATTTTGCTTCAACGGGAGAATTTAATGTAGAACTGCTTTTGGCACCGACCCTCAACTTTAACAGCAACAAAGGCCTTCGTTATGAAGTTTCTTTTGATGGAGAAAAACCACAGCTTATAAATTTTAACGGACATTACCGTGGCGAATTAGGAAGATGGCAGGCAGAACATTTGATACATTCTAATACAAAACATACTATTTTGAAAGCAGGAAAGCATGTTTTACGTTTTCGCGTTTTAGACCCAGGAATTGTACTGCAGAAGATCGTAATCAATACCGGAGGACTAAAACCCTCTTATCTCGGGCCTCCTGAAAGTGACAGGATTGCAGAGTAAATTCTATGTTATGTTTTTTTTGATTTATTAAATTTTACTAACCAACAATAGGAAAGAATATGAAAAAATTATACCAATTAAGTTCAATATTATTTGCCGTTTTATTTGTGTCAGCTGCTCAGTTAAGAGCACAAAATGCAAAAGTACAAATCGATAAAAATAAAACATATCAAAAAGTTACAGGTTTTGGAGGTTTTGTATGCAGTCCCCAGTTTGGCTACGATTACATGTCTCCTGACGAAATCAAAAAAATGTGGGGAGCAAACAGTCAAACCGGATATAACATTATGCGCCTTTATATTCCCGGAGAGAGTAACTGGCCCTCAACACTTGCAACTGCTAAATTAGCCAAAAATGAACTGGGATTAAAGATTTTTGCAAGCCCCTGGACAATGCCGGCAGAATGGAAAACAAACAATAGTGAAGTTGCAGTTTTTACCGATGAAAACGGAGTTAAGCAAATTGGCTACTTGAAAGAAGAACATTATCAGGATTATGCTTTGTATCTTAATCGATATGTAACCTATCTTCGTGATAATGGTGTAGAACTCGATTATATTTCAATTCAAAATGAGCCTGATGAAATGGCAACTTATCAGGGATGTATATGGACACCTGTACAAATAGCTGCTTTTGTTAAAAATTTCGGGCATCTTATTAATTGTAAAGTTATTGCGCCTGAAAGTGTTGGGTATTCAGATTCTTTTTCAAATGCTTTTCTGGATGCTGATGTCATGAAAAATTTTGAAGTTTACGGCGTTCATCAGTATGGTGGTATCCAGTCAAAATACAAACAATTTCAGAATTATAATAAGGAGATATGGATGACAGAATACCTTATTAACTGGAATTCAGCAGGTACGGTTCGTGATTTTAATTGGGGAATTGACGCTTTTAGTTTCGCAAACAGTGTGAATGACGCCATGTTAGGAAATGTCAATGCCTGGATCCACTACGCTACTAAGCGTTATTATGCACTCATGGGTGATGGAACAAACGGAACAGTGGCAGGAGAAATTACCAAAAGAGGTCATATACTTTCGCAATATTCAAAATTCACTACAGGTACAACACGCATAGAATCAACGTGGAGCGATGCCTCTGCACAGCTTAAAGGCTCTTCGTACATCAATGATGCTGGTGATAAAATTGTTCTTACCGTAATTAATCCATCACAAAACACGTATAATCTGACTGTAGATTTGCCATTTTATACTGTAAAAGGAACTAAAACAATTACCAGTCAAAGTATTGATATGCAAAGTACTGCAATGGGTTTTGTAGAAACATTTCGTCCGATAGTGAGTATTAACCCTTCCAGTTTTATCACTTTTATATTTGAAAAGAAAAAGGAAAGAGTACCTTCACAAATGACAAGTAAGGAAGTTCATTATGCTAAAATAGAAAATCAGTCCGTGACAAATCCTGCATTTGGAACAGCCTACCAGATTAGTGGCAAAACAGTGACATTTGCAAACGCAAATCCTCTGATAAGTACTAATATGGACGGTGCTAACGGATATTTGAAATTAGATGACCGTTACAATAAATTTATAATGCATGTTAAAAGTTTTACCACTGCAAACCAGGCGAATACTGATAATACAACACTGTATTATATCAATGACAATGGCGAAGTAAAATCTAAAAATTATGGAAAATTCAATTTCCCTACCGGCGTTGAATTTGATTTGACATTTGATATTTCTAAAGCCGTTCTTACAGACGGATGTACCGGAATCATAGGCTTGAGAAATTCTAATTACAGTTCAGTACTTACTTTAAATTTAGGTGATGTATATTTTAATATTGCCGATGAAAAAGCGGCAGAATTTGAAGGAATATATTCAGATGATGACAGCCTTTTGATGGATGCACTTGAAAGCACCAATTATGTATCTTTAGATTTTAGAAACACAACTGGTATCAATTCCTCTCAGAACTGGCATTCCAAATCAGCAAATAAAAACAGTATTTTTTATGTAACTGGTAATAGCACTGCTGACAATGTAATATCCGGTACAACGTGCAGTAATTTAAAACTTGTTGATAAAGGAGGCGATTTTAATGTTCCTTTTGGTTTTTCAGCTACAGCTGCATCTTTTACCAAAACTATTGCTGATTATGATATTTTAGTTCTTCCGTATGAAGCGAATATACCTCAAGGTGTAATAGCGTATACGATGCTGCCTTCAGCAACTAAAATAACCTGTAATAAAATTGAAGGTGTAATTCCGGCAAATACCCCTGTTTTACTGAGTGGCTCAGGTACATTTGTTTTTAGTGGCACCGGAAATGTTTCAACACCAAAAGCCTTAACAGTTGATCAAATGAATCCGGTTTATATTGGTGTTAAAGCGCCTGCGGGAAGCTATACATTGAAAACGGTAAATAATGTTACTGCATTTTATCCTGTAACGGCAGGAACTGAACCTGTGATTTCATCATTTCGGTTTTACTTAAGTGAAAAAAGCGGATACAATGCCGCTGTGCTTCCGTTGGAATTTGCCACATTAAGTACGGTTCAAAATGAGTTGGATGAAGTTAGTTTCAAATTATACCCAAATCCTGCGTTGGAAGAAATTTTTGTAGATAAGATGACTTCTGATTTTGATTATAAAATTTTTAATGTTCAGGGCACTTTAGTGAATTCAGGGACCTTGAAAAACGGCAATACCAGAATAAGAATAGAATCACTGCCTTCCGGAGTATATATTATTAATGGAACAAACGAAAAATCTAAGATTAGTAGAAAATTTGTAAAAAAATAAGATTAGATTTCAGTTAAGGAAACATTGCAAAGTCTTCAAATTACTGATGATTATAAACCAGAACCACGAAAATATTTACCCTGCGATATTAAATTATCGTAGGGTTTTATTCTAAATCATACGAAGCTAAAATACTTATGAAAATATATTTAATTAACATCTTGTTGTTTTTCGGATTTTCATTGTCTGCGCAGGAAGCAGATGATTTAAAACTTTGGTATAAAAGTGGTGCCGGCAAAGTTTGGGAAAACGCACTGCCAATCGGCAATGGTTTTCAGGGTGCCATGGTGTATGGAAACGTTGAGAAAGAAATTTTTCAATTGAATGAAGCAACCGTTTGGAGCGGAAGTCCTAACAGAAATGATAATCCTAATGCAAAACAAGCCCTTGATGAAATTAGAAGGCTTCTTTTCCAGAAAGAATACAAAAAAGCAGAAAAGTTAATTAATGAAAATATAATTACTAAAAAATCTCATGGGCAGATGTTTCAGCCCGTGGGAAATTTAGAATTGAGCTTTTCAGATCAGCAGGATTTCAAAGACTATTATCGAGAACTTGATATTGAAAAAGCCGTTACAAAAACCAGTTATAAAGTAGGTGGAATTACGTATACAAGAGAAGCATTTATGTCTTTTCCGGATCGGGTTTTAGTTGTAAAACTTTCTGCCGATAAATCAGGAAAATTGTCTTTTACTGCATCTTTTACTTCTGAACATAAAAAACAGCAAATAGCTGTTAACGGCAATAATGAACTTTCACTTTCCGGAACAACAAGTGATCATGAAGGGGTAGAAGGAAAGGTAAAATTTAATGCACTTGCAAAATTTAAAGTTAAGGGTGGAAGTATAAAATCTGCTGGTAATTCAATAAAAATTGAAGGCGCAGATTCTGTTCTTATTTATGTTTCGATTGCCACAAATTTTATTAATTATAATAATATAAGCGGTAATGAAACCAAGCTTGCAAAGTCTTTTTTGGATAAGGCATTTGATAAGAATTATGATCAAATGAAGAAGAGTCATATTGCCTATTATCAAAAATATTTCAAAAGAGTTCAACTTGATTTGGGCAGGACAGATGAATCAAAATTACCAACAGATGAAAGACTGGCTAATTTCAGAAATGTTTCAGATCCTTCTTTTGTAACTTTATATTATCAATATGGACGGTATTTATTGATTTCTTCTTCGCAGCCCGGAGGTCAGGCAGCAAATCTTCAGGGAATTTGGAATCATAGAATGTCACCTGCGTGGGATAGTAAATATACCATCAACATTAATACAGAAATGAACTATTGGCCTGCTGAGAAAACAAATTTATCAGAGATGCATCAGCCTCTTTTAAAAATGATTCAGGAATTAGCTCAGACAGGAAAAGAAACTGCTAGCGTAATGTATGGAGCCCGAGGTTGGATGGCACATCATAATACGGACATTTGGAGAATTAACGGAGCTGTTGACGGAGCAACCTGGGGAGTGTGGAACGCCGGAGGTGGCTGGTTGAGTCAGCATTTATGGGAACATTACTTGTATACCGGTGATAAGAAATATCTTGAATCTGTATATGAAGTGTTAAAAGGAGCAGCCGATTTTTATGCTGATTTTTTAGTAAAAGATCCGGCAAATGGATGGATGGTGGTAGCCCCGGGAAATTCGCCCGAAAATTCCCCTGCAGCACATCAGGGTTCAGCAATGACTGCTGGTTCTACTATGGATAATCAAATCGTTTTTGATGTTTTTAGCTCGGTTATAAAAGCATCAGAAGTATTAGGGAAAAATAAAGAATATGCTAATAGCTTAAAAACAGTAAGAAACATGCTGCCTCCCATGCAGATTGGAAAACACAATCAACTGCAGGAATGGCTTGATGATGTGGATGATCCAAAAGATAACCACAGACATATTTCACATTTATATGGGTTGTATCCTTCTAATCAAATTTCAGCATACAGAACTCCTGAGCTTTTTGCAGCAGCAAAGAATACTTTACTGCAAAGGGGTGACGTATCTACAGGATGGAGTATGGGATGGAAAGTAAATTGGTGGGCAAAAATGCAGGATGGAGACCATGCTTATAAATTAATCAAAGACCAATTGACACCTGTGGGAGTAAATGAAGGAGGAGGAACGTATAACAATCTTTTTGATGCGCATCCGCCATTTCAAATTGATGGAAATTTTGGATGTACTTCCGGAATTACAGAAATGTTTGTTCAAAGCTCAGACGGAGCCGTACATATTCTTCCCGCTCTTCCTGCTCACTGGAAGTCAGGACGGGTTAGTGGTTTAAAAACTCGTGGAGGTTTTGAAATTGTTGATTTAGTCTGGGAAAATTCCAAACTAAAAAAGCTGGTAGTTAAGTCCCAATTAGGAGGTAATTTAAGATTGAGAATAGCCAGTAATGCTAAACTAAATAGTAAAATTCAATTAGAAAGGACAGCTGGTAAAAATTCAAATCCATTTTTTGTAACAGAGGAGATCTCTAAACCTGTTATTTCAGATTTATCGTCGATAAAAGCACTTGATTTGATTCCGACAACACTGTATGATGTTCCGACAAAAATTGGGCAGCTAATAACAATCAGTGACAATTAAAATTAAAAAACAATTGTCTTATTCTTTATAGCTAATCTCAACAAAATTATGGTTTTTATGTTGAAGTTAAAATGTAATATTTAAATCAAATTTGTTTTTTTTTAATATGATTTCTCAATTAAATACAAATTAAAAATATAAATGATAAAAAAAATAGCTTTTTTTAGAAGAATTATTTTTTGTGTTTTAAAAAGTGTTATTTTTACACTTTTAACAAAACAACCGATTTCACTTAATGCATTTTATAATTCTGGAATAAATATTCTTTAGTCTTATTTTAAGTTTTAAGAGACCTGTTTAGCGTAATTATTAAAACAAATTACACACATAAAGTTCTAAAAAATAAACATGGGTAGTCTGTTATTAAAAAATAGAAAATATTAAATTAAAGATTTAAAAAACAATACAATGAAATACAGCTTTATATTTTGTTTTTGTACACTGTTATTGTGTCATACGACGAAAGCTCAGATGAAAACATTTGACCTGAATGAGGTAAGATTAACTAAGGGAGTATTTAAAAATGCCCAGGATGTTGATCTTAAATATATTTTAGAACTCAATCCTGACCGCCTTTTGGCTCCATATCTCATAGCTTCTGGTCTGCCTGTAAAAGCTGAACGATATGGGAATTGGGAAAGTATAGGACTTGACGGCCATATTGCCGGACATTATCTTTCTGCCTTGTCTATGATGTATGCTTCTACTGGAAATCCTGAACTTAAAAATCGTTTGGATTACATGATTTCAGAATTAGAGAAGTGTCAGCAAAAAAATGGAAATGGTTATGTAGGAGGAATTCCGCAGGGAAAAGTTTTTTGGGACCGTATTCATAACGGAGATATAGACGGAAGCAATTTTGGATTAAACAATACTTGGGTGCCCTTATATAATATCCACAAGCTTTTTGCCGGTTTAAACGATGCTTATCATTATACAGATAATGAAAAAGCAAAGGATGTTTTAATAAAACTGGGCGATTGGTTTATCGAATTAATTCGGCCGCTTTCTGACGAGCAGATACAGAATATTTTAAAAACCGAACATGGCGGCATAAATGAATCTTTTGCCGATTTGTATATCATTACCAAAGACAAAAAATATCTGGAAACAGCCGAAAAAGTTTCGCACTTAGCTATCCTGAATCCACTGATAAAAAAAGAAGACAAATTAACGGGACTGCATGCCAATACCCAAATACCAAAAGTTATTGGTTTCGAGAAAATTGCCGGTCTTTCGGGAAACAAGCAGTGGTCAGATGCTGTACAGTTTTTCTGGGAAAATGTTACCGAAAAACGCAGTGTAGCTTTTGGAGGAAACAGTTTTGCCGAACATTTTAATCCTACAGAGGATTTTAGCGGTATGGTAAAATCAAACCAGGGTCCGGAAACCTGTAATTCTTACAATATGGAGCGTTTAGGTAAAGCCTTATTTTTAGATAAAAATGATATATCCTATCTTGATTTTTATGAGCGTACCCTTTACAATCATATTTTATCAAGCCAGCATCCTGAAAAAGGCGGTTTTGTTTATTTTACTCCTATCAGACCCAATCATTATCGAGTTTATTCTCAGCCCGAAACAAGCATGTGGTGCTGCGTAGGTTCAGGGCTTGAAAACCATTCGAAATATGGAGAATTAATTTATAGTCACACAGATAATGATGTTTTTGTAAACCTTTTTATTCCATCAACATTAGACTGGAAAGAAAAAGATATTTATATCGAACAAAGCACAAAATTTCCATATGAAAACAGTACAGATCTTGTTTTAAAACTTAAAAAAAATAAAACATTTTCGGTAAATATTCGCTATCCGAAATGGGCTGAAAATTTCGAAATTTTTGTAAACGGAAAAATTCAAAAAACAGAAGCCAAACCAGCAAGTTATGTGACTCTTAACAGAAAATGGAAATCAGGAGATCGTATCACGGTTAAATTTAAAACTTCGACACATTTAGAAAGCTTGCCGGACGGTTCAAACTGGAGTGCTTTTGTCAACGGACCAATCGTATTGGCTGCCAAAACATCAAACAAAGAGTTAGATGGATTATTTGCAGATGACAGCCGAATGGGGCATGTAGCATCAGGTAAATATTATCCTCTGGATGAGGCTTATGCATTGATAGGAGAAAAAGCAGATTATGTTGCAAAACTTAAGGAATTGGGAAACCTGCGTTTTCGATTAGATTCGTTAGAATTAGAACCTTTTTTTGAAATTCATGACTCACGATATCAAATGTATTTTCAGAATTATACTAAAGAACAATATCAGGAAAAACATGAATTACTAAAACAACTGGAAAAGGAAGCAATGGTCATGGAATCTAAAACCATCGATAAAATTAATTGTGGTGAACAGCAATCAGAGGTTGACCATCGTTATAAAGGTGAAAAAAGTGATTCTGGTTACGACGATGGAAAGTACTGGAGAAACACCCGTTCTTACATTTCATACCAATTAGTTAATAAAAATAAGTTGGGAAAATATTTGGATATAAGCTGTATCAATGAATTTAAAATTGACAACATCACCATTCTGATTAATGAAAAACCTGCTCAGATAATCTCTTCAGAAAATAAAACAATCAGGTTAAATATTGAGAAGATTGAAATTGTAAATATCAAAATAAAATCTAATGACGGAAACAATAGTCCCATGTTTCATCAATTCAGAATTTTAAAAGATTAAAACGCATTTTTTTTATGCGTGTTTGAAGTAAGCAGAAAATGGCGATTATGCATTTAACCCAAATACACGAATTATGAAAATCAGTTATTTTTATATCCTAAGTTTAGCATGTTTTTTTAGTGTAAACGCACAGCAATATCCTTTTAAGAATCCGTCCCTTAGTTCAACAGAACGTGCAAAAGACTTAATTTCAAGATTAACCCTTGAAGAAAAGGCGGCGTTAATGTGTGACCAGAGTGATCCGATACCAAGACTTGGAATTAAAAAATTCAATTGGTGGAGTGAGGCACTTCACGGCTACGCAAATAACGATAATGTTACTGTTTTTCCAGAACCAATTGGTATGGCAGCCTCATTTGACGATCAGTTAGTGTATAATGTTTTTAATGCTGTTTCTGATGAAGCCCGTGCCAAATACAACCAATGGATTCAGGGAGGTAATGAGAATAAACGTTTTCTGAGTCTTTCAGTCTGGACACCAAATGTCAATATTTTCAGGGATCCACGCTGGGGACGCGGTCAGGAAACCTACGGAGAAGATCCCTATCTTACTTCGCGAATGGGGGTTTCAGTGGTTAAAGGGCTTCAAGGTCCTGCTGATGCTAAATACCGAAAACTTTTAGCCTGCGCCAAACATTTTGCGGTTCATTCAGGTCCGGAATGGAGCCGACACGAATTGAATTTAAATAATGTAAATCCGAGAGAGTTGTATGAAACTTATCTTCCGGCCTTTAAATCATTAGTACAGGATGCTGATGTGCGTCAGGTAATGTGTGCCTATCAGCGTTTGGATGACGAACCTTGTTGCAGCAATACACGTTTATTACAGCGTATCCTTCGTGATGAATGGGGATTCAAATATCTGGTAGTTTCAGATTGCGGTGCAGTTACTGATTTTTATACGACTCATAAAGTGTCGTCTGATGCAACGCATGCAGCTTCTAAGGCTGTACTTGCAGGAACAGATGTGGAATGTGTGTGGGAAAAATATCCATTTAAAAATTTGCCGCAAGCAGTTGAGAAGGATTTAATAAAAGAAGCCGATATTGATAAAAGCCTTCTTCGTGTGTTAGTTGGACGTTTTGACTTAGGCGAAATGGATGATGACGCAATAGTTCCCTGGGCTCAAATTCCCGCATCTGTGCTTAATAATAAAAAGCATCAACAGTTGACACTTGAAATGGCTCAAAAGTCAATGACACTTTTGCAAAACAAAAACAATATTCTTCCTTTAAATAAAACGGCAGGCAAAATTGCAGTTATAGGCCCGAATGCTGATAATGAACCGATGTTATGGGGGAATTATAATGGAACTCCTGTCAAAACAATTACCATCAAAAGTGGAATAGAATCAAAAGTTACGGCAAATAAAATAGTGTATGATAAAGCCTGTGATTTAGTTGAAGATAAAGTAAATCAAACCTATTTTGACCAGATTTCATTTGAAGGAAAAAAAGGAATGAAAGCGACTTATTGGAACAATCCGAATAGAGAAGGGATGAGTGTAATATCGCAACAAATTGTAAATCCTATAAAAATGACAACTGCCGGTCAGCATGAATTTGCTTCAGGAGTAAAATTAGAAGGGTTTTCCGCAAAATATGAAACAGAATTTTCAGCTAAAGCAAATGATACTCTGGTTTTTAAAACCGGAGCAACAGGAGCTTTCGAATTGTTAGTTGACGGTAAATCGATAGCAAAATATACCAACTGGCGAACTGTTCCCGGTAATATTCCTTTTCCGGTTGAAGCAGGTAAAAAATATAAAATCGAAATTCTTTACGCCCAGTCAAACAATTGGCAGGCAAATCTTGAATTCGATTTTGGAAAAGAATATGATATTGATTTTGGAGGATTAATTCAAAAATTAAAAGGTATCGATACCGTAATTTTTGTAGGCGGACTTTCGACTTTGCTTGAAGGAGAAGAAATGCCAGTTTCTTATCCCGGTTTTAAAGGAGGAGACCGAACAAACATCGAGCTTCCTGCTGTTCAGAGAAAATGTCTGCAAGAGCTTAAAGCTGCAGGCAAAAAAGTAGTTTTTGTAAACTGCTCCGGCTCTGCTATAGCCCTTGCACCAGAAACAACAAGCTGCGATGCCATTTTACAGGCATGGTATCCTGGTGAATCCGGAGGACAGGCTGTTGCTGATGTTCTTTTTGGAGATTATAATCCAGCGGGTAAGCTGCCAATTTCATTTTATAAAAACTCCGATAAATTAGGGGATTTTGAAGATTATTCGATGAAAGGTCGTACTTACAGATATACAACAGATGTTTTGTTTCCGTTTGGTTTTGGCCTGAGCTTTTCTAAGTTCAATATTGGTACAGCAAACCTGAGTAAGACGAAGATAAAACCGAATGAAAACACGCAATTAAGTTTCCCAATAAAAAACATTAGTAAACGTGAAGGAACAGAGATTGTGCAGGTTTATGTTCGAAAAGTAAAGGATACTGACGGTCCTTTAAAAACATTGAAAGGTTTTAAACGAATCGATTTAAAAGCAGGAGAAAGTCAAAATGTAACAATCGATTTACCGGCCTCTTCATTTGAATTTTATGATGCTAATAGTAGAGGAATGAATGTAACTGCTGGTGAATATGAGGTATATTATGGTACTAGTTCTGATGCTAAAGATTTAAAAATGACAAAGGTATTTGTTCAATAAGAAATTTTAATGCAGTTTATTTATAAATAGGAAAACACAAGAAGAAATTAATTATACTGAAAAGGTCTAAATTATATTTAAGCGGTGTAAAAGAACGTAAATTTAAAATTGAAAAAGCAGCTGTAAACATGGAAAGATCAGATATAACTAGTGAAAAATTAGATAAAGTTATTAGTTATAAAGGAAATGAAGTTTCATTTAAGTTGTAAGGAAAAATTAGTAACAATGAAGAAAAAAAGAAATTGTATTGTAACGCTTTGCCTGATTACAATGGTTGTTTTTAGTGGAATTGCTCAAAGCAGTATTAAGCAAAAACCTATTATTCAAACTAAGTATACTGCCGATCCGGCTCCAATGGTACATAATGATACTGTGTTTTTATATACCTCGCACGATGAAGACGATGCCACGGGTTTTAAAATGAAAGACTGGTTGCTTTATACCTCGACAGATATGGTCAACTGGACAGAGCATGGAGCAGTAGCCTCTTTAAAAGATTTTAGTTGGGTAAAACCAGACAATGGCGCATGGGCAATCCAATGTATTGAAAGAAACGGTAAATTCTATCTGTATGCGCCAATGCACGGCCAAGGAATCGGGGTATTAGTTTCTGATAGTCCTTATGGGCCGTTCAAAGATCCATTAGGAAAGCGCCTGATTGAAACGGATCACTTATGGAATGATATTGATCCAAATCCTTTTATTGATGATAATGGGCAGGCTTATCTATATTGGGGGAATCCTGATTTATATTATGTGAAACTAAATCCCGATATGATATCCTATTCTGGCGAAGTGGTTAAAGAACCTACAAAACCGAAGAACTATCAGGAAGGTCCATGGGTTTATAAACACAAAGAACATTATTATTTGTCTTATGCATCTACTTGTTGTCCTGAAGGAATTGGTTATGCAATGAGCGACTCACCAACAGGACCCTGGGAATATAAAGGGATGGTGGTCGAAGCCAGCGAAAAAACAAGAGGAAATCACCCGGGAATCATTTATTACAAAGGAAAATCATATTGTTTTGGACATAGTTATGATATTTTAAAACGAGAAACTACTACATTTTATGAAAGACGTTCGGTAGATATGGACGAGATAGTTTATAATGGAGATGGTACAATAAAAACATTGGCTTATTGGTCTGAGGACGGACCAAAAGCGGTTGGAAAAATAAACCCTTTTAAACGTGTTGAAGCTGAAACTATGGCATGGAGTGAAGGCGTAAAATCTGAAAAAAAGAATCAAAAAGAGGTCTTTATAACCAAAATAGATAACAATGATTTTATTGAAGTAAAAGAGGTTGACTTTAATAAAGAAGCGAAAAAATTTGAAGTTACGGCAGCTTCCCTTAAAGGAGGAAAAATAGAAATTCGCTTAGATGACAAAAACGGACAGCTTATAGGGACTTGTGATATAACAAGTACGGGAGATTTGAGTACATGGAAAGAATTTCAATGCAAGGTTAAAAAAACAAAAGGTGTGCATACTGTTTTTTTCGTTTTTAAAGGGGATGGGGAATCTTTGTTTAATTTGGATTGGTGGAAATTTAAATAATTCCTCAAATTTTGATAAAAGAAGAAATTTAAAACAATTATAAAAATAAATTAGAATTGTTTTGTTACAAACAACGATGGTTTTAAATTATAAAGTAATCAGTATCAATGTCATTTACTTGGACCAGAAATAAAAAATAAAGTAATTAATCAATAGCGTGTTATGAATTTTAAATATGTTTTATGTTTATGTCTGTTTAGTTTATTTAAATTAAGTGCACAGTCAGTGGTGAAAAGTCCAGACGGAAAACTTAAGGTTTCTGTGTCAATATCAAACGGAATGCCTTCGTATAGTATTTCTTATAATGAAAAAACTTTCTTAGAAAATTCGCCACTGGGTCTGAAAACCAATGTCGGTGATTTTACAACAGGATTAAGTTTAAAAGCTGATGCAGCACAAAATAAAATTGATGAAACTTATAATCTGCCTAATATAAAGCAAAGTAATGTGCATTATGAGGCTAATGAGGCCGTTTTGTCCTTCAGTAAGGACAATAAAGATGCTATTGATGTAGTCTTTCGAGTAAGCAATAATAATGTAGCTTTTAAATACAAGGTATATCCGCAAAAAGAGGCCCGTGCGTGTGTAGTGCAGGAAGAAGTTTCCGGTTTTATGCTGCCTGAAGGAACAACGACTTTTCTTTGTCCGCAAAGCAAGCCCATGACAGGTTTTGCCAGAACTGCCCCAAGTTATGAAACATCGTATACGTTAGATGCCCCAATGGAAAAAAACGGAATGGGGGAAGGGTATACCTTTCCATGCCTTTTTAAAGTAAATAATAATGGATGGGTTTTAATATCTGAGACAGGCGTTGACAGCGGTTATTGCGCAAGCAGGCTAATTGGACATGATAAAGGTTTATATACTATCGGATATCCAATAGCAGGAGAAAATAATGGAAACGGAACAACCGCTCCGGGAATACCGCTTATTGGTGAAACACCGTGGCGTACTATTACAATTGGAGAAACACTGGCACCTATTGTAGAAACCACAATTCCGTTTGATTTGGTTAAACCAAAATACGAGGCTTCTAAAGAATACCAATATACCAAAGGTTCCTGGAGCTGGATCATGAAAATGGATTCTAATACTACTTTTCCGGTGCAGAAACAATACATCGATTTTAGTGCCGCAATGGGATATGAAACAATCTTAATTGATGCCCTGTGGGATACTCAGATAGGAAAGGATAAAATCGCTGAGCTGGCTAAATATGGTGATGAAAAAGGCGTTGGTCTCTATTTATGGTACAACTCAAATGGCTATTGGAATGATGCTCCTCAGGGACCTAGAGGAATGATGGATAATATGACAATTCGTCGTCAGGAAATGGCGTGGATGAAAAGTATTGGTGTGAAAGGAATTAAAGTAGATTTTTTTGGCGGAGACAAACAAGTAACCATGAAATTATATGAAGATATCCTGACCGATGCTAATGATTTTGGTATAATGGTTATTTTTCACGGCTGTACTTTACCAAGAGGCTGGGAGCGAATGTATCCAAACTTCGCAGCCAGTGAGGCGGTTTTAGCAAGCGAAAATCTACATTTCGGGCAAGGAAGCTGTGATAATGAAGCAATGAATGCGTCAATACATCCTTTTATTCGAAATACAGTAGGAAGCATGGATTTTGGAGGAAGTGCCTTAAATAAATTTTATAACAGTGATAATATTCCCAATAAAGGTTCCAAACGAATTACTTCTGATGTATTTGCTTTAGCGACAGCAGTACTTTTTCAAAGCGGGGTACAGCATTTTGCATTGGCACCAAACAATTTGACTGATGCTCCTGACTGGGCAATAAATTTTATGAAAGAAGTACCCACAACCTGGGATGAAGTTCGTTTTTTAGAAGGATATCCGGGTAAATATGTTGTGCTTGCCCGCCGAAAAGGAACTGAGTGGTATATAGCGGGGGTCAATGCCCAAAAAGAAACCTTAAAGCTTAAGATACAACTGCCAATGTTTGTTTCGGGATCATCGTTAAGTTATTATCATGATGATGAAAAATTAAATGGAAAATTAGAGACAATAAAACTTAAAAAGAAAAATGAAGTTGAAGTGATAATTCCGGGTAATGGAGGAATGCTGCTTTTGAATTAATTGTAAATTTTAATTGATAGAGGATAATCAAAAATTCTGCCACCCGATCAATGACAAGGTTTAGATAATGAAAAAAGCTGCCCAACGGCAGCTTTTTTCATTATTAATAAGTTTTTTATTTCACAGTAACAGGCAAACTACTCACGATATTTTTGGCTGATGTAGCCGTATAAAGTACAAATTCACCTGATTCAATTTTCCAGTCGGAAGTTTTTTCATCGTAAAAAGCCAGGTCTTTTACTTTCACTTTTAAATCAATCGTTTTTTGTTCTCCCGGAGAGAGGAATATTTTATCAAAAGCTTTTAATTCCTTTTTAGGTCTTAAAACAGAAGGGTTTGTTTGACCTGCATACAATTGAACGACTTCTGCACCAGTGGTTTTACCTGTGTTTTTAATATTAAATTTTACTGTTATTTCATCATTGACTCCATAAACTTTTTTGTCAGAAACAACATTTGAAATTTCAAAAGAAGTATAAGACAAGCCATAACCAAAAGGATATTGAGGTGCAATTTCTTTGGTGTCAAACCAGCGATAACCTACCAAAATATCTTCCTCATAATTTACTTTTAAATCATGTCCAGGATAAACACCTAAAGCATGTGCCGGAGACTGGCTTAAAGTAACCGGAACAGTAAAAGGCAGTTTTCCTGACGGAAATTCTTTTCCACTCAATACATCAACAATCGCGTTGCCGGCTTCCATTCCGCCATACCATCCCCACACTAAGGCAGAAACACGAGATTCAATACCCGCTAATTCAAGTGGAGAACCGGCAATAATTACGACTATCGTTCTAGGATTTGCTTTCGCTACTTCCTGAATTAAAGTTTCCTGCCCGTAAGGCAAACGCATGTGCAGTCTGTCAAATGATTCCGAATCGAAGTCATGGTTTAAACCTGCAAAGACAATCGCTACATCTGATTTTTTAGCTTGAGCCACTGCTTCATCGATTAATTTCCAGTCTACTTTGTCGGTGTTCAATTGGCCAGCACTGCTTCTTTCCACAACATGGGATTGTTTCTCATACCCTTGTGCAAAATTGATTTGAATTGACTTTCCATATTTGGTTGTCATAGCCTGAAGTGGCGTTACTTCATACAAAGCTTTGATCTCTGAACTAAATCCACCGCCACAATGGGTACGGGTAGCATTATCGCCAATAATGGCTACTGATTTTATTGCGCTCATATTTAACGGCAAAGTTTGTTTTTCGTTTTTCAGTAAAACAACTGCTTCGACAGCTGATTGATAGGCAGCCTGTTGATGTTCTTTTGTATTTATAGAGCCTGTTATTCGTGTTTTAGGATCCAAAACTTTCGTTTTAATCATGACTCTTAAAATGTTAGCTACTTTTTCGTTGACGATACTTTCTTTGATTCGCCCTTCCTGTACTGCTTTAATCAAAGGATCTGCGAAATACCAATCATTATAATTTTCTTTTTCAGTACCCATTTCTAAATCCAAACCTGCCAAAGCCGCTTTTTCAGTACTGTGAACAGCATCCCAATCCGACATATAAACTCCTTTAAATTTAAATTCATCGCGCAAAAGCGTTCTACCCAAATAATTATTTTCGGTACAATATTCACCTCTGAATTTATTATAAGCTCCCATAACACCTAATGTTCCGGCATCTACAATAGAAGCTTTAAAACCCGGTAAATAAATTTCACGTAAAGCGCGTTCGCTCATTGTGACATCAACCACAAAACGATTTTCTTCCTGATTGTTGGCTACAAAATGCTTTACACAGGCAGCAACATCCTGGGTTTGCAAAGCCTTAATATAATTGATAGAAAGCTGCGAAATAAGAAATGGATCTTCGCTTAAATATTCAAAATTTCTTCCACAAAGCGGAGAACGAATAATATTGATTCCAGGTCCAAGCAAAACGTCTTTTTTACGAAAACGTGCTTCTTCACCCAAAACGATTCCACGTTGTTTGGCTAATTCCAGATTCCAGCTTGCAGCCATTGCTGTTCCCGGAGGAAAACTGGTAGAAGCATCATCCGTTAGTCCTGCATATTGCCAGTTATGGCGATTCATTTCTGCCCTTACACCGTGTGGACCGTCAGACAAAGCCCATTCCGGAATTGCGAGATGCTTTACTTCTGAAGTGTAAAATTTTGAATTTCCATGCAGCATGCCGACTTTTTCTTTCAAAGACATTTTCTTAATTAACTGTTGAATTCTTTTTTCAGTCGCAGCATCTGTTTGCGAAAAAGAACTTTGAAAAAATACTGAAAACAAAACAATAGCCATAAATCGTAATCTCATTTTATATGTTTTAGAAAACCTTTTGGTTAAATTAAATAATTTGGTGTTTAGTTAAATGGGCAAGATAAACCCAATTAAAAGTTTTCAAAAGTAGCCGAATAGGGGATAGAGGAGTGATACAAATCGAGCATTTTATATAATAAATGAAGCAGACTTGAATGAAAAAAAGCTAAATTTTTAAACTTTAATAAAAATGCATCACACTTATTATTTAGTCTAAAAATTTAGCGTAATTTAAAATTGCTATTTGTATGTTTTAAGGATTTGGTTCTATTAGTTTATTTACTGAAATTTCCCCGCTTGGTATTGGCCAGATGTAATTACTGCTGGTTGGTAGCACCAAAGGAGCTGTACCGATTGATCCTTTTTTTGCAGGTAAGGTTTGTACTTTTCTTTGTAAATCCATTAATCGGAAACCTTCGCCTAAAAACTCAATATCTCTTTCTTTTTGTATGGTTGCAATCAGGGCCTCTTTTGTCGCAATTTCATTTGACGGGAAAACATAATTTGGGTCTGAACGATTTCTTACTGCTTTCAACAATGCCGTTGATGTTGCTAAATCGTCAGTATAAGCAGCAGCCTCGGCATAATTTAATAATACTTCTGCATAGCGAATTACAGGCACATAATCTCTAAAAGGGGCTGTTGTGATACTAAATTTTTTCAATACTTTTTGATTGGCTGCACTTTTACCAATAAGGCTGGAACGCGCATCATTAACCGAATTAAATGCGGGATCACTGACAATGCCTTCGGCAGCTAAAAAGATAATGGGCTGTGCTAAATAATTATACGCCAAAGAATATTGTGCCGAAGGAGTTTCAGTAGTGGAATTTGCGAAAGGAATAGAAAAAATTGCTTCAGTTCCGGTATAACTTCCTCCAAAAATAGCAGTATAATTAGGTTCTAATTTTTGGATTAAATTTTCTTCCGTATATTGAAAGGGCAGGGTAGCAGAAACGATTTTTTTAGATTCTGTAATTACTTTCTCAAAATTGTTCTGAACTAATAAAATCCTTGTTTTTAATGCAATCGCACTACATTTTTTAGCTCTGGAAGTATTCAGTAATGGTGTCGAATAACTAACAGGCAAATCTATTTCGGCTTCATCTAAATCTTTCAGAATTTGCGAATACACCATTTCTACAGAACTTCTTGCCAAATCATTATGTCCCGAAGTCGTAATGGGCATTAATCGCAAAGGCAGTCCTAAAGAATTTTTGTCCTGATTATAAGGTTTGGCATAGGTTTGAATCAAACTGAAATAACAAAAAGCACGAATAAATTTGGCTTCGGCAATATAGTTTTTAGCCAGCTCTTTTGAAATCACTGTAGTTTCATTCATTTTGCTGATCAGAATATTTGAAGCATTAATTGCCGCATAACCGACTGCCCAAACATTGTTCACAAAATCGTTTGTGGATGCCACATTTTGATTCCATACTGCGGAACCTGTAGCTGCATTTCCGTCATTCTGACCAAATTGATCTGCCCGCTGTTCATTAAAAACAATGAATCGGCCACCGTAAAAACTTGGATTTTGCAGCTGCTTGTATAAATTATTGGTCTGCGCCAAAATTTTAGCCGGAGTGCTGAATGCAATCGATTCGGGAATACTGGTTTCAGGCTCTGTGTCTAATAAATCGTCATTGCAGGCTGTTGTAAACATCAGAATAAAACAGCTCATTAAAATATATTTTTTCATTTTCGTTGTTTTTAATTAAAATCCAATATTTAAACCCAAAGTATACACCTGAGCGTTGGGAGGAACATTTTGATCTTTTCCTGAATTAATAGAGTTTCCGTTGATAGAAACTTCGGGGTCAGAGCCTCTGTATTTGGTAAAAGTGTACAGGTTATTGCCTTGTAAATACACATAGATGGAACTGAATGTATTTTTTAGAAAAGAAGCTTCCAGAGGTACATTATATCCTAAAGACACATTTTTAAGTTTTACAAAAGAACCATCTTCTACTTTTGAAGTACTTGAAAACGAAAAACCTGCCGAAACATTATCACCATAGTACAGCTTTTGAATATCGGTAATTTGTCCAGGTGTTGTCCATCTGTTTTTTATAAATTCACCATTGTTAAAATAACGCTGATCTGAATTGGTGGCACGTGTTCCGTTATACAATTTGTTTCCCTGTGCAAAAGTTAGATTTACAGCTAAAACAAAATTTTTATAATTGAAAGTATTGTTTAAACCTCCAAAGAGTTTTGGCAATGAAGGTCCTTGCATGACCCCATCTTTATAATTGTCTATTGCCGGAGCAGCTGTGCCATCAAGATACGTCCATTTTGGAGAACCAATATGATTGTACTGCACTTCTTTGCCTTCGCTGTTTATAAAAATCATTTGACCATTTTCAGGATTTACACCTTTGTTAGGCACTGCAAAAACAGATCCGATAGAATAGCCTACCCGGGTCATATTTTGTACACCAAATACACTTGGCACAAATACATCACTGGCTAATGAAGTCACTTTGTTTTTAAGTGTGGAAAGATTTAAATTCACATTCCAATTGAAATTTCTGGCAGTAACAGCGAGTGCATTAATCCCAATTTCAAAACCTGTATTGTACATTCCGCCCACATTTTCATTGATATAATTATTCGGAATTCCCGCTGAAAGTGCTTGTGGTGTTTTTAGAATCAAATCCCTGATTTTGTTATTGTAATAATCAAACTCAACGGAAACACGATTATTTAGTATGGCAAAATTCAGTCCTAAATCGAGTTTGGAACTTGTTTCCCATTTTAGGTCAGGATTAGCAGTTTGAGAATATCCTAAGGTTGGCGCACCACCATAAGTGGATGAATTATAGGTTCCGATAGCAGGATAATTTCCTATTTCGCTATTCCCAACAATACCATAACTGGCCCTAAGTTTTAAGTTATTCAGAAAGCCGCTTAATTTTGAATCTTTAAAAAAGGATTCTTCCGTAAGATTCCAACTTACAGAACCACCTCCAAAATTACCGTATTTGTTTCCTTCGGATAATGCCGATAAACCATCAATTCTATAATTTAAAGTCAGGAAATATTTGTTTTTAAAATTGTAGTTTAAGTTGGTGAAATATGAGAGTAAAGCATTTTCTGAAAGGTCATTGCCAATAGGCGAAATATTTGCATAACTTCCCTGGTAATTTTTATAATAGGTGTCGGTTACATTACTTTGAGAAGCTCCCCAACTCTCTACAGCAGTTTTTATTCTTTCATAACCTACCAGAATCATGAAATTGTGATTTTCATTAAATGAATCTTTGTACGTAAGTGTATTCGCCCAATCGGTTCTTGATAAATCGGTAGCGATGTTGGTTGCGACACCGTTGTAAGAGGCTCCTCCTCCGTGAATTGGGTTCAAAAATAATCTGTTTTCCAGTCCAATAGTATTCAATCCAAAACTGGTTCTGAAAGTTATTTTTTTAGTGATATCAAACTCTCCATAGATATTCCCTAAAAGCGATTTACTAATAGAAGTCGTCAGGTCCAATTCCTGCACCATAGCCAGATTGTAGGCATTAATGGTACCAATGATCGACGGAATATTGGCTCCGTAACCTACACTTATTCCATTTTGAATGCTATACGAACCATCTGGGGTATAAACCGGTACATTGGGAGGCAAGACATACGTCATTCTTCCTAAAGGTTCATTGGTAATATACTCTGTGTTATAAGTCGATGAATACAAAGTATTACCTGCAACAGCACCCGTATTTGGACCTACATTTTTTGCTCTGCTATACGAAAGATTGACACCAACCTTAATAAAATTGGTCACGTCATGACTAATGTTTAATCGTGTCATGTAATTTTGAAACGTGTTGTTTTTTATAAAGCTATTTTGATTCGTATAATCTGCTGAAAAATAATATTGTGTGGTTTCATTACCTCCGGAAACATTAATATTGTGATTGCTTGAAATTCCCGGTTCGTAAGCTACATCATACCAATTCGTATCTACGGTACTTCCGTCAGCATTTTTAGAAAGGAAAAAACCAGGTGCTTTGCCTGCATTGACAAGGGCTTCGTTTTTTATCATGGTATAATCTTCTGCATTTAATAATTTTGGCAGGTTATAAGGGGTGCTTCGGCTGAACCAGGTGTTGTAATTGAATTTAGTTTTGCCATTTTTACCTTTTTTGGTAGTGATGACCATCACGCCATTTGCGGCTCTGGATCCATATATGGCAGAAGCAGAAGCATCCTTCAATACATCAACAGAGGCAATATCATTTGGGTTGATTCCTGATAGTGGATTGTTGCCAACAAATCCACCCAATGAGCCGGTAAAAACCGCTACACCATCTACGACTATCAGAGGAAAAAGCCCGGATGTAATGGTATTTAAACCCCGAACCCTAATAACAGGCGTATTGTTTAATACACTTGTTGATTGAATTACGTCGATTCCTGTTGCCTGACCGCCTAATAACTGATCAAAACTGGTGGAAGGACGGTTCTTTAATTGCTTAGCTGAAATTGTAGAAACAGATCCTGAAAACTCCGATTTTTTTTGAGACAAATACCCACTTGAAATCAGGACTTCTTCTAATTGGTTAGAGTTGTCCTGTAGTATAACTTTGATGCTTTTATTTGACTTTACAACTAAACTTTGAGTAATGTATCCCATCATGCTAACTTTTATGGCAATAGGATACTGAGCCTTTGTAGCAATAGAAAAATAGCCATTTTCGTCTGTAATTGCAGTTTCATTAGTATCTGTAATTTGAATAGTGGAAGCTGCAACTGCCTGATTATTATGATCAATAATTTGCCCTTCAATAGTATTGTTTTGACCAGCAACCGACATTGAAACTAATAGAAAAAACAGTATTGCGAGCTGGTTTCCATTTATTAGCAATGCCAAAAAACGGAATATATAGTTTTGTTTCATTTTTTTATAGGTTTATAGCATAGCCTAAACCAGAACACTAAGTATTCTGGTTTAAAGCTGCTGTATTTAAATTGACTGGTTTCTTGAAGATGTTTAAACAAATTCAAAAAGAAGAAGTTTTTAATTAATTCGGATACTTTGCAAAAACGAATTATTATTGGTTACCAGAAAGTAATTTTTGTCTTTTACCTTAATTTTTTCCATGTTTTTTACATCTCCGGGAGTAAAGAATCCGCTTTTAACTGCAGAGACAGGCAGGAACGCACCTTTGCCATTTCCTTTTAAAAACAAGCCATGACCTGCATCATTTCTTGGTGTTTCCACTTCAGAATTGAACATATTGCCTGTAATCAAAGCATCAAGGTTTCCATCCTTATCATAGTCATCAACCGCTATTTGATTGATACAGCTAATCTGTGCCTGAATAGGTAGTTTATGAATGACAAATTTTCCATTTTTGTTTTCCAGATAGATACTTGCAAAAGATTTTACTTTATAATGCAAGGCTTCTTTAAGTGACTTTTCAGTATAAACATCCACCAGGGTAGCTTGAGAAAAACTTTCGTAGTCTTTGAATTTTTTCTTGATATTTGGAATCTGTTGAGACGAACAGCCACGGCCACGCACCGGATATTGCTTTCCATCATTATAGTAACTCAAAACAATATCTTTGTGTTTATCATTATCAAAATC
Source organism: uncultured Flavobacterium sp. (assembly GCF_946478785.1). Next base: position 64,684 of record NZ_CAMLDD010000004.1, read on the forward strand.
TTTTACGAAAATATCAAAAGTTTCATTTGGAGTTGCCTGATATTTATAATTCAAACCATTATTTCCAACAATATAATCCATGTCACCATCCTTGTCAAAATCACCTTGCTCAATGCTCCACCACCAGCCGGTAGTGTCATCAGTGAGTCCCATGTTTTTTGTTACTTCTTTGAAACCCGATTTAGTATTTTGAAATATACGGATAGGCATCCATTCGCCCACGACAATAATATCATCTAGTTTATCATTATTAAAATCGGTAATTACAGCACTGGTCGCCATTCCTAAATTAATAAACTCTTTAGGGGATTTTTTAGAAACTTCAAATTTTGGCTGCGATGACGAACTAATATTGTGCAATAGATATGTCGTGGCAGGTGAGGGGTATTGTCCGGGAACTTGTCTTCCTAATACCAAAAGATCTTGTTTTCCATCTTTATCATAATCAATTGAATATACTGTTGAACCACTGGTCAGCATGGTTGGCAGAACTCCTTTTGGCGCTTTGGTAAAATCGCCTTTTCCGTTATTGAGGTATAAACGATCTTGTAATTTTTGGTCGTTAATCAAAAATTCATAACCGCCACTCACAACATATAAGTCATTATCTCCGTCATTATCCGCATCAAAAATCAATGCTCCGGTATCTTCGCTAAATTTATCTTCCTCAAAAGCCGCACTGTTTTTTTCTGTAAAACCATTTGCTGTCTGCAAAAATATTTTTCCGGGATAGGTCGCAGCACCTCCAATAAAATAATCATCAAGACCGTCTTTATTTAGATCACCTACAGAAATGCAAGGCCCAAAAGTAGACATTTTATGAGGCAGCAGAACCTGATCTTTAAAATCGTCGTATTTGTTTTCTTCATGTTTAAAAACTGGAAAAACTCCGTTTTCTGTAGTAAAAAGAGCATTTTTAGCAATTGTTTTAGCTGGAGTTTCTTCTTTTGCATCCTGCTCCTTAAAGTTTAGCGTTTGATTTGCTTTGACATTGTACAACTTTTGCACCTTGCCATTTGTCCAGACTACTTTTACCTCGTCGATAGTTTTGTGTTTTGCTAAACCAAAATGTAGTTCAGGAGCCACTGAAGACTGAAAACCTCTTGTCAAGGTAAGTTCCTGCATCTGGGTTCCTTTTTTTGTTTTTATATACACGCGATTCCCCAATCCAAAAGTATTTTTAGAGTTTCCTTTAAAATTTACCTTGATATAATTATTGATTTTAGCACTTGAATTTTCAAAAACAGAGGCATAATCATCGATATTATTGACAACCAAATCCAAGTCGCCATCGTTGTCTAAATCGGCGTAGGCCACACCATTTGAAAAGCCTTTATACTCAATTCCCCATTTTTTATTTGCTTGTTCAAAATTTAAATTGCCTTTATTTTGAAACATGAAATTATCAATTTTCTCTGATGGAATTTCTTTTGATTTAGCGAGCAGGTCTTTGGGCCGTTCAGCCAGGGATTCAAAGCTGTTAAAAAAATCGTTATTATTAATCTCTCTTCTGGTACCATTGCTTACAAACAAATCCTTATTCCCGTCATTATCAAAATCTGCGAATAAAGGTCCCCAGCTCCAGTCTGTAGATGAGGTTCCTGTAATACGGGATATATTGCCAAAATGCGGTATTCCGTTTTCATTAACTCCTGTATTCAGCTGCATGCAGTTGTGCATATACTGGTAATTAAAACCGGCATCAACGACATCCCAAAAAAGCTGTGGATTCATACTGGACATATTTGCTTTTTTACGACGATTGTCCTTCGCATCCATGTCTACCTGAAAAACATCTAAATTTCCATCATTGTTAAAATCAGATACATCTACACCCATTCCGTAGAAAGAATTATGTGCCATGGCCTCTTTGACCACTTCTTTAAAAGTACCATCCTGATTGTTGATGTACATAAAATCTGGTGAATTGAAATCATTAGAAACATATATATCTGGCCAGCTGTCATTGTTTAAATCACCAATCGTAACACTTAATGATAATCCATAAGCTTTTACACCTGCTTCCTTGGTAACATTGCTAAAATGATTACCATCATTTCGATATAAATGACCTGATTCATTATCCTTTACATTCAGCATCATTTGTGTATAAACAAATGTTGGGGAATTAAATTTAGTAGGGGGATAATTGGCCACAAATAAATCTAAATCCCCATCCTTATCATAATCAAAGAATGTTCCTTGTATGCTATCTCCAATATCATCAATGCCATATTCCTTAGCTTTTTCTGTAAAGGTGCCGTTGCCATTATTGATATACAATTGATTGTCTTTTGGTCCAAATTTTCCACTTACACTACAATAAATATCTAAAAAACCATCTCCGTTTACATCGGCCATAGTGACGCCATTGTACCAGCGGTCATCGCCTCCAACGCCTGCCTTTTCAGTAATGTCTTCAAATTTTAGGTTCCCTTTGTTTAAATACAATTTATTTGAGACCTGGTTTCCTGTAAAAAAGATATCTGCAAGCCCATCATTATTGATATCACCTGTAGCAACTCCTCCTCCTAAATAGATATAATGATAGGTAAAATAGTTTAGTGAGTCATTTTCAGTTAAATTATTGCTGAAATCAATTCCAGTATTGGATCGGTCCAAAATAGAGAATATCTTCTCATCTGATTCTTTATTAGTACAGTTTACAAGCAATAAAAGGGTTAATGCGCTCATAAAAACTGTTCTTATTTTTATATTTCTCATTTTTATTGTAATAATTAGTTTGTTATTTTTAACTCAAGAGTATTAATAAGGATTTATTCATCTGTTTTACCAGATGTTCATTTAAATACAAATTGAGGATGTAGCACCTGCTGTTGAAAAAAATGTTCTTTTAATTTTCAGTTTCGAAAAGTCTTTTTCTCCCTCTATAATTTTAATGAATTGATTGGGCTGTATATTTTTAAATATTTTCTTTTTACCGCTTTTAGGCCAGGTTATTTCAATTTGATCAATTATTTTAGCTTGTCCAATTCCAATTTCCATTCTTAAAGCAGATGCACCAAAACTTCCGCCTGAATTTAATATTCTATATACGGATCTGGAAACACCATTTTCCCTGAAACTGACTTTTACTTTTGTACCGATCGCAGAACGATTAGTGTCTGTTCCTTCTAATAGTAATCTTATCCAACGGTTGTTGTTTTGTCCTGGGTTAAGATATAAGGAATTATAGAAAGAGTCTCCTATATAAGCACCTCCAACTTCTATAAAAATATCAGTATCTCCATCATTATCCAAATCATTTAAAGCTACACCATGACCTTTCTGCAAATTCCCTACACGACCCGAAGATGTGACATCAGCAAATTTTCCATTACCCATATTTCTAAATAATTTATTAGGTATTAGTGATTTGTAATCAGGATTCCCTGTGCCAAGATACATATCCAGAAATCCGTCATTATCGATATCACCAAAATTTGCACCCATGGCAAACACGGTTTTGCTTAGGCCTGATGCTTTAGAAACATCTGTAAAAGTGCCATCATGATTATTATGGTACAGATACATTTTACTGCTTTCATATGGTATGTTCAGTGCATCCATTGCAATTTGACTGGCTACAGCACCATCAAATTCATATCCACAAACAAAAATATCCTGCCAGCCATCATTATCATAATCCCAAAACCATGTAGGAAACGTCATTACATTAATTCCTGCTAAACCTGCCTGTTCTGTAACGTCTGTAAATTGAGGAATACCATTCTTGAGCCCTGTGTTTTTTAATAATATTTTTCGTCTGTTCATTCCGGAAAGAAACAAATCAATGTCGCCATCATTATCATAATCGGCTGATGTAGCTCCTTTTATAAAACTAACTACGTCGCATTTTGCGGCTTTGGCAACATTTGTAAATGTCCCATCCTGATTATTTAAATATAATTCAGAAGGGTAGGGCTCATTATCTGTTGACTCGTTGCCAATAAATAAATCTAAATAGCCGTCATTATTGTAATCATTCCACGAACCAGCTTGGGTAGGAAATTCAGAATACAATCCGCTTTTTATGGTTACATCCGTAAAGGTACCATCGCCGTTGTTGCGTAACAATGAGTTAGGCTGCCTGCCGTATTTTTGCATCCAGGCCCCTCTTAGTACAAAAATATCAGTGTCACCATCATTGTCATAATCTGCTTGTATCATGCTTAAGCCTCCTTTAAAACGACCTATTTCCGAGATTTTCGAATGATCGGCAAAATTGCCCTTTTTATTATTTTGAAAGTAATGCATAACCCCGTCCAAACTCCAGTCAGATGTTACAATATCCAGGTAATTATCATTGTTAAAATCATCTATAATTACTCCTCCTGACATATTTCTGTTTTTAATGCCTACGTTTGCAGCAACATCCACAAAAGGCTTTATACTGTATTGAGAGTTGTCTTTGTTTAGATTTGGAATTAGCCATTTTTCAGGCACTTCTAAAGGATAGCCGCCAATAGTCATATAGGCTATATTTAAGAGCCATCTTGATTCATAATCCTGAGGATTTATATCTAATAATTTTTTATAAACTTCAATAGCTTTTTGAGAGCCTTGTCTTATAACATGAATTCCGTTTTTTTGTATGGGAAGGATGCAGGATTCCGGATTGTGATGATTAACGCAATTTTGTTTTTCTCCGAGTCTCATATAGGAAATTGCCAGAAATCTCAGCGCTTCATGATTGTTTCCATTCATTTTTTTTATCCTATTGATAGCACTTTCCAAAGTTGATACAGATTCTGCTTCTTTTCCAAGTTTTAATAATGCATTTCCTTTATTTAATTCATGATTTAATCTAAAGAAACCTTCCTCGGAACTTTTAATAATAGAGTCGTAATAAGCCACTTCTCTTGTTTCTGCAAATGGGTTTTTCTTTACATTATACATCATTTTTCTAGCTTTCAAAATCTTAATCATTTTGTCATTTGGATTAGAAAAATAGTCACATGACTGTGTCAAAACAGACGCCATAAATAGTAATAATAACCGTTTAATTTTCATAATTAAAACATTTAGAATGGATAGTATTTTACTATTTATTGAATTTTTTGTTTCCTAAATGAAAATTATAAAACTTCCAGACTTCATGAGCCACATTTCTGCCTAACTTAAGTCCTTCCACGTTATCTGCCTGAATATGATAGCCTCCCATAACTCTTGAAATTCCTGCCATATTTGCTGTTTCTGTGAATGTTGGGAATTTTAAAACAACAGGTTTTCCTATATTATTTGGTTCTGTCATTGACCCTGGAGTACTGCAGATTGCAGATTCACCAAAAGTATCACTTCCAGTCCATAATTTTAGTGCTTCACCACAGCCTCCACTAATTGTACTATGCCCGGAGACATAACCGGGAAAAGCGGGGCATAAAAAAATATCTGGTGAATAAGGCCTCCAGTCTTGTCCCTTCATCTCGATATTGCCAAAGCCAGGACCACCCCAGGCTTTTATAGTTTGATCTTTATAATAATGATGTACTAGAGCATACGGACGGGCAAAATCGTAAAACATTTTTGCATCCCAACACGCTATAAAACAATCCATTGCTGTTACCTGATTGTAAAAAAACATTTTTACATCCTGGTCTAAAGTGTGTTTATCACGTCTGGAAACATCCTGGGCAAATTTTAACCAATGTCCGGCCTGTTGTACTGATTTTGGACCATCACGCATAAATTCTACCAATGCTTTTTGTTCGTTAGTTAGATTATATTGTAAATCAAGTAGTTCTTTAACTTCATTTTTAAGTTGTTCTGAATCCAATGAAGGAGGGGGTAGAGGACGAAACTGATCGCCAGATTTTAATCCTACAGGTTTTACTTTGTTCCAAAATGGAGTGGCACAGCCTGGTGCAAACCTGCCGCCTTTTCCATCTGAAAAATATTTTGGCTGCCAGTGAATTACATCAATCATCTCATCCGGAGAATTGACCGGATTATAATTTACGTAATTGAAATATGGAGTTCCATTTGAACCATCTTCTTCTCCATATTGATTCGATCCATCGTGTTTTCTTGCTTCAATGACTGCTTTTGCGGCTAAATTTCCTATTCCAGCCGGCGTTTTGGGGTCTAGTGACTTATCATTAGGATCTAATCCTAATTTAACCATAAAAGCTACAAACAAATCCTTATCTGAGAAATAATATTCACATAATGCATTATAGGCAGCATAACTAATAGCAATCTCTTTATTTTTGAGTGTTTGTTCTTTATTGGGTCTTCTTTCTGTATTTTTTAAATACACTGGAATTGCCTTTTGATCATACCGGCTCCAGGCATCAAAAACAGCAACAAACGTTAGTCCTAAAAAACGGGAAGTCACTGTTGGTCTTGGTTTAAAAATTTCAGTATCATTACCAGTGGCAATAACTGCTATTTCTGACCATTTATAGGCAATATTATTTTCTCCTTTTGGTTCTTTAATTTTATTCTCTTTGGATTGTGCAAATATGTTTGTCGTTAAAATACCGAATAGCAGTATTTTAATCATTATTTTATGAATTTTCATTTTGGTGGTTTTATATGGTTTTTTGATAGCTTTCTTTTCAATTAGAATTAATTGAAATTGTTGGTATGTCAAATTATAAATAAGCAATTCAATCTTAAGTCAGAACTAAGATTTAATGCCAGAGCATGATTTATTAAATCAGTTCTGTTTATAGTTTAACATAAAGGAAATACTAAACCATATCTGGAGGAGGGTAATTGGCAGTAAAATATCCGGAAAGAATTTTTCTTTTTGGATCGTATGGGTATAAAGTAAATGCTGATATAATTAAATCATTAATAGTAATTAGACTAATTGTATCACTAGGAATATAATCCTTTATAAAGGATTTCATTAATTTTTTATTTGGATCCTCTTTATTTGAATTAGCATCAAATAATTGGCTCTCAACAATTTTTTTTAAATCTTTGCTCAAAATCTCATTATGAGAATTCTTCAGGCAATATAATTTTAAGACATTATTTACGATTCTTTTCTTGAAAACATGATAGGTCTTGTTTTCAATTACTAAATCTGCATTCGTTTCTTCAAAGCCTGAATCTACAACATAAGCATAGGGATTAATCTTAATTTCAATTACTTCAAAATTTGATTCATCAGTTTTTTCCATAGCATTCACCCACACTTGCTGTTTTTGTTCTGCAAGCATAATATAAAATCCTAAAACATTGTAAAACAATGTTATGATTAAAAAGAGTGATGCAATTCTTTTCATATTGAATAAAATTGATTCTGCCTAAAACTTGTTTAAATAATGAAATCCAAAATGTTTAAAATAGTAATCTGGTATACAACAAAATTTATGTTTATCCATCTGAAGCTTAGGGATAAAAGAGGTATTATTGGGCAACTTTATTGAGTATAAAGTAGATAAACAGCGCATGTTAATGCGCTGTTTATCAAATACTAACTTAACTAACTCAAATTCAAACTTTAATCATTTAGTAACCAGGATTATTATCACTTGCTTTTATTTTCGGATTAGAAGATGTTTCTCTGTTTGGTATTGGCCATAGCTCATTCTTACCTACTGTGAAACCATTTTTTGCTAATACAGTACCAGCTAAATTCCACCTAACAAGATCATCAAAACGTAGTTGCTCTCCAGCAAATTCCACCATACGCTCATGAACAATGGCGTCAAAAACTTCTGTTTGATTAAGTGTTGAGGCTAATAGTGGTACATCTGCTCTATCGCGAACTTCATTTATATATCCAATAGCAGTTGACTGAACACCACCTGCTCTTTGATTTTCACATTCAGCTTTCATAAGCAATACATCTGCATAACGCATTACTTTAAAGTTAATACCTGAATCTGTATTTTCTTTATCAGTCTTATATAAGAGTGAATATTTCTTCCAACTTCCTTTTCTATATTTTGGAGCAACAGGAAGGTCATAACCAGAAGGGAAATTTGTTTCAGCCATAGTATTCTTGCCTGAATTGTATTTTGATCCTGCCACATAAAAAGTAGCAGCATAGCGTTTGTCTCCAGGCTCATAGGCTTCAAATATATCCTCTGATGGGCCAACATTAAACCAGCCTCCTATTTCGGCACTGGTTGCATCAATGTTACCTTTAGGACCATATTCCTGACTTCTAAGTGTTGCTTCATTCAACCCTTCTCCACCACTATTGTTAGTACCAGACCATCTGTCTGCACTACCTAATTCAGCATTAAATTCAATCTCAAAAATTGATTCTCTACCATGCTCATTTTCTTCTGTGAAGTTCTCAAAAAAATCAGGTTCTAAAGTATAACCTGTAACATTATTCAAAGCAGTTAATGCCTCATCATATTTTTTTTGATACAATAGTGCTTTTCCTAAATAAGCAAATGCTGCTTTCTTATTTGGTCTTCCTTTTTGATCAGTATCTAACAAATTTTTAGAAGCAAAATCGAAATCATCTGTAATCAATTTATATACATCGGCTTTAGGACTTCTGGCATTACCTGTAATAGTCGAAGTAGTGTAAATTGGCAAATCACCAAATCTAACCACTAATAGAAAATAATAATAAGCCCTAAGAAAATGTGCTTCAGCTAAAAATTTGTTTTTTCTCTCTTGCGTTAAAGCCGAATCTGGGAATGCATTAATCTTATCAGCATTATCTAAAACATAATTTGCTTTAGCTATTCCTAAATAACAAGCTTCCCAATAAAACTGAATTATATCACTACTTGCATCAAAAGTGAAATTTAGAAATGGACTTTTATTACCTTCCAGTCCTGAATTCCCTACATTTTCTCCAGACATGTTATCTAAAGCAAAAAAAGTATGTCTGCCATAAAGTCCATTTACTTGTAAGTTTGCATAAGCAGCATTTACCAAAGCCTCTACCTGGGCAGGCGTTTTAAAATAAGTCTCCGGGGATAACTCATTTGGATTAGTTAATTCTAAATCCTTAGTATCACATGAATTTATTGCAAAAATTGCAGACAATACTACAACTGTGTATTTTATTTTTTTCATCATTTTTTATATTAAAATGTTACTTCAAGACCAAAAATTACTGATTTAGGCTGTGGATACCTTCCTGAATCAATTCCAGCAGAATTTCCATTACCATCTATACTCGCAACTTCAGGATCTAAACCAGAATAATTAGTAATAGTAATAAGATTCTGTGCACTTAAATAAAATCTTACTTTTGAGAAGTATTTCTGAAATTCATCTCCTGAAAATGTATACCCAACAGTAACATTTTTTAATCTTGTATAAGATCCATCCTCAACATATCGCTCACTGGCAGAATTCCAGTTTATAGGTGCACCAACGGCTCTTGGCACGGTAGCTGATGGATTAGTCACTACTCCTCCTGTAACAACAGCTCGGTCTTTAACTTCTGCACCAGAGTTAAACAAACGTTGCATAGCTTCTAAATCAAACTTGTTAGCATTAAAAACATCAACTCCTTCAACTCCTGATATAAAACAGTTAAAATCGAATTTTTTATACGCTGCTGTAAGATTTAAACCATAGGTAAGTTTTGGATATGGATTTCCAATATTGGTCTTATCATCAGCATTAATCTTTTTATCGTTATTACGATCCACTAATTTGATATCTCCTGGTTTAATAACAGTTTGACCAGGTCCAAAAACAGCATCTACTTCAGCTTGGTTTTGATAAATTCCATTAGTTTCATATCCCCAAAAATAAAATAAAGGCTGGCCTACTTCTAATCTTGAAAAACTTTCTAAACCAGCTCTTCCTGACGGTCCCCCTAATACACTAGTAATATCCGGTGCCAGAGAGGTTACTTCATTTTTATTAGTACCTAAATTAGCTACTGCTGACCAGGTAAAATCACCTTTTTGGTCATTATAACCTAATGTTATCTCATATCCACTAGATTTAGTATCTGCAATATTTTGATACTGAGTTCCACTAATAGAACCAACAGAGGCTGCAAGTGGTACAGCAAAAAGTATATCGGAAGCTTTGTTACTATAATATTCTAAAGATCCTGTAAATTTTTCATCAAACAAACCAAAATCTAAACCTATGTTTTGGGTATTTTTAGATTCCCATTTCAATTTCGAATTTGAAGCTCTACCTGCAGTAACACCTGTTCCTGGACTATTGTCAATTGGGTAAGTAAAATTTGCAGCTAATGTTGAACTATAATTGTAAGGATCTATTTTATCATTACCAGTTGTACCGCTACTAGCTCTAATTTTTAATGTACTAAAAATAGAATTTGCCATAAAACTCTCTTTTGCAATATTCCAGCCTAAAGCAACTGAATAAAAATTAGCAAATCGATATTCACTACCGAAAAGGGATGAACCATCTCTACGCCCGGAAACTGCTAATAAGTATTTTTCATCATAATCATAATTTATACGAGCTATATAACCTAAATTATTAGCTTCAGAACTATTAGAACTCAAATTTGCGTTCTGTAATCTTAATTGATCAATCTCATTAGAAATATAATAGCGACTACCTGCTGTTACACTGTTACTTTTATTATCGATTTTAGTAATAACTCCTAGTAACTCAACATTATGTTTATCAGCAATTGTCGTTTTGTATGTTAAACTATTATCAAAAACGATAGTTTGACCGCCAGAATTTATTTCAGCAGTTGTAGAAAAATCTTGTTTATTTGATCCTTCATTAAAGCTCGGAATAAATGTATGGTCTTTAGTTGAGTAATAATCTAAAGAAACTTGTGATCTAAATTTTAAACCTTTGTAGATTTCTAATTCAGCATAGATGTTTCCTATTATCGATACTCCATTGATTTTTTGATATCCATTATTTGCAACACGTACAGGGTTTTCAGCATCATTACCGCCATCAGAACCTTCTTGACCCTGATATCCTCCAGGATTGTTTGCATTATATACCGGTAAATAAGGGGCCATTTTAATGGCATGCTCTAATAATGTTCTGCCTCCAGAGTTACGCTCTGGATTAATAGTACTAAAAGATAAACCTATATTACTTCCTACACTTAATTTACCTATTTTTTGTGAATTATTAGCCCTGAAAGAGTAACGCTTGAAACCTGTATTAATAATAGCTCCTTCTTGCTTTTGATATCCGGCAGAATAACGGCTCGTAGAAGTATCTGTCCCACTTGAGAAACTCAAATTATAATCTTGCATAGTTCCAGCTCGGAAAATCTCGTCTTGCCAATCAGTTGTTTGATTACCAAATTGAGCAGCTCTGGCGCTTAAATCACTACCAAAAGCATCTTTAGCATACTTAACATATTCTTGTGTATTTAACACATCATATCTTTTAGTAATGGTTTGAGAACCTACATAAGTACTAAAAGTCAATTGACCTGGTCCGCTTTTTCCTTTTTTAGTAGTAACCATAATTACTCCATTAAAAGCTTTTGCACCATATAGAGCAGTTGTAGAAGCATCTTTTAATACCGACATGGATTCAATATCATTTGGATTTAGTCCTGATAAGTTTCCCGTCAAAACTCCATCAACCACATATAAAGGAGTACTGTTTCCCATTGTAGATAAACCACGAATAATAACTTTAGGATTTGAACCAGGCGCACCATTTACCACACTAACTCCAGCAGCTCTACCCTGTAAAGCCGACTCTGCATTTGTAATTGGTACAGCTACTATATCTTTTGAATTTACTACTGAAATTGCTCCGGTTACTTTAGCTCTTTTTTGTGTTCCGTAAGCGATAACAACTTCATTTAAAGTTTGTGTGGATTCGGCTAATTTTACATTGATTACAGACTGACTGCCAGCAGTAATTGTTTGGGAAGTTAGGCCTACGTAAGAATATATTATTTTGTCTGTAGCATTTACTCCGCTCAAAGAGTATTTACCATCAAAATCTGTTGATGCACTGTTTTTTGATCCTTGTACATTAATACTGGCACCCGGCAAAGGAACTCCTGACGGATCCGTAACCGTACCCTGTATGGTCTTTGATTGGGCAATCACATTTTGAGTGCTAACTATTAGCAACGCGATTATTGCAAATTTCATTTTTAACATCATGTTAATTGGTTTTTTGTTTAGTTAAATAATTATTTGGCTGTAAAGTGTTATTTATTATATTGATTATAATTAGCTTATAAATTCTCTACTCCTTAATTTTTGAAAAGCACTATTAAAAAATATGCCTCCTCATTTCGTATTTCTTAAATCATTTTAATTGAGTTGATTTAAAAAGAGATTTTCTCAATAAATAAATTAGTTTTTCATTTCATCCTGAATTGTTTTAATTGTTAATAATTGTTTTTGAAGGTTATTCTGATATTGTTAAATCCAAAAATAGAATCTTAACATAAGTTTCACATACTACAAATGATGCAAAAACTATCAAATTTGTAGCATGATAGGTTTAAAACTAACAAATACAGTGTTTTAGAGTTGTTTGGAAGGGGAAATTAAATAGGATATTATCAGAAAATCTTCTTTATTTTTTTTGATAGCTGAAAAATAACAGACTATTTTTTCACATTTAAGATTCTAAAAAACAAAATGTAGGAATAGGAAAGTAATCTTTTTCTTAATATGAATTGAAATATTTAGTAAACTAAAATGAGTAATCAGTTTGTGTCATATTAAATTTCCAAAACAGCAAATAGGTAATAATTACCATTTAGGAATGTAAAAACAATTTTGTTTTTTTGCACTTAACCTTCCATATGATCGAATTAAAAATGACTAAGTGAAGAAGTTAAAAAAACGGATTCTTCTATATTTCTAAATGTCGAAAGCAAAAAAAGACGGTATAAAACCGTCTTTAATTACTACTTTAATGTTATTTTTTGTTATTATGAGTTGGCAGATATCCGTATTTTTCTTTATAGCATTTTGTAAAATAGGAGGGAGAGCTAAAACCAACTTTAAAACTAATTTCTGTAATATTATCATTACCAAGCTCTATTAGTTCTTTTGCCTTTTCTAAACGAACATTACGTATAAACTCATTTACTGATACACCAGTTAAAGTTTTAATTTTTCGATACAGCTGGCTTCTGCTCAAAAATACCTTCGAAGCCAAAACTTCAACACTTAATTCAGGCTCACTAATGTTTTCATTAATATAGTTCAGGGTGTTTTTTATAAATTCATTATCCAGAGTGGTTGTTTTTTCTTTAGCTTTTGGCGTAATTCCGTTATAGAATTTATTAAACATAATTTGCCTGCTGTTAATCAATTGTACGAGACTGGACCTTAAAATATCCATATCAAAAGGTTTACTCAAATACATATCTGCACCAGAATCAATTCCTTCTAATCTATCCTTAATTAATGCTTTTGCAGACAACATCATCAACGGTATATGACTGGTTTTTAAATCTGCTTTAATGTTTTTGCACAACTCTAAACCATTCATAACAGGCATTATTACATCTGTTAAAATTAAATCAGGCAGTTTCTGCAAAGCTAATTCTAAACCTACCTGACCATTCTCAGCGACCAGGACTTTATACTCTTTTTTAAGTTCATTTTTTAAATAATTCCGCAATTCCACATTATCTTCAACAATCAAAATAGTATAAATTCGATCTGCTTTTTCCTCATCATCCTGTGATTGAATTTCTGCTTTTTCAACTATTGGGGTATAACTTATTTTTTTCTCCTTTTTAAATTCCTCAAGCAGAATTTCACTTTCATTAAAAAACTCTTTGCCAACAGGAAATAGTAGTTTAAAAGTGGTACCAACTCCTAATTCACTCTCTACTTCAATTATTCCCTTATGCAATTCTACAAATCCGCGAACAACTTCCAATCCTATACCCGTACTTCCATAATAGGCTTTGTTTAAGTTGTTTACCTGATAGAAACGGTCAAATATTCTCTTAATATCTTTTTTCTCTAATCCTGCACCTGTGTCTTCAACAATAACCTCAAAAGAGGGATAAGTGCTAGTTGAACTTATCAAAGGAAAATGAATCAATTCCTGATTGACTACTATTTTTACTATTATCTTACCATTATCAGGAGTAACTTTAAAAGCATTTGAAATCACATTAAAAATAATTTTCTCAAACATTTTAGGGTCAATCCAATCTTTTAATGATGTTTTATTAGACTCAAAATGCAGCAGAATTCCACGGCTGGATGCTTCTTCATCAAAATAACTGACAACTTCTTTTGTAAAGCCAACTACCTCTATTAGTTGCAATTGCAGGGCCATTTTATTAAATTGAAGCTGATTAAAATCCATTAACTCATTGATTAATCTGGAAAGCCTGTCAGAACTTTTTTGAATAGTTTTCAATTTATTCAATACACTTTCTGATAATTCCTGACTATTATTCCTGATTATATCTCCCAATGGATTGAGAATTAAAGTAAGCGGAGTCCTAAACTCATGCGAGATATTGGTAAAGAATTGTAATTTCTTATTATTTAACTTTTCAATCTGAAGTGCTTTTTTCTGTTCAAATTCTATCATTTGTTTTTGTTTAAAACGATTTTGATAGTATTGATTGGCAAAGTGAACTGCAGCAAATAACAATAAGGAATAGAATAGGTATGCAAAAGATGTTTTCCACCAGGGCGGTAAGATTTCAATCTTTAATTCTAGTGGTTTTTTGCTCCAGGCCCCATTTTTTTCGGCTGCTTTAAGCTTGAAAACATAGTTGCCAGGTGCTAAGTTCGTATAAGTTGCAGAGCGTTTACTGCCTACATAATTCCAGGAATCCTCAAAGCCTTCTAAATAATAGGCAAATTCATTTCTGGCAGGAAAAGAATAGTTAACAGCAATAAAATCAATTGTAAATACCGACTGATCGTGTTTAAGGATTATTTTTTTTGTTTCAGATATTACTTTTATTAATGGCGAGTTTTTTTCTAATGGGCCTACTGATTTATTAAATATTTTTAGATCCGTTAAGTAAATTGGAAGCTGTTTTTTGCTTTTGACTAAATTCGTAGGGTTAAAATAATTTAAGCCCTCGTAGCTTCCAAAATAAAGCAATCCATTTTTATCTTTCAGAACAGAATTATTATTAAAATCATTGCCTAACAGACCATCATATGTAGAGTAATTGACAGTAGTTTTATTTTTTAAATTCAGTCTTGTGATTCCTTTCTTTCCACTTAGCCAAACACATCCATCATTTGATTCTACAATTGATGAAATTGATTTTTCATGAAGACCGGGGAAATTTATATACCATTGTATGGAATCTGTTTTTTTATTGTAGCTAAACAATCCGGCACCATCTGTACCAATCCAGATTTCTTTGTTTTTAGCTTCATATAACGTGTTAATTGTATGTGTACTTTTATGGTTTTTAAGCTTTTCAGACATTTTATTCCGAAAAGATGTTACTGAAAAAGAGGTAAAATCATTTGTTTTCACTCTGTACAAACCCGTTGTTGAACCCACCCAAACGGCATCATCAGAATCTACAATTATTTTTCGGATGTCTAAATTCATTAATCCATTTGTATAAAATGGTTTAGAATTGCAATGGTGGAACTGCCCGTCTGAAGGAGTGTAATAATGCAGGCCTTTTGCAAAAGTTCCTATCCAGATTACACCTCTGGAATCCTGAGCAATACTCATGATATTGTCTGAGGTCAGATTAGTGTTTTTTGTATTGTAATTAACAAAATTTCTGCTGCCTTTCTTTAAAACAAAAATCCCTTCATTCCAGCTTGATAGCCAAATGTTCTGACTTTTATCAATAAATACATTGGTGACATTATCATTCGTTAACCCAGTATAAAAGCGAGTGTCAGATTTGGTAATATGTTTAAAATTTTTAGTTTTAGGATTATAAACATCAACTCCTCCGCCTTCCATAGAAATCCATAACTGGCCTTCATTATCTTTTGCAATACCGGTAACACAATTAGTTTGTAAGGATTGGGAATTACCCGGTAAACTTTCTATAATGTTTACCTTGCTGTTTATTTTATCAAAAACACCTAATCCCTTATTGTAATAACCCAGCCAAATTCTTTTTTCCTTATCTAAAAATAAAGACCAAACAGAATTTGAACTTAAACTACGGGTATTGAATTTGCTGTTCACATATTTTTTTTGAATAACACCCTGATCGTTTACAATGATTAAACCATCATTTTCTGTTGCACAAAGAATGGTTTTAGGATCTGTTGCCAATATTGACATAATTCTTTTTTCGGTAACAGGGTAGGAAACAGTCTGTCTAATCTTAGAATTTAAATCAATTTTAACCAAACCTTTATAACCATCACCAATCCATAAGTTTTGGTTGCTGTCAATAAACATAGATACAATATTTCCGGAAAAAGCTTGATTGTTATTGCCTATGTTTACTTTCTTAACTTCATTTTTTATTGGATCAACTACTTTTAACCCAAGATTAGTACCCAAATAAATGGTCCCTTTTTTATCTTTTGCTAAACTATTGATAAGATAATTAGTTGCATGTGGAATATCGAGTTTTAGTTTAGTAATTTCCCGCGACCTTGTATTTAATTTTAAGAGGCCACTATTAAATGTGCCTAAATAAAGATTCCCTTGATTATCTTCAATAATACTCTTGACAGATATTACTGTTTCTTTTTTGATTTTCTTTTGAATATCAATACTTTCAAAAGTATTTAAATTTCGGTTATAAAGACATAATCCTTCATCTGTACCTACCCACAACCGGTTGCGGGTATCTACGTAAGCTACATAAATTAAGTTGCTGTTAATAGAATTGTTTACCTTGGAGTTTTGTTCATAAGCAACATAGTTTACGCCATCAAATTTATATAAACCTGCACCGTTTGTTCCCATCCACATGATACCGGATTGATCCTGTGCAATGGTATAAATACCACTTTTGGAAGTCTCGTTACTTACTAGCCTGAATTGATAGTTCTCAAATGTATTTTGAGAAAACAAGTTATTTATAGTAAAGAGTAAGAGGGCAATAAATCTAAAACATTTTTTTAGGGACATTTATAAAATGATTTGTAAATTAAAATTAAATATATACTATTTAATTGAAAACCAAATATTTTTTTTAAAATTAATATGACATTAAATACATTTCAGGTATGAAAAGCATTATGAATTTTAAGTAATAAACTTGTGCATTTCAGGAATAGTCGGATTTCCCGAATTTAATTATGTCAATCAATTCATGTAGCCATTTTTTTTAATTTCTCTTCTTTCCTTTAAATCTCTTTCAATCTGAATTTCCATTTTTTTATCTATCAGGTAACAGAACAGAAGAACTGCACTTATAATAAATATAAAACCGGGATAAATACTTATAGAAAGCTTAATTCCTTCAACTGCTGCAGGTACCTGATTGATCTCTTCAGCAACATAACCATATTTGGATAAAAAAGCAGCGCCTAATGCGCCTCCAATGCTTATTCCTATTTTGAGCCCGAAAATCATGGCTGAAAAAACAGTAGCAGTCGCTCTTCGATTATTTTTCCATTCACTGTAATCCGCTACATCAGCAATCATGGCCCACAATAAAGGAATTGTAACTCCATAAATAAAACCGTGTGCTAATTGAGTCAGAAAAACAAGTGCAATAGCTGTTCTGCTATAAAAATTAAAAAGCAATAAACTTACAGCAGACAAAAAAATGAAAGTGATGTAAATATTTCTCTTGCCAAAAGAATCTGCGAGTGGCTTTGAAAGCATAATTCCAAAAATCATAAAAAGAATTCCCCCGGCATTAAAAAGACTAAATGCAGAAGTAGGAACATCTTCTGGCCACTGAAAATCTACAAATCCCATTTCTGTCAAGGAATTATTCAGCCTGTCAATAAATCCGGTAAATCCGATATCATTCAAAAAAATAGTTTGCGCACCCGGATCTAAATAATATTTAAAGTAGAAAACATACATTCCGCCTTTTAAAGACAATGTTATAAATACCAAAATTGTGACCAGCACCATCACCATCCAGGGGCCATTTTTAGACAAATCGATAAAGTCCTGCTTAATTGAAGATTTCTGATTTTTTGCGGGTACAATTCTTTCTTTGGTAGTAAAAAAAGTAATAAGCAGGCAAATTACTCCTATAGCAGCAAATAATATCATGGTATTTTTAAAGCCAACTGCCTTATCACCATGTCCTAAAATTAAAACCAAGGGCAACAGAAGTGATTGAATTATAAATTGAGCAATCATTACAGCCACAAAACGATAGGAGGAAAGGCTGTTTCTTTCTTTCATGTCACCAGTCAGAACACCACTTAAAGCAACATAAGGCAAATTATTTGCGGCATAAATTAATACCAAAAAAAAGTAAGTCAGCAATGTGTAGATTATCTTGCCATTTTCACTAAAATCCGGAGTTAAAAAAGAAAGGACAGAGGCAATTCCAAACGGCAAAGCAGTCCATAATATCCAGGGTCTGAATTTTCCCCATCGGGTTTGTATGCGGTCAGCAATAACACCCATAATGATGTTGAAAAATGCACCTATAAAACCTCCAATAAAAATAATAATACTTGCTGTTCCTGCAGGAATTTTATAAACATCTGTGTAAAAAAAAGCCAAAAAGGTAAGCAAAGCCTGAAAGATCAGATTCGCTGCAAAATCACCTAAACCATAACCTATTTTTTCAAGTACTGAAAGTTTTTGTGATGTATTACTCATAAACAGACGGATTGTATTTTTCTTTCATTATTCATCGTGTTGATTGAATTTATTTTAAAGCAAATTTTTTTATCTGGCAAGGAATGCTTATTCCGCTCATTTTTTAATAAAATGCTAAACGTAAAAATAGCCTGAAAGTTGAAATATGATTGTCATTTTTGAAGCGTTTAATAGCATATTTGAAGCATAATTTTGTTGCAGTAAATCTATTAAATATAAATTGCTATTTTAGCTTTTGATTAAAAAACACACTGAATATCAACATAAGTATCCATACTCTACATCTTATTAATATGCGTATTATAAATCTTTTATTAATTGTTTCCTGTTTTTTTATGAGCTGTAATAGAAAACAGAATAATCAGGAAACTTACGAATACACTAATGATTTAATCAACGAAAGCAGTCCTTATCTTTTACAGCATGCGCATAATCCTGTAGACTGGAAAGCATGGAACAAAGAAACTTTGGATAAGGCAAAAGACGAGAATAAACTGATTATTATTTCTGTAGGATATTCAGCTTGCCATTGGTGCCATGTTATGGAAGAAGAAAGTTTTGAAAACGAAGCTGTAGCCAAATTAATGAATGATAATTTTATCAGCATAAAAGTAGACAGGGAAGAGCGTCCGGATATTGACCAGATTTATATCAATGCAGTACAATTAATGACCGGTAAAGGCGGATGGCCTTTAAACTGTATTGCACTTCCTGATGGTCGTCCCATTTTTGGAGGCACTTATTTTACCAAAGAAGAGTGGATAAAAGCTTTAACGGAACTTTCTAATTTGTACAAGAACAATCCTAAAAAAGCTACTGAATATGCAGACAAATTAATCAAAGGAATTCAGGAATCACAATTAATTGCAGTTAATAATGATGAAGCGATTTTTAAAAAATCAGAGGTTTTTACTAATGTAAAATTATGGCAAAAAGATCTGGATTATAAAGAGGGAGGTTTACTTGGCGAGATCAAATTTCCAATGCCGGGTTCTTTACATTTTCTGCTTCGTTACAGTATTCAGAATAATGATAAATCGATTCAAAAGTATGTGCAGACGACACTAACAAAAATGGCTAATGGCGGAATTTATGACGCTATTGGTGGTGGCTTTGCGAGATATTCCACAGATGCAAAATGGCATATCCCTCATTTTGAAAAAATGCTGTATGATAATGCACAATTAGTGAGTTTGTATTCTGACGCTTATCTGGCAACCAAAGATGATTTGTATAAAAAAACGGTAATTGAAACCCTGGATTTTGTAGAAAAAGAATTAATGGATATTAACGGCGCTTTTTATTCTTCATTAGATGCTGATAGTAAAAACAAAGAAAAAAAACTGGAAGAAGGTGCTTATTATGTGTGGAAACAGGAAGAGTTACAAGCTATATTAAAATCTGATTATCCTCTTTTTAAGGAGTATTTTAATATTAATGAAAGCGGGTTATGGGAAAACGGAAACTATGTTTTATTTAAAAATCAATTGGATAAAGACTTTGCTGTTGAAAACAAATTGACTTTGAAAGAACTGGAATCCAAAGTAAAAAACTGGAAGCAAGTACTTTTAACAGCCAGAAGCAAAAGGGAGAGACCTCATTTAGATAATAAAACCCTGACTTCATGGAATGCTTTAATGATTAAAGGGTACGTTAGCGCTTATCGTGCATTCAAAAACCCGCATTACAAGGCAATCGCTTTAAAAAATGCTAACTTCATAATAAATAACCAACTTAATAAAGACGGAGGTTTAAATCATAGCTACAAAGAAGGCAAAAGCAGTATTTCTGGTTTTTCAGAAGATTATGCCACTGTTATAGATGCCTTTATTGCGGTATATCAAATTACACTTGACGAGAAATGGCTAAACAAAGCCAAACAACTAACGGATTACACGATGACACATTTTTGGGACAAAAAAACAAATATGTTTTATTTTACATCGAAGACTTCAACAAATTTAATTGCCAGGAAAATGGAAATAGCAGACAATGTAATTCCTGGTTCCAATTCAATTCTCGCTCATAATTTATTTCTGTTAGGACATTATTATTCTAATGAAACGTATGCTGCAATTGCCCAAAAAATGTTAAATAATGTAAAAGGAGACGCCTTACAATCACCAGCAGAATATTATAATTGGCTGGATTTAATGCTAAATTATACTGATGATTATTTTGAGGTTGCTATTTCCGGTAAAGAAGCCATTTCTAAAACAAATCAACTTCAAAGCTATTATTTGCCAAACATACTTATTGCAGGAGCTACAAAGCACAGCAAGCTACCTCTTTTAGAAAATCGTTTTATAGAAAATGAAACCTATATTTATGTCTGCGTGAACAAAGCTTGTAAAATGCCTGAGAAAGAAGTTGTTATAGCAGTTAATAAAATAAAAAATAGTTTATAAAAATTATTAATGCCCATGCAATCTTTGCAGATTAATAAAGCCTTCTTTTCATGGTTGAAAGGAAGGCTTTATTGATAAATAAGCTCCCTGTCTCCTTTGAAAATTAATTATCTCTAATGCTTTTGTAAGCAACCAGTTGTCTTTAGTATCTGTTTCTTAATTTTTAGAAATCAAATATTTTTAATGTAACTGATTTACAAACTAAAATAAGCTTTTCTGTAATTTTTTTATCTTTTATGAGTTCTTCAAAAATATTAGATAAATGCCTTTAAATCTGTAACGCTTCACTTTTAAAGAATGTAATTAATACATATAACTTATTTTTTTACAGTTATAATTAAAAAGAATGCTTTTAATTATAATTATTTATATATAATCAACAAAAAAAATATCAAACAACCGATTGTGTATTGATTTATTTTTTTATATTTGTAATAAATACACTTATTTAATTTACTGAATAAGAATTTGAGTATTGATTTTATAGCATCCAATCCACGGGTATTTGTTATAGAAAAATGAAGTGCTGCTAAAAACAAATACGAAAAAAGGTTTAAAATTTATAAGATATAATCGTTCTCAGGATGAACTTGATTTTGAGTAGAATATAAAAGTAATAGTTGGTTATATTATGTTATTTACATAGTTTATAGCTAATAGTTAGTTAGTGTTAGTTTTTTTAATCAAAGCCGGAAGTTTAAATCCCTTTCGGCTTTTTCATTGCAAAATCATTATTGACTAAACAACCTTTTTAAGTCAGCGAAGAATTAAAAATGAATTATTAAAAATCATGAAGTTAAAAAATATTTTAGCATTTTTTGTCTTGCTTAGCTTCTGCCATTCCTGGTCACAGCAACTACAATTAAAGTCGCCCGATAAAAAAATTGAGACAACTTTGCAATCTGATCATCATGGCGAATGGTATTTGAAAATATATTATCAGCCAGATAAAAATAAGTTTGAAATGATCTCAAAAATAAGTTTGGGACTTTCGAGAAGCGATCAGGATTTTTTAAAAGAACTTCATTTTTTAAAAACATCAAAACCTAAAATTATTAACGAACATTACGAACTTCCTTTCGGAAAAAAATCAGTACGTGAAAATACAGCTAATGAAATTACTGTTTCTTTTGTAAACCCAACTAAAGCGAAATTGAATCTTATAATAAGAGCTTATAATGACGGTGTTACATTTCGATATGAATTTCCGGAGAAGCAAGGTTCTTTTACTATTAATGATGAGTTTACGGCCTATCAGATTCCAAAGGAACATAAGAGATGGCTGGAGAAATGGAATCCGGCAAATGAGGGTTTGTATGATGTTTCAGGTAATGACAAAATAATTCAGCAAGAATGGTGTTATCCTGCACTATTTAATACGACTGACACATCGTGCTGGTTTTTATTGCACGAAGCGGATCTGGACCGTACGTATTGCGGAACAAAATTAAGTAATACACAAGACAGCAATACCTATAAACTTACTTTCCCAGATCCAAAAGATGGCAGAGGGAAAGGCGAGTCCAAACCAAATATTTCACTTCCGTGGAAATCGCCGTGGAGAGTCATTTCTATTGGCAGTTTGTCTGATATTGTGGAAAGCACTTTAATTGAAGATGTATCAGCGCCAACCCGTTTTAAAACTACAGACTGGATAAAACCCGGAAAAGTATCCTGGAATTATTGGTCCAGCAACCATGGAACCAAAGACTATAAAACCGTATGTGCCTTTGCCGATTTAGCCGAAAAAATGAATTGGCCTTACACGCTGCTGGACTGGGAATGGGATAGCATGACGAATGGAGGCAATCTGGAAGATGCATTACAATACATCCATTCTAAAGGTATAAAGCCGTTGATGTGGTACAATTCGGGAGGAGATCATACATGGGTGCCATCAACACCAAAAGACAGGATGCTTACGCATAAAAACAGGGTTGAAGAATTTACAAAACTTAAAAAACTGGGTGTTGTGGGTGTCAAAGTAGATTTTTTCGAAAGCGAAAAACAAGATATGATACAATATTATATTGATATTTTAGAAGATGCCGCCCAATTTGAAATGATGGTCTATTTTCACGGCTGCATTGTACCTCGTGGCTGGTCGCGCACGTATCCTAATTTAATGACTTACGAAGCCGTTCGCGGGGCAGAATGGTACAATAATGGTCCCGAATTTTCGACTACAGCTCCCGAACACAATACGATTCTACCTTTTACAAGAAACGTAGTAGGAGCAATGGATTATACACCTGTTACTTTTACGAATTCGCAATTTCCGCACCATACTTCTTACGGGCATGAGCTGGCGCTTTCGGTACTTTTTGAATCTCCTCTGCAGCATTTAGCCGACCGTCCGGACGGATACTATGAATTACCACAAGAAGTTAAAACCTTTTTAAAAGAAGTCCCTACAGCGTGGGACGACACAAAACTTCTTGACGGTTATCCGGGACAGGACGTTGTAGTGGCACGAAGAAAAGGAAATGTTTGGTACGTTGGAGGTATAAGTGCTTCTGAAAGCAAAGAGATAACAAAGAAACTCAGCTTATCATTTTTAAAAGAAGGCGTTAGTTATCGTGCGGTTGTAATTGTTGATGGCAATCATGATAAAGCTTTTGATTCGAAAGTAAGCGAGGTAAATAAAAATTCAAAACTTGATGTAAAACTACTTCGAAGGGGAGGTTTTGCGATTTCATTAACTCCAATAGAAAAATAGATCATAATTTAAATAGATAAAAATGCAAAAGATTGTATACACTTTACTTTTAGGCTTTTTGTTCACTTCAATTAGTGCGCAAGAATATAAAAAGTATGTCTTGAGTAAAGATAAATTATCAATTGAATTATCTGGAGGTGTGCTAAATATCATTCCTCTTACTGAAAAATCAATACGCATACAATATCAAATAGAAAATAAAAAAGAAGAACAAGACTTTGTTTTCATAAATAAACCTAACTCGCCCCATTTTTCATTAAAAGAAAATACAAATAGCTTAGAATTCAGTACAAAAAGTATTGTAGTTAATTACAATAAAAAAACAGGCATACTGTCTTATAGCGATAAATCAGGTAAAGTATTTCTGAGCGAAAAAGCAAATACAAGGTTATTAAAACCCGATACTATTCATGGAGAACCTTGTTTTATAGCTGAACAGGGTTTCGAATCTCCTCAGGATGAATATTTATTCGGACTAGGCCAGTTTCAGGATGGTTTTTATAACTTAAAAAATACCACCCGAAAATTAATTCAGGTCAATACACAAATTGCTATTCCGTTTTTGGTTTCTAACAAAGGGTATGGAATAATGTGGAATCAATATGGTCTGACCTATTTTAATCCCACAAATCAGCAGATTCCTTTAGCTAAGAATAATAAAAATGAAGGCGATAAAAAAGAAGTTGAAGTGACAACAACTTCGGGGACCCAAAAAGTTTCACAACAGCAATCCATCTATTCCGGAAATTTTTCTGTAGCCAAAGACGGAGAATATTCTTTATTTCTGGATCTTGGAGACATGGATAGTCGTCATTTAGTGGTGATTGACGGTAAAGATGTAATCAATCAATCTAATTTATGGCTGCCGCCAGCAGTAAGTAAATTAGTGCATTTAAGAGCAGGAGAGCATACAGTAAAAGTAATTTGTAAATCAAGTAATACTCCGTCTCTTAGCTTTAAACTTTCTAATAACGAAACGGTTTTTAAATCTCCCAATGCAAAATCATTGGATTATGTCGTTTTTGCCGGAGATAATACAGATGAGATTATTGCCAGTTACCGAAACCTTACCGGAAATGTTCCTATGCTGCCAAAATGGGCATTTGGATTTTGGCAATGTCGTGAGCGGTATACTTCTGGAGAGCATTTAGTTTCAACAGTAAAAGAATTCAGAAAACGCAATTTACCTGTAGATGTCATCGTGCAGGATTGGCAATATTGGGGTAAATACGGTTGGGGAGTGCCAAAGTTTGATGAAACCCATTATCCGGAACCTGAAAAATTCATAAAGGAAATTCACGATTTAAACGCTCATTTTTCGATTTCAGTCTGGGAAAATCTCAATAAGGAATCTGAAATAGGTAAAGAATATGTGTCTAAAAATTTATTTATTCCTGATAGTCCCTGGATAGATATTTATAATCCTGAAACGCAGAAAACACACTGGAATGCACTGGACAAAAATTTATTCACACTTGGAGTAGATTCCTGGTGGATGGATGCGACTGAACCTGAAAATGATGCGTTAAGAGGCAAGCAGACTTATTTTGGTTTAGGTGATTTTTACCGATTGACCTATCCCTTATTTGTCAGTAAAGCGGTTTATGAAGGTCAGAGAAATACGAATCCGGAAAAGAGAGTCACTATTCTTACGCGCTCTGCCTTTTTAGGACAGCAGCGTTATGGTACCATCAACTGGTCAGGCGATATAGGCTGGGATTGGGATGCCTATAAACGTCAAATAGTGGCGGGTTTAAATTATAATCTTACCGGAATGCCTTATTGGACAACAGACATTGGTGGTTTTTTTCGTCCCGGATCAGGGCAATACAAAGACGAAAAATATCATGAAATACTAACACGCTGGTTTCAGTGGGGCGTATTCAATCCGATATTTCGCATGCACGGTTATCAAACAGAAACCGAGCCTTGGAAATATGGAGAAAAGGTTGAAAATAATATGAAATCCATGCTCAACCTGAGATATCAATTGCTTCCGTACATCTATTCAGAAGCCTGGCAGATCACCAAGAATAATTCAACATTGATGCGCCCTTTAATTATGGATTTCCAGGAAGACACAACTGCTGTAAGTGCGGCTTATCAATATATGTTTGGAAAAGCATTTTTAATAGCGCCTGTTACTGCTCCTGATGTTACTCATTGGGATGTTTACCTGCCAAAACAAGATGCCTGGTTTGATTTCTGGACCGGCAAGCGATTTGAAGGAGGGCAGACCATTTCGACTCCCGCACCATTGGATAAAATTCCGGTTTTTGTGAAAGAAGGCTCAATTGTTCCGATGGGGAACACAATTCAGAGTACAAATTCGAAACAGGACGAACTTGAAATTCGGATTTATACCGGCAAGGATGCATCGTTTACGCTTTATAACGACGAAGGCGATAACTACAATTATGAAAAAGGGAAACATACTGAGATTCCACTGGTCTGGAACGAAAAAAATCAAACCCTGACTTTGGAAAAACAAAAAGGAAGTTATAAGAATCAAACAGCTGTATATACCATGAATATTGTCTGGATCTCCGGAAAAGAAAACAATACTATTTCTGCAACAATAAAATATGCAGGAAAGAAAGTGGTCATTAAAAAGACAAATTAATAAAATGAATTTTAATGTGATATAATCAAACACAACATTACCATAAAACTATCAAACCCAAAAAAAGATTACAATGAAAAACCACAACAAATTTTTATTTGCACTTATGTGCTGTCTGTCCGTATTTAAAATTACAGCACAAAATCCTATTATTAAAAATATTTTTACTGCAGATCCGGCGCCTATCGTACATAAAGGCACCTTGTATTTGTATACAGGACATGATGTCGCAACCGAGCAGGATACCAACTATAAAATGGCCGACTGGCGTGTGTATTCGACCACAGATATGGCGACCTGGAAAGATCATGGAGCGCCGCTTTCACCCAGTACCTTTTCATGGGCAACCGGTGATGCTTATGCAGCGCAATGTATTGAGCGAGATGGAAAGTTTTACTGGTTTGTTTCTACGTTTCATAAAAAAGATGATGTAAGCGGAGGCGGTGCTGCAATAGGTGTAGCAGTTTCTGACAGTCCGACTGGTCCTTTTAAGGATGCAATTGGCAAAGCCTTAATAATTAACGAAATGACTACCGACATGAAATATGCCTGGGATGATATTGACCCGACAGTATTTGTGGATGATGATGGGCAGGCGTATATGTTTTGGGGTAACGGAAGCTGTAAATGGGTAAAACTGAAAAAGAACATGATTGAACTGGACAGTCCTATTACCACTTTCAAACCTAAAAATTATATCGAAGGACCGTGGGTATATAAACGAAAAGGAATTTATTATTTAGTCTATGCCAGCGCAGGAACTAAACCTGAAATGATCGAATATTGCACCGCTAAAAATCCAACAGGACCATGGACGTATCAGGGTATTATTCAGGAAAATGTAAAGAATAGTTTTACGACACATCCGGGAATTATTGATTACAAAGGCAAATCATACTTTTTTTATCACAACGGAAGTTTGCCTACAGGCGGCAGTTACAGACGTTCGGTTTGTGTAGATTATATGTACTACAATGAGGATGGAACCATTCAAAAGATAATTCAGACCACTGAAGGTGTCAGCAAAATCAAGTAAGCACTATTCTTAATTTAATCTTTTATCCCATGAAAAAAAGAATTAGTTTCCTTTTTGTCTCCTTTGTTTTACTGGTTCAGGCTGTTGCTTTGGCACAAGCCCAAAATCCAATACTTTTTGCTGATGTGCCTGATATGGCAATCATCAGGGTTGGTAAAAATTACTACATGAGCAGTACAACGATGCACGTGAACCCGGGCTTGCCCATTATGAAATCGACTGATCTTGTCAATTGGAAACTCATCAACTATGCCTATGATACTTTGGCAGACATGCCGGAATTAAATCTGACAGAAGGAAAAAGTACCTACGGAAGAGGTTCGTGGGCTAGTAGTTTACGGTTTCATAACGGAATGTATTATGTAACCACTTTTTCCGGAACAACCGGTGAGACTTATATTTTTAAAACGAAAGACATAGAAAAAGGAAATTGGCAAAGAGTCTCTTTTAAGCCTTCCTACCACGATCATTCGCTGTTTTTTGATGATGATGGCAAAGCATATTTAATTTACGGTGGAGGCCAAATCAAGCTGGTACAGCTAAATGATGATTTAACCGGAATCAAACAAGATGTTCCCGAGAAAGTTATTATAGAAAACGCCAGTGCTCCGGCTGGCAACAGCATCATGTTGGGTGCTGAAGGTTCTCAATTGTTTAAAATAAAAGGAAAATATTACCTGTTTAATATTTGCTGGCCTCAGGGCGGAATGCGAACTGTTATCATTCATAGGGCAGAGAATATTAATGGTCCATGGGAAGGAAAAGTAGCCTTACAGGATTTAGGTGTTGCTCAGGGCGGATTGATCGATACTCCTGACGGACGTTGGTTTTCCTATCTATTTCGTGATTATGGTGCAGTTGGAAGAATTCCTTATCTCGTTCCCGTAAAGTGGGAAGACGGCTGGCCAATATTAGGAGAAAAGGGCAAGGTTCCGGAAAAATTAGACCTTCCAGCAAGTAAAGGTTTGATTCCGAATTTGGCTGCCTCAGATGAATTCAATCGCAAAAAAGGTCAGGAAGCATTGCCGTTAGTTTGGCAATGGAACCATAATCCCGATAATACGCTTTGGTCTTTAACAGAAAGAAAAGGATTTCTGCGTCTCAAAACAGGAAGAATTGATACTGATTTCCTTTCAGCCAGAAATACGCTCACACAACGTACTATCGGCCCAACTAGTTCAGCTTCTGTTTACTTAGATGTTTCTAAAATGAAAGAGGGAGATTTTGCCGGATTATCAGCCTTACAAAAAGAATACGGATTAGTAGCGGTGAAAGTGGAAGGAAATAAAAAGGCAATAGTAATGATGGCAACTGATAAAGATAAAGCGGTTGAAGTACAGCAGATTCCGTTAGATCAAAATCAGGTTTATTTCAGAATTGATTGTGATTTTAGAGATAAAAAAGATGAAGCGACTTTCTTCTACAGTTTAGATGGAAAAGTGTGGAAACCGATAGGCGAGACTTTAAAAATGAAGTACACCCTTCCGCATTTTATGGGTTATCGTTTTGGCCTATTCAATTATGCAACCAAAAACACGGGTGGTTATGTCGATTTTGATTGGTTTAGAATTAAATACTAAAAAGATAAATTATGATAAAAGATAAAAATAGTACAAGTAAATCTCTTGTTAGTATTCGGATTTTGATATTGGCTTTGGGATTGATTTTGCCAGTTTTGGCCACTAGTCAAACTAAAAAGAAAACAGAAAAATCAGAATCTAGACCTCAATACCGCAACCTTTTTAAGGAAGCCGGTTATAGTCAGGCTGAAATTGATAAAAAATTAGCCAAGGCTTATTATGATGTTTTTGAAGGGCCTAACAAAGTCTATTTTGAAGAAGGCGATTCTTTAGGATATGTTTCGGATGTTAAAAATAAAGATGCCCGTACCGAAGGAATGTCGTATGGAATGATGGTTGCGGTTCAGCTTAATAAAAAAGAGGTTTTTGACCGCATCTGGAGATGGTCTGTCAAATACATGCAGCATCAGGACGGACCCAGAGAAGGTTATTTTGCATGGAGTGTCAATCCTGAAACTAAAAAACAGAATTCGGCAGGTTCTGCTTCAGACGGAGAATTGTATTATGTAACCAGTTTACTTTTTGCCTCTAACAAATGGGGCAATGATACAGGTATACATTACTACAATGAAGCGAGAAGAATACTGGATGCCATGTGGAAAAAAGACGGCACCGGGAATGTTCATAATATCATCAATACCGAACATAAAATGATATCCTTCGTGCCAGAAGGAGGCGGTTACAACTGGACAGACCCTTCTTATCATGTTCCGGCGTTTTATGAAATATGGGCTTTGTATGCCAAAGATGGCCACGAACAATTTTATAAAGAATGTGCTGAGGTCTCACGCAATTTTCTCCATAAAGCGACTCATCCGGTAACGGGACTAAATTCTGATTATACAGAATTCACCGGAGAACCGCATCCTACACCTTGGATGCCACCCGGATTTCGTTATGATTCGTGGCGTGTTCCCATGAACATCGCAATGGATTACACCTGGTATGGAAAAGATAAAAAGTGGCAGGAAGAGTACGCCAGAAAGTTTCAAAAATTTCTGAGATCGAAAGGAATAGACACTTTTGACGATCAGTTTAATCTCGATGGTTCCAAACCGGAATTTATACTGCAGGCAGGTCCTGTTAAAAAACTCAGACATTCCATCGGATTAGTTGGCACTTCTGCTACTGCCTCATTAGTCAATCCCGATAAGGAAAGTATGGACTTTGTTCATGCACTTTGGAAAGCGAAACTTGAACCGTATGAGGATGGTTATTTTGATCCGTATTATGATGGTTTAATGTACCTCTTTAGTTTAATGCATCTAAGTGGAAACTACCAAATTATAAATCCGGCAGTTAAATAAATTTTAAACTTAAAAAATAAAAATATGAAACAGTATACAGTTGTGGTCTTATGGGCCCTTATTTTATCAGGTTTTGCAGGTTTTTCACAAACGAATCAGGCTATTGCAGAAGATTTTAAGCCTTCAACCGTTAATCAGCCCGGGCAGGAATACCCACAAGTCAACTCTCAGGGGTATGCCAGATTTCAAATTATGGCTCCCGAGGCCAAATCTGTTGTGGTTAGCCTTGGATTAGGAGGCGCAAAAGGAGGAACGACGCTTACAAAAGGTGAAGACGGTTTTTGGAGAGGAACCACCGCCGGTCCCATGGACGAAGGTTTTCATTATTATCATGTAACAGTCGACGGAGGCGTTTTTAACGATCCGGGCGCACTCAATTTTTACGGCTCTACCCGTTGGGAAAGCGGAATCGAAATTCCGGCTCATGACCAGGATTTTTATACCCTGAAAAATGTGCCTCACGGAAATGTACAGCAAATCCTTTTTCCTTCCAAAAGCACTAATACCTCACGCAGAGCCTATGTGTATACACCGCCAGGTTATGATAAAGAAAGAGCAAAGAAATATCCCGTTTTGTATTTACAACATGGCTGGGGAGAAGATGAAACAGCCTGGAGCAATCAGGGACGTGTTAATTTAATCATGGATAATTTAATAGCAGAAGGTAAAATAAAACCATTCCTGATTGTAATGACATACGGAATGACCAATGAAATTAAATATGGTGGTCTGGCCAGTTTTAAAATTGAACCTTTTCAGACCGTTCTGACAGAGGAATTAATTCCGTATGTGGATTCCAATTTTCGTACGCTTGCCAATCATGCCAATCGTGCCATGGCCGGTTTATCGATGGGAGGAATGGAAACAAAATCAATTACGCTTAACAAACCTGAAGTTTTCTCTCACTACGCCCTTCTTAGCGGAGGAACTTATAAGCCGGAAGATATTAAGGATAAATCAAAAGTCAAATTGATCTTTTTAAGCTGTGGAAGTAAGGAGCGCCCTGATGGTGTTAAAACTGCGGTTTCAGCTCTTAAAACTACCGGCTTTAATGCTGTATCCTATATTTCGGAAGGAACAGGACATGAATTTCAAACCTGGCGTCGAAGCTTCAAAGAATTAGCACCGCTTTTATTTAAAGAATAGGTTTTCAATAAAATTAAAATCTTAATTATGCGTAAACTTAATAGCATCTCCATAATCCTGTTCAATTTCAAAAACACTTTATGGAAACAAGCAATTCTACTTATTTGTTTTATCGGCCTGTCAAATAATTCCTTTTCTCAGACTTTAGTTTTAAACGAAAAAGAATATTTCGAAACCCCGGGGCTCAATGTCTGGGTTTTTAACAATGAGTACAACGGAATGTTTTTCGACGAAAAGACAGCCGGAATAGAATTTATTCACCATGGTGTAAGAACAGTAACCGGCGGAGCAATTAGGCTTCAGAACACACCGGAACAATGGGATTTAATTCCAAAAATGATCAGCCGAAAAGTCAATAAGGCAAAGAATACCATTGAAGTCACACTTAGATATGAGGAATTTAAATTTGATTCCAAAATCATAGTTACCCCAAAAGGAAAAGGTTTTGTTATCGATGTGGTATTGGATAAACCAGTTCCGAAACCATTGGAGGGAAGAGCCGGATTTAATATGGAATTTATACCCACTTCTTATTTTGAAAGTAACTATATAGTCGATGGAAAAGCGGGAACTTTCCCAAGGTATCCTGCAAGCAATACTGAGATTCGACCTTTAACTGAAAAAATCCCTCAATTTGCGGGACATACCACATTTGACGATCGTGGAAGAAACGAGTTTATCGCGACATTACCTTTAGAAACAGGTAAAAGTTTCATTTTTGCGCCCGAAAATCCGGAACGTACAGTAAAAATTCAGTCAGAAGATCAGGATGTAATGCTTTTTGATGGTAGAAATTTGGGACAGAACGGCTGGTTTATAGCTAGAAGTATTCTTCCTTCAAACAAAAAAGGGAAAGTAATGACCTGGTATGTAGAACCTAATGCGATCCCGAATTGGAAAAGAGAACCTGTAATAGGATTTTCTCAGGTGGGTTATATGCCGGATCAAAAGAAAGTAGCTGTTGTCGAACTGGATCAAAACGACAAAGCGTTAACTACGGCATCGATTTTCAAATATGAAGATGGAAAATTTATAGAGAAATTAAAAGCGAATGTGAAGGTTTGGGGAAATTATCTCAGATATAATTATGCTCATATTGATTTTAGTGCCATTACAGAAAAGGGACTTTATTATATTCAATATGGTGATCAAAAAACAAATACATTTCAGATACAGGATGATATTTATTCCAAAATATGGCATCCTACAATGGACGTTTGGTTTCCGGTCCAGATGGATCATATGGAAGTAAACGAGGCGTATAGAGTCTGGCACGGAAGACCGTTTTTAGACGATTGTCTTCAGGCACCAGTCAATCATGAACATTTTGATGGATATAAACAAGGCCCTACGACAGACACGAAATACAAACCTTTAGAACGTATTCCGGGAATGTCAGTAGGAGGCTGGTTTGATGCCGGCGATTTTGATATACAGACTTTTTCGCATGTCAGCGTGATCAATAGTTTTGTAGAATCCTGGGAAGCTTTCAAGGTAAACAGAGATGAAACTTATGTAGATCAAAAAACACAGTTTGTAGACATTCACCGTCCTGATGGACAACCGGATATACTACAGCAAATTGAGCACGGCGTTTTGAACCTTGTAGCGCAAGTAGAGAATATTGGGCATCCTGTGAGAGGGATCGTGGTTCCTAATCTTCATCAGTACCATCATTTGGGTGATGCTGCAACCGAAACAGATAATCTTCCTTATAATCCTGCTCTTAAACCATTTGAATCTGATGGAGTTTCAAGCGGCACGAAAGATGACAGATGGGCTTTTACCAACCGAACATCATTTTTAGATTTTAGAACAGCTGGAGCTTTAGCCTCCGCAAGCAGGGCTTTAAAAGGATATAATGACGAGCTTGCCGCTAAGTGTCTGGCAATTGCTATAAAGCTGACCAATGAGGCAACTGAAATTAACAAAAAAGCAAAACCAGATAACAGTCCAATGTCGAGATGGGGTAAGGGAAGCGATATGATTGCAATATTACAGCTCTACTTAAGCACAAAAGACGAGCAGTATAAAAAAGGTTTTGAAGATAAAATATGGAAGCTGCTTGATGATAATTTAGATTTTAATATCAACTCAGCACTATTGGCTGTTTCTTCTATGGATGATGCTTACAAGCAAAAATTACGTGGCTATGTAATCAAATATAAAGAAAAAATGGACAAGGAGAATTCCGAAAATCCTTATGGTGTGCCGATTGTAAAAAGAGGCTGGGGAGGAAGTTCACAGGTAATTAACTGGGCAAGTACGAATTATTACATTCATAAAATTTATCCTGATCTCATGGACAAAGAAAATGTGTATCAGGGACTGAATTATATTTTGGGCTGTCATCCGTATTCTAATTTATCTTTTGTGAATGCGGTCGGAAACAGATCCAAAAAAGTCGCTTACGGAGGCAATCGCGCGGACTTTACCACAATTGCCGGCGGCGTAGTGCCGGGACTTATTTTTCTGAAGCCAGATTATCTGGAGAATAAAGACGACTGGCCATTTTTTTGGGGAGAAAATGAATGTATTATAGATGGTGGAGCGTGGTATGTTTTTCTAGCGAATGCTGTAAATGATTTGGCTAAGGAAAAATAATAAACAGAATTAGATTTAAACGCAAGGCACGCAAAGATTACGCAAAGGTCGCAAAGTGTGTTTCACGCAGATTCTGCAGATTTTAGCAGATTTTACTATTATCTGCGCCTATCTGCTTAAATCTTTTTAAAATCTGCGTGAAAAAATTGCAAGGGGCGGTCTAATATGATTCATCAATAATCTGCTCCGTCAGCCTAATCTGCGAGAGCATTTAAGCAAGCAGATTTATTTCACGCAGATTCTGCAGATTTAGGCAGATTCTACAGATTTGAAAATATTATCCTCGCCTATCTGCTTAAATCTCTTTAAAATCTGCGTAAAAAAAAGCTTTGCGATTTTGCGTCTTTGCGAGATTAAATAAAAACTTTGGGGTTAAAATTAACCACAACATAAACAAATATAAACATGAAACGATTTTTAAATATTACCCTATTAATTTCCTGCTTGTGTTTGGAGACGAGCTGGAGTCAGGAAACACAAATTATAGAAGATTTTAAACCGTCATCGGTTAATCAGGCAGATAAACAATTTCCACAGGTTAATTCACAGCGACGCGTAAGAGCCAGTATTGCTGCACCGGGTGCAAATAAAGTCCAGCTTGATCTTGGCGGAGTGAAATATGATATGCGAAAAGACGCCAATGGCGTGTGGACAGGGGAATCCAATCCACAAGATGAAGGATTTCATTATTATCAGCTAAACGTAGACGGAGCTTCCGTTCCGGATCCGGGAAGTTTATATTTCTACGGCGCCGGAAGATGGGGCAGCGGAATCGAGATTCCGTCCGCAGATCAGGAATTCTTTGCGCTGAAAGAGGTGTCACATGGTTTGGTGAGTGAAAATATTTATTTTTCTAAATTGACAAATTCTTTTAGACGCTGTTTTATTTATACACCTCCGGGTTATACGGAAAACACAAAAACACGTTACCCCGTACTCTATTTACAACACGGAAGTTTTGAAGACGAAACAGGCTGGTCTGCACAAGGCAAAGCAAACTTAATTTTAGATAACCTGATTGCTTCAAAGCAGGCAAACCCTATGATTGTTGTAATGGATAATGGCTACGCCTATAAACCGCAAAGCAAAGAATCAAAGGATAAAAAAGAGCGTCCGGAATCTGTTTTTGAAGATGTGCTGATTTCAGAAGTTATTCCAATGATCGATTCAAAGTTCCGTACAATGGCCAGTCGTGAACATAGGGCTATTGCCGGTCTTTCGATGGGAGCCAATCAAACTATGCGTATTATGATGAACCATCTGGATACTTTTTCTTACTATGGCGGATTTAGCGGTACAGCCAATTATCCAGATATTGAGCCTATTGATGCTAACACTTTTTTAGAAGGGAAATATAAAGATGGCAATGCGCTCAATAAAAAAATCAAGCTTTTTTGGTTAGGTTTAGGCACAAAAGAACCTAGTCCGTTCCCTAAATCAATCGGTGCTTTTAAAACTATGCTGGATCAGCAGGGAATTAAATATGTTTATTACGAATCGCCGGAAACGGCTCATGAGTGGCTTACATGGCGAAGATGCTTACATCAGTTTGCTTCGAAGTTATTCAAATGATTCGAAGATATGTTTGTTTGAGTGTATTCTAAAAGATATTTTAAACATAATAATGTTTTAAAAGCCTAAAACTAGTAAAGTGCTTTTAGATAAAATATGAAAATTATACAAAAACCACTTCAGAGATAAAGGCTTTGATTTTGTGTTAAAGCCTTTATTTCTAACTAATTATCTATGTTTTTTTAACTTTTTTTGTTAAATTTGATATAAGAATTTATATCTGATTGGCATTATGGAAAAATTAAAGCGCCCGGTTTACTTAAAACCAGAGACTGATGATTTTTTTAAAAAGCTTCGCAAAGAAGTTAATGAAACTGTTTTACAAAATTCATCCTTATATCTGTTTAATATCATTAAGTCTTTAGCACTTGTTGTTTTCTTCTTTTTATTTTATGCCTGTATTTTGCTGTTTGGCAACAACACTCCCTTACTATTTTTATTTTATATTTTGTGTGGAATAACCATGATTGTACTTTTTATAAATGCCTTTCATGATGCAGCACATGGAGCATTGTTTAAAAAGCCAAAGTATAACCAATGGTTTATGTATATCCTGGAACTTTTTGGCAGTAATCACTGGCTCTGGACGCGACGTCATATTAATCTTCATCATGCATATCCAAACATTCCGGATTGGGATATTGACATAAAGCAAAGCGACATCATCAGAATTTTTCCAAACAGCCCTTTGTTTAATTATCATAGATATCAGCATATTTACATGTGGTTTATTTATCCTTTATACAGTCTCAATTGGATGTATGTCAGAGATTTTAAAGACTTTTTTGGCAAAAAAGACAATTACGTAAAAAAGGCAGTCGATAAAATTCCATCAAAAGAAGTTTATAAGCTGTTTGCTGCAAAGGCGATTAATATTTTTTATTTACTTGTTATTCCAATACTATTATTGAATCAGCCCTGGTATATGGTTTTATTAGCCTGGATTACGATGCACATGTGCGGAAGTGCGCTTGGTGTAGTGGCGCTCGTTTCAACACATGTTGATGAAGATGCACATTTTCCGGTAACAGATGAAGAGGGAAATCTTTCATCCACATGGGCTTTACACCAAATGATCGTGACTAAAGATTTTAGCACAAACAGTAAATTAGCTAACTTTTTGTATGGCGGTTTTACGCATCATGTTGCACATCATCTTTTTCCAGGCGTTGGTCATACCTATTATCCTTATATCACTCCTATAATAAAACGTTATGCAAAACAGTATAATCTTCCTTATACTTCTTATCCGTTTTATCATGCTGTCCGGTCCCATTTCCGAATGCTTAAAAATCATGGTTTAAAAGAAAATATTATGATGACAGGAGAGATATAAAAATTGTTTTTTGTTTATATTTACCTAAATACAGTTAATCTTCATTATGAGAGCAAAAGAACAGGTAATTTCATATTCAAATTTTTTATTTTTTCTGATTTCTTTTTTTTGGATGACTTTTTCCAATGCTCAAAATGAAGTATATACATCCGATGCAGTTGTGGCAGATACTACTTTTGTGAACTTAAAAGATTATAGTAAAGATTTTATTTATGATATGAAATATGCCACTGAGGATAATTTTTTAAAAGCCAAAGTTTATGATTGTGCCGAATGTTTATTGCGTTTAAAGACCGTTAAGGCATTAGTAGCGGCTAATAAAGATTTCATTAAGAAAGGCTATAAAATAAAACTATATGATTGTTACAGGCCTTTGTCTATCCAGAAAAAAATGTGGGAGATTGTTTCGAATCCGGAGTATGTCGCAGATCCAAAAAAAGGCTCCATCCATAACAGAGGAGGAGCCGTTGATATTTCGTTAGTTGATGCAAATGGTACAGAACTCGATATGGGAACTCCCTTTGATTTCTTCGGAATTCAGGCTAGTCATAATTACACTAAACTTTCAAAAGAAGTACTATCAAACAGAAAATTTCTAAAAAAAATAATGGTTAAAAATGGCTTTAATTCTTTTGATTCAGAATGGTGGCATTATAACTTAAAAACAGGCCTTAAAGATAAGGTTTCCAATCAAAAATGGGATTGCGAATAATTATTCAACACACCTTATATTTTCCATAAAATATGTGGCAGGCTTGTATGCTTTTCCGTTCATTTCTGATGTAATTTCACCCCTTATGATATAATCTTCTGTTGCCGTTAAATATTTAATTCGCATAATGGTTACAGGGGATTTCTTCAGCTCTTCATAATTATCTTTCATAAACATAAAAATTCCTGTGTTTATCCTGTTATTAAACTCTTTATCACGAATAAGCGTTCCACAGTTTTCCTGATTAATGTGCAATAAAGTTACAATTTTGCCATTTTGCAATTGTAAAAATACTTTTGAGTTTTTATCAAAACAATTTGCTTTAATAAAATCTTTACTTTTTTGTATTGATTGAAGATTTAATGTCGGTAAGCCATCTGTTTGAGCTAATGAAAAAAAGATATAATTAGATGTGCTTCCAAAGTTTTTTTCGCTGGCCAAATATTCATTCGTAACTTTATAAGTGCCAATAGAATCGGTTACATTAGCACTGTATTCACAAGGTTTTTGGGCAAATGCGGTAAAAGTTAAAAGAAAAAAAGTCAGTGTAATTAGGTGTTTCATTTTTAAATTATTTTTCTGCAAATTAAAACTATTTTGTTGTCATTTTTATCAGTTGTAAAAAAACAATATAAATTCCCTCCATTTTTTATTTTCCACTTTTTTCGAATATTTTCTACTGTCTCAGGAAAATTCCTTGTGGTAACATTTGCCTGTTGATTTAAAAGTTCAACTTTCATATCATTTTTACTATATGAAATCACCTTTTCAATTTCAAAAGTTCTTCCAGGAAAATCAATTAATTCATCCGAAGTATATAAATGGGAATGCTTGTGCAGTTTATCTATTTTGAAAATAGTACTAACTTCATCAAAACCACCTGATTTCATAATTGCCGAATTAGGTTCGTAGAGAAACTTTTGCGGTAAATGATACGATGGATATACAAGTTCGCCCAAAATAAATTCAAAAGTCTCCGTTTTATCTTTTAAAATATTGGCAGTTTTTATGGTTATTCCGCCAGAATAATGATTATGAATTTCAAAAAGCAATTCTTTTACTTCGTTTTCCAAAGCAATAATATGAATGTTTTTCACAAACTTCAATTCAGATAAACCTGCAGAAATATCTAATAAAGGTGCCATTTTAATTAAAATGGAATCTGTTTTTTCGAAATAAAAATCTAATGATTCCGGAACATTTGGCAAACAGTCTTTCAGCATAAATACCTTTCCCTTGACATCATTTCTACGCGAAGGATCAATATAGATCCAATCCCATTTAAAGTCTGAATCAGATTCGTTTAAGATATTTGCAGAATCATCAGCATAAAAAGTGCAATTTTCAACTTTTAGCTGTTCGAAGTTATGTTTTACAATTGCAGATAATTCTTCATTTATTTCGCAATGTGCAACTACCTTAAATTTTTTAGAGAAATAATAATCATCAACACCAAAACCGCCAGTCAGATCTATTAAGGTTTTTCCTGAAATTAAAGAAGCCTTGTAAGCTGCAGTTTTTTCTGACGAGGTTTGTTCTACTGAAATTTTGCTGGGATAAATAATGTTTTCAGTTGAAAACCACGTTGGTAATTTATCTTTTGCTTTTCCCTTTGCTTCAATTTGATTGAGAATCAAAATCCACTCAACTTCCGGGAAAGGATTTTTTTGAAGCGCTAATTTTGTAATTGAAGTGCCACTATTTTGAGATATAAAGTCCTGGATATTTTTGTTTAAAATAGAAGTGTTCAATGCTAAATTCTTTCAGTTAATACGGAGACAATTTTGTTGTCCGGAAAAAATTCTTTCAAAATTACCTTTACCATTGTAAAAATAGGAATTGCAATTATCATTCCGACAATTCCAAAAGTAATTCCGCTTATCAATATAATAAGGAATATTTCTAACGGATGCGAATTTACACTTTTTGATGAAATTATAGGCTGACTAATATTATTGTCTATTGCCTGAACTACAAGAAAACCAATAATAATATAGATTGTTTTTGGTAAAATCTCTGTTTGAAAATCGCTTCCAATCATACTGATCATCGTTAGCAATCCGGCTAAAATGGTTCCGATAATAGGCCCCAGATAAGGAATAATATTTAAAATGGCACATAAAAAAGCGATAACAAAGGCATTTTTATTTCCGAAAATGATTAAAACAATCAGATATAAAATAAAGACAACTGTTAATTGAAGCAATAAACCAATGAAGTAGCGGGTTAGGAAATGGTTTATTTTAATAATAGAGTTTATAATCTTATCTTCATTGCTGTCAGGCAAAATTTTTCTGACTCCAGCCTTAAAATCATCCTGATCTTTTACAAAGAAAAAGGTAATAAAAAATACAGATACTAGTCCCATTCCCATATCGGCAACAAATCCTAAAATGGAGTTTATGAAACGTGTAAAATAACTAAAGTCAAAAATTGAAGTTATTTCTGATTCTTTAAGCATTTGGTTCAGATCGATATGCTGTATATTAAAATAAGCTTCTATATTTCTTTCTGTCTCCATAAATTGTAATTGCAATTTATTGGTATCCAATAATGCTAAGTTATTAGCCTGGGAAATGATTAATGGAACAAACAAAAATATAAAACCAATAATCATTAAAATAAAAAACAGAATGGCAGTTGTAGCAGCTAATGAATTACTGAACTTTAATTTATTTTTTAAAAACTGTACCAATGGATTTGCAATCAGACATAATATCAGAGAGATACACAGATATACAATAACGGTTTGTATTTCATACAAAAAATATAAAATTGCCGCAATAACCAGTATTGTCGTCAAAGCCCTTAAAATCCCGTTTGAAATAATTCTTGATGTCATCATTGATTTGATTTTTGAGTATAAATATAGGGAAAAGCTTTTTAGATTGTTGGATACATATAAAAAAAGCGAGATTATAAAATCTCGCTTTTAATGGTTAAAATGGTATACTTTTTAGATTCCAAAAGCAGCTCTTGGACCTCCCGATGCAAATATGGCAGCCATTCTGTTTTTTTGTCCATTAGAGAACATATACATTCCATTGTCATCAGTATAATCCATATAATTCATTGTCATTTCTACAGGTGTTCCTGAACACGTACTATTGTGTGGGTAAGCTGGTACACCATAATTTGGACCATTATGAGTTGGAGTATCAGATACTAAATCACTTCCGCAAGTTGCATCTCCCCAAATATGACGTAAATTCATCCAGTGACCTACTTCATGAGTTCCGGTTCTTCCTAAGTTGTAAGGTGCATTTGCAGAACCGGATAATCCAAAATATTTTGGATCAATTACAACACCATCAGTTGCTGAAGCTCCTCCGGGAAATTGTGCATAACCTAAAGTCCCGTTGCCAATAACACAAGACCATAAATTTAGTTTTGTTGTTGGAGAAGTTGGTGCCAAACCACCCTGAGCTACTTTTTTCATAGCATTATTTGTACCCCAAGAACTTTTTGTAGTAGATTTTCTGATAACCTGATCTAAAACAAAAGTAATTCCTACATTAGCTTTCACACCTGAAAATAATGCTGGTACACTATTGTAATCTGAATTTAAGGCATTAAAATCTTTGTTTAAAACATCAATTTGAGATTGAATTTGAGCATTAGAAATGTTTTCTGCAGCAGTTCTGTATAGAACATTTACAACAACAGGGATTTCGATTTTCCCATTTACTAAACGGCCAGTAAATCCTTTAAGCATTTGTTTTGAAGTAAAAGCTTCAATTTCATTCATTCTGATAGCCAGCATTGGATCTTCTTTTAGTTGTGCTTCTAAAACTTCTTGTGAAGCACACGTACGTCTGGTCACTGCATTGATGTTTGAATCTGATGATGACTCTGTTTGGTCATTTTGACAAGAAAACAGCATAAGAGCTGTAATTGCGGAAAAAAGAACTTTTTTCATGATAAAAGGGGTTTTTTGTTATAAAATTGTTTTTAGGTTAAATATTTACACAATTTTATAACAAAAAATATATTTAGCAAAATTTTTGTAACAATTTGTTTACATGAATTTTACAAACCCTTATGTAGTCTAGTTCTTATGAAAATTTAACAAATTTAATTAAGAAGTTAATTCGTACAAACATATACTTACAGCTTGGACAACATTCATACTGCTGTTTTTTCCAAACATGTTAATATGAACAATTTGGGTTGAAACTTTTAAAAGATCTTCTGAGATTCCGTCAATTTCACTTCCTATTATAAGTGCTATTTTTTTATTATCAGGAATTATAACTTCTTTTAAAGGCTTACTGTTGCTTGTAATTTCTAAAGCAATAATTTCAAAATTATTTTTGATTAAATAGTCAATCAATTCAGATGTTTCTTCAATGACCGTATGTGGCACATGAAGATGAGTGCTTCTGGAAGTTTTGTTTATTTTTCTGGGAGTTAATGGGATATCTTTACCTAAAAAGAGGATGTTTTCGACACCAAAAGCTTCACTAATCCTGAAAAGGGAACCAATATTCTGCTGAAAGTAAATATGGTCGCAGACAAGGGTTATGGGAAATGTTTTTCTTTCAAATTGATTTTCTTCGTGAGTAAGCTGCACTTTTGGGAGATTAATT
This sequence comes from uncultured Flavobacterium sp., assembly GCF_946478785.1. The sequence continues at coordinate 106,904 of NZ_CAMLDD010000004.1, forward strand.
GGTGAAAATATAATTGATAATGTTGGCACCCATTTTTAATGCCTTTTGGCGTACTTCTGCCGGATCATTATTTACTTCGGGATCTTCCCAGCCATCACCAAGATCGCACTCGAAAGTATAAAGTAAAACCAGCTTGTTTTCTACAAATATTCCAAAAGCCTGAGGCCTTTTTGCATCATGTTCGTGAATTTTTGGCAGACCATTCGGAAAGGGAAAAGGTTTCTGAAAAATAGGATGATTGGCTGGAATTTCGACCAAATTATTATTCGGAAATATCTTTTTGATTTCTTTCCGTATATATTGATCCATTCCGTAATTATCGTCAATATGAAGAAAACCGCCTCCGTTTAGATAATTTCTGAGGTTACTAATATCAGTATCACTAAAAACGACATTTCCATGTCCTGTCATGTGCACAAATGGATAAGAAAGCAAATCAGGATTGCCCGGCTCAACCGTTGAAGGTTTTGCTTTTATCTGTGTATTAATGTTCGAATTACAAAATCGTATTAAGTTTGGCAATGAAGTAGGATTGGCATACCAATCTCCGCCACCGCTGTATTTTAATAAAGCGATTTCTTGTGAAAAGGAGGTGAAAGAGAAAAGTAAAAACAGAAAGAATATTTTTTTCATAATAAATTATCTCTTTACGTTTAATTTGAAATTTCATTAAAAAAAACAACACTATGACAGGCAACAACAGCAGCAGTTTCAGTTCTTAAACGGGTATTCCCCAAAGTAACAGGCTGAAAACTATTTTCAAGTGCCATTACAATTTCTTTTTCCGAAAAATCACCTTCAGGACCAATCAAAAGTGTTACGTTTTCATTTGGTTTTAAGACTTCTTTCAATGATTTTTTATCGGTTTCTTCGCAATGTGCTATTAATTGTAAACCTTCATTTTTTTGTCTGATGAATTCTTTAAATGAAATCGCGTCGTTTAGTTTTGGTAAAAAAGTTTCATTAGATTGCTTCATTGCGGATAAAATAATCTTCTCAAAACGTTCTTTCTTAACCACTTTTCTTTCAGATCGATCACAAAAAACGGGTGTGATTTCCTGTATGCCAATCTCTGTTGCTTTTTCTAAAAACCATTCAAAACGATCGTTCATTTTTGTTGGTGCTACGGCTAAATGCAAATGGAATTTCGGTTCAGGAGATTTTCTTATCGAAAGCACTTCAACAATGCATTTGTTATCTGAAGCAAGCGTTATTTGGGTTTCAAACAGCAACCCCATACCATTTGTAACGTGTAAGATATCTGAATCTTTTTTTCGTAAAACCTTTATTATATGACGGCTTTCTTCTTTATCAAAAGAAAAAGTTTCAGTTGTTTCGTCAATATCAGGATTGTAAAATAATTGCATAATTAAAATTGAATTCGCGCTTTCGAAACCACAGCTGAGGTTTCAAAACGACTTGATAAATATTTCTGATACCCTACAATTCCTATCATGGCTGCATTGTCTGTTGTGTATTCAAATTTTGGTATAAAAGTTTTCCATCCATATTTGCCTTCGCTTTCTTTCAATCGCTTCCTGATTCCTGAATTTGCCGAAACGCCTCCGCCAATGGCAACTTGTTTAATTCCAGTTTCTTTTACGGCTAATTTTAACTTATCCATTAAAATCTCGATAATTGTATATTGTATGGAAGCGCAAATGTCATTCAGATTTTCTTCGATGAAATTTGGGTTTTCTATTTTTTTCTTCTGAATAAAATATAAAATAGCTGTTTTTAATCCGGAGAAACTAAAATCCAGTCCAGGTACTTTTGGTTTTGTAAACGCAAAGGCTTTCGGATTTCCTAACTGAGCATATTTGTCAATCAAGGGTCCGCCCGGATATGGGAGTCCAAGAATTTTGGCACTTTTATCAAAAGCTTCTCCAACAGCATCATCAGTAGTTTCACCAATAATTTCCATATCAAAAAAGCCTTTTACTTTTACAATTTGTGTATGTCCGCCACTAATTGTTAAGGCTAAAAATGGAAACTCAGGTTTATCAAAGCCTTCTTCATCTATAAAATGTGCCAAGATATGAGCGTGCATATGATTTACAGCAATCAACGGAATTTTTAAAGCTAATGATAATGATTTGCTAAAAGAACTCCCTACCAGTAATGACCCCATTAAACCAGGGCCTTGCGTAAAAGCAATAGCTGTCAATTGCTCTTTTTGTACATTTGCTTTGCGTAATGCAGCATCAATTACAGGAACAATATTCTGTTGATGGGCTCTGGAAGCTAATTCAGGCACTACACCGCCATATTGGTTGTGAATTAACTGATTGGCTACAACATTTGAGAGTACTTTGTCGTTATGTAAAACCGCGGCGGCAGTATCATCGCAGGAACTTTCGATGGCAAGAATAAAAACCTCTGAATTTTGCATATAAAGGCACAAATTTTGAATTATATTTGACAAATCAAATTTTAAACTTTCTTTGATTGTAAAGGAGGAGCCAAAATTAAAGAATTTTTATCAAAAACAGCCGTTCTTTGTCTGTTCAAAATAAATTTAAAAGAAAACTAAAATTAAAGCAGCTATCAAAAAAGTAAAGAAAATAATATCAAGAACCCTAATGGGGCTGGTTTTACTTGTTTTGGTAATTGCGATTACTTTGTCCCTGCCCGTAGTGCAAACCAAAATTGCACATTATATAGCTGACACACTCAATACCGATTTTAAAACGAATATAAGCATCGATAAAGTGGCCATAAATGCTTTTGGTGGTGTTAAACTTAAAAAAGTATTGATTCTTGATCATCATAAAAAGATTTTAATTTACTCAGAAATTATTACTACTGATATTTTAAGCGTAACAAGACTGATTGATGGTGATTTGATTTTTGGGGATGTACGTTTGACAGGTTTGATCTTTAATTTGAAAACCTACAAAAACGAAGATGAAAATAATATCAATGTATTCATCCGGTTATTTGAATCAGGAAAACCATCCAAATCAAAAAAACACTTCTTGTTAACAGCAAAAAATGCCTATATCTCCCAGGGTGCTTTTTCTGCAATTGACGAAAATAAGAAGACACCAAAGGTTATAGATTTTAAAAATCTAAATACTTATATCAGTGATTTTAAGCTGTATGGATCTGAAATAAATACCAATATTCACCGATTTTCTTTTTTAGATCATAGAGGTTTATATGTGTCAAACTTGAGTTCAAAATTTAGTTATACCAAAAAAGAAATAAAACTTGAAGATTTAGCGATAAAAACCAAACGCTCTACTATTTACGGTAAGGCTATTTTAAATTATAAAGTCGAAGATTTTTTAGAGTTTACGGATAAAGTAAGGTTTAACGTTACGCTGGACTCGGCTTCATTGGCTTCAAACGATATACGTTATTTTTATAATGGATTAGGTAAAAACCAGCACTTTAAAATCAAGACTAAAATACAAGGGCCGCTGAACAATCTTAATCTAAAAGGGCTAAGATTAAGTGATACAAACGGTTCAAGAATTGTTGGAAACATAACATTTAGAAATCTTTTAGGAGATAAAACCCAAAAATTTTCAATGGATGGAAAGTTTGACAGGCTGACTTCCAGTTACGATAATTTAGTTGTATTACTGCCGAATGTTTTAGGAAAAAAACTTCCTAAAGAAATGCAAAGAATTGGTAAATTCAATATTGTGGGTACTGCAAAGGTTTCGACTACAGACTTAGAAACTAAATTTAAAATGGTTACTGATTTAGGAAACGGTCAGGTCGAATTGAATATGAATAATATGGATTTTATTGATAAAGCTTCATATTCAGGAAATATTGTTTTGGACGATTTTAATATAGGTGAATTATTAAAGAGAAAAGATATTGGCAAAACGACTTTAAACTTAGATGTTGACGGCGTTGGTTTTTCCAAAAAATATCTAAACACTATTATAAAAGGAGATGTTGCAAAACTGGATTACAATAAATATACTTATAATAATATTGTTGTAAATGGTAATTTTAAACTGCCTTATTACAAAGGACAGGTGTCTGTTAATGATCCTAATTTGAGTCTTACTTTTGACGGTTTGGTTGATTTGAGCAAACGTGAAAACCAATATGATTTTCATATTAATGTAGAAAATTCGGATTTAAGAAAATTAAAGTTAGTAAAAGATTCGATTTCGAGCTTTACAGGTGATGCTATTGTCCAGGTCACGGGAAATTCGATTCAAAACTTACAGGGAAATATTTATATAAAAAATGCTGTTTATCAAAATCCGCAATCGACGTATGTTTTTGATGAAGTAACGGTAAATTCAAGTTTTGATTCGGATAATTTGCGTACAATAACTGTTAATTCAACTGATGTTGTAAACGGAAAAATAGTAGGTAAATTTCAGTTTGACCAGTTAGATAAGTTAGTAATGAATTCTGTAGGAAGTCTTTACACTAATTACAAGCCTCATAAAGTCAAAAAAGGACAATTTTTGCGTTTCAATTTCCACATTTATAACAAAGTGGTGGAGATGCTGTATCCTGATATTAAGATTGATTCAAGTACTGTAATGCGTGGTAGAATAGACTCCGACAAACAGGAATTTAAGTTCAGGTTTAATTCGCAGAAAATAACGGCTTCAAAAAATACCTTCGATAATGTTCGAATTCATATTGATAATAAAAACCCATTGTATAATGCTTTTGTTGAGCTAGATAGCATTAAAACGCCTTACTATAAAATCCGTGATTTTAATTTGATCAATGTAACATCAAAAGATACGCTCTTTGTTCGATCTGAATTTAAAGGAGGCAACAAAGGCGAAGATTATTATAATTTGAATTTATATCATACCATTGACAAGGATAAAAACAATATAGTTGGAATTCATAAATCTGAAATGAAATTTAAAGACTATTTATGGTATTTAAATGAAGATGAAGAAGATGATAATCAGGTGGTTTTTGATGACAAATTTAAAAATTTCACTATTGATAATATTATATTGTCGCATGAAGAACAGAAAATTGATCTGAATGGTGTTATAAAAGGAACTGATTACAAGGATATAGTTTTGAATTTTGAAGATGTAGACATTAACAAAATAACACCTTTGAATGATAAATTTGTTGTTAATGGTAATTTGAACGGAGGCATTAACTTTAAGCAAAATAAAGACGTTTATCAGCCTACTGCTTCTATTGAAATTGATCATTTAAATTTAAATAAAATAGATTTAGGGACTTTTAAGTTTGATATTGCAGGAGATGAAACGTTTAAAAAGTTTACTATCAATTCGTCTATTGAGAATAATTTTACAGAATCTTTCAGTGCAGAAGGAAACTTTTCCGTTCAGAATAAGGAAACGTTTGTGGATCTGAAATTAAAACTAGATGGTTTTAATCTTGCTACTTTAGGGACTGTAGGAGGTAATGTTTTATCAAATATAAGAGGAAGTGTATCCGGAAATGCCGCAATAGTAGGAAACCTTAAAAAGCCGGATATTAATGGAAGGCTTTATGTAGAAAAAGCAGGTATGACTGTTACCTATCTCAATACAGATTATGAATTAAACAACCGTACGGTTGTAGATTTAACAGATGAAAAATTCTTGTTTAGAAACAATCAGTTGACTGATACCAAGTTTGGAACAAAAGGTTTGCTGAACGGTAGTATTGAACATAAAAATTTTGGAGACTGGAAATTAGATTTAACCATAACATCAAAACGTTTATTGGCATTAGACACAAAAGATAGTGATGATGCAGCGTATTTTGGAACAGCCTTTATTAATGGAACGGCAAGTATAAAAGGGCCGACAGAAGCATTATTTATTAAGGTTGATGCGAAATCTGGTAAAGATACACAGATAAAAATACCAATTAGCAATGTACAAAGTGTTGGAGAAAAAAGTTTTATCCACTTTGTGACCCCCAAAGAAAAGTATAATTTGGCGAATGGTATTGTAGAGAGAGCAAAAAATTATAATGGACTCGAATTAGAATTTGATTTTGACATTACTCCTGATGCAGAAATAGAGGTGATTTTGGACAGGGATTCCGGGCACGGCATGAAGGGTAAAGGATATGGATCGCTGTTGTTTAAAATTAATACACTTGGAAAGTTTAACATGTGGGGAGATTTCCAGGCTTATGAAGGAACTTATAATTTTAAATATGGTGGATTAATTGACAAAAAATTTGCTGTAAGAAAAGGGGGTTCGATTATTTGGGAAGGGAATCCAATGAAGGCACAATTAAATTTGGAGGCTGTTTACAGAACAATAGCTAATCCTGCTGTTTTATTGGAGAATTCTTCATTCAATAAAAAAGTTCCTGTAGAAGTTGTTATTGGTTTAAGAGGCGATTTAACAAGTCCTGAACCCAATTTTGACATTCAGTTTCCTTCGGTAAGCAGTGTTTTGAAATCAGAAATACAATACAAACTGGATGATAAGGATATTCGTCAGACACAGGCCTTATATTTACTATCGACAGGTTCCTTTATGAGTACAGATGGATTTAGCCAGGGAGATTTATCAGGGACATTTGCCGAAACGGCTTCAAGCTTACTGGGAGACATCATAAAATCTGATAATGATAAAATCAATGTTGGGTTTAACTATGTTTCTGCAGACAGGCGTATAGGACAAGAAGCAGATGGCCAGGTTGTGGCAACAGTATCATCACAAATCAATGAACGCATTACCATTAACGGAAAAGTAGGAGTACCTGTAGGAGGCATAAATGAATCAGCAATTGTAGGCGATATAGAAGTACAATACAGGATTAATGAAGATGGGACAGCGAATCTCCGTCTTTTTAATAAGGAAAACGATGTTAGTTACATAGGCCAGGGAATTGGCTATACTCAGGGTGCTGGTATTAGTTATGAAGTAGATTTTGATACTTTTAGCGAATTGGTCAATAAAATTTTTAAGAATCATAAATTAGAAAGAACAACTAAAACTTCTAGTGATTTGCCGGATTCTAGTTTGAACCCAGACTATATAAATTTTACAAACGCAAAAAAAGAAGCTGAAAAGAATAATCAGTCTGATAAAAAAGAAGAAAAACAAAAAGAAAAGACAAATAACAATAATGAAGGTCTAATACCTGATAATGATTTTTAAGCATATGCTTAACAAATAGTGTAATATGTTTTGAAGTAGAACTCATAAAGTTTTTGAATTTTATAACACTTCATTTATGTATTGTTAATTTTACATTTTTAATTAAAAAATGATGCTTTTATTATTTTAAATGAATTTTTTGGTATATAAAAACTTATTAACCGAAAACGTTTGAATTTGGAATTTATACTAATTTATTATAATCATCAACTGAAAAGTGATGAATGTTTGCTAATTTTACACTTTAATACTTAAATAATGCCAAAAACAATAAAAAAAGTAGGTGTTCTTACCTCAGGAGGAGACTCACCCGGAATGAATGCCGCAATACGATCAGTTGTTCGAACATGCGCTTATCATAATATAGAATGTTTGGGAATTTATAGAGGGTACCAGGGAATGATTGAAGGAGACTTCAAAGAAATGGGGCCTCGAAGTGTAAATAATATTGTAAACAAAGGAGGAACGATTCTAAAATCAGCTCGTTCTACTGAATTCAGAACGCCTGAAGGTAGAAAAAAAGCTCATGAAAACCTTCTAAAACACGGCGTAGATGCTCTTGTTGTTATTGGGGGGGATGGTAGTTTTACCGGAGGATTGATTTTTAACTCTGAATTTGGATTTCCTGTAATGGGAATTCCGGGAACAATTGATAACGATATTTTCGGAACTAGTTTTACCTTAGGATATGATACTGCCCTAAATACAGTTGTAGATTGTATCGATAAAATTAGAGATACTGCGAGTTCACATAATCGTCTGTTCTTTGTAGAAGTTATGGGTAGGGATGCAGGACATATTGCTCTTAACGCCGGAATTGGCGCCGGAGCCGAAGAAATTCTTATTCCTGAAGAAGATTTAGGTCTTGAAAGACTTTTAGACTCTCTTCAAAAAAGTAAGGCTTCAGGTAAATCATCAAGTATAGTGGTTATTGCAGAAGGCGATAAAATTGGTAAAAACGTTTTCGAACTAAAAGATTATGTAGAAACTAATTTACCTGAATACGATGTGCGTGTTTCTGTACTGGGACATATGCAGCGTGGTGGATCTCCTTCATGTTTTGACCGCGTTCTGGCCAGCCGCTTAGGAGTAAAAGCAGTAGAGTCATTAATAGATGGTAAGTCAAATTATATGGTTGGTTTGCAACAGGATAAAGTAACCTTAACTCCTTTAGAACAAGCAATTAAAGGTAAATCTGAAATAGACAGGGAATTGTTAAGAGTATCTGATATCATGTCTACATAAAAAAACGAAGTTTATAGAAAATGAACTTTAATAGTAAAAATAAAAATAACAAAAACAAAATCGAGTAAAATGTCAAAAGTAAAATTAGGAATAAACGGATTTGGAAGAATTGGAAGAATCGTTTTTAGAGAATCTTTCAACAGAGATAACGTAGAAGTAGTTGCTATCAACGATTTATTAGATGTAGATCACTTAGCTTACTTATTGAAATATGATTCAGTTCACGGTCGTTTCGATGGAACTGTTGAAGTAAAAGAAGGAAAATTGTATGTAAACGGAAGAAATATCCGTATTACTGCTGAAAGAAATCCAGCCGATTTAAAATGGAACGAAGTTGATGTTGATGTAGTTGCTGAGTGTACAGGTATCTTTACAACTGTCGAAACTGCAAATGAGCACATTAAAGGTGGTGCTAAAAAAGTAATTATTTCTGCTCCGTCTGCAGACGCTCCAATGTTTGTAATGGGTGTAAATCATGAAACTGCAAAAGCTTCAGATTTAGTAGTTTCTAACGCTTCTTGTACAACAAACTGTTTAGCTCCTTTAGCTAAAGTTATTCACGATAATTTTGGAATTGTTGAGGCTTTGATGACAACTGTTCACGCAACAACTTCAACTCAGATGACTGCTGATGGTCCATCAAGAAAAGACTGGAGAGGTGGACGTGCTGCAAGCATAAACATCATTCCTTCATCAACTGGTGCTGCAAAAGCAGTTGGAAAAGTTATTCCTGAGTTGAATGGAAAATTAACTGGTATGGCTTTCCGTGTTCCTACTGCTGACGTTTCTACAGTAGATTTAACTGTAAAAGTGGCTAAAGAAACTTCTTATGAAGAAATTATGGCTGTTTTAAAGAAAGCTTCTGAAAATGAATTAAAAGGTATCTTAGGATATACTGAGGATGCTGTTGTTTCTCAGGATTTTATTTCTGATAAAAGAACTTCAATCATTGATGCAACTGCAGGAATTGGTTTGAATTCAACTTTCTTTAAATTGGTATCCTGGTATGATAATGAGTACGGATACTCTAGTAAATTAATTGATTTATCTGTGCATATCGCAGGTTTAAAATAATATTTTATTAAGATAGAAAATCCCGTTATTTTAAAATAACGGGATTTTCTTATTTTATCGCGTCTTTAATTAATGTGAAAAACACACTTTTAATTAGACTGAAACTAATTTAAAAACTAAGCTAAATGAAATTAATAGTTGATAGTGGATCTACCAAAGCAGATTGGATTGCAATTGATGATAATGGGAAAGTATTGTTCACAACACAAACTTTGGGGCTAAATCCTGAGATACTTGATGGCCCGGAGATTATCGAAAGAGTAAATGACCGTTTTGATATTTCACAAAACAGAAAAGAAGCGACTCATTTGTTCTTTTATGGTGCAGGTTGCGGTACAGACAGAATGAAAAAGTCCTTGACTCAGGTATTTCAGGAATATTTTGAGAATGCTATTGTAGAGGTTCATGAAGATACTTATGCTGCAGTATATGCAACTACTCCAAAGGGAGAAGAAGCAATTGTCAGTATTTTAGGAACAGGTTCTAATTGCAGCTATTTTGATGGGAAAATTTTGCATCAAAAAGTACAATCATTAGGCTATATTGCAATGGATGACTGTAGTGGAAATGTTTTTGGAAAAGAGTTGATTAGAAAATATTATTTCAATAAAATGCCTAAAGAACTGGCTGTTGAATTTGAAAAAGAATATAATTTAGATGCTGATTACATTAAAAACAAGTTATACAAAGAACCAAACCCAAATGCTTATTTAGCAACCTTTGCTAAATTTTTGATTCAACATAAAGATTCAGATTTTTGCAGAAAAATCATTTTTAAAGGGATGAAATCTTTCGTTAAAAATTATATCAAGCAATATGATAATTGCAAAGAAGTTCCTGTCCATTTTGTTGGGTCGATAGCTTTTTACTTAAAAGACGAACTTCAGGAAATATTTGATAAATATGAACTTAAATTGGGGAATGTTTTAAGACGTCCAATTGATGGGCTAATTGCTTATCACATAGCTAATAAATAGTATATGATGGAAATTGCAATTATTGCGCATGATGGTAAAAAAGCAGATTTGATTGATTTTTTAATTAAAAATACAACTATTCTGCAGAATGAAAATATAAGTTTAATTGGTACCGGAACCACCGGAGGAAAAGCTGAGGCGGCGGGTTTTAAAACAAGACGAATGCTTTCAGGGCCTTTAGGTGGCGATGCTCAGATAGCAGGGAGAGTAGCAGAGGGTTTAACAAAAATGGTTTTCTTTTTCAAAGATCCTTTGTCAAGCCATCCTCATGAGGCAGATATTAATATGCTCATCAGAGTTTGTGATGTACATAATGTGCCGTTGGCAACTAATGAAGCAACGGCACAGTTATTATTAAATGCTATTGCACTGCAATTATAGAAATCTCAACATTTACATTTTTTGGCAAACAAGCCACCTGAACCGTTTCACGTGCTGGAGCGGTTTTTTCATTAAAATAGGATCCGTAAATGGTGTTTATCGCAGCGAAATTATTCATATCCATAATAAAAATGGAAACCTTTACAACGTTCTCAAAAGTCATATCTGCAGCTTCTAGAATTGCAGCAATATTTTGCATAACCTGATGCGTTTCGTCATTAATGTTATCAATAACAAGTTGTCCTGTAGATGGATTTATAGCTATTTGTCCTGAGGCATACAACGTATTCCCTGATAATACAGCCTGATTATATGGCCCGATTGGAGCTGGTGCTTTTTCGGTAAAGATTATTTTTTTCATATCAAAAATATTAAATTTTGTGTTGAATATTATCGGTTAGAAACACTTCGTTTATTCCATTTGATATCACTAAGCATTCCGGATTTTATTCCAATAAAGAAATTCCAGTTAGAATAGGCACCAAGAGGTGTCCAGTTAAAAGACATTCTCCAGCTTAATAAATCTCTTTCAAAACGCAGTTGGGTAAAAGTGACACCTTGTTGTACAAAATCATAACCTGTTGAGATTCCACCCTTCCATTTAGGGGTAATATCCATATTTGCAGAAACCATGAGGGAATTTCCTGAGATTTCTTTTTGCCTGTTTGAATTCGAATACGTTAATGAATATGCCAAAGTCATATCCCATGGAAGTTTTGAATTAAAGAATTCTGTAATTACATTTTCAGAATCTTCTTCGGCAAACTGGCTGTTTCGGGTATCATTCAGATCGGTGTTTGTTCCAAATAAGTCATCACTACGTCCTCCGTTTCGTTCACTTTGTTTATTTTCATCCTTTTTATCATTCTTATTTGAAAACGAATAATTCAAAGTCATATTGGCACTTGTCATTCTAAACAAACTTCCCCCATTATTGATATTGAACACATTAATTTGCTGCCCTGAATTATCAATCGCATACGGGTTTAAGGTTGCGGCAAAATTGACGTTCATTTTGTTATCAAATAATTGGGTTCCACCGCTAACACGAACAGGTTCAAGAGCGAATGTTGTTTTTCCGTCAGCATTAAAATTGTAACTTGTGCTAAAATTTAAATTGTTTAAAAGCATTACTTTTTTAGGCTCTGTTTTAGTACTGTCTTTATCAGTTACCTTTGCCTCAAAAGTATTGCTTAAATCAAATCCTATTATGTTCGAGTTCGATTTCCCGGGTTGTCCGTAAACTCCATTTTCAAATCGTGTATAATCCTTATAAGTTGATCCGGTTGCATCTATGGCATAGGTGTCATAATATCTTTCAAAGCTGGGAGTGTAAGAGTACGAAAAAGAGGGACGCATAACATGGCGTATTGCTTGTATTTTCTTTGTGTCTCCAAATTTAAACGTACCATAAATAGTAGTTCCTAAACTGGAACTAAAGTTATAAGTTCTAAAGGCATCAAAACCATTAACTGTTTTGTCAACTACTGTATTTGAATTCTCGTCATAGGATTTGTTAATCGTTTTTGTTACCCAGGTTTCCTGAAAGTTTGTTGAAGCACTGGCACTAAAGTATTTAAATACTTTAAAATTGGTGCTAAGAGGAATACTGTGTTGCATTCCAATTTGTGCATTTTCAAACATTTGAGGTTTAAAAAATAAAGAATCTTTAGTCACGAAACTATTTTTACCACTCAGATTGTATTGTAAATTGATGTTTTTAATTAGCCCCTTTTTGACACCGTCTTTTCCAACAAAAGGATAAATACGATCAATACTTGCCTGTAAAGAAGGCAGGGTCATATTAATTTCTTCTGTTTGTGTATTTTGAGAATGTGTTGCTGTTAGCGCTATCCTCGCTTGCGGAACGGTATTAAATGTTTTATTCCATGAAATAGAAGAGCTAAGAGTGTTATTTAAGTTTGAGCCAATGTTTGCCTGATTAATAGATTGCTTGAAATATTTACTGCTACCCATATTCACGGAAGCAGAAAAACTCGAATTTGGATTCGATTTAGAGTCTTTTGAATGTGACCACTGAATATTATAAATATTTTGTTTTGAATAATCCGGATAACCTCTTTCGCTGGATATTAAATTCTCAAATCGAAAATTCACATTACCCCTGTACTTATATCTTTTTGCATAAGAAGATTCAAACCGCATTGCATAACTACCGTTGGTATAATAATCTCCTAGGACAGTTAAATCATAATTATCACTTAAAGCAAAATAATAACCCCCATTTTGTAATGAAAATCCCCGGGTATTAGAGTCGTTATAACTGGGTATTATGATTCCGGAAACACTTTTTTCCTGACTCATAGGGAAATAGGCATAAGGTAATGCCAAGGGAGTAGGCACATCTGCTATCACCATATGGGTTAGTCCTGTAATAACTTTTTTTCCGGGAACAAATTTTACTTTGCTGGTTTTAAAATAATATTCAGGGTTGTCAACATCTGTAGAAGTGGTAAAACGGGCACCTTTTAAGTAGTAAACCGAGTCGTTTTCTTTTTTGGTAATTTCTGCTTTAATTTTAAATTCTCCCTGTTCTGTTCTTGAATTATAAATTAAGGCTTTTTTTGTTTTAAAATTAAAACGAATTGAATCTGGCTGAACCTCATTTGATCCTTGTTTAAAGTTAGGATATTGTATCAAAACCCCGGCAGAATCTTTTATCCTTCCTGCGTATACTTCATCTTTTTCGTAATCAAGAACAATAATTCCTGATTTTAATTCTACATCCTTATAATATAATTCAGCTTCATTATAAAGCGTAAGTGTTTTCTTTTTATAATCATTTTTGGCGTAATCCTTAGCTATATATTTTACTTTTCCGTCAAGAAAAGTTTTTTTAGGCCGGACAGTATCCAGTTTAATGGTGTCAGTTATGGTTTTTGTAGTATCAGCAATAGTGCTTTTAGGTTTACTTGTTTGTTTTGCAGCAGGTAACGTGTCTTTTTTAGGTTTTATATCTTGTGAATATAAATTACCACATCCTACACTCAGGAAAAATGATAATAAAACGATATTAAATAAGTTTGTATGCAAAGGTTTAAATGCTATTTTTGTAAAAGTATGGCTTGTTTTTTGACATGTCAAACTTACATATAATTTTTTGGCAAAAATAATCAATTGTAAAAATTATAGCTTTGCATTTTATTAAAATTAACTTTTAGATTTATGAACATTTTTAACAAAACTAAACTAATATTTATTTTTTTTCTAACTATAACGTCATTTTATGCTTACTCTCAGTCTAATGTTTTCAAGGTAACACTTGATGCAGGACATGGTGATCATGATTTTGGTGCTGTTTATAGTGGTCGTATTGAAAAAAATATTGCTTTGGCAATTGTTTTGAAAGTGGGGAAAATTTTAGAACTTAATCCAAATGTTCATGTTATTTATACCCGAAAAACAGATGTTTTTATCGATTTAGTAGAGAGAGCGAATATTGCTAACAGAGCCAACTCAAATATTTTTGTTTCAATTCATTGCAATGCCAACAAAAATACCGCTGCAGATGGAACCGAAACATATGTAATGGGGCTTAGCAAAGTTGCTTCGAATCTGGAAGCTGCTAAAAAAGAGAACTCCGTTATTACTTTAGAAAAAGATTATAAACGTAAGTACGAAGGATTTGATCCTAATTCGCCTGAATCTATGATTGGCTTGACCTTAATGCAGGAAGAATATCTTGATAATAGTATCTCATTAGCAAGCAGGATTGAAGAAAATTTTGAAAAGCTAGGAAAAAAACTTCGTCAGGGCGGCGTAAAGCAAGCTCCATTTATGGTGCTTCATAAAGCGTATATGCCGAGGGTTTTAGTAGAAACAGGATTTATATCTAATCCAACCGAAGGAGATATTTTAAATTCTGAAGCTGGACAGGATGACGTGGCCCAGGCCATTGCCCAGGCTATCTTAAGTTATAAAAGAGAGTATTTTGGAACTGGTTCCCCTGAAGTTAATGACGTAAAACCAGCAAAAGACACCTCTGTTCCCGGAAAACCTAAAACAGCCGAACCTGCTCCAAAAGTAGTTAAGGACGCTCCTAAGGGTACTTTTTTTAAGGTCCAGCTTATTGCTAGCATTAAAAAAACACCTTTAGAACCTAAAAATTTTAAAGGCTTAAAGGATGTTACGATGATTTATGAAAATAATATTTATAAATATTTTTATCAGGAAACCTCGGATTATGAAAGTGCTAAAAAATATTTGCAAGAGGCTAAAAGTAAAGGGTATGGCGCTGCCTTTTTGGTGGCAACTAAAAATGGTGAAAAAATCAGTATTCAGGACGCTATCAAATAATACTGATAAGTTCGAATATTTATATTAATTTTGTACAAACACTTACAATTTTGAAACTAACAAGAGAAATTAAAACGGCTATTTTAGTCATCGCGTCAATTTTATTATTTATTTGGGGCTATAGTTTTTTAAAAGGCAAAGACCTTTTTACTGATTATAAAACATTCTATGTTGAATATAATAATGTGGAAGATTTGGCACAATCAGCTCCCGTGACTTTAAACGGACTTGGGATTGGTAAAGTAAATAAAATCACAATCAACGAAACAACAGGCAGGCTAACAGTAGAGCTGCAGTTGAAAACTGATTTTCCAATCTCTAAAACCAGTAAAGCGGCAATGTATTCCCCGAGTTTAATTGGAGGAAAACAAATCAAAATTATTCCAAATCTGGCAGACAAAGATCTTGCTACTGATGGTCAGACTTTGGAAGCTGCTGTTGAATTAGGTTTAACAGAATCTTTAGGTGGTAAAATTGAACCTATTCAGCAAAAATTAGATTTAATGTTAGCTAACATTAATACACTGGTTTCAGGATTAAACAATGTTTTGGATAAAAAAGGTCAGGAAGATCTTAAGAAATCATTGTCAGAATTAAGTCAGACTATGGAGCAGTTTCATAGAGCCTCAGGAAGTCTTAATTCTATTTTGGACACAAATAAAGCTCAGATTAATGGAGTAGTGACAAATTTTAATAAGATGTCAAACAACTTTAATAAAATATCTGATTCCTTAAATAAGGCCGATTTAGGTAAAACAGTTAGAAACCTAAACCAGACATTGGCTAAGGTTGATGGTATTATGAGTAATTTAAATTCAGGAAAAGGTACTGCAGGAAAATTACTTAATGATGACGCATTGTATAATAATTTGTCTAAAACTTCAAAAGAGTTAGAATTATTATTACAGGATGTACGCCTTAATCCAACACGTTACATAAATGTTTCTGTTTTCGGAAAGAAAAACAAACCGTATGTAGGTCCGACAGAAGATGAAAATCCGCCGATTAAAAAATAACAGGAATGAGCTATCTAGATAATATTTTATTTGCTACAGTTCTCATAGCTGGTTTTGGTTTTTTTGCTTCAAACGTAAAAAAAATCATCCGAAATATCAATTTGGGTATTGATGTAGACAGAAAAGATAATCCAAAAGCACGTTGGGCAAACATGGCCATGATCGCACTTGGACAATCAAAAATGGTCAAGCGCCCTGTAGCGGGAATATTGCACATTATAGTATATGTTGGATTTATAATCATTAATATCGAATTACTTGAAATTATTATTGATGGTTTATTTGGAACCCATAGAATTTTTGCGCCTTATTTAGGAGGGGTGTATGATGTTTTAATAGCTTCTTTTGAAATATTGGCCATACTTGTCATTTTTTCTGTAACAGTTTTCTGGATTAGAAGAAATGTAATCAGATTGAAACGTTTTATACATTCTGACTTAAGAGGATTTCCTAAAAGTGATGCCAACTATATTTTATATTTTGAAACCGTTCTGATGATTTTGTTTCTATTGATGAACGCTTCAGATTTGCATTTACAAAATGTTCCGGGAGGAGTTTTTCATAAAGCCGGAAGTTTTCCAATAAGTCAATTTATTGCACCCATTTTTGATGGCATGTCAAACAAATTGGTAATACTCTTATTTGAAGTTTTTTGGTGGCTGCATATTGTTGGGATTTTAATTTTTATGAATTATTTATATTTCTCAAAACATTTGCATATTCTTTTAGCTTTCCCAAATACTTATTTTGCTGATCTAAATCCAAAAGGGAAATTCGATAACCTGGAGTCGGTTACAAAAGAAGTTAAATTGATGATGGATCCAAATGCTGATCCGTTTGCTGCTGCTCCGGCCGATGAAAATGCTGTTCCTGCAAAGTTTGGCGCAAGCGATGTACAGGATTTAAATTGGGTACAATTGCTAAATGCTTACACTTGTACTGAATGTGGCCGTTGTACTTCAGCATGTCCTGCTAATATAACTGGAAAGAAACTCTCTCCTCGAAAAATCATGATGGATACAAGAGACCGCTTGCAGGAGGTAGGAAAAAATATCGATGCCAATAAAGGTGTTTTTATTCCTGATAATAAAACTTTATTAAACGATTATATCACTCCGGAAGAATTATGGGCCTGTACATCTTGTAATGCATGTGTAGAAGAATGCCCCGTAAATATAGATCCCTTGTCTATTATCATGGATATGCGCCGTTATTTGGTAATGGAACAAAGTGCTGCTCCAATGTCACTGAATGCCATGATGACAAATGTTGAAAATAATGGAGCGCCCTGGCAGTATAGCCAGCAAGACCGATTGAACTGGAAAAACGAGAATTAAAAATAGCTTATTTGGTTATTTGTTTTAACCATTTAGAATAGTTGAAAATATATTTAAAATTTCAGATTAAAACATGAAACTTTAAACTTTAAACAAAAATGAAATGTCAGAAAATTTAGTTGTACCAACAATGGCAGAAATGCTGGCCGAAGGAAAACAGCCGGAAGTATTGTTTTGGGTTGGTTGTGCAGGAAGTTTTGATGATAGGGCAAAAAAGATTACAAAAGCTTTTGTGCGAATTCTAAATCGTACAAACGTTTCTTTTGCTGTACTTGGTACTGAAGAAAGCTGTACTGGAGATCCTGCAAAAAGAGCCGGAAATGAATTTTTGTTTCAAATGCAGGCTATGATGAATATCGAGGTTTTAAATGCATATGAAGCTAAAAAAATAGTTACGGCCTGTCCACATTGTTTTAATACCTTAAAAAATGAATATCCTGAATTAGGGGGGCAATACGATGTTATTCATCATACTGAATTTTTAAAGTCATTAATTGATGATGGAAGATTAACGGTTGAAGGCGGTCAATTTAAAGGAAAAAGAATTACTTTTCATGATCCTTGTTACTTAGGAAGAGCAAATAAAGTTTATGAAGCGCCGAGAGATTTAATTCAGAAACTGGATGTTGAATTGGTCGAAATGAAACGCTCTAAGGCTAATGGTTTATGTTGTGGAGCAGGTGGAGCACAAATGTTTAAAGATGCAGAACCTGGAAATAAGGAAGTAAACATTGAAAGAACAGAAGACGCACTTGAAGCCCAACCAGATATTATTGCTGCTGGCTGCCCGTTTTGCAATACAATGTTAACGGATGGAATTAAACATAAAGAGAAAGAAGGGCAGGTTAAAGTAATGGATATTGCAGAACTAATTGCAAACGCACAAGATTTGTAATATAAGTTCTGAGATGCTAAGTTTCTAAGTTTTCTAACTTGAAACTTTAAACTTGAAACAAGTTAAACTAAAAGAAAAATTAAAATGTACGTACCTTTTGAAAATTTACCTGGTGAATCCAGAATTTGGATTTATCAATCTAACAGAAAATTTTCTGAGGAAGAATTTTCTGAAATAGAAGCTGATTTAAAATCTTTCATCGAAGGTTGGGCAGCACATGGAACAAGTCTGGAAGCTTCCTATCAATTAAAATACAACAGATTCATTATTTTAGCTGTAAATCAGGATGTACAGGCTGCGACGGGATGTTCTATTGATAGTTCTGTGGAATTTATTCAAAGTTTAGAGAAAAAGTATAACGTTGATTTGTTAGATAAAATGAACGTTACTTTTAAACTAGGGGAACATATTGCACACAAGCCATTAATTGACTTTAAGAAAATGGTTAAAGACAAATCGGTTTCTGAGAATACAATTGTTTTTAATAATCTGGTTAACAATATCGAAGAGTTTAATGAATCCTGGGAAGTACCTGCTGCTGATAGCTGGCATAGCAGATTTTTCTAAGAGAATTTATAATATATTTGAAAGGCATGGGACTTAGGTTTTGTGCCTTTTTTTTGTGGAACTAAGTTGTTTTTTTTTGTTTCAGTTTAGATTGTGGAAATCTTTGTAAAAGTTTTAAACTATTACAAAGATAATCGCGACAAACCCCGACAGGTTTTTATCCCGAGGCTTCGGGACTGTCGGGTTTAGGAATGAAGGGCTTATGAAAGCCAAACCTCTAATTTAGCCCCGATGGGAGTGATATCCTTTTATGGCGGGGTTTGCCATAAAAGATATAGCGGACAGCGGGACTAGTGGTTCTTTGGAAAATAAATGCGCTGCTCCTTATAAAGTTAAACGTTATTTGTTAAAAGTTAGAAGTTGTTTGAAAATTAAAAGCTAGTTGTCATTTCCCTTCGACTTCTTTCAGAATAACAGTAAAATCCAATAATCTAACTATCTATTAATCTGAGATCTCTAAGATTTACAAAAAATGTAACATTCCAAACCTTTAATTAAACGCTAATTTTAAGTACTTTCGTAGTATTAAATTTAATACATGAAAATAGCAATAGTTTGTTATCCAACTTTTGGTGGGAGTGGGGTTGTAGCCACAGAATTAGGTCTTGAATTAGCCAGACGCGGACACGAAATCCATTTTATTACTTATAGCCAGCCCGTACGATTGGCACTTTTAAATCCAAATGTTCATTATCACGAAGTAAACGTTCCTGAATATCCTCTTTTTCATTATCAGCCTTATGAGTTGGCTTTGTCAAGCAAACTGGTTGATATGGTAAAATTATATAAGATTGAGTTGTTGCACGTGCATTACGCAATTCCACATGCATATGCGGGTTACATGGCAAAGCAAATGCTAAAGAATGAAGGTATTAACCTTCCAATGATTACGACGCTTCACGGAACAGATATAACCTTGGTTGGAAATCATCCTTTTTACAAACCCGCAGTAACTTTTAGTATCAATAAATCGGATTATGTGACTTCGGTTTCGCAAAGTTTGAAAGATGATACCTTGAAATTATTCAAAATCAAGAATAAAATTAAGGTGATTCCTAATTTTATTGAATTGGACAAAGTTGTTAAAGACCCTGCCGCACCTTGTCACCGAAGTGTTATGGCAAAGGAAAATGAACGTATCGTTACACACATTAGTAATTTTAGAAAAGTAAAACGTATTCCCGACATCATTAAGATTTTTTATAATATCCAGAGAGAAATGCCTGCAAAACTAATGATGGTGGGCGATGGTCCTGAAAAAGAAAATGCAGAGATTTTATGTCAGGAATTAGGAATTTCAGACAAAGTGATTTTCTTTGGGAACAGTAATGAAATTGATAAAATTTTACTTTTGACCGATCTGTTTTTGCTTCCATCTGAAACAGAAAGTTTTGGTTTGGCAGCGTTAGAAGCCATGGCGTGCGGAGTTCCTGTAATTTCTAGTAATTCTGGCGGTCTGCCGGAAGTAAATTTTGAAGGTGTCTCAGGATATTTAAGTGATGTTGGTGATGTTGAAGAAATGGCTCATAATGCCATTAAAATCCTTAATGATGACAAAGTTTTAAATCAGTTTAAAAAAAATGCTTTTGAAGTTGCAAAAAAATTCGACATTAAAAACATATTACCTATATATGAAGCGTTATACCAAAAAGCAATAGACGATTACAAAGAATAGCATTTTTAACCTAAAAAAATAAACGGTGATGAAAAAAGTAATTTCAGTCTTGGCAGTTTTTGCCTTAATTTCGTGTGGAGCTAAAAAAAAATCTGAGTCAAACAATACTGCATTGTATGAAATTTTAACGGAACAGCCTGACGGAGGAGGAAATATCAGGTTTTTTGAAATCCTGAGTGAGCCAAATGAAATCATAATGCTTCAGAATGATCCGCTTTTAAAGGATAAAATGAAGCACGATGATATTAATAATTCAAATTATGTTATTCTGAATATGGGTGAGAAAAATACCGGAGGTTACTCAATAGGAGTTGAAAAGGTAGAAGAAACTGATAAAAATATTATCATTACTGTAAAAGAAAAAGGTCCTGAACCAGGTGCGATGGTAATGCAGGTGATTTCTTATCCTTACACAGTAGTAAAAGTGAAATCGAAAAAAGAAATAATTATCAAATAAAAAATCCTGTCGTTTTAAAGCGACAGGATTTTTTTATAAAGTAAGCTGATTTTATTTAAAAATCTAGAATCTGAATCTTGCACCAAGCCCTACATCGAAACCAAAGTTGTCGTCATCATAGTATCCTGATCCAATTTCAGGTCTTGCATCTAATGATAAAGTAAGAGGAAATTCCTTAAATCTGTATTCGATACCAATATCTCCGGCTGCAAAAACATATGTACCGCTGTCATCAAAGTCGTTTCCAGGACCATTATAATCGTAATCCCAGGTTGCAATACCACCACCAACACCAGCATACCAGTTAAAACCTCCATCGATATTCCATACCCATTGATAAAGAGCTACTCCTTTTATAGCATCAACGTGTTTATCATCTCTCCATCCTAAATCGAATTCAAGTCTATTTTTTTGACTCAACCCTAGTTGGTATGATATTTCTCCTCCAAATCCGTTATTGTCTCCCAGACGTAATCCTAATGCGTGTTTAGAAATTTCTTGTGATTGCGCAGTAAACGCTATTCCTAATAGCGCAATGGCAGATAAAATGATTTTTTTCATAAAAAATGGTTATTAATTTTTTGTCAAATTTACAATTACTGTTCAAGTAAAACGTATAAAATCGATTAAAATTGTTATGTAATTCCCATATTTTATCAAATGGAAATGTCGCTATTTTTAAGTTTTTAGTAAGTAGTTGGCTGTAAAAAAGTTACTTTTGATTTACAATTGAAGAAAGTAATTGTACGGCCAAAATATCTTCCATTTCGAAAAGATTTTCTTCAGATTCCGTAAAGTTTGCTTTGGAATAGGAGAACAGTTTCCAGCGTTTCTTATGATATTCCAGTGCAGTTAAATTTTCAATCCAGTCTCCTGAATTTAAATATAAAGTAGAGCCGTATTTGTTTTGCTTTTCAATAATTTTTGGTTCATGAATATGTCCGCAGATAACATAATCGTATTTTTTTTCAATTGCCAGATCAGTTGCGGTTATTTCAAAATCGGTAATAAATTTTACCGCTTTTTTTACACTCGCTTTTATTTTTTTTGAAAACGAGTAGGGTTCTTTCCCTACTTTGGCTAAACACCAATTAGCAAATCTATTGCACAGAATTAAATAATCATAACCTAAACCGCCCAATTTTGCTATCCATTTTGAGTGTTGTACAGATGCATCAAAAACATCCCCGTGAAAAATCCATGCTTTTTTATTGTCTAATTCTAAAACTAATTTGTCTACCAAAGAAAAATTCCCCATGTTCATATCAGTGAACTTTCTCAGGATTTCATCGTGGTTTCCGGTAATGTAGTATACTTTTGTTCCCTTTGAAGCCATTCCGATTATTCGTTGAATGACTTTTAAGTGCGATTTTGGAAAGTATGATTTTCTAAATTGCCAGGCATCAATAATATCACCGTTTAAAACTAATGTTTTGGGTTTTATGCTTGAAAGGTAGTTGTTTAGCTCTTTAGCGTGACTGCCGTAAGTTCCTAAATGCACATCTGAAATGATGACCAGTTCGACATTTCTTTTTTTCAATTTTTCTTAATTTGAAGTTTAACAAATTAAGTCATCTTAAATGCATTTTGTTTTATCAAAAGGTTATCAATTTGGACCTCAATTTTAATAAATTATGATTTTTGCAAGAGTAACTCTTTAATTGATAATACTAATTTTAAATTTTTTAATTTAATTCATAAAACTTACATTTGCTCAAAACTAATTATAATGGCAGGAAGTAGCTACGGCACACTATATAAAGTTACCACATTTGGAGAATCTCATGGGGAAGCTTTAGGCGGAATCATAGACGGTTGTCCATCAGGAATTCAGCTTGATTTTGAAGCAATTGAATTGGATATGGCCCGAAGAAAACCAGGACAATCAGCAATTGTTACACAAAGAAAAGAACCGGATGCGGTTCAGTTTTTATCCGGTATTTTTGAAGGTAAAACAACGGGAACTCCAATTGGATTTATTATTCCGAACACCAATCAAAAATCAGATGATTATTCACATATAAAAGACAACTACAGACCAAGTCACGCAGATTATGTGTATGATCAAAAATATGGTTTTAGGGATTATCGCGGTGGCGGAAGAAGTTCAGCAAGGGAAACAGCCAGTAGGGTAGTAGCGGGAGCAATTGCTAAACAAATGCTTCCTGAAATTAAAATTAATGCATATGTTTCATCAGTAGGGCCAATTCATTTGGATACACCTTATCAGGAGTTGGATTTTTCTAAAATTGAAAGCAATCCTGTACGTTGTCCCGATGAAAAATCGGCAGCCATTATGGAAGAATACATTCGTGAAATCCGTAAACAGGGAGATACTGTTGGAGGAGTAGTTTCATGTGTGATTCAAAATGTTCCTGTTGGATTAGGAGAACCGGTTTTTGATAAACTGCATGCGGAATTAGGAAAAGCAATGCTCTCCATAAATGCTGTAAAAGGTTTTGAATATGGCAGCGGTTTTTCAGGATCTGAGATGAAAGGAAGCGAACATAACGATTTGTACAATTCTGACGGAACAACAAAAACCAATCTTTCCGGTGGAATTCAGGGAGGCATCAGTAACGGAATGGATATTTATTTCAGGGTCGCTTTTAAACCTGTTGCGACTATCATGCAGACTCAGGATTCATTAGACAATAAAGGAAATATTACACCAATGACCGGAAAAGGACGTCATGACCCATGTGTAGTGCCTAGAGCAGTGCCTATTGTTGAGGCAATGGCAGCTATTGTTTTGGCTGATTTTTATTTAATCAACAAAACATATTAATTTAAAAGTAGGCAGTGAGGGTCTTTTTTTAATTATAAATCAAAAAACAATTGATGAACACAATTCAAAACCAAAAGAAAAAGTCATTTATTTCTGGCCTGACAGGTCAAATTTTAATAGCGATGGTTCTTGGAGCTATTTTAGGAATTATATTGCATAATACAATTTCGCCTGAAGCAGCACAATCATTTAGCAATAAAATAAAAATGTTAGCCACTATTTTTATTCGATTGGTGCAAATGATTATTTCACCATTGGTTTTTACAACTTTGGTAGTAGGAATTGCAAAACTGGGAGATATCAAAGCTGTTGGAAGAATTGGAGGTAAAGCACTAGCATGGTTTTTTACTGCTTCTTTTATTTCACTACTTATTGGATTGTTCTATGTGAATTTATTAGAGCCAGGAGTTGGTTTGAAATTAGGCCAGATGGATTTAGAAACAGCTTCAGAAGTGACTGCTAAAACAAAATCTATTTCTTTTGAAAATTTCGTGGAGCATATTGTGCCTAAAAGTCTTTTTGAGGCATTGGCTACCAATGAAATTTTACAAATTGTAATATTTTCTATCTTTTTTGGATTAGCTGCAGCATCTTTGGGAAATACCGTAAAACCGGTAATCAATGCTCTTGATAAAACATCGCATATTGTTTTAAAGATGGTTAATTATGTAATGAACTTTGCGCCAATTGGTGTTTTTGGAGCTATTGCAGGTGTATTTGCCGTGAGGGATTTTCAGGAATTAATGATTACCTATTTTAAATTTTTTGGCTCATTTTTGATCGGTATAAGTTCCTTGTGGGTAATTTTAATAATTGTTGGATATATTTTCTTAAAAAAGAGAATGAATGAATTATTAAAAAGAATTATTGGTCCTGTAGTTATCGCTTTTGGTACAACCAGCAGCGAAGCTGTTTTCCCTAAACTAACAGAAGAATTAGAAAAATTTGGTGTAAAAGACAGGATTGTATCTTTTATGCTCCCTTTAGGATATTCTTTTAATCTTGACGGAAGTATGATGTACATGACTTTTGCAAGTATTTTTATTGCACAGGCCTATGGTGTACATCTTGATATTGGTACACAAATGGTAATGCTTTTAGTTTTAATGCTAACCAGCAAAGGAATTGCGGGTGTTCCAAGAGCAAGTTTGGTTGTGGTAGCAGCAACATGCGGTATGTTTGATATTCCTGTTGAAGGAATAGCATTGATTTTGCCAATAGACCATTTTTGTGATATGTTCAGAAGCGGTACAAACGTTTTAGGGAATGCATTGGCAACTTCTGTAGTTGGACAATGGGAGGCAGATAAAGATCTTGAATCTGTATCAGAAATTGATATTTAGATTTTTCTGAGGTATTCGTAAGAAAATGATAAACAAAAAACGCTGGTTAGTACCAGCGTTTTTTGTTTTGCTTTGAAGCATTAGACTTTCTCGATTTATGAGCTCCGCCGCTTCTATTTGAATTTTTAGGTTTTTCTGAAGTTGCTGCTTCCGGGCTTCCATCATGCCATTGATAAGGATGATCGCTGATTGTTTTTACATCAACTTTTATTAATTTCTGAATGTCTTTCCAATATGGGTGTTCATCCTTGCTGCAAAAAGATATCGCAATTCCGCCATTTCCTGCGCGGCCTGTTCGTCCAATTCGATGCACGTAAGTTTCCGGAATATTAGGCAAATCAAAATTGATAACAAACGGTAACTGATCAATATCAATTCCTCTCGCAGCAATATCAGTTGCAACTAATACGCCAACTTCTTTGTTTTTAAAAGCATCCAGAACACGTTGTCTTGCATTTTGGGATTTGTCCCCATGAATTGCTTCTGCAGGAATATCTTTTTTACGTAGCGCTTTTACAACATTATCAGCTCCGTGCTTTGTTCTTGAAAAAACCAGTACGTTTGATAATCCTTCAGTTTTTATTAAGTGATAAAGTAAATTTCTTTTTTCCGTTTTTTCAACAAAATAAACACGTTGTTCTACATTTTCCGCAGTTGAAGAAACTGGTGAAACTTCTACTTTTGCTGGATCCTGCAAAAACATTTCGGCTAATTCACGAATTGCAATGGGCATTGTAGCAGAAAATAAAAGTGTCTGACGGTTTTTAGGTGTTAATTTCACGATTTTTTTAACATCGTTTATAAAACCCATATCCAGCATTTGATCGGCTTCATCGAGTACTAAAACATGTAAATGATCTAAATCCAGAAAGCCTTGTTTCTGTAAGTCCAAAAGCCTTCCGGGAGTAGCTACCAAAATATCTACGCCTTTTTTTAAAGCATCAACCTGTGGATTTTGAGAAACTCCGCCAAAAATAGTCAACTGAGTCAAATTCGTATATTTTGCATAAGTGTCAAAACTTTGTCCAATCTGAACAGCTAATTCACGTGTTGGGGTAACTATAAGAGCACGAATTACTTTTGCTTTTTTTGTAGAACCTACAATTCTGTGCAACTGATGGATAATCGGAATTGCAAATGCTGCCGTTTTTCCGGTTCCTGTCTGTGCACAGCCAATTAAATCCCTTCCTGCCAAAACAATTGGAATAGATTGTTCCTGAATAGGTGTAGGATTTAAGTAGCCTTCTTCAAATACGGCTTTTTGTATACTTTTTGAAAGTGATAAATCTTCGAATAACATATCTTAGGTATTAAGAATTTTAGTTTTAAGCACTAAAATTCTTTGCAAAGATAGGTTTATTCGGCTAATCGTTTAATTGAATCGGAGTTTATTTGGCCAAAGTGCCAATTATACAATATTAATGTTAAACTTTTTCGTGATTTGCTTTAATAAAATCGGTTACCAGATAACCAATCAATTTACCAATCAAATGATTGTTTGGAGAACCATCAAGATCTGGAGCACCTTCGCAGATATGTAAATAAGCAGTATTTTTGTGCTGCGCAAAAAAAGAAATAAACTGGCGTAACTGCTCAATTGAAAATCCACTGATTGTCATGGCACTGCTGGCTATATTTGGAATAGCATCCAGGTCAATTTCTATCCCAAATGAATCCATTTTTATGAATTCCAGAGCTGAAGCCATTTCTTTATTGAAATCTTTTTCCTTACGGATATTTATAGAGTCATAAGTGTTGTAACGCACACGATCTTCAAGCTTTTTTATAATATCGAGAACACTTTTTGAAGTGTAATTTTCATGTAAGCCAAAAATGAAATATTTTTTCAGAAAACCTTCTTCATAGGCATAAGAAAAACCATTTCCGCTATGTCGTCCTTCTAAAATCCTGAAATCAGAATGCGCATCAAAATTAACTGCATTTACAGGTTTTCCTTTAGCCAGGGCTGCACCTTTAATGTTGCCGTAAGCATTATTATGTCCGCCTCCGATTATAATAGGGGTTTTGCCGGCTTTGATGATATTGAAAACAATATGCGAAACTTCTTTATCAATTTTTTCGACCAGTTGGCTTAATTTTGAGCGGTCATCAATGTCATTGAAATCAAGATTTTCAACTTCACGCATTTCTTCAGATACATTAATGTGTCCTACAACAATAATCTGGCTGCCTTTAGCAAAGCGATTGTGCTGGATATTGGCAATGCTTTTTATAGCGCATTCCCAGGCAGATGCTGCTCCGGGCCTTCCATAATTGGCCCGTACACCAATGTCTTCAGGAATGCCTAAAAGCACGTATTTAGCATCACTTTCTTTTAGAAAATTAAGTATATCTGATCCTTTGGGAATAATAACCATTTTTTCCCCAAATTTTATTTCCCCACTTCTGTGGTTGGTAACCTTTGCTAAATCATTAACAGTAAACGGGATGAGTTTATCCATAAAAAAAAATATTATCCAAAAATAATATAATTGTGCTAAGTTACGTTATTACCTTATATTAATTATTAAATTTGTTTATTAAGAAAATTATTAAATATGGAAAACCCAAACAAAAACAACTCAAGTCTAAAGGCGGTAATCGCTGTTTTAGCAGTCCTACTAATTGGTAGTTTAGTGTACATTTTTAAACTTTCTTCTGATTCAGATGTTGTAAAGACCGAACTTACAGACACCTTAACAGAAAAAGAATCTGTAATGAAGGATCTTCAGGAACTGAAAGCGACTTATGACGCTGCCATTGCTGAGAATACTTCTATGTCAGATGAATTAATTCAGGAAAGAGACAAAGTTGTCGCTTTAATGTCAGACCTGAATAAATCAAAGGGAGATGTTTCTAAATTCAAATCCCAAGTTCAGGGTTTGCAGACTAAAATGAAAACTTTGGTTGCTGAAAATGATGAATTAAAAAAGCAAAATGGTGTTTTAACCGTTCAAAGAGACAGTACAATTGTTGTCTTGGGTGAATCTAAAAAATTCAATGAAGTTTTAGTTGGTCAAAACGAGGCTTTATCTAAAACTGTTGAAAAAGGTTCTAAATTATCTGTTTTAAATACTAAAACAGCAGCTTACAAAATGAGAAGTTCAGGTAAACAAATTGAAACGGACAAAGCAAGTCGTGCTGATGTTTTAAAAGTTAGTTTTACTATAGCTGAAAATCAAATTGCAAAGTCTGGAGATAAAACGTATTATGTACAGGTTATCGATAGCAAAAACAATGTGTTAGGCGATAAAAAAACAGAAAGTTTTGGAGAAAATACGTTAACTTATAGTTTTAAAACTACCGTGCAATACGAAAACAAAACAGTAAATGTTTCTGAGGATTTGCCTGGTAAAGATTTTGCTAAGGGAACTTATTTTATAAATGTTTTTGACAATGATGAATTGGTTTCTAAAACCAGCTTTTCTTTAAGATAAAAAGAAAAAAGAAAAATTATAAAAAGAGGAGTTCAAAGCTCCTCTTTTTTTATACTAAAATTTCACCTTCAATAAATACACTCTCAATCAAATTACTTCCAAAAGCATACGGAATCTGGTAGTAGGATGAAATAGGTTTTGTGATTATTAAATTGGCTTTTTTTCCTTTTGTAATACTTCCGTGTGTTTCAGAAATCCCCATAGCATATGCACCGTTTATGGTAGCTGCATTTATTGCCTCTTCGGGAGTCATTTTCATTTTTATACAAGCTGTTGCAACCACAAAATTCATATTTCCTGATGGAGAAGACCCTGGATTGAAATCTGTTGCCACAGCAAGCGGCAAACCTGCTTCAATGATGTCTCTTGCAGGAGTGTAAGGAATGCTTAAAAAATAAGAACACGATGGCAAAGCCACAGGCATCGTCTCGGAATCTTTTAAAGCATCAATGTCTTCCTTACTCATTATTTCGATATGATCAACAGAAAGGGCATTATACTTAACTCCCGATTGTACTCCGCCAAGTGATTTAAATTGATTGACATGAATCTTTGGTTTTAAACCGAATTGAATTCCGGCTCCCATGATTTTTTCAGTTTCTTCAACAGAGAAATAACCTGATTCACAAAAGACATCTATATAATCTGCCAGTTTGTTTTTATCAACTTCCGGAAGCATTTTATTAATTATTTCATCAATGTAACCCATTTTGTTTTCTTTATAATGTAAAGGAAAAGCATGTGCACCTAAAAAAGTAGCTTTTATTGCAATGGGATAATTTTCTGCCAGCCTTTTAATAACGCGAAGCATTTTTAATTCTCCTTCAACAGTAAGTCCATAACCTGATTTTATTTCGACAGCTCCGGTTCCCAGATGCATCACTTCTTCTAAACGAAGTTTAGACTGCTTGTAAATTTCTTCTTCAGAAGTTTCGTTTAATTTTTTAGCTGAATTTAAAATTCCGCCTCCGCGATTTGCAATTTCCTGATACGTAAAACCGTTAATTCTGTCAACAAATTCCTGTTCACGATTACCTGCGTAAACGATGTGTGTGTGGCTGTCGCACCAGGCAGGTAAAACAACCCGACCATTTGCATCTATGATTTTATCAGCTTTGATTTCAGGAAGATTTTCCATAGATCCAAAATCTTCGATAAGATTGTCATTTAGAATCAAAAAAGCATTTTTTATGGTGGGAAGGATTGCCATTTGGGCTCCTGAAACTTTAGAAACAGAAGTTTCACGAACCTGAAGCAATTCTTTTATATTTATAATAAGAGTCGTCATTGTATATATTAAAGTTGTATTTAGAAACTGTTATAAATACAAATTTCACAAATTATCACTTATTAATTAGTGAAATCTGTGAAATTCGTGTTTAAAAATTATCTTGTTTTATTCTGAAACTGTTATTTCAAACATTTTGCTCCAGTTTTTTCCGGTTACAAAAATGGTTTTTGTTTTTGGATTATAAGCAATCCCATTTAAAACGTCAGCTGTAGTAATGCCCGGAGTTAATTTTCGAAGCCCTGACATATCCAAAATTCCTTCAACAGCTCCAGAAGCAGGGTTTACAACTGCTATAGCATCTTTTTGCCACACATTAACATAGAATTTTCCGTTGATTAATTCTAATTCGTTAACGGCTTTTATTTTTGATGTTCCGGAATAAACATTGATATAATCTATCAGTTTTTGGGTAGCAGGATCCATTTTCCAGATTTTCTCCGTTCCATCTGAATGGTAAATATATTTGCCGTCATTGGTCATTCCCCAACCTTCAATATCTTTATCGTATTTAAACGTTTTTTCAAGTTTTAATGTAGCCGCATCATAAATAAAACCTGTTTTTTGCTCCCACGTTAATTGATATAGTTTTCCATCGACAATAGTAATTCCTTCACCAAAATATTGTTTATCAAGATCAACTTGTTTGTACACCTTACCTGTTTTATAATCATATTTTCTGATGTATGAAGTTCCTTTTTGCCCCGTACTTTCATATAAAGTGTCATTGTGAAATTCTAAACCTTCATTAAAAGATGCTGTGTCATGAGGATAAGTATTTACAATTTTATATTTTAATGGTTTTGCTGTAACGTTAGAAACTAATTCAATTCGTTTAGTAGCATCAGATGAATCACCACCAAAATAAACAGTAGCTTTTAGGTATTGATACCCTAGTTTTTGATCTTTTAATTCAAATTTGAATTTTTCAGGACCTGGGGTAGTTCCCACTTTTTTGTCATTTACAAAGTAAACAACGCTGTCAATTTCTTTTGATTTTGGATTTAAAATACCAATCGAAATGGATTGATCTGATAAAAAATGCGCTGGAAAAGCCGAATCATCTATTGTAAATAAAGAATTTTCACCTTTTTTTGTGTCTCCACATCCAATTAATGTGATTCCTAATAAAATGACAGTTAGGAAGTTATATTTTTTCATAGTTTAAAATTTGAATAGTCTAATATACGATGATATTTTTATAGCTACAAAGCTCTTGCAAAAATATAAAAAGATTGTATATTTGCATTGGCAAGTCCTACACGACCAGCTCCTGCAGACTCCCCCAGGATGGGAACATAGCAAGGGTACGTGGTTGAGCGGTGCGATGTAGGTCGCTTGCCATTTTTTATTTTTAGAATTTATACAAAAGTAGTCTTCCTTCGGGAGGATTTTTTTATTTTTACCCCTTTGGGAAGTTAAAAGTTATTGGTTAAGGGTTTTAAGTTTAACTTAAATTCATTTTAGCAATTAACTTTTCAGCAACAACCCATAACTTATAACTTTTAACCCATATCTTACCAAATGAATAAAGTTGTTTTAATTACAGGAGGATCCTCAGGAATTGGAAAATCTATTGGAGAATTTTTGCATAAAAAAGGTTTCGTAGTTTACGGAACAAGCAGAAATCCTGAAAAAGTGCTGAATTCTGTTTTTCCTCTTGTTGCCCTGGATGTACGGAATGCTGAATCAATTCAACTGGCTGTGAAGAAAATAATTGAGATTTCGGGAAGATTGGATGTCGTAATTAATAACGCCGGTGTTGGAATTACGGGGCCTTTAGAAGAAATTCCGATGGAGGAAATCAAAAATAATTTTGAAACCAATTTTTTTGGTCCAATTGAAGTGATGAAAGCGGTTCTGCCACAAATGCGTGAGCAAAAATCGGGGTTGATTATCAATATTACTTCGATTGCGGCTTATATGGGTTTGCCTTACCGCAGTGTTTATTCGGCTTCAAAAGGAGCTTTGGAATTAATTACAGAGGCTTTGCGAATGGAAGTAAAACAATTTGGTATTGATATTACCAATGTTGCACCTGGCGATTTTGCAACCAATATTGCTTCAGGACGTTTTCATGCTCCGGTTATTAAAGGATCGGCTTATGAAAAAGTATATGGCAATACTCTTGCAACAATGAATGAACATGTGGATGCAGGAAGCAACCCAAATGAAATGGCCGAAGCCGTTTATAAAATTATGCTGCAAAAAAGCCCAAAAGTGCATTATAAGGTAGGGGTTTTTATGCAGAAATTTTCAATTGTCCTGAAACGTGCGCTACCGGATAAAGTCTATGAAAAAATGTTAATGAATCATTATAAGTTGTAGAAAAAATTTTTAAGGCAAGGTTTGATAATTTTAATCAATTGGGATAAAAATATCAAATTTTGCCCCCTTATTTAAAATGCCCTCCGCTTTAATAAAACCGTTGTGGTTTTCTACAATTCTTTTTACGATTGTGAGTCCGATTCCGGTACTTTTTACTGGTTTTGTGTGTAATGCCTGAAAGAGTCCGAATATTTTTTCATTATAGGACTGATCAAATCCAATGCCATTGTCTGAAATGGTAATTTGGTAATATTTAGTAAGAGGAGAGAGTTTTTCGAGTAGTCCATTTGTGATTTTTGCTGATACTGTAATGATTAAATTTCGATCAGGACTTGCAAATTTTAGTGAATTATTAATCAAATTATACAGTAGCTGTCTGAATTGAAATTCTATTACAGATAGCTTGCCTAAATCCTGAATATCAAAAACTACATTTTCATTTTCGAATTCATCGGTAAGATCCTCGATCACATCTTTAATGATTTCATTTAGGTCTTTAACCACAAACTTTCTCTCATCAAATTTAGTTTTAGAATAAATTAAAAGATCGTTAATCAGATTTTGCATTCTGAAAGCGGAATTTTTGATTTTATAAAATGCTGTTTTTCCTTTTTCAGATAAATTATTAATTTCGTCACGTTCAATTGTACTTGTAAAAAGCTGAATTTTTCTCAAAGGTTCCTGCAGATCGTGGCTCGAAATATAATTGAATGCTTCGAGTTCGCTGTTCATTTTTTCAAGAGAAATATTCTTTTCGATAAGTTTTTTTTCTGCGTTTAATTTTAATTTTTCTGCTTTTTGTTTTTCGACTTCCGTTTTTTCAAGAAGATCATCTTTTTCTTTTAAAATCGTTATGCTTTTATTTGCATCTTCAATACTCGTAATATGAAAAGAAATCAAATCAGCAAAAAGATTAAACATTTCGCGGACTTTGAATGTTTTTAAGTCGTTTGGTTTTGGATCTATGGCGCAGAGTGTTCCAAAAAAACTTCCGTCTTTGCGTATGATAGGAACAGATATATAGCTTTGAAGACCATAAATTGCAGGAGTATGATGATAACGAAATTCGTCGTCTTCGCTAACATTATCAATTATCACTGCTTTTTTGTCCCTGCGAATTTCATGGCAGATTGTAGTTCTTATCTCTAATTCATCTCCGGGCTTTAAGCCAAACGACACGTTGTCCTGAACGCTACAGGTTATCCATCGGTCCTCGGTAACTCTTGCAATTGCTGCAAACCCCATTCCTGTACTCTGACATATCACGTTGAGTAATGTTGGAACAATAGAGATGTTTTGAATATTTTGTATGTCTTGTTTAAAATTTTCTTCTGCCACTGTGCAAATTATTTGTTTTTTTAAAAATACGCTTTTTTTTCTTATTGTTTTAAAGCGATTGTATTGTAAACTCAGAATTATTCTTTCAGATTTTATTTTTTGAGATTATAAGTTGTAATTTTGCACCGTTTTGCGTGAGGGGTTGAAGCGGCATCCTTTTATTTTTTTTCTTTAGAAAAATAAAAGATATAGCGGAAAACCCGACCCTTGTGGTCACGCCCAAATTATGAACACAATTAAATAGATATAATTATGAAATTTTTTATTGACACAGCTAATTTAGCGCAAATTAAAGAAGCACAGGCTTTAGGTGTTTTGGATGGTGTAACAACGAATCCGTCTTTGATGGCTAAAGAAGGAATTACCGGAAAAAAGAATATTTTGAAGCATTATGTTGACATCTGTAATCTTGTAGAAGGGGATGTTAGTGCTGAAGTAAATGCGCTGGATTATGACGGAATGATTAAAGAAGGAGAGGAATTAGCTGAATTGCATGATCAGATTGTAGTGAAATTGCCTATGACAAAAGAAGGTGTTATGGCTGCAAAATATTTCTCTGATAAAGGAATTAAAACAAACGTTACTCTTGTGTTTTCTGCAGGTCAGGCTTTATTGGCTGCAAAAGCGGGAGCCACTTATGTTTCGCCTTTTATTGGTCGTTTGGATGATATTTCTACTGATGGTTTAAACCTGATTGAAGAAATTAGATTGATTTATGACAACTACGGATACGAAACTCAAATTTTAGCGGCTTCAGTGCGTCATACCATGCATATTGTAAACTGTGCTAAAATTGGTGCAGATGTTATGACAGGACCATTGTCTGCCATTGCAGGATTGTTGAAACATCCGTTAACAGATATCGGTTTAGCTCAGTTTGTAGCTGATTTTGAGAAAGGTAACAAATAGTTTACTTTTAAAATAATCAAAATAAAATCGTCATTTTCAATTGAACATGGCGATTTTTTTTTTTATGTGTCTCAAAAAGAACTACATATGGCAAAAAGTATTTTAGTTTTTGCATTGTTATAAAAATTGAAGATCATAAAGCACTTTTAGAAGCTAATTATTGATAAGTTATTTTTTTATACATTATCAGAACTAAATTATTAGAAGAATCAATAAAAAAATTCCAAATTCCAACCTGCGATAAGATTGGAATTTGGAATTTAAAATTTGGATTTTTTATAAAGATTTAGTGACCTCCGCCACCGCCTTCTACATGATTAATACCTTGTCTTTTTAATATTTTAGGGCAGTAGTAACCATAGAATCCTAAATAGGCGAAACCAATAAGTGGAATGATGTAAGAGAAATGTGTCCATGTGATTCCGAAAATTCCCTCGGGACTTGTAAGATCAATATCACAGATACCTCCTTGTACTAAAGGAATAACACCTCCTCCAAGAATCATCATAATAAGGAATGAAGATGCTTTTCCTGTGTTTTTTCCTAAACCTGCAATCGCTAAATCGAATATTGACGGCCACATGATAGATAAAAATAAACCTCCGGAGATAAAGAAGAACTTGGCAATTTGCGGATCTGGGCAAACTAATCCTGCAAGCATCATTAATACACCTGATATTCCGAATAGCATTAACGTTTTTCCGGCATTTTTACCGCCAACAAAGCATACGGCTATAAATAATAAAATCCAGATTGGGTAAATATAGAATGATGAAACGTCATGACCAGCAAATATGTTGGCTCCAATAATTACTCCAAATGCTATAGCAGGAACAATAAATTTCAGGGCTGTGTTTACTAAGGTTGATGTATTGAAAACGTTGACTCCTCCATTCCAACGTCCAATCATTAAACTTCCCCAATAAAGGGCAATAAATGGCGCAATGGCATCTTCTAAAACATTACCAAATTCTGCTGTATGCAATAAAGCTGGTAAATTACTAATGATTGTTACCTCCGTTCCAACATAAATAAAGATACCCAACATTCCTAAGTATAGTTGTGGATAATCCAGAATATTGAATTTTACATAGGCAGGTTTTACTATTGGTTCTTCCTCTTTTACCGGATTTTCAATTTTAGAAAAATTCATAAAAATAGCCACGACAATAAAAGCAAGACCTAAGATGATAAAAGGCAATTTAATATCTTCTAATGAAAGAGATGTTTTTTTGTTATCTCCCATTCCAAACAGAGCGATTCCCAATAAGATGGCACCGATAGTTGTTCCGAAAGAGTTGATACCTCCTGCCAGGGTTAAACGGTGAGCTCCAGTTGCAGGACTTCCCATTTTAATTGCTAAAGGATTGGCTACGATTTGTTGAATGGAGAATCCTAAACCAACAGTAAATAAAGCTGTTAAGAAGAATGGAAAACTTTGCATCGTAGCGGCAGGAACAAATAAAAAGGAACCGACAGCTGAAAGAATTAAACCAGCTGAAAGCGTTTTTTTGTATCCAAATTTTTGTAATACATCTAATTTCAGAGATACCAAAAAGAAGATAATTGATCCCACAAAATAAGCAGCATAAAATGCCCAGGCCACTAGTTGTGACTGAACCTGAGATAAAGTAAATACTTTTTTGAATACGGGAATAAGGATGTCATTGGCAGAACCAACGAAACCCCAAAAGAAGAAGACAATTATCAGCGAAATAAATTGCCCCCACTTGGTCTGTACATTTTCTGAATTCATAATTGTAATAAGATTTTTTTAGTTTTTTTTAAAGTAGTTTAAGCCGTAAATATATTTGTTACAATTCTCAAAAAAAAATAAAAAAGAATAAAAAAGGCAGAAATTATACAAACAACAGAATTTATTCAACAATGTGTTAATTTTTTAAATAATTGTGATAAAGTGATTGAAAATTTTTACTCTAAAATTTTATTTTTAACTTCCTTGCTGTAGTTTCTGCCAATTGGTATGGTATAAGAAAGGATTTGGATTCTGTTTCCTTCGATAGATTTTACTTTGTTAAGAGCAATTACATACGATTTATGAATTCGCAGAAATTTATCGGCAGGTAATTCTTCAGATAAAGAAGTGAGTGATTTATGGGTAATATAAGTTTTATCAGGGGTAACAATTTTAATGTACTCTTTCATTCCTTCAACAAATAAAATCTCTTCAATATTAATTTTCATCATTTTTTTATCGACTTTAATAAAAATATGAGAATCTCCTTTGGGGACTTCGGTTTTAATATTATTTTTTAAATTGTATTCTGTAGTAATTTTATTGATACATTTAATGAACCTTGGCAGTGGAATTGGCTTTACCAGATAATCTAAAACATCAAGATCATAGCTTTCTGCTGCAAACTCCCTAAAAGCGGTTGTAATAATAACCCGTGTTTTGTTTTCAATCAGGCTAATTAATTCAAAACCAGTCATCATAGGCATGTTGATGTCTAAAAAAACGGCATCTACAGGCGTACTGTTTATAAAATCTAGTGCTTCTAAGGAATTATTGAATGTACCTATAACCTCAAAGTCTGTAAAATTGGTAAAATAATTTTGTAAAACTTTAATAGCTAAAGGTTCATCGTCGATTAACAAGCATTTAATCTTCATTATGAATAGGTATTTGCAAACGTATTATATAGTAATTCAGCTTTGTTTTGTGTTTTAGGCTAAAATTATTCTTATAGATTAATTTTAATCTTTTCTTGGTGTTGACCAAACCAATACCGCCTTTGGAATCATTTTTTTGTGAAATTACAAAATTATTAAGGATTTCAAAATGCAGTAATCTATTGTCAGTAATTTTGCAGTTTATTTTAATCTTCAGATTCTGATTATTTAGTCCTCCATGTTTAAAGGCATTTTCAACTAATGAGATAAAGATTAAAGGGGGAACTTTGATGTCTTCAATATTGGATTCCAGATTGATGGTAACTTCAACATTATCGAAACGAAGCTTTTCAATTTCGATGTAATTCTGAATGTAATCAATTTCTTTTATCAGAGGTACAAGTTTGGTTCCTTTTACGTCATACAATACATATTCCATCAGATTTGATAATTTAATAATTACATCAGGAACTTTATCAGAAGATTCTAAGGATAATGCGTATAAATTATTTAATGTGTTAAAGAAAAAGTGAGGCTGAATCTGATTTTCAAGATATTTAAGTTTTATCTTAAATTGATTTTCTCTCAATGACCTGTTTCTTTCTCTTTCTCTTAGCCATGTTAATGTCAGATAAACAGATGATGCCATGGCCAATACATACAATTCGCCAATACATACTGCTAGAATGTGATTTATATCAAAAGGATGATATTCACGATTAGCCTCCGGCCAGATATTTTCAGAAATAAGGTAATAGGTCAGGGCCGTTTTTAGTAAATAAACACTAAAAAGACTAATTAGTAGTGCAATGGTGTATTTAAAATATTTTTGTTTTAAAACAAAGCGGCGTATCAAAACAAAAAGATTGAAATATACTAAAGGAATGTGCAATGAAAATTCAATCAAATTTGATTTAAAGGAATATTCATAATCATTAAAATATGCTCCCCATCTTAAAAAATTCAAGGTAAAATAACTTCCCCAAAACCAGATATGATTTCGTAGTTTGATATCAAAGTTTAATTTTTGAATTTCGCTCAATTTAAGAATTTTATAATGTTTAAATTATATGCAACTTTAAACAATTACTCGATGAAACACAATTTTTTTGAATAAAATTTTATAAAATCAAGCAAACCGCATGTTATTTTATGTATATAACGTTTTTTCGTAAAACGTATTATTGATTGTTTTATGTCGTTGGTTTAAAGTTTGAAGCAGTTGGTATAAATTATTTTTTTTAACAATACCTTAAGAATAATTTTACGCCATAACTAACAAAATAAATAAACATGAAAAAATTTTTATTAATCTTTATGATTGTTTTTACAGCGCAGGTTTCGCTTGCTCAGGTAAAAAATGTCAAGGGTTTGATTACAGATTCTGATGGGATGCCGTTACCAGGGGCATCTGTTGCTGTACAAGGCGGACAAAAAGGTGCTACTACCGATTTTGACGGTTTGTACTCAATTGAAGTACAAAAAGGACAAAGTTTAGTTTTTACTTATGTAGGACTAGAATCTCAGACAATTGTTGTAGGTGATGCGACTACAATAAATGTGAAAATGAGATTAGCGGCTTCAAATTCTTTAAATGAGGTAGTTGTTACTGCATTAGGTATTAAAAGACAAAAGAAAGAACTGGGTTATGCAGTTCAGGATCTAAAAGGCGACCAATTAAACAAAGTTATTACTACGAATGTGGCTACTGCGCTTTCCGGTAAGATTGCCGGTGTTGATGTTTCTATTCCGGCCACGGGAGTAGGAGGATCAACAAGAGTTATTATTAGAGGTATTTCAAGTATTGGTGAAAGTAACCAGCCTCTTTATATAGTAGATGGTGTTCCTATTGACAACTCTGGTTTGAACAATGATAATGCCGCTACAAGTAAATGGTTTGACGGAAGGGATAACGGAGACGGTATTTCAAGTATTAACCCTAATAATATTGAAAGTTTAACGGTACTAAAAGGAGCTGCTGCTGCTGCCTTGTATGGATCACGAGCTTTGAATGGCGTTATTTTGATTACGACTAAAAAAGGAAGCAAAGGCAAATTGCAGGTCGAGCTTACAAGCGGTGTAAGTTTTGACAGGGTAAATGCTAAGTATTCTGATTATCAGAATGAATACGGATCAGGATCGAATGGTACTTTGCCTGATCCTGCAAGAGCACCTTCTGAATTATACGGTTATACCACAAATGCGTGGGGACCTAAGTTCTCTGAAAGTGTTGGCCAGGAGATAAAAATCTTTGATGGTTCTATGAAGCCTTACGCAAGAGTAGATAATAATATTCAGGATTTTTTCCAAACAGGAGTAACACTTTCAAACGGTATTTCATTATCCGCAGGAAGCGACAATGCTTTTGTTCGTTTTGGATATAACAACCTTAAAAATGATGACGTTATTCCTGAATCTGGTTTAGAAAGAAATGATGCAAGTTTAAATGGAACTATAAAGTCGGAAAAATTTACTTTGGCTGCGAACGTAAATTATATGGTTGAAAACACACAAAACCGACCTGGATTAGGAGATTCGCCAAATAATGTTGGTTATTCATTAAGCTCATTAGCACCAAATATCGACCAGGCCTGGCTTAAAAATTATAAAAATGAAGAAACAGGCCAAATTTATCCATGGAACAATAATGTGTATCAGTTAAATCCATATTTTATTACACAGGAAAACCATAACTCATCTTTAAAAAATCGTTTTATAGGAAATGTTACCGGGACTTATCAGGTAAAAAACTGGGTAGCATTGACATTTAGAACTGGTTTAGACAGTTATGCTTTCAGTTCAAAAGACTTTATGGCGGCAGGAAGTACATGGCCGGGAAGAGATGAAGGATATCTAGGGTTGGATAATATAAATGTTTCAGAAATGAATACGGATATTATTGCCACTTTCAGTGATATAAAATTAGCTACAGATTTTACTTTTTCAGGAATTTTAGGTACAGGAAGAAGGGATTTTAAAAGAGATCAAAATTCAAGATTTGGGACCAGGCTTATTGAGCCGGGTACAGAATACATCAGTAATTTTGTAAATCAGACAGAAAATGCTCCTGTGGTAACCAAAACCAGAACAAATTCAGTTTACGGTTCTGCAAAATTTGATTACAAAGGGTATTTGTATGCAGAGTTTACAGGAAGAAATGACTGGTTCAGCGTTATCAGCAAAGATGCTTTTTATCCTGCAGCTTCATTAGGATTTGTATTCTCTGATGCTTTTGGTATTCAAAGTGATTCATTTTCTTATGGTAAATTCAGAGCTTCATGGGCACAAGTTTCGAATGCACCAGGAGCATATAAAAATGCTTTAAATTACACTACTTTTTCATCTTATGACGGACAAAGTGTTGTTAATATCAAAAACTCTGCGGCACCAAATGCTAATTTGACTTATCAGTCTAAAACAGGAGTGGAATTTGGATTTGAAACAGGATTCTTTAAAAACAGGTTAAAAGCAGATATTACACTTTACCGTGAAGATACTGCAGACCAAACTCTTGATTTAGCATCATCTGCAACATCCGGATATGAATTTCTTTCGGTAAATGCAGGACAATTAAGAAATGAAGGTATTGAACTTTTTATATCCGGGACTCCAATTAAAACCAATAGTTTTGAATGGGGAATTGATTTGAACTTCTCAAAAAACAAAAACTCAATTATCTCTTTACATCCTAATATTAATACATATGCTATTTCTGAAGCTCGTTGGGCTGGAGCAGCTATCGTAGCTCAGGTTGGAGGTCAATATGGAACAATCATAGGAAAAGATTTTCTAAAAACTCCTTCAGGAGAAAAAATTGTCGATGCAAATGGTATGCCTTTGTTTACAGATGCTAAAGTGAATTTAGGAAAAGGACTTCCTGATTGGGCTGCCGGTTTAACGAATAGATTTTCTTATAAAGGAATAACACTTCAGTTTTTAATAGATATGAAATTTGGAATGGATGTATATTCTATGACAAATTCATTAGCAGGACAAAAAGGACTTTTAGATGTTACTACAGAAGGAAGGGATGCTTATAATGAAGCAAGAGCTGACGCAGTTGCAAATGATCCTAATTTCAGCCAGGCAACATGGGTTCCTACTGCCGGTTATGTTGCACAAGGTGTAGTAAATACCGGAACAGCTGCTAATCCTGTATATGAACAAAATACTAAACCGGTTAATCCTCAGGATTATTGGACAACTGTTTTCAATAATACACCGGCACCTTTTATTTATGATGCTTCTTATGTGAAATTAAGAGAGGTAAGTTTAGGTTACAATATACCGAAGAGTGTTTTTAACGGAGCAAAAATCAACTCAATTTATGTATCGGCATTCGCAAGGAATTTATTGACTTTTAATAAGGATTTGCCAAACGTTGACCCGGAGTCTATGTATACTTCTGGAAATGGACAAGGATTTGAATATGGTTCACTCCCATTCAGACAATCGTATGGGTTTAATATTAAAGTAGCATTCTAAAAAAATAAATTATGAAATTAAAAAAAATAATACTAGCCATAGCCATATTGTTAACTGCAGTTGGCTGTACCGAAAATTTTGATGAACTGGAGAAAGACCCGGTAGCATTGTCAGCAAATCCGGCAGGACAGCTAACATTTACCCAATTATGTATGTCTGGAGACGGATACTATCAATGGAGAGCGAACTTAATATATTCAGGCGGATTTGTACAACATTATGCAGGTGCCTGGAATGTAACAGAATATGGCAGTACATTCAAGAAAAACGATGACTATGCAACTGCATTGTGGAGAAACGGTTATTCAAACGAATTGAAAAATGTTGTAGATATTCTGGAAAAAACCAGTGGCAATCCTGCTATGGTAAACATGAATGCAGTAGCAAAAATCATGAAGGTAATGGTGGCACAACGTTTAACAGATCTTTATGGAGACATTCCTTATTCTCAGGCGGGACTTGGATTCTCACAAGGAATTGTAACACCAAAATATGATACACAAGAAGAAATCTATACAGCATTTTTTAGTGAATTAGAGGAAGCTAATAATCAGTTAAATGCCGGAGGCGGTACTGTTAAGGGAGATTTGTTTTATGATGGTGATATTGCAAAATGGAAAAAACTTGCTAATACCCTAAGATTGCGTTTAGCAATGAGAATTTCTGAAATAAAGCCGGCAGAAGCAGAAAAACAAGTAAAAGCAGCATTACAAAATGGTGTTTTTGAAAGCAATCTTGACAACTGTATCATGAATCATTTAGATGCAACATTCAATGATAATCCTGCAGCTATAGATTTTAGAGGGAATGGTTTGGCTTATGCTTTTGTAGGTAATGAACACGGAGATCATTTTAGTTCATTGGTTATAGATTATTTGAGAGATAATGGGGATCCAAGATTAACTATGCTGGCCACTCCCAAAACAACATCTTCAATGGCTGGAAAAGCTGGACAACCTGTTCAACCAGGAGAAAAATTATATGAAGGGATTCGTCCGGGAACATTTAGATGGGATACTCCGGGTGGTTCAACTGCAGCTTCAGGAATCCAGTCTTATTACAAACAAAAAACAACACCTTTTTTGCATGTAAGTTATTCAGAAACACAATTATTATTGGCAGAAGCTGCTCATAGAGGATGGGTATCAGGTACTTCTGCTGCTGAATATTACAAAAATGGAGTTGAAGCAGGAATCAAACAATTATTTATCTACGGTGTACCTGCTGCTTCACAAACCGATATTGATGCGTATTTGAACGCTAAGCCATTAGTAGCCGGAACAGAAAAAGAGCAAATTGCCACACAGCTTTGGATTACTTACATATTCAACAGTATTGAAGCATATTCAAACTGGAGAAGAACAGGATTTCCAAATTTACTGCCAATAACAAATCCTGGTTCAGAAACAGGCGGAGTAGTGCCGACACGTTTATATTATCCTAATGATGAGATGCAGAAAAATGAAGCAAATTATTTAGATGCATTATCCAGAATGGGAGGAAATAACGAGTGGACAAATAAAGTTTGGTGGGATGCAAACTAAAAAACATTCCTAAAGTTATGCCTAATAAGGTGTTATTTTTATTCTAATTAAATTAAACAATTTAAAATTAAAAATAATGATAAAAAATAAAGCCTTATTAGGCATCCTTTTTTTTATTGGTTCGCTTTTTTCATCTTATAGCTGTTCAAAAGAGAACGACAATAAAATTGATAATTCAAAAAATAAAACAGCAAGGGTTGTAGGCTATTTATCTACAGATAATTTTAGTAAAATGAGTTCCGTACAGTTTTGTAAACTGACTCATCTTAATTTATCATTCGCAAATCCGGATAATACGGGAAATTTAATTTTTGAGGGAGACATCGATGCGGTTATCAAACATGTGAAGATTATAAATCCCAACATTAAAATATCTGTTTCTGTCGCCGGAGGAGTTATTTCTGCAGAACAGGCTGCTAATTGGTCATTGCTTATTGATAAGCCGGAAAACCGACCAGATTTTATTAAGAAAATAATAAGTTTTGTAGACATTCATAAATTAGATGGTGTTGATGTAGATCTTGAGTGGGATGCGGTAACAACAGGTTACAGTGGTTTTGTTATTGAATTAAAAAATGCCTTAAAAAGCAAGAATAAGCTTATAACGGCAGCTTTACCAAATAATACGCGTTTTATTAATATAAGCAATGAAGCTTTAAATGCTTTTGACTTTATTAATATCATGGCATATGATATGACAGGACCTTGGGCTCCGGAAAAGCCGGGTCAGCATAGTTCGTTTAGTGATGCAAAACTTGGAATCGATTTTTGGAATAAATTACAAAATATTCCAAAAGATAAATTAACACTGGGAGTTCCGTTTTATGGCTACAATTTTACAGATCCAGTTGCTACCAGTGCCACTTATGCACAAATTGTGTCAGCCGGAAAACAGTTTGCAGATCAGGATGAATTGGGTAAAATTTACTATAACGGAAGACCAACTATTGAGCAAAAAGTTCAACTGGCTTCA
Source organism: uncultured Flavobacterium sp. (assembly GCF_946478785.1). The sequence continues at coordinate 150,994 of NZ_CAMLDD010000004.1, forward strand.
GAAGCAACTGGGGGCATCATGATTTGGGAAATTGCTCAGGATTCATTTGACGAATATTCTTTATTGGATGTGATTCATAAAAAATATACAAAGCTGGGTTATACAACTTCTGATTTGTGTGGGAACTAAAAGTCAAAGTAACCGTAAAAATTAAAAGTAGAAAAGCCCATTTTGAGATAACAGGATATAATTGAATTGTAATCTCAAGAGGAGAACATCTTGTGAAACGTGTTATTGATTGAATAATGTCGTTGGTTTAAAATTTCAAGCAGTTTGTATAAATAATTTTTTTGGACCATTGCTTAAGGATAAATTTACATATAATGGTTAACGCGTTTGCCAAAATAAATTGATAAAAATTTGATGACTAATTTATGATGGAATTTAAATTGTGAGTGTGTAAAACCAAAAAAAAAGATTAAAAACGAATAAGTCAGATTTATAAATGGCACAAGTAGTGCGTGTTACTTGAGTTGTTGCGTAAAAAATATTACCTTTAAGATATAATAAAAAAAAAGAAAAAAATGAAAAGTGCTTTAGAAATAAAACATGATATCAGTTATAAAAGTGCAGGAAAATTTGAAGAAACCAGATTTGAAAAAATCCACAACGAAATCTTCAAAAATTCGGCAGAAGCTTCAGTAATTGTAGCGCAGGAAATCGCGCAATTAATTAGATCTAAACAAGAAAAAAATAAAACTTGTGTATTAGGTTTGGCAACAGGTTCTTCTCCAATAAAAGTATATGAAGAATTAGTGAGAATGCACAAGGAGGAAGGATTAAGTTTTAGTAACGTGATCACTTTTAATCTGGATGAATATTATCCGATGACAAAGGAGAACAATCAGAGCTATCACTATTTCATGCATCAGCATCTTTTTAATCATATTGATATCGATCCTGAGAATATTAATATTCCAGATGGTACCGTTGCAATTGATGAATTAAATCAATATTGCATTGATTACGAAATGAATATTAAAAATGCGGGAGGTCTTGATTTTCAATTGCTTGGAATAGGTCGTACAGGTCACGTAGGTTTCAACGAACCAGGATCTCACGTTAATTCAGGAACCAGAATTATTACTCTGGATCATATTACAAGAGTCGATGCTTCGTCAGATTTTAATGGTATAGACAATGTTCCGAAACGAGCGATTACAATGGGAGTTTCTACGATTATGAGATCGAAGAGAATTGTATTAATGGCCTGGGGACAAAACAAAGCAGATATCATCAAGAGAACCATTCAGGGTGATATCAGTTCTGAAATTCCTGCAACATTTTTACAAAATCATCCTAATGCAACTTTCGTATTAGATCAGTCTGCAGCATCTGAATTGACGCGTTTCAAAACGCCGTGGCTAGTTGGAGAATGCATCTGGACACAGGAATTAAAAAGCAAAGCGATTGTTTGGTTATGCCAAAAAACAAAACAGTCTATATTGAAACTAACAGACCGTGATTACAACAACAACGGAATGTCAGATCTTTTGGCACAGGAAGGTTCTGCTTACGATTTGAATATCAATATGTTCAATGTTTTACAACATACTATTACAGGATGGCCGGGTGGAAAACCAAACACAGACGATTCACATCGTCCGGAAAGAGCCAATCCTGCAAAAAAACGAGTAATTCTCTTTAGTCCGCATCCTGATGATGATGTGATTTCTATGGGAGGAACTTTTTCGAAACTTATTAAACAAGGACATGATGTACACGTGGTATATCAAACTTCCGGAAATATTGCTGTTACCGATGATGAAGCACTAAAATTTGCTGAAGTATGTAACGATTTTGTTGGCGATGCTGGCAGCGGAATAAACTTTAAATCGGTAATAGACTTTTTGAACAATAAATCAGAAAATCAAATTGATTCTTTGGAAGTTCGAAAATTAAAAGGACTGATAAGAAGAAGGGAATCCTATGCAGCCACAAGATACATCGGATTAAAAGATGAAAACACACACTTTTTAGATCTTCCTTTTTATGAAACAGGACAAGTGAAGAAAAAACCATTAGGTGCTGAAGATATTGCTATCGTAAAAGATATTATTGCCAAAATAAAACCACATCAGGTATTTGCAGCAGGTGACCTTGCTGATCCACACGGAACACACGAAGTTTGTCTGAATGCTATATTTGCTGCCATGAAAGCATTAAAGCATGAGAAATACATGGATGATTGCTGGCTATGGTTATACAGAGGCGCATGGCACGAATGGGACATTCACGAAATTGATATGGCCGTTCCGCTTTCTCCTTCAGAAGTATTATTAAAACGTCATGCAATCTTATATCACCAGTCTCAAAAAGACAGGGTTATGTTTCAGGGGAATGATTCAAGGGAGTTCTGGGTTAGAGCAGAAGACCGAAATAAAAATACAGCAATTCTATACGATGAATTAGGTTTGGCAGAATACGAAGCTATTGAGGCTTTCAAGCGTTTTGATTACTAAGAAATATTTATAAGATTTGATTTAGAGCGAATCAAATTGCAAATTCAGATTGATTTCATACTGATAGTGAGGTTCAATAGAGGGATCATTCTGAATTTTTTGCCTATTAATAATGTTATCAGAAGATAACAACTTTCAAGCAACATAAAATGAAATACATACTAGTCCTACTGTTAGCGGGTTTAACTTCTAATGCCCAAATCCAAAAAGAGCAGCTAAATCTTATGCCCTGGCCTCAAAATGTTGTTTTGAATGAGGGAAATTTTGCTTTGACTAAAAATTTTAAAGTAAACATTACCGGAAACCCAAATCCGAGAATCTTTGGAGGTGCCACTCGTTTCTTGCGTCGCTTAGATGGCAGGACAGGTCTCTTTTTTGCGCAGGATTTTATTACGAAACTAAATGAGGTTCCAACAGCAGAACTTCAGATTAACTGTACCAAAAGCGGAAAAATTGGTTTGTATGAAGACGAAAGTTATCATTTAGATATCAAACAAAACAAAATTACAATAGATGCAACCACCGATTTAGGAGCTTTACATGGCCTTGAAACGTTATTGCAGATGCTGCAGAATAACAGCGAATCATTTTATTTTCCGAATTCACAAATTTCAGATTTTCCAAGATTTACATGGCGAGGTTTAATGATAGATGCGGCAAGACATTTTCAGCCGGTAGATGTTATCAAAAGAAATCTTGACGGATTGGCTGCAATGAAAATGAATGTTTTTCACTGGCATTTAGTAGATGATCAGGGTTGGAGAATCGAAATGAGAAAACATCCAAAACTAATAGAGCTAGCTTCGGATGGCATGTATTACACACAGGAAGAAATTAAAAATATCGTAAAATATGCTGATGAACGCGGTATTTTGATAGTTCCCGAAATTGATGTTCCAGGCCACGGATCTGCGATATTGACAGCTTATCCGGAAATAGGAAGTAAAGTGATTACATTGACTGGCGGAACTTCAGAAAAAAACATACAGGGAACAGCAATTGCAACCTATGGAATTGAAAGAAATGCGGGTATTTTTACGCCAACATTAGATCCTTCAAATCCTAAGACATACCAATTATTAAGCGAAATCTTTGATGAGGTTTGCCCATTGTTTCCCGGAGCTTATTTTCATATTGGAGGAGATGAAAATGAGGGGAAAGATTGGGATGCCAATCCTAAAATTCAGGAATTTAAAAAGAAAAATAAGTTAGCCACAAACCACGAACTGCAGACTTATTTTACGATGCAATTAGCCCCAATGCTTAAAAAACACGGAAAACAACTAATGGGTTGGGAAGAAATTTTAACCAAAAATCTTTCAAAAGAAGCGATTGTTCATTCCTGGAGAGGTCCAAATGAAGGCGTTTTACCCGGTCAGTCTTTAGCGGAAGCAGTAAAAAAAGGGTATAAAACAGTTTTGTCAAACGGATTTTATATTGATTTAATGTATCCAGTTGAAAGCCATTATCTGAATGACCCAATGCCAAAAAGCGTTGATCTAACGACAGAAGAAAAAGCAAGAATCCTTGGAGGTGAAGCCACAATGTGGACAGAATTGACAACATCAACAACAATAGATTCAAGAATTTGGCCAAGAACTGCCGCAATTGCCGAAAGACTTTGGTCGGCAGAAAACATTACGGATGTTGCCGATATGCGCAGACGCCTTGAAACCGTTTCCTTCAGATTAGAAGAACTTGGCTTGACACACATTCGTAACAAAGATGTGATTTTAAGAAATATTGCTAATAATAAAGATATAAAGCCACTTAACGAATTCTCAAATGTTTGCGAACCTTTAAAAGGATATACCCGAAATAAGGATGGAACAGAATATCAAATGTATTCTCCTTTCACACTTTTTGCAGATGCCTGCACGCCTGATGCAAAAGATGCACTGTCTTTTGATGATGCCGTAACTCAGTATTTAGCAAGTAAAACACCTGAAAATAAAGCAAAAGTTGCCACATTTTTCAATAAATGGATTGCGGTAAATAAAGAATTGAAGGAATTGAGTTCCAACGCACCTTTGGTACAGCCAATTCTGCCTTTGTCTAAAAAGCTAAGTGATGCATCAAAAGAATTATTGCTTGTTTTGGATAATAAATCGACTTTGAAATCAGCAGATTTGAAAGCTTTGATCGAGCAATGTAATACAAAAGATCATGCTGATGTTGAGGTGGCAGTTTATACAAGTTTTAAAAAGTTAATATAATGGTTTGAATTGGTTTTAAGTTAAGTAAGTGTATGTCATGATGTAGGTTTTATCTCTGCCAAAGCTAATAGGCAGAGGTAGTCATGACTAAATTGGTAAGTATGTTAGAATATAGAAATAAAAATTGGGACGGTTAAAATTGAGTTTGGTTATTTATTTTTTAACCTGATTTATATTTCTAATAAATGTATCGAATCCTGGTAATTTGTTATTTGGTTTTTACCCTGAAGAGAGCATTATAGGCCTGACAATTATATTGTCAGGTTTTTTTTTAAAACTAAAGAAAGATATTTTTTAGGAGCTATTTCCTGCTGTCCGTTTTATCTTTTATGTCGAACCCCGCCATAAAAGGATTTTCACTGCGATCGGGGCTCTCGTTTTTATAAGAAGACTGTTGTCTTTGCTAGGAACGAAGTAATCTCACTTGCAGAACTTATAGGGTAAAATTTTATAATTATATGATTATAAGTTTAGCTACAATCAACTTATATTACTTATATGGTGAAAAAAATTGAACCTTTTTCCGTACTTTTGCACCAAATTAATAAAAAAGACATTCATGTTAACAGTCAATAATTTATCAGTTCAATTTGGCAAACGAATTTTGTTTGACGAGGTAAATACTACTTTCACTCACGGAAATATTTACGGCGTTATTGGAGCCAATGGTGCTGGAAAATCTACTTTTCTAAAAATCATTTCTGGCGATATAGACCCAACTTCCGGACACATTCATTTAGAACCGGGCAAACGTATGTCGGTTTTAAACCAAAATCACAACATGTTCGACGAGCATACGGTTTTGGAAACTGTTTTAATGGGAAATAAAGTTTTGTATGCTGTAAAAAAGGAGATGGATGAACTTTATTTAGACTACAACGATAAAAACGCCGACAGGATAGGGGAACTTCAGGTTCAGTTTGAAGAAATGAATGGTTGGAACGCCGATTCTGACGCAGCAGCGATGTTGTCTAACTTAGGAATCAACGAAGAGCATCATTATACTTTAATGGGTGATTTGGAGGGAAAAATTAAAGTTCGTGTACTTTTGGCCCAGGCACTTTTCGGCAACCCGGATTTGCTTATTATGGATGAGCCTACCAACGATTTGGATTTTGAAACCATCGCCTGGTTAGAAAATTTCCTTGCCAATTATGAAAATACCGTAATCGTAGTATCACACGACCGTCACTTTTTAGATTCTGTTTGTACCCATATTTCGGATATTGATTTCGGAAAAATAAACCACTATTCAGGAAACTATACGTTCTGGTATGAGTCTAGCCAGTTAGCCGCGAAACAACGTGCACAGCAAAACAAAAAAGCAGAAGAAAAGAAACAGGAATTAGAAGAGTTTATTCGTCGTTTTAGTGCAAACGTTGCTAAATCTAAACAAGCTACTTCCCGTAAAAAAATGATTTCCAAACTAAATATTTCAGACATCAAACCTTCAAGCCGTCGTTATCCTGCGATTATTTTCGATCAGGATCGTGAAGCAGGAGATCAGATTCTGAATGTAGAAAACCTAAGCGCCTCTGTTGATGGGGAAGTTTTGTTTAAAGATGTTCATTTGAATATGGCAAAAGGAGATAAAATCGTCCTTTTTTCAAAAGATTCACGTGCTACAACAGCTTTCTACCAAATTTTAAATGGTGAACAAAAAGCAGATTCAGGAACTTACGATTGGGGAATTACAACAAATCAGGCTTATTTACCAGCAGAAAACCATTCGTTTTTTGAAAATGATTTGACTTTGGTAGACTGGTTACGTCAATACGCAAAAACAGAAGAAGAGCGTGATGAGGTTTTTATTAGAGGATTCTTAGGAAAAATGATTTTCTCAGGAGAAGAAGCTTTAAAAACCAGCCGCGTATTATCAGGAGGAGAAAAAGTACGTTGTATGTTATCCAGAATGATGATGGAGCGCGCTAATATTCTAATGTTAGATGAGCCAACGAATCACCTGGATTTGGAGTCAATTACGGCTTTCAACAACTCATTAAAAAACTTCAAAGGTTCTGTGATTTTCACAACGCATGACCACGAGTTTGCACAAACTGTTGGTAACAGAGTAGTAGAGCTTACACCAAACGGAGCAATCGATCGCTACATGACATTTGATGAGTATCTTGATGATGAAAAGATTCAGGAACAAAGAAAGAAAATGTATAATTTGTAATATACAATTGGAATAAAAGAATCCCGTTATTTTTTAAGTAACGGGATTTTTTTATGTTTTATCTTCGGAAGAATTTTGCGAAGATCCAAATTATTATGGCGATTACAAAAATCACGATAAAGATTCCGACGCCTATTCCGGCTTGAAAGATGTCTCCAATAAGTTCGCAGCTTGTAAATGAAAATAGTATTACGAATACCATTAACAAACGTGTAATGTTCTTTTGCATGATTTTGCTGTTTTAAATGTTTTAAAAAGAATTTAGTATTCTAATTATCGTAGAATAAAATTACTTTAATCAGCAAAAAAATATCTTATATAATTTTTGGGAAAAGTTCTATGATTCTAGGATTAAAAAAAACATGTTTGTCAAAATATAGTATTCATTTTAAAAATTTTAATTTTTTTTACTGTTCTCATTTCTAACAATACAATGCCACCTATAACTATTATTTCTCCTAGAAAATACGCTACTCCAAAAACTGAAATACTTTCGTAATAATAAAGTATAATTCCAATAGTCAAAAGACAATAAAATATATTTATGATACAGATTATTTTTAAATATACTTTCCAATTGTTAGTTATCAGTAGAAAGCAGGAAAAAGAGTAAACTGAAAATACCAGCGCCAGAAAAGACAGATGTCCTAAAGTAGTTTTAGGCAAACCGAAGAAGCTGTTGAAATTTCTAAGAACGAAAAAAAGCAACAAAGCAGTCAGTAAAGCACCAAAACCATCAATGATAAATATGTTTTTAGGTTTTGTTATGAACTGTTGAATACTTTCTTTCATGCACATTTATTTTTTGACGTAGATTGTTGTTTTTTTATCTCCGGTTTTCTCTATAATATGATTTTCCACACCTTTTTTCAAATCTCTGCTGGCTGTTGCAGAGGACAATGCGCTAAAATATTTCATGTAATCTTTTCTTGTAAATGCATCTTTTACGTCTTCAACAAATAATTGTAATCGTTCGGTTTCGTTTAGTTTTTTTGTTGAATTGTCAAGCAGATCAGAAAGTGAAGTGTGAATTACCTGTAGCATATAAGCAATAAATTTGGTCGACTTTCCTTCCTTGTCACAAGCCGACAAAACTTTATAATATTCATCCTGATTTTTTGAGATCAAAGTTTCGAAAGGCAGAAATTCAAATAATGGATATTCGCTCATTAAAATCAAGGTTTGCCATAATCTTCCCATTCTTCCGTTTCCGTCCATAAAGGGATGAATGAACTCCATTTCGTAATGAAATACACAACTTTTTATTAATGAAATTTCAGATTTATCTTTTAAATATTCAAATAGGTCTTTCATCAGGAAAGGAACGTTTTCATGAGGGGGTGCAATATGTGCAACTTTTGAACCTTTTACAATTCCGACACCTTTTTTTCTATATGTTCCCTGATTTTCAATTAGATTTTTCATTAGCAGTTTATGCGCTTTCAAAAAATCTTTTTCCGATTGATATTTCAAAGAATTTAAATTATCATAAACCTCCAAAGCATTTAAAACTTCAACAATGTCCTTTTGAGGGCCAGCAACTCTTTTGTTTTCAATAATAGCAGTTATTTGTTCTTCTGATAGTGTATTTCCTTCAATACTTAATGAAGAATGAATTGTCTTGATTTTATTTTGCTTCCTTAAAGTAGGATTCTGTTTAACTAAATATTTTGCGTTTACTTCTCCGATTTTTTCAGAAACAGAAACGATTAATTTTAATATTTCAGTTGTTATTTCGTATCGAGGCTTCATTTTGATACTATCATTTGATACTATCAAAAATAATCATTTTGGGTTTATTGACTGTCCTTTTGTTGAGAAATATTGATTTTTACTTTTTAAATTGATTGATATAAAATAGTAAATACTTTATTCTCCAATAGTCCCAGTTTTCACATCGCCCGCTCGCTTGTAACTTACAGCAATGACTCCGCTTGGCGTAACCGTACTTTCAATTAACGTAAATCCCGCCGGAGTGGAGCTATCATCAAACAATTTTTTCCCTTTACCCAAAATTACAGGATAAATTAAGAGTGCAAGTTCATCAACTAAATCATATTGAAGCAATAGCTGAACAAGTCTGGCGCTTCCCCAGACTTTAATGTCTCCGCCTTCTGAATTTTTAAGTTTTTTGATGTCTTCTATGGTAGAAAGAAATTCAGTGTTTTCCCAATCAGAGGTTTTTCTGGTGGAGGACAAAACGTATTTGGTTACTTCATTAATTCCGGGCCAGCTTTCTGCATGTTTAGGCCAATAGTCTTCAAAAATGTCAAATGTTTTTCTGCCCAAAAGAATATCGGCGGGTTTCATTTGTTCCTGCATAACGTTGCCATATTCTTCATCTCCAAAAGGTGCCACCCAGCCTCCATATTCAAAACCGCCCGAAGTATCTTCTTCAGAACCACCGGGCGCCTGCATTACGCCATCAATAGTAATCATGGTTATGACGATTATTTTTCTCATGATGTCTTGTGTTATTGGTTTTATCAAATATAAGGAAATTCAATAAATTTCAGGAGCCAAAAATAGTTATCCGTTTGATTATCAGTTTTATGAAGGAATATGTTTTCCGCTATGTACTAAATCAAAATTATTTTTTAGACAAAGTTGCCAATAATTCCTCCAAGCTTTTTAGTGTCATTGTAAATCCTTCTTTAAAGCCCATTTCGATCATTTGTTCCATTCGCTCCAGAGATTCGTTATAAATGGTAATAAGTACTTTTGTGGTTCCATTTAGATCGGTAAAATTCAAATCCCATTCAGAACCTGGTAATTGAGGATTTTCATCTTTGTCTGCAAAAGAATTATAGAGTTTAAAATTACTTTTCGGACTAATCGAAATATATTTCTGAAGCGCCCAATGCTCTTGTCCCTCCGGACTTACCATGGCATAAAAGCGTCTTCCGCCTTCCTCAAAATTCATCACTTTTGTTTTTGACGCCCATGGTTTTGGTGCCCACCATTGGTCCAGTATTTCCTGTTTGGTGTACGCGTCCCAAACCAAAGGCAATTCGGCTGCAAATTCTTTTACAATGGTTACTGTTTTGCTTGGTTTGTCAACAGTAAAATCAAATACTAAATTTTCCATTTTTTTCTATTTTTTAATTGTTGCTAATAATTCGTCAAGTTGATTGAATCTGGTTTGCCAAATTTCTCTGTACTGGCTCAGCCATTGGTCAATTTCTTTCATTTTTTCAATTTCAAGGGAGTAATAAATTTCTCTGCCCTGATGTTCTTGTTTTACCAATTCGCATTCGGCTAAAATGCGAAGATGTTTAGAAATTGCCTGTCTGGTAGTATTAAAATTTTCGGCAATGGCGTTTGGTGTCATCGCTTGTAAGGCAATCAAAGATATAATAGCCCGCCTTGTCGGGTCAGCTATTGCCTGAAAAATGTCTCTTCTCATTTGTTGTAAATTTATTTACGAAATCATTTGGTTGCAAATATATGCGCAACTTTTTGGTTTCGCAAATTTTTTAAAGAGTTTTTTTATTATTTAAAAGATGTGAGATTATTAGAGTCTTTGGTAAACCAAAAGAAAGAGCCATAGGCTCGATTAAATATTGTAGGGCTGGATTTTAATCCAGTTACGACATACAAAGTAACAAAGAGCCGTAGGTTCGGCACATTTTATGTTTAGTATGATGCGTTCCTATGGAACTTTGTATATAACGTTTTATTTTACAACGGATTAAAATCCGTCGCTACAATATGAATCATTCCTACGGAATTTTAATGTTGATATACTTTGTGGGCACGAAATAATTTACTCGCTATTGTTTTTTAACACCTGAGCGATCGGAATTTTCTTGAACAATACAAACTACGATTCTTCATCAATATTAAAATCCTTTACTTGGAGCTCCAAATTTTTAATCCATTTAGTCCACATTCTTAAAGATAATAGAATAAATTGAACCGCAACAACTATACTAAATATCAATATTAATCCTTTTTCTTTTGTAAAAGTTATTACTGACGTAAAAAAGATAATAATTGAGATGCTATATAGAAATGTGATAATTACTGAAGAAATCGATAGTCGTTTTATTCTCGTTAAATAATTTTGAAGGGATAGTTTCAAATTCGTTTCTTTGATAGGTCTTATTATAGAAATAAAACCAATGACATCATTGAAAATATATAATAATAAGCCAACTACTAATGACAGATTTGCATAAAATGGTTTTTTGTCTCCATCAAACCAGTCATAATAAATAAATAAAAAGAATAGTAGAACAATTGTTTCAATAATCAGTTTTGTTCTTATTTTTTTTATTGATGGGTGATTGACAATCTTTGTCATTAGTCGTAAGTCTGCTTCGCTTTTGAAATCTTCACCAGCGTTTTTCCAGTCTGATTTTAAATCATTTAGTTCCATAATTTTTATTTTAGTATTTGTTTCAGTTTATTTTTAATTCTGTTTAATCGTACACCTACATTACTATCACTAAGTCCTGTTATGTCTGCAATTTCCTTATAATTGAAGTCTTCCAGATAAAGAGATATGACCGCTTTCTCTGAATCATTTAATTTTCGTAAAGCCCAAAACAACCGCTCCTCATTTTCTGAAACTGTCTTTTCGGAAAAGGGATGAATATGTTCGGGGAACTCTTCATAATAATCAATAGATATTTTTGATTTTCGATAAGTAGCTATAGCAGTATTTAAAGCAATCCTGTATATCCACGAACTTACTTTAGATTCTCCTTTAAAGCCTGGATAAGATTTCCAAAGTTGATAAACGATTTCCTGAAATAAGTCTTCCTGGTCTTCTCTACTATCCCGATATAATTTGCAAATCTTATATATTATTTTTTGATTTTCATGGATTAGCCCTAAAAATTCCGTTTCCATACTATCGTTTTTTTTTAGTCATTAAGCATTTCTTCATACCGTTTTGAAATTAAGTTATATAATGCATAAGTTGCTTAATTAGTGGAAAATATTACAAGGGTCATAAAAATAATTTTAGTGTCTAAAAATTACAGCGAGTAATTTCTATAATATGATTCATTCCTATAAATTTAATGTTGTAAAGTTGATATGCTTTACGGGGATGGAAAGAATTTCTGCTCTATCGTTGTGCATATCCGAGCGGTCGAGCTTGAGTTGAACGAGAAGCAAGAGCCATCGGCTCGATTAAATATTGTAGGGCTGGATTTAAATCCAGTTTATTTGGATATGCAAAATAAGGAAGATTCGTAGATTCGTCCCCATTTTATGTTTAATATGATGAGTTTCTATGGAACTTTTGTAGATGACATTTTATTTTACAACGGATTAAAATCCGTCGCTACAATATGATTCATTCCTACGGAATTTTAATGTTTATAATGTGATATAGTTTACGGGCACGGAAAGAATTTCCGCGCTATCTTTGTGTGTCAGAGCAAGGATTTTTAGATGAACGAGAAGCAAGAGCCATCGGCTCGATTAAATATTGTAGGGCTGGATTTAAATCCAGTCGCTACAATATGGTTCATTCCTACGGAATTTGAATGTTTATAAAGTTGATTGCTTTGCGGACACGAAAAATTTCCTCGCTATTGTTTTTTTAACACCTGAGCGATCGGGATTGGTGTCATCGCTTGTAAGGGAATCAAAGATATAATAGCCCGCCTTGTCGGGTCAGCTATTGCCTGAAAAATGTCTCTTCTCATTTGTTGTAAATTTATTTACGAAATCATTTGGTTGCAAATATATGCGCAACTTTTGGTTTCGCAAACATTTGCGAATATTTTTTTATTTGATTAAGGAATATGATGAAATTCAATGCTGTTGAAGAATAAAATAGCTTACTGCTTAGGAGGCTTTGATACAACTTTAGTAAATATAATAGTTCAATTAATACACATTTATTAAAGTAAAATTTAATTCGTCTCAAGGAAGAGTTTTATTTAAATCTGTTTGTAGTTTTTTAAAATTAAGATATTTTTGATAAAAAAAATAAATAAAATGATGTCAAACAGTACTTTAAATATAAAAGCTCCACGAATCGAAGTAGTTGATGCCTTAAGGGGATTTGCTATAATGTCAATTATGTTTTTGCATAATATAGAACATTTTGATTACTATTACTTACCCGATTTTTTGCCGGAATGGATAAAATCTTTAGATAAAATTATTTGGGAAACATTGTTTTTTCTTTTTGGTGGAAAATCCTATGCTATTTTTGCTTTACTATTTGGTTTTAGTTTTTACATTCAAAATAATAATCAGGAAAGAAAAGGAAATGATTTTAGAGGAAGATTTCTTTGGCGATTATTGCTTTTATTGGGTTTTGGTATTATAAATACTATTTTTTACGAAGGTGATATTTTAATGATTTATGCTGTTTTGGGAATCGTTTTGATTCCGGTTTGTAAATGGAACGATAAAGCTGTTTTTATTACTGCTTTTATTTTAATGTTACAGCCTTTGGAATGGATAAAGTTCTTTTATATGTTATTGCATCCTGAATATGTTCCAACCCCAAATGTATCAAGCCATTATTTTGAATTGATGGGGGAATATTTAAAAGGAGATTCTTTTATTGATCATGCGGTTGGGAATTTAAAAGTTGGACGATTAGCATCAATTTTCTGGTCTTGGGAAAATGGACGTTTTTTTCAGGCTCCGGCTTTATTTATGTTTGGTATGTTAATCGGACGTAGAAAATTATTTATTACATCTGCAGAAAGTAATTTGTTTTGGAAAAAAACACTCCTTTTTTCTTTTCTTCTTTTTGTTCCTTTATATGTTTTCCAATTTTTTTCATTACAAATTATCGGGCACAAACCAATGCATGAGAGCCTTTCAATAATTATAAAATCATGGTCAAATCTTGCTTTTATGACTCTGATGGTATCTGCATTTGTCTTATTTTATCAAAAAGAGCGCATGCAGAATATTCTTTCAGGGCTAATTCCGTTTGGAAAAATGAGTCTGACCAATTATATTATGCAATCTATCGTCGGTTCCTTCATTTATTATAGATACGGATTGGGGCTTGTAGAATATACTGGAGCGACTTATAGTTTATTAATTGGTATTGTTTTGTTTATATTGCAATTATCGTTCTGTTCCTGGTGGCTAAAAACACATAAACAAGGTCCTTTAGAATATATTTGGCATAAGGCCACATGGGTTTCTTTAAAAAAAAATAATAATTTTTAAAGGCAGTTGATGAATAAATCCTAAATCGGATTTCGTATATTTGCCCAACCAAACATCACACTTAATTATGAGCCAAAAAGTATTACTTAATTCAAAAGAAGTTACTATCATACTCCATCGTTTGGCTTGTCAGTTAATCGAAAAACATCTTGATTTCTCTGATACTATTTTAGTCGGAATCCAGCCGAGAGGCGTTTTTTTAGCTGAACGTTTAAAAAAAATATTGCAGAGCGAATACAATACACCTGAAATTTCATTGGGGTATTTAGATATCACTTTCTTTAGGGATGATTTCCGCAGAACAAATAAACCGCTTGAAGCCAATAAAACACAAATCAATTTTATAGTCGAAAACAAAAAAGTCATTTTTATCGATGACGTTTTGTTTACCGGACGAAGCATTCGTTCTGCCTTAACCGCAATTCAGTCTTTTGGGAGACCTTCAGAAATCGAATTGTTAGTGTTAATTGACAGACGTTTTAGCCGAAACCTGCCTATACAGCCCGATTATCGCGGTCGTCAGGTAGATGCTATAAACAATGAAAAGGTAGTAGTGAACTGGAAAGAAAATGACGGCGAAGATGTCGTCTATCTGGTGACAAATTAAATTGAATTCTTAAAAATTGAAAATATAATAATGACAGAAAACGAATCGTTTATTTATGAATCAATTTTTAATCAGGTCAGAATGGGATTTCTTTCACTTGATGAGATTCAGGAAAACATCTTTGAAGAAATTGAAGATAATGAATTTGAAGGCGAAATTTCAGAAGAGTGGGCCTTTGATAAAATAAAAGAGGAATACCAAAAGTTACTTTCAGAAAGTAAACAATGGAAAAGCCCAACAGATACAGAAAGACTGATAAAAGCGTTTGATGAATTATGTGATGAGAATATAATCGCACTTCACAATGTGGGTTACACTACAACCGATGGTGAATATGAAGTAGTTGAGGTTGAAAGAGAATTGCAGGAAAACGAAGTAGAGTCTGATGGTTATTGTTTTTATCACGAACAGGATTTGGCCAGAGCAATTGCTATTGAAGATTCAAGTTTATATATTGCCTTTAACAAAGTAGATAATTCAGATGATGCAGTTACAATAGAGGTAGGGAAACGAGTTGCTGAAGTTTTAATAAATAACGATTTTAAAATAATCTGGAATGGTTCTGCAAGATCTAAAATCGAAATTCCGGGTTTCAGATGGCAGAAGATTTTCGACGAAGATGCGAGAGATCTGCAGGATTACAGCGAGGTGGTAGACAGAATGGTTCAATAGAGAAGCTTCTCTTTAAAAGCATTGAAGAACTGAATGTTTTCAGAAATTCAAAATTTGACAAATAATTAAAGAAACAAAAATGAAAGAATTAAGCGTAAATCATTTATTAGGAATTAAATACATCAACGAGAATGATATTAACCTAATTTTTGAAACGGCAGATCATTTTAAAGAAGTCATTAACCGACCAATTAAAAAAGTTCCTTCATTACGAGATATTACCATTGCCAACATTTTCTTCGAAAACAGTACCAGAACAAAACTTTCTTTCGAATTAGCCCAAAAAAGATTATCGGCAGATGTGATTAGTTTTTCTGCCGCTCAGTCTTCGGTTAAAAAAGGAGAAACACTTATTGATACGGTAAACAATATCCTCTCAATGAAAGTAGATATGGTTGTAATGCGCCACTCCAATCCCGGAGCGGCTTATTTTTTATCCAAAAATGTCAAAGCCAGTATCGTAAACGCAGGAGACGGAGCTCACGAACATCCTACTCAGGCATTATTAGACAGTTATTCGATCAGAGAAAAACTGGGCGATGTAGCCGGTAAAAAAGTAGTTATTGTAGGCGATATTCTGCACTCGCGTGTAGCGCTTTCAAATATATATGCTTTGCAGATGCAAGGCGCAGAAGTAAAAGTGTGCGGGCCAAAGACGTTGATTCCAAGATATATTGAATCATTAGGAGTTTCGGTAGAGCCGAATTTACGAAAAGCATTAGAATGGTGCGACGTTGCCAATATGCTTCGTGTTCAGAACGAACGTATGGATGTGAACTTTTTCCCTTCAACACGTGAATATGCACAGCAATACGGAGTAGATAAACCTTTATTAGATTCACTCGGAAAAGAAATCGTCATCATGCACCCGGGACCAATCAACAGGGGAGTAGAAATCACTTCTGAAGTGGCAGACTCCAATCATTCTGTAATTCTCAATCAGGTGGAGAATGGAGTAGCGGTCAGAATGGCGGTTATTTATCTTTTGGCTTCTAAAATACAGTAAATTTAGTTTTTTTGTTTCAGGTTTCGAGTCTCACGTTGTTGGACATTCAGCTTCGGAAACTTGAAACATTAAACTTGAAACAAATTTAAAAAACTTCGTACCTTTGCTCTCGAATTATTATTTTTCTATTGAGCCCCCAATAAATTATAAGATGAAAGTAGATCAAAAAGGACATACCGTTACTATTAAAGACACTCAGGGAGATTTTAAATCTTTTCTGGATAAGGTGACGCAGCAGTTTAAAACCTTTGAAAAGCAAAATATTATTATAGATTTAACTTCGGATTCCAATTTATCTGAAAGTGATCTGAAACTTTTTTCCCCGCTTTCCAAACAACAAAAAAAAGCAAAGAAATCATTTGTAATTGTGGTTTCGAATCTTGATTTCAATGCAATTTCTGATAAATTAACCGTTGTGCCTTCTCTTTTGGAAGCACATGATATTATCGAAATGGAAGAAATTGAAAGAGACTTAGGATTTTAATAATTAACAATTGATAATTAATAATTGTCAATTAACAATTATCAATTTATAAATGAAATTAACCATACTCGGCTGCTATGCGGCAACTCCCAGAACCATTACCAACCCAACTTCGCAGGTTTTAGAGATCAAAAACAGACTGTTTTTAATTGACTGTGGGGAAGGAACACAGGTTCAATTGCGAAAGAATAAAATCAAATTCTCTAAAATCAATCACATTTTTATTTCGCATTTGCATGGTGATCATTTCTTTGGATTAATTGGGACTATTTCGACTTTTGCTCTTTTAGGAAGAACTGCCGATTTACATATTTACGGACCAAAAGGAGTAAAGGAAATTATTACTTTACAATTAAGACTTTCCAATTCCTGGACGACTTATAACTTATTTTTTCATGAACTGGAATCTGATAAAAGTGAAGTAATATTTGAAGATAACAGAGTTGTTGTAAAAACGATTCCGTTAAAACATCGCGTGTATACAAACGGATTTTTATTTCAGGAAAAATCCGGTGACAGGAAACTAAATGTCGATGCCGTTCAGAATTATAATATTCACACTGCATATTATCAAAAAATAAAAGGCGGAGGAAATGTAACGCTTGATGACGGTACTGTTATTGAAAACGAAAAGTTATCTTTTGACCCAATTCCTCCCATGAGTTACGCTTTTTGTTCGGATACTGTTTACAATGAGACAATTATCCCGATTATTGAAAATGTAGATGTTTTGTATCACGAGTCAACATTTTTACAATCAGAGGCACCATTGGCAGAAAAAACTTTACATTCAACTGCTAAAGAAGCCGCAACAATTGCTTTGAAAGCAAATGCAAAACAATTGATGTTAGGACATTATTCAACCAGATATGAAGGAATTGAGCCTTTTAAAGAAGAAGCTGAAACCATTTTTCCAAATGTACTTTTAGCAGACGATGGCAGAAGTTTTGAATGGTAGTTAAAAAGTTAGAGGCTAAGAGTTAAAGTTTAAAAGTTCTTCCTCCTCTTAACGTCTAACTTCTAACGTTTAACTTTTAAAAATAAAAAAAATGAACGATTTAAGCAATTATAGAAGATCTTACGAGAAAAGTGAATTGTTGGAGGCTTCTATTCCGGAAGATCCGATCAATCTTTTTAACCGCTGGTTTCATGAAGTACAAGATTTTGGCGGAAGCGGAGAAGTAAATGCTATGACCGTCTCGACTATTGGAGTAGATGGTTTCCCGAAATCCAGAGTGGTTCTGTTAAAAAAATTCTCTGAAGAAGGTTTTATCTTTTATACCAATTACAATTCGGAGAAAGGGAAAGCAATTGCTGCAAATCCACACGTTTGTCTGTCTTTTTTCTGGCACGAAATGGAGCGTCAGGTCATCATTAAAGGAATTGCACAAAAAACTTCTGAAAGCATATCAGACAATTATTTCGACTCACGTCCTGACGGAAGTAAATTGGGCGCTGTAGTTTCTAATCAAAGCGAGGTGATTCCGTCTAGATCTTTTTTAGAGGAAAACCTAAAAGAGCTTGAAAATGCTTTTGAAGGTAAATTGATTCCAAGACCGCAACATTGGGGAGGCTATTTGGTAACACCATTAGAAGTAGAATTCTGGCAAGGGAGAGCCAATAGGCTTCATGACAGAATACGTTATAGAAGCCAGTCAGATTTTAGCTGGACAATAGAAAGATTAGCTCCTTAAAATAAGATTAAACTTATCTTTTTAAATTTAAGATGTATTTCATCGATTTTTTTTGTTTTTTATCGATACTCTCAGTAAATTTGTATCAGGAAAAAAATAAAAATTGCTTTACATTGTAATTATTAAAAGTGATTTTATCAATATATTTCAAGAAAATTGATGTAAAAAAACCGTAAGATAAAAAAGCGGAAGAGTTTGCAAAAATTTAAAAAAGAGAGTTAGTATTCAGGTTTAGTTATTAGGTCGCTGCAATTATATTGCAGCGACCTATTTTTTTTATATGTAAATTTTAATCTCGAAGAGTTGCTGTTAATTATTTATAAATGTTAACAGAATTAAAAAATGAACCGCTATTGAAATTTCTTTTGTAAATTAGAACTTCAACAAATAGAAGCTTTGTTTTTTTGAGGTTTCTAAATTTAATATCTTATGAAAAATTTAATTTTGATACGACATGCAAAATCGAGCTGGGAAGCACCTTTAAAAGATTTTGACAGGCCTCTAATGAAAAGGGGTATTTTAGACGCTCATAATGTATCAGGAACTATTTCAAATTTTCTTCCTAAAACCTATATAATCTGGAGCAGTACAGCTGCACGTGCTTCAGAAACTGCTCTTATTTTTGCACAAAATTTATCCTATCCAATAGAAAGTATTCTGTATAAGGACGAATTATATACTTTTGATGACAGGCAGCTCGAAAAAGTTATCAAATCATGTGATAATAGTTTTGAAAGCGTTATTCTTTTTGGACATAACGAGGCTATTACAAATTTTGTTAATAAATTTGGAGATGTTTTTATTGAAAATGTTCCTACTTCTGGCTTTGTTTCACTTAGATTTGAAGAGGATAGCTGGGATAAAATTAATAAAGGCACGACTCACAAAACTATTTTCCCCAAAGATTTAAAATAAACAACGTGCACGAACAGAAATATATAGACAGAGAAAAAAGTTGGTTAGCGTTTAATGCAAGAGTACTTCAGGAAGCGGCAGATGATACAGTCCCATTATTAGACAGATTACGTTTTGTTGGGATTTTTTCAAACAATTTAGATGAGTTTTTTAGGGTTCGATATGCCGCAATACGAAGATTAAGCCTTTCCGGAATTTCTGGCGAAAAATACCTCGGTGGAGTTTCTGCTCAACAGCTAATTAAGGATATTACTGAAATCGTGATTCAGCAACAGTCTGAAAGTTTACGTATTTTAGGAAATATTGAAGCTGAACTTGAGGCTGAAAACATATTTATTATCAAAGAAGATGAAATCACAAAAGAACAGGAAAACTATTTAAAAGACTTTTTTATACAGAAACTAAGTCCTGAATTAGTAACAATTATATTGAACGATTTAGCAGAATTTCCAGTTCTTAAAGATACTTTAGGATATTTGGCCGTACGTTTGGAAATGAACAAAAATGACGAAGTCCGTTATGCAATAGTAGAAATTCCTAAAACAATCAACAGATTTGTTGTCCTGCCTTCAGAAGATGATAAACAGTATGTCATTATAATTGACGATGTTATTCGCCATAACCTCAAAAATATTTTTAATATTTTCGATTACAAAAGTGTTTCAGCTCACATGATTAAAATCACTCGTGATGCACAGTTAGACATAGACAGCGATTTGAGCAAAAGTATGCTTGAAAAAATAGCAACATCTGTTAAAGACAGAAGGATAGGAGAACCGGTCCGTTTTATTTATGATAGTCAGATTGAAGATGATACTTTGCACTTCTTCCTGGAAAAAATGAAAATCGTAGAAACAGACAGTATTATTCCCGGAGGAAGATATCATAACCGTCGTGATTATATGAATTTTCCAAATTTAGGAAGATACGATTTGCTTTATAAGCCAAATGAACCATTACCAATTCCAGGTCTGGGCTTAGGAGGAAGTATTCTGGAGAAAATCAGTAAAAAGGATTATTTGTTACATGCTCCCTATCAGTCGTTTTCCTATCTTACTAAGTTTTTGCGTGAAGCCGCTTTAGACCCAAAAGTAACAAGTATTAAAATCACTTTGTATCGTTTAGCAAAGAATTCGCAAATAATCAGTTCTCTTATAAATGCTGCAAAAAACGGTAAAAAGGTCGTAGTCCAAATCGAGCTTCAGGCACGTTTTGATGAGGCCAGCAATATTTCGTATGCAGAACAAATGCAGACAGAGGGTATTGAACTTATTTTTGGAATAAAAGGCTTAAAAGTACACAGTAAAATTTGTGTAATTGAAAGAGTTGAAGACGAAAAAACACGTCGTTACGGGTTTATTTCAACTGGTAATTTTAATGAATCTACAGCCAAAATTTATACAGATGTTACCTTGTTTACTTGTCATCAGGGAATTTTGAAAGACATCTCTAAAATATTTGAATTTTTCGATATTAATTACAGAGTGCACAGATACAAACATTTAATAGTGTCACCACATTACACAAGAACCAAGTTTATAAAACTAATAGATCGTGAAATTTTACATGCACTGGCTGGCAGAAAAACACATATAAAACTAAAAATGAACAGCTTGTCTGATTTTAAAATGATCGATAAGCTATATGAAGCCAGCAATGCAGGAGTTAAAGTCCAGCTTCAGGTAAGAGGGATTTGTTCTTTGATTCCGGGAATTCCGGGAATGAGCGAAAATATTGAAGCCATCAGTATTGTTGATAATTATCTGGAACATTCAAGGGTTTATATTTTTGGAAATGCCGGCTTGACCGAAGTTTACATTTCATCTGCCGATTTTATGACCCGAAATCTGGATGGAAGGGTCGAAGTTACGTGTCCAATTTATGATTTGGCGATTAAAAAAGAATTAATAGATAATTTTAATATTGCCTGGAAAGGGAATGTAAAAGTGAGGTATCATTCTTATAAATTAGACAATAAATACAAGCCCAGAAACCATCATGCTCCATTTAGGGCACAACTCGAAACCTATAAATATTACCAGAATAAAATAGAAATAGCCGAAAAATTGGTTCAAAAGACAAATTAATAATAACAAAACTTAAATTTCAAATCATAAGTGAGCATGATTAAAATAAAAAAATACGCAGCAATAGATATCGGTTCAAATGCCATGAGACTGCTGATATCGAATGTTGTCGAACAAGAAGGCAAAGAGCCTCAATTTAATAAAAGTTCACTTGTTCGTGTACCCATTCGCCTGGGGCAGGATGCTTTTACTGTTGGTGAAATCTCAACAGAAAATATAGACAGAATGGTTGATGCCATGAAAGCATTCAATCTTTTAATGAAAGTTCATAAAGTAGAAAGATATATGGCTTTTGCAACTTCGGCAATGCGTGAGGCTTATAATGCCAAGGAAGTTGTGGAATTGATTAAGAAAAAAGCCGACATAAAAATTGAAATTATTGATGGCAAAAAAGAAGCTGCTATTATTGCTTCCACAGATTTACATCACTTGCTCAAAACAGACCAAACCTATCTTTTTGTGGATGTTGGCGGTGGAAGTACCGAATTTACCCTGTTTTCTAATGGGAAAATGATTAACTCAAGATCTTTTAAAGCTGGAACTGTTCGTTTACTGAACAATATGGTTCATGATGTGGTTTGGGATGAGATTGAAAAATGGATTAAAGCCAATACCAAAGATTATGAAGAAGTTACTCTTATTGGTTCCGGAGGAAATATCAATAAGTTGTTTAAAATGTCTGGAAAACAACAGGAAAAACCGCTTTCATACATTTATATCAATTCACAATATGCTTTTTTAAATTCTTTGACTTACGAGCAAAGAATCACCGAATTAGGCCTTAACTCAGACCGTGCCGACGTAATTATCCATGCAACACGTATTTATTTGAATGCGATGAAATGGAGTGGGGCGCGCCAGATTTATGTTCCTAAAATTGGACTTTCTGATGGAATAGTAAAGGCAATGTATTACGGTAAAATATAATTTCAAATTAATATCTCATAAATGAACAAAACAAGACTCGAAGCTTTTAGTGATGGGGTTCTGGCTATCATTATTACCATTATGGTTTTAGAAATCAAAGTGCCTCATGGTACAGATTTTACCGATTTATTGCCTCTGTTTCCTAAGTTTTTAAGCTACATCCTGAGTTTTATTTATATCGGAATTTACTGGAATAATCATCATTATTTAATTCATAGCTTATCTAAAGTCAATGGAAAAATTCTTTGGGCAAATTTGCATTTGTTGTTTTGGCTATCATTGATACCGGTTGCTACAGGCTGGATGGGAGAGCACAATTTTGCTAAACCTTCTATGACTTTGTATGGTATTATCTTGTTTTTATCTTCTGTAGCTTATTTTATTTTGCAGAGAATTATAATCCTTAGCGAAGGAGAAAATTCAGGATTGGCAAAAGCAATAGGAAATGATCTCAAAGGAATTGCTTCTACAATTTTGTATATTCTTGGAATCGTTTGTTCCTTTTACAGCGAATGGATTTCGGGTGCTGCATATCTGGCAGTCGCTTTGTTATGGCTAATTCCCGATAAACGAATTGAGAAGATTTATACTCCAAAAGATGGATTATAATGAAATCTGTCTTTCAATCAATTCAAATTTTGCCTGAAAAGGAATTAGATCAGCTCGATGAATTCATCACTTTTCGTAAACTCAAAAAAGGGGAACTTTTGTTGAATGAAAACCAGGTATGTAATGAAATCGTGTTTATCAAAAGCGGTATTTTGCGATCCTATTTTTTTAATCATCAGGGAGATGAGATTACCAATTGTTTTGCTTTTGAAAATGAATTCATGGCTTCATTCTCCAGTTTTATAACACAAGATATTGCCGAAGAAAACATTCAGGCTTTAGCCGATACAGAATTGCAGGTCCTTAGTCGTGAAAATTTAGAAAAGCTTTACAAGGTAGGAATTCATTGGCAGGAAATTGGACGTAAATTAACAGAAATGGAATATGTAACGCTTCAAAAAAGAATGATTTCCTTTCAGAAATTATCTGGAAGACAGCGATATGAAGAACTTTTCATCCATCATCAAAAATATCTTCAGCTGATCCCGCTCCAATATTTAGCCTCCTATTTAGGTGTAACTCCAAGACACTTAAGCCGAATTCGGAAAGCGATTTTATAGACATTTGTCCAATAATAAATTTTATTGAAAGAGTATTTTTGAAAAAACACAAAAATGAAAAAAGTACTCATCATTAACGGACATCCAAATCCGGAAAGCTTTAATTTTGCTATTGCAGAAGCATATAAAAAAGGAGTAATCGAATCTGGTGCTCAGGTTGAAACCATAACAATTGCCGAGCTGCAATTTAATCCGAATCTAAAATTTGGTTATCAAAAACGAACCGAATTAGAACCGGATTTAGAAAACGCATGGAATAAAATTCAAAATGCAGATCATTTAGTCTGGATTCATCCTGTTTGGTGGGGAGGTTTGCCGGCAATTACAAAAGGATTTATCGATCGTTTGTTTCTACCCGGAATGGCATTCCAATATCGGGAAAATTCAGTTTGGTGGGATAAATTGCTAAAAGGAAAAACGGCGCATATCATTACAACTTTAGATCAGCCCGGCTGGTATTACCGTTTGGTTTATGCAAGACCAAGCGTAAATCAGCTAAAGAAATGTACACTGCAATTCTGTGGTGTAAAACCTGTAAAAGTAAGTTGTCTTGGAATCGTAAAAACGGCTAATGAAGCACAAAGAGAAAAATGGCTACAGAAAGTTTACGATTTCGGATTAAGAAATAAATAGTAAATCTAAAATAAACATGTAAGTTATTGTAGGTTAGGTGTTTGTATTCGGTGGACTGAAGGTCTGCAAAGTTACAGTACTTATTAATTAACCACAAATTACACAAATTTTCACAAATTAATTAGCGCTAATTTGTGAAATTTGTGGTTACAATATTTTTAGAAGCTAAAGCGAAATGTACTAAAGTGAATAGTTTTCAACTTTTTTGGAAACGAATAAAAAGAATAAAAAATATTCTGTCAAGGTAAATCCAATCCAAAGGTAGAGCGTAAAAGTTCTATATTTGGGTTAATTTCTAATAAACGATTATAGCGATCCTGATCGTTAAAGCTTCTTTTGGTTTCTACGGCTTCATTCACAATAACCTCAATTGTAATGTCGTGATTATGCAAATGCCCTTTCAGATAACCCAAAAGCCCGTTAATCTGGCCTTCAAAATCTAATTTAGAACCTTCGTTGGGCAATTCAAGCGTAATTACTGTCCCGTTTAATTTTGGATCGTTAATCAATAATAACGACTCCATAATTTTAAAACCTTTTTCACCCAAACGCTGTGCATATTTGTTCCAGTACAAAAGCATATCGGTTTCAGAAAACTCTTCAGTAAGCATAACCGAAGTAGGTTTTATATAAGACTTACTGTTTGCTTCCAGCTCTTTTTTCTTGCGGATACTCGCCAAAGAAAATGCAGAAACCTTAGGCTCATTACTCGAAGAAATGTTATTTGTTAAGGGTTTTTCGTTTTGCGTTTCAGTTTGCGGTGTTTCAACTGTAGTATTGTCAACTTGAGAAGTCAAATTGTTATTGTGATCGCCATTCCCTTTTTCCGCAGCATTTGGAATTTGGATTTTGGGATTTGAAACTTCAGCGTTAGCTGTATTATTTGGGATTTGAGATTTAGGATTTGAAATTTCCGTTATAGAATATCCTCCGTTTTTAAAATAAGTTGGCGGAATTATGAACTGCTCAACTTTTTTTTTTCTCCATCAAAGTTGATAGAGGCTAATTGCATCAGACATAATTCGACCAAAAGACGCTGATTCTGGCTTAACTTGTATTTTAAATCGCAATCGTTGGCAATGTCAATACCTTTTAGTAAAAATTCCTGAGAACATTTTTGCGCCTGCACACCATACATTTGCTGTGCCTGTTCGCCCACTTCAAGCAAACTCAAAGTAGCCGGAGTTTTGCTTACCAATAAATCCCTGAAGTGCGAAGCCAAACCGGCAATAAAATGATGCCCGTCAAAACCTTTGGAAAGAATATCATTGTAGGCCAGTAATAGATCCGGAATTTTATTTTCTAAAAGTAAATCGGTAATACTGATATAGGTTTCGTAATCTAAAACGTTTAGGTTTTCGGTTACGGCCTGGCGTGTTAAGTTGGTTCCGCAATAGGAAACTACACGGTCAAAAATCGATAAAGCATCACGCATAGCTCCATCTGCTTTTTGAGCAATAATGTGCAAGGCATCATCTTCAAAATTGATTCCCTGACTTTGTGCAACTTCAGCCAAATGTTCTTTGGCATCTTTTACCGTAATTCTCTTGAAGTCAAAAATCTGGCAACGCGATAAAATCGTTGGAATAATTTTATGTTTTTCTGTTGTTGCTAAAATGAAAATAGCATGTTTTGGAGGTTCTTCCAATGTTTTCAAAAAAGCATTAAAAGCGGCAGAAGACAACATATGAACCTCGTCAATAATATAGACTTTGTATTGCCCGGTTTGTGGCGGAATCCGAACCTGATCAATCAGACTACGAATATCATCAACCGAGTTGTTTGAAGCCGCATCTAACTCAAAAACGTTAAATGCAAAATCTTCATTTGGATCATCGTATCCTGGCTGATTTATTTTACGGGCCAAAATACGCGCACAGGTTGTTTTACCAACACCACGCGGTCCTGTAAACAAAAGGGCAGAAGCAAGGTGATTGCTTTCTATGGCATTCAGCAAAGTGTTGGTAATGGCTTTTTGCCCCACAACATCCTTAAAGGTCTGCGGGCGATATTTACGTGCCGATACTACAAATTGTTCCATATTCTTTTTTATTCGATAGCAAATATAGGCTGAAAATTACCAAATCACAAATCTGAAATTAATAAATCTTAAGGGCTTTTAGAGTGATTTGAATCGATGTGAATTTTGTTAATTTTTTGATTCAATTATTATGAAATAAAGAAGAATAAAACATTGTTTTTATTAAAAATTGTATTTTTAGATATAGTTAATTTTGGATTAATGCTAAACATTTTTAATATGAGAAATTTAAAATTACAGATGAACATGACACTTGATGGATTTGTGGGAGATTCAAATGGCAAACTGGACTGGATGTTGCCAGAAGTTGACAAAAAGCAAATCAAGCAGCTGCACAATCTTACACAAAAGACAGACACTATAATTATGGGGCGCGTAATGGCAACAGAAGCCATACCTCACTGGGAAAATGTAGCTTTATCCAAAACAAAAGATGAAGAGGTTGTATATGCTAATTTTTTTGTCAATACACCAAAAATTATTTTCAGTAAAACATTAAAAAAAATTGATGGACATAATATTTCAATTGAAAAGAGCGGTTTGAAAAAGCGCATAATTGAATTAAAATCGGAAGAAGGGAAAGATATAATTGCATATGGAGGAGCGAAATTTGTTTCATCTTTAATGAAACATAAACTCATAGATGAACTGTATTTGTTTGTCCATCCTGTTGCTATTGGAAATGGCTTGCCTATTTTTAATAATAAAATAAATTTTGAACTTATTAAAGCAGAATCATACAGTAATGGTATTGTTTTAAATAAGCTGAGACTTAAATAATGGAATATATTTCAAATCATAATTGCGTGTCAAAGTTTTTCTGAAACAGAGAAGTCTTATCCCTATAGAATAAATTTGGTATACTTTGGCATTTAGGCTGGATTTACTGGTAAAGATATAAATCTGCAATAGCATCATATAAAGTATTGATAATTAAATTCGCTTACTTTTAAAAAAGTAATTTATTAAAAAATAGTATTATGAAAATCAAATCAATTTTATTAGGATTGTGTCTTACACTTTCTTTAATTGCGTGTAGTCCTAAAGATGCGGATATTCAAAAAGAAATTAGTGAAAAACTTGGCGATGCACCCAGCGTACAAGTAACTGTTCATGAAGGTGTTGCTACCATTGTTGGTACATGCGATGATGAAGCTTTCAAAAAAAATATCGAGCGTTCTGTTAAAGCGGTTAAAGGCGTGAAATCTGTCGTGAATAACTGCCAGCTTCCTCAACCTGATGAAGAACCTGCAGCTGCGGCTGTTATCATTAACTCAGATGCTGATTTAGACAAATCGGTAGGCAAAGTAATAAAAGCTTATGAGGGTGTGAGTGCTACTGTTGTAGGTGGTGTGGTAACGCTTTCCGGAGAAATCAAAAGAAGCCAATTGCAGCCTTTAATTCAGAGTATTCAGGAATTGAAACCTCAAAAAGTGGATAATAAATTAACTATTAAATAACACGTTATGAGTTTACAGGATAAATATAAAGAGCTGACAGATTTGGCGGCTAATTTAGGCATATCGGATTTAGAAGTTAGAGAGCAGGATAATGTGTTGTATATTGATGGAACGGCAAAATCTGCAGCAGACAAAGAAAAACTCTGGAATGCTTACGGAAAAATTGATCCTGAGTTCAGATCAGCAGATGTGGTTATGAATATTGCTGTTGCTGAAGGAACATCTAGTGAATATACGGTGAAAAATGGAGATTCCTTATCTAAAATTGGGCAAGCACATGGCGTTTCATGGCAGGATATTTTTGAAGCGAATAAAGACATCATTAAAAATCCGGACCTGATTCAGCCAGGTTGGAAACTGAAGATACCAACGGCATAATTTATTTTGCGGTTGTTATAAAGTCTGTCATTTATGATGGACTTTTTTTATGTTATTGTGAGGGACGAAGCAATCTCATTTGCTGAATCAATTTACAGTATGGTTCCTTCGTTCCTCGCAATAACCTAGAATCTGACTCAATTAAGAACTAAACTCTTTATAAAGCCTAAAGCCCTAGCCCTGATGGGAGTGGCATCCTTTTTCTTGCTTCTTTAGCAAGGAAAAGATACAACGGACAGCAGGAAATAGCTTCTGAAAATTACCTTCCCCTGATACTCAAATCTGCTAAAAATTTTGCAGTTTCCTGATCGGAGTCGGCGGAGAAGCCTGCAACATAAACGCCTTTTTTGCCTGATGTTGATTTAATTCCGTATACAACTGCCTCATCTCCTGGGTCTGATTCCCCTTCGTATCGATACACATGTACAATTTCAAATTTTTGAGGATTTTTTTTAATCAGGTCGGCATTTCGATTGAAGTCACATGTGAATCCTTTTTCATTCAATTGATCCAGAGCTTTTGAAACAGTTGCGTAGTGATACATTTTAGCCATAATAAAAGAATTTAAAAATTAAGGATTTTAAAGATAACTAATTTAAAATTAAATTGTTAAGTAAATTTTATGAAAATCTGAGGTTTAAATCCTCTTTTCTTCACTGATAAATCGTTACTTTTGCCGCGCAGACCGCCTTATCGTCGTCTCGTCTTTTTGGTACGAGAGGGAGGAAAGTCCGGACACCACAGAGAAGCATAGCGGGTAACACCCGTCGGCGTTAGAAATAGCGCAAGGACAAGTGCAACAGAAAGTATGTACAGGTAATGCTGTAGTGAAACCAGGTAAACTCTATGCGGTGAAATACCAAGTATATCAGCATTTAAGGGCTTCTCGTCCGTTGCTGAAGGGTAGGTAGCTCGAGTCCCACAGTAATGGGGGATCTAGATAAATGATAAGGCCCTGATTTATCAGGGACAGAATCCGGCTTACAGGTCTGCATTTTTTTGGAGATATTAGCATGTTCTTTTAAAATGAAAATGCTTATCTTCTTTAGGCACAATACTCTACGATTCGTCTTTTGTGGCACGTACCAAACTGATACCTGACGTAAAGAAAACGATCCCCAATATCCCATAAATAATTAATGATTTAACATCTCTTGTTTCACCTGATGTGCCGGCAAATATTACGGCTGTGTAGATAAGTCCTACTATTCCCAAAATAGTAAGTAATCCTCCGAAAAATCTTTTTAGGTTCATGATTTTGATTTTAATGTTTGGATCAAATGTATATAACAAGTAAATTGTTTGTGTTATAGAATTGCTTTTGAGAGTTATATCATTCAGGGCATACATTTGATTTTAGGACGACTATATGTAAGAAAATATTTTAATTAAATTGCTGTTTGTATACTTTTAATATTATTTTTGCGCCAACGATATAAATCAAATAATGAAACACAATTACCTGCTTTTACTATTGTTTCTTTTTTCAATTACCATGCAAGCACAGGATGAAGCTGTTGCAAACGTTGAAAAAAGCCAGTTTAAAATTAACTTTTTATTTCCGGGGTTTGTTTACGAATACGGCTTTGATGATAAAAATACGCTTTACTCAGAGGCGTGCTTAGGGCTTGGCTACAGATATAGCAGTTATTATGCCGAATCGACTATGTATTTTTTGCCTATGATCAATGAGCAATTTCGTCATTATTACAATCTGGAAAAAAGAGCCCGTAAAGGAAAAAGGACGGCTTATAATTCAGGAAATTTTATTGCAATGAGTGGCACTTATTCCTTTCAGTCCATTTCTACAAATGAAAAATATGCAGAATATTGTCCTTCGTTTACGATTGCGCCAGTATGGGGATTTCAGCGAACTTACAAACGAAAATTTAATTTGGAAGTGAATTTAGGCGCTGGTGTCAATTTTGACCGATTCGATACTGAGTTTGCTCCTGTTGCTACTTTTACTTTGGGGTGGGTTATTGGGAAATAAGATTCAAAACATAAATGAAAAACCTTGATATTTCAAGGTTTTTCTATTTTAAATTCCAGTCCAATATTACGAACACTTTCAATGCTGATTTTGGGATCTGAATTAAAATATTTTCTAAGCCTGCTGATAAAAACATCCATACTTCGCCCTGAGAAATAATCGTCTTTTTTCCAGACAGACATTAAAATTTGATCTCTCTTTAATAACTGGTTATGGTTTAGATATAAATATTCAATAAGAGAAGCCTCTTTCTCTGTGAGCTGCTGAACGTGATTTTTATTATTGAGGGTTAATCTTTCATTATCAAAAATATAAGAACCAATTTCAATAATATTATTTCCTTCCAGACTTCTTTTTTGTTCGATTCTCTTTAGGATATTCTGCAAACGCAAAATCAGTTCGTCGACTTCAAAAGGTTTAATGATATAGTCGTCTGCGCCTAGTTTTAATCCAATGATTTTGTCTTCTTTTAACTTTCTTGCGGTTAGAAAAATAAATGGAATTTCGGGATTGATTGTAATTATTTTTTCGGCCAGTGAAAATCCGTCTAACTTCGGCATCATTACATCAAAAACGCAAATATCAAAATCCTGGGTTTTAAAATAATCTAAAGCTATTTCTCCATTTTCTGCCCATATTACTTCGAATTGATGCAGTTCTAAATATTGTTTTAAAATGGCTGCAAAATCAAAATCATCTTCAGCTAAAAGTAATTTTTTCAAAATAAGGTAATTAAATTTTTAATAAAATAGTAAACTGGGTTCCATGCCCTAAATCACTAACAACTTTAACAGAGCCCTGATGTGCTTTTATAATTTGATCTACATAATAAAGGCCTAAACCTAAGCCTTTTGTGTTGTGCAGGTTTCCTTGTTGTACGCGATAAAACTTGTCAAAAAGAAGTGATTGTTTGTTTTTTTCAATTCCAATTCCGTCATCTTCAATACTTATAGAAAACTGATTCTCTATGATTCTGGTTTTTATGGTAATTGTTTTTGAACCATATTTTACAGCATTTTCCAAAACATTTAAAAAAGCAGTTGTCAGATGGAATTTATCCAAAATCAAAATCGTTTTTTGCGTTTTAAAATCGTTTTTAAGATTAATTTTCGGAAATGTAATTTTAAAATCATTTACAATAGAAAGCAGAAAATCTTCGGCTTCTATTTTTTCTTTTTGCAATTCAATTTCATTTTCTGCCAGTGAATTCGCGACAACCTGATCAATCAAATTTTGCAGGCGATTGTTCTGACGCGAAATCGTATTGACAATTGCATTGAAATTTTCTTCGCTTTCGCGGATGTTTTTCTGTTCTAAAATTTTTGTAGAAATACCCAAAGTTGCCAAAGGCGTTTTGAGTTCATGTGTAATATTATTGATAAAATCGGTTTTGACATCACTAACTTTCTTCTGTTTGATTAAAGCTTTTATAGCAATTACAAAAAGCGTAATCAGAGTTAAAATTGAGAGGAGTGACAGAATCAAAATAAAAGTCATTCTACTTAAAATAATCATTTCCCAATCAATAACAGAAACGTACATCGAATCTTCTGTTAGTAATCTGTAGTCCTGATTTTCAAAAGTTCCGTTGGTTGTTCCAACATAATTCCTAACCAGAAAAGAATGATTTAAAGAAGTTAAATTGCCATACAATTTGTTTTGTATAAAAGGCTTCTCTGAAAATATGGTATCAGCTTTTTGAGCATTTTTGTACAGAATGAACTTATTTAGTACAATCGCAAAATCGATTTTAAAATTAGGCAAATCCCTTTCGAACTTCCGTTTGATTTTTTGCGTTAAGGCATCGCTGAATTCATTTTCAAGAACGCTGTTTTTAATGTCAATTTTGCTCTTTTTTCCCTGAATATAAGTTTCTGATAATTGTTTGTACAGCTCCTCTTTTTTTGAAACGATAACCGAATCAATATCGCTGTAATTATTCGAAATCTGAGCGATTTCGTTTTTGATTTCGATATGAAACTGTGCCACTTTATAGTCATAAGCCGTTTTTACCAAATAGCATTGTACCGCTGACAAAACAATTAGTGCCATTACAGAAAAAGCTATTAATAAATTGATTCTTTGTTTCATACAACTCTAAATTCTTTCGCAAAAATAGCCCTTTTGTGATACATTCCGGGCTTTAACCCTTCATTAACCTCCAATTAACTTTCGAAGTCTTTTTTTAGAAGCATTTTTGCATCAGATCAATCTAAAATCTTCTCAAAATGAATGTTTATCTGCTTTTAAAACTTCTTATATTGTTATTGCTTTTTTTTCTTTCTCTTACTGAAAAAGCCCAAAATGAAACCCGGAAAGACAGTATTTCAAATAAACTGAATGAAGTTGTTATCACTCAAAACAAAAAAGCATTTACCAACGTCAACGGAAATATAAAAGTAGATGTTGCTAATTCGATTTATAATTCAAAGTAACTGGATTTAAAGAAAAACGTATAGACGAAAACGAAAACAGAGTTCGTTAAACACACAAAACTCCCTCGGATTTGGAGGGAGTTTTGTATTCAGAAAGAATATTAACCTTCGTCTTCTTCTGTAGCTTTTAATGAATCGTCCGGTAATTCTTCGTCATCATCGGTTGAATTCAATTCGAAGAAACTAAAAAAGGAACCCCCATAACTTTTCTGAAATGAAAAATTACTCAAATGTTCCATTTTGGTATATTTTGAATGTTCAATAATCATCATGCCGTCCTCGTGCAATAAGTCTCTTTCAAAAACGGTCAAAACAATTTTTTCAAAAGCAGCCTGATCTAATCCATAAGGAGGATCGGCGAAAATAATATCGTAAGAGGTTTTGCAGTTTTCCAGAAATTTATACACGTCACTTTTAGTCGCAGCGATATCAAAATCATATTCTGATGAAACCTGTTTGATGAATTTTACGCACCCAAAATCACCATCAACAGCTGTAATAGGGGCACTTCCGCGTGAAGCGAATTCAAAGCTAATATTTCCCGTACCCGAAAACAAGTCCAAAACCTTTAAGCCCTCAAAACTAAAATGATTGTTCAGAACATTAAATAATGCTTCTTTACTCATGTCAGTCGTAGGTCTTACAGGAAGGTTTTTGGGCGGAAAAATGCGGCGGCCTTTGTATTTTCCAGAAATGATTCTCATGATTGAAATAAGATATAATGTTTTTGATTTTGCGCGGCAGAAAAGTTGTTTTTTTCTTGTAATGTGCTTACATCTAAGAAGGAAACATTACGAATGTATTTATATGCAACGGCATAAAAAGGGTCGTTTTTTTCTATAGTGCCTAATAATTCGAGCGGAAAAATTTCCGGATTTAAGCTCAATTGTTCGGCTGTAAAAAGCAAATAATAAATAAAATCTTCGGGTGTATTATATTCAAAAGAATTGAAAAATAATAATTTTTGATTTTGAACTACAATAACTTCAAAATGTCCCGGATTAAAATTGACGATCATTTTTTTGTCGTCATTGTTTTTTGAAGCCTCAAGAACTTTTTCTACCAAAATGCTGTTGACATGTTTGTAATCAAAAGAGCCCACATTGTCAATCAGGAAATTATTGATGTTGACATACGGAATGTAAACGGCATTCATTTCGTAATTTGAAATGGTGTCGAAAGTAAAAAAATCAGTTTCAAAAACTTTGGTAGTGTATTGTAAATAACTTCCCAGATAATTTTCATCAAAAAGAGCAGTAGGAACAAAAGTCGAAAGATTGTTATTATGAATCACCATAATTTCATCATACGTATCTTTTAATTCAGGGAATTTTTTGAAAGCTTCTGCATAGGATTCCTCAATTTTGGTTGTTTTTTTATTGGAATCAAAATGAACTTCATTGAATGAAGTAATGGTATTATTTAAGGTATCAAAACAACAAAAAGAAAATCCGGTCAGGGAAACCTGAATAGAAAGCTTTTTATAAATTTTAGAAGTGATATTAGTATTTTGCAATGACATATTTGATTTACAATTCGTTACCTGTTTGGAGTCAAGAAAGAATTTAAGGCGACACAAACTTACAAATAAAATAAATAAGAATCTCAATCTCAATGGCAATCTCAATGGCAATCTCAATATCAATGACAAAAATCAAATTCAAAAATCAAATTCAAAAATCAATTTCAAAAATGGTTTCAATGGCAAAAATAAATACCGTTGTATATTCAATTATAAATCATTGAAATTTTATTTTTAATTATTTTAAGTTGAATGGTAGTATTGAAATTGTATTTGAGATTGATTTTTGATATTGTAATTGACATTGCCATTTTAAAAACCGTACTTTGTATTTCAATTTTATTTTATGAATTCAGCATTGTTTTACGGCGTTTTACAAAGAAAATTTCCTTTTGCACCAACTTATAAACAGGATATTTTTTTTCAAAAAATCGCCATTTTTTTAACTGAACCGGCTAACGATACTATTTTTGTACTGAAAGGATATGCAGGAACAGGAAAAACAACTGTGATTTCGACTATTGTAAACAATCTTGGAGAAATTAATAAAAAGTTTGTTTTGCTGGCACCAACAGGGCGTGCGGCAAAAGTAATTGCAAATTATTCGAATACATCGGCTTTTACGATTCATAAAAAAATATATTTTCCTAAAAAATCTTCAGGTGGAGGCGTGGCTTTTACCAAACAGGTTAACAAACATAAAAATACGATTTTTATAGTCGATGAGGCCTCGATGATTTCAGACAGCAATCTGGATAGCGGTTCTCTTTTAGACGATTTGATTAATTATGTGTATTCGGGAAACAATTGCAAAATGATCTTTTTGGGAGATACTGCCCAGTTGCCTCCGGTGAATTTAGATATTAGTCCGGCACTAGACACGCATACTTTGGGGGTACATTACGATAAAGAAATCGAACATATCGAATTGGATGAAGTAATGCGTCAGGAAGAAAGTTCCGGGATTTTATACAATGCAACTGAGCTACGTGAATTACTAAAAGAAAGCTTTATTGCCGAGTTTAAATTCAATGTCAAAAAGTTTAAAGATATCGTTCGCCTAACCGATGGTTATGATATTCAGGATGCGATAAATACGGCTTATAGCAATTATAGTATTGAGGATACGGCTTTTATTGTGCGTTCGAATAAAAGAGCAAATCAGTACAATGAACAAATCCGAACCCGAATTTTGTTTAAGGAAAGCGAACTCTCTGTAGGCGATTTTTTGATGGTTGTGAAGAATAATTATTTTTGGCTAAAAGAAACTGATGAAGCCGGATTTATTGCCAACGGAGATATTATTGAAGTTCTGGAAATGTTTGGAATCAAAGAGTTGTACGGATTTACCTTTGCAAGAGTAAAAATCAGAATGGTTGACTATCCCGATCAGAAACCTTTTGAAACAGTTTTGCTTTTAGATACCATTAAAAGCGAATCGCCGTCATTAACGTACGAAGAATCCAATCGTTTGTATGAAGAGGTGATGAAAGATTATGAAGATGAAACCACAAAATACAAGAAATTTCAAAAGGTAAAAAACAATGAATATTTTAATGGACTGCAGGTCAAATTCTCGTATGCCATTACCTGTCACAAATCACAGGGAGGGCAGTGGAATACCGTTTTTATAGAACAGCCCTATTTGCCAAACGGAATTGATCGTGATTATATTCGCTGGTTATATACTGCAATGACGCGTGCTAAAAATAAATTATATTTGATAGGATTTAAAGATGAGAGTTTTGTAGAATAAAACACTAATTGCACTAATTAGCACGAATTTGAATTAGTGAAAATCTGTGAAATTTGTGTTTAATATTTATACTAGGAATGACCACACTAAACGACTTACATTCGATTTCATCAACGTTTTCGAATACAGATAAAATGCCGGTCCTGTTTTTAGGGCATGGAAGCCCAATGAATGCAATTGAAGAAAATCAGTTTGTGGCAGGTTTTCGAAACCTTGCTAAAACATTGCCACAGCCGAATGCGATTTTGTGTATTTCGGCGCACTGGTTTACGAATGGAACCAAAGTTACTTCAATGCAAATGCCCAGGACCATTCATGATTTTGGAGGTTTCCCGCAGGCACTTTTTGATGTACAATATCCTGCAAAAGGAAGTCCGGAGCTAGCTATAGAAACTAAAAAAATAGTAGAACCTGTTCATGTTGATTTAGATGAACATTGGGGGCTGGATCATGGTGCTTGGAGTGTGATTAAACATTTATATCCTGACGCCAATGTTCCGGTTATTCAGTTGAGTATTGATTATACAAAGTCGGGACAATATCATTTTGAGTTGGCTCAGAAATTACAATCATTGCGTAAAAAAGGAGTTTTAATTATCGGAAGCGGAAATATTGTACACAATTTACGTTTGGTTGATTTTAGGAATTTTGATAAAGATAATTATGGCTTTGATTGGGCAATTGAAGCACGTGAAACTATCAATAATTATTTGTTGGATGGTAATTTTCAACCTTTGATGGATTTCGAAAAGATGAATAAAGCAGTCCAATTGGCGATACCGACACCGGATCATTATTTGCCTTTGCTGTACACCTTAGGTTTAAAGGAAAAGTCGGAAGAATTGAACTTGTTTAATGACAAATTACTGGCGGGTTCTTTGAGTATGACTTCAGTAAAAATAATGTAAATAAAAAAGCTCTCTGCGAATCTCTGTGAGTACCTTTGTGAATCTCTGCGGTAAAACTATTACACAAAGTGGCAAAAAGATTTTTCACAGAGATTCGCAAAGAAAATTAAAAAAATAATAATGGGGATGAGATTACTTAGTTCCTCGCAATGACTATAAAATGAAAATAATAGCTGTAATTCCGGCGCGATATGCATCAACACGTTTTCCTGCCAAATTAATGCAGGATTTGGGAGGTAAAACTGTAATTTTAAGAACATACGAAGCCTCTGTTGCCACAAATTTGTTTGATGATGTATTTGTTGTAACTGACTCTGATTTGATTTATAATGAAATTGTTTCAAATGGCGGAAAAGCGATTATGAGTATCAAGGAACATGAATCAGGAAGTGATCGAATTGCAGAAGCCGTAGCGGATTTAGATGTGGATATTGTGGTAAATGTGCAGGGCGATGAGCCTTTTACTGAAGCCGGTCCTCTTGAACAGGTTTTGTCAGTATTCAAAAACGATGAAGAAGGGAAAATTGATTTGGCTTCGTTAATGCGTGAAATTACTGATGAAGACGAAATTAATAACCCGAATCATGTGAAAGTGGTTGTGGATCAATCTCAATTCGCGCTGTATTTTTCGCGTTCTGTAATTCCGTATCCAAGAGATAAAGATGTTGGTGTTCGCTATTTTCAGCATATCGGAATTTATGCTTTCAGAAAACAGGCTTTGTTAGACTTTTACAGTCTGCCGATGAAATCATTAGAAGCTTCTGAAAAGCTGGAGCAATTACGATATCTCGAATTCGGTAAACGTATTAAAATGGTGGAGACAACTCATATTGGAATCGGAATTGATACTGCTGAGGATTTAGAGAAGGCCAGGGGCATCCTTGCTTCAAGATAGTCTGATTATGCCTTAATGAAAGTAAAAATGCAATTAAATTTCTGTTGAATTTTGAATTTTAGCACCATCTCCTGCTGATTTTTCTTTTTCTTCTTCCTGATGCTGTAATTCAAGTTTTTTTGAAGTAGCTAAAATACCAAACATCATTAAGAAAGCTGTCAATAAAATAACTTGTATAATTAGTGATTTATTAACTAAAGGAATGTCTTGTGATGCATCTAAAGTTAAAAACAATAATATTGTAATTAAACCTCTGGGTGCTACAAAAAGTAAGGGCATTAAAGGCATTTTAGACAAGAATAACTGTACAGCACGTATTGAAAATATGATAGCTACTATACCAATCGCCCAAATAAAGGTATCTGGATTCAATATTTCGGATGTCTCCAGTAAATATCCAAACAGCAGAAAAAATAGTGCACGAACAACAAAAGCAGCTTCAATATTTAATTCTCTAAATTTATCAACCTCTTTGGTTAAGGAATCTGGACGAAAACGCTCACTCCATTTGTACCTTTTCAGTTCGTCAAAATTATTAATAGAAAGCCCAAATATCAAAATAAAAAGCAAAGCGGGCAGATGGTACATTTTTGAAATTTCATATATCAAAATAGTCAGCAAAATAATAGGAACAAATTTTATGTGATGATCTATTTTGTTTAATAAAAAGGATAGTAAAATAGTAGCCAAAAAAGAAATAACAATGATAATTATTATCTGAAAGAAGAAATAACCAAATGTAGATGCTCCAAAATTAGTATTGTACAAAACGAAATTAAAAAAAACAACCCCAAAAATATCAGAAAGGCTACTTTCATAAGTTACAAATTCTCTCTTACTTGTACTGAGGTTTCGTACACTGGGGATTGCAATAGCACTACTGATTACGGCAAACGGAATTGCATTTGATAAACATGTTTTAAAAGGATAGCCGCCATAGTATTGCAATAGATACGCAATTATAAATGACA
The DNA here is from genome assembly GCF_946478785.1 of uncultured Flavobacterium sp. The sequence goes on from NZ_CAMLDD010000004.1 coordinate 189,562, forward strand.
AAGCTATTAATGGAAAGAAAGCACCGAGAGAGGATTTTTTTATTAAACCAATTTTAGATTGATTTAATTCTAATTCAAGTGCGCCTTCCAATACAATCAAAATCAGTCCAATTGTGCCAAAAATAGGCAAGACCATTGAAAAATCAGGTAAATCAATAAGTAAAAAATTGGTTATTTGTCGCACAATCCACCCCAAAAGTAAAAGTAATATCACAGAAGGAATTTTCGTTTTTGATGAAGTCAAATCAAAAAGATACGCCACTAGTAGTAAAACACAAAAAGTAATAATTATAGTCATTCGATTAATTTCAAAATTTTACAAGTCTTGTTTGTATTGACAAAACAAGCTATCAGAAAAAAGATGTAATATAATACATTTGATTTTGAAACTATTTCTTTTGGTAGTTAAAATATTCTTTTATTGGCAGAATTGATTTTTACTGATAAACTTATGGAAAATGGAAAAGCTCCAAATCTTTAATTTGGAGCTTTTTATATATCAATTAAAATGTTTTAGTATAAGGTTGGAAATTTAGATGGATTTGCTTCATGCATCATATGATATACTTTTTCAAAGATATCTTCGGCAGAAGGTTTCGAGAAATAATCACCATCTGTTCCGTAAGCAGGCCTGTGAGCTTTTGCTGTCAATGTATGAGGTTTGCTGTCTAAATAATGGTAAGCATCCTGTTCTTCCAGAATTTGCTGTAAAATAAACGCCGAGGCACCTCCCGGAACATCTTCGTCGATTACCAATAAGCGATTTGTTTTGGCTATACTTTTTACAATATCCTTATTCACGTCAAACGGAAGTAATGACTGAATATCTATTACTTCACAATCAATACCTAGATCTAATAATTCAATTGCAGCCTGCTCAACCAGTCTTAAAGTTGATCCATAAGAAACTAAAGTAATATCTGAACCCTGTTTTAATGTTTCAACCACACCAATCGGGGTTTTAAATTCACCAAAATTTAAAGGTGTTTTTTCTTTTAATCGGTAACCATTTAGGCATTCGATTACTAAAGCCGGCTCATCACATTCAAGCAGTGTATTGTAGAATCCTGCAGCCTGGGTCATATTCCTTGGAACCAAAACATGAATGCCGCGAATAGCATTAATGATCATTCCCATTGGAGAGCCTGAGTGCCAGATGCCTTCTAAGCGATGTCCGCGGGTCCTGATAATCAACGGAGCTTTTTGCTTTCCAACCGTTCTGTATTGTAAAGTTGCGAGATCATCGCTCATGATTTGAATCGCATAAAGCAAATAATCTAAATATTGAATCTCAGCAATTGGGCGTAAGCCTCTTAAGGCCATTCCTATTCCCTGACCAATTATAGTAGCTTCACGGATACCAACATCGGCAACACGAAGTTCACCGTACTTTTCCTGCATGCCTTCCAGACCCTGATTTACATCGCCAATGTTTCCAACATCTTCGCCAAAAATCAGGACTTCAGGATATTTGGTAAACAACGCATCAAAATTATCCCGCAGGATCATTCTCCCGTCTAAATCAGGTTTTGCGTTCTCGGCGTATTCAGGCAATATTTTTTGAACAGAAAATACATTTGACTGCGATTGGGAGTATAAATTACTGCTGAACCTAGGCTGCGTTAAGGCAATATAATTTGTAATCCAGTTTGATACCAGTATTTTGCTGTTTGGAACTTCTACAAAACGTAATATTCGTCTTGTAATCATTAACATTTCCTTTTTTAAAGGATTTTTAATAGCTTTTAATTCCGATATGTATTTCTGGATTTTATCCTTATGATTTATACTTGCATCCGAAATTTGCTCCAATAAGGCTAAAAGATTTTTTTGATCTTCAATAATTGGATTGATAAACTCGTTCCAGGCTTCTTTTTTAGCTTCCAGGACTTCTTTTTTAATTTCAGATTCTATCTCTTCCAATTCTTCCGGAGAAGCAATATTGATGGCGATCATCCATAAACGCATCTGGCGGATACAGTCGTAATTTTTTTCCCAGGCAAGTCTTTCGCTATTTTTGTAGCGTTCATGTGATCCGGAAGTTGAGTGTCCTTGTGGTTGTGTCAGCTCATTTACATGAATTAAAACCGGAATGTGATGTTCACGTGCAATAGCGGCTGCCCTTTCATAAGTAGAAACCAGCTCTGCATAATCCCAGCCTTTTACCCTGAAAATTTCATATCCGTCTGAATCTTCATCACGTTGGTATCCTTTTAGTATTTCAGATATGTTTTCTTTTGTTGTCTGGTGTCTGGCGTGTACAGAAATCCCGTATTCATCATCCCAAACACTCATTACCATCGGCACTTGTAAAACTCCGGCAGCATTTATGGTTTCAAAAAACAAACCTTCAGATGTGCTTGCGTTTCCTATAGTTCCCCACGCAATTTCATTTCCGTTTACAGAGAATTTGTCTTTTGTTGTTATTCCGTCTACATTTCTGTAAATCTTTGAAGCCTGTGCTAATCCCAGTAATCTTGGCATTTGTGCGGCTGTAGGTGATATGTCTGCGCTTGAATTTTTTTGTTGCGTCAAGTCTTTCCAGGATCCGTCTTCGTTTAAGCTGTGCGTTACAAAGTGCCCGCCCATTTGTCTTCCGGCTGACATTCGATCAAAGTTTATATCAGTATGACCATACAAACCAGCGAAAAATTGTTTGGGAGTAAATTCGCCAATTGCCATCATGAAGGTCTGGTCGCGGTAGTATCCTGAACGGAAATCTCCGTTTTTAAACGCTTTTGCCATTGCAAGCTGCGGTACTTCCTTACCGTCACCAAATATTCCAAATTTGGCTTTTCCTGTCAATACTTCTTTGCGTCCTAAAAGGCTGCATTCCCGACTGGTAGCTGCAATTTTATAGTCATTTAATACTTCTGTTTTAAAATCTTCGAAGGTTAATGTAGTATTGCTTTTTTCTTTAATCATAATCTGGAATGGTCATGTTTAGACTGCAAAATTACTCAAAATCTATCAATAATCATAATTCCTTAAAATAAATATAATTTAATTATTTGTATTTAAATTCTAAAAACTACGTATTTTTTTTAATTAATTTGCATGTAAAGCGGTCTTAAACTAATAATAATTTATATTATTGCTTAAATTTTAATTGATTAAAACCATTTTCGGGTAAAAAGATTAACTAATGTTTTGGGAGATAATGTGATAACAAATCTTATTTTTTCCTCATATTTATTTTGAGAAATTTCCCATCCGTTATTCGAATAAACCGGAAAATAAACTTCAAAATAGTCTGGTACAAGATTTAATCGGATACCGCTATCATACACGAACTGTTCTTTTTGATGCCTGTTTTTCATGAAACCCAGATCGCCATAAGCTTCTATCCAGTTCCATACAGAATAACTCGCATTCAGGGTTGTCATCCATTGATTAGCGTATCTTGGCTCGATCATTGACTTAAACCCGCCTTCGGCAATGATATACTGCTGGCTAAAAAAACCGGTATTTTCAGATCTTCCGTAAAAATTGTAATCAAATAAATAATCTGTAGGACGGTCTAAACCAAAGCTAAAATAATCTGAATTTGATGTGTTATATAAAAAGCTTCCCGCGTATACTCTTAAATTTAGTTTGCGATTGTTTTCAAATAATCTTCTATACTCGACTTCACCTGCGAGTTTTCCAAAATTACCAGAAAATTGTACATCTGTCATAAAACTAAAATGATTGATCAATTCGGTTTTGGTATTCACATAACGGGCATTAAAAACAGAATAATTAGGTTCAGAGTTATCTGTTATATAGTCACTTGCTTCACGATGCACAATTACCTGACGTGCCATGATGAACTGTTTTCGATTGTCTCTGAAATTTTCTTCCCGAATTCGGAATTGTACCATTGGATTTAGTCTGAAATACGCAGCATTGGGTGCATAATGAAAATAATTTTGGCTGATAGAATACCGGGCATTATAAAGTTTGCTATCCCTATAATAATGGTTTAATGAAAAAGCAGATGAGCCTGATATCGTTCCTGCTTTAATTGAGTAGGCAGGATTAATATCAAAGGTAAATGGCTTGTCTAATATGGTTTTGTTGTGAAATCGTATCCCAGGAGTAAAGCCGTCATATAAATTATAGCCAAGTGTTGGCACATACAATATCTGGTTATAATAGGAGTCTTCTAAATCTTTCATAAAATTAAATTTTATGGGACGATTTGTTATGGCAAGACTTTTTAACGATTTCCAATTGTTTCTCTGGTTATATTCCGGAACTTCATTTTCGTAATTCAAAACAATTTTATCTGCATTTTTTCTTTCGAAAGCATAGATTGAATCATTTTTATGGGGTTCAATCCATTGTTTAAAAGCTATTTTGTTTTCTCTCAGCCCGTAAACCGGAACGGGAACATACGTTTTTGTTTTATTTCTTATTGAAAAATGAATACTGTCTTTCGTTCTGGATACATTTGCAAACTTATAGTCGATAATTTCTCTCGAATCTATAATGGTTTCAAAAAACCAATCAATTTTTTTTGGACTATTTTTAGTTAGTATTTCTTCAAAATCATATCGGTTGACTTGCTGTGTTTTGTTCAGTGAATAAAATTGCCGAACACTCTCAGGTACGATATTATAGTCTAAATAATCGTCTAAATAACTCAAACTTAAACCTGCACGATATTTACTGGCAATCTGTTCATTGAACTTTATTAATGTATTTTTAGGGTCACCCAAAGGCTGATCCAGATTTTTGCGGGCCATCAGCATATAATAATAACTATATTGCTCATTAAATGTCAGATTGGTAATGTTGTAACTTTTAAAGAGTTTCATTTTCGAAAGCCTGCCCAGCATTTTTTGGTCAGGATGATTTTCTTCCATGTATTTCATCATGGTGTAAATCTGTATGCCATCATAAATCCAGTTGTCTTTTCGGGGATCTAAACGAAGACTGTGCTGGAGATAATTATTTAAAAATGTTTTTAAAAAGGTAATTTCAAAGATAAATTCATCTGAAAAAGGACTTATAAACGAAGGCAGCTGATTAAGTCCGTAAAAAGGATTATGGTCATAATCTGTCTGAGAGACAATAATTTTCTTATGTGGATATTTTCCAATAAAATCACTTGTAAAAGTAATAACCCGGTTAATGATAATCGCTTTTTCAATTTCGTCAAGCTTTTTGTTTTTTAAATCCGAAACGACTTCAATTTCGCCATTATTATAACTGTTGAAGGATTTTTGTTTTTCGATATATAAGCTTATATCTGTTCTGTCGTTTCCTGAAAAAGTATAGATACTGAATGAATTGCCAGGAGAATTTTTGGAAGTTGAATCCAAATCTGTGGTAATGGAATATTGATTTGGGATTTTGATTTCTAATTCATAATCAGTTGCAGCGTTTGCGATATCATCTAAATTGAAATTATTGTATTTTATAAAATGATTGTTTTCAAAGCGTGCTGGTGATAAAAACCAGTTTTTAAGGTTCATTTCACCATTTTGTGTATAGCCATAACGAGTGAATTTGTCGCTTGGGATTTTAACAATATAAGTAAGGTGTAAATCAAATTTTTCATCTGGAGGTAATTTTTTATCCAGTTTGATTACTACAAAATCCGGATTTTTATTGGTTCTTTCCCATTTTAAAGCCATGTATTCTTTATCGGTCAATTCAAGTATAGTTGTATTTCCGCGTTCTTCAGGTTTGGCTAAATGAAACCCTTTATAAAATTCATCTGAAAAGCGTAATGCCAATGGTGTATTTTTGTCAGAGAAAGCGTTGTTCCAGTCATTCAAAACAATACAATCTAAGGAATCATTTGAAGTATTGTGATAAATAATATCCTGTTTTATATTCAGTGTCTTAAGCTCAAAATTTACCGCCACTTCCATCCTGGACTGATGTTGTGCGTAGTGTTTTAATGAAAACATCAAAACAGAAATGAAAAGAGTGATTTTAAAAAATGATTTCAATTTTGGCTTAGAATTTTAGGTATATAACTTAAGTTACGGGCTTATGGCTGTTTTGGTTTTATTGTAAAAATAGTATAAAAAAAGCTGTTTAAAAAACAGCTTTCATTTTTTACAAAAGTTATAGAAATTTCCACCATATAAGTAATATAAGTTCATTTAAACTTTGTGTTGAAAAAGTAGCAATTACATTTCTTATATCACTTATATGGTAAAAGATACATTAGAAATTCGGACTCAGGTCGTATTTCTTGTAGAATTTGTCTAATACATCAACTACTTCATCTTCAGTATCTACAATCTTAAATAGATTTAAATCGTCTGGGCTTACAGTCTGCATTTTTTCAACTAAAACTGTTTTTACCCATTCAATCAATCCCGACCAAAACTCAACACCAACTAATATAATTGGGAATTTTCCAATTTTTTTTGTCTGAATCAGGGTAATCGCCTCAAACATTTCGTCTAAAGTTCCAAATCCTCCGGGCATTACTACAAATCCCTGGGAATATTTTACAAACATTACTTTACGAACAAAAAAGTAATCAAAATTTAGATTTTTATCATGATCAATATAAGGATTGAAATGCTGCTCAAAAGGCAGCTCAATATTCAAGCCTACAGAAGTTCCACCCCCTAAATGTGCGCCTTTATTTCCTGCTTCCATAATTCCGGGACCACCTCCGGTAATAACACCGTAACCGGCTTTACTGATTTTATAGGCAATTTTTTCTGCCAGTAAATAATATTTATCCTCTGGTTTTGTTCTCGCCGATCCAAAAATAGATACACACGGGCCAATACGTCCCATGCTTTCGTATCCATTTACAAATTCGGCCATGATTTTAAAAATTGCCCAACTGTCATTGGTTCTTATTTCATTCCAGGTTTTTTGCTTTAAACGATCCTGTATTACTTTGTCCTCATCATTATCAAAATCTTCTAATCTCATTATTTTGCGTATTATTTAATTTATTTTTTGGGTTCTCATCTTCAGTAATTAAAGTATATTTTGTTCAGCTTTATATAAGAAGACAACAGCTTTGACAAAGTTCTGAAACTTTGACAAAGCTGTCGCACTAAATTAACTCTTTTTTTGAAAATTGTTATAAAATGATAAATTTATTGGGTTTTTATTTTTTTTGCTGGCTTTTTCTATGATAAAATAAAAACTTTTTTATTTTTAAATTATTTATCAAATTAAAATTATTCAGCTCACTATATGTTTTTTTAGTATTTTTATTAAATTATAAAATACCACATGGCAGGAATGTTTAATTTTTAACAATGAAATTATCTAATCAAATACTTTTAGCTTTTACCCTGATAATTTTGTTATCTGTTGCGGATTCCTATACCAATTATATGTTGTCAAAAAAAGTACAGCTTAATTCACAATATCTTGCCAGATCTGAAGAGATAATCAGAAATTCAAATAAAACACACAAAGCCATTATTGATATGCAGAGTGCTTTTCGGGGTTATTTGCTTACAAATGACCAGACTTTTTTAGATCCCTATTTCAAAGGACTGAAAAATGTACCCAAACTCATAAAAGAGCAGGAGCTTAGAATAGGCAAACATACCAAACAGCATGCAATATTGGATTCAATCACCTACCTGCACAGCACTTGGCTTACATATTCTGCCCGATTAATAAATTCAAGGGAAAAATTCCCCAGCTCTTACCAAAATCTCTTCGAATCTTCATTAAGAAAGCATGTAGGCAAAAAAATAAACGACGCTATTGCTGAAAAATTTTCGAGGTTTGACAAGATCGAATACAAAATGAGGAAGCACCATACAGACATGCTTCTCATTTCTTTGAGAAATGCGCGTACATTTTCTCTTATTTTCCTAACATTGACAATTGTAGTAGGAGTCTCCAGTACTGCATTCATTATGTTAATTACGACCAAAAGGATTAATTCGATGGTAACTTTGGCAGATAATATATCAAAAGGGAATTTTACAAGTGTCAAAGATAATCGCAACGATGAATTATCTGCTTTGGCAGTATCCCTAAATACGATGTCTGAAAAATTAGATAAGAACATTCATGAGCTACAAAATAGAAATGCCGAACTTAATAAATTTGCTTATGTAGTTTCACATGATTTGAAAGCACCCATCAGGGGAATCCATAATGTTATAACATGGATTGGAGAAGATCACGGGCATGAGCTTTCGCCAGAGCTAAAAAAATATTTAATGATTATTCCCCAAAGAACCCGGCGTATGGAAGCGCTCATTAATGGATTGCTGGACTTTGCGAGATTAAATCTTAAAACCCTGCCGGAAAATATAAATACTAATGCACTCGTTCAGGAGATTGCAGACTCTATAGTCCCAAGGACTTTTACACTTGAAATTGACAATCTGCCAGATTTGTTTACTGAAAGGATTAAGCTGGAACAGGTTTTTGCCAACTTGATAAGTAACGCAGTAAAATATACGCCACACGAAGCAGGATTAATTCAAATTAGCTGCAAAGCATTCCCTGATTTTTATGAATTTTCAGTAAAAGATAATGGAATTGGAATTGCAGTAGAATACCATCAAAAAATATTCGAGATATTCCAGACACTTCGGGAACAAAATGAACAGGAAAGTACTGGAGTAGGTCTGGCAATTGTAAAAAAAATAATTGACGACCAGCAAGAAACCATTACAGTTAAATCGATTTTAGGGCAAGGTGCCGAATTCATCTTTACCTGGAGAAATAATTAAGTTATGAAATGAACATAACTTTAAGAATGTTGTAAATATTAATAAATTATTTATGTGAATTACATATTCCTATAAAAAAACAATATTATCTGCGTATGAAAAAACCAACAATATTATTAGTAGAAGACGATGAACTTGACATTATAAGTGTAGAGCGATCGCTAAAAAAAATAGAAAGTGAATATGTACTGCATACGGCTTACAATGGCATTGAAGCTTTAAAAATGCTTAAGGATGAAAATTTAGAATTGCTTCCGGATGTTATTCTTTTGGATATAAACATGCCCAGAATGAACGGAATAGAGTTTTTGAAAGTGATAAGAGAGGATAAAAAACTGAAGAATCTGAAAGTTTTTATAATGACTACCTCTTCGGAAGGAAATGACAGATTTGAAGCAGAAAAATTAGGAATATCAGGTTACATCATTAAACCTTTAAATTATACAGATAACTCAAAAAGACCTGATTCTATGGAAGCATTTGTACAATTTCATTTAAGAAAAATATTGCTTGATGAGCATATATAACATTTGCTTTTTGTGATAAGTTAAAATTCGAATTTAAGCTGCGGAAACTGCGTGTAAGATTTTTTTAAATCATTCTATGTAAAGTACTGGAAAATATGAAAAAAACAACAAATAATAATACAGCGAATGCTGAAAATGTATTAGTTCTTCCGGTCATTTCTGGAGAAAAGACCTTAAAAACAAAAGCAAAGAAAGCGGATTCAGAGGAGTCAATTTTGACCGATGCTGAGTTTCTTAAAATTTTGCTTAAGGTTAAAAACGGTAATTTCAGCCAGCGTTTTCCAACAGATCAGAATGGGATAAAAAGATCGATTTGTGATACTTTAAACGAAATTATAGATCTTAATGAACGAATGGTTTTTGAGTTTCAAAAGGTAGGAAAAAGCATTGGTAAACAAGGAAAATTAACCAATCGTGTAGCACTTGATGGCGCTCGGGGTTCCTGGAGTTCCTGTGTAGATTCTGTCAATACCCTGATTTCAGATCTGGTGCATCCAACAATCGAAATTGCACACGTAATTACATCGGTAGCAAAAGGAAATTTATCCCAGGAAATGCCACTTTCAATTGAAGGAAACCCGCTTCAGGGGGAATTTCTCAGAATTGCAAAAGAGGTAAACGGAATGGTAAAGCAGCTAAACCTGTTTTCGATGGAGGTGACCCGTGTGGCGCGTGAGGTGGGTACGGAAGGTAAGCTGGGAGGTCAGGCAAAAGTTAGAGGTGTTGGTGGAGTTTGGAAAGATTTGACAGACTCTGTAAATAAAATGGCGAGTAACCTTACCGGACAGGTACGTAATATTGCCGATGTAACAACAGCGGTTGCGAAGGGAGATTTATCCAAAAAAATTACAGTAGACGTAAAAGGAGAAATATTAGAATTAAAAAACACCATCAATACGATGGTGGATCAGCTGAATTCCTTTTCATCCGAGGTAACGCGTGTGGCACGTGAGGTAGGTACCGAAGGAAAACTGGGAGGTCAGGCACAAGTAAAAGGAGTAGGAGGAACCTGGAAAGATTTAACGGATTCAGTAAATCAAATGGCTTCTAACTTAACAGGTCAGGTACGTAATATTGCCGATGTAACAACGGCGGTGGCAAAAGGAGATTTATCAAAAAAAATTACGGTAGATGTAAAAGGAGAAATCCTGGAACTTAAAGATACGATCAACACGATGGTGGATCAGCTTAATTCATTCTCTTCTGAGGTTACGCGTGTGGCGGTAGAGGTTGGATCTGAAGGAAAGCTGGGAGGGCAGGCGAGAGTGCGTGGTGTTGGTGGAGTTTGGAAAGATTTGACCGACTCGGTAAACCAAATGGCATCGAACTTAACAGGTCAGGTGCGTAATATTGCCGAGGTAACAACTGCGGTGGCAAAAGGAGATTTATCCAAAAAAATTACAGTAAACGTTGCGGGGGAAATCCTGGAGCTTAAAAATACGATCAACACCATGGTGGATCAGCTGAACTCTTTTGGTGCCGAGGTAACCCGTGTGGCAAGAGAGGTAGGTTCAGAAGGTAAACTGGGGGGGCAGGCCAAAGTAAAAGGAGTTGGTGGGACATGGAAAGATTTAACCGATTCGGTGAATCAGATGGCATCGAACCTTACGGGTCAGGTACGTAATATTGCCGAGGTAACAACAGCGGTCGCAAATGGCGATTTATCAAAAAAAATTACGGCTGTAGCCGAAGGGGAAATTTTGGAGTTGAAGAAAACCATCAATACAATGGTGGATCAGCTGAATTCCTTTTCATCAGAGGTAACGCGTGTGGCGCTTGAGGTAGGAACCGAAGGAAAACTGGGAGGTCAGGCGAAAGTAAAAGGTGTTGGAGGGACCTGGAAAGATTTAACAGATTCGGTTAATCAGATGGCATCGAACTTAACAGGTCAGGTGCGTAATATTGCTGAGGTAACAACAGCCGTAGCAAAAGGAGATTTATCACGGCAGATTACTGTAGACACAAAGGGGGAAATTCTGGAATTAAAAAACACCATTAATACGATGGTGGGCCAGCTGAATTCCTTTGCATCCGAGGTAACCCGTGTGGCGCGTGAAGTGGGTACCGAAGGAAAACTGGGAGGCCAGGCGCAGGTTGAAGGTGTTGGTGGAACCTGGAAAGATTTAACAGACTCGGTAAATCAGATGGCATCGAACTTAACAGGTCAGGTGCGTAATATTGCCGAAGTAACAACTGCTGTAGCAAAAGGCGATTTGTCATTACAGATTACAGTAGACGTAAAAGGCGAAATCCTTGAGCTTAAAAATACAATTAACACGATGGTGGATCAGCTTCGAGGTTTTGCTTCGGAGGTGACACGTGTATCAAGAGAGGTAGGAACAGAAGGAAAGCTGGGAGGTCAGGCAAATGTGCCGGGAGTTGCAGGAACCTGGAAAGATTTAACAGATTCCGTGAACCAGATGGCAGGTAACCTTACCGCTCAGGTACGTAATATTGCCGATGTGGCGATTGCCGTAGCAAACGGAGATATGTCCCGAAAAATTACCGTGGACGTTCGCGGGGAAATTCTTCAGTTAAAAGAAACGCTGAACACGATGGTGGATCAGCTTCGTGAATTTGCCTCTGAGGTAACTCGTGTGGCACGTGAGGTAGGAACCGAAGGAAAACTGGGAGGTCAGGCAAATGTACCGGGTGTTGCCGGAACATGGAAAGATTTAACAGATTCGGTGAACCAAATGGCGGGTAACTTAACCACCCAGGTACGTAATATTGCCGAGGTAACGATTGCTGTAGCAAACGGAGATATGTCCAAGAAAATTACGGCCGACGTTCGTGGAGAAATTCTGCAATTGAAAGAAACCGTAAATACAATGGTGGATCAGCTTCGTGCCTTTGCATCCGAGGTAACCCGTGTGGCACGTGAGGTGGGTACGGATGGAAAACTGGGCGGACAGGCATTTGTTCCCGGAGTTGCCGGAACCTGGAAAGATTTAACGGATTCGGTGAATCAGATGGCATCGAACTTAACGGGGCAGGTGCGTAATATTGCAGATGTTACAAAGGCGGTAGCAAATGGTGACCTTTCCAAACAAATTACGGTTGATGTAAAAGGAGAAATCCTGGATTTGAAAAACACTTTCAATACCATGGTGGAACAGCTGAATTCGTTTTCATCCGAGGTAACCCGTGTGGCGCGTGAAGTAGGTACGGAAGGAAAACTGGGAGGGCAGTCTGAAGTAAAAGGAGTTGCAGGAACCTGGAAAGATTTAACTGATTCAGTTAACCTGATGGCATCGAACCTGACTTCTCAGGTACGTGGAATTGCGAAAGTGGTAACATCAGTAGCAAAAGGAAACTTAAAGCAAAAATTATCAATTGATGCCAAAGGTGAGGTAGCACAACTTACGGATACCATCAATGAAATGATTGATACCCTGGCAACATTCTCCGATCAGGTAACGACTGTGGCGCGTGAAGTAGGAGCTGAAGGAAAATTGGGAGGTCAGGCAAATGTACCTGGAGCTTCGGGAACATGGAAGAACCTGACAGAAAACGTAAACCAGCTTGCAGCGAATCTGACAACTCAGGTACGTGCGATTTCTGAAGTAGCATCGGCGGTAACGCAGGGAGATTTAACCAGAACCATTGGTGTTGAAGCAAAAGGTGAGGTGGAAGCACTAAAAGATACCATCAACCAGATGATTTCGAACCTGAAAGCAACAACATTACGTAACCAGGAACAAGACTGGCTGAAATCGAATTTAGCGAAATTTACACAAATGCTTCAGGGACAAAAAGAACTGAATTCGGTTACCAAAAAAATCCTTTCGGAGTTGGCAACTGTCGTAACCGCACAACATGGACTTTTTTATATTTTACAGGAAGACGAGGAATTTATGGATTCTAAGTTGAACCTGATTGCATCATACGCGTACATTAAACGAAAAAATTCGCCTACGCAATATGCAATGGGTGAAGGCCTTATAGGTCAGGTTGCGGTTGAAAAAGAAAGAATTATTTTGAGTAATGTGCCTAAGGATTACATCAAAATAAACTCCGGACTTGGAGATGCAAAACCAAAAGATGTTATCATTCTGCCAGTATTATTTGAAGGACAATTAAAAGCGGTTATCGAACTCGCATCACTGGATACTTTTAGTGAAACGCACCTGGATTTCCTTGAAGGGCTTACGGAAAGTATTGGTATTGTATTGAATACGATCGAATCTAACTCAAGAACTGAAGAGTTATTAGTCCAATCACAATCATTGGCAAACGAGCTTAAGAGCCAGCAGGAAGTATTGAAAAATACCAACGAAGAACTGGAGGAAAAAGCATTCTTATTAGCGAATCAAAAAGAAGAAGTTGAGCTTAAAAACCAGGAAGTTGAGGTTGCGAGAAAAGCATTGGAAGAAAAAGCAGATCAGTTAACGCTGACATCCAAATATAAATCGGAATTTTTGGCGAACATGTCCCACGAATTAAGGACACCACTGAACAGTTTGCAAATTTTGGCAAATGAGTTAATTTCTAACAGAGACGGAAATCTTTCTGAAAAACAAATTCAGTTTGCTAAAACAATCAATTCCTGCGGAGATGACCTTATCCAGTTAATTAACGACATCCTGGATCTTTCTAAAATCGAATCAGGATATATTTCTGTCGATTACAATCCAATCAGTTTCGAAGACATCAGCCAGTTTGTAGCTTCTACCTTCAATCCGATTTCAGAAGCCAAACATCTTCGTTTTAATATAATAATGGATAAAAATCTTCCTGAAATAGTGGAGACAGATTCTCAGCGATTAAATCAGATTTTGAAAAATTTACTTTCTAACTCTTTTAAATTCACTGAAAAAGGAGAAGTAAAACTTAAAATATACAAAGCAAATAATAATTGGAAAACAAATAATCTCAGTCTTGAAAATGCAGAAGATGTGGTAGCATTTGAAATTTCAGATACAGGGATTGGTATTTCCAAAGAGAAGCAAAATATTATTTTTGAGGCTTTTCAGCAAGCAGAAGGTTCCACGAGCCGTAAATATGGAGGAACAGGTTTGGGATTATCGATAAGCCGCGGACTTTCAGATTTATTAGGAGGAAGCATTGAATTGGAAAGTGAAATAAATGTAGGAAGTAAATTTACCTTATTTCTTCCTTTAAAATATGTTCATATTGCTGATATTGAAGATATTGTTGTAAAGGAAGAAACAGATGTAAAAGGCCGTCTTAAATCATTGCCATCAGAAAAATTCAACAGATCAGATATTGATTTGTTTTTTGTAGATGAAGTCGGTGATGACAGAACGGATATTAAACCTGATGATAAAGTGCTTTTGATTGCTGAAGATAATTTGACTTTTGCTAAAATTATGCTGCAACAGGCACATATCAATGGCGTAAAAGCAATTGTTACTACAAAAGGAAATGATGTAGTTGATTTTATCAATCAATTTAACCCTCATGCTATTACAATGGATTTGAATATGCCGGATACCAGCGGTTGGAAAATCCTCGACAGACTAAAAACCGATTTTAACCTGCGTCACATTCCGGTTTATATCATTTCTGGCGAAGACGAGAGAAATAAAGGACTTAAACGCGGAGCCAGAAATTTTTTCCTGAAACCGGTAAAGAATGATTCTCTAAATTATTTATTCAATGATATTCATGATTTTAAAAATAAAAAGGTAAAAAACCTGTTGGTGGTTGATGATAATCAGACAGAATTAGACAGAATATTAAAAGCAGTTGATGGTGATGATATTACGGTTTTTTACGCTAAAACTGCTACTGAGGCGGTTGCACTTATTAGAGATCATTCATTTGACTGTATTATATTAGATTTAAAATTGCCAGACGCAGACGGACTGGACATTATTACCGACTTAGAGAATAATATAACAGGACAGGAAACTGCCATAATTATTCATTCTGCAGGTGATGTAACCAAGAAACAAAAAGCAAGACTCAACAGATTTGCCCATAGCATCATTATAAAAAGTGCATCGTCAATGGATGAATTAATCGATCAGACAGCTTTGTTTATGCACAGAGTTCATAAAGAATTGCCTGATGCTATGAGAGAAACCATAGAATCATTTTATTTGAAAGAAGGTGTATTGCAAGGCAAAAAAGTGTTGCTTGTTGATGATGATGTACGGAATCTGTTTGCCCTGACTACAGCTTTAGAACGTTATAATTTAGATGTTATCAGTGCAGAAAGTGGTCAGGAAGCCATTGACATTCTTAATGAAGATGCTACTATTGATATTGTACTGATGGATATTATGATGCCCGAAATGGATGGTTATGAAACAATGAAACGAATTCGTAAAGATTCAAAACATAAAGATCTTACTATTATTGCAGTAACAGCCAAGGCCATGAAGGGAGACAGGCAGCGATGCATAGATTCCGGAGCTTCAGATTATATAACAAAACCTGTAAATGTCGAACAGCTCTCTTCCTTGATGCGTGTGTGGCTTAAATAAAAAATATATCAATGCAAAATAGAATGGGAGACAACGCAATAAAAATCTTAATAGTCGATGACAAAAAAGAAAACCTTCTTTCTTTACAAGTCATCCTGGCTGATCGTGGTTATCAGTTTGTTGAAGCAGCATCAGGAAAAGATGCTTTACGGATTTTATTGAAAAACCAGGATTTTGCCATTATACTTATGGACGTGCAAATGCCGTTGATGGATGGTTTTGAAACTGCAGAATTAATTCGGCAAAGTGATAAACTCAAACATGTCCCTATTATCTTTTTGACAGCCAATATGAATGCGAATGAGTATATATTTAAAGGTTATCAGTCTGGCGCAGTTGATTATATGATTAAGCCGCTGTCTCCTGAAATACTCCAGGCAAAAGTCATGGTTTTTACTGAATTGTTCCGAAAAAACCAGGAGCTAAAAAAGAAAGAAGAGGAAACTAATGCCCTCAATGAAATCATTTTAAAGAACAATGCCCAGCTTGCATCACAATATGAGGCTATAGCAAAACATGCTGAAGAGCTCAAAAAGAAAAACATGGAACTTGATGCTTTTACCTATATTTCAAGTCATGACCTTCAGGAACCGCTGAGAAAAATTCAAACTTTTGCAAACCTGATATTGTCCAATGAATATCCAAATTTATCAGAAGATGGTAAAGCTAAATTTGACAGGATACTTTATGCTTCAAACAGAATGCGTGAGCTGATAAATAGCCTTCTTACTTTTTCACGTGCAACTCTTGATGACAGAAAGTTCGAGACAGTAGATCTAAATGCTATTATTACGGATGTAAAAGCAGCCTTGTATGAAAATCTTCTGGAAAAAAATGCTGTCATTACCACTGATTTTCATGATAAGGTAAAAGTCATTCCATTTCAATTCGTTCAATTAATGGAAAACCTGATTCATAATGCAATTAAGTTTGCCCAATCTGAAGTTCCATTACAAATTACCGTCAAAAGCTGTTTTGTTGATGGATCTGATTTAAAAGATTTTGAGTTATCTCCAGAACGTAAATATTGCCACATTAGTTTTAGTGATAACGGAATTGGATTTGAGCAGGAGCACAACGAGAAAATATTTGGGGTTTTTCAAAAATTGCATGGTCGTGATTTGTATGAAGGAACTGGAATTGGACTTGCAATTGTAAAAAAAATAATCGAAAATCATGATGGTTTTATAAATGCTGTAGGAGAACCCATGAAAGGGGCTACGTTTAATATTTACATTCCTTATTGAATTTAGAGGTAGTATTGATTAAAATAAAAACAGACCTAAATAATAGGTCTGTTTTGTATTTAATTTTGACAAAAAATTAGTTGCTGGTAACGGAATAACTGTTGCAGGTAAAGTTTAATCCGCCTCCGTTTGTACCGTAAGACGAGGTAATTTCAAATCCAAATTGTACATTCCCAACAGTAATGTTGCCAAACCATCCTTTGGATCTTACCCAGTTTAAAATGGCTTTGGCATCAATAGTACCGCTGTTTGTTTTTGATGTACGCACAAATGAATATACATTGTTTCCACCATTATGGCCTCTGTATACATTCCAGGTATGACCGCCAATACTTTGATTGGTATAAACAGCAATTGCAGCTCCGGTACCTGAATAATTGTATGAAATCGGTTTTACATTACCGGTATAGTTCATCCATAGCATTATTTCATGGTTGTTAGTGCTATCCCAGATGTCATAGGATGATACCCATGACCCACCGGCAGGAGTAGTAGCATTAAAACTGGTATTAAGAGTATTTACTGAACTAAGGACTTTACCAATATACTTAGTAGAATTTGGATAGGATTTAATACCGCCACTGTTAGGATGGTTTGCCCAAACTCCCCATTGACTGTAATTGTTTGCCCAAATAGACTGGCCGCCCGCACCAGCACCCCAGATGTTGTTGTATACGGTATAGCCTCCATTTGACCAATTGGCGTATTGAGCAGATGATGACCAGTTAGCCTTAACTTCTGGCTCGGTGTTGCTATCGGTTGTATCACAACTGATAAACATAGCGCATAATGCAGCAAATAAAATTGACTTTTTCATAAATAGTGGTTTTATAGTTAATAATAAAGTTATTACTAAGATACTGATAATTAAATATTTATGATAATAAATCTTAAAAAAATCATGATTTTTGAATTATTTTCATAAAAAAATAGGAATTGCGTTTTAAAAGACAATATTTTTATTTAGTTATGGTTAAAATGACCATAATTAAAATAAAAAAATTGTGAATTTCGTAATTTGAGAAAATCCGAATGAATTAATTGCTTTTATCCTAGAAAGCATATGATTTTGTATGTCCTTGAAAATCTGACGAATGAGGAATTTTTCAGGATGCTTTTTAAGAAACTATACATTCAAGTGCTACATATCTCCAGATTTATAACTTTGAATTCATGCATGCTAAATATTACGTTAGCCCAAGTCTTGGATTTTTTGTAATAATAGAAGTCAAATAATTAGCTTTTACGCTAATTTCATGAAACCAATTAAATAAGTTTCTATAATCGTATAATTATTTTATTGGTTATGAATCAATACCAATTATAGGCTTTGTTGTATCTGCATTATTGAAAAGCAGTCCTTTGATAAGCCTTGCAGGATTCCGTCAATACAAGTCCTTCATAACTGCTTTTGATATTGAAGACGGTATCAAATGTTATAAAGCTTATTTTTCAAGTAAAAATCAAAACCAGATTCATTTCCCTAAGTTAGCCACCCACACCTTATCAGATTTTCCTGCGCCCATTTCGATATAATCACTGCTCATCATGGCTTTGCAATGATCAATACTGTTCTTCCATCCGTTTACAACTTCTACAGGATTATCATAATTTCTGGCAATCACTTCTCCTACGGAGTTACCTGTATAACCTAATGTGCTGGCTCTTTGTATTGGACTTGTACCTTCTGGGGATAAGTGAGAAAAATAATTACGCACATTCATATCATGGGCATGATTGATTGCTGTCTGAGCTAATACTGAGTTACTGACCAATTCAGGGACTGGCAGCATCTCTTCATCACCGCATTTACAGCCTGTTACCCTCAATTTATTAATTTCAGTCAAAACGGGATCAGTAACATTTGTATCAACAACAGGATTAGCATCATCATTATTATCACAAGAAAAAAATAATGGTGCCAAAATGAAAAAAATGAAATATTTTGAAGACATTGAAAAGTAATTATTAATTTAAAATATGGCCTGAGTGGTGTAAAGATATTTGTTTTTTTTCAAACAACTACAAACGAGAGTATAGATGTAATTAACGGCCAATCAGTATATTCAAATAAATGCTATTCGCAAGGAATTGTAAAAACTACAAGTAAACTTTCAAAAAAAAACACAGAAGTATTAGCATAATCCTTCTGTGTTTTTTTTGTCTTTATTTATTTAAAAAGTAGAGTGCCAACTAGGACATTCAAAAAACTATGGTTCTTCAGTCCTTTGGGAGATTTTAATTTAATTCAGCAAATGAAGTGTTATAATTCAGACAGGTCATATTCAAGGTCCAGCTGCTTTTTGTTTAATCTGTCTGTGGCAAATTCGTCTGAATCACGGTAATTTTCGTCAAAATCTTCTTCAGGATCTTTTGGGTCTGTTTCGCCATCCCCACTTTCCCATTCGTCAGCATAAAAAGTATTATCCAGATTTTTTTCATCCAAATAATTTTCCGCCGGATAGTCGTTATTTCTTTTTGCCGAATTAGAAAATTTATTGTTTAACTCATCATCATCTTCATTATTGATGATGTCATCATCCTGGTTTACAATTTCTTCATCATCAAGATCACTTTCGTGACTGCTATAAATTTCATTTTCTAAATCTACGGAATTATTTATTTCTGAAAATGGTTTCATGTCATCTTCCGGATGATGAAAATTACGAACATCCCGACCGTAATTTTCCTTGCTTTGTGTTGTCATAATAAAATAGTTTAAGGTTTATCGTAAAGAATCAAGTCAAAATTAATACGAAATAAAAGGGATCTTTTTATAGAATTTGCATTGGCAATTATATAATTATCAGTGATTTATAACTTTACTTGATGTGGGTAAAGTGCCAATAGCACTCTTTGAAATTTAAAACTCAGGATGAAAATTATATAATCAAGGGTGGTTATTTTGTAAGTTTTTTTGTCAGTATTTTAAAATATTTGCTAAGTAATTTTATTGTTTAGAGTAAAGCCAGCAAGAATTTATTACGAATAGAATTTAAATTTAATTATAACTTATGAATAAAAAGGGACCCATAGTAATTATTGAGAATAAGCAGGGAGATCGTAAGTTATTTATAGAGGTTTTTTCTGAATTGAATTACCCAAATCAGGTAATCTATTTTAATGAGCCCGAAACTGCCTGTAATCATTTATTGCGGCATAAAATTAAGCCGTTTCTTATCTTTTCGGATATTGTTTTATTGAATGTAATGAATCATAAAGTGATAGAAACGAATCTTGATAATGTAGGCACGCTGTTCAATTGTCCGTACCTTTTTTTTACAACATCTTTTAATCAGACCTATGTAATCGATCCGTATTCGATACCCACACAGAGTTACTTTGTTAAGCCTTATGATTATGTTGAGTTTAAAAAGATCATAAAGACAATTATTGAATATTGGCTCAAAGCAAAGTCAGCTATTCAGCATATTAAAAAACCAATTAAAACAGGTTCTCTTGATAAAAAACCATAAAAAATGCCCCAGTTAGTGTTTAACTTTTTGGGGCATTTTATTGATGTTATTTTGTGTTTTTATAACGGTAGATAAATATAAATCGTTGTACCTTGATTTACTTTACTGGACACTGTTATAAGTCCATTATGATTCGCAACAATTTTTTTAACCAGAGTCAGTCCTAAACCGCTACCGTGATATTGATCGTTATTGTGTAATCTATAAAAAGGCTCAAAAATTTTAGAGGCATATTCCTGATTAAAGCCAATTCCGTTATCACTCACGCAAATTTTCACATAATTATTGTTTTTATTTCCTCCATTTTCAAGTATTTCTTCGGTTGAAGGCTGTTTTGTTTCAATTTTAATTTCAGGTATTGTACCTTCTTTTGTATACTTGATTGAATTGAGAATTAAATTTGTAAAAAGCTGTTGTATCTGATACGGTATAACGCTTAATTGTGGAAATGGCATAATGTTGATTATGGCATTTTTTTCTAAAACAGTTTCTTTTATATCCCCAATTATTTTTTTAAAAAGAATATTCAGATCTGTTTTTTTATATTCTCTTTCAACAAAATTAATACGCGAATACTCAATAAGATCAGCAATCAACTGACTCATGTTTGTTACTGCAAAGAGCATTCGTTCGAGATTATGCTGACTTGATTCAGATAAGTTTTTTTCACTATCAATAACACGCTTGCCAAACATATGAATTTTGCGAAGCGGCTCCTGTAAGTCATGACTTGCAGCAGTACTAAAAGCTACAAGCTGATCGTTATATTTCTGTAATTCCGAATTTTTGAGGGTTAACAGTTCATTAGCAGAAATCAAATCAGTGATATCTTCGAGTGCCAGAAGAATCATTCCTGCAGGTATCGTATTTAAGATGCGTCTTGCATTGACCATCATGGTTTTTTTACCAATGCCTTTGCCGCACATTGTCTCGACTTTAAAGTCTTCAATGGAAC
Source organism: uncultured Flavobacterium sp. (assembly GCF_946478785.1). The sequence goes on from NZ_CAMLDD010000004.1 coordinate 210,894, forward strand.
TATTATCAGTAATCATCTTAAAAATCTGTTCCTTAAATTCAGCGATATCCCATTGGCAGTCTCCAATTTCAAAGAAAGAATGGCCTTCTGTTTCTTTTTCAGTAGTTTTAAAATATTTATAAAAAGAAGCATTCGCACTTTTTACAATAAAATCTTTATCAATAATCAACAGCGGCTCCCGAATAGTTTTAAAAATGGACTCTGAATAATTTCTCATAGAAATCAATTGTTCCTGACGGTCCATTAATTCATCATTCACACACATCAACTCTTCATTATTCGATTGAAGTTCTTCTGTTGAGGTTTCGAGTTCTTCGTTCATTGCCTGAAGCTCTTCGCTGCTGCTCAATAATTCTTCATTGGTAGTCTGCAGTTCTTCAAATGCAGTTTGCTGTTCCTCGGTTACACGTTTAATATCTTCACGAAGCTGAGATAATTCATTTTCGAGATCCTTGATACGCTGCTGATCAGAAGTTGTTCTTTTTGAGGAGCCGTCAGTATCTAATTCAGGAAGCGGATTTTTGTAAAAAAGAATCATGATGTGTTCTGCGTCATTCGGAATAGGAACTACTTCAAATGATACCAGATACGGCTGATTTTTAACGGTTATATTTTCTTTAGATACGTTTTTATTATCTTCTTTTAATTTTAGGATAGCATTGCGCAATTCAAAGCTAATGCCTTCACGAGCCATTTTTAGAACATTAAAGTTCGGTTTTCCAGGTGATTGCAATAAAAAATGACTTGTATCTCCATGAAAATGGACAATTTCAAGATGTTCATTTACAATGACGCTTGCAGGCGTATATCTTGAAAATAGAATATCAGAGGCAATTTTTCTGAAATCAGTTGCGGGAGATGGCTTTTTCTCCTGTAGTTCTGTTTTGTCACGCAGATTTAAGTTTGTTGGCTTAAAAGCTTCAGGTACATAACGGCCGGCAGCATATTTACGGATGTATATTTTTTCCAGTTTTCCTACCGGATCAAATAAATTTTGTGCATTGGCGGTAGTTTCTGATTTTCCCAGAAATAGAATCCCTTTTTCTTTTAAAGAATAATGGAAGGAGCTTAATACCTTATTTTGTAAAAAAGGATCAAAATAAATCAATACATTCCGGCAGGAAACCAAATCAATTCTGGCAAAAGGCGGATCTTTGATAAAGTTGTGAATAGCAAAAATACACATATCGCGTATGACTTTATTGATATGATAATGACCATCGCGTTTTGTAAAATAATTTTGAAGCCTTGAAGGCGAAACATGCTGTACATCCTGAGCTGTATATGCTGCTGTTCGTGCTTTTGTGATGCATTTTTCAGAAATGTCCGAGGCAAAAATCTGAACTTTTATGTCTTTGTTGCCTCGTAGTACAAGATATTCATGAATACTTATTGCGATTGAATAAGCCTCTTCGCCGCTTGCACATCCTGCTACCCAAATACGTAAATTATTATTGACAGTATTTTGAATTAATTGAGAAAAAGCGATTTGGTGCAGTGATTCGAAAAACTTACTGTCCCTAAAAAAATAGGTAACCGGTATCAGGAAATCATTAAATAGCAAATCCTGTTCTGTTTTGTCATTTCGAAGAAAATTAAAATAATCCTGTAATGTTTCCCTGCGTACAATTACCATTCTTCGGGCGATTCGTCTTCTTATGGTTGGTTTTTTGTAATGACTAAAATCATTTCCGGTTCTTAAAAAAACAAGATTAAGAATCTGATGCAGCGTTTCTTCTTCATTTTTAGGAATATGTTCCTCTTCGCTATACCCGTGATTAATCGCGTAGGTCTTAGTAATTTTTAATAATTGTTCAGGAATCTTTTCCGGTGCTAATATATAATCTATTACATCTGAATCGATTGCACTTTGCGGCATTGATTTAAACAAAGCCGTTTCGGGATCCTGAGCAATAGTTACACCGCCAAGTTCCTTTATTTTTTTGAGTCCAAAAGTACCGTCAAAAGCAGTTCCGGATAATATCACGCCAATAGCAAAGGTTTTATGCACTTCTGCCAATGACTGAAAGAAAATGTCAATACTTTCATTTTTTCTTTCGCCGCGTGTTCTGGTATGCAATTTTAGTACGCCATCTTCGGCAACTAAATTGTTGTTTTCCGGGATAATGTAAATATGATTGGGAGCAAGATTGATGTCATTAATAATCTCGTGCACTGGAATTTCTGTTCTTTGTGCCAGAATTTCAGGCAGACTGCTTGGATAATCAGGCGATAAGTGCTGTACGATAACATACGCCATTCCGGAATCTTTAGGTATGGCCTTAAGCAATTTTTTAAAGGTATCCAGACCTCCGGCAGAGGCACCTAAGCCAACTACGGGAAAATTCTGTTCTGTATGCTTGGGTTCTTTTATTTCAGGAAATTTCATTGGGAATTCTATATATTTATCAAAGATAAGAAGTCTTTTTATTATTAAAAAAAGTTTTGTGATTTTATCAAATGATGCAAAAATTACATTTTGGGGTGTAAATTTTGCTTTTTTAATTATTTTATATATTTATTCTATTAATGTTAAGTGATTGAAATTCAGTATTTTTTATTATGCCTAAACGTGAAGGTTCAGCAGTTGGAAGAAAATTGAAAGATTGAGGAAAAATGCTAAATCAACACCCCATGACGTTCTATATTGTTAAGAACAAAATTCTAAAGCTGAGTGAGAATCAATTAGACAAATCAAACGAGATTTACTATCTAAAGCATTATATCAAGCTTTTGAGGAGATTTTTTAGTAAACTAAAATCATTTGGTTTAATGTAGTAGTCGATGGCACCTAAATCCTGTAATTTTTTTTGTGCATCAATAGATATTGAGGTAGAAAATATAATGACAGGAATGTCTTTTATTGGATCTTTCTTTTTCATTTCAGTCAGCAATTCCATTCCATTCATAATAGGCATATTAATGTCAAGAAAAATGATGTCTGGCTGTATTTCGCTATTTATAAGCTGCTGTAATGCCTGAACCGGGTTATGAATTGCAGTATAAGCAGCTGCTGATATTTCTTCCAGCGCTTCTGAAAAGAAGCTGCAGTCATCGTAATCATCATCAATCTGTAAAATGTTTTTATATTTCATAATTGCTTCAGATTAAAAATTTGATAATCGATTAAATTATGTTTAAAAAGAGTAAACTCTGATTAATTTTTTACTGTAGTATTGACTGTAAAAAGTAGCAAAACAATTAGATAGGGGGGATGTATAATCGGATTTTTTGCATAATACTTTAGCTATAGCAGTTAAAAAAAGCTTGTTGTATAAACAAGCTTTTGAAAAAATATTTAGATAATTAATCTATTTTAATCTTCAGCGAATCCTTGTGATGAAGAGCTGTTGCTTCTTTTTCGTCTCGAGTATAATCCTCATCATCGCAGTGTTGAGAACAGTTAGCAGATAATAGGGTAAGTACAAAAAGAATTAAAATAATTTTAATGTTCAGCTTTTTCATAGGCTTTTAATTTGGGGTGTCAATTAATTCTGATAAAATTAAAGCCATGTGCCATAGTTGATTTATATAATTTTTTCTTTTTGTTATATAATTTTCATGTGTTAATAATTCGTTGGTTTTAAGTATTTGATTTATAGGTATATGACATTTTTTCAGACAAGATTTGAAAAACTGTCATAAATCTGTCAAGGCATAATTTTTGTTTTTTTTTTGTCATGCACTTAGGTGCAAGTTCAAAAAATTTATTGTCTAACAATTTTAAAAGTAAACAGTTATGAATCTAATTAGAAGAAACGGAAACCATATCCCTGGTTTTCAGCGTTTGTTTTTTGATGACATTTTTGGCCGCGAGCTTTTCAATTGGGAAAACAACAACTTTTCTACAACAAGCACAACATTGCCTTCAGTAAACATTAAAGAAACTGCAGACAATTACGAAGTTGAAGTAGCCGCTCCAGGAATGGACAAAAACGATTTTAAGGTTACACTTGATGGGAACCTGCTTACTATTTCTTCGGTAAAACATCGCGAAGAAAGTAAAGAAGAAGAATCCTTCACACGTAAGGAGTTTAGCTACCAGTCATTTCAAAGAAGTTTCGAATTGCCTAAAAACGTTGTAGACGAAGAAAACATTAGTGCCCGCTATGAAAACGGACTATTGCTTTTGTCTATACCAAAACTGGAACAGGCAAAACAGAAACCCCCAAGAATGATTGATATTTTATAACTTAATCAGTATTTTTTAAAGCTGTCTTATATAGGCAGCTTTTTTTTGTAAAATTCTATAAGATATTATAAAAATGATATAACACTTTGATTTGTAAGGATTTTACTTTTGGAATATTATAAATTAAAAAGATATATTATGAAAAAGTTAACTTCAAAAATCGCATTTCTTGTTGTTGTAACAGGACTATTACTTTCTTGTAAAAATAACAACGCCAACTCCAATACCGATGGGTATGGTACTGATTCTATAGATACTAGTATTGATAGCGTTGCCCCACCTGCTGACACAACTAATATGAATTCAGGCATGGGTACAGATGGAACCGGAACGAATGCAACTGGTGCCGGAACTACTGGTGCAACAGGTGAGGGGTCTACAGGTTCAGGATCAGCAGGAACAACCCAAAAAGGCAATACTTCTGTTGGAACAGATTCAACAACTACTGCGCCACGCAGATAATGTTAGTTGGCAATGCTGCACGCTTATTAGTTATCCACTTTACTAAAAAAGCCTGTGACGATTAATCATCACAGGCTTTTTCTTTGGCTGAGCGAGCAAAAACATTAGAATCAATTTGATTCCAAATAAGTTTTAAAATTCATAATATCATCTTTCACCAGTTTTGCAAAATAAGGATTAAGAAGTTTGGCAGCACTTTCTCCTGCAACTCCCATAGGGGCATGATAGGAGATTGTAACGATTATTTCGGTACTATCATTTCCGTTTGGTCTGAAAACAACTTTTCCGGCATTTTGAACAGACGAATCCGGTACGGAACTCCAACTGATCATTCTTTCTTTTTCATCTTTCACAATTTCTGCTTTCCAGGTTAGTTTTCCTATCCCGGCCGGCCCTTTTGCAGTCCATTTGGACGTTGTGTAGTTGAGCGCTTTTACAGACTCCAAATGAGTCATAAATTTTGGGAAATTTTCAAAATCACGCCAAAAAGCGTAAACTTCACTTATGGGTCTATTGATTATACTGCTGGTTCGGATATTTACATTTGATGCCTTATCATTTTTTAAATGGTCGACAGCGTCATATATTGGGCAATAACCAGACAGACCTCTTAAAAGCATTGTACCGGCAACACCTATCTTACCAATACTTTTATTTTCTTCAGATAAGCCTTTATATAACAAGTATCCACCGCTGGTAATCATTGCAACTCTTTCAAGTGCTGAAACGTTGGTTTTTAGTTTTGCCTTTTTCTGTGATTGTGTTGGTGTTAATGTATTCGTTTCCATATTTCCTGTTTTTATTATGTTTAATTCCACTTTGTTTAAGATGTTAAAAATAAGTGTTATATGGAATTTTTGCTTTACACTATTTCCATGATTACTTACACAATTTTGCCTGAATAAAAAAAGTACTTCCAGGTAATCAGCCTTGTAAAATATCAGCATGAAAAAAAACATGGCTAAAAACAAGGAAGTACATATTTGTAGCATCTAAAGATTTTGAACCGGTTCCGGTTGAGTATTTGCAGATTGAGACTTTGATTCTGAATGTTCTTTATATTTTTTGTAAAGGCCTACTGCTATTAGAGGAATAAAAAATTTCCCAACGAAAGAGCCAGTTTGTGCGCTTCCTAACATTTTAAAACCCGAAGACAGAATGAAGGCTCCCGCTCCAGCACAAAATAAATGATTTGCAGATATCCCTGTGAGTTTGTTATCGATAGTTTCCCTGATGTTTTTAAGATTTTCCATGATTGTTTTTTTAATTTATTTTGAAGAATTACTTTTTAGCAGGACTTTTTTTAATGGCTGTTTTACCATCCTTTTTTCCGATTTCTGATTTTTGACCGGTATTTCCTGAACTGTTCATTTTTTTATTATTAGAGTCATTTTTTCTGATATCATTTGAGTCTTTCGTATTCATAATAAAAAATTTTTGCAATTAATAAAGGTTCAAATTTATAAGTATGTAAAAGTTTAATCTTATAAAATTATCAGGCATAATTATATAATTATCAGTGTTTTAAGTTTTTTGTCTTTTTCTTAAATGAGTTATGCTTACTATTATAGCTCATCGTTTTAAAAAAATTTAAAAAAATGGAAATCATGTAAGAAACCCGAAATCAGTTATAAAAATATATTTGATTTCTTTTTAAAATTTGTAATAATGAAATTTTGTATTTCTCTAATAATCAAATTATTAAATTAAAATTAAACATTATGAAAAATTTATTTTTAACATGTGCAATGTTCCTGGCTTTTGGAAGTGCTGTTGCAATAGCACAGGAGGTTCCAAGAAAATCAACAACTACTTCTGATACCATAGGTAAACAGAAAAGTACAAAAGGAAATAAGAAGAACTCGTCAACTCATAAATCAGGTACGATGCACGACAAACAGCGTACTGATGGAACAAACAAGACGAGAACAACAGATCCTGCAACAACAAATCCTGCAAGAACGAACTCTGGAACAACGAATTCCGGAACAACAAATTCTGGAACGACGAATTCTGGAACAACGAATTCTGGAACAACGAATTCTGGAACAACGAATTCTGGAACAACAAATTCTGGAACAACGAATTCCGGAACAACAAATTCTGGAACAACAAATCCAACAACTACAACTCCTACCAGGGATTCAATTGGTGGTACATCAAGACCTTAAAGGCTGAAAATGCGCTACATCGAGAGAGGCTGTCCGAATAGTATACGGACAGCCTCTTTCTTTTATTGAAATTACCTATCAGACAAATTTTAGATAATTTTCTGGCAACCTCTTAATTTGTAATTAATTTTTAATACTAGAAAGTGCATCTGATGAATGTTTGATACTATTTGCTGTTTCTTATCTCTGGTGTAATTCTTATTCAAAAATTACACTAATGAGTTTTAAAAGCAGGGGAAATAAAATTTACTCAGACTGTAAAAAAAACCGCTGTTATTAGCGGTTTAATTAAACTTCTTAATTTTAAAGATCCCTATCACGATAAAGGTCTCTTTCATTTTTTACAGCGTCATCTTCATCCAGATCGTCATCTTCATCAAAATCGACTCCATTTTCATTCAAATTAGTACCTATTTCATCTTCGTCTAAGTCCTCATCCAGGTCATCATCAAAATCATCATCCAATTCATCTGCGTCTGTAAAATTTTCATCTTCGAGATTATCCGGATCCATGTCATCCGGATCCCGATAATCTTCGTCAGGGTCTTGTTGATTAAAAATATCCTGATCTCCGTCGTTAATTGAATTATCTAATACATTAGAAACCGAATCGTCGTCCTTGTATTGGTTTTCGTCCTGAAAATACAAATCATTCTGATCGTAATTTTCTCTTTCATCTATGTTCATAATATAAAATTTAAGATTAATATAATTCTAAAGTACAAGTAGAAAAATTCAAAAATTTATAAGTGACGGAATAGTAATTACATAATTTACAGGTATTTATAGAATGTTGGCTTTTGAAATCTGATTTGTAATGTATATCAAATAGACAGATATGTACTGTTTAAAGTATCAGCTATCAAGTAATTATTTTAGTCATACAATTGGAAAGTAAACGGATAAGCTGCCATAATTAAGTAAGCAATTATAACAATACTCATAAAAAAAATAACTACTGTCAAAATTGTCAATAGCATGGTTGAATAAAGATATTCGCCTTTTTGTAAAAGTTTATGCGTTTGCTTGTATTTCCAATAGGATAATAAAATCGTTATTGCACCTGTCAGGACTAAGGCTATTCCAATAAATATTGTAAATCCGTTTTTGGGAATCGTTGAATCTTTAAAAAATTCGACAGGCAATTGGTTGACAAATACCGAAAATTTAACAATTACAAAACCAAATACCATAATACCAATACCGGTGCGGATCCATGACAAAAAAGTTCTTTCGTTTGCCATGTGCTCATTGATCATAGTTTTCTTTTTATTATCCATTTATATTTTTATTAAAGCATCAATTATTATTTTCAATTTCATTTCCCTGAACCCAATTGAGGGCTTCATTAAAGGCTTCTTTTTTATAACCACGGAATTCTCCGGGTACCATATAGCTAAATTTGTCGGTAAAAGAAATGGCTTTTTCAGAATCCGTTACAATCGCAGTCCTGTTCCATTTGCCTAAATTTTTAAGACCAATTAAAGCATCCTGCATCCATGCTGCGGATGTAAAATTTTCTATTTCCGTATCTATTAAAAACAGAAAATTGATTTCATCAATGTGTCGGACGAGCTTGTCAACAGCTGGTTCAATAACAGTTTGATAATCCTCTTTTGTAATCTCTCCTATGGCTCTAAAAGCAACAACATTATCGGGGGCGTCTAATATTTGTATCATTTTAATTTTTTTTAAGTCTGAAATTTTATTCTATAAACCTTGTATTTCAAATTTATAACGACAAACTTTTTTTTCCCTTATAAAATTGCAGCCTGCTTTTTATACAATATCAATATAAGTATTTAGCTTACGTGCTAATCTTATAAAACCCAATTATAATTTTATAAAAAGTTGATAGTGTACGAATTATACTTTTGAAAAAGTACAATTAATTAAAAAATGAAATTATGAAAACGAATGAAAAGAGTACATCAACTGCAACTAAATCTAAAAGTGCAAAAACATCATCAAAAGGAAAAAGTACTGTAAAAGCGAAATCTTCGGCTGCAGACGGACTTAGGGAATTGTTTGTAGATTCGCTAAAAGACATTTATTGGGCAGAAAAGGCTTTGGTAAAAGCACTTCCAAAAATGGGCAAAAATGCTACTTCAGAAAATCTGATAAGTACAATTAACGATCACATTGCGGTAACTGAAGAGCAGGTAAGCAGATTAGAGCAGGTGTTTGATTTAATAGGAGAAAAAGCATCGGCAAAAAAATGCGAAGCAATGGAAGGCTTAATCAAAGAAGGAGAGAGCATTATGGAAGAAACCCAGGAAGGTCCTGTGAGAGATGCAGGAATTATTGGTGCTTCACAAAAAATTGAGCATTATGAAATTGCTACTTATGGTACATTGGCTGCATTTGCCCAAACCTTAGGCGAAGATGAAGCTTTAAAATTATTACAGCAGACTTTAGAGGAAGAAAAGGAAGCAGACAACCTGTTAACTGAAGTTGCTTATAACAATATTAATTTTGAAGCTTCGGGAGATGAAGAAATGGATGATGAGAAAGAAGAATAATTTCTTAATTATCTCTATTAATAAACCTGTAATCTTTATAAACCGAGATTACAGGTTTTTTTATTTTTTTATTAACTGGGAACACTATCAATAATAAGGTTCGCTGTTTTATCAACTGCTTTTAATATGATTTCTTCAGGAGTTCCCTGAAAAACTTCGCGATGACTTATTTTTTCGACAGGAGTTATAATATGAAAGAAAATAGTACCTACCGGCTTTTCTTCAGTTTCACTGCCTCCCGGACTTGTTAATCCTGTAATGGCTACGGTTACTTTTGAATTGAATATTTTTGATGCCTGCTGGGCTAATATTTGCGTAACTTCTGCTGACTCGGGAGTATATTTTTCAATAGCGGCATGGGGAACATTCAAGATTTGTTCCTTGATAAATACATCATAACAAACAATTCCTCCGCGCAAGATTGCTCCTGAATGTTCCGTCATTGCAAATTCTGCACTCATCCTGCCGGCAGTAGCACTTTCGGCAAAAGCAATATTCCATCCTTTTGCCGCTATTGCTTCACTGCATTTATTAACAATTTCTGAAGGCATATTATAAAATTTTAGTTATAATTATATTCTGATTTATCAAAAACTAAGATGCTTTTTTTACCTGAATATCATGTTGATAATGACATTCGAGTATTGATCTCATTTGATTTGGATTGTGAATGGCATTTACAAACTCGTTCCAGGTTTTCTTCGGAATCAATTCTAACAGAGACTGTTCAACTTCTAAAACTTTCGGAGCGTTTTCTTTAATCAGGACATCCCATTCTTCATGAAAATTCAGAATATCGTCCGGGAATACCGTTTTTCGAACCGTATTTTCATCAATAACCTCAAAAGGTGTTTCTACATTCAGATAACCATAATCATCCGTCAGTTCTTCGCCCGGATATATATCCCTTATAGCGATTTCAAAATCATAGGGTGTACTAAAACAGCTTGGCTTAAAACTATGATTGACAAATTTTCCATTATCCCAGCACAAAACCATTTCACCATTTTTATTGGTAAAAGAGTAAGTATCCAGATGTTTTTTTATAAAAGGATTCAGGCTTACTATCTGCTCTCTGGTATATATCTGATCCAGGTCATCCTGAACCCAGGTAATAGTTCCTCTCGGAATTAATTTTGTAGCCACAAGACCATATCCTTTTTCTTTGCTTATAAAGCGTACTTCTGTATCAGGATGTATCATGACTATACCAATTTTAAACATTCACGCTCATAAACTTCTCTTCGTAGTCCGCTGCTTGAGAAACGATGATTACGTTTATTGAAAACAAGTTTAATTTCCATTTTTTCGCAGTATTCACGGCCCGTAAAGTTTTTATCCTTGTATTCTTCTCCAAGAATTCTTACGTCGATAGGAAGTGCCTGAAGTATATCCTCAAGATCCTGTTCAGTAGTATACGGAATAATTTCATCAACAAATTTGCATCCTTTGAGTTGGATATATCTTTCAACAACAGATTGTGTTGGCTTGTTTTTTTCTGGTCTGTCTATAGTCGGATCTGTTTGTAACCCTACAATTAAATAATCACAGTGCTGTTTTGCTTCTTCAAGCATTCTAACATGACCTGCATGTAATAAATCAAATGCACTAAATGTAATTCCGGTTGTTGTTTTCGTTAATTTCATTTTACCTCTATTTTGATTAAACATTATATAAAAAATCAGCTACGTGATTCAAAATACTCTTTTTATTAAACTTTGATTGTGCTAATAATATTGCATTAATATATTCATGATGAGGAATTCTATTACCATTTTCGTCCAGATCCCAGATTCCGCATTGAGAATATTTATTCAAGTCATCCCAGTCTGGGCGGTCAGTTACGGGATATATACAAATACCTCTTAAATCGACACCACTTTTTTTTGCTTTTAAGCATTGGGCACTTATTTCTTCAAGCCATTCAACCCGGCCGCTTCCAAAATGACCTGTTTCTGAAATAAACAACGGCTTTTGATATCGTTCATAAGCAAATTTTAATAATTCTGAAAAAGGGATTCTGCGTTGTTGTATATCCGGCCAATCCAGCGGTTCACCGGTTACTTCCCATTGGCAGTTCCAATAATAATTAAATCCAAGAATCTCAAGAAGATCTTCAGAACCACCAAGTTCAGGACACATTCTGCCTGCAATAATGTCCATTGCCTGAAATTGGTTTTCATTTAAATCCATTGCCTGATACAAATTCCCGGGATCGCAAGCGTGAATTTGTACTAAAGGCTCCACCATAATGATGCAGCATTCAGGATCTATATTTTTCATTTTTTTTATCCCTAAAATGGCAGCTTTGCACAAATGGTATTTAATGTCCCAACCACTATTTACGGCAAAAGGAACTGTGCCTCTGACATCTCCTGAATGCCAGGATAAAAAGCTGATTTCATTTATGGGAACAACAAATAAGGGCTGCTTAGAGTTTTCTTTATAAAACAGAGTAAAAGCTTCGCATAATTGTACAAAACGGTCACAGAAATGAGGATGCGTTGGATAAATACCATCAGGATACCCAAAATGAATCAAATCCCAGATTTGCTGGATCCCAAATATTTCTGCTGCCTGCATGCGGTTCTTAACTTCAGAAAAGTCAAAAACCCCGGGAGAAGTTTCGACCCTGCTCCAGCAAATGCCTTCGCGAACAGTTTTGATGCCAATAGCTGACAGAGCTTCATAATCTTCGATGACACGAATATCATGCTGAGTGACTTTTACAAGATCAACCCTTTCTCCTGAACGATTGATATGATCCGCACATTCATAACCTCCCATAAAAAAAGTATTAAAAGGCTTCATTATACGGCTGTTTTATAAATAGTATTATTTTCTCTTTCTAGCTCATCAAATAAGTCAAGTGCATTTTTAAATGCCTGATCCATATTGAAATACTTGTAATTCGCGAGTCTTCCAACAAAATGAACATCAATTAATTTATCGGCTTCGTCTTTATAACGGGCATAAATTTCCTGATTACGAGGATTTGGAACAGGATAATATGGTTCTCCCTCATCTACTGTAAATTCTTTTACAATAGTCGTTTTATCAGATTTTTGATTTCCAAAGTGTTTGTATTCAATGATTCGGGTAAACTCAACTTCGGTTCCCGGATAATTTACAACGGAATTTTCCTGAAAATATTCGGCATCGATTGTTTCACTCACAAAATTGATAGAACGATATTCCAGTTTTTCCTCCAGACTGTGTTTAAACTCAAAAAAACGATCTACCGGTCCGGTATAAAACAACTTTTCATAATTAGTATACTGGTCTTTTACATCAAAATAATCTGTTTCCAGCAGTACCTCAATATTTGGATGATTCAGGATATTCTCGAATAATTGCGTGTAACCTCCTTTTGGCAGAGCCTGATAAGTATCAGAAAAATACCGGTCGTCAAAATTGGTCCTGACAGGAATACGATCTAACACCGAAGCATCGAGCTCAGAAGGGTATTTGTCCCATTGTTTTTTGGTGTAATGCTTAAACATTTTTTCGTATAAAATGGGACCTACGCGGCTTAGAACAGCATCTTCGCCATTTGACGGATTCGCAATAGGTGAGCGGTGTTCCTCAAGCCAGGTTTTCATTTCATCTTCATTGGTAATTTTCGTGTCAAATAGCTCATTTACCGTGGTTATATTTACCGGAATAGGTACGGTTTTATTATCAACCCGGGCAATTACTTTGTGTTCCCAAGGATACCATTCAGAGAATTTGTTGACATATTCCCATACCGACTCTTCATTAGTATGAAATAAATGTGCTCCGTATTTAGAAATTAAAATGCCGTTTTCATCAACATAATCATAACAGTTTCCTGCAATATGATTGCGTTTTTCAATAATTAAAACTTTTTTTCCAATAGAAGCATACCGTTCTGCAAGCACAGCACCCGAAATGCCGGCACCGATGATTAAAATGTCAATATGTTTCATTTTGCAAAATTTTTAATAATTGATTTCATTTTATGAGAAGTGTTGTCCCATGATGTTTTTTTCAGAATCTTATAATATTCTAATTCCATAGACTGGCGGTCTGTTTTTTCAAATAGAAATTTAATTGCTTCACAAAATTCATCAGCAGTTTCAATAAGGCTTACGCAAATACTGTAATCGCGAACCACATCTATAATTTTGGTTGAAATAATTGGTTTTCCGGCCGCCATATATTCCAACGTTTTAGTCGGACTTATATATTTGGTAGCATCATTTAATGCAAAAGGCATCATCGCAATATCAAAAGCTTTTAGGTAATGAGGTAGTTCGTTATAAGACTTCATTCCCAAATAATGAATATTCGGTTCTTTCGGAAGGTCAGACTCTTCAATTTTAGCCAATGGACCAATCATTACAAAAGAAACACAAGGCAGTTTTTTAGCTGCTTCATGAAGTAATTCTAAATTGATTCGTTCATCAATTACACCATAATAACCTACTATTGGCGATTGTAAATTGGCAATATCATCCGGAATGGCAATACCATCTAAAGCCTGGGCAAAGTGCGATTGATCAACAGAACTCGGGAAACAATGCACATTGTTATGCAGTTGTTTTTTTGATTCGTATAATGATTTTCCTCCCGTAAAAATAATATCGGCATTAGCCATCAAATATTTTTCCTGATTGATCAAATGCGCCGGAGCACCTTTAAACAAAGAAAGTTCATCCATACAATCATAAACTGTGGTCTCAAAATGAAGCGGTTCTAACAAAGGGCAAAATGAAGCTGAATAGAACCATCCAACAGGGATATTTTTGTTTTTTACATAGTTTGGAATAATGTCTGCAATCGATTCAATATCTTTTACGTTAGGCTGTAAAACATGCAGCATTTCATTAACTACAATTAGATTTCCTGGCTCTTCATCTTCAGGATTGTATAATGGCTCTTCAATAAATAAAGTTTTCATTTTTCTGGCCATTCGGCTAATGATATGTTGCGGACGCTGATAAACAAATTGCCATCTTAAGTGGCAAAATACAATCATATCATAATATTGTGCGGTATCCTGGTTTGATGAATTTATTTTTTTTAGTGTATTTTTCTTTACGTTTTTTATGTTGTCTATCATGGCGTTTAATTTTAAAATATTATTGTAATATTATTGTAGGTGATAAAACTAAAAGTGTAGCCCAATTGATTAATTTGGTTTACAAATGTATATTCGGAACGTAATAATTTCTTACAAATTAAAATTCTGGAGTTACATAATTTACAGTTTTTGTTTTTTTGAGTTGCATTATGAAAACGCATAAGGGTGTCCTTTGAGAATTTTTAAGAATTCTCAAACAATCAATAATTGTAAGTATGTTTTATGAGTTTATTTTCCTGCCTTCTTTAAAGATTCTGCCATTGCGACAGCATCCTCAGTATAATTGTCTTTGTAGTATTTAAGGACTTGTGCTTTTGTCTTTTTTGAATCCTTTGAATGGCCTTCCCAAATAACACCAAGCGATGTGTAGGGCGGAACTGTGACACCGATACTGCAGAAAAAATTGGCAATATTTCCCGTAATATGCTCAACCCCATCAGAATCTCCTGTTACAATTACACCGCCAATTTTACCGTCAAGCGGAGAATCTTTTCCTGAAAGAATGATATCATATACTTCATCAAGCCGCTCGATACATCTTTGAAGTTCAGAAGAATGATTATTCCACCAAATAGGAGTTGCGAACAAAATAATTTGTGCTTCCAGAATTTTATTATAAATGTCAGGCCAGTCATCTTCAACGTCCATGTGTGTAAAAGTTCCGGGAACAATATGATGATTGGCGAGTTTTATTATTTCACATTCGATATTTTGTTTGGTAAGTTGTGGCAATAAAAAATCCACTAATGTTTCTGTATTGGAGCGTCCTTGTTTTTTTAAGGTAGCCAAAAGTATAATCGCTTTCATGTTTTTATTTGATCTGAATTTTACTTAAATCTGTTTCTGAAGGACCGTTGATTACAGTTCCTTCCGCATCAAAGCGTGAACCGTGGCATGGGCAGTCAAAAGATTTTTCATCATTGTTCCATTGCACGATGCATCCTAAATGAGGGCAAACTGCAGAAAAGGCTTTTAAGGTATTATCATAATCACGATAAACAGCAATTTTCTTTAATCCTGAAGAAAGAATGGCACCTTCTCCGGCGGGTAAATCGGCTGTGTTTTTTAAATCAGATCCGCTTATCCAATCCAGGTATTGCGAAGCCATATTGCCAGCTTCCTTAATAAAATCGCCTGTCGTTTTAAGGGTAATTCTGGAAGGGCTGTATAAATCTTCCCATTTATTTTTAATTCCCATAATGCTGTCGCAGATAATCATGGCACCAATTGTAGTATGGGTCATACCGTTTCCAGAGTCTCCGGTAATGATATAAATGTTGTCATCGCCTGGGTTTTTTCCCATGAAACCTAAGGAATCAACGGGCTCCATAACCTGCCCAGACCATCTGTAAGTAAGGTCGTCCTCCAGCATAGGAAAATAATTTCTTGTCCAGGCTTCAAGCCTGTCATATCGTGCCGTTTCCGGAATGCCTTCCTCATCTGCCTGGCCTGTTTTATGGTCTTCACCTCCTGAAATCAGTAAATCGTATTTGTCGTCATAACTCTCCAAACGTACATAATGATAAGGCTGCGAAACCCATTTTGATTCCTGATCGCCCGTGTCCCACCAAAGAGAGTAGGGAAGCCGCCCTTTCGGAATTTTGCCTGCAATTACATAAGTCCTGTACGCATGCTGTTTTGTGTGCATAGTTACAATATCATTAATTGGAGTGTTGGTGGCGACTACAATATGATCTGCAGTGAAAGTATAACCGTTTACTTTTGCACCTTTTTTAGTAATATCTTCTGCATGGGCTTCTGTATAAATAATTCCGCCAAGCGAAATAACAGCATCAGCCAGTCCTTTTAGATACTGTAAAACATGAAATTGGGCCTGATTGCTAAAAGCCACACAAGTCTGTTTTTCGCAGTTTGCCAGTGCCGGAATTCCTTTTAGCAAAGTAGTCCGTAATCCGGCCTTTTGCGTTGCTTTAAATTCCTTCTCTAAGTTTTTTTCCTTATCAGTAGGGTGCAGAAACAAATAACCATTTACTCTTTTAAAGGAGCAATTAATGTTTAGGTTAATAATTATTTTCTCGATTTCGTCTATAGCAGCAGCATGACTTTCTGCAGCCAATTTTGCTGCTTCTTCTCCAAATGTATTTTCAAGAAAATAATAGCGGTCATCTAAAGCGCAAGTTAAATGTGCTGTTGTTCGTCCGGTTTCACCGCTGCCCAAAAAGCCATCTTCAACCAAAACCACTTTTTTTCCTGCTTTGAGCAATTTATAAGCGGTGGTAAGACCTGCAATTCCGCCTCCAATAATAAGTACTTCTGTCTGAATATCCTGAGTTGGGGTATTACAGGAAATAATTGGTGTAGAATCGATCCAAAATGAAACATTTTCGCCTGAAGTTATACTGGAATTTTTTAGAGTATTGTGTGATTCATCCATCATGATAATTTTTAAAGTTTATAGAAAAAACGGAAGTATGGATACTTAATAAAAAGCATCTTAAGTTGTTGATATCAAAGCTAATATGCTTCAATATTTTATTCTTACAATTTTAATGACAAATTTTATATGATTGCCAGTTGTGTATTAAATGTAAGGATTTAGGTAAATAATGTAAATCTAAATGCTTTAATAATAGTTACTTACATACTTCTAAATTTAAAACATTTTACATGAAAGCAGCAGTTATTCACGGACCAGGATCTATACAATATGATACAGTAGATGATCCTAAACTAAAAGAAAAGGATGATATTATTTTAAGAGTTACCTCTACTGCCATTTGCGGCTCTGATCTTCATATTTATTCTGGGGGACTGCCTCAGCCCAGACCAATGGTTTTAGGACATGAATTTATGGGTATAGTAGAAGAGACAGGCTCTGCTGTTACGCATCTTAAAAGAGGTGATAGGGTTGTGGTTCCTTTTCCAATTGCATGTGGAAATTGTTTTTTCTGCAATCTTGATGTTCCGGGAAACTGCGAACACAGTAATCCGGAGCATTATGGTCCCGAAGGAGGGATTCTTACAGAAAAAGGAGGGGCACTTTTTGGTTATACAGATCTTTACGGAGGATACGATGGTGGTCAGGCACAATATGTTCGTGTGCCTTATGCTAATCATGGTCCAAGAATGGTTCCTGATAATTTAACGGACGAAGAAGTTCTTTTTCTGACAGATATTTTTCCCACCGGATATACAGGAGTTGATTGGGGAGAAGTAAAAGGAGGTGAGACCGTAGCCATATTTGGTTCAGGTCCTGTAGGTTTAATGGCTGCTAAAAGTGCCTGGCTGCGTGGGGCTGCTCAGGTAATTATTGTGGATACGCTACAGTACAGGCTGGACAAAGCTAAAGTAACAACCGATGCAATAACTATACTTTGGGAAGATGGTGCTAAGGATGTCGTAGAGCAAATTCGGGATTTAACTCATGGCCGTGGAGCAGATGTGTGTATTGATGCTGTAGGTTTTGAGCCGGACCGTAGTTTTGCAGATCGGGTGAAAGCAACAGTTAATTTTGAAAAAGGATCAACAAAAGTCCTTGAAGCCTGTATGAGTGCTGTGAGACGAAGCGGTATTGTTTCGGTTTTAGGTGTATACCCGGTAAATTATGATAATTTTCCGCTTGGTCAATTCTTCGATAAAGGAATAATACTTAAAGGAGGACAGGCACCAGCACACAAACATATAGACAAACTTTTAGAGTTTGTAATTCAGGGAAAAGTGAAACTGGACGATATTATTACCCACAGACTGCCCTTGTCAAAAATTTCGCATGCATATGATATTTTCAAAAAGCGTGAAGACGGCTGTGTTAAAGTAGTATTGGATCCATGGCAATAATTGTATTAAAGATGAATTCTAAAAAAACTACCTGAATTAGAATTCAATCTTTATACTTAATATATAAATTTTAAAAGTAAAAGAATGAGTCAAATTAGAAATCTTATTGTTATAGGTGCATCAGCTGGCGGTATCAAGGCAATTGTAAAACTAATTGAAGGTTTTCCGGAGACAATTGATGCTGCAATTATGATTGTACTTCATGTATCCAAAAAATCCAGTGCTGAAAACATTGTAGAAATATTTCAAAGACATACAACATTAAAATGTCTGGTTGCTAAGGATAGAACGGACATTGAAAAAGGAATAATTTATTTGGCACAGCCCGAACATCATTTATTGGTAAGTGGTGGCATTATGCGTCTCAACCAAGGTCCTGAAGAAAATAAATACAGGCCTTCTATTGATGTTCTTTTTCGTTCAGCAGCTGTTCATTTTGGAAATAAGACAATAGGCATTATTCTTACGGGCATGCTTCAGGATGGCACTTCGGGCATGTATGCTATTAAAAGCTGTGGAGGTCTTTGTATTGTACAAAATCCATTAGAAGCTGAATATTCGGATATGCCACGAAGTGTTTTAAAAAGAATTGAGGTAGATTATATGGCTGATCTGGAAGAGATCCCCATTATTATACAGGACATTTTAAGTAGACCGCTTCCTCCACAAATCGCTATCCCGGACGAGTTGAAAGTTGAGGCAGATATAACCGAAAAACTTATGAGTGATATAAATGAGCTTAAAAAAATAGCTAACCGTAGTGATTTTGCCTGCCCGGATTGTGGCGGAGGATTGTGGGAAGTGAAAAATGATCCTACACACAGATACAGATGCCATACAGGACATGTTTATACTGAAAAATTGCTTTATGAACTTCAGGATATGCAAATCGAAGAGTCCATTTGGGTATCGATCAGAATGCTTGAAGAAAAGCGAAGCATGCTCTTATTGTTGGCAGGGCGTAAGAATGGCAATCCGAATGATTCGGCCATTTCATCGCTTGAAAATAGAATTGCTGATATTGGCGAACACATAAACCGCCTGAAATCTTTAGTGATAAAGTTATCAGATAATGCTGCTGATGATGCTAAAAGTGCTTAAAAATATTAAATCAGGGTTTTATTGGTCTCAGATATAGTTTAAAACTATTTACTTTAGTGCATTTTGCTTTAGCTTCTAAAAATATTTTAGCCACAAATTACACAAATTTACACAAATAAATTAGCGCTAATTTGTGTAATTTGTGGTTAACAAATAAGTGCTACTGCCTTGCAGACTTTCAGTCTGCCAACATAATCCTATGGACTTTCAGTCTATAGTGGTTTAGTTTTTCCTTTTTGAATTATTACCCAACCAGTAATCAGTAGAAAAAATCCAAAAAGTAAAAAACCATAATTCCAAAGATCTTTATTTGCTACTAGTTCTCTAACATTATGAATTTTAAGGATATGATGGTTTATAATTCCTTCAATTAAATTGAATAGTCCCCAGCCAGCCAGTATTCCTCCGGTAAAAAGATACCCTGAAGTATTTATATTGTCTTTTTTGAATAGTCTCCAAAGTAAATAAACCCCAACAATTGTTGCTAATAAAGTAAAAAGATGAAAAATTCCATCCCAAAACATATTCATGCTTTTTTGGACTAAGGTGTCTGGCGGAAATTTGTTTGAAAGCATCTCATGCCATTGTAGAATCTGATGAAAAATAATGCCATCAGCAAATCCTCCTATTCCAATTCCCAGGACCATCGATGCAGATACCAGTGGAATAGATGATTTAACCGGATTTATCATTTGACTTGAAAAAGTATTGTAATTTTTGACAGAAAGATAACTCAATAATAAGACGGCTAGTGTTAATGCAATAAAAGCAGAAAACATAACAAAAATATTGGTATAAATACTTTCGTTTATGGCTTGTTGAACTTCTTTATTACAATTGATACAACAATATCCATTTAAACTGCACATGATCATTGCAATACAAAGTATTTTGTTTAGTTGGTTTGTAATTTTATGATTTTTGACAGCATTAAGCAGTTTAAGTTCAAGAAAAGACATATTTACTATTGTTAAGAAAGATTGATTTATTTTCATACCTTATTGCTCCGATTGATTTGATTTTGATATAAACGCAAAGCTGCCCAAAAAGGCAGCTTTATTTAGTACTAAATAGCTGTTTGCGGTTTCGAGCTTGTCATTATACCTGCGCCAATTTCAAGGAATCCCAAAATTAAATGCGGCAGATAAACCTTATCTGCAAAACCAAGTATCCAGGGCGAAGCGGCAAGAAAAACCCCTGAAATGATATCAAGAAACAAATGAGCTTTTATTGAAATTATTTTTAAAAGGCCTAATTCATAATTGGTTAGAATGCTATAGACGAATAAGGTAGCACCAAGTACGTAAAAAATGAAGCCTTCGGGACCTGTGCGGTTAAGATGAAAGACGAGAGGGGCAACGACAAGAAAAATTCCCATAATATAATCGAGATATCCATGGGTTCTGGTATCAATTAATTTCATGGTTTTACATTTAGTTAATAATAATATCAAATCTGATTTTACATTTTCCCTAAAAAAAACATTTTATAGAAGTCAAAAGAGAAGTAGAGTTATATTATACTTTTTTGTATTAGATTTTTAAGTTCATTAAAAGTATTTGGTTTAACCAGATAATCTTTGGCTCCCAAAATTTTTGTCTGATTTTTTGATTGCAATGGCGCTGTCGATAATAAAATTACAGGAATGTTTTTTATAACCTTTCTTTTTTTAATCTCTGATAACAGTTCAGGACCAGACATAAATGGCATATTGACATCCATGAAAATGAGATCGGGTTTAATTTCTTTATTGATTAATTTGCATAATGCATCAAGAGGATTGTTCACAGCAGTGTAAGTAGCATCTGAAACTGTTTTTAGTGCTTGTTCAAAAAATTCGCAGTCATCACAATCATCATCAATTTGGAGAATATTTTTATACTTCATAAATAAGATATTTAAAGGATTAGTAATTTTATTTTTGAGGGTTAAAAAAACTTTTATTTATAAAAATATTTTTTTCAAGATGCAATATAGCGATAAAATATGCATTTTGTCGTGTTTAGTTTTTAACAAAAACAGCAATTGTAATTTTTTTCTTTCTATTCCTTGTTTTGTATATGTCAAAAATAATTTGATTGGCAAGGAGGCTTTTATATAATTATTTGAAATGTTTACATAATTCCCATGTTTGTAAAAAAGTTTGGGATTTGAATTGTAAAAGAAAAAGAGATAATAAATTTCAATTTTATTTTCCCTCTGTCAATTCACGAAGTTTTAAAGCATTGAAAGCAGCATATCCGTTTTCGTCATTATCAAAATATACGAAGACATCTTTAGTTTTTGACCATTTCAGGCATTCATCAGCCCAGCTTTGTAAGGTTTCGTCTGAGTAACTTCCCTGATATTTGTTACCGGGACCATGCAATCTGAGATATATAAAATCGGCGGTAATTTGAATAGGCGAAATATGTCCTGCTAATTCATAAATGCAAAAGGCACAATTGTATTTTTTGAGCAAGTCATAAACTTCCGGTTTGTACCAGTCTGTATTTCTAAATTCGAAAACACAGCGGATTTTTTTTGGTAACTTTTGCAAAAAAGCTTCCAGCAACGGTATATTTGCTTTCATAAAAGGGGGAAGCTGGAAGAGAACAGGACCTAATTTGCTGCCTAACAGTTTAACATAATCTAAAAAAGGGTAAAGGCTTTCAGCTGGATCGTGCAGTTTTTTAATATGAGTAATAAAACGATTGGCTTTAATTACATAGGTAAAATCATCAGGAACAACTTTTTTCCAGTTTAAAAAAGTTTCTTCTGAAGGAAGTCTGTAAAATGTATTATTGATTTCGACAGTATTAAAATGCTGAAGATAATAGGGGAAATGATTTTTGACTTTTATTTCCTGCGGATAAAATGTGCCACGCCAGTGCTTGTAAGACCAGCCCGAAGTTCCAATATATATTTTGTGCTTTCGCATGGCTTATGAATTATTATCATTTGATATTGAATCCGTTTTCCCGAAGAGCTTCGGTAACCTTAATAATCATTTCCGACAGATGCTCGCTTATAGATAAATCGGTTTTTACCCAATATCTAACATTAATCTGAATGGTATTTCCTGTAACACCGGAAACTACTGCCGAATTAAAATAGTCCTTATCTACAATTTCACTGTCTTTTTTTAATACTTCGGTAATTAAGTTCAGTGCTTTTCTGTAATCTGAACCATATTCAAGTCCAATTGTAAAATCCTGAAGTAAGTAACCATCGCTGTTAAAATTAATAAGTGTGTTTTTTATTAAAAGGGCATTGGGTATATAAATGTTTTTACTGGCACTTTTTATTTGAGTATCGCGTAAATTAAGCGCTACGACTTTGCCTTTTACACCGTTGGTCTCGATAATATCACCTACTGAAAATGGTCTTTTAAACGCAAGAAGAATACCCGCTAAAAAATTCTCACCAATATCCCTCAATGCAAATCCAATTATAAATGCTGAAATACCTGCACCTGCAAGAATACTTTGTGCCACACCGGTAAGCCCTATGACACGAAACATAAACAAAAAGCCAATTATGATAAATACAACCTTAAGAAGATTGGCTATAAAAGCAGCCAGTAAAGGATCCTGCATTTTATTTTTCAGTCTCATGCCTGCAAAAATTTTGACACGAGATGCGATAAACCATGAAATTAAAACCACAATTATAGAAAGTAATAATTTTGGAGTAAGATCTACAAGGCTTTGATAGTACCCTTCAAGATGGTTTATAATGTCCTGAATAAATTCATCCATAAAATTTAATTTGGGTGATGCAAAATTTAGAAACCATATTCTAATTAGTTAATATAATTCCGAATTTAATAAATATCAAATGGTAAAATTTATAGAATAAAGCAATTTTATTTATATAATTTATATTCTAATGTAATTGAAAAGTATTTGCTGTTTCTGCTAAGATTTGCCACATTTCGACTTTCTGGGCAAACGATGTTCCAGCATTTAAACCACTGGTTGATGGTAGAATGTTATAGGTTATATCATCTTTGGGTTTAAGATGTTTATGATAAAATTTAGCAGCTGATTTGCTTTCAAAAAAAACATATTGAATGTTTGGGTATCGAATATGGAAATCTGCAAAATTATTTATTGTTTCATTGGTTATTTTAGAATCGCTGCTTCCTTCTCTGGTACAGGATGCGAGGACATTCCATAAAGCAATTTTGTGTTTTTTGAGCAATGCTTTGCGATCCTCGTATATCGTGCTATAATTTTCATTAAAAATGGTAAAAATTATTTTCCAGAAACGATTTCCCTTATTTCCATAATATTGCTGCTTGGCAATAGATTGATCACCTGGCATTGTCCCCAGTATTAATATTCTGCTGGAATTATCTACAAACGGATGTAAAGCTTTTTTAATCATAGAAATTAAATCAAATGAGTTGTCTCCAGCTAATCTAAATGTGTTTTTTATAATCAATCTTCAACCAAGGGAACTGCATTAATAATACAAAAACATCTGCACTAAAGCACAGATGTTTTTAAATAAAATGAAAAAAAGTAAGCAGAGTATAATTAAATTTATTCAGCTGCTATTACATTAACAGCATTTAACGCGACGTCATTTAGCAAACAATCGGCTTCTTTTTCTTCAGCTAAGGTTTGTGTCAATAATCTGGCAGCGTCATTTTCTCCAAGTGTTTTTGCAAAGGCACATAATGTACCGTATGATGCAATTTCATAATGTTCGATTTTTTGCGATGCAGCAATGATACCTGCATCCCTTACAGCGCCCGGCAATGTTTCTTCAAGAATACTATCACCTTCGTTAAGCAGTCCGGCCATAGCTTCGCATTTTTTTCCTTCTGCTTTTTCTCCAAGAAGTTCAAATATGTTTTCAAGACGCGTAACCTGATTTTCAGTTATGGCAAGATGTTCTAAAATAGTACTCGAAAGAGCCGCTGATGTTGCGTTAGAAGCCATTTTTGGCAAAGCGCTTACAAGGGCATTTTCTGCCCAGTATATATCTTTAAGACTGTCAATAAAAAAGTCTCTTAATTCTGAGGCGGCATCTGCTGAAGGCGATACAATATGTTTAGTGTCTTTTGTAGTGGAAGTTTTTGCTGGGGTTGGTTTTTCTGAATTTTTCATTGTTGTATTTTTTGAATGTTAATTGTATAAATTTTCTTCACGTTCCCAAACACGGTGGCTTGCCATAGCATTTATAAAATCAAGTGCAAATGTTTCTGTTCCCGGATCCATGGCCAGTATAATACCAGAATCATCATTATTAATTTTTGAAGCAAAAGGTACCGCACTTAGCAAACCTGTGGCTTCACCATCGGCACCAATAACTTTACAGTGCTTATAAGCATCATTCAGGAATTCCAATACGGCATCATCTTCTGCTAATGCATTGAGTGACATGCCATGCGGAATGTAAACAGCATCAAACAATACTGAGGATGCGGTTAAAAGGCTAAATTCGGCTGCTATGGCGCCATCTGAGTCAGTAAGTACTGATCCAAGATGTGGTGCAACGACAAAACCTTTAGCATCTTCTTTAATAAGAGCATTTTTCATGTTCATTACACTTGCCTCAGAGACACCATCTGTACAAATAATAGCTACTTTTCTGGAAGCGATTGTAGGTGAATTGGTTGGATTGATAATCATCGAAAGCGCATCAGACGATTCTACTGATGATTCTTCATCTCTTGGCTCATGTTTCAATGTCTCTTCATTTTCAGGAGATACACCCTTATTTATTGGGGTTTCCAAAACAGGAGGTACTTTAGCACCAAGTCCTATTGCTACTTTTTCGGCAAGTTCTCTGTCTACCTGAGACAAAAGTCCCAACATTCGCACCCTGATTGCAGTTGTTTCAACTTTACCTAATTCAAAACGCAATGCTTTTACGATATGGCTTTTTTCAGTAGAAGTCTGGCTGTTAAAAAATAATCTTGCCTGACTAAAGTGATCTGCAAAACTTTCACTTCTTTCCCTTATTTTATGGGCGTCAACACGTTCGTTGAAACTTGCAAAACCACCTTCGCTTATTTTAGCCTGAAATGGGCATCCTCCGCCAAGCGAATTAGGATGGTAACTTACGCGTCCTTTATTAATTTCCTGACGCATATGTCCGTCACGCTGATTGTTATGAACCGGAGCAATACTTCTGTTAATTGGGATTTCATGAAAATTAGGACTTCCTAATCTCGAAAGCTGGGTATCTGTATAAGAAAATAGTCTTCCTTGCAAAAGCGGATCATTGGTAAAATCAATTCCGGGTACAACATGTCCGGGATGAAAAGCGATTTGTTCTGTTTCAGCAAAGAAATTATCCGGATTTTTGTCCAATACCATTCTTCCTACTATGGTTACCGGCACAAGTTCTTCAGGAACAATTTTGGTTGGATCCAGTAAATCGAACTCGTATTTGTGTTCATCTTCTTCGGGAATTATCTGCACACCTAATTCCCATTCAGGGAAATTACCCATTTCAATTGCTTCCCATAAATCTTGTCTGTGAAAGTCAGGATTTTTTCCTGATATTTTTTGAGCTTCATCCCAAACTACAGCGTGAGTACCTAGTTTAGGTTTCCAATGGAATTTTACAAAAGTAGATTGTCCTTCATGGTTTACTAGTCTGAAAGTATGTACTCCAAATCCTTCCATCATTCGATAGCTTCTTGGGATTGCACGATCAGACATCAGCCACATAATCATGTGCATAGATTCTGGCATTAAGGAAATAAAATCCCAAAAAGTATCATGTGCAGAGGCAGCCTGAGGAATTTCATTGTGAGGTTCCGGTTTTACAGCATGTACAAGATCCGGAAATTTAGAAGCATCCTGAATAAAAAATACAGGCATATTATTGGCAACAAGGTCATAAATACCTTCCTGTGTATAAAATTTAACAGCAAAACCTCTTACGTCTCTGGCAAGATCTGTAGAGCCCCTGAAGCCTGCAACGGTAGAAAATCTTGCAAATACCGGAGTTTTTAGTCCGGCTTGACTTAAGAATCCTGCTTTCGTTAACTCTGGTATTGGATTTGTTACTTCAAAAAAACCATGAGCCCCGGAACCACGTGCATGCACAATTCTTTCCGGAATACGTTCATGGTCAAAATGAGTAATTTTTTCTCTTAAAATAAAGTCTTCGAGTAGGGAAGGCCCTCTATCCCCAGCTTTTAGCGAATTGTTATCATCGTTGATGCGAACACCCTGATCAGTAGTCAGGAACTTGTTAGTTCCGTCAGATTTGTTTGTAGACAAATCACGTTGTTTTTCGTCTTGAAAATTTTTCATATTGATAATGAATTTTACGTAATTAAAATTAAGGCTTGATGGAGTTTTTTTGTATTGTGCTTTTCTAAATTCAGATTTACAGATAGTTACATAGGTTGTTTTCTCTGTTTTTCAAATTTACTTTATATAAAAACGGATATTTTATAGAATTGAATATCTATCTTCTACAATTACCATTTAACCAGTCGATTTAAAATCAAGGTCTAAATGCTTTGTAAATGTGGTCGTATTTGCATGGTTACGATATCACATCTTTTAGGTTGTGACAGACAAAAAAGTATGCTCATTGCAATATCATATGCTTCAAGCATTTCCATTTTGTCTATTTTCTCCTGATGTTCTTCTTTGGTGCCGGACTGCATATCGCTTGTTACGGCACCCGGTTCAATTAGCGAAACCTTGATTCCCAGTGGATTTAATTCCTTGCGTAATGACGTACTAAACCCTCTGATTGCTGTTTTAGTAGCTACATAAATTGTACTGGTTGGTTCACGACTTTCAGCACTCATAGACCCAATATTGATGATGTGTCCTGATTTTTGATTAGACATCCTGGACGCAGCTTCCTGTGCAAATGCAAGATAGCCTGTGATATTTGTATCTATAATATATTTGTATTCGTCATAACTTTCCTTTGTAATTCCCGGTGCTGCCAACGCTGCGTTATTGATTAAAATGTCAATTCCGCCCAATTCGTTATCGACTATTTCTAAGATTTTTTCAATATCTTCTTTTTTCGTTACATCGGCCGGAGTACCATAAATTTCGGCATCGGGGAACTGCTTTTTGATATCATCAATGGCATTTTGGAAATCTTCGTGATCTCTTCCAAAAATAAGTACACGACCGCCAAGTGATACTAATAAGTCGGCAGTTGCCTTTCCTATTCCAGTTGTTCCGCCTGTTACAACAACTCGTTTACCGGTAATATTTTGCCCAAAGTAATCTGTTAATTTTCTCATAATGCATTTTTTAAAGTTGAAATTCTGAGTTTATATAACTAATTCATTATTTTTAATACCTCCCTGTACTATTGATGTTCAGGGTGTTGCTTTATTTATAATGATAAATTTTAATGGAGTAAAAAGATATTATTCACCTGTCTCCATGTTAGGAGCATCAACAGGTTTTGATTGTGAGGAACCAATCTGTCGCAAATAAACAGAAAGGACTACGATAACAAAAACAGAAAGAAATTCACTTTGCCAATTCTGAAAAGATTCAAACCAAAACCTCGAATCACCAATATATTCAGAGACAGATTGCAAAGGAATTCCTTTTAATGCCGATTGTTCATTTTCATCTTTAAGGCTTCCATAAAAGTGAACAATAAACGAGGCTATAAATAACAAGAACAGAGCGATCGTCAGCGAATGTTTATAAATTCCCAGAACCCATCCACCTTTTTTCACAGGCCATGGGGCATCTTTTCGATTCGGAGAGGGCTCTCTGTCTACTTCTTCATCCTTATCAAGATCTTTGGATTCAGATGAACCTTTTTGCATTAAAAAAATAGTGAATACAACAAGTAATGCCATTTGGAGGAATTCGCTTTCCCAATTCTCAAATGTCGATTGAAGAAAATGGCCCGAAACAAGATAGGCTGAAAGATTAATAGCTGCACTGCCTTCTTGTATCAATTCTTTATTATGTTCTTCAAAACCAAAAAATATCTGACCAAGCAATGTCAAAATAAACAAAGCTAAAAAGCAGATTGATAATCCGTTATTACGTAAAAAAGTTTTCATGCTGTAATCGTTTTTACAAATTGACGAACAAAAACCGACTTTTACTTACATAATTTTTTTTCTGCCTTACAAAATTATAAACCTGATGATGGTAATACTTTTAAAATATAAAACAGTTTTTATTTCATGGGGCTCTCTCAACACGAGCAAAAGCGAACTGGCGAAGAAAAGGAGAGGGAGTTAAAAAATGGAAATAATTTATATTTCTAAAAGGCATTAACTTTAATTATATTCAAATAAAGGCATAAAAAAACCACCTGAATTAGGTGGTTTTTTTGAATTAAAATATCAATTATAATGCGCTGTTTTGCATTTTATTTATTTTGTCTATTTTTTCAGAAGAATCAAATACTTTTTCAAAAATCCTGCTTTTTTCTTTGGCAAATTTTTCTACAGCTTCTAACTCCTGAACAGTCATTTTAGGACGACCGGCCCAAAAGTTAGTAGATTTCTCTATTTGTTTTTCTACTATATCTCTTAATTGTTTTGCTCCCATAACGCTACAAATATACTATTTTTTTATTATTTCAATAATCAGAGGTCTTTTTTTAACTTAAATAAAACAAATTGATAATCAGATGTTTTGCACTGGTTATACTTTTCAATACTTTTTATTTCAATACTATTGCTAATCGATGTCAGGTCTTTTTCCCTAATTATTCTTTCGTGCTTTTTCCCTTTTCGGGTAATAGTCTGTTTTTTTTCAATAATTTTTATTTCCTCTTGTATTTTGCCTCCTGAAATGTCCAGATATTGTTCTAAAATAGTAATATTCGAAGAAATTTTTTGTTTGTACAAGCGGTGTTTATGTAATGTATTTCCAAAAAATAGAATAATAGGATCAGGGTTGGAAACAAAAAAATGAAGAATGCACATAAATACGGTAGCTAAAACTTCGTCATAATCGTTATTGTTAATTTCAGACAAATCATTAACGCTGATTATGTTTTCATAATTTTCCAGATTTCCAAAACCAACACTATACCAATTCAGGTTTTTATTTACTGGCGAAATAGAAACAATTTTGGTTATTTCATGTAGTCCAACGCTAATGAACCTAAACTGGTAAACCTCATTAGTAATTCCTTCAAAATTATAACTGTACGCTTTATCTAAAAAATCCAATTTAATTTATTTCAATTTATAAAGTAAATATAAACATCATTTTTATTATTACCTATCGATAAGAATTTTATTGTTATTATTTACATTACAATTCGATGTAATATTAAAATTTATATGTAGTAGTTTATTTGAATAAAATAAAAAACAATAACCCTTAAAATGAGATAAGATTCAATGTTTTTCCAAAAACGTTTCCAGTGAATTGAATTTACCTCATTAAAGATTATCGTTTTTTATATATACGTTTGGATAGGCTTTTTAGTTTTGATTATAAGCCTTAAATCTTTAATTAAGTTACAAAAAGATATTGGAATTGTAAGTTTTTTATCTTTAAAATAATTAGTCCAAATTAAGTTTTATCTAAAGAAAATCTATAGATTATCGAAAAATGCGAATAATAATCCAATAATTTAATATATGAAAATTTAATTTTGATATAAATATTTCAGAATAAATTTCTGTTCTTTGTAAAGTGCCTTAAGGTACATTTTAAATTTTTTAGGAGGCTTGAATATTCGAATACAATATTATTTTGGACATTGAGTTAAGTCTTATTATCACGTTTGCGTTATGGACAACAGAAAGTTTATATTAAGTTTAAAAAAAGGCGATGAAGCTTCTTTTAAACAGGCTTATTTAAATTACTATGACAAACTGATAAACATTGCCAAACGATTTAATTTTACAGTTCTTACCCCACAGGACTTTGTTCAGGAGACTTTTTTAAGGTTGTATAATAAAAGGGAATTACTTAATGAAGATGTTTTATTTGACAAGCAACTGTTTGTGATATGCAAAAACATCATTATTAATCATGTTAACCGGGAAAATAAAATTATTCAGCTTGATCCGGAGTTTCAGCCTGAGCAAGAAGATACAGAAACAGAACTTTTTGAAGAAAGAAGCGAAAAACTACATTCTTTCATAAATCAGCTTCCTGAGCAGCAGCAAAAAATATTTACTTTACACAAACTGGAAAACCTTAGCTATAAGGAGATTGCAGCAATGACAGATCTTTCTGAAAAGACCATTGCCAATCACATTTATCTCGCCAGTAAATTTATTCGAAAAAAAGTCGAAGACCATTAGGAACTTTTCTGTTCTCGTTTGTTATAGATATAAACAGAACATAAAAATGAATATTGAGGCGTATAAAACAAATGTTAGAACTAAAAAAGACGCAAGCTTAATTGTGGTTCTTTTACAGTTCATTATTTCTGATTGTATTATATATTTTGACTTCAAAAATCGTCAAAGAATTCTAAGAATCGAAACCAACAGAGATATTAAGGAAATGGTATATGGTGTTTTTAATAAGCAGGGATTTTATTGTCAGAAACTTTAACGCTCCAAAGACATGAATGAAAAAAAAATAGAAGAAGAATTAAAAAAGATATGGGATGAAACTCCTGTTTCACATTCCGATAATGAAAAAATGGCTTGTTGGAAAGAATTTCAAGCTAAAGCCTTTGCAGCGAAAAAACCAAAGTTCAAAGTTTGGCGTTACGCAGCGGCAGCATCAGTTATCATTTTTATGCTAATAGGAACTGGAATATATTTTAACAGAAGCCCGTTACAGGATAATATTTACCTTACTTCAAACGAAATTGAAAATACTTCCTCGGTAATAAAAACCATAGCATTGCCAGATAGCTCGAGGGTAGAATTAAGCCCGAATTCTAAAATAGTGTATGCTAATAATTTTGAAAACAACAGAAAGATTATAGTGGAAGGTGAAGCCTATTTTAAAGTTAAAAAGGATAAAAAACATTCCTTTCAGGTTTTTTGCAATGAAACGACAACTACTGTATTAGGAACTTCATTTACAGTTAAAGGGTATAATGAAAAAGAAGTATCTGTTGAACTTTATGAAGGAAGTGTTCAGATGAGTGTAAAAGACCAGGATAAAAGATGGATACTTAAACCGGGTGAAAAATTTATTTATGGAAACAATACCTGCGACATATCAAAATTCAACAGGTTTACGGATTTTGAAAACGAAAAACTAAGTGCTGTCAGTGATTATATTATGGCAAACTATGGTTACAAAATGCTTATTCCACAGGAATACGATAATCAGCGAATTACAGTGAGAATAAATAAAAAAGAAGATTTGAAAACAATTGTACAATTAATATCAGAAATGTATAACCTAAACTTTGAAATAAATGATCAATTAAAGCAGATTACTTTTCAATAGAAAAGAAAAGGATGCACTAGCCGCGAAACTAAACATCCTCCTCATAGTCAGGGTAGTATAGAACTATCCCATTTAACAATAATTCAAAAATACAAAAATTCATGAAGCATATAATTTCAGCATGCTTTTTTTTATTCAGTTTGTGTATGTTTTCTCAAAACGTAACAGTAACTGTAGATCAAAATATGGCATTAAAAGAAGTGTTCAGGCAAATTGAGAACCAAACCGATTTTAAATTTGCTTTTACGGATCAGATTAATACAAGTCAAAAATATTTTAATCAAGAAAGCACGTATAAAAATATCGAAATAAAAGCACTTATTAATGAACTGAACAAGAACAATTCGATTCAATTTTCAATCGTAGGAAATAATATTTTCGTAAAGCAAAAAAAATCAAAATCAGCTACAGCCAAAAAAAAAAATAAGCTGACCGGTCAGGTTTTAGATGAGAACAAGGAGCCAGTTATTGGAGCCAATATCTTTATTAAAGAACTGGAAACAGGTGCCACGACAGACGCAAATGGAATGTTTTCATTTGAATTAAATAAAGGGACTTATACTGTTGTAGTTAGTTATGTAGGTTTAAGTAACAAAGAAAAACAAATTACAGTTTCTGATGATTTACGAATAAATTTTAGCATGGAGGCAGACAGCCATCAATTAGAGCAGGTAATAATTACCAACTCTAAAGCGGTTGATGTAAGAAATACGCAGATGAGTGTCAATAAGCTTTCTATGGAAGAGATTAAGAGAATTCCGGCTGCAATGGGCGAGCCGGATCCGTTAAAATCACTATTGACATTGCCAGGAGTGACCAATGCAGGTGAAGCTTCATCAGGTTTTAATGTTCGTGGTGGCGCAGCAGATCAGAACCTGATTTTATTGGACGGCGCTCCGGTTTTTGGAGATTCGCATATGTTTGGTTTTTTCTCCGTTTTTAATGCTGACATGATGAGCGGATTAGATTTATACAAAGGTGGCATTCCGTCAAAATTTGGAGGAAGGGTTTCCTCTGTTCTTGATGTAAACCAACAAACGGGAGATCTTGAAAATTATAAGGTAAACGGAGGAATTGGTTTAATCTCAAGTCGTCTTTTGGTGCAGGGGCCTATAAAGAAGGGTAAAGGTTCTTTTATAATTGGTGGCCGGACAACTTATGTAAATATGTTTTTAAAATTAACCGATCTCAATGCTGGTATTAGTTTTTATGATCTAAATGCTAAATTTAATTATCGCTTTAATGAAAACAATACGGTTAGTTTTTCCGGTTATTTAGGAAATGACGTTATTCGCCTAAACAATCTGGTAGACATTCAATTTGGGAATACGATGGGAATTTTTAACTGGAAGCATAAATTCTCCGATAACTTAAACACCAACTTATCCGTTTTCTACAGTGATTATAAATTTAACCTTAATCTTGATATTCAGGAGTTCAAATGGAAAAATATGGTTCAAACCTATGGTTCAAAATACAATTGGAATCAATCCGTTACTCAGAATTTTAAACTGAACTACGGACTTGAGGGGACTTATTATAATTTTAATCCCGGAACAGTTCAGCCCACCACTTCAGATTCACAGTATAATTACCAACAATTGGATAAAAAATATTCTTTAGAATCTGCAGCTTACATAGACTTTGAACATCAGATTACGGAGAAATTGAATCTGCGATACGGTCTTCGCTACAGTTTGTTCTATCGTTTGGGAAGCGAGGAAATAAGTACTTATGAAGATGGACAATCAGTAGTATACAATCCAAAGTACAATATTTATGAAGAAGGTAATCCAACCGGAACCATATCTTATAAAAGCGGTGAAATTATAAGTAAATTTGACAATTTTGAACCTCGTGCAGCATTATCATACGCTTTTAGCGAAGATGCATCTGTAAAAGCAAGTTATAACAGAATGGCGCAATACATTCATATGTTATCTAACACGCAATCGCCTTTGCCAATGAATCTCTGGACACCAAGCGGTCCTTTTATGAAACCGCAATTACTGGATCAATATGCAATAGGATATTTTCAAAATTTAAAAGATCGTGATTATACTTTTGAGGGAGAATTATTTTATAAAAAAATTCAAAATCGTATTGATTATGTAGATGGCTCCAATTTACTGGCAAACAATAATATAGAACAGGTAATTTTAAGTGGTAAAGCCAGATCGTATGGTATGGAATTATTATTTAGAAAAAATACTGGTCGCTTTAACGGTTGGGTCTCTTATACCCTGTCAAGAGCAGAACAGAAAACTCCGGGAAGAACACCTGAAGAACCAGGAATTGCCAATGGTAACTGGTATTTATCAGGATATGATAAATTACATAGCTTAAGTGTTGTTGCTACTTATGAAAGAAGTGCAAAGTGGTCTTATAATGCTAATTTTTCATTGCAATCTGGTCAGCCAGTCACATATGCTAATGGATATTATGAATTTGGCGGATTTAACATACCAAATTTTTCCTTACGAAATGGAAACAGGCTTCCTCTTTACCATCACTTAGATCTAGCTGCGACTTATACGCCAAAACCAGATAAAAAGAAAGGTTGGCAAAGCTATTGGGTTTTTAGCATCTATAATATCTATAACAGAAAAAATGCTGCTTCTATGACATTTGCAACAAATGAGGATACAGGACTAAATGAAACCAAAAAACTATCAATTTACGGATTAGTTCCAGGCGTTTCTTATAATTTTAAATTTTAACAATATGAATAAAGCAGCAAAAAATAATTTTAAAAGTAAAGTACTAATCTTATGCAGTTCTCTTTTTATTTTATTGTTATCCTCTTGTGAGGAGGTTGTAAATCTTGATCTTGATACAGGCGAGGCTAAAATAGTAATTGATGCTGAAATACTTTGGAATAAAGATACCGATGGAAAAGTACAAACTATAAAAATAAGCAAAATGGCTCCTTATTATAATACCAGCACACCAAAAGTTTCGGGAGCGCAGGTACGTGTTGAAAGTAGTGAAGGTGTTGTTTTTACTTTTACAGAAAAAGAACCGGGTTCTTATATTTGTAACGATTTCGTTCCGGTTCTAAATATGGAGTATACTCTTTTTGTAGATGTTGAAGGAAAAAGTTTTACTGCAGTAGAAAAAATGACTTCTGTAACACCAATTAAGAAAATAGAACAAGAATACAGACCAGACATATCGGGTCCGGACTTATTGGTGCTCTCCATTTATTATGACGATCCGGCTGATCAGCAAAATTTTTATCTGTCATATTTTACAACCGATTTTTTGAAAATTCCTTATACTTTAATGTCAAACGATGATTTGTACAACGGAAACGAAATAACAGACGATTTTTCAGATACAGATCTAAAACCCGGAAAAACTGTTCAAATCGTGCATCGTGGAATTTCGAATAACTTTTACAATTATATGAATTTAATTTTTGAAGCATCAAGTGCAAATCCTTTTGGTACAACACCTGGTAATATAAGAGGGAATATTGTCAACACTAAAGAGACAAATGATTTTGCGTTAGGATATTTTAGGCTTTGTGAAGCTAATAGTATTTCGTATACAATGAAATAGAATTTAGTCGAAATTTGATTTGTTAGTACATCTGTCATTAAATAATTTTATTGGCAGATGTATGCTTTTATAGTAATATGTCTGACCGTCGGTTACATCATTTTTCCTTCTTTCGCATATTCTTTTTTTATACCCTGAAGGAGGTGATTAAGGTTAATGTTTTCGTTTTCGTCTTCCAATGTTCTCAGGCAGGCATATTGAATAATGTTGACAATATTGGCACCGGTAATATCATATTTTTTTGAAAGCTCATTGAGGTTTACATCCTCAGCAATTTTAATTCCTTTTGGCAAGTTGTTCTTCCAGAGTTGTAAACGTTCATTATAGGAAGGTACTTCAAACTCAATGATAGATTGAAATCTTCGTGTGAATGCCGTATCAATATTCGTTTTAAAATTAGAAGCCAGAATAACCAATCCGGGATGATTTTCGATACGCTGCAGCAAATACGAAACTTCCTGATTGGCGTATTTATCATGAGCATCCCTGACGTTTGTTCTTTTTCCGAAAACGGCATCCGCTTCATCAAAAAAGAGAATCCAATCCTTATCAGCTGCTTTGTCAAAAAGCGAAGAAAGATTTTTTTCGGTTTCGCCAATGTATTTCGAGATTACCATAGACAAATCAATTCGATAAACATCTCTTTTGGTGTATTTTCCCAGTAGTGAAGCCGTAAGTGTTTTTCCGGTTCCCGGCGCACCGTAAAACATGACCCTGAAACCGGGTTTTATCTTGGCTTTCATATTCCATTCATGAAGCAAAATTTCATTGAATTTGAGCCAGGTTTCTATTTCTTTAATCTGATTTAAGGTATTAAAATTCAACACCAAATCGTTCCAGTCTAATTGGGTTTCGATTAATTGTGCAGGGAAAATACTGCTGAGCTGAGGTTTCAGGATTTTTCCTGTAATGAATTTTTCGATGTATTCCTCTTCTAAAATAAACAGACCGCTTAGTCTGGGTTCGCCATTTGGAACTGACTCTATCTTGATAATTCCTTTTTGATAAAGAAAAGACTGATTGTGCAAATAATTATAAAAGGCAATCCTGGCTTCCAGATCATTTCCAGCAATTAAAAACTGAGCCGTTTCACCGGTTGGTAAAATGCCGCGATGGTTCTTGGTTTTTATTCCGCCAAACTCTGGTAATTCACCACCATTAGGCAAATATTCGGCAATAATCGAGCTAAGGAAATCGGGTTTAAGATGAGGAACAAGAGCTAACCCCAATAGAAGAATATCAACTTCCGTAAGCTTATTTTCGATAATGAATTCGTTGACAAATCCAGTTGAATTCTGTTGATTTAAAACAGGTTTTTCCATTGGTATTTCGACTTGAAAAAGAGTGTCAAGCTGAAATATGAATTGGTTTTTTAGATGGTTGAATACATTTTCCATACGTTATATTAATGGTTCGATTGAAAAAAAGTCAATTTTAGATTTCTTAAAATTTCTGATTCTGTTCATAACAGCGTTTCCATTATGAGAACCATCAGAATTGGTGTTGCCTTCAATAGTCTCAATTATATCACCATGAACTGCAGTTACAATTCCGGTATGGAACCAATCGTTTGGTGTTTTTTGAATCAGAAATATATCTGCAGGTTTTATCAGGGCAGGATTAGTCCTTGCTGCCTGATAACGTTTCAATATATTTTTTTGAAGACCAGTTGTACCTACAGTATCGCAGCTATAGGTTAACGGCATCAGGGTTTTGAAATTCTTTCCCTGAACAGAAGCTGCCTGGTCAATAATAGCCTGAACGAATCCCATGCACCAAAACCACGCGGCCCCTTCATGTCCGTCCATATAACTCCGCACCCATGGTCCTGAATTACTTTGATTGTTGATTACAAGTTCAAAAGGATGATTTTTAAGATGGTTTTTGGCAGTATTCAGGATCAATTCTCTCAGATTATTGCCAGGTACAGGATCTTCAAAAGCTTTCTTGAGAGGAGATGCGAGTTTGTCGAATAAGTTTTGATCTACAACCCCAGTTTGGGTTAAGCTGTTGAATTTTTGAAAATTAAGTACAGCTTTTTCTGTTGCAGGCCCAAAATCACCATCAATGCCCGTTGCTGTTCCTGAGCCTGGATTTTGCATAGCAAATAAATTAAGCCAGGACTGAATTTTTTCAACGTCTTTTTTGTTGTTATTTGCTCCTTTTCGTTTTTGAGTGGCTTTAATAAGCAACTCTTTTTGGTAGAATGTTTTTTGCATGACTAATGTTTTTTGGATTAAAAAACTAATTAGATTTTATAGCTTAATGTTTTTCGTTTGTATTTATGTCAAATGCATCTAAATCTGTTTTAATGTGTTTGAAAATGAAAGGAATAAATCGTTTCATAAGTTCATATTCCGAAGCTTTTTTTCCAAAGAGGTAAATAAGTTGCCAATTTTTTAAGCATTTTGCCTGATACGCTAAATTCAAATATTCTTCGAGTTTAATTTTCATATCATAGATTTGATCAGAATCTGTATGTATCAGCCAAATAGTATCTGAAACATGGTTGTCAGTTTTCTTAAAGCAGGCAGTAACCGAACTCTGAATATCAAAAGCAAAAAAATCATCCTTTACGTTGAGTTTATCAAGGGTATATTTAAATGCCTGTTGGTCGTTATATTCCTTGTCAAAAACAGCATCAGATGCCGCAATATTAATATAACCGCTTAGCATTTCTTTTACAAAAGACCATGAATAATCTTTCGTGAGATAGTTTTCAATTATAAATTCATTTTTTTGGAAAGGTTCTGTATTTTCAGGCGTATCCGTCAATTCCCAAGCTAATTCCAGTCGGGAAGTTTGGTTGTAGAATTCAATAATCGAATCATCAACATTTAGTCTCGTATCTAATTTCTTAGGTGGTAAAGCTACCGTTACGGGTGTTTTTATGCGAATTCCATGAGTGTAGGTATTGCCAATTTCCTCAATTAAAGTCCATAAAAATAAGTCTTTATAATTAGTCATATTGTAAAATATTAGAAGTTACCAGATTATTAAATTTTGTAAATGCGCTCATAAAGGCTGTTTGTTCGGTATATTCAGCTGATACGGCATTTCTAATTTCAATGATATTTTGATATCCATCAGATGGGCGAACCCTTACAAGTCTGTCAATGAATCCAGAAAGTCCGACTCCATCACTTCCTCCTTCGCTAATAACTTTTTGTTTTAAGGAATTAGAAGATGAACCGTTTATTGTGATTTGTGTAACTGCTGAGGGAGGTGTTTGTGTAAATCGTTTGGATTTTATCGCAGCACCTTTCTCTCTGGTTTCAGGATCATAAGAACCAAAGCTCATCACAACAATATTGGGTATATCCTCAAAAGCTCCAGTATTTCCATAAGAAACATCAACATTGTAATATAGTATTTGGTTATTGTCCCATAAGGCTTCTTTTGCAAAATGTTCAATTTGGTTTTCCATATCTCTTAAATTCATATCCCTTGTACCCGGAAATAAATTTTGAGCTGTCCCGGGTCCGTGTAATCTGTGATTTAAAAGATGTGCTCTAACCCATTGACCGCTGGCTCTTTGTGTAACAGGAATAGTTGACCATCCTCTCGGGTCATTAGTAGGAGTAGATCCTCTTGTGTTGCCCGGAATTTTGGTTAAAGGAGCTGCTCTTAGTATATATGACCTGCCTTTACTGTCTGTTTCAAATTCTACATTAGAGACCGGTAATTCTATTCGATGCTCAAATACTCCAATTATTACCAGATCGGCAGCGATATTAGTTAAATTAGTTCGAATGTTTTCATATGCAAGCCGAACAGGTTCGTTACCATGCCCAACACTGTAAGCATTGTCAACAGCTCTTCTGTAACTGCCGATATTAGTTCCTAAAACATTCTTTTCACGGAATAGATTTTCAATTGCAGTTGATTTAGCGGCATATTCTGAATCTGAGTCTCTATTGTCATGTATTTCCTGACGTTTGTTATTTAAAAGTTGATTTAAGGTTTGCTTATCACTGTAAACGTTAATTTCTACCCGCTCAACTGTACCTTCAATTTTAAGATTATGGCCTCCATCGACATTTACAGCATGTTCTAATCCTATAATGGTAGGGACTTCTGCATTAGGATCAGTTCCTCCGGTTTCTGTTACAGGTGCAGCTTTAACGGTTATTGGCGTACTGTGATTGTTAATGTTTGGCATTTCAGCATTAATATTCCAGTTTTGACCACTTCGGGCAGCAGTAAGTCGGGTAAAATGATTGTGTGTTTTTATGATGTGTAATCGAGCGTTTACTTGTTCTTCATTCAAAGGGTGTTCTTCTGATTCTGTTGCTAAAGCGCGAAGTGCTTCAAGACCTGTTCCCCATTGACGCAATACTTCCGGAGTAGGTGGATTTGGTGGAGTATCTGCACCAGGTGGTGTACCTGTTTCTCCAGCATTAGGATTCCCGGCAGAATCGGTTACTTGTGGAGTTTCACTCCCTTCTCCACCTGTTGTGCCTTCTTGAAATTCTGCTGCATGCTCTGCATTTGGTGCCTGGGCAGGAGGTACATGATCATTCATTAAATCGGTCATGAATTTATCTGAATTAAAATCAACGGGAGCAAATTCTACTTCAGGTAATTGGTCAGAACCTAAAACATAATCTACATCCGCACCAATACCGAATTCACCCGGCAATGGATATTCTAATTCGCCCAAAGGCCAGGTCCATTTGTCATCTGGTGCAGGTGACCACCATGGACTGTCTAATTCAACAAATAAATCTCCGCCTAATGCTAAGAAAGGCTGAGCCGCCATCTCGGCATGTCCGTGGATGTAAAATTCACCTTGTCTTCCAGCTTCCGGAGAAGCTGTTTCTCTATAACCAATTGTAGGCGTAGCATCAACATATCCTCTAATTCCGGCGAGCGCATTGACACCAACACCTACTTTTATATCGTGACCTAATAACTCCACACCTAATCCTCCTTCGGCACGCAATCGCAATCCCGCAAACATGGACATATTAAAAGAGGCAGAAAGGCTAAAATCATTAAATACAGCCGGATCAGTAGAATACGTTCCTACGGCCCTGATATTATAAATTTTTGCAGGGCCAATTTTTGCCAGTGCTTCCAATCCTATATTCGCAAATAAGAAAACATTTCCCACCAGCGGAACACCATACATAGTCCTGACTTCGACAGTAAAAATTTCTCTTATATAATCACGCTGAGCAAACAACTCAACCTCAGCAGGCGGTGTGATTTCTCCGTGAATGGTTACATGACCTTCATTATCGATAATGACCATAGCTTTTCCTGTCATCCATTCGGTAAAACTAAAATCGACTTCACCCCAGCCTGCCATAGCTCTTGGTCCCGGAGTTGGGCCACTGTTTGCCTCACGTATTCCATTTGTTTCTCTGGCACTCTCGTCGATTTGAGAAGGATCAAGCTGGCTTAAAGCTGCATTTCTGGCTGTAGTAGCGTCGGTAACCAGCAATGTTACCTGACCGCTTATTTTTTCGGTTTGATAGCCCACTGTTCCCCTAATATCTAATGTACCATTCAAAAAGGCGGCATGAAGGCTACCATTAAAATTAGCCATACTTACAGCTATATCAATTTCTCCTGTAATATTTCCTTCGGCATTACGCTCGATTGTTATCTGGGTCGGACTCATGTTCGGAACTTCAATAGTTCCGCTGGCTCTAAATGTGATGTTTTCGCCCTGAATACCAAAATCAAGTGACCCATTTACAAAACCACCCAATTGAACAGGAATACCATTTGCTGTTAATGTCAGGTTTCCTCCATCAATATTGTTTTGAATATTAGGCACGCTTGATACATCAATTCCAACCCAGCCAAAAGCCTGACTATTGTCTTTAATTGCATTGATCAGACCAGCAGGATTGCCAACTAAACGGTCTCCGGCTTTTACTGTGATGTAGCCGGTTATAGTACTGTTCTCTATTTGAACAGCCAAAACCGGAATAATATTTAGACTTGTAAGAGGGCTTAAATAGTTAATACCTAATGCTATACTTTGCCTGCTGTCTTTTGTACTGTATGTATCGTCGGTGTTTTTCTTAATTTTGATTGTCCCAGATGCCCATTGCCCAAATGTTACATCAACATCTGCCCCTCTGTTTCCTGCCTCTTCAATTTGAGCTGCAATGGCTTCATTTGGTGTAAATTTTGGTGTTTGTAAAGAAATGCTTTCGTTTGTGCCTGGTTCAGTCGGAACAGCAGGAGGGGTTGTTTCCGTTTTCTGAATCATTTTACGTTGTACAGAACTGGCTCCCTGTTGAACTGTATGTGTAAGCTCATGCGCCAAAAGATGTTTTCCATCGGTTGAGTTCGGATTGTATTTGCCCTCATTAAAATAAATGTCATTACCGCTGGCAAATGCCTGTGAGCCTAACTCCTTATTCATTTGAACAGCGTTTGAATCGTTATGGATTTTTACACTGCTAAAATCGGCACCAAAGCCAGATTCCATTTCATTTTTTACCGGACCTGAAAATGAAGAACCGCCACCTTTACTACTGTTTAAGTTGCTTTCTAGATTAGAATTATCACCAAGATTTGCATCAGCCGCCTCACTCATCTGAAGTTCTTTTTCTTCTTCTTTTGCCTGAATTTCCTCATCTTCTTTTTTAGTCAGTACTTCTTCTTCCGCTTTCTTTTGCTGTATCAATGGCTTTGAGGAAAATATTTTTTCGGCAGATTTATTTTTTTCCGGAGTAATTGCTTTGGTTTTATTTTGAATATTTTCTTCCTTCTCAGATTTTAATTGAACAACAGAAGTGATGTTGTCTGCTATTGATTTTTCCTGCACCGTATTTTCTGTTTCTCCCTGTTTTTGTATATCATTTGCCTTTTTCTGAACTACTGGCGATGGACTGAAGAAGGATTCGGCAGCACTATTCTTTTTGGTATTAGAAACTACTTTATCGGCAACATAGTCTGCTTCGGCTTCATATTTATCATTCGATTTTCCTATGTTGAGCTTTGCCTGTACACCAAAAAAATCCTCACCCTGTCTTGAATTAAAAGCAGATGGGGTAGAGGAATTTGGTTTTGATTTTTGACCGAAAGCTGACATAAATGACTATAATTTTGAAATTTATTTTCTCTGTTTTGTTCCTATTCCTGAAAAAGCTTCTGCTCCACACTTTGGTGAAGTTGAAATTACCAAATGGAAAATACCCGGTTTTGGTGCCGTAAAGACCAAAGTGACGCTAGTGCCAACCGAAAGAGCACCTTTTTGAAAACTTTTTCCTGAAGAATCAGTGATTTCAACATTATAAGTTGAACAGGAATTGTCGGTTCCATTTTTGGTAGTTGCCAGGACAATTGAAAAAGTTTTGCAATCGCCGTCTGCTTCTAATGTTTCGATATGAACCGGTTCAGATGAAAAAGTGAAAGTTTCCGGTGAGCAGCAATTTTTTTTCTTTGGCGGTTTTTTATTTTTATCCTTGTCTTTACCTTTTCCTTTCGCTCTGCCAACATAAATATCATCTAAACGTCCAATGGTCTGAACACCTACTACGCCATCATGAGTCAGCTCATTATCGGATTGAAATTTAAGCACAGCTGCTCTTGTTTCGCTGCCAAAATCACCATCAGCACCAAATTTTGGGAGTTGATAGCCCAAATCCACTAAACCAGATTGTACTTTTTTTACAGATACGCTTTTTGAACCTGTCGCGAGATAACCTAAGTCGTCATGTGCTTGTTCTAATTTATAATCGCCTTTAAAACGTGCAGATTCCAAATCTTCCGAGATGCTTGCGTTGGGTTCAACGGATTTTTGTACAGCTCCTGTTTGCTGAATGGTATGGGTTAATTCGTGTGCCAGTAAATGTTTTCCTTCTTTAGAACCGGGATTGTATTTCCCTTCGTTAAAGTAAACATCATTTCCATTAGTAAAAGCCTGTGCACCCAATTCCTGACTCATTTGGACAGCGTTGGTATCGGTATGGATTTTTACATCGCTAAAATCGGTACCAAAACCAGATTCCATTTCTCCTTTCGTTTCTTTGTCAAGGCTGGCTCCAGCACCTTTTGAATTATTGAGTTTTCCCTCAAGCTCATTATTTTGCATTCCAGCTTCTTGATTTTCTTTTTTCTGAACCTTTTCCTCTTTCTCGCAATCGTCGCACTTAGCCTGGATTGCCTCTTCTTTTTCATCTCTCTTCTGAACCGGCTTTTCTTCTTCGTTTTCCTTTTTCTGTACTGGTTCTTTTTCTTCTTCTTTCTTTTGAATAGGCTCTTCTTCCTTTTTTTCTGATTTTTTCTGTACCGGTTTTTCTTCTTCGTTTTCCTTTTTCTGTATCGGCTCTTTTTCTTCTTCTTTCTTTTGAATAGGTTCTTCTTCCTTTTTCTCTGATTTTTTCTGAACAGGTTCCTCTTCCTTTATGTCTTTAGCCTGAACCGAAGTAATAGTTTCTGAGATGGGTTTTTGCTGTACCTCTTCCCTTGATTGCAAAAGTCCGCCACCAGACGGCTTATTATTCACCACCTTATCGGCCACTTTATCAGCTTCGACTTCAAATTGGTCTCCTGCTTTGCCTGTTTTTAATTTTCGCTGAATTTTGGGTTCAAAAAAACCAGAAGCAGCAGGAATATTTTTTTTACGTTGTTCAAATGCTCTCATAGCTATATGTTTTTACCATTGGGTATAGATTAATTTTTCGATCCACGGAATCTTGATGATGTTGATATTCCACGGAATTTTTTCCAGTAAAAGATCCTGTGTTTTTCGTTCGATGTTCAATTTTGGATTCGATTCACTTAGGTCCAATTTGCCTTCCCGTTGAATAAATTCTGTTCTTAAGATATCAGTAGAAGTATTTTTCAAGGCCGACCAATGTTCTACGACTGAGGCCAGCATTTCTTCTACTTGTTGTTTGTGTTTTTCTTCAATTTTGACCTCCCTTTGCAGGGATTGCTGTATTGGAATTCCACATAAAAATTTTTCAAAAAGCATGGCATGTTCATAATCATTTTCTTTTTTTGTTGCGGCATAATGTATAATATGTGCCGCTAGCTGCTTGTTGAGAATAATATTGCCATCCATTAAATCACAATTTTTCAACATTTCCTTGAAGAAAGGATGTAAAATGATTAAGCCTGCATTTTGTACGTAACACGATTTAAAACTGATACTGTCATCCTGAGAATTATCTTCAAATATTGACTTTTCTTTTATTATTAGTTTTTCTTCCATTGAAGGAATTTCCGATTTTGTGGTGTTTACTTCTTTTTTTGAATCAGAATTGGATTGTACAATTGGTTTTTCTTTTTCGGAAACTAAATACTCGGTTTCCATTTGTATCAGTTCTTTATAAGTAAAATCAAGTGGTACGAGTGTTTTTATATTTTCAATGAAATGTTTCAATGATATTTTATCTGATGAAAGCTGAGGTTGTTCCTTATAATAAAATGAGATGATACTGGCTGGCTTCTTTTCTGTCAAAAAATCAAAAAGCAATTGCCAAAATGACATTTTAAATTCGTGCGGTTTGTTATTCAGAAATTGCAATAAAATATTTTTTGAAAATGATTTCTGCTGTATTTCTGAATCCATAAGGGCAGAGGCAATAAGAGCGATTTCCTGATTCGAAAACTGATTTATAATTCGTTTTTGAATTGTTTTCTGCTGAATTAATTTAAGGAACGGAATTTTGAAAAGATCTTTTTTAAAGTTTTCGAAACTTA
The DNA here is from genome assembly GCF_946478785.1 of uncultured Flavobacterium sp. Next base: position 255,821 of record NZ_CAMLDD010000004.1, read on the forward strand.
TTTTTTCAAAAAACATAACCTCATCTTCCTTAGAAATCCACCAGGGCATGGTTCCATTTTCTATAAAATAAAGCAAGGTTTTGATCTCTTTTTCGTGTGATGAGATAGTGTGTAATGCTAAATTATTCTCACCTTTTTTTGCTCCATTTTTTTGCTCTATTAATGTCTTTTGAATGGCTGCTTCAATTTGATTTTTTATATCGTTTTTTTGTTCAGTATTCGAAAGAAAAATATCGGTTTTACCTGCATTTGAATGGATCGAAATTTCTAATTTTTCAATCTGAATTATCTGATGGTCAGTATTTTCAATTAGATTGAATTGTTTCTCAAGGATTGGAACAAGCTCATTTTGAATAAACATAGCAAGGTTGTTTTTAATAGAATTAGCCATCGCCATTGTAGGAGTGTCTATATCTAAAAAAACTTTTTGGATACTATGTTTATTTTTAATCATTTATTTATTGTTTTTTAATTTTTTTTTCTATCTTTGAGATTCCCGAGTGGGAATACTGGGTTTGTATGCTGTTGTTGTCTGTGTTTGCGTCGTGTGGTGCACTTGTGTATCTTTTCTCGTCTCTTTCATTTGATTTTGATAGTTTTCGCCCCATTAGTGCTTCAGACCTGCTAGCTTTATTTGGTCTGAAGCATTTCTTTTTTTATTAAGGTATCTTAATAAAATTTCCTTCAGTTGGTTTCTGAAAATAAAACTCTGCTTTTCTCGAATAAAGGCTAATCACCCCGGCCAACACACCCACATTTATGCTTATGGTATTGTTGATGTGAATCATGTATTTACTGATTCTGTCTTCATTGTGTAACTTTTTTCTAAGGTTGATGAATAAAACCACATCATCATTTGTGTTTTTAGATTGCGTATTATAATAATTATGCATTGTACTGTTTACCCAGTTTCCATTTGTCCAGTCGCCCCCAATATAGATATCTGTAAGCCTGCTGTCTGCAGCACGAAGAGCTTTGGCAATTTCGCGTAACTCTTGTCCCACCATTTTATTAGGTTCTGCGCTTGGAATACGATCAAAATGTTGAATAGTGGTAATAAACCGCTGAAAAGGAGAAGTAATTTCATGATCAATCAATTTTCTTTTCAGTGTTTCCCATTTTCTCCAGTCTTCATCAAATCGTCCAAAGTTGTCATCATCCTTATTAACAGGATCATAATTACTATGAATTTTTCGATACACATCCTGATTATGGGCATTGATAATTGAACATGTAATTCCGGTAGCACGATAGATTCTTCCGTTTCTTGTTATTCCTGTTTCTGTAAATTTATATACAGGACTTGTAGATTTCTGAGTAATGTCCTGTACTTCAAACTCGAATTTATCCTTGTCCAGTTTCATTATTTTGAGTTTTTTTTCTTCTTCAATAAAATCAAACAATAGACCGGTTGGAAATTGAGTGTTTAGTGTTTCCATCACGACATGCAATCTTCGCAGAAAGACATCTTTCAAAGGTACTCTCACAATTACGGGACTATTAATAAGGTTAACTCCGTTGATGCTATATTTTCTTATGTTAAGAATATAATGCGTTGGCATTGCTTTGATGTTGCTTTTTGTTCCTTTAAGGCTTCTTGATAAATTGTTGATGTATTTTAAAGAACTAATCCAGGGATATAAACATTCTGTAATGGCACAGCAGCCTAATCCGCTGTCAGGATTTATTTTTCCATCGATAGCGAAATCGATGACCAATGAAGTTCCCGATTTCAATAACAATAGTGTTCCGCCTTTTTTGACACCGGCTTTGTGTTCGAATGAATAATTAGTATTGAATAGGATTTTAAGATCTGCCGCATTTTCAATGATGTCCAGAATATAGAAATCAAAATCTAATCCGTGTTCAATTCTTTTTGAATTCAAAAATGCTTTTACATCGTCTACGCTGTCATTCAAATAACCTTCAATTCGGTAAAAGTCGTGATCGTCAATAGAAAACTGAAGTGGCGTTTTGATGTAAGCGCTATCCAGTAAATTGTTCGTATGATAACTAAAATTGCTTAGATGATTGTAAATTTTACTTTTTTCGAAATCCCAGGCGTGCAATAAATTATCGTCAACATTATAGTAATACGGAACCGATTTTAAACCCAGTTTTCCTATTGCTTTTGAAGGCGTAATTTTGATAACATTGGCAGTTATCTGATAATTTTTCAAAATGCTTTCCAGTCTTCTCACCAAGCTGTCAAAATGGTTGAAAGTGCTGTTTTGATGGTCTAATATCGGGGTTTTATAAAATTGGTGTCTATACTCTTTAAAACGATTATCATTCTCAACAATTCCTAAAAATAAATGTTTGGGAAATGAATTGATTGGAGGATTGCACTCAGATTTAAGCTGGATGAAAAGGTCTTTTAATTCTTTGTAAGTAGCCACGACATCCTTCAGTAAATCATATCGATAATGTATATCAGCCGGAATATTATTTATATCAATAGTGAATAGGGTATTGATGCGGTTGATGATTCCTAATAATGGTGCAGAATAGCCAAAAGACGAAAGCACAGTTGTTAAATTGGCAATTAAATCAGTCCGAAACGAAACATCGTTGACAACAGTATTAAAAAGCTGCCTGATTTGATTGGTGGTTGATGTGCTGTTAAATGTTGGTATTACTTTTTTAACTCCTAATTCTTCAAGTGAGCTGTATTTTTCATATACATCATATTTGTTGAATAGAAAGTCCCTTTCTTCAAAACCGTTTTTACCAATAATAATATCGGCATTGTTCTGGCTAACGAGCAATACTCTTAAATTGAAAATTTCTTCGCCGCCTTTGTTAGAACAATCAATTTCATCACACAAAGTTGCATCTTTAGTATAGCTTTCCAGATATAGAATTACAACATGATCTTTTAAATTAACAAAATTAGTCAACAGAGACTCACCACTATCCAAAGGAGTACTGTCTGGTTTTTCAGGGAGTAGTTCCCACATCGGAAGTATTACATTTGAATTGTCTAAAAAGGGTGCATAATTTCCTTTGTCATTGTCAAAAAGTTTATAAGACTTATAATCAATTTTGTCAAAATCAATTGAAAATAATTTTTGTTTGATAAGGGTGGCTAAGGGCTTATTTGTTTCTTTTTTTAATTTAATCAGGTCACCGTCAGTAGTAATTCCGGTTCCCTGAGTTATCTTTATACGATCATAATCGGCATTGGTTGAAACCTGAAAACCGCAAACAATTCCGGTTCCGGTAAGGAATATTCTGTTCAATCGATTTTGGTCATCAAAATAATCAATACTTTCATTGAGCTGATAGTGTGTTAACATCTGATCTGCTACATAACTATGATAATGTCCTGTAATGGTGGTAAGCTTTGTTGCCATGACCTTGTATTTTATATTGTTCCTAAATTTGTTCTTCCTAAAACTATTTTTCCTGAAATTTCTTCCTCTTCATCTTTACAATTGTACAATGTTCCCGTTGGATAAACAGAATTTAATTTTGTTAATGATTTAATGAATAGTGGTAAAGCATCTTGTTTATTTTGAGTTTTGTCCATCAGGAATTTTTTGAAATCCTTTTCAAAATCCATAAGGTCATTGTCTTTAGGGGTAATATGATCTTTTCGATAGCCAATCCAGCATATTTTACCCAGGATATGCGATGGAATTTCCTGCCTGATTATATCTTCAGCAAAATTCCTAAAATCAACATCTGCAAAACGATACGTATAACCTGGTAAGACAACGCTGATTTTAAAGGAGTACGGATTTGGTAAGCAGCAATCTTCCGAACAATCGTCGATACAAATTGGCATATAATATTCCTCGCCAATTCCTTCACCGGGGGTGGGAACCAAAAGAATATGTTCTACCAGAAATATGCCTTCATCGCTGAACTCTTCCTTGAAAAATTTCAATAGATCCAACATGGCCGCTTTTACTTCTTCCAATGTTAAATAGAGTTTGTAATGTCGTGCAATGATTCGGTCCGGATTGTCAATATCATCCACAAATTCCGGATTGACAATGTGAAACGAATATTTGTGCGTGTCTGACTCTATCACTTCAAAAGTGTCCATAACCATATCTTTAAAAGCAATCCCTTTCTCTCTGTTTTTGATGAGTTTCTCAAATGCGTGTTCAATTTCCTTTTCGCTTGTTTCGTATATTTTCAGGATTGAAAAATACATTTCATCTATGGCAGCCGATTGATTTGGATAATCTTCTGTAGCAGTAAGGATAATTTTATTCGCACTGTTTCGGATTCTCCATCGGAACATATTCGGAAGCACACCAGGACTTGGATCATAAATCTGAACAAACAAATTAGAGATGTTTTTTCTCCTGATGCCACTTTTGCCTGTAACAGGATTTTTATCGCCTTTGATTCCTAATAAACCGGCGATTCGATTTTCTAATCCAGTCACATTAAACGTATTCCATAAGTTAGATAATGGCTGATTGAAATAGTTAAATCCACTGCCTCTTTGACTGCTTATTGTATCGTAATTGATTAAAAAAGCAGACTTGTTCTGCAGTACAATTTCGTCAGCTGAAGCACCATACAAGGATTTCATCAGGAAGGCATATTCTGCAAAACGTTCTGCAAACCGGGCAATCAAATGATCTTTCATCTGATTTTGTCTTTTGATAGAATCGTCTAAATGGCCAAACAAAAACTCATCTAGTTTTTCCTGGTCTGACGACAGATAAGCTTCGTTCACTATTTCCTCAAAACCTGTCATATCCATAATAGTTTGAGAAAAATAAGTATTTGAAAGCTCATTATTTATCGAAAGTATTTCTTTGATATTGCTGAGATGTTTGAAGTAACTGGCCAAAATCTGATCAAAAAACAACAGGTATCCTTTCAATTGTTTGGCTTTGGCTTTTCGTTCAGCACCTGCAGCTTCAGACAAACCGATTTCTCCTATTCCGTAATTTTCCGGAAAGTTATTGGTAATACTGCTGTAAAAATCCGATTCTGTAATTTTACCCTGAGGCAAAGGAATGTCGCGGTTTTGGGCTGCTTTTTGCTGTGTATAGGCGAGATCTTCTTTTAGATCTTCCATGTATTTTTTTGCTTTTGTTTTATTAACCGTAACAGGCAGAACTCCTTTACTGAAATTCAATGTGCTTTTATGGCAAAGACCTGGTTTTTTATTAGGCGGTATACAGATATTCCAAACGCTTCCTTCGCTTTCAATCAATTCGCAATTGTTGAGTGAAATGTCTCTGATAACTTTTACACCTGCTACATTCATGATGATTTGCATAATGTCAGAAAGACGCACTTCGGTTCTTAATGATGAATTTTTTAATTCGTTGGTATCGATAAATCCGTTATCCAAAAACGGCCCTTCATAAATCTGATCACTGGAAAATCCCTTGTCAAACATTTCGGCAAGCGAATAATATCTGATGGTTGGCGATAAGTATTTTTCGAGCTCCAAAGTGATTACTGCATGAATATATTCTTCGTCGGCTTCGGGATCGATTTCAATTAAGGCACAAACAGCAATGGGTTGAGTTTCTATTTCTTTTACCTCCAGAATGTCTTCGCAAAGGTTTCTGTTAGCGTGAAATTTTTCGATGATTTGAGTTCTAAGCAGCTCTTTTTCTACCGGGTCATTTTCATCAAAATCAACTAAAATATTGTAGTATCCCTTGATTTCTGTTTCTTTAATAAATGTTTCCAATGTTTCGCTGAAATCTTCCTTGACAAGCGAAATTTTGCCTTCCTTACAATTGATAAATAATTTTTTTGAAGTTTTTTGCAGCCAGCAATTCTTGATTCGTTTTGGATCTGTATCAATTAAAATTTTTCGATAATCTAAAGCAGTAACCGCCTGTGTTGGTAAAATTTTAGATGCCGAAAAAAACTGTTTATCAATAGGGTTGGAGTTGTTACTCAATAAATCTTCAATAGGCAGATCGATTCGCATGCCCAGATCGGTAATCGCATAACAAAGCACTTCCAAAATGGTAATTCCGGGATCGTGTGTGTTATAATCTGTCCAAAACTGACTTCCTAATGATTCGATGTATTCGATTCCTTTTTTGCGCAGGAAGTCAAAGTTCATGTCATCACTGGAACTGCTGTTTTTTGGGATGCTGATATGTTGGTTTACAGTTGACATTCTTCTTTTGGTTCTATGGTTTTAACAGTACATTGTTTGATATCGGTACTAATAAAATGATTTTTAGCAGACACTAAAATTGATTTTGGATTGGATGGAACTGCAACCTTATCTGACAGTGCTCCATTTTTAAGCAGTTTTACATCCTGCAGAAAATCAACGTATCCTAATTTTTCAATGTAATTAATCAAAGAGCTGGAGTGAATGTTGACTCCAAAAGTCACCGGAATTTTTTTATCGAAAGCCCAGGGAGATAAAAACCTGATAATATCCGTATTGAGTTCCTGTGAATAAAAATTTTCATCAAAACCGGTCTTGAATTTTACTTTTAGATCGATCGTAACTTCTTCGTAATTTGGATTAATAACATAAGTGGTTACGTGCAGGGAATTCAGTTGATCCGTGTGATTTTTAATCTTGTTGAGCATGGCTGTACTTACACGTGGCTGGTAAATATCAAATACGTTTTTGTTTACCGTGTCCGGAATAACAACCAGTGTTACGTTACCAGGCGATTGAAATGACGTTTCAGATGTATGGTTCAGGCATTTCACTTTGTACAATTCGGGAAATTCCTGAAGGATGATATGCTCATAATCCCACATCGTAATAGCGCGATTTTTATGACGAAGACGTTCGCTGACCCTTCTGTAATAATCCTCGTTTGATTCTTCGGCTTTATAATCAAAGCTGTTGTACGGCTGAGAAACTGATTTTACATTGCTTAATCTTTGAATTAACTTCGAAATTGTTCCGGCTTCGAGCCCTGTTTTCAAATGCGATAAATCATTGGCATTGTTTTCAAAAACAGCCAAAACTGCCTGCGAATGAATCCCGGTTATTTTGCAGACTGCATCGTATTTTTTATGCATTTTGGCTTTAAGCCAAATATAATTTTTAGGGAGCAGGGTATTGTTTTGAGTCGCTTCTTTTGGTAAATTGAATTTGAGGATTCCGGACTGTAATAAATTATCAGTTTCATTGAGTAAAATATCCGAATATTCGAGAATACGCCATTCGTTATTACCTAAAACAGACCATTCTATTTTTTGTTTTCCTGAGAAGGATGGCGTCTCCGGATTTTCGCTTCCTTCCAGCACCTGAAAAAGTAAAGTGATCTGTTGCAGTTCCTGTACATTTTCTAATCCGATAAACAATTCACCGCCTTTGCAATAGGTAGGAAACAAATACGAGTTTTTATCTTCTGCATACTGAACATTTGACTTTAAGAAACTGTGTTCTTCAGCATATCCGAAAGGATGAATGTGAAATAACCTGGCTTTGTTTGTATTATAAACTTTTTCAAGAGTTTCCAGTCCGGTTGCTGTAAATTTAGTTGTCTCAGCGGCCGTGTAATTCAGTACCAAGCTTTCTGCTAACGGAGTGTAAGGTTCATTCGGAATTACGACATCAGGATTTTCGCTGGACAAAGCCAAAGCATATGTTTTGGAATATAAATTGTGCAGGAATGAAGTAGCTAATGTTAGTTTTAACTGTCCATTTTTCTCTGTCGTATAATTGTTATTGTTTATGTTAAAGGTCGTTTTAAAAGGATTAATCCCTGTAAATAGAGTCGTTGCTAAACCATTTTGCCAGCTGTTATTGGATAAAAGGGATAGTTTATATTGAAAATAATTGTTAGACGGTACGATTCCTCCTTCAGTCTTAAAAGTGGTTCCATTGAGTACATAACTTTTAAAAGTGTTGGTGCTTATCGTATTTATGGATGATGTCTTGTAGGCTTTATAATGTTCGACAAAATCTGCCGGAGTATTTTTCCAAAGTAAATCAACATTGATATTCACCCATTTTTTGGTAAACGCCTCATTATATTTGACATAAAAATTAGAACCAATTACCGGTTGGGTTGAAAAGGGGAAAAAGGGCTTTGCAGAATTGATTGTTCCGTTATCATTTTCTAAAACCACATTTTGAATATTTTGAACATCAATATTGATGGTAATACTTTCTAATTTGTTTTTTGCCAATGATTTGTAAATGTCGTAACCATTGTTTTTTGTAGTGTCGATCCTGAATTTTGCAACCGGTAAATCAGTTGCGAACTCTTCTCCGTATATTTTTGGATTATAACCTGTTATTGCATCTGCATCTTCAATGAGCTGAAAAGCTATTTTCATGGTTTTTCCACTTACTGAAGTAATGTACGTCCCGCCAGATTTTATAGCTAATGATGCTGCTATTTTTGGCGCTTCAAACCATCCCTTAGCAGTCGTTAGCTGAAGAGTTAAACATTCGATAATATTAGCTGGACTAATAGCAGAGAGGTTATTGTGAAAGTTAAAACTAATTTCGATACTGCGTTTTCCTTGTGCTAAAGACAGAATAGGGGAGGCGACTGCAAAACCCAGAGTAGCATGAGGTAATTCAGGTGTAGAAGGGTCATTATCTACATATCCGAAAGGCCACCATTGCGCGTTGTCTTTATCAGGAAAAGCTTTTCCTAAACCGTCGTAAGAATTCGCTATCGGACTGGCTGTTATTTTTTTTGAAGCTACGTCGTTGTACACATTTTTTAAGGATGAAACGACTGTTTTGTTTGCTATAAGTTCGTTGTTTGAATAATAATTCCTGATTTTTCCTGAAGCATCTTTTCCGCCGTCGAAACCAGTTTTGGCTTCAATTTTTTCCTGAATCGCATTTTTGGCTAATTCAAAAATCAGGTATACTTTATCTGGTGTCGCTGGTAATTTGTCAATTTTTAATATCTTATTGTAATAAAAATCAAGGTGTCGTTTGGTAAGGTTATTATATCTTTTTTTACTGTTTTCCAACAACATCAAAAAGGTGATGAATAATGTTAAGTGTGGTGTAATTGCATAGTTCTCTTTGTTTTTTGCGATTAAGTCAGTGAGGTCTTTTTTAACCCTGCCCAGTTTTAATTGATTTTCAACAGATGGTTTTTGATCATTTAAATTAAAGAAATCAAAAAAGGGTTTCCAGTCGCCGGAAGGCTTTTGGGGATTTGATGTTTCGTAATAATTCACATATTCAGAAAAATTATGTGCAAACAGTATCCAGTCGGTAAGCTCAAAATCATTTAGGCGAATATTTTCAGGCTGTAACGCATTGATATAACGCTGCTTTTGATCACTGCCATTAGAAGTCAAGACGCTAAGTATAGTAGTACAATTACTCATTTTTTAAATTTATAAGTCGGTTCCTTCTAATTTATAAAACGGATAAACCATATTTATTCTTGAATTTGTTGCACGCACTTTAAAATCAATGAGTACTAATAATTCGCCACTCAAGTCGTCTCCCTTGGTAATGTCAATTTTTTCAACGTCAATTCTGGGTTCGTGATACAAAATTGCTGTTTTGATTAGTTCAGAAACGAATGTTTTTAGTGTCCGGTTCAACGGATTAAACAAAAGTTCATCCACATTGCACCCATATTTAGGCTGCATAATGCGTTCGCCAATCTTGGTTGAAAGCAAAATTTCAAGGCTGCTTTTAATGTCTTCTTCATCAGTCAGCATGGTTACTGCTTTGGTGTTTTCCTTAAACTCAGGAGGAAAACTCCATCCAATGCCTAAAAAAGCTTGTTCACTTTCCATAATTAACCTATTAAAACAGTTGTTAATCCGGCTACAATTGTTCCGCCGTGTGCGGTTGAATCTCCCATTCTTGCTGCTGGTTTTCCGCCAATTAAAACTGTTGAAGAACCCATTGCGATGGTGTCAGGCGGACCACTGCAGGTTGCCATATCGCCAACACATGCGGCTGGAATCCCGCCAATTAAAACGGTGGGTACGCCTGCAGGTAAAATAGGTCCGCCTACATGAGGAACGGTTCCGGTTACCATTGGGCAAACGTGCATATCTGAAACTCTTGCGGCTGGTGTTCCCATAATTTTAATTTATTTGTACAATACTTCCTTTTAGGATGGCAGTTGCCCCCGAGGACATTTCGACGCCTGCACTTCCTTCTGCTTTAAATTGTGCACTGGCACTTATTGAAACATTTGTTCCTTCGATTTTTACATCTCCGGTTGCTTTTAGTTCTATGTTTCCGGCACTTTCCATTTTTATTCCGTTGCTGTCAATAGTGATTACATTTGAGTTTTCATCTTCAATCATAATGACACCCTGATCTTCATCAAGCGTTATCTTTTTCCCGGCGGGAGTTTCAATTCCGATTGATTTTTTTTCATCATCAAACAAAATCTTCATTTCACTTCGGGTGACAATTCCCTTTTGGTGGTTGTCATCTGAAGCTGTAATTGGGGCAGGCTTACCGCTGCTGTAGAGTGTTCCTAATACAATGGCATTATTAGGGTCTTCATTTATAAAACCGATGATTACTTCGTCTTCAATTTCGGGCCTGAAAAAAAAGCCTCTGTTATCTCCTGCATCAGGCGAAGCTACGCGACACCAGATCCCCTGTTCCTCATTATTGATGATTGGAATTTTTACTAAAATTCTGTCTTCTCCATTTGGGTCAGCTTCAAGTTGCGTTACAATCCCCACATGAAGCCCTTTTATGGCAGGAATAATTCCGGAACCGGTTGGCGTATGGATATCAAATGTTTCAGAAAACCATTCCGGATTCAATCCAAATTGCGCATCGATAGTCCAGTTTCCTTCAGATATTTCATGAAGAACTCCTGTTATGTAGGCATTGCCATTAAATCGGTCGCCCACGCCTTCAAGCGTGATAATCGTATTTGGTTTTACAGCAGGAATTCCCTGAAATTTGGCTCTTCCGCGAATTTTCGATAATTGCTGAAAGAGTAATTTCGCATCGGCCCAATCCTGAAGTTCGACTTCGGGAATGGTTCCCCCATGCCGTAATTCCAAGTTTTCAAGCTCGATTGTTTCGGCTAAATCAGCTGGAGAAAGATTGCCATTTAAGTTTATTTTTGGATCTTTAGCTTCAATTTCGACCAATTCCTGATTGGCATAATCCCAGCTGTACGAAGACACTTTTGCAAATTGATTCCGCGCATCGATTTCAGCATCAAAATCAAGTAAGGTCGCTCCAAAAGTTACTGTTTCAACAGGCGATGACTTTACATTTGGTTTGCTGATGGTAATTTTGCCATTTTCAACAAAACATAGTTTGCCATTGGCCTGTGCCCGTGATACTATAAAATCCCAATCGGAAGTGTTGTATTGCACGATTTCTTTATGGCTGAAATTAGTTGCTTCGACGTCTTTATCCAATTCGTAGGCGTCGATGATTTCTTCGAATGCTTCACTGTCTTTTACATCATAAAAATATTTGCTCTTTCTGCCAATGGTAAGTTTTACGGCTTCGTCCTTACATTCAATGATCAACAAAGAAGTACTGCTTTTTATTTTTATCGAATGTTTGATGATAATGCCTTTATAAATGGTTTCCTCATCATTGTGATAGCCCGCAGTTATTTCAATTTTTTTTCCCGGTATCAATAAATCTTCATTACTAAGTTTAAAATCCCTTTCTGAAGCTTCTCCATCTGCCAGAACAATTTGAGCCATAGGAATCCTGTTGACTTCATTATGTACCACAAGACTTTTTACCTGATAGGTTTTAGATAATTCTTCCCCTTCAATTAAAATTTTATGCGTTACTAAATCGGCACTTTTACTGGTTTGTATGACTCCGGTATTGTTCATTTAGGATTGTTTTTGCAGGGGTGGAAAAAATATTTTCTGACCCGTTTTTAATTTTCTGAAATTGATGATATTATTTACTTTGGCTACTTCCAGATAATATTTAGAATCGCCGTAGATATGAAAAGACATCAAAGGCAGTGTGTCTCCAGCTTTTACTGTTCTGTAATGTGTTAAATCAGGCGATTTATTATTTTCTCTTGCTGCTCTTAAATTATCTTCAACAAATCCCTGGAATTTTGCTTTTGCAACAGCCCTTATTGGCGTTCCGTCTGGTTTGAAGAGTTTGAATTCTACGTTCATTTCGGTCAGAGCCCCTTTAAAAAGCAATGTCCCCCAGGAAATAATCAGGTAATTTGGCTTGTGTTCATCACCATTGTAATCCAGGATTACTTTCTTGAATTTCTCGATGTCATCAATAATTCCGTCGTCAGAACTTGCGTAGCCGTTAATTACCCCCGACCGGTCAAAAACGAAATCAAGTTCCAGATTTTCGGGTAATTTTTTATTGAACTTTGGAGAAACCGTACTCGTGCCGGAAGCCTGAGTTTCATCGGTTTCAATTTTATAGTGATAGGTATACTTTTCCGGATTCATTAACGTAGAAAATTCGCCATCTGCAATTTTGGTATTAAATTCCGGATCACTATAAGCTACCACTTTAAGTTTTTCTAATTCTCCAGCCATATCAGCGTTCTTTTTTGCGTTCAATAATTTTCATTACCTGTTCCACACATTCGGCTACAGGATCTTCTCCTTTGCTTTTTGGGGTGGCTGGTGCAGTACTTTGTTTTGATCCTTCGTTCACGTTTATTTTGATGTGAAGCTCTTTTATTTCTATCGGCATGATTAACTTTTAAGTAATGTGAAATAATTATAGGTGAGTTCGAAGTTTTCGACAACGAGCTTACTTTCTTCCGCATTAAAATCCTCAACCGACCATTTTACAGGATAGGCGTGAACCACATTCCATGAAATCAATGGCTGATGTTCCTCATTGAGCAATTTGATAGTCAGGTTAACAGGTTTGAACGAGAAGTTTTCAATAGCCTCCCGGCACCAGTCGATAACTTTAGAATCAATCAGCATTCCTCTTTTTAAAGTCAGGTTTGGATATTTTGTCTTTACAGGAAGTTTGTGCTTGAATCTGTTTTCACCGCCTTCGGCAATTTCTTCAGTTTCAATATCAACAGACAAGCCGGAAACTGATTGAAACTGATGGTCTTTTTCTTGAGATTCAAGACCTTCAAATTCAACTAAAAAATGAAAACCAACGGGCGGATAGTAGTTAGCCATGATTAATCATTTTGTATCGATAAACCTTCATGAACCAATTCCATAGATTCGATAGCAACTTCGTTTCCGTCAGCTTTTAAATCAGTTGACTGCACTTTGGTTGGCCATGCATTTTTTACTTTCCAGGTAATGACTGGTTCGTGTTCCTCATTCAATAATTTGATTGTGATATCCCTTCTTTCGATGGTATTTAGTTTTACCGTATTCCACCAGGCGTAATACTCATTATCACTTTTAAAAGTGCCTCTTTTCATAGTGATATTGGAGAACTTCTGCATGCCGGGCATTTTGATTTTGCTGTACTCCGGACTTGCGCCCTGACGGTATTCAATAACTTCAGTTTCTACATCCAGTCCGGAAACTTCTGTAAAACCTATTTTTGTTCCACCCCAGTCAACTGAGAAATGAAACTTTGGTAATGGATAACTCATGATTTATATTTTTTAATGATGATGTTAATTAAGATTCCTGCATTTTGTGAGAGAAACGAAGTATGATGAATTCAGCCGGACGAACTACTGCCATTCCGATTTCAACAATCATTCTGCCTTCGAGAATATCCAAAGCCGACATGGTTTGTCCCAATCCAACCCTTACATAAAAAGCTTGTTCCGGTTTTGCCCCGGCCAAAGCTCCGGCCCTCCATTGAAGAATTAAAAAATTCTCAATCATTGCTCTGACTCTTATCCAGGTATTAGCATCGTTAGGTTCGAATACAAACTGTTCAGTTGCTTTTTTGATGGATTCTTCGGCCATGTTAAAGAATCGTCGAACCGGTACATAACGCCATTCGTTATCATTACCTGCCAGTGTTCTTGACCCCCAAATCAAGGTTCCTTTGCCAGTAAAACTTCTGATGGCGTTTATGGATTTACCGGCAACAGTATCAATGTTCAGATTGTCCTGATCGCCATTTGTTATTTTTATTGCTGGTTTTATCACATAATTTATTCCCACATTGGCAGGTGCTTTCCAGACCCCTTTGTTGGAGTCTACGCGGGCATAAATTCCGGCCACGGCACTACTTGGTGGAAGTGTAAGTGGAAGTGCAGAAATCTCTGCTTTTATGGCATTATATGATTTGTTATCCAAGCCTTCAATTTCACCAAGGTAGCGCCCGTTCATTGCTCCATTATTAACATCAGTTGTCGTAACATTATTGATTTCGGTTTTGATCGTGTCAACCAGCGTAACCATATCTTCAGTTACAGTGGATTGGTTGAAAACATCAACAGTAATATTCAGAGCATTATCCGGTAAATTAATAATTGAAGCTGGTGCAGTAAACGTAAGCAGCTTACCAATTTCGGTAATTACATTTGTGGTGTTGGTTTTTATATTTTGTTCCACTTTCAGGCTGGTATTTGCGGCTTTTAATTTAGCAGTCAAATCTTCCAGATTGTCCCTTACTTTTTCGATTTTATCATTTCCTTCAAATAAGGCAACAAAAATATCCAGTGCTGTCTGAAGTGCATCTCCTGCATTGGCAACTTCTTCTACAGATGCAATAGCAGATTCTGCGGCATTCTGTATTTTATCCTTATCAGAAATCAAAGTATTCAGATCGGCAGTTAATGTTTCTAAAATAGGAATGAAAGCAATAGTTTTTGCTACAGTGAATGTTTCTGCTCCACCAGCAGCATTGTTGTATCCTGCTGGGCTGTCAATATAAGTGAGTACATCAGCGACACTTCCTGAAATTGATTCATTGACATTATCATTATCTTCATCAGTTACCGAGATTAGGTTTCCTACAGTTAGAGTGACATTTGCCAGTGCATCTTCAACTTCACCAAAAGCAGTTGATATAGCATCAGGAACGTTGGTAACATGGTTGATTAAAATATCATCTTCATTATATCGATAATCAAGAATAGTGTCCAGATAAGGATAATAAGCTGCACCATATTTAAGGTAATCTTTCTCTAACGAAATTTTATTTCTTAAGGCTTGCGAATCAACTCCAATATCAGTAGAAGTATAAGTATCAAGAATAGTGAACCTATCCTGCAGATCGTGGCATTGTGTTAAAGCATTTGAATACAGGGCATAAAATTCATCCAGACTCAGTTCTTTTGCATCCGGGAATAATAGTAATGTGGGTTCGTCTTCAGCTTTTAATAAATTCAATCCTGCGTTTAGGTCATTAAAAAGAACAGGGTTTTGGTTGTTATTGACATCTTCGTAATTCCTTACCGAAACAATATAACATGGTCCGCCGCCATTTGCAAAATACATTTGAAGCGCATAGTACATTAAAAATGGTTTTGGAGTGGCTGGCTGATTGACCACAATGTTTCTTTCTGTTACCACATTGTCCGTTACCACATCTGTTACATCGACTGAAATTGTATCTTCAGGATATGCAAATCCAAAATACGTTTCATAATCCAGTAAAGAGGTAATTCGGGTAGGAACCCTATCCAAATCTTTATCAACTTTTTTACTGGCTTTTTCTGTATAACCAATAAAAGCGGGAATCGCAGTTTCTACCTGTGCAACCGAAGGAGGAAACTTTACGATTTCCTCAACATATACTCCAGGCGTTTTGTAAGTTGTTGCCATGATTAATTGTTTTTTAATTATTAAATGAATATTTCTGAATAGTAATCACTATTAATTTTTATTATTGATTTAACAGAAGGATTGGGATATTGACTGTTCTCAGGTTCTGACGGAGTAAAATCGGTGAGGGGATCAATTTCAACAAAACCCGAATAGGTTAAGGGTTTTGCTGTATTGGTTTCAATTTCTGTTATAGTCTTTCTGTTGATATATTTCCAAAATGTTTTCCGGTTGTCAAAATGAATCTTAAAGTTCGGACTTATCATTTTGCCTGAATTATTTAAAATATTTTTAGAGCTGCTATCGCCTTTCATCGTCAGTGAAATCATTCCGAAAACATCTTGCCTTTCCGGAGTATGGAGTTCAGATATGAAATGTGCTGTTGTTTCTTCGGATACTAAATAATCATTTGAAATCAGGATGTTGTCATTGATTTTTGGAATCGATTTAAAAGTTACTGGTTCAGTTGAGGGTTTTACGTTGCCGAAGAGAAACATTTGTTCAGGAATAAATTCTAAATTGGTGTAATTTTCAAACTGATAATCGTTGATAGAAATTTTAAAATCCAGTTTCAAAAGAGCAGGGACACTTATAAATGGATCGGTTTCGTCATCTTCTTTCACTTTGATGTATATCCGAAATCCAGTTTTTGTTGACTTGAAGGCCATTTTATAATTTCTTAAACGCGTATTGGTTTCTACGGTTGGCGTTATTGTTACAAATGAATCGCTGTTGAATTTTTGAAGCATTTTTTCTTTATTTCCACCCGACATACCTGCATAAGTATCTTCACCACTGTTCAGAAAGTAATTGTGTAAAAGTGTTACTTCAAATAATAATCCATATGTAAGACTAAAACTCATGATTGCTCTTTTGTTTTGGCTATGCCTTTGACTTTACTGATAAGCTGTCCTTCACCTTGTGTAATATTGCGTTCAATTTGTATCATGCTTACCTTGTATAAAGCCGATGGAAGCTGTTTACCACCCAATGTTCCCCAGATATAGTTCAGCTCTTCAAAAGTGGGTGTGTAGAGTTCAACTGAGAATCTAAAATTGTCGATATTGGTCATGGCTACATTATTTCTGTTGTAAATAGTATTGGCTTGTGTAAAAAGTTTTTTGCCTTGAAAAAATGCAATAATTTTAGAAATATCATTAAGAGAGTTGATATAAGCAGTTCTATTAGCGCTAAAAAGCAAATACAGGTTTAAATTGATGATGCTGTTTTTATAAATTGTTTTGGAGTCTTCAATAGCATGATTAGGAAAGTTTTTTAAAGTGGCTTCTTCGTCTAAATTGATTAGTGTCAGTGCCACTTTATCTTCTAAATTTGTGGCTGTATTTTCGTTTTGAGACTCTAAAAAAGCGATGTTTTCAGGCACAACTGTTTTTTCCAATCCGATTTCGTCTAGATAGTTGTTTACTTGCTCTGCAATTATTTGAATAACTTCAAAAATCATCTTGTAATAAAGTTTTACTTATGTTGCTAATTTGATTTTGATAATCTGCTTCAGAAAGTATAATTCAGATTTAGCCTTTCTAAGCAATATTGTATAGATTTATAATCGTTTATATTCCTGATTAGGAATTCTTCAGCTGTTAAATAATTTCATAACATCCATGCTTATTAATTATTCCTTCCTTCAATTAAGTTCATAATGTAAGGTCACGGTTGAGTATTGCAAGTCATAAACCTGACAAGCAGCCTGAAGTTTTTAATGTAGTTTTTGGAATTTAATTTGTAGTAAAAATTTCAGCTAAGATATGTAGTTGTACTAATTTTACTTACAAAATACGGGTTTAATATGTTGCAAGTTGTAATATGAAACAAAAGAACGTAAAATGAAACATGCTATTCAGAATATTTTATTAAGCGATAAAAATGGATAATTGCCTTGTATGCCAATTAATTTAAATGGGTTTTGGGGAGAATTTTACAAGTAGATTTTTGGCAACTAAATTTCAGGCAAGATGATATAAATCTTATTGTTGCTTAATTACATCAGGAAAATAGGGAAGGAGATATTAAACAGCTGCACATAACATTTTCAAAATGAGCAAGACTTCCTTACTTAATTTAAAAGTTCAGTTGCTAAAGTTTGAGGAGCTAATGATTTTTTGAATTCTTGTCTTTGTGTTGATATGATTAAACTTTTTATAGTTAACTTTTTCAGGATGAGAGTGCATAAAAAAGCTCCGGATCTCTCTGAAGCTTTAATAAATCTTAGCAAAAAAACATTTCCTACATTGAAGTTAAGTCAAGTTATCGCACAAAAGATGGATGAGGTGAGTTAAAATATATTCATATAAATATATCAAATTATAAATATGAATTCAAGTCTTACGGTAGATGGTTTTTTATTACATATTCTTCAGCTTCCTGCTTATAGATACCGATTTTATTAGATTTAATTTTTACAGGTAAATTAATTATTTCCTCTGCTGTTTTAATACTTTTTACCTTTCGATTTGTCTGAATATAAAAATGAAGCAGATTTACCCTTGGCTCAAACCTAAATGGTTCAATACCTACATTAGCTAGTAATAATTGCTCTGTCCTGGTAAAATCTTTTTGCGTGGTATAAATATTAGCCAACATGATGTTGGCCTCTGGGATTTTGGATTTTTTCACGGAATTTTCCATCATTCCAATTCCAGTGATGATCTCTTGATCGGTATATTTCTCGAATCCGAGTTTAAATTCAACAAATGCATCATCTTTAATAAAATACATATCATTATCGCTGAGTTTATAATAAAATTTCTGATTTGTATCCTCAATCACCGTTTTAAAATCCCGTAAAGACTTAGTTTTTAAACCAAATAAAACACCAATAGTCAGAAATGCGAAAAAAGAAATACCCTTTAAAATACTCAATGCACGATTATTAGAAATAACAAAAATCTCAATTTTATTGTTTCCATAAACAAATAATATTGACAATGCCCAGACTATAAAAACCATTGCTGTTGGATTATACAAAACTGATGTAAACAATCCTAAGAAAACAAAAGCGATAACAATAGCAAGAGCGAATCTGGTACTGAGATTAAGTTCTGTTCTTCTAATTATTATAAATAATAGCGTGCCTATTAAAATAAAACCTAATAATCCAATCTCAAAGATAATTTGGATATAATCGTTTAAAGCATTAGAAACATAATCTGCTACCTTCATTTCTTTCCATGGGCGTTGTTCCTCAATGAAATAACGAGCCTTTGACTCATTATAAACTCCATCAAAATTAAAGATTCCATTTCCGAAAAAGGGATTTTTCTGAATATCTAAAACAGCAATTTTCCTAATTAGTGTCCTGCCGTCAACTGAGTCCTTGTTTAACTGATATAACAGATACAAGGAACCAAGAACTGCGATACAGATAATGGCAAATAAAAATATAGTTTTCTTTTTGTTTGCCTTGAAAAAGTAAATGCAATTTTGAGAAGTAAATACTAAAACCAGAAAACCTATTATTAATGATATCCATGACGCCCTGGATTCTGTTAAATAAAGAACATATGTCATGGAAAAAAAACTCAAAAGCAAGGCTGCCTTGACAATTATTCTTCTTTCCTGAAACACCACAATTTGATATAATAAAACAAGTAAACCGACTACCATATAAACTCCTAAAAAGTTAGGATTTATAAATGTCCCTATTGTCTTAAAATAGCTGTTTTCGGAATTTATAAAGCCAAAATTTTGGAATAATGCCACTATCGATTGCAACAAACAAAAGCACCAAATCAGATAAATAGTGTTGTTAAAAAGAACCTTTTTTTCCTGCTCCTTATCATAACTCCAACGAAATAAATAAAAGAGCAGTATATAGCATGTGAAAACCCAAAATTGGTCATACAGAAAAGTATAAAAAGAAAAAAGAAAATAATGGACAAGCACATATAAGTAAAACAGAAACATCACTATATCTACAGCATAAACCTTCAATGACTTGTTCTTTAAGACGCATAATGTTTTAAAAACTATCCATAAGGAAACCATAGTAACCAAATAAAGTTCCTTGCCAATTTTATTAGAATTTAAAATAAATGGATATGAAATAAAAGGCAATGCTAAAATTAACATTATAAACACAGAATCTATTATATGAGACAGATTCTTTGCCAGACAGGGATTATATTTACTCATAGGAAACTTTTATTGCAATGAAAATTAAAAGCATTCAATTAATACCTTATTAAAAAAATCCATTCTAATACCATGTGATAAGGTTTGACAGTGGTTCAATCGTGAATATTCTTTCATAAAAATCTGGCTTAGAAGAACTCATTAAAAAAAGTCCGTTTTTTGGTAATTTTTTAAAAGAGACCTTGTTGTCTTCTGATGCAATCTGTTCTTCCAGAAGCTGCCAGTTACTATTCCAAACATAGATTTTGTATTTTTCACCTTTTATAATCTGGAAAGGATTATTATCTGTATGCTTATTTTTATACTCGTTTTCCCTTGAAAGTGTTGCAGAAAAAGAATTCAGTGCATCTGGTTTTAATATCGTTTTAACACCTTTTTGGTCTAAAAGTATTGGGTAATTTTCAAAAACCATTTTTCCTGAAATAAATACGCTTGGTAAATAGACAATGTCCCTTCCCATATTTTTATAGACAGAAACTTTATTGTTTATTTTTGCCCAGTCCAATGGTCTCCAGTTACCTCTGTTAAATACATTAAGGTAACTAACTTTTGAAATGACCAGCGGGCTAAAAGAATAATTGACATCACTGACTGCAACATATTCAGATGTGACATCTACAATGTTTTTGCTTTTTAAAAAATCATCCGGGATTTCATTTTCAGGAATTAAAGTAGTCAAATTCCCTATTTGCTCCGAAAAGGTAACCCTGAATACTTTACCTAATCGTTTGGCTACAGCATTATAAACATAGGGTAAATCCTGATTCCCGTTAAAAGGAACATGGATACCTTTATTGTCTATAACTGTATTCCAGTAGTGCCTGTTTGAAGAAGCTGCATAATGGGGTGTATAATCAAAAGTTGTTGCGACACCAAGTGACCTTCCGGCAAAAATAGCCACATTAGCCAAATCGGGGCAATTGCCTTCTCTCCAAAATAACAAATCTGCCGGGCCTAAAAGTTGTTTGGGGTCAAAACGTTTTAATACAAAATCAAAATGTTTAATATTGTTTATTATGTCAGAACATAATTCTACAGGATCACTTGTGTCAGCCATTCCCACTGATAATTTCTCGAACGTCATCTGATATTCAGATCTCCAATCCTGCATTGGTTCTGATAAACTTCGATAAGGCAGAATGTATTCGCAAAAGATTTTAAAATCATAGTTTTTTGACCAGGGGTTTTCCTTCCATGCTTTGAAAGCCATTTCGATATTCTTAATCAAAAACGCACTTTTAATGACGTCCTTATCTTTAATTAAAGTATTTTGAGGTACCATTCCAATACTATCCTTTAACTCACCAAATTTCTTGGCAGCCTCTTCTATATCCTTGTAATCAGTGACTTTAAAAGCAACTTCTTTTCCGCTTTTATCCAGCCAGACATTGTCTGAAGAATAATGAATAGGCATATTTGTGGTTAAGAAAACTGTGGCATCATATTGCTCTTTATCTCCCTTTTTTTTAAAATATTCTAAAACTTTTGAAATATCACTTGTGCTTATTTTTTCATCATTTTTTGATTGGCAAAAAACGATTACTGGAATTAAAAATAAAAACAGAATTAATCGCATTTGGAGTTTATTCTGAATTTGGGCTAATTTTAAAATAGAGTTATTCTTTTCTTTCATATTTATATCCTTTACAATTGAGAATTTTACTTCTTTCAGGATGTTTATAAGTTTGATATTCTTCGATTGAGGTTATTAGCTGTGCTTTGCAATACACCTTTCTGCTGTAGAGGATGGACACAGGTATTGTTAATGTGTTCTTTTTCATGAAAAACGTCTGCCTCCTCTTTTTAATAATTTATAACTTCCTTCTTCATTCTATGTATCTTATTTCTGGATAATCGTTTAGTTTTTTTCAGAAGTATGTTTTTTATCATTCCTTAGTAAAGGACATCGTTTATGTTTATTGATTTTTCAAACCTTTTGGGGTATCTACATACATTTCAGAATGTATTGGTTGTATTGTTTTATCATTCGTTAATTCATATGGCCTTTTATTGACGTTGTGTTTAGCAGGTCTTGCGCTTGATGTGATTAAGGCAAGTGCATCACTTAATAGGATTTCATTGGTATTTCCCAGATCGATTGTAGGGTCTTCATACTTTTCAATACCTGTCGGAAGGATTCCTTCCTGATAATCACCAAAATTATTTTTGTTGCTCAATTTCATTACCAGAGGATGAAGGACATAATTGTGCTTGTTGTTGCGATTGGTCATGCTAAAATCAGGGGAATCATACATAGCAATTGAGGCAGTATTTTTACCAACAGTTTTTGCCCCAATCTGAACAACATTTATATAAGGTTTTAAACCGTTGATGATTAACTCACTAGCAGAGGCGGTTTGATAGCCGGTTAACACATATAGTGTCTTTAACTTGAGACTGTTAATTGGAATTTGAGCCCCATTATCGTTTTTAATAATGTCTGTAAATTTTGAATATAAATTTTCGGGATAGTATTTTTTAAAACTGGCTTGCGCTTTTTTATTGTACTGATTATTTAACAGGACTTGTCCTGTAAACTGCCCTGTTATCATACTTGCAAGGTATATAGCCGTTTGTACGGCACCACCACCATTGTATCTTAAATCCAAAACCAAATCTGTTACTCCCGCATCTTTAAATTCGCCAAAAACAGCGTTAAGTTCTGTATCATAATCTGAAACAAATTGATTATAAACTAAATATGCCACTTTTTTATTCTCTGTTTCTATCACACTATGTTTAAAAACAGGGTTTTCGTTTAAGGCGGTTTTCGTAAGTTCTACCGATGTCCCATTGAGTAGGTTTATGGTGTAGGTGTTTGCATTGTCTCCAAATAGAAGGTTCCAATAATTATCGGTTGTTAGTTTTATACCATTTACACTGTCGAAAAAATCACCTCTTTTTATATTTTTAGTAGATGCGTTGGAATTGGGCACAACATATTCTACATATCCAAACACATCATTCTTTCCTCTCTCTTTTAGCCCAAAGCCCAAAGCCAGTCCGTTACTATTTGTCGTAATCCCCATACTTCTGGCTGTTAACGAATTATCTTTTGTCATATAACTAAAGCGGTCAACCGCCCCTGTTGGGTATTTACTGCTTGGTTTGTAAAGCAGGTTTTGAAAAAAATCTTCGGGAGTTCCCGCAGTTTTTAAGAAATTATTCAGTCCTGTCTCTCCATTAAATCTGCTATCAGACAAATCAGGAACATTGTCTTGCCATAAGTAATAAGAATTCATTGCTTTCCATATAAAACGTTGTACTTCAGTATTCTTTTCGGGAACAGCAACTACAGTTTCTTCGGTAACATCATCTTTTTGACAGCTTTGAAGTGCAAAAACAAGTAAAAAAAATAAGATAATACGGTTGATATAAATGGTCATAATTGTGTATTTTTAAAAGTGATGAATAATAATTTAAAGCCAAATCTTCATAATAATAGCTTTTTTTATGTAAGAAATAATGGTTGGTCAATAGACAAGCCGGAGCCTTGTTTAATTTTATTGCTTTGTTAATAATATTGATTTCTCTCTTGGAAAAGTATAGGGTTTGTTTGGGAAATAATTAGGCGGGTTACCCATAATCACCTTTGGTTCAGGATAGAAAAAGAAATCCAATTGACCATTATAAACATCTAACAAAATATCACCATCGTTTATAAGATTGTTATCCGTTCCTCTAAAAGATAATTTGTAACTGCCTTCTTCTGTAAAAACTATTCCTTTAATCACATAAGGATTATCATCTGCAAAAGATCTGGTATCTACAAGCGCCATACCATTGCTGTCGGTAATTTTATAACGTACTAATAGCGCATCATATTTAACAATGCGTACATTCATGATATTACGACTACGGGTTGTTTTAGTCACAATAACTTCATAGGTTTTATTGTCATCAGTACCTTTCCACGTTCCTACGTATTTATTGAATGTACCATTTATGTCCTTTATATAATCGGGCGTTTGACCACATGTGGTACTTTTACACTTATCATATTCTTCTATCGACATTATCACCTGTGCTTTGCAATACAGACTGCTTAATATCATAAAGATTATTATTACTATTCTTTTCATAGTTAAAAAAACTGATAAAAAAAGTCCCAACAGTCAACAGAAAGCTGAAGCCTTATTTTAATTTTATTGCTTTGTTAAATATATTGATTTCTCTCTTGGAAAAGTATAGGGTTTGTTTGGGAAATAATTAGGCGGGTTATCGAAAATCACCTTTGGCTCCGGATAGAAAAAGAAACGCAATTGACCATTATAAACTCTTAACAAAATATCCCCGTCGTTCTTAAGATTGTTGTCTATTCCTGTAAAGGATAATTTGTAATCGCCTTCTTCAGTAAATTCTAATCCTTTAATCACATACGGATTATCATCTGCAAAGGATCTGGTATCTACGAGCACGGCACCATTACTTTCGGTAATTTTATAACGTACTAATAGCGCATCAAACTTAAATAATCTTATATGAAAATCATGGGTGCGGGTTGTTTTTGTCACAACAATTTCGTACGTTTTATTTTCATCAGTACCTTTCCATGTTCCTACATATTTATTGAATGTACCATTTATATCCTTGACATAATCGGGAAATTGTCCTTTCTCTGTAGTATTTTGATACTTTTCAAAATCTTCTATCGACATTATCACCTGTGCTTTGCAATACAGGCTGCTTAATATCATAAACACTGCTATTATACTTTTCATAGTTAAAAAAATGACAAAAAAGCTCCAACCAGTCAGTAGACGACTGAAGCTTTATTTTGTTTTATTGCTTTGTTAAAGTCATAAATTGCCCCATTCGCATTAAAGGAAATATTTGTTGTGTATCGGGATCAAAATCTAAACATTCTCCGTCAGCAATCAACATCGCCTTTGTAATCAAAGATAAAGTCATTTGGTTCGGATTTATTTCTGGGCTAAAATACAAAGTACCCGCCTGACCACATTTGGCTTTTTTACCATAATAATGGCACATATAAGTGGAATGATCTGCATTAAAGAACTGACCTCTAATACCTGGTCTTACTGTATTTCTTGTGTCCTCTTCGACTGTTCCGTTAGCATTTACAACCAAATAACGTATTTCCAGTATATCTTCTTTGCCTATATCATAGGAACTTATGCCTTTTGTTATCATAAACGTATAATCTCTACCATTATATTTTGCTGTCCAGTTGCCTAAATATTTATCAAATAAATTATTAATATCTTTTAGGTACGCATCCTTTGGATAGCTTTTTCCAGCAAAGTAATAATCTATTGATTTTTCTACCGGAATAATCGCTTGGGCGTTAGTATTTAGTATACAAAATAGTACCCCTATCATTATTACTATTCTTTTCATAGTTAAAAAAACTGATAAAAAAAGTCCCAACAGTCAACAGAAAGCTGAAGCCTTATTTTAATTTTATTGCTTTGTTAAATATATTGATTTCTCTCTTGGAAAAGTATAGGGTTTGTTTGGGAAATAATTAGTCGGGTTACCGAAAATCACCTTTGGCTCCGGATAGAATAAGAAACGTAATTGGCCATTATAAACTCGTAACAAAATATTTCCCTGGTTCTGAATATTGTTGTCTATTCCTCTAAAGGATAATTTGTAATCGCCTTCTTCAGTAAAAACTAATCCATAAATAACAAACGGATTGTCATCTGCAAAGGATCTGGTATCTACAAGCACCGTACCATTACTGTCGGTAATTTTATAACGTACTAATAGCGCATCATATTTAAACATGCGTACATGCATGTCAAAACTGCTTGTAACTTTTGTAACAATAAATTCATACGTTTTATTGTCATCAACAACTTTCCACGTTCCCAAGTATTTATTGAAGGTACCGTTTATGTCCTTTACATAATCAGGAAATTGTCCCTCTTCTGGGCTATTATTATACTTTGCATATTCTTCTATCGACATTATCACCTGTGCTTTGCAATACAGGCTGCTTAATATCATAAACATTATTATTACTGTTCTTTTCATGTTATTGCTTTTTTTTCAAGATTATTTACAAGGCGTATTTGAGGATGAAATTTTAGTTCCATTAGAAGTGATTCCTAATTTGGTTGGCGTTGTTCCAGGGGTAGTCTTGTATATTGTTATACCTGGGATTTTTACTTCTAATGCAAGAAAAGCTACAAAAGCGTTTTCGATGCCTCCGTAACTTTTAGGATTGCTTAACATTAACCCATAATTTTTTTCAAGTGCATCTACATTTATTGATTTTCCTTGTATATCATTGTAAGTTCCTTCATATTTTAGTGTATATACATTTCCTCTATTGTCAGAGAAAGTAGAAAAAACATCTGATATAGACACCCCATTATTAGCTGAATTGTTTAACATCATTAGAAAAGTTCTCAGATCTTCCCTGGAAAACATCTGAATAAATTTTTTTATTTCTGGCAAGCCGTTTGCGTCTATGCCGGCACGTGGCAATGTATGGTCATGTATGATTCCGTACAATTTACTATCATTTGGAAAATCTAAATCACCCTTAGAATCGTTGGTGCCTGGTTCATAATTGCTAGCGCCACTTGCTATGCAATAACCATATTCTTTGGTGCTGTCGGTTTTGGCTTTTGCTATAACCTCTGCGAGTTTTTCTTTGTACTTCGTATCAGCATTTAGTATCGCTAAGGCCGCACAAGGATCTATGTTTGGTTTTGGTGTTGGAGCCGATGGTTTTGGTGGTGCTGATCCACCACCAGTTGTTCCACCAGTACTAATGGGCGGTGTTGGTGTTTGTTTGGGTATATTTTGTTGCATTTGTTCTTGCTGCGCTCTAGCTTTTGCGTCCTGGGCGGCATTTATGGCAGCCCAATCGGGTTGGGGACTTCCGTAAATTATTCTAACACCTGTTTGACCAAATTGAGAGTCATAATAGCTGCCTCCATATTCAGAGTATTGTGCAAAACCTTTCATTGAGCATAAGACAATCATAAGGCAAATATATAGTTTTTTCATCTTGTCTATTTTTTTATTAAAATTCTGGAGTGCATTTCATTGCCAACCGCTACACGTACTATGTACATTCCGGCTTTTAAGTTAGCTCCGCCCAGCGTGTAGTGATGCTTTCCTGCCGTTTGTAATGCCCCAGGTTCCAGTGTTGCTGGTACTGGGTTTCCGTTAAGATCATAGACATTTACACTTACTTGTGCCTCCTTTTCTAACTCGTAAGCTATAAGTACATCTTCTACAAAAGGGTTTGGATATAAAACAATAAAATGATCTTTTTGATCGCTTATAGCAAGAAGTTCGTCATTAGTCAAATCTTCGTCTTCTCCTTCTGCAGTTTGTTTTAAGATAACACGCATTGGTGGTCCCGGCTCATTCCATTGATTGGTGAAGGTTTGTAAATTGCCTATTAAATACGTTTTCTTGTTGATTACCTTAAATTCTATTTGTGCTGACAGCACTTCCCAATTTATAGTATTTACATCTGGGCGATCGCTAAAAGGCCAATCAAAAACCATATTTAACTTGTCAAAATACAACGCATTGTCTTCCCATATAGCTGTGGACTGACTTGTTGTTTTGTTAATCTCCCATTTATAATTTACAGTATTGTCTTCTGCTGAAAACTCACTATTTAACGGCAATACTTTCACGATTTGTTTGCCTGACCAATCTAATTCTATCAGTTTTCCTTTCCATTTACCATTAAGGTACTTTGATTTAAGGATCTTCTTCTCAGTTTGCTGCGGTGTATCGATTGTCAATTTATCGATTGCTTCTTTGGCAATACCAGTGTTTTCAGGAGTTTCTTTTTCTTTTAGTTCGTTAGTAATTGCGGTATCAACATTTTCTTTCACATTTTGTGCAATATGTTTTAAAAGTTGTTCACTATTTCCTGTGTGGCTTTGAGTGTAATACAAGATTGCTTTATCCTCATCTTTAGGAACGCCATAACCAAAATAGTAACAATTACCCAACCAGTGTTTAGCCATAGGCCAGGAAGATAATTCGAACCATGAAATGGCTTTTTTATAATCCTGAGGCAGTCCAAAACCTTTAAGGTACATATAACCTATACTATAAGAAGCCTGTTCATTACCATGGTCAGCTGCCAGGGTGAGCCAATATAAGGCCTTGTCAAAATCGATGTCGCAACCGGTACCGATCATGTAAAAACGTCCTATGTTATATTCAGAAGAAGGATAACCTTTTTGGGCCGCTTTCATTATATAATCAAAGGCTTTGTTATCGTCTTTTTCAATCCCTATACCATTTTGATACATAAATCCAATAAAAGCTAATGATGCAGCATCTCCCTGATTGGCACAATCTTGCAGGATTAAAAAGGCCTTTTCATAGTCTGGTTTAGCATCTGGAGTGCCTAACACATAGGCTCTTGCCTCTTCAACGGTTACTGCACAATTGTCTTGGGCATAGTTGGCAAATCCCGAAAGGAAGCAACTTAAAAGAATTAATTTTTTTTTCATGTTAATAAAGTTTGGTTTGTGGTAATTGTTTATTTTTTAATTTCGGTGGTTACGTTCATCATTTTTTGAATTGTCTCTCTGATATTTTTCTCATGTCGATATTCAACGGCACGCAGTTTTTGCTGGTACAATTCATAACTGTATTTATAATATTCTTCGGTTACTATTTTTTCTGTATTCTTTTCTAAAACCAGCTTTTGAATTTCATCGTATTGTAAATCGGTAAGTTTATAAGCAGATTTTAAAGTTTGAAATTCTTTTTGGGTATCTCGATTAATTCTGTTTTGCATCTGGGATACGAAAACGGTTCTGAATTCTTCAATTTTTAATATTCTTCCTAATTCAGCTCTAAAATCCATCCTTATTTTATCTTCAATATCTCCATCATCATGAAAATGAACCACATAACTTGCCTCGTTTTCACGCCATGTTTTCTCTCGTTTGTTTTGTCTTTCCTGTTCGTTTTGCAGGGCAAGTAAAATCTGGTTTACTCTGTCGGAATCGACATCTGCATCTTTCAGCTTTCTAATAAGAGCATCTGTTTTCGTGTTTTTAGAATAAAATAACCCGAAGCTTTTCAGTAATTCTCTTTCCTTATCTGAGGATTTTATTTTTTCTTCTGTATAATTATTCCATGATAAATCATCATCATAGTTGTAATATTCTTTGATAACAATTTCATTAGTAGTGGTTTCTAAAAGTAGTTTTTTGAGTTTAGCTTCCTGATCGGGAGTGAATTTGTATCTTTTTTTTAAAAGATTAAATTTATCACTGGCAATTATTTGTATTCTGAAATTAAATTGGGGGAGGAATAATTGTTTAAATTGTTCAATCGAAATGATTTCAGATAATGATTTCACAAATTTTTGATCATTATATTTAGTAGTTGTTTCTTCATCGTGAAAAACAAAAGGATATTTAGCATTTAGTCCTTTTTCCGATTCTATATTTTCGTTAAGAAGTTGGTCTTTTTTTATCAGTAGGTCTTTGATTTGTAAAATTTGAGTTTTTGATAAACCAGCTTCATTCATTGTAATTTCAAAATTATCAATGAGGCTGCTTGTTTTGTCTGACTGACTATAAAGGAGCTTGATTTGGAGTAGAAATAAAACAACAAGGAAAAAGTGTATTTTTTTAATCATATTTTATTTGTAAAATTTTTCATCAAAATTACAATTAAACACACTTTTTTGTAGTATTATTTTTCCAAAACACAGTACTATTCTATCATTAAAAAGTACTAAATCAGGTAATTAATAAACCAGATAATTGTTTCGTAAATACAATTTTCAGCATCAAAAAGCAGTGCATAAAAAAAGCTCCGGATTTCTCTGAAGCTTTTATTAGTAGCGGGGGAAGCATTGAAATGTCTATGTATTTTCCATTAAGACAAGAATGGATTTACAAATGTTTTAATCATTAAAGATTTTTAATTTATGTAATATCTTTTTTCTGAATGATATTCAATTCCTTATTAAAAGAATTTCTATACTTCTTGATATACTCTGAAGGTTTCATCCCAAACAATTTTACGAACTGCTGACGGAAATAACGCTGATCTTCTATACCAACCTGAGGACCAACCTGCGCGATATTAATATTTTCAGTCAACATAATTACGGCCGCCCTTCGGATTCTGATAGACCTGATAAAAATATTTACGGTCTGTCCTGAAATTGCTTTAATCTTTTTGTAAAGACTGGAATGGCTCATGCCCATTGCAGCAGAGAAACTCTTTAGGTTAAATTCGCTGTTTTCAAGATTGGCCTCAACTATCTCGATACATTTATCAAGAAATTCTTTGTATTCAACGGGAACTTTATTGCCATTTTCACGAAGAGTTATACTGTCTAAGAAATACTTGCGTAATTGCACTCTGTTTCGAAGAACGGAATCAACTCGTGCCAGCAGTATCTCACTATCAAAAGGTTTGGTAACATAATCGTCTGCACCTTCTGCAATACTTTGCAAATGAATATCATTGCTGGTTGTAGCCGTGAGAAGTATTACGGGAATATGGCTTGAATCATCATTTTGTTTGATTTCTTTGCATAAATCTAAACCGTTCATGCCTTCCATAGAAATATCGCTCAATACGATATCAGGCATGTATTTTTGGACAAGTTTAAGTCCTTCAATTCCATTGGCTGCCGAATAAACAATATATTTTTTGGAGAAAAGCTGTACCAGATAATGGTTCATTTCGGGATTGTCTTCAACAATTAGCAATACTTTTTTTGTACTGATTAATGCTGACGGTATATTTTCTGAATTGGATGACTGATTTGTGCTTTTTGGTACATTTTGATCTGCCGGCATTCCTTCCAGAAGTTCACCCACCAGAGGCGACATTTGAAGATGACTCTCATTGATGCTCATTTCTGCAAAATGACTTTTTCCTTTTGGAAGTGTAATAGTAAACGAAGTGCCTTTTCCAATTTTACTTTCACACTTTATCTCGCCATGATGTTTAGTCACAAAATATTTGGCAACATAAAGCCCTATTCCAAACCCGTTGCTGGCTTTAGATTTAATCTGTTTGAATTTTTGAAAAATAGTATCAATATCATTCTCGTGAATTCCGCTGCCTGTATCTGATATAACAATAGAAACATCAGCTATTTTCTCGATGATCTCAATACTTATAATTCCGTTATTAGGTGTGAATTTGAAAGCATTTGAGATTAAATTAAATAGCGTAATCTCTATTTTTTCATAATCACCATATATTTCTACGGGTGCTTCTTCTTCGATAAACTGATAACTTAAACTTTTAACCGCTGCCATTTGCGCAAAGTTTTCATAGATTTCACGGCAAAGGCTGTTTAAATTAATTTTGGAAATTTTGAGTTCATCAAGATCCGTTTCTGCCTTTCTAAACAGCAGTAACTGATCGGTAAGACTCAATAATCTTTTGGCATTTTTATAGGCGAGGTTCAGGTCGTGATCATCTTCGGGAGCATTTTTTCTGTCAAGGGTACTTTTTAGCGGATTTATAATTAAAGACAGGGGAGTGCGTAATTCATGAGCTATATAAGTAAACATAGAAAACTGTTTTTCGGCATGTTTCTTGTCTTTTTTATGCTCCATGCGGGCCAATTTTATTTCGTAGCGAAGTCTTTCCTTATTTTTATGATAACGTACATAAGCATAAATTGCCGCCGCAGCTGCTATTAGATAAAACATATAGGCCCACCACGTTCTGTACCAGGGTGGAAGGATTTTTACCGTCGCCAGCGTTACTTCATTAGTCCAGTTTCCAAAAACATCGATTGTTTTTACTTTAAAAACATAGGTCCCCTCGGTCAGTCGGGAATAATTTGCCCTGTTATTCTTAGAGTCATAATTCCAGTCTTTGTCCCATCCTTCGAGAAAATAAGCGGTATTAATTTTTTCGGAATTGACATAATCCAGATAAACAAAATCAAAACTCAATGCCGATTTTTCATAAGGAAGTTCGGCAGTGCTTATCATTTCGAGTTTTTTTTCTGTGATATAAGGACTATCCAGTTTTAAAGACTGATTGTTTACCAGCAAATCATTTAATAAAAACTTGCCTGTGTTTTTTTTGTCTTTTATATTGTCAGGATCAAAAACATTGAATCCGTTTATACCGCCAAAAATAAATTCTCCTGTCGAAAGTTCGGTACCTGCATTCCAGCTAAACTGATTGCCCTGAAGCCCATCAGAGACCCCGAAATTTCTAAAAGTATTGTTTTTAGGATTCAATCTTGAGATCCCGTGATACGTACTCATCCATAAATTTCCTTTGTTATCTTCTAAGAGACGAAGGATTGTATTGCTCGAAAGACCATTTTGTGTTGTATACTTTTTGAAAGTGCCTGTTCTTCGGTTGTATAAAAGCAGGCCGCCTTCAACAGTTCCAATCCAAAGATTTTTGTTTTGGTCTTCAGTGATGCATCTGATGGTATAATCTGAATGATATGTTTTTATTTTTTTTGTTTTTGGCTCTATTTCAAAAAAGGAGTTAAAGGTGCCGCCCCAGATTTTTCCGTCTTTGGTTTCGTAGAGGCACGTAACATCGCGCAAAGTATTACTGTAGCAGATAAATTTATTTTGATTCCTGTCAAATTGATATAGTGCTCCGTTATTAGTAACGGCAAGCCACAACGTTTTTTTTGAATCTAAAAATAGTTGCCATGATTCCTGTTCTGCTTTTTTAGTAAATGGATTATAAATGGAAAAATTCTGAATTACTTTTGATTTGGGATCAATGCGGCAGACTCCGCCTTTCCACATGGCAACCCAGATGGCATTATCTGAATCCCTGACGATACTGGTAACAAAATTGCTTTGAATTTTTCTGCCGGTAGGAGATGTGGTTGAGTAAACATCATATGTATTTTGTTTTCTATTCCAATAACGCATTCCTGCGCCATCAGTGCCAATCCAGATATTTTTCTTTTCATCTTCGCAGAAAGAAAGCATGAAGTTTGCGGCAGGATCTTCGTCTTCTTTATGAGTCAGCGGATCCTTGCTTTTAAAATGATTAAAATAGAGTGGTTTTTCCCCCATCATGCTTACGCCGCCACGCAGGGTTCCAAACCACATTTCTCCGTTTTTGCTTTCGAAAATATCATACAGAGATTTACTTTTAAGCAACGAAACAGGACCGCTGGCACGATATAAAATGGGTTCGCTTTGATTTTTTGTAATGGTGTAAAGCCCCGCACCGTCTGTGGCAATCCAGAGTCTGTTTTTCTGCTGGAAAAAATCGCGTACGACAGTTTTCTCTTTAAAGTAATTTTTAGAGTACGTATTCAGGCTGTCATTGTATAAGTACGCACCTTCGTCTGATCCAATCCAGAGTCCCCCATTTGTTAGTTTAATACAGTTTGCACTAGTAATTGTATTATTGAGAAGCGTTATTTTTTTTGATTGAGTATCATATTGGCAAAGGCCGGTTCCGGTTATAAAAACATAGAAAATTTGTTTTTTAGCGTTATAAGATATGGATCTTGCGATATAATTTAATTTCCCGTTAAAAGGTATTGCGGTTCCAATTTTATCGCCTTCCTTAAAAAGTACTATTGCTTCTTTTGTAGCAACGAGAATGAGACGTAAAGAATGTACAGCAATTATTTCGTAGGCAGTAACGCTTAATGGTTTGACTTTTTTGTTTGTATCATAATATTGCAATGCACTGAATGAAGATCGTTCTGCATTAAAAATCACCGGCCCTGCAGTTGTTCCTATCCACAAATTATTTTCAAAGTCTCCTTCTATGCAGCTAATAGCATTTCCCTGAATAGAATATGGGTCGGTATGAATATGACGGTAAGTCTTAAAATCATTTCCATCATATCTGTTAAGTCCGTCAAAAGTTCCAAACCACATATAACCATTTTGATCCTGGTATATTGTTGCAACAGAATTGTTAGAAAGGCCAGATGAAATATCCAGATGTCTTATCGGGTAGTTCTGTCCGGATGCCTGCAGGTACAGAAGAATAATAACAAGAAAGAACTTTAACTTATTCATAAAAAAAATTAAAAGTGTGCTGTTCTTTGATATACGAAAAATAAAAGGAATTGGTCAGAAAGCATATTAATTTTTTATGTAAATATTTCCAGTTTTTTACTTTGCGAAAATAAAACAATTATTATGTAATGTAAAAACAACATTTGATTTTTTAGCTGAATAGCCTTTTTTGATTGTGTGTATTTTGAATTGCTCTTGCTAATGGTAAGATTTTGAGTGCTTTAAGTTTTTTCTGAATATTAATAAGACATAAGATTAATTAATTTGGATTTATTATTACATAGTTTTATTGTTTGTATTGTAATTTATTTCGGGCAAAAAAATAAAATAAGGTTTTTTTAAAGTAGCGGTGAGCAGGCTTTTACGAAAATGTCCCCCTTTATAAATGAATTTTTCCCTGTATTGACAACGACCTGTACCTTTATTTTGCAGCGTGAGTTGATAAGCTGTAATGTTTGAATAATTATGTCTTAATTTTTCATTACTGTACATAAAATCACAAAACCCAAATTAAATAAAAAATTTAAAAAAGTATGAAAAAATTTTACAACAAATTTTTACTTTTATTATTACTGCTTCCTTTTTGTGTTTTCGCTCAGAGCACAGTAAAAGGCGTTGTTCTGGACAAAAGCACGGGACAACCGATACCAGGAGTAAATATAAAAGTATCACAAGGTAATTTAAGCATGACTACGGATTTTGATGGTAAATTTCTGTTTACCGGCTTGAAAGAACAAGCTCAAATTACTTTTTCATTTACAGGTTACACAACTCAGACTATTACTGTTGGAACCCAAAGAGACATCACTGTTAGTATGGTGGAAGATCCTAATCTACTTCAGGAAGTCGTGGTACAAGTGGGATATGGTTCTGTAAAAAAGAAGGATGCAACAGGTTCTGTAGTTGCACTTACAACAAAAGATTTTAATAAAGGTAACAACATTACGACTGAAAACCTTCTTAACGGACGTGTAGCTGGTTTGTCTATTAATTCTTCTGGTGCCCCAGGATCTTTATCTGAAATAAGAATCCGGGGAGGAAGTTCGCTTTTTGCAAGTAACGATCCTTTGATCGTTATTGACGGATTGCCAGTAGAAAATACTACCAATGTAGGTTCTGCCTCCTTTTTGGCCTCTTTAAACCCAGCTACAGTTGAATCTATGACAGTATTAAAAGATGCATCTGCTACTGCAATTTATGGTTCACGAGCTTCAAATGGTGTAATTATCATTACAACAAAAAAAGGAAGCAATACATTATCAGTTGATTATAATGCCCAATATGCTGCAGGAAAACTGACTAATACTGTTGATGTTTTTAGTGCAGATGAATACAGAAAACTTATCGCAGACAGAAGACCTCAGGATTCAGGTAAGTTGGGTACAGCAAATACAGACTGGCAAAAAGCGATTTACAGAAACACAGGATCTTTTGATCAGAGTTTAGCGGTTAGAGGAAGCTTGTTCAATATTATTCCAACGAGTCTTACTTTGGGAAATACAAATCAGGAAGGTTTACGTATAACCAATGAGTTTAAAAGAAATACTGTTGGTTTGGTAATGAACCCTGCCTTTTTTGAAAACAGCTTAAAAGTAAAATTGTCTGCTAATTATGCTTACGAAAAAAACAGGTTTACAGATGCTGTAGAAGGAACTGCTATTGGTTTTGACCCTACACAGCCTATAAGAGTTGAAGGCGCACCATACGATGGTTATTTTGAATATCTTAATGGTACTGTTGACGGTAACGGAAAACCCCGATTGGACCCAAATGCCTCCAGAAATCCTGTTTCTCAATTGCTTAACACTAGCGATATCGCAAAAAGCAACCGATTCTTCGGAAATATCGAAGTAGACTATAAACTTTACTTTTTCCCGGACGTAAGAGCCGTTGTCAATGTAGGTTTTGATGAATCTAATGGAGAAAGAAGAAGACTGGTTAACCCAAATGCAGGTTCGGGTCCAAGTATCGACAACATACCTTTCGGTGCTAATGAATATACTGATGCCAAAAGACAAAATAAATTATTAGACGCTTATTTAGTTTATAATAAAACTTTTGACTCATTAGTATTTGAATTAACAGGAGGTTACTCTTATCAAAAATTTGAAAGTTCAAGATTCGAGACCGGTAATATTTTAGACCCAAATCTACTGTCAACATTCCCTGAGACTACTTTAGATACTGAAACTGTCTTAATTGGTTTTTTTGCCAGAACAAACTTAAACTTCAGAGATAAATATTTATTGACTTTATCTTACAGAAGAGATGGTTCTTCAAGATTTGATGAAGAAAATCGTTGGGGTAATTTTCCTTCAGTTGCTTTTGCATGGAAACTTAAAGAAGATTTCCTTAAAGAAAACAAAACCCTATCTGATTTAAAATTAAGATTGAGTTATGGTATTACAGGTCAGCAGGATATTCCGGAACCAAACGGTTACCTTCAAAAATACGAATCCGGAACAGGAAACTCTCAATATTATTTTGGAACTGATCCGGTTACAATTGCACTTCCATACAAACGAACAAATGGCTTAAAATGGGAAGAAACAACTACTTATAATGGAGGTTTAGATTTTGGATTTTTAGATAATCGTATCACGGCTAGTTTGGATGCATATTACAAAGACTCTAAAGATTTATTAGCAAATGTGGCCATTTCTGACGGAAGTAATTTTTCTAACAGAGTATATCAAAACATAGGTAGCTTTACTACTAAAGGAGTTGAACTTACAGTTAATGCAAGTGCTGTTAAAACCGAAAATTTCTCCTGGAATGTTAACTTCAATGCGTCTAAATTTGAAAGAAGAATTAGCGAATTAGCTTTTAACTCTGATATATTTTTAGGGGACAACATTACCGGAAACGGAAGTACTTCTCAAATTTTCAGAGAAGGATACACGCCATATTCTTTCTACGTTTACAAACAATTATATGATACTGCAGGTAAACCAATTGATGGTGCTTTTGCTGATTTGAACGGTGATAATATCAAGAATGATGCTGACAAATACATTTATAACAATCCGGATCCGGATGTTACTTTAGGATTTGCATCAAATATGAATTACAAGAAATTTGATTTCTCCTTCAATTTAAGAGCAAGTATTGGTAACAATATTTTTAATGGAATGGATGCTTCAAGAGCACAATATAACGGTTTAATTAGTAATGGAATTTTAAGTAATATTCCTACTCAGGTAACAGAAACTAACTTTCAGACAACTTCTAATGTTGTAATGTCTGATATTTATGTAGAAAATGCTTCTTTCTTAAAAATGGACAATATTTCTTTAGGATATACTTTCGATAAAGTTATTAATGAGAAAGTTTCTTTAAGATTATCAACAGGAGTACAAAACGTCTTTGTAATTACCAAATACAGTGGTTTAGATCCTGAAATTACAAATAACGGTGTTGATAAAACGATTTATCCAAGACAACGCACTTTCTTGTTTGGTGCAAACCTTAAATTTTAATAAAATGAAAAAATATATAATAATAACTATTATAGCGTTAGCTACTGTTTTTCATTCTTGTACAGATGACCTGAATGTAGTTTCTGAAGATGATGACGTACTTTCAGCTGATGCTTTGTTTTCTACTCCCGAAGGATATAAACAAGCCTTAGCTGGGGTATACGGAAACCTTACGCTTACAGGTACCCGAGGACCTGTTTTTTCTTCATTGGAAGGTTTAGCAGCCGGAACAAGTCAGTATGTAAGATGCTTGTTGAACCTACAGGAACTAACAACAGACGAAATGATCTGGAGTTATGAAAATGACGAAGGAACTGCAGAATTACAACGAAATATTTGGACAGCTGCAAATCCTGTTATTTTAGGAATGTACAGCCGTACAATGGCTTCTGTTGCCTATGCAAATGATTTTTTGCGCGAAAGTACACCTGAAAAATTAAAAGGAAGAAACATTACAAATGCTGAAACAATAGCCGAAATTGAACTTTACAGAAAAGAAGTTCGTGTTTTAAGAGCCTATGCATATTACAACATCATGGACCTGTTTGGAAAAGCACCTATGTATACTGAAAACGATCCGTTAAATTTTGCGGGTCCTCAATATGACAGAAAGCAGTTATTTGATTTTATTGAAACCGAATTAAAAGCTGTTTTGCCAGACTTAAAACCTGCAAGAACCAATGAATACGGAAGAGTAGACCAGGCTATGGCACGTATGATTCTGGCTAAAATATATTTGAATGCTCAGGTATATGGACAACCTGAACGATTTAATGATTGTGTTACAATGTGTAACGAAATCATTGCAGGAGGGTATACGCTTAAACCAAAATATCTGGAAAACTTTATGGCTGATAACCATACATCTGAAGAAATGATTTTTACAATTCAGTCAGACGGAGTCCTTACTCAAAACTGGGGAGGTACAACCTTTTTAATTAATGGTCAAATTGGACTATTAGAAAATAATGGAGGAGACTTTGGAATTAAAGGTTGGGGAGGTGCAATTCGCATCAGAAAACAATTTGTACAAAAATTTGACGGTCCAAAATTCAGCCAGGATGACAGAAATACTATCGGAACAGGTACTGAAAATCAAACAAGAACAATAGATATTGCTGATATTAGTGTGAATTCACAAGGATATATTTTATCTAAATTCTCTAATAAAACTTCTGCAGGAGTTAATGGGAAACACGGTGAATTTTCAGATACTGATTTCCCACTATTCAGATTAGCAGATGTTTACCTGATGTATGCAGAAGCTACTTTAAGAGGAGGAAATGGTACAGTAGCCCAATCACTTGTTTATGTAAATGCCTTGAGAGAAAGAGCCAACAATAATTCTACTGCTGGTAATATTACGGCAAGCGAATTGAACCTACAATTTATAATTGACGAACGTGCACGTGAATTACACTGGGAAGGTCACAGAAGACAAGATTTAATCCGTTTTGGATTATTTACAGGAGGGACTTACAATTGGTCATGGAAAGGAAATGCTGCCAGAGGAATTTCAATTTCTTCTCACAGAAAACTTTTTCCAATTCCTGAAGCAACATTGGGAGCGAATAAAAACTTAACTCAAAATACTGGTTACTAAAACCTTTTTAACAACATAAAAGATAATAAAATGAAAAATATATTCAAAATTTTTATTGCTGTAGCAATACTTACAGGATTATGGTCTTGTGAAAACGAAGAGAGTTTGATGATTTTACAGCCTCAGGAAGCGGCTTTCTCAATCATTACACCAGAGAGTGGATCTTCAACTATTCTTAACGAAGCAACACCAGCTAATACTGCCCTTACAGTAACCTGGGAAAAAGTAACTTACGGAGCACCAACGGTTGTAACTTACACTGTTCAGTTTGCTGCTAATGACACTGAATTTGCAGCTCCTATTGATGTTACATCTTCAACTTCAACTAATTCAACCATTGATGTTAACGAACTTAATACAAGAGCATTGGAACTTGGATTAACTCCAAATGTAGAAGGTGCTATTGATGTTAGAATTAAAGCGACTGTTGGAACTGCAAATGCTGAACCAAAATTCTCAGATGTAATTACAATTATAGTAACTCCATACGGAAGTACAGAAATACCAGTTGTTACTTTGTATTTAGTAGGCCCTGCTACTTCTGCTGCTACTCCTGCTGATGGTTGGAATAACAGCAACAACATGCCAATTTTTGCAGATCCTAATGATAATACAAAACATTATTACACAGGATACTTTAATGCAGGTCAATTTAAGCTAATCGAAAAACCTGGTCAGTGGTTTCCTGCTTATTATCCCACTTATGTGGATGATAAAATATTTATCAATCTTTCTGATGCACAAGATGGTAATTTCTACATTGCCACTGCTGGTTATTATACTCTCGAAATCAATATTAAGGATTTAACATACAAACTTCCTGAGTACACAGGATCAACAACAACTACTTACAATAAAATTGCTTATAAAGGTTCAGTAATAACAGGTGATGATTCTGGCTGGGAAACAGAAGTTGCTTTAACTCAGTCAACATTTAATCCTCATATCTGGAAAGCTTCTGCTCAAACTTTAAAAGCAGGAAAAATGCTATTCTATGCTAATGATCAATGGATGGCAGAATGGGGACCAGACATTATTGTTGAAAAAGAAGGAAAATACGATGTTTGGTTCAACGACTTAGATGGTCGTTATACTTTCATCAAAGTACAATAATAAAATTAAAAGCCTCAAATTTATTATTTGAGGCTTATTATTCCTCCTTTTTAAAGTTAAATTTAAAAGACAAAAAGCTGTAGATACTGGTGTTTTACTTTAATGGGTTTAATTTTTAATAACTACTTTAAATATAGGTAAGATGAAATTGTTTTAATTTCTGAAAGTAAAAAACATTGATTATTTATCATTCAGTAAACGGAATTTTAGAAAGAAGGAATTTTCATAATGTGATAAATTCTCTACATTTTCCAAATCTTATTTTGAAGAAGGAGAAGAATACATTCAAAACATTTATAATTTCAATCATTAAAAAACACCCTTAAAAGTCTGCTAAAGCAAACTGTTACATAGGCAACAATACATGATCGATAAAAACTTACATATATGAAAAAACATATAAAATTTATGGGATTGCTTGTAATAGCAGCAATTCAATTTTCTTGCTCAGGCGATGACGACAAAGGTTCAAATGTTCCTCAACCACCTGCAGACGATACTTTTATCAGAGGATCCGATATTTCATATCTTCCTGAAATGGAAGCTGTTCAGACTAAGTTCTACAATAACGGCAAAGCCGAAGACATGCTTACAACACTTAAGAATGCAGGTTGTAATACAGTCCGAATTCGTTTATGGAATAACCCTGTAAACGGACGTTCAGGTATGTCAGAAGTAAAAGCACTTGCAGAAAAGTCAAGAAGAGCAGGTCTTAGAGTTTGGTTAACGGTTCATTATTCTGATAGCTGGGCAGATCCGGAAAAACAAACAACCCCTAAAGATTGGGAAAAATTATCATTTGAGGAATTAAAAAAAGCTGTAGCTACTTACACAGAAACAATTATCAAAGAAATTAATCCTGATATTATCCAGATAGGAAACGAAATCAACAGCGGATTACTTTGGCCACAAGGGAACTTAATTAGTAATGAAGAACAATGTATTGCTTTATTAACAGCTGCAAGTCAGGTTATTCGCAGTAAAGCACCAAATACAAAAATCATGATTCATTATGCAGGTATAGAGGGTGGTAAAACTGATTGGTTTTTTGGTAAAATGAATACTATTGATTATGATTATATCGGATTATCTTACTATCCAATGTGGCATGGAAAAGATTTGACTCAAGTAGGATCTACAATTGATGCATTAGGAACAAAATTTGGTAAAAAAGTCGTGATTGCAGAAACATCTTACCCTTTTACATTGTTGTATAATGATTTTACAAACAATATTGTAGGATCAAATGACCAGTTAATACCTGAATATCCTGCAACTCCAGCGGGACAAAAGGCTTTTGTTCTTGCTGTCAGAGCTTCGGTTGAAGCATCAGAACACGGACAAGGATTTGCTTATTGGGGTGGCGAATGGGTTGCTTTTAGAGGAAAACAATCTGCATTCGGTTCTACTTATGAGAATCAGGCGTTATATAGTTTTGACAATAATGCTTTATCTGTAATGCAGGCTTTTGCCAGATAACAAATCATGAAGAAGCATTTCAAAATACTGCCTTTTTTACTTGTCATTGCTCTTGCATTTACTTCTTGTAAATCAAAAATGACAAGTAAAGAGGGCTCTTTCTCAAAAGGAGCCGATGTAGGATGGCTGCCACAAATGGAAGCCACAGGTTATAAATTTTATGATGCAGACGGTTCTGAAAAAGACTGTCTGCAATTATTAAAAGACAGAGGAATCAATACCCTTCGTTTGCGCGTTTGGGTAAACCCCAATAATGATAAAGCCAGCGGGCACTGTAGTCCCCAAGAAACAGTTGTCATGGCGGTTCGCGCGCAAAAGATGGGAATGCGCATCATGATTAATTTTCATTACAGCGATTCGTGGGCAGATCCAGGTAAACAAAATAAACCGGCAGCATGGGCAAATCATTCTTTTTCGGAATTGTTAACCGATGTGTACCAACATACTTATGATGTTTTGCAACTGTTGAAAAAAGCAGGTGTAACACCGGAATGGGTTCAGGTTGGAAATGAAATTCCGAGTGGTATGCTCTGGCCGGAAGGCCACACAGACAACTTTCCTCAATTGGCACAATTGCTTAATAAAGGATATGAGGCTACAAAAGCTATCGATCCAAAAATTAAAGTTATTGTACATCTGGACGAAGGAAACAATAACGAAAAATTCAGGTGGTTTTTTGACAAAGCAACAGAGCTGAATGTAAAGTATGATGTAATTGGTCTTTCTTACTATCCGTTTTGGCTAAAAACTGATTACAAAGAAAATATTGCCGACTTAGAAAATAATTTAAAAGACATGGCTTCGCGTTACAATAAAGAAGTTATGGTGGTCGAAGTTGGTGGTGATTATACATTAGTAGAAAACACCAAAGAAATGCTTGAAGCTACTATAAAAGCAGTGAAAAACGTGCCTGATAACAAAGGCTTAGGTGTTATTTATTGGGAACCACAAGGCGAAAAAAGCTGGAGCGGTTATCAGCTTAATGCCTGGCTTCCTAACGGTAAACCTTCTCCTGCATTGGATGCTTTTAAAGAATAAATATTTTTTTAAATTAAAAAATTAAAAATTACCGTTAAGCTATTAAGGTTCATAAAGCTAATTATTTTAATGGTGAAAAAATAAAAACATAGAATGAAATTAATTTTTAAATCAATATTCTTATTTCTGTTAGTTTTTTCGTCTGAGAAAATGATGTCACAAACAACGACTGTTATTTTAAAAGATAACTGGCGTTTTTCTGCAGCGGTAAAAGAGGATGCCTTTTCTGTAAATTTCGATGCATCAAAGTGGGAAAAAGTCAGTGTGCCTCACGATTGGGCAATTTATGGACCGTTTGATAAAGAATGGGA
Source organism: uncultured Flavobacterium sp. (assembly GCF_946478785.1). The sequence goes on from NZ_CAMLDD010000004.1 coordinate 298,557, forward strand.
CAAGCAGGTTTCTGCAATTGAACAAAACGGAGAAAAAATTCCCACCGAAAAAACGGGTCGTACCGGAGCACTTCCACATATTGGGACAGGCTGGTATCGAAATACATTTTCTGTTTCGGAGTTTAAAAAAGGAAAAAAAGCACTTCTTATTTTTGAAGGTGCCATGAGTGAACCTCAGGTTTATTTAAATGGAAAAAAAGTAGGTGAGTGGGGTTACGGATACAGCTATTTTTATATTGATATTAGCAAAGATCTTATCCCGGGATCAGAGAACGTGCTGGCAGTAAAATTGACCAATATGCCATTTTCTTCAAGATGGTATCCTGGAGCGGGTCTTTATAGAAAAGTTAGTATTGTAGTAAAGGAGGAGGAAAGTTTCGCACAATGGGGAACTTTTATTACAACTCCCGACATCAAAGAAAATGCGGCTATTGTTGATCTTAAAGCCGAAGTTAATGGAGCTAATCTGTCAATGTTAACGCAAATAAAAGATGCAGATAATAATATAGTTGCAACACAGAAAGGTACTGAAATCAAAGACGGAAAATTTCATCAAACTATTTCTGTTGGCAAACCTCATTTATGGAGTCCGGAGACGCCATATTTGTATACAGCCATTACCAAATTATTCGCAGCCGACGGAACTTTAAAAGACGAACAGACCATAAAATTCGGTATAAGAGCTATTAAATACGAACCACATATAGGATTTAGCCTTAATGGAAAAGTGACAAAATTTAAAGGTGTTTGTCTTCATCATGATTTGGGACCCCTTGGTGCAGCAGTAAACAAGGCAGCACTTCGAAGACAGCTTACAATCTTAAAAGATATGGGATGTAACGCTATCCGTAGTTCTCATAATATGCCCTCTTTTGAACAGCTTGAACTGGCTGACGAAATGGGATTTATGTTTTTGGCTGAAAGTTTTGATGAATGGGCAAAACCAAAAGTAGAAAACGGATATCATCGCTTTTTTGAAGAATATGCAGAAAAAGACATTGTGAATTTAGTGAGAGCCACACGAAATCATCCGTCTATTGTAATGTGGAGTTCAGGAAACGAAGTTCCGGATCAATGGGGAGCTGAAGGGGTAAAACGTGCCAAATGGCTGCAGGATATTTTTCATCGTGAAGATCCTACAAGACCTGTGACTGTTGGTATGGATCAAGTAAAAGCAACTATGGAATCTGGTTTTGGAGCTTTGCTGGATATTCCTGGATTAAATTACAGAGTTCATCTTTATGAAGAAGCTTATAAAACATTTCCACAAGGATTTATATTAGGCTCAGAAACTGCTTCTACAGTAAGTTCAAGAGGAATTTATAAATTTCCTGTAGTGCAGGAAAAGAATAAACAATACCCTGATTTTCAAAGTTCGTCTTATGATCTTGAAGCCTGCAGCTGGTCAAATGTTCCTGATGAAGATTTTGTTCTTCAGGATGACAAACCATGGGTTATTGGCGAATTTGTCTGGACTGGTTTTGACTATTTGGGAGAGCCTACGCCTTATGATGAGAAATGGCCATCAAGAAGTTCTTATTTTGGAATTTCAGATTTAGCGGGACTTCCTAAAGACCGTTTTTATCTGTACAGAAGCAGATGGAATACGAAAGATAAAACGCTTCATATATTGCCACATTGGAACTGGAAAGGAAGAGAAGGAGAGATTACTCCCGTTTTCGTTTACACCAATTACGACAGTGCTGAACTTTTCGTAAACGGAAAAAGTATGGGAGTGCAGAAAAAAAACAATTCCACTCCGCAAAACCGCTATCGACTAATGTGGAATGATGTGAAATATGAACCAGGAACGGTAAAAGTTGTAGCATTTGACTCAAATGGAAAAATAGCGGCAGAAAATGAGATTAAAACAGCCGGAGATCCATATAAAATTGTTCTCGAAGCAGATAGAAAAATCATTAAAGCTGATGGAGAGGATATCTCTTTTGTGACTGTTTCGGTTGTAGATAAAAACGGAATCCCATGTCCTACAGCAGTAAATGAACTGCAGTTTAAAGTAACCGGCGCAGGAACTTACAGGGCTGCATGTAATGGAGATGCCACATCATTAGAACTTTTTCATCAGGATCACATGAAGCTTTTCAGCGGTAAACTTGTGGTCTTAGTGAAAGCAGTTGAAAATGCTGGTAAAATCCAATTGGATGTAACAGGTAAGGGGTTGAAGAAAGGAAAAATAATTTTAAAGTCGGAATATTAATAATTACTCGAATGTTTTTAGATTAGTGCTTTTACATAATAGTAAAGTGACTATATGTATTTAAATCTTCAAATGAATTAAGTTTAAATTTATCGAACAAAAAGTAAAGCCTGAAAAATCTAGATTTCTCAGGCTTTTTATTTAGTAGCCCTATCGAGACAATTCTCGAACCATTTTAACGATGATTTAAAAAATTTAAGCCCAATTATTTGATGTCTTTATCTTTCCACTTTTTAAATTTATCTAAAAGTTTATCAAGTTGGCCTTCATTTAATTGTGCTGTTCCAGCTTGCCCATCACCTGATATATAAAGAACTTTAACTCCCAAAGAAGACTCTTTTTTAATAGTTCTATTGAATGTAGTATCAATAAATTCCCCCTTTTCAAGTTTTGATATTAAATTTTTCAAATCTTGTAACTGTTTAGAAAATCGTCTTCATTACTAGATTCTGCTAAAGTCATTCCATTATCAAATTGATTAGATGTATTTACATACGCAAAATATATTCTTTTCAAAATTGAGCCGTTCTCTTTCGTAGTTGTCACACCCATTCTTAATCCTGTCAAAGAGTTAACAATGTAATCTGTTTTTTTTATTTGTTGAGCGTGGCTCATTGATAAAGCGAATACACAAACGAATATTAGTATCTTTTTCATTTCTTGTTTTTCTTCAAAATTATAAACAATTAATTATATATCATTATGGTTTTACGTAATAAGATAAATATGATCTATCTGCGCAAAATCACTGCGTGCTAAGATTGTTATCTTTGATATATAATTGATCGGAAACAATGATTAATATCTAAATGAAGTAACTAGCAATATTTAAAATATAAAATAAAATGAGAAATCGAAAACTTGAATCAGATTTTCAACTAACAGAAATATTTGAAATCGAAACAGAAGCAGTAATTTCCGACGATGAGGCAACTGATATTTTTATTCAAAGACTGTATGATATTGGCTGGATAATTATGCTATTTAATGCTTTAGAGGGGGCAGTTAATTCTGCGGTAGACAAAGCATTAGATCCTCAAGAAAGACGAAGTGAAATAAATCATTTGTTAATTAGTGAAATGAATTTCAGCGCGAAAGTCTCATTTATTATTAGACATTATGGAATGTTAATTTACAATGACAATCGTTTTGAAGAACTTATTGCAGAAATGGAAATTTTAGAGAAAAAACTTCGGGATACCGGTTCAATACGAAATATTTATGCTCATGCAAATTATCGTGCAACAATAAATGAGAAATACATACAAGTTAAAACTAAAGCAAAAAGAAATGGAGTCTTTTATGATTATATGAGATTGAGAAGGATGATGTTAAATCAGATCAGAAATTAATCATGAATGCAAGAGAGAGAGTTTGGAAAATTTTAATGAAAAATTCTGGAACAAAATATTTATGTAATAAAGATGCTAGCTTGTTGCTTGTTACGGATTTCCGTAATACAGTAATAATTTTTTTAATGTTATTTGTTAGGGAGAAACAAAAGCTGTTATTTAATTAAAAGAAAATTATTATGAATGAAATTCAAGCAATTAAGCCTGGTCCAAAACCGAAAAAAGAAGATGGGACACCAGATAAAAGACCTCGTGTTAATCCTCCAAACAAGGATAAGCATCCTGATTTAAAACCTCACAAGCATAAGCCTAAAGATTAAGTAAATATGTGCAATGCTATTTAGTTTTAGTCACCAATTTAGATGAACTTAAAACCTCAACCTGTTATAATCAGAATTGAGGTTTTATTAATATTAAAAAAAACATATATGAATAAAATGAAATCAACAATATGTATTCTGTCAATACTTGCATTTACGAGTTGTAAATCCGATAGAGTTAATGAAGTGAATAATATTACAACTGACAGTATTTCTGTCGAAAATTTTGAACCATCAAAAGAGAATAATGAAAATGACAATTCATTACCGAAATATAGAACTATCAAAGAAATGTTTGAAGCTTCGTACGATTTTAGTGAAGAAATAGGAACATTAAAATTCATTTCATTGGATGAAAGTGAATTGCATGTCCAAGTCTCGAAACCAATTTTTGAAGGTGATTTGAAAAATATAATTGAAGAGCAGGTTAAACGAGATATTGTATATGTGGCTTTTCAAGCATTTACACAGACTGAAATTGATTCACTAACGATTACATCTGTTCCTAACTCAAATGATAATCCTAAAAAGTATTATGATAATTATAGAAAAACTGTAAAAGTTAGTAGAGAGAAAGCTTTGTTAATTTTAAAGAAATATCTAGATACTAATAAGTTCTCAATTTTGTACCAAAATCAAAATGGAATATGGGTTCCAAGCAAACAATTTAGTGTTTTGAAATTTGAAAAATTGAATGAGGTATTTAATGATATTATCAGCAAATAAAAACTAATACTATAAATAAAAAAGCTTTCAATTCGAATTGATAGCCAAAACTAATAATTATGAAACAAATTATTTTAGCAATTTTACTATCGACCCTTTTACATTCATGTAGTGAAAAAGATTCTTTTTCTGATGGGCAGTTATATAAAATGATTGAACCAAAAAAGAAATACGATGTTAACATTATGGTTTTAAATGATAGTACCATTGCCTTAAATGCAGATAGTTTGAAAACGTGTGGTTGGAACTTTATAAAATATTCCAAAAATAAAAATGGAGCATATATTATAGATAAAGAAAAGCTTGATACAGTTTGGTTTAAGGTAGAAAATAAGAAGCTAGTAATGCAAAGTAGTCTCGAAAAGAATATTTTCGAAAAGGTTGATTTTAATGCCGTCAAGAGAGACAGCATTAAATCAGTAATTTACAAAGTTCAAAAATTCGCCAACAAAAAGATCATATTTAGTTGTGATATTAATCTGAACGAAGTTCCATACTTTTACGATAAGGCAATTGAAGAAATCAAATTGAATTTAAAAAATCCAAATACTGCTAGATTTAATGAAATTTATATTCATGAATATGAGGAATTCGTACATAGTAAATTTAAAAAGACAGGTATAAAAGTTGTTTCAACTGAAGTTGAAGCGACCAATAGTTTTGGAGGATTCACAGTCAGCACATTTTATGTCTATTTCGTTCCAGAGGTAAGTAATAAAAATAAATATATCATAAAATTTAGCGATTCACCAATTTATCATGTAGACTTATTGGAAGATGAGGAAGTTATTAAGATTGACGAGTAAGAAACTCAGTAATGATTCTAATAATCAAACAAGTGCTTTGATATTTTTTGATCTGTAAGCAAAGTGTAATTATTTCATAAAAAAAAGATATGGTAAATCCAAAAGATGTTTTAGTGTTGACAACTTCTTCGATAGAAGGATTAAAAATTAAAAAGCCTCTCAAACCTGTAACCGCGCATGTTGTTGCCGGAACTAATTTCTTTAGTGATTTTATGGGAGGGCTAACTGATGTTTTTGGAGGTCGATCTAATGCATATCAAAAGCAATTATCTTCAATATATAATGAAGCAATAGAAAAAATAAAACTTGCAACACACGAAATAGGTGGAAATTGTATCATAGGATTAAGTATTGATCTAGACGAAATTTCAGGTAAAGGAAAATCTATGTTTATGATTACAGCCATTGGTACTGCAGTTATTATCGAAAAAGAGAATGCGATTAATTCCCTTTTGGATCGAGATGACAAGGCTGAAATTGTAAGTATTGAAAAAATAAATATTTTACGTAAAAAGAAGGAGTTAATTAGAGATGCTCAATCAGGAATTTTGACAGCAGATGAAGATTTTTGGAACTTCGTAATAGAAAATCAAATAGAAGAAGTTTTTCCCAATATACTTAAACGATATTCAGATATAATCACAACCCCTCAAAATTACGGAGAGGCTTATAATTCTTTTAATAAAAGATTTATTAACTATGTTGATGTTTTGAAAGAAGATCAAAAAATAAGACTTTTATATGATTATATTAAAAGAGCCGAAAATAATTCAATATCTGAATATCTATCAATAGTTATAAAGGATTTAAATTTATTCAATTATGACGAAATAATAAAACTATTGAACGATGATAATTTTAATGTACAAAAGATAGCACTAAAAATGGCGACCTATGATAAACCATTTTATGATGAAAAAGACAAGAAAGATTTAGATACTATACTAGAGTATATCAAAAATAATTTTTTTGAAAGAGGGACAAAAACATTTAAAAAGCAAATGTTGTCATCGAAAGAAAAAGAAGTTTGGAGTTGTGAATGTTCTAAAATAAATGAAATAGGAGAATATTGTAGTAGCTGTCATAAGGATATAAAAGGATTTAAACCAAATGAATTAAAGCCTTCCGAAGCAGAAAAACAAATTGAGCAAAAAATTGATTTGATAAAGGAGTATCTTGTAATATAATTAATCATAGGCTAAGAGGTTCCTTTTATGTAAAAAATTTTCAATTTTATTATGACTTTAATAATTGCAAAAATATGCCATGGAGCTGTGAGAGTAGAAAGTGATTCCACGATTTCCGACCCTAATATTGTATCCAACAGAAATAGTATTTTTAGTGGTGTACTAAAAAGCATTATACTAAACCCCAGTATTGCTGTATCATTTGCTGGTGATGTGGAAGTTGCGCAGAGTGCCATAGATAAATTGTTTAAAGAGAATATTTTCGATATTACAAATGTCAAAAAAGTTCTTTTGAGTTTTAATATTGAAAGTAGACATACAACGGATTTTTTAATTACATCATTAGAAAGCCAGCCATTGCTATATAAGGTGCAGAATGGTAAAATAGAAGTAACTAATCAGTCTTTTTGGATTGGCGATATTGACGGCTTCAACGAATTTCAGCGAGAGTTTGTGCCCAACTTAAAAAGTTTAGAGCCAAATAAAATATTAGAAACTCAAACCAAAGCATTTGATAAAGTTATCGAGAAAGGAATTCCAGGTATCGGAGGTTTTAGAATTACGTTCCATAGGACGGAATATGGTCTGCAATATCTTCTTCAATTATCTACTTACAGTGGTAGACCAGTCACTATAAAAACAAGTCAAAATCAATCAGGCAATGTAATTTTACCAATACCATTTGGTGACGCTTCTACAGGTGCCTATTCGCAAAATTATCTAATATCAAAAGATCCTTTTAAATCAGCTATTGGCATTCATTTTCATTATGGAAATTTTGGCGCCCTATTTTGTCCAAGAGTCAGTCGAAAAATAATTGTTGTTTCCAACGTAAATGATAGGGAATTTATAGATACGGTTAAAAAAAGCCATAATGTAGAACTAACAGGTATGATTTTTAAAGGTTAAAACCCAGATGGCGCAGATATGTCAACGTAACGATAGCGCGGAAATTTTTTCCGTGCCCACAAAGAGAATCGACAAAGATTAAAACAAGAAATCTCGCGAAAACAGCGAGATTTTTTATATTTTATAGCGAAGCTACATTTTTCTGAAAGAAATCTTTAAATTTCTTTTGTGTTAGAAAAGTATCGAACATTTTAAAACCATATTTTTTTCTTCGGGCTCCAATTTAAGTTGTTTTGCCAGTACTTTATCTCTATTGTTACTTCTTGGAGAATTTCCTTTAAAAAATACAGACGTTTTAATTTTCAAGAAATTGAAACAAAATTTATCGAACCACAAAAAAAGCCTGAGAAATCTAGATTCTCAGGCTTTTACTTTAAACTTGTAGCGGGAACAGGACTCGAACCTGTGACCTTCGGGTTATGAGCCCGACGAGCTGCCTACTGCTCTATCCCGCGATGTTTCGGGTGCAAAGATAAGCACTAAATACTGTTTTCCAAAGAAATTTCGGAATATTTTTTAATTAAGTTAAGAAATTAATAACCTGTTAACAGATAGCTGTTTAAAAAAATGAAACCAATGTTTTAAATTTATCTAAGTTAGTAATCAGATATTTTTTTAAAAACAGACAGTAATAAAACCCAAAGCGCAGGTCGGTTTTTTGTATCTTTTTTGTTTAAGTTGAATGGATTTTTATTATTCAATAGTACTAAAATGATTAATTAATCTTTGCTGTAGTCTTTTGTTTCTCTAATTTCATTTTCTATTCTTTTGTTAATATTGATTTTAGCTCCGGTAAAAACAAAAATGGTGGTTTTGTATTCTCTTGCGTATTTATTGGTTATTACACCACCAATAAAAGAAGATTCAAAATAGGGACTCGTCTCCTTAAATTCATTACTGTTTTCTTCATATTCTTTCACTCTGATAAGGTTTGTGTAATGTCCATCGAGATTAAACCAATTCACATAATCGGCATTGAACGAAACTGCTTTAATGCCTTTTTTTGTGTAATAATTAATTGCTCCCGCTTGTCCGTAATTATCACACAAAACGAGCGTCTTTTCAGAATTAGGAAACAAAGCATAAACAGAATCTGTTTTGCGAGCCAGTTCTTTCCAGCCCAGCATATCGGCAAAATCCTGAGGTAATTCGTGATCTTTTCCGTCTTCCCAACGAAGCAGGCCTAATTTTTTATATTTTTCAGCATGTTCTGCAATATAGGACGGGCTTTTATTTGGAAAAGCAAGATTGTAAATCGGAATAAAAAACAATAGTGGAATAATGATTAATACTGGTTGTAAATAACGTTTCCGACCCTCTTTTAAAATTTCAGATAAAAAAGCTGCCCCAAAAGCGATATAAATAGGATACAAGCCAATGGCATAATAGGCTTTTGCCTTAAAGTATAAAAAGACAATTAGTGTAAAGAGGATAGAAGCAAAGAAAAATTTGTATTCCTTAAAAGGTTTATAAAATAATAAGGCATATAAAGCAGCAATAATCACAAAAAAAGAACCCATAAAAAACAGCAATTGTTCCTTTAAAAATCCAACACGATCTACATTAACTAATTGTGTTTCGGCTAATTCTTTCATATGATGCACCACTGGGAATTGGTTGTGGTATTGCCATAAAAGATTTGGAAAGATCAATATTAATCCGAAAATGAAAGCAAAATAAAGTTCCTTTTGGGTTAGTATTTTCCTTTGCATAGAAAGTAAAACTGCCGGAAACAGACCGATAAGTAAAAATAAGATGTTGTATTTATTTAAAAAGCCAAATGCAAAAACGACTGCACCTATATAGAACCACTTAGATTTTTCGGTTGCTATATATTGAATAATTACATAATAAAAGGCAGTCCAGCATAATATGTCTAATGAATTGGGCTGATAAAGCATATTGATTCGCAGCAATGATGAAAATACGATACAAACTGCTCCTAAAATTAGGGCATATAAATTTCCCCGGAGTATTTCAATAGTTTTCCAAACGATTACCAATGTCAAAACACCAAATAGGTCAGGGAAGAATTTAACCCAAAAAACAGAATTTCCAAGCAATAGAATAATATAAGAAAACCAGGATGTTACCGGTGGAACTGATAAATATCCCCAGGCTAAATGATTGGCCTGATCGAGATGTAAATATTCATCCCGGTGCAAATCATATTCAGGACTTATCAATACATATTGTAAAACAAATTTTAAAATTATAAAGCCGGTTAAGATTATAGTTTTTTTGCTCATATTAGCTTTTTGGTTTTGAGTTGCAGACTTAGCTTTTTAATATTCTAATCCAATGCTAATATAATTATTTAGTGCTTCATATATACTTTCACGCTTGTATAGTATAAAAAAAAAGTAGCTGCCTTAGTTTTGAGACAGCTACTTTTTGTTCTAAATGGATGACAATATCATTCTTCTTCTTCAGAATCATTTTCAAGTAAATCATTTTCAGAATCATCCTCATCTGGTTCAGCATCATTAACATCATATTCGTCTAAAGTCCTTCTGTTAGGATCATTATCCTTATCTTCAATAAGATCCTGATTGTCGCCTGCATTTTGAAAATACCAATTTGATGCTTCATCTAAATTTCGTGGATCTGAGTATTTATCCTCTGGCAAAATGCCTGAATTGAAATTACCATCATTATGATTATAATTTCTATAGTTCTCTCTTTCCATAATTAATAGTTTTTTATAGTTTATATGAAGTTTAAATCTAAAAAATCTATAGGCAAAATGATTATAAAATTATAGCAATAACTTATATGATTTATATTTTAAGATTTTGATTATAAATAACTTATTCATATAAAATAAAATAATAATTATATAAGATTATTGGGCATCATCTATCTAAATTTGAAATAAAGCTTAAAATAATATATTATGAAAACTTTATTTAAATCAAAAATCGCACTTCTTCTTGTAGTAATAGGAATTTTAGTTTCCTGTAAAAATAATCAGGATGGATATAGTGACGAAATTGAGACAGGCCATCATGCTGATACTGTGGGAACAACTCCTGACTCAGCAAACACAGATGCAAATAATAGTAAAGGCATTAATTATAAAGGGAATAATACCACTACGGTTACTAGTGGCACGGACCCTCATGCAAGTAGTTCGGGTACGGGAATAGGTCCTGGCGAAAACACTAATGATGCTTCTACATACTCAAGAACGTCAGGATTACAAAAAGATAGTCTTAATTCCGAAAATAAAAACCCGAAGAAGAAAGTAAAATAGAATATTTAATCTGGGATAAAACTTTTACATTTTCTGAAAGCCTGCAAATATTAATCTGCAGGCTTTTTTTTGTCAGATTGTTTTTAGACAACACTTTCAAGAGCTGCTAAGATTTCTGAAATAGAAAAATAAGCACCGCAGACAAATTCATCTGCAGCTCCGTAATACATCGTCAGTTTGTCTCCTTCAATCACGTGGCCGTTAGTAAAAACAACATGTCCGAAAAAGCCGCTCAGCTCATAATTTTCCTGAGGCATCATTATTGGTTCAGTAGTTCGTGCAATTACTTTTGAAGGATCATTCAGATCCATTAAGAAGGCACCCAGGCAATATTGATGTTCTGCATTTGCTCCATGATATATTTCGAGCCATCCTTTATCCGTTTTAATGGGTGCTGCTCCGGCACCAACTCTTGCACTATCCCAAAATCCTTTTCTGGTTCCTAAAAGAAATTGGTGGTTTCCCCAATGAATACCATCAGGAGATTCTGCCAGCCAAATAAAATTCCCTCCAATCTGCGGACTTGATGGTCTGTGTAAAGCATAGAATTTGCCATTGATTTTTTCTTCAAAAATGGCACAATCCTTATTATGAGGAGGAAATATCATGCCTTTTGTTTCAAAATTTACCCAGTCTTGGGTTGTGCGCAATCCAACCCCAACACCATTGGCTGAAACTGCTGTGTAAGTAATATAATAAGTATCTTCTAAATAAGTAACTCTTGCATCTTCTATTCCAAACTGTTCTAATATCCCAGTTCCCATCATAGGTTCAATGCCTTCAGGAGTATAAAAATGAACTCCATCATCGCTGCATAAAAGCCGCAAATGTGAAAGTGTAGTAAGATAATCAAGACCTTTATATTGCACTATTCTGGCATCTGTTGCTATCAGGTCAGGATCATTTAAAGGAATTTCTATTATTTCCACCTTTCCCAATGAATTGATTACCGGGAAAAAAATAACTCCTTCTTTTTGCGAAATGGACTCTGCTACTCGTACCAATATCCATGTTTTTTGTTCAAATACAAAAACACCCGGATTTAAAAGACTAATAATTTGTAAATCTGAACTGCTTGGATTCAGATTTTTGGGCATTAAAATAGGATTTTCAGGAAACCTGCGGGCAATGTCACTCATGATCATTATTTTTGATTAACACAATTTCCATAATGAGAATTTTCATTATTAAGAATTGAATAACTATTATTACGGGAATAGATAAAGAAATGAATTCTTTAGAAAAAAGTATTTATATAATAAATTCCAAACTTTTATAATATTTCCATCTTACTGAAATTTTAAGATGTTTTGTCTTAGCTTTATAAAAAAATACAGACGTTTTTTGCTAATTTTTAATTTACATAATTGGTAATGTTAGTGGCAGAATACCTTTTTAATAGTTTTTGTCTATTAAGGTAGATTGATTTAATATGATTTAAGCATATAGGATTTTTGTTTAGTTCTTAAATTAGTCATCCGGTTAAATATAAAAAACAAAAAGATAAATTATGGAAAATCAATCAAATGACATTAACAAATGCCCGTTTCATAATGGGAGTATGGATAATGCGGCTGCATCAGGTACGAAAAATCGTGATTGGTGGCCAAATCAGTTAAAAGTAAACATCCTGAGACAACATTCGCCATTGTCAGATCCAATGGGCACTAATTTTGACTATGCTGAAGCTTTTAAGAGTCTTGATCTTGAAGCTGTAAAGAAAGATTTGCATGATCTTATGACAGATTCACAAGAATGGTGGCCGGCAGATTTTGGACACTACGGAGGTTTGTTTATAAGAATGGCATGGCATAGTGCCGGGACTTATCGTGTGCTTGATGGGCGTGGTGGAGCTGGTGCTGGGCAGCAGCGTTTCGCACCTCTTAACAGCTGGCCGGATAATGTAAGTCTTGATAAAGCAAGAAGGCTTTTATGGCCTATTAAACAAAAATATGGACAAAAAATCTCCTGGGCAGATTTAATGATATTAACCGGAAATGTGGCCTTGGAATCTATGGGCTTCAAAACATTTGGTTTTGCAGGAGGAAGAGCAGATGTATGGGAACCAGATGAGGCAGTTTATTGGGGAGCAGAAACTACCTGGTTAGGTGGTGATGAGCGCTATAATGATGGTTCTGAGGGTGTACCAAAAGAGCACGGCGTTGTATCATCTGATGATGATGCCGATGGTCATGTACACTCCAGAAATCTTGAAAAACCTCTTGCTGCAGTACAAATGGGGCTTATCTACGTAAATCCTGAGGGGCCTGACGGTAATCCCGATCCTATTAAGGCTGCCAAAGATATACGTGATACTTTTGGCCGTATGGCCATGGATGATGAAGAAACAGTGGCACTTATTGCCGGAGGTCATACGTTTGGTAAAACACATGGAGCAGCCTCTTCTGATCACGTAGATAAAGAGCCTGAAGCTTCAGGTTTGGAATTGCAGGGGTTTGGCTGGGCAAATAGTTTCGGTTCTGGTAAAGGTCCTGACACCATTACAAGCGGACTGGAGGTTACCTGGACAAAAACGCCAACTCAATGGAGTAATAATTTCTTCGAAAATTTATTTGGTTTTGAATGGGAACTTTCTAAAAGTCCTGCCGGCGCTCACCAATGGGTAGCCAAAAATGCAGAACCTATTATTCCGGATGCTTTTGACAGTTCTAAAATGCATTTACCAACAATGCTAACTACAGACTTGTCATTAAGATTAGATCCTGAATACGAAAAAATATCACGACGATTTCTTGAAAACCCGGATGCATTTGCAGATGCGTTTGCACGTGCATGGTTTAAGCTCACGCATAGGGATATGGGACCCCGTTCCCGTTATCTGGGACCAGAAGTTCCGCAGGAAGAATTGTTGTGGCAAGACCCTGTTCCTGAAGTAAATCATACCTTAATTGATGATAATGACACTGTACAATTAAAAGAGAGAATCCTGAATTCAGGTTTAAATATTTCCCAATTAGTTGGAACAGCATGGGCTTCAGCCTCTACTTTTAGAGGCTCTGATAAACGTGGGGGGGCAAATGGCGCCCGCATAAGATTAGCTCCGCAAAAGGACTGGCAGGTAAATAGCCCGGTACAGCTTAAACAGGTTTTAAATAAACTTGAAAATATCCAAACCGAGTTTAATACTGCCCATGAAAATGGAAAAAAAGTTTCACTTGCCGACTTAATAGTTTTAGCAGGCTGTGCAGGTGTAGAGAAAGCTGCAAAAGAAGCAGGATATACAGTTACAGTACCTTTTACTCCGGGACGTATGGATGCATCTTCTGAGCAGACCGATGTTGAATCATTTGGATATTTAGAACCCAGAGCAGATGGATTCCGCAATTACCGAAAAACCAAATCTTCAGTTTCTACAGAGGAACTTCTTATAGATAAAGCAAATTTGCTGACACTTACAGCACCAGAATTAACCGTTCTTTTAGGTGGATTGCGTGTACTTGATATTAATACTGACGGCACAAAAAATGGCGTGTTTACACATCGTCCACGTCAGCTTACGAATGATTTCTTTATCAACTTGCTTGATATGAACACACAATGGAAGGCTGTGTCTGATGATAAAGAACTTTATGCAGGCAATGATCGTACAACTGGCCAGCCAAAATGGATGGGGACGCGTGCAGACCTTGTTTTCGGATCCAATTCAGAATTAAGAGCTATTGCCGAAGTTTATGCAAGTAGTGATGCAAAAGAAAAATTTATAAATGACTTTGTTTCTACATGGAATAAGGTAATGAATCTGGATCGGTTTGATTTAATTTAAAGATAGATTTAATACCTGATAATAATAATTATTTTGATAAAGGAGTCATAATTTGGCTCCTTTATTATTAGTATATTATATGTTGTAATCTTTTACTTCGAACCAGAAATCTATAAATTGTTTGAGAAGTGTAAGTTTAATTAAGTCTTAGAACTGTATTTTGGAAAGCAGTCGTATTAATGGAGTTAGGATAATATTATGTTTCTAGACAGAATGTGCCATTTTTGGTACAAGGTAATCCATTGCGTCCTTTTACTTTTTCACACAACCAGTTTCCAGAGTAAAGTACAACTGTCTATAGCGTTATTTTGAAATTCAACACTCATAATAAACATCCTAAAACATTTTATGTATTTGAGAAAAATTTGTAAAATTTTTTAATTGTTGCTCAAACTTAACATCAAAAAAAATACACTCATGTAATTACAAATTAAAAACACAAAACCATAAATCGCTTTTTTCATACAATAATTTGTCTTATCTGTTCTAAATATCATAATTGCAACAAATGAGGCAGTTCTTTGATACAAATGAGTACCATGAAGTAATGAAAATTTTAATGAGGTTTGCAGATACAATTTTTATTGCATGATAAGCAGGATAGAAATGATGTTTTTAATTTTTGACTTGAATAGTTTAAAGAATGATCAAGTTTTCATTTTAATAGTATTATTGGAATTAATAAGTCTCTCTTTTATGTAATCTACTTGTTTTGTAAACACTGTTTGAGCGCAGTTCAAAATAGAATAGATGCCTGCGAATAGAGATTAAAAATTATAGAGGATCAGCTTCTTTACTGCGGAATTAATGTAAAATAGAGCAGAAGTAACATTGTGCTCCGTCTACATTGAAACATGACAACTTTTAATTGGGTTAAATTTAAGTTAGTTTTAAACTAGGGAGTTTGATAGTCTCCCTGGTTTTTTATTTTTTACAATAAAACACATGATGCAAAAAAAAATAATTACACTTTTACTTTTAGCTGCAATCTCAGGGTTTAGCCAAAGCAAAAAGAACACTTACGAAGTAGTTTCACCAGATGGTAAAAACAAAGTGATATTTGAGATGCAAAAAAATGCTCCAAAGTATTCTGTCTCTCATGGAAAAACCGAAGTGATTACACCATCTGATATGGGGTTTTTATTAAGGGGAAATGAAAATTTAAGTACAGATTTCGAAATTAAAAGTGTAAAAAATACTTCTTTCGATGAAACATGGCAACAGGTTTGGGGAGAAAAGAAGAACATTCGAAATAACTACAATCAATTATCGGTTCAATTACAGCAAAAGGGTAAAAACAAACGTAAACTGGAGATTCAGTTTCGTGCTTTTGATGACGGGGTTGCTTTTAGATATGTATATCCAAAACAAAATGTAAAAGACAGTATTTTCATTATGGATGAAAAAACAACTTTTAACCTGAAAGAAGATGGGAAAGCCTGGTGGATTCCTGCGTACAGGGAAAATCGTGATGAATACCTTTTTAAGGATTCACCCGTAAGCAGTTTAGATACTGTTTTAACACCACTGACAATTGAAAGCAAAAGCGGATTGGTTATCAGTTTTCATGAAGCAAATCTGGTAGATTTTGCAAGTATAAATTTAATCAAATCCAAAGGCACCCAACTTAAGGCTGATTTGGTGCCATGGGCTGACGGTGTTAAAGTTCGTGTAAAAGAAACTTTTACATCATCATGGAGAACAATCCAAATTGGAGAAAAACCGGGAGATTTAATTACTTCTTATTTGATTTTAAATCTAAACGATCCGAATAAATTAGCGAATACAAGTTATGTGAAACCCTATAAATATTTCGGAATCTGGTGGGGAATGCACATTGGAAAATATTCATTTTGGGAAAGCGATATTCAGGGAGCAACAACCAAACGTGCCAAAGAATATATGGATTTTACTGCCAAAGAAGGTTTTCATCATTTATTGATTGAGGGGTGGAACAAAGGCTGGACACCACAATGGTATGAAAACCACATGCACATGTTTAGCTTTACAAAAAATGCTGACAATTTTGACTTAGCAGAAGTAGTAGCATACGGAAAGGAAAAGGATGTAGCTCTTATTGGATATCATGAAACGGGTTCAAACCTGATTAATTACTTAAAAGAAGTTGATGAAGGTTTTGCATTATATAAAAAACTAGGTATGCATTCCGTTAAAATTGGACACGTAGGTTCTAAATTAAACATGAAGGAATGGCATTTTGGACAATATGGAGTCAATTATTTCAGATATATTTTAGAGAAAGCAGCTCAATATGATTTGGCAGTTTTGTATCACGAGTCCATTAAAGATACTGGAGAACGTCGTACATTCCCTAATATGCTTTCAAGAGAAGCAGCAAGAGGGCAGGAATACAATGCATGGAGTGAAGGAAATCCGCCAAATCACTTAACGATTATCCCGTTTACAAGATTACTTTCCGGACCAATGGACTTTACACCCGGGATTTTTGATGTTGAAGTTAAACAAGGTCATGCAGGGAAAAGAGTACACGGGACAGCAGCACAACAATTAGCATTGTATGTTACAATTTATGCTCCAATCCAGATGATGGCCGATCTTCCTGAAAATTACGAAGGAAAACCAGCATTACAATTCTTAAAAGATGTTCCAACAGATTGGGAAGATACAAAAATATTAGAAGGAAAAATTGGAGAATACATCACCACAGCACGTAAAGACAGAAACAGTGCCGATTGGTATTTAGGAACAATAACAAACGAAAAGGCAAGAGATCTAAATGTTTCATTATCTTTTTTAGATCCAAATGTAACTTACGAAGCTCAAATTTATGCTGATGCCCCAGGAACAGATGAAACTCATAATCCTGCTGAAATTGCAATTTCCAAGATGACTGTTAAAGCTTCAGATTCATTAAAATTACATTTGGGAGGCGCTGGAGGAACAGCAATTAGATTCAAAAAACTATAAATGAACCACAATAACAAATATTATCACTTTTGATGTAGGATTTGTAAAAGTTTAGAAATTGAGGATCTAAAGTTCAGGGCTACAATACTTTGGAGTCCCTAACAAGATAGCTTCAATAGTTTCTGACGGAATGGTGCAGTATGCAATAGAATATCTAGTTTGAGCTGGGATGATGATGATACTGAAATCAATCTTTAAAGAAAATTTCCCAACATTTCCATTCCGAACTGATAATTAGAAGTAGAAAGACTTAATGTTATTAAATAGCAACCAGTAAAAATTCAATATGAGAAAGTTCATTTTATTGTTTATACTTTTAATGTCGTTTGTCAGCAATGCACAGCAACAAAAAGATCAAAACAACCAGTCTTACCGTAATCCAATATTTGCTGGAGATTATCCAGACCCTTCGATAATCAGAGATGGAGAGAATTATTATATTGTACATTCGTCATTCAATTATTATCCTGGATTGTTGATTTGGACTTCTAAAGATTTAATTAACTGGAAACCCGTAACGCATGCGCTAAAAAAAAGTGTAGGATCAGTATGGGCCCCTGATTTAGTTAAGTACAATAACAAATTTTATATCTATTTTCCAGCAAATGAAACTAATTATGTTGTTTGGGCTGATACTATAAACGGGCCTTGGAGTGATCCTGTAGATTTAAAAATTGGCAATATAGATCCGGGACATTTTGTTGATGAAATGGGCAACCGATTCCTTTATTTTAGCAACGGAGGTTATGTACCATTGTCCAAAGATGGCTTATCTGCTACTGGTGAAATAAAACATAGCTATGATGGTTGGAAAATTCCGGCAGAATGGTCAATCGAATGTTTTTGCATGGAAGGGCCAAAAGTTTTTAAACATAAAGATTACTATTATCTTACTGTTGCGGAAGGAGGAACAGCTGGACCCGCGACAAGCCACATGGTAATATCTGCGCGTTCAAAATCTCCTTTTGGACCTTGGGAAAACTCACCTAATAATCCTATCATCAGAACTAATGACAGTTCAGAAAAATGGTGGTCTAAAGGGCATGCATCAATCATTGACGATGCAAAAGGAAATTGGTGGATGGTTTTTCACGGATATGAAAATGGTAATTATAACATGGGAAGACAGACACTTTTACAGCCCGTAGAATGGACAAATGATGGTTGGTTTAGAATGAAACAAAAGAGTAAGACTGAAGATTTGATACAAAAACCAGCTGGGCAATTTGTAAAAAGTAATTTCACTCTTTCAGATGCATTTACAGCAATGGAACTGCAGCCTCAATGGCAGTTTTATGATCAATATGATGAAAGTAGGATTCAATTTTCTAAAAACGGAATAAAAATTAAAGGCAAGGGAAACAATATTGGCGAAAGTTCACCATTATTGTGTACACCATCTGATCATTCCTACACTGCTGAAGTCGAAGTAGAAATGGAAGGCAATGCGTCAGCGGGGCTTACTTTGTTTTATGACAATAAAATTTATACTGGTATTGCTGCTGATAAGGAAAATATTTCAGCTATACTCAGAGCTTGGCAGTTTCCGACTCAAAAAGGAATAAATAAAAATCATTTGTTTCTGCGTTTAGAAAAGAAAGAGCAAGTCGTTAATATGTTTTACAGTATTAATGGAAAAGATTGGCTGAAAATTGAAAATTCAGCTGAAGTTTCATCATTCAATCATAATGTATTAAGTGGTTTTATGAGTCTTCGATTAGGTCTTTCTGCTGTTGGGGAAGGTAGTGTTGTTTTTAGAAACTTTACTTACAGACCAATCAATTAATAGTAAGTAATTGCTTTAAAAATTAGATCTTTACAAGCATATGATTAATGACACAAAAGGAATTAATTATTTGATTACCGATTAATAGGTTAAAAACATTTGCTATATTTGAATACTAGCGGTAATCAAAAGAGATGCAGATGAAAAGTAAACCCAGAGTGTCTTTTTTGATTAATAACTATTGCAATTTTATAATTGCATCCTATTTTATGTTGTTATTTAATAATAAAGGAGAATACAGAAACTTCCAGAGAACTAAAAAATCAGGAAATACTATTCATTAGAGTTTTAGAAAAAAAATCTTTTAAATAATACAAATACTAATATATTCCTGCCTCTCTATTTTAATTACTATGACTATTTAGTATGAAAATAAATATACGACAACTCCGCATACATATACTGCTAATATTTTGGATTGTTTCTTTTCAGAATATTAAAGGGCAGCAGTCCTATGTTTTTCATCATTTAGAAACTACTGAGGGGCTTTCCAATAACAATGTGAAATCATTTCTAAGAGATAGTTATGGATTTCTGTGGATAGGTACAGAATCTGGACTAAACAGATATGATGGATACGGGTTTAAAACTTATACAAAGCATTTCGGTGTATCTAATGCCCTGTTTTCAAATAATATTGTTGAATTGCAGGAAGATGGCATGGGTAATATCTGGATAGATTTTGGATATACTTATATGATATATAAAAGAGATAAAGATTCCTTTTCAGATCCAAAACTGTTGTTGCTTAATCTGGGGATAGAATCGGAGTTTAATCCTAAAGTTTTTGTTGATAAGAATCGTAATCTTTGGGTGCTAAACAAAAAGAAGGTGTTCTTTTATAATTTTAAGAAAAAAAAGACTTCTGTATTCCAATTAAAAACTCCTTTAAAAGAAGAAATTTCTATTGCTGATAATGGTGAATTTCTGTACGCAATTCAATATAATTCAGGTGTTTTCTGGAAACTGAATAAAAAATCCGGGGTTTTAACCTTAATTGAAATACCAGATGTTATAAAGCAGAATGCTATTAATGCCAGTAACATAATTTATATAGATAGTAATGATGGGCTGTGGATTTGTTCAGATAAAAGTGAACAGGTTTTTTATAAAAAGAATTCAATTGAAGAGTGGAAAAGATTACAATTGCCTTCAAAATTAAAAACCGAAGCCAATCATATAACAAGTATTATCGAAAATCAGCCGGGACAAATCTGGATAGGAACAGACCACAAAGGATTGTTTATCTATGACAAAGGAAAAGATGTGTTTAAAAATATAGCATCTGACCCATGGATTGAGACAGGTCCATCATCGAACAGTGTGAAGTGTCTGTACAAAGACAACAATGAGACTGTCTGGATTGGATACAATAAAAAAGGCCTTTCGTTTTATCATGAAAGTTTCCGTAATTTCATCAATTTCCGGCATACTGAATGTTCTGATATCATGGCTATAATGGAAGACCATAAGGGAAATATTTGGTTGGGAACTGATGGGAATGGATTATATATAAAAGATAAAAACTCAGAGGCTATCAGGAAACTCCCAATTCCAAACATTGCGATAATATCTATAATGGAAGACAGAAAGAATCGTATTTGGATTGGAACCTATCAAAAAGGACTTTTTTGTTATGAAAATGGTAAGATGATTCATTATACTACAAAGAACAGTAAACTGACCAGTAATAGTATTTGGAATTTAAAGGAAGATAGGTATGGGAATCTATGGATAGGATCATTAGGTGGGAAAATTCAGATATTACAATCTGACTCGGATAATTTTAATGATGTGATTGCCCCATTTGATGATGCTGTTTATGCGTTGGATATGTTTTATGATGGTGGTGATAAAATGTATATTGGTACTGTATTTGGTCTTTTGGAAATCGATATTACGAATTACAAAAAAACTTTATATCTGGGCAATAAGAAAGGAAATCAAACTTTCCCGCAAGGTCTGATTTCAAATGTCTATAAAGATAAACGTGGTATTCTTTGGTTAGGTGGTAATGAAGGACTGATCATCTGGAATCAAAAAAAGGATACACTTTATTATTTTGATAATGAAAATGGATTATGCGATAATTCAATTAAAGGTATAACAGAAGATAATCTCAATAATATTTGGGTAACAACAAGTAATGGGCTTTCGATACTGACGGTAAGATCGGCATCAAATGGAGATTTTGCTTTTTCAAGTAAAAATTACTCTGTTAAGGATGGTCTCATGAATAATTATTTTAATGATCGCGCAGTCTGCAAATTACAAAACAGTGATATTCTGCTAGGTAATGTGGAAGGATATACTATTTTGAATCCGAATAAAATGTCTGAAAAAGACCAATCTACACCAAAAGTTATATTTACTGAATTGACAGTGGGCAATAATATCATTAAGGTAGACTCCTATTATGATGGACGCAAGCTGCTCGACCATCCTATGCAATTAACTTCCGAGTTAAATTTCCGGCATGATGATAAACTTATTTCTTTACAGTTTACGACAGGAAATTTATTGAATGCTGATAAAGTAAAATATATGTATCAAATTGAAGGCTTTGATACGCAATGGACACCTACTCAAAAAAATAAAATAGTAATATCTTCACTTCCAACAGGTAATTACAGACTTTTAATAAAAGCACGTAATGCTGATGGTGTTTGGAATAATGTCCCTACAGAATTATTTATAAATGTAATGCCCCCTTTCTATTTTTCAATTTGGGCTTTTATCATATATGCAATATTAATTATTAGTGCGCTGACATTTTTTATTCGCAGAACTAAAGAAAAACATGTTATAAAACTGGAACAGCAGCGTCTACAAATGGATCACGAGAAAGAAATACATATCAATGAGATAAAATTAAGGTTTTTTACCAATATTAGCCATGATTTACGTACACCACTTACGCTTATTATTACCCCTTTACAGATTTTATTGAAAGATGCAGCAAACGAAAACATGCGAAAAAAGTTGAGTGTTATGTATAAAAATGCACAACAGCTAATGGCATTAATAAACTCTTTGCTGGATTTCCATAAACTGGATGTGGGTGTAGAAAGGCTGAATTTAAAATCCGGTGATTTTGTTAGTTTTGTTAATGAAATTTATACTTCATTTTGTGTATATGCAGAAGAACGTAATATTAATTTATTGTTGCTAACTGATATAGAAAGTTTGACAATGTCATTTGATCGTGATAAAGTTCAAAAGATACTTACAAACATACTTTCAAATGCATTCAAATACACTTTAGATGGCGGTACTATTCGTATCCATATAAAACATACAAATGATACTGTTTCTGTCAGTGTTTCTGACACAGGATCTGGTATTAGCAATAAAGAAAAAGAATATATTTTTGAACGGTTTTATCAAGCTCAACAAGAACAGGAAAAAACCGGTTCAGGTATAGGATTACATATTGTACATGAGTATGTCAGTCTTCATGGAGGAACAATAAATGTTATAGATAATGTACCGCATGGAAGTATTTTTACTTTTCATATTCCAATCAAAATGGCTGATTTAGATGTTGTAGAAGAATATTCAACAGAAAATTTTTCAAAAGAATTTGCTAATGAAGAAGAGGAAGTAATAAAGAGTATTACAAATAAAAAAATATTATTATTTGTAGATGACAACAATGATTTTTGTGAATTTATTAAAGATAACCTTGAGGATGAATACTATGTAATAACTGCCAATAATGGAGAACAGGCTCTGCAATTGCTGAATAAATTTAATGTAACTATTATCGTAAGTGATGTGATGATGCCTGTTATGAACGGAATAGAACTTTGCAAACAAATAAAAACTAATATTTATTGGTCACATATTCCGGTTATTTTATTGACGGCACGTACTGCTGAAGAACATGTAATGGAAGGTTTGGAACTAGGTGCTGATGATTATATTACTAAACCTTTTAATTTTATTTTGCTAAAGTTACGTATTCAAAAAATTGTAGAATGGACAGAGAAAAGCCATCTCTCATTTAGCCAAAAAATAGAGGTTTCTCCTGCAGAAATCACCATTACCACCCTGGATGAAGTCCTGATAGCAAAAGCTATTAAAATTGTAGAAGAAAACATGAGTGATATGGAGTTTTCTGTTGAAGCCCTTAGCATAGCTTTGGGGTTAAGCAGAGGCCATTTATACAAAAAGTTAGTTGCCATTACCGGTAAAGGCCCTATAGAATTTATTCGAACAATACGATTAAAACGCGCACGTCAGCTTCTTGAAAAAAGTCAAATGCAAATTGCCGAAATAGCATATGAAGTAGGGTTTAATTCCCCAAAAAGATTTGCCAGACACTTTAAAGAAGAATTTGGATCCTTACCTTCTGAATATCTGCGCGCATACAAACAGCAATAATATCTGTGGGGTGAAAATTATTCCTAATCCTAAAAAGTCATACAGGATTAAATGACAAATACAAGACAATTTTAAAAAGTAGTAAGCTTAAGTTTACTACTTTTTTTACTAATTATTTTTTATACCATTTATAAATATAAAAATAATACTATTTTTTTTAACTCTCTCTCCTTTCCTTCGCCAGTTCTCTTTCGCTCGTGTGGAGAGGATTGGGATGATGTAAAAACAAAAAAACTGTTTTATATTTTCTAAATAGCATAATTTCATGGATTTCAGACTGATCTATAATGTATTTGGTATTATAGATTTTCATTTAATACAATTGGTGCACCTTTTCGATACAAAACGAAACGTTCTATGGTCTTGTTTTCTTGTTATTTTGTTTGCTAAGTAATTATTTATAACTATCGACCAATTTTTAAATTATGAGAAAAAAAAATAGGCTTATTTTGGCCGCCCTTGTTTTATTTGTTCAGGCCGTCGCTTTTGCGCAAGCCACTAATCCTATTATTTTTGCTGATGTGCCTGATATATCGATAATCAGGGTTGGTAAAAATTATTATATGTCTAGTACGACAATGCACATGACTCCGGGTGTTCCAATTATGAAATCGACTGATCTTGTCAATTGGAAAATCATCAACTACGCCTATGATACTTTGGCAGACTTGCCGGCGCTAAATCTGACAGAAGGAAAAAATATTTATAGCAGAGGCTCATGGGCAAGCAGTCTGCGCTACCACAACGGGATGTATTATTTAAGCACTTTTGCACATGACATACCAGGTGAAACCTATATTTTCAAAACAAAAGATATAGAAAAAGGAAATTGGCAAAGGGTTTCTTTTAAACCATCGTATCATGACAGTACTTTGTTTTTTGATGATGATGGCAAGGTATATATGATTTATGGCGGGGATCTATTAAAAATTGTTGAATTAAATGACGATCTAACAGGAGTTAAACAAGATGTTCCGGAGAGAGTTCTCATCGAAAACGCCAGCGCACCAACTGGAAAAGAAGTAGGCCTTGCGGCTGAAGGATCTCAATTATTTAAAGTAAATGGGAAATACTATTTATTTAATATTTGTGCGCCACGCGGTGAAATGCGAACTGTGATTATACATAGGGCAGATAATATCAACGGTCCCTGGGAAGGAAGAGTTGGCTTTCAGGATAGAGGAATTGCTCAGGGAGGATTGATAGATACTCCCGATGGACGTTGGTTCTCTTATCTTTTCCGGGATTATGCTGCTGTTGGCCGCGTTCCTTATCTCGTTCCTGTCAAGTGGGAAGACGGTTGGCCTGTATTAGGAGAGAATGGCAGAGCGCCAGAAACATTAGACCTGCCAGCAAGTAAAGGTTTGATTCCGGGTTTGGTTGCTTCTGATGAATTCAATCGAAAAAAAGGACAATCAGCACTTCCTGTAGTATGGCAATGGAATCATAATCCGGATAATGCGCTATGGTCTGTAACTGAAAGAAAAGGGTTCCTGCGCCTCAAAACAGGAAGAATCGACACTGATTTTTTTCAAGCAAGAAACACACTTACACAACGAACTATTGGTCCAACCAGCTCAGCGTCTGTTGCTCTGGATGTTTCCAAAATGAAGGAAGGTGATTTCGCAGGATTGTGTGCCTTCCAAAAAAAATACGGACAGGTTGGAGTAAAGGTCGAAAATGGTCAAAAGTCGATAGTAATGATCACTACTGATAATGATAAGCCTGTCGAAGTAAAGCGGATTCCATTAGATCAAGACCAAATTTACCTCAGAATCGATTGCGATTTTACCGGCATGAACGATGAAGCTAAGAGCCTTTACACTCTTAATGGGAAAGATGAAGCTAAATTTTCGTATAGCTTAGATGGAAAAGTATGGAATCCTATTGGAAATATATTAAAAATGAAATATGACATTCCACATTTTATGGGATATCGTTTTGGATTGTTTAATTATGCAACAAAAGAAACAGGAGGTTATGCTGATTTTGATTGGTTCAGAATTAAATAGTAAGATAAGCATGATAACAGATAAAAATTCACAAATGATTTCCTGATTAAAAAAAAGACTTTAAAAACGTAGAAATATTAATAACTATACTGACCCAAGAAGAATTTATATTAAACTGAATAACTAAAATGAAACATACCTATAAACTTATAGCGACACTTATAACAATCTTAAATTGTTCCATTGGAGAAGCACAAAATCCTATTGTGCAAACCAAATATTCGGCAGATCCTGCACCAATGGTACATAATGGCACAGTGTATCTGTATACAAGCCATGATGAAGACGATGCCAATGCCGATGGTAAAGGATTTAAAATGCTCAATTGGTCGCTTTATACATCAACCGACATGGTCAATTGGACAGATAATGGAGTAGTTGCTTCTCTAAAAGACTTTAGTTGGGCAAAACAAGATAATGGTGCCTGGGCTGTACAGTGTATTGAACGAGATGGTAAATTTTATTTATACTGTCCCATGCATGGCGGAGGCATAGGAGTTTTGGTTTCAGATAGTCCTTATGGTCCATTTAAGGACCCTCTTGGCAAGAAACTTATTAATCATCATCCTTGGAACGATATCGATCCTACTCCATTTATTGATGACGATGGTCAGGCGTATTTGTTTTGGGGAAATCCCGGCTTGTATTACGTAAAACTCAATAAGGATATGATATCCTGTTCAGGTGAAGTTAAACAAGTACCCAATACTATAGAATCTTTTGGTAAACGCGAAGGAGAAAAAAATGATATGAGACCTACGACTTATGAGGAGGGGCCATGGATGTATAAACGCAATGGCCTGTATTATTTATTTTTTGCCGCAGGGCCAATACCGGAGCATATTGGTTATTCAACCAGTAAAAGTATAACAGAACCCTGGAAATATCAAGGCGTCATCATGCCTGTACAAGGAAATTCTTTTACTAATCATCCAGGTGTAATTGATTTTAAGGGAAAGAGCTATTTTTTCTATCATAACGGAGCATTACCAGGTGGTGGTGGTTTTACCCGTTCGGTATGTGTAGAAGAACTTAAATTTGATAAAGATGGTTCAATCGTGCAAATGAATATGACAGAAGGTATTAAACAGAGTTTAAAACCATTAAATCCGTATGTAAAAACTGAAGCTGAAACCATTGCCTGGTCTGAAGGAGTGAAGTCAATGGAAGATAATGTAGCCGGCACTTTTATTATGGCAAAATACAATGACGCTTTTATCAAAGTAAAAGAAGTGGATTTTCGTAAAAAAGGCGCCTCGAAATTCACAACAAGAATTGGCACAACGCAGAACAGAAATGTTTCAATGGAAATACGATTGGACACTAAAGACGGAGAATTACTTGGAACTGTAAATGTACCAATTATGGGAGGCAATGAAAAATGGACAGTACAAACAATCGACACTAAAAAAGTTTCAGGTATTCATGATTTGTATTTTGTTTTTAAAGGAGAAGCGAAGGAAGATATACTGTACTTTGATGATTGGAAATTCTTAAAATAATTTTTTACAAAAAAGCAATCTGTTTTCTAAAAAAGAAATTGACCAAACAAGACCACAATATTTTTGAAGGACCAAACCGTATCTATTTTGAAGTAGGAGGTTCTTTGAGATATGTTTCTGATGTTAAAAAATAAAAGGATGCCCGTACCGAAGGAATGTCATATGGAATGATATTTATAAACAATTATAATTATGCACAAATTAATACTATTATTGACAGTTTCTTTATCTTTTTTGAGTATTTCGGCTCAAAATAAAGTTGAAAAATGGCGTATTTATGAGATCGTTCTTAATGGTGACTCAAAAGGGAATCCGTTCACTGATGTACAACTAAGTGCTAAATTTACAAATGGTGAGAATATAAAAAAAGTTTCAGGTTTTTATGATGGAAATGGGACATATAAAATCCGTTTTATGCCACAAGCGACTGGTGCTTGGACTTATGTCACCTCAAGCAATTTAGAGTCACTTAATAATAAAAAAGGCAAATTTAAATGTTTTTCAAACACCGATAACAATCACGGTCAAGTAGTAGTGAAAGATACTTTTAATTTTGCTTATTCAGACAATAAACCATATTACCCTTTTGGTACGACATGTTATGCATGGGTTCATCAAGGAGATAGTCTTGCCCAATTAACATTGAAAACCCTTGCTAATGGATATTTCAACAAAATGCGCATGTGTATTTTTCCTAAAGACTACGATTGGAATAAAAACGAGCCACCCTTATATCCCTTTGAGGGAAAGCCTTTAACTGATTGGGATTACACAAAACTTAACCCTGCATATTTTCAGAATATTGAGAAAAGGATTTCGCAATTGGATTCACTTGGCATCGAAGCCGATTTAATTGTTTTTCATCCTTACGATCGTTGGGGGTTTCAAAAAATGGACAGAAAAACCAATGATTTATATATCAATTATATTATTGCCCGCTTTGCTGCCTATAAAAACGTATGGTGGAGTCTGGCTAATGAATATGATTTTATGAAGTCTAAGAATATAGATGATTGGAACCATTTTATTCAATTATTTGCTGAAAAAGACCCCTACAATCACTTGCGTTCCATACACAATGGGGCTAAGCTCTATGATCACGAAAACCCCTTGCTTACACATGTGAGCATACAAGATGAAGACACCTATAAAGCAAAGGAATTAAGGCCAAAATATAAAAAACCAATAGTTTATGATGAATGCAAGTACGAAGGAAATATTAATTGGCCGTGGGGGAATATAACAGCTCGAGAGATGGTGAACAAATTTTGGCGAGGTGTTGTAAATGGTGGATTTGTTGGGCATGGAGAAACTTATGTTGCTGAAAATCCTGTTAAATGGGGATATGAATCGCAAGATATTTTGTGGTGGTCAAAAGGGGGAGTTCTCACAGGGGAAAGTCAGGAAAGGATTAAGTTTTTAAAAAATATAATTGAAGCTGCCCCAGGATATTTAACGCCAAATATCAATACAGAATTATGGGTACCGTATTCATATGTTGGTTTTAAGGATGAATATTTTCTGCACTATTTCAGTATTGACCAATCACGCAGCCAAATTATATATTTACCCGAAAATTCAAAATATAAGATTGAAATTATCAATGCGTGGGATATGACAATTACGCCTGTTAAGGGAGAATTTAGCGGAAAAAATTTAATTCAACTTCCGCAAAAACCTTTTACAGCATTACGCATCATTAAAACAATGTGATTAGTTTTTATTTGATTACTTAAATTATTCAATAAAGAAAATTCGTTGCATTATGAAATAGGAATTAATGAAGGTCCATGTCAAAAAGTTGTAAAAAAAAAGAGGAAGTCTCAAAACTAAAACAAGTCCTGAGAATTGAATATTTGAGACATGCGCTCCGACAGGAGTCCGAATAAAAAACAGAAAAAGAGGCTATTTCATGAGTTGTGAGACAGCCTCTTCCTGTTGGAATGTTAACGATAGCAATCGACACTTAATACCAATTTGACATTTTTAAAATATAAATGAGTTCTAAAATCTATGCTTGTCATAGAAGTTTATTTTCGAACCCTAGCTTATTATCTTGCGATTTTATCAGAATATTATTTATTTGTAGGTACTGTAGCTCCGCTGCCGCACGAATCCTTTCGTGTGCCTTACTTACAACAGTTTTTATTTTAGGTACCTTGTTGACAAGTTAATGTAAGAAGGTATTAAAAAAAAACATGAAAATATTAGTTTTTTCTGCTACGTGAGCAAAAAATGGTCATGGCAGGTATATATAGCGAATGCAAACGAAGAGATTCATGTTGAGATAGTAAACACTACAAAAAAACACCTAATTGTAATGATGTTGATCTTGTAAAACATATGATTACAAAAGTAATTCTCAAAGGAATAAACATCGTTCACTAATTATTTTTCGGATGAGAATGTATTATATCTCTTCGATATTTCAAAAAGGCATAGGTAATATATATGGTATATCAAATAAAAGGTATAATAGTAATAGGAGTGATCTGGAAAGGAAAATTTTATTGATATCCTATTTGTTGTCTTCACCCTTATGTTTTTAAATCTAAAACAAAGGTGGGTTTTGTTAATTTAATTATCCTCTTCCGATAACATCATCATACCTATTTGAAAACAGAGGCAACACCTGTAAATGTATTAGAAAATAACTGGTAGTTTGATTTCAAATACTCATCAATGTATTTCCTTAAATCAGTTTCGCTTTAAAAAATTAAAGAAACTTTCAGCGACTGTATTGTTGAAAAATTCCATCCTATTTGATTATTGGTTTTTAGCAATGAAGCAGTAATAATAAATTGCTAAAGTAGCTACGGCTCCAACTAATCTGCCAAAAGCAAATAACAGTATCATATTTTCCAATAATGTATAGTTGTTTTGTGATTTTTTCTTCATAAATACATCAATAGTATGTTTAGCTAAAGAATAATTAAGTGTGAATTTAATGTTAAATAAAATCCTTTTTACAAATTATTTAAAAAACATCGTCTTATTCAAATGATAATTTATTGTGATAATAAATATGAAAAATTAATAAATAAAGTGCTTTTTTTATTACAAATATAATAATTGCAACAATTAATACCCTTCTTTGATACAAAAGAGACCGTAGTTTGAGATTAGTTTATTGTTAATTTGTTCCCAATGTTTACATATAGATCTTTAGCGTGAAATGAATATGAGATGTTTCGTTCTGAAAAAATATTATGTAATAGCACACACTTGATTAACTAACTAAACTAATTAATTATGAATGAAAAACATGTAATTCAACGTTTTGTGAAAGCAAAAAAACTTTTTAATAAGTATGCCTTTCTGGTTATGCTTTGTTCATTTGGCCTGGCATCGGCTCAAAATTCTGATACAAAAATTACAGGTATAGTATTAGAAGATTCAAATGGCCAGCCACTTTTTGGGGTTAGTGTTCTTCTTAAAGGAACTAATGGAGGAGTGGTTACAGACGTAGACGGTTCATTTTCTATTAAAGCTAAAATAGGAGAGACACTTGTTGTAAACTATATGGGTTATGCAAGCAAGGAAGTAAAGATTGCCGGTAGTAAATTAACCATTCGACTGAAAGAAGACTTAAAGGCATTAAACGAAGTGGTGGTAATTGGCTATGGTAAGGCAAAAAGAACGGATCTTACCGGAGCAATTTCTTCTATTAGCGGAGATGAACTTCGTAAAACACAGCCCACTACATTTGATCAGGCACTACAAGGAAAAGTAGCCGGTGTAGTGGTGCAACAAACATCTGGGCAACCAGGGGGTGGGGTTAGCGTTCAAATACGTGGTATGTCTTCCTTTGGTAATAGTTCCCCTTTATATGTAATTGATGGCGTTATAATTGGTAATCGTTCTGAGGGATCTAGTGGTACTAACCCGTTAGCAACTATTAGTCCATCAGATATACAATCTATTGATGTGTTAAAAGATGCGTCAGCAACAGCAATTTATGGTTCGCAGGCAACTAATGGTGTAATTGTTATTACTACTAAGAGAGGTAAAGAAGGAGCGCCAAAAATCTCTTATGAATTTACAACCGGATATCAGGAGCTGACTAAGCAATATCCAACTATGAATTTAAGAGAATATGCTAAGTTTATTAACGACAGGGCTGCTGTTTGGGGGTTTGATGAAAGACCTGAATTTGCTAACCCAAGGTATTTAGGTAAGGGTACAAACTGGCAAGATGAATTATTCAGAAAAGCCCCAACGAGCAATCATGTACTTACATTGAGTGGTGGTAATGACAGAACACAGTATTTAATGTCTGGTTCTTATTTTAGTCAGGAAGGTATAGCGATAGGGTCTAAATTTACAAGAGCTTCTTTAAGGCTAAATTTGGATAGTAAAGTGACTAATTGGTTTAAAATTGGCACCAGTTTGCAGTTAAGCCATGTTGATGAGGATGTAAATACAACAAGTTCAAATGTTATTGCAGCGGCATTATGGCAAACACCAGATATCCCTGTAAGAAATCCTGATGGTAGCTATGCTGGAGAAAATAGTAGTGAAGGATGGATTAATAAACGTGTAAATCCTTATGCTATAGCACTTATTAATAAAAATAATCCTAAAAGAAATGAAGTATTTGCTAATCTTTACGCAGAAATGGCATTTACAAAGGATCTAACTTTTAGAAATGAAGTGTCTGGTAATTTTGCATTTAGAACGCAGGATGAATATTACCCTAAATATAAATTTGGGCTAGCTGAGAAATTAGACAATGAATCAAAATATAGCTATGGTCAGGACTATTATACTGTTTTTAGAAGTTTCCTTACTTATGCTAAGGTATTTAATAGCAAATACAATTTTAATGTAATGGTAGGACATGAGGCACAGCTGTCTCAGTTTGAAAATGTAAACGCAGCAAGAAAAGGTTATGTTTCAGACAATGTTACTAATATAGGTAGTGGTGATGCGCAAACAGCAACCAATGGTGGAGCTAAAGGAGACAATGCACTGGAATCTTATTTTGGTCGTCTTATTTTCATTTATAATGATAAGTATATATTGACAGGTAATGCGCGTTCGGATGGTTCTTCAAAATTTGGTCCGGAAAATCGTTGGGTTAATACATATTCAGGAGCATTTGCCTGGAAAATCAATAATGAACCTTTCTTAAAAGATGTAAAAGCGATTAATGAACTTAAATTAAGAGCGGGTTATGGTGAAACTAATAATCAAAATATTAGAAACAATGCTCATTTATCACTATTAACTACTGTACCTACTGCTTTGTCCGGTAGTGCACAACTTACATCTAGTTTAGGAAACTCTAGAGTTCAATGGGAAAAAACAGAATATAGCAATGTTGGACTTGATCTAAGACTTTTTAACTGGAAACTTGGTCTTACAATAGATGCTTATAATCGTTTGACAAATGATTTGTTGATGCAAATTTCATTACCAGCTTATTCCGGAACAACTACTGACTGGACTCCGGGAATTGGATCACCGTTTGTAAATATAGGATCTGTTAGAAATAGAGGGTTTGATCTTCATTTGAATTCAACAAATATAACCAAAGAGAATTTTTCCTGGAGTACAGATTTCACATTGTCCCATAACAAAAATAAAGTAATGAAATTAAATACCAAAGGGGCTTCTTTGACTTCATTGATTTACGGTCCGGACCAGATAGTTTCTGAAACAAAAGTTGGTGGATCTATGGGTGATTTTTATGGGTATGTAGTTGATGGGGGCGTATTTGCAACCCCGAGCGATTTTGAGAATCATGCGTTACCTGCTACTAATGATGGTGTTCCCTTACCAATTACACCAAACTCTGGAGGGGTGTGGTATGGAGACCTTAAATTTAAAGATTTAAATGGGGATGGTATTATTACTGAAAAAGACAGAACCTATTTAGGCTCTCCTATTCCTGATTTTCAATTAGGTCTTGGTAATACCTTTAAGTATAAAAATTTCGATTTAAATATATTCTTTAGTGCCAGTGTGGGTAATAAAGTAGTAAATGAAATGAGGATAAATGGAGAATATCCTTCGACACAATTTGGTTTCCTAAAAGTATTAGAAGATCATGCGGTACTTGCTTTAGTAGATGAAAATGGGTCTGCTTCAGATTATAAAAACGTATATGTTACAAACCCAAACACTACCATTGTAGGGCTTAGGAATAGTAATACTGCTAATCAAAACCAGCGTTTCTCTGATAAATATGTTGAAGATGGATCTTTTATCAGATGTAAGAATATGACTCTGGGTTATACATTCCGCCAGGAACTACTTAAAAAGATACATATAAATACGTTACGTGTATATGCGAGTGTTACCAATGCCTGGCTTATTACAAAATATTCAGGATTGGATCCGGAAGTAGGTTCATGGAATCCTTTACGTGCAGGAATTGATAATGGTTTTTATCCACAAGCACGAACATTTACTTTTGGGCTTAATTTAGGACTTTAATTAAACAAAATAATAACGTATTATGAAATATATAAATTTAAAAAATATTTGTGTGATATTTACCGTGCTTTTTGCGGTAAGCTGCTCGAATGATTTTCTTGATCGCCCTTCTCAATCAGAAATAAGCAGTGAAAATTTTTATCAGACAAAAGAAGAACTTAGGTTAGCTACAGCAGCACTTTATGGTAAACCATGGGCGCAATGGAATAATAAAACATATATCCCATTTGGAGATATAATGAGCGGAAACATTGTTATACCACACCAAGGTGGGGACTTAGTAGAACTTAACACCTTTACGCTTAATGGATCTAACCCACGTTTGGGTATTGGTTGGAAAGCGCTTTATATTGTAATAGGACATTGTAATATTACCATTAAGGCTATTGAAAATACTAAAGCAACAATTGCTGAGGCAGATAAGAATGCTGCCATGTCTGAAGCAAAATTTATTCGTGCCATGGCATACTATCATCTTGTTTTATTATGGGGAGATGTGCCTATTATTGAAGATTATCAGAAGTTATTAGAATCACCTTTAGTAAATAGAAATATAAAAGAAGATGTTTATCGATTTATTACTGAAGATTTAATTTTTGCAGCCGAAAATCTTCCTAAAACTGATCAGCCTGGTAGAGTAACTACTTGGTCTGCAAAAGGTTTGTTAAGTAAAGTATATTTAACGATGGCAGGATTGGGACAATCTGGAGGTACACGTAATCAGGAATATTTGGATTTGGCAAAAAATACTGCAAAAGATGTGATTGAAAACAGTGGTTTAGTTTTGTTTCCTAGTTATAAGGATCTTTTTAGAACACAGTTTAATGATAGTTCAGAATCATTATTTGCACTGCAATGGACTACCGGTGCAGGTTGGGATGAAGGTAATATGTTATTGACCTACTCACCAACTCAAGAAATTAATCCTCAAAAAGCTGGTGGTTGGGGTGGTCCATTAATTAGTTATGATTTATATTTAGCTTATCCGGAGAAGGATTCCATAAGACGTAAAACGAATTTTATGATAACTGGAGATCATTACCCGGAGTTAAATGCTGCTGAAGGTGGTTATACTGCTACTTATCCAACTATGAAAAAACACATTATTGGTAATGAAATAGATAACAATGCACCTGCAATGACGTTTACTAGTTCCATATTACATACGCCATTACTAAGATTAGCAGATATTTATTTAGTTTATGCTGAGGCTATATTGGGCAACAATGCCTCTACAACTAATGGGGATGCTGTGCAATATTTTAATATGGTTAGAGAGCGTGCAAAAGTTGATCCTGTAACCGAGCTTACTATGGATGTTATCTTAAAAGAGAGAAGGCTTGAATTTGCTTGTGAAGGACATTATTGGTATGATTTGGCAAGACTTTCTTATTTTAATCCGGCAAAAGCAATCAGTCTGCTTAGTAATCAACAACGAGTAACATTTGAATATAATAGTAATACTAAAATAGCTACGCCTAATGATCCTATTGGAGTCATTTCTCCGGCAACCGTTGCTACCTTTACTTTACAATTACCTGCAACAGAATTAATTGCTAATCCAAAATTGAATGAACCTTCTGTACCTTATTATGAATAGTAATAAAAAATATATAAATATGAAAAAATTATTAAATAACCGTATTAGTCATTTGCTGTTTTTAAGCATGATGTTGATTGTCACAATGTTGACTTCATGTAATAATGAAGATGATTCAAATGCTGCTCCTGTTATTACAGAAGTAAGGAATTATGACGCTGCCCCTAATGATACTTTGATTGAAACTGCGAATACAGGACAGTGGGTAGTAATTAAGGGTAAAAATTTGAGAAATGTTACTTCAGTAACCTTTGGAGGTACTTTGGCTGAAATCAACACTAGTTTAATGACGGATGTCTCAGTTGTTGTGCAGATACCAAACATTCAATATGACTTGGTACCCAGTGAGTTTCATAATGAGGTTAGGGTAGTCACTAAAGACGAAAAGGTTGCAACTTACAATTTTAGCAGCAATATCTTAGGGTCACCAATGATTTCGAGAGTGAGAAACTATGCTGATTCACCTAATGATACCTTGGTCAATATGATAGTACCAGGTCAGAAGATTAATCTGATAGGCTACAACTTACAAAATGTCACTGAAATATCTTTTCAGGGCATTAAAATTGATGTGGCAAATGTGGTTTTCACTGATTCAAGTGCTGTAGTGCAAGTTCCTGAAGTTGAAGATTTTAAGGATAGTAATCTTGCGTTTAAGAATAGCATCACATATACAACAGATTTTGCATCTACTACTTTAAATATAAAAATTGACATCCCGATTACAGTTGATCCATTTCTGAAACTTCTTACTGGTGGAGTAGGCCCTGGAAAAACATGGATATTAGATATTGATGCCGATCGTAAGTCAATATATTTCAATGGCGTATTACTATTCGCAGGAAAAGATATACGTTGGGGCAAAGATTGTCTTAGTACGCCTGGAGGAGATCCTAATCCATGTTTTTATTACGAGCCAAGTGGTTCTTTAACGGATTGGATGCCTGGAGGTGGTAACTATGGATCAATGACGTTTACCGTCGGTGAAACAGGAACGATAGTTAAAGTTGACCAAAAGCTGATTGATACGAAAGGAAATTATGAAGGATTTTATGCTTTGAACTTTGAAGCCAAAACCCTATCCTTTACTGGTATAGAACCACTAAATGTGGGTTGGAATAGTGTGGATTGGTCTAAGGCATACGTCATTACTCTTACTGAAAACATTATGCAATTAGGGTTTCCTCACAACAATAAGCCAGAATTGGAGATTTATAATTACTACGCCAAATAGCTTAAGTTCTTTCTCATATTTTTAACATGCGGCGGGAGATTGAAATCTTGTCGCCGGATTTTAAAAGTCAAATGTGACTAAAATATTGGTGCTTCATTATTTAACAGAAATGAATGCCTGTATTAACAAATATTAGGGTTGTGAAAATCAAACAAACAATTGACTAAGTAATAGTTAAAATCTGCGGGGATTCAATAGAAATGAAATATTCCCGCAGGTCTTAAATAAAGAATTTATTAATTCTAATAAAAACAAAAAATGAAACTTAAATATTTTTATAAAATTGCAGTACTGCTGATTGTTACCGGATTTTCGGTATCTTGTTCAAAAGACGGAGACGAAGCCCCACAATTAGAGGTTTCAGCAACAACTGTTTCCTTTGAGCCAGATGGAGGAACATCTGATGTATCACTTACAACAAACGACACATGGACTGTTTCTAATCCAGCAACAACTTGGTTGCAAATAAACAATACGAGTGGAGGTAGTGGAACAGCAACAATAACATTAACGTCTGGAATAAATGGTTCTGGATTGACCCGTACAGCTGTAATTACAGTTACGTCAAGCAATGGGCAGTCAAGACGTATAAAAGTTACACAAACCGGTAATTTATATCCATCATATAATATATCGCCTATAGCTCCTGACGCAACCGATATGAGCAGTACAGCGGTACAACTGGCGGCAAAAATGCATATGGGAATAAATTTTGGAAATACCATGGAATCTCCAGTCGAAGGGGAGTGGAATAGTAAAATTACACTAGAGTATGTGAAATTTGTAAAAGGATTAGGTTTCAATACTGTACGCCTTCCTACTGGATGGGTTTGGAGTCATTTAAGTAATGCGGATAAAATGACAATTCAGCCTGCATGGCTTGATCGTGTGCATCAAGTGGTTAAATGGTGTGTGGAAAATGATATGTATGTGATGCTGAATGCTCACGGAGATGATGGCTGGCTGGAAAAAAATGTCAACGCGGCAAATCAAGAGGTGATTAATGCGAAACTAAAGGCGATTTGGGAGCAGATTGCTACAAAAATGCGTGATTTTGATGAGCATCTTATATTTGCTGGCACAAATGAACCTTCGGTTGAGAATGCCGAGCAGATGGCCATACTTAATGGTTATCACGAAACTTTCATCAAGACAGTTCGCGCTACCGGAGGTAAAAATAGTTATAGAGTGCTGGTTGTGCAGGGACCTTCAACTGACATTATTAAAACTTCTCAGCTGATGACTCCAACTACGCTTCCTCATGACCCGGTACCTAATCGTATGATGCTTGAGGTACATTTTTATGGCCCTTGGCATTTTAATTTAGAAAAAGATGGATTATATAGTCCGGACACCAAAGCGAGTTACTACTGGGGGGCTGGCAACCATTCGATTATGGAGCCATTGCGCAATGCGCCTAATGGAGAAGAGGATGAGCTCCGTGCAGAAATCGGAAACATTAAAAAGTTTGTTGATGCTGGTATCCCTGTGATGCTGGGTGAATATGGAACCTGGAGGCGTACTGCCGATCATCAAAACGGGCAGATTCCTCAGGATACGGAGATGCACAACAAGTCTGTAGATGCCTGGACAACTTTTGTGACCAAAACGGCTAAAGCTAATGGTATGGTGCCATTCTTGTGGGAGATAGGTTTTATGTTAGACAGAGCTAATAATAAGGTAAAGGATCAGGCTATGTTAGATGCCGTTAAAGCAGGATATAATTAAAAAGTAAGACACTATAACTAAATAAAAATACAGTTTTGCAGGGTATCATGTATTGGTACCATTAAGCAAGACTGAATTTAGTAAATCTGTGACTTTTAGGAGTTACAGATTTACTTATAATGAATTCTTACCGAAACAATGGATTTTAAGCTTAAAATTTATTAATTCATAAAACAACAAAAAACATTTTTATAAAATTGTTTTACTGCTGATCGTTACTGGAAGTGATTAATCAGGGTGTTATAAACACTGTGACTAAATAAAATACAGTTTTATAGAGGTATCTACCTAGTATCAATTATAGCATAAGGTTTTTCCTTCCCCAGATTTAAGCGTTTGCCATTTCTTGGGGAAGGATTCACCTCTTGTTACAGTAGCTTAAAGAATAATTAATTGAAAATTAACCCTTAATGAGTATCCGTTTTTTGGGTAAAATAAAAAAAAGCATGTTTAGAAAAAAAGTATTGTTAAGTACAGCCGTTGTTATGGCTTTTATGGGAAGTATAGAATCCACAGAAGCCCAGACTAACGCAGGTAAACCGAAAAAAGTTAAAGAAAACCTTGTAGAAAAATTTGCAAATGTTTCGCCGAAACTTACCTCCAATAATGCGAATCCATTACTGGATTTTATATTTACGGCCGACCCAACAGCTGTAGAATACAATGGAAGAATTTATGTGTATGCTACGAATGATCATCAACAGTATGAGAAGGTAGGAAAGGACGGGAAAAATTCATACGAGCATATCCGTACATTGGTTATGATGTCTTCCGATGATATGGTGAACTGGACATATCATGGACTCATAAATACTGCAGAACTGGCACCATGGAGTTCGAATTCCTGGGCACCTTCCATTACATCCAGACTCGAAGCAGATGGTAAGACGCACTTCTATTTGTATTACTCCAATGGTGGTGTTGGCTCAGCCGTACTTACTTCTACCTCTCCCGTAGGTCCATGGACTGACCCATTAGGAAAGAATATAGTCGACCGTTCTATCCCCGGTGTGGATGTCGATGCTCCATTTGATCCTGGAGTTCTTATTGACGACAAAGGTATAGGCTGGCTGACATTTGGAGGTGGATCTGCTAAGACGAAATATATGCCGGATAATGCCAGGATTGTCAAATTAGGACCAGATATGATCAGTTTGGCTAGCAATGTTGCCAAGATACCCGCTCCTTATTATAATGAGGCCAGCGATCTTAATTTTATGAATGGAACATGGGTTTACAGTTACTGTACGAATTGGGATGAACGAACTGAATGGCCTTATAACAACATAGCCAAACCAACCGCATGCAACATATCTTATATGACGAGTAAAACACCGTTAGATGTGGATAGTTGGAAATATCGCGATAATTACTTTAAGAATACTGGAGATGATAACGTGGGACCTATGACAAACAATCACACGCACCTGTTCAAGTTTAAAGAGAAATATTATATTACTTACCATGCCATGTATTTACAGGATTATTTTGGTACTAAGGGTGGTTTTCGCAACGTAGGTATCGAAGAAATTGAGGTGGATGAAGCCAATGTGAATATACCTATGGTCAAAGCAACTTTTGAAGGGACGTCACAACTTACCCCATTAAATCCATTTGTTCTTCAGCAAGCAGAAACTACTGCTGGAACTTCTGGGCAAGTCCAGTTTGAAGCTGTTGGTAATGTGGGTAATATGGTTGCAAAAGGAAACGCAGACAAGCAATGTCTGATGGTCCGTGGAGTCGATTTTAGCAAACAGATTCCTGTAAATTTTGAAGCCAGGGTAAAAGGAAAAGGTACAATTGATGTTTATGTAAATAACCTTAAAGGCCCAGCTCTTGTTTCACTTGTATGTAATGGAAAAGAATGGGCTAAGATCTCAAAGAAAATAAAACAGAAAATAGGTAAAGGAGTAGAGAATATCTATTTTGTTTTTAATGGAGAGGATTTTTTGTTTGATGAATGGAAATTCATTTATTAATTCCGTTGAATATTAATTAGATTAAAATTAGTTATATCCAGCAGATTATTTTAAATAAAAACGTAGAATAAGTTTAATAGAACCTTTAACAATAAGTTCTACTCAATTTAGCACAGTCCCGCAATAGCAATAGTGCTTAATCA
The DNA here is from genome assembly GCF_946478785.1 of uncultured Flavobacterium sp. Next base: position 338,875 of record NZ_CAMLDD010000004.1, read on the forward strand.
GGGTATTTGCATAGAGTCAATTATAGCATAAGGTTTTTTGCCTTCCCTGAGATTGGCAAAGTGTTCGCCAGTTCTGGGAAGGATCAAAAAATTACAGTAGCTTAAAGAATAATTAATCAATTGAAATAAACCATTAACGAGTATCCGTTTTTGGGTAAAATAAAAAAAGCATGTTTAGAAAAAAAGTATTGTTAAGTACAGTCTTTGCTATCTCTTTTTTGGGATATCAAAAAGATATAGTAGCTCAGACTAAATCGAAAGAGGTTAAAGAAAATCTGGAAGAAAAATTCGCAAATGTCTCGCCGAAACTATTTACCAATAATGCGAACCCATTATTAGATTTTATGTTTACGGCCGACCCAACAGCTATAGAATACAATGGAAGAATTTATG
>NZ_CAMLDD010000005.1 GCF_946478785.1 uncultured Flavobacterium sp.
AAAGAATAAAGAATAAAGAATAAAGAATAAAGAATAAAGAATAAAGAATAAAGAATAAAGAGAGTTAATTAAATTCAATTAATTTATAAAGCCCCGATTTAAAAATTGGGGTTTTTCTTTTGTCAGATTTTTATCTGAAAATCCCTTTTTTTTGAGTTTATTAAAAACTTGCGTCTTTAATAAAAATACTACAATATATTTTTTTATGTATATTTTTTTTGCTGATTTTTTAGCAATGCTTCATTCATGGTTTTAATGGCTTAAGGTGGTTTTTCAACAATACAGGTGGCTGAGTTGTCGTTTTTGCATCAAATGATGCACGATTTGCTTCATCCGTTCTACACTTGCAGTCAACTAGATTTTACTTTCGTTAAGAAATATTTAAGAAATAGTTTTTGCCATCTACTCCATAATGAGGTTGATAAAAAACAACATTTTAAATGTTTTTGTAAACTAAAGATTAACTAATTATCAAAACAAACTAAACTAAATTTTATGCAGAAAAAAACATTAAAAAAGCTATTGTTTTTAATAGTATGTATGTGGGGAAATTTTTTCTTTGCTCAAACTGTTAAAGGTAAGGTAACATCGGGCGGATTCAGTCTTCCAGGTGTTAGTATAGTAGTACAAGGAACAAAAAACGGAACCACTACCGATTTTGACGGTAGCTTTACTTTAAACAATGTAGACCCAAAAGCGACATTGATTTTTAGTTATGTAGGCTATAAAAATTTATCATTGCCAGCAGATACAAAGTCAGTGATGCAGATAGTTATGGTTAATGAACTGGAAAAATTAAATGAAGTAGTTGTTATTGGATATGGAACTTCAAAAAGAAAAGATATAAATGGGGCAGTTTCTTCTATAAAGGCTGCTGAAATCCAGGACAAGCCATTTACTTCTATCGATCAGGCTCTTGTAGGTAAGGCAGCTGGAGTAAATGTTACTCAAAATTCTGGAACTCCTGGAGGAGGAGTTTCAGTTCAGATTAGGGGAATCACTTCTATTAATGGTAATGAACCTTTATATGTTATTGATGGAACACCTGTTTTTGCAGATAAAAACAACGATTCTTTTTCGTTTAGCGCATTAGGGGGAGGAAACGGACAAACTAAAAACTCAGCCTTATCTGGTTTAAATATTTCGGATATCGAAACCATTGACATTTTAAAAGATGCGTCGGCAACTGCAATATATGGTGCAAATGGTGCAAATGGTGTTGTTTTGATTACAACCAAAAAAGGAAAAAAAGGAAAATCAACATTTGCCTATGAAACGTATTTAGCTACTCAGGAAGTAACCAATACGGTTGATGTTTTAAACTTGCCGCAATATGCTAATTATCAGGCTAAAATTTTCAAATTTAATGGTGAGCCTGTACCGTATCAATATCAAAAACCTGCTTTATTGGGCAATGGAACAAATTGGCAGGATGAGCTTTTTAGATCGGCTACAATGTACAACCATCAGCTGTCATTCTCTGGCGAAAAAGAAGGAACAAGATATTACACTTCTTTAAATTATTTTGATCAGGAGGGAGTTGTTTTAAATTCAGATTTCAACAGGTTATCTATGCGTTTAAATGTAGATTCTAATGTTAAATCATGGCTAAAGATAGGGAACAACATGTCGGTAAGTAAGTCGACTCAAAAAGTAGTAAGAAACGATGACAGGGGAGGTTTAGTGATGAACACATTAAGACAGTCTCCGGAATTACCGGTAAGATCTAATGATGGTTCTTATGCAGGGCCAACTAGTGGTTTGGGATCTTCTGCAAATGAGGCAACAAACCCAATCGCTTTGGCAGAATACAATAATTCAAAGACAGAAAGATTTAAAATTAATGGTAATTTGTTTGCTGACTTTACCCTTATCAAGGGATTGGTTTTCAGATCAGAATTAGGTTACGATCTGAACTTTGCAAAAAGCAGCACTTTTGTACCTAAATATACGCTAGGAACTGTATCTGAACTTTTAAACAAATCATTTAAACAGCAGGATCAAAGTTATTATTGGAATATTAAAAACTATTTGACTTACAATAAAACGATAGGTGAAAACCACAACTTTACTTTTTTATTAGGTCAGGAAGCACAAGAGAGCCGCTATGAATATTTAAGTGGTTACAGAACGGGTGTGTATTTAAACAAAGATTTCACTAACTTAAGCATAGGAGATATAGATACTTCTGTGAACGGAAATGGTTCTGGTAGATGGTCGATGGCATCTTATATTTCGAGATTAAATTATAGTTTTTCTGACAGATATTCTTTTTCGGCTTCCTTAAGGGCAGATGCTTCGTCAAACTTTGGACCTAATAACAAATGGGGTTATTTTCCTTCATTTTCAGGAGGATGGACAGTAAGTAACGAAAAGTTTTTTGAGTCTTTATCAGACAACATAAATTATTTAAAATTTAGAGTAGGATACGGTTCAGTAGGAAATCAAAATATTCCGGCAAATAGATATGAAACGATCATATCGTTACTTTCATCTCCATTTGGAGGGGTAGCGCCAACAATTGATAATTTAGGTAATCCGGATATTAAATGGGAGTCACTAAAGTCTTTTAATGCTGGCTTTGAATTAGGATTGCTTAATAATAGAGTGAAATTAGATTTTGATTATTATGTTAAAAATTCTTCAGATTTCCTGACCAAACAAATCAATGATGAGTCTAATCAAAGTGCCCTTAATTACTATCTAAATACAGGCGAAATTGTCACAAAAGGAATTGACCTTACATTAAATACAAGAAATATTATTACCGAAAATTTTTCATGGGACAGTACTATTATTTTTTCAAAATATAATAACGAACTGACAAGCTTTCAAGGCGCAGGTAAATCTTTATTGGGTAAAGTTCAATTTGATTTATATAATGTTACCAGAACTACAGAAGGAGAACCGGTAGGGCAGTTTTATGGATACGTTACCGATGGATTATTTAAAAATGATGCTGAATTAGCAGCAGGTCCAGTTCAGGAAACTGGAACCGGAGTGGGTGATATTCGTTTTAAGGATATTAATAATGATGGAAAAATTGATGCTAAAGATCAAGCAGCTTTAGGTAGTGCTATTCCTGATTTCACCTATGCATTTACCAATAACTTTAAATACAAAAACATTGGTTTATCAATTGTTTTAACAGGAAGCCAGGGTAACGAGATCTATAATTTTACACGCCATTATATTGACGGGATCTATCCAGGATTTGGAGATCGATTTGCAAATGTAAGTACTCAGGCTTTAAATGCCTTTGAAACCGGTGTAAACGAAAATACAGATGTTCCTAGAGTTACACTTAATGATCCAAATGGTAATGGCAGAATCTCGAACCGATTTGTTGAAGACGGTTCTTACTTAAGAATTCAAAATGTCTCGTTGAGTTATGATTTGCCAAATAGGATTTTCGAAAAATCTATTTTCACGAAAGTCAGGCTGTATGCAAATGTTCAAAATTTATACACATTTACAAAATATTCGGGATTTGATCCTGCATTAGGGAATTTAGATCAGAATATAACGTTGAGCGGTATTGATTTAGGACGTTACCCGGTGCCAAGAACGACTTCGGTAGGAATGAATTTAGAATTCTAGAATTATAAAAACACACATTTTAACTTAATGATTCATGTCGTTAACACAAAAATACTAGTTATGAAAAAACTTTTTAAACTTTTTATGATAGGAATGCTTATACCATTGCTGTCTTTATTTTCCTGTTCAGATGAATTTTTGGATGCACCATCTGAAAATCAATTAACACCACCCGATTTACCGGAAGGAATTACCGCTTTTGACGGAATCGCCGAGAGTTTGTACTTTAAGCCTTGGTTTACTTTTAATGATAAATTCCTAATTGCGGTAGGGGATATGTACGCCGGCAACGCTTTTACATTTGATGGTGCCTATGCGCAATTTAAAGATGCTCAGGTAACCTCACAGAACCCAATCTTAACGGAAGGTTATATTTCGCTGTTTTCGGTTATCGATCAATCCAATAACTTAATGAGTTTAGTAGAAAAAAGTAAGAGCGAATTGCCTGAAGCATCATATAAAAATGCTATAGCCATATCGCGATTTATGAGAGCAAATGCTTATTTCTACCTGGTAAGAACTTTTGGGGCTGTACCTATAATTAGTAAAGCAGGATCAGCACCACAACCAAAAAGAAACATTGTTGATGATGTGTATAAATTTATAAAACTAGATTTAGAATATGCCATCGAAAACCTGCCTGAAACCTCAGCAAAGAAAGGATATGTTAATAAAACTGTAGCTATGGGGATTCTTGCAAAAGTGCATTTAACTTTAAATGAATATGCAGAATGTGCCGATTTGACCCAGCAAATTATGGGAAAACAATATTTTTTAGTTCAGGAATACGGAAGCTTATTTAGCAGTCCCGAAAACAATAATAGTGCTGAAAGTATGTTTGCCCTTCAATGGAAAGCTATTGCTACAGAATGGGGAACTCAAAACACCAATCAGGCTTATATAGTTCCTGGCCTAACTGGTATAACTGGTGGTGGTGACGGCTGGGGAGTTCATTTGCCTTCTATCTCATTACAAGCCGGATTTGAACCAAACGATATCAGAAAAAGGAATACTATTATGACTGATGGTGACTTTTATCCTGAATTGCTAAAGAATAATGGTGGTTTCAAATACAAAAAAATACTTTCTTCTACAGGAGCTAATTTCAGAAAATACATTGTAGGTTCTGCTGCAGAAAGAAAAGATGTGTTTTTTATGAAAACATCACAAAATACCATCATATTAAGATACTCTGATATTTTATTAATGCATGCCGAAGCGGTTTTGGCCGGAGCCAATTCTACGACTCAAGCATCCGCATTAAATGCCTTCAACGAAGTGAGAACCAGAGCAGGATTACCAATTAAAACAGTACTTACAAGAGACGAACTGTTTAATGAAAGACGAATTGAGTTCGCACTTGAGGGGCAGTATTTCTTTGACTTAAAACGCCGTGGTCTGTCTGAAGCTACAGCAATTATTTCGCAGCAGGAAGTTGGTTTTTATTCCGATGATGCCAGAACAATGTTGGTTTCCAGAAAGATAACTCCGGGAGGCAATTATTTTGAATTGCCATTACCACAATCAGCTATTGATACTAATCCATCATTATTAGAAGCTCCGGTTCCTTTTAACTTTAATTAACTTATACTATGATCAATAAAATTAAATATAGAATTATAATTCTTTTGGCGTTGGTTTCTTTTACAGCTTGCCAAAATGATGACATGACTACTGCAAATATAGATGCAATGGTTGCTGAACCGGGAGATCTGCTTAATCAGGCTTTTCCATCGAATAAAGTAAGGGTCGAAGGCGAAGGTTTAGCCGGATTAAAAAAGATTACGCTCGACAATAAAATTGATATCAGTTTCAATCCTAACCATAATTCAGAAAAAGCGTTTATTTTCACTATTCCTTTTGATGATAAACTAGGAAGCAGATTTGGCGTTCAGCCGATAACATTTGTAACGGCAACAGGTTCAGTAACAAAAAATATCGAGATTTTACAGCCTGTTCCTACCATTACAAAAACAATTCCGACTTTAGCAACCCCGGGATTTCCGCTGGAAATTGAAGGTACGTGGTTTTATAATATTTCTTCTATAACTTTAGAAGGAAAAGCAGTGAGTTATACTCTAAAATCGTCTTCTTCAATTATTATTGGGGTGCCTGCAGATGCAGTTTTTGGTTCAGAGTTGGTACTTACTACACCGGGAGGTACAGTAAAAAAAGTAATACAACTTCCACCTCCTGTTACTCCGGAAATTACTGTTATTGTGTCTGATTTCGATGGAGGAGGTGTAAGAGAATCTTGGAATGCTTATGGTGATAGAGCTAGTTTTGACGCCGCTACCACAGGTGGCCCTACTGGCAATTATGCAACACTTGCGTGGACTGGTTCAACTGCCAATGGTTATAACGGCAGCAGTGCTGGAGGAGGAGCTAGTTTTCTAAGTACATCAAATACTGATGCAACAAAAACTTTTATTGATATTGATGTAAGTGCAAATGTTGTAGGTGCTCAATTCGCCATACAGTTAAACACTATTGATGGTAAAGACTATGGCTATAATTTTAAAGTAACTGATGTTAATTGGACAACAAAAACCATAAAGTTAGCTGATTTTAAAGATAATTATGGGTTTGGAGAGCCTGCCACTACGCTGAATGCTTCTAAAGTTAATGAAATTAAGGTAGGGATAGTTCAATCAGAAACTCCTAATCCCAGCATAATAAAATATGATAATATTAAAATTCGCCACTAATAATTGATGACTTTATGATTTAACTAAAAGGAGGTTGTCATCAAAAGCAGCCTCTTTTTAAAGTAAATCATATAATAAAAAATAAAACAGAAATTATAAATGAGCGTATTCTCTCTAACAAAAAGAATATTCTATAATAAAAAAACAGTATGAAAATTAAATTTTTACTAGTGCTAGCCAGCCTCTTCTTTTTTTTAAATGCCTGCTCTAAAGACGATGATGTAGCAGTCACTACTTTAGAAACGCCTATTGCCAACGCTCCAAAAGATGTGAATGACAATGGTTTTAGAGCGAAATGGAATTACGTTTCAAATTCAAAGAGCTATCTTTTAGATGTTTCGACCACCGAAAATTTCGCCACTTTTGTCACTAATTACGAATCAAAAGAGGTTACTGACTTAAATGAAGTTGTAGCAGGCTTAACAGGCGGTACACAATATTATTACAGGGTTAGGGCCAAAAACGAAACACAAATTTCAGAGTATTCTAATGTAATCAGTGTGGTAACTACAGGTTCAAATGGTATTCCTGAGGACCCTACTTTTTTAAAAGTAAAAGCAAATAAATTGGCAAACCCATTTTTTGTTGGTATGGCAGTAAAAGCTTCACAATTAACCAATGGAAGCCAGTATGATGTGATTTTGAAAAATGAATTCAGCAGTATTTCTGCCGAATACGAAATGAAAATGGATCCAATCTCTACTGCAAGTGGAGTTTACAACTGGACAGTTGCTGATAAAATTGTAGCTTACGGAAATGCAAATGGCATCAATGTTCACGGTCATGCTTTAGTATGGCATAATGCAGTTCCTCAATGGCTAAAAGATTTTTCAGGTACAGATGCGGAATTTGCTTTAGAAGTAAAAAAATACATAACTGATGTTGTTACCCATTATGCAGGAAAAGTAAAATCATGGGATGTAGTTAATGAAGCTGCAGATGATAATGGCGGGAATATGAGAAATACCATTTTTCTGCAACGAATGGGGCCAAATTACATCAAAGATTGTTTTAAATGGGCAAGAGATGCAGCAAATGCAGCAGGAGATACCTCTTTATTATTGTTTTATAATGATTATGCAACCTCTACCAACATCCCAAAACAAAACCGGGTGTTTACTATTGTCGATGATTTAAAAGCGAGTAACCTTATAGATGGTGTTGGTTTTCAAATGCATAATACTTATTTAAGTCCAACCAAAGCCCAAATTGAAACTGATATCAACAGAGCGGTGGCAAAAGGACTCAAAATTCACGTTTCAGAGTTAGACATTCAGGTAAACCAATTTAATGATATCTCTACTTTTACAAATGAAAGAAGATTAGCTCAAAAAGAGAAATACAAAGAAATGGTAAAGATTTATAATGCCCTTCCGGCTGCTAATAAATACGCTTTAACGATTTGGGGAATGAAGGATGATGAATCCTGGATTCCATACAGTACAGAACTAAACCACGTTGGAAATGACTGGCCTTTATTATATGATTCAAATTTTGCGATCAAAAGTTCGCATACAGGATTTCTGGAAGGTTTAGATTAAACTTTAAAACAGATTGCTTTACTACAACTATTAACCAAAAATCAGAATTATGAAAAAATTAAGTTTGTTATCATTAGCACTAACATGTGCATTAGGATTTGCATCTTGCTCAGATAATGAGGCCCCTGTATTAGAGGAGCAAATACTAAGTGCAAGTGTAAATACAAGTACGGGTAAAATTGCAGGGGCACCGTGGGTGAAACAATTTGAAGATACATTTAATGTAGGTTCTAATCTGTCACAGTGGACAAAGGAACAACGAGCAGACTATAATTCCTGGTATTGTGATTATCATAGTTCGGTACCTACCACACAATGGAGAGATGGAAGACAATGTTTAGAAATCAAAACAACCAAATTAAGCACTTATAAATATCAATCAGGGTTTATTAGTTCCCATTACCAATACAAACCAGAAAACAATACAGAGTATATGCTTTCTGCTAATATTAAATTATTAGCGATGGATGGCGGGAACTACAAATCTTTTACAGATACTTATGGTGCCTGGCCTGCCTTTTGGTCTGTACAGCAAAACGCATGGCCAACTAAGGGAGAAATTGATATTCTGGAAGGTTACTCTTTTGCACCTAATGCAAGCCGCTATACTTCAAATATTTTTTATGGAACTTCTTCCGGAAACAACTTATTAGGAAATGCTGCCGAAAGAAATTATCCGTCCAACTTTAATCTAAACGGAAATAACGGATGGCACTTATATGAGTCTTTCTGGAAAATGCAAAACAATGTGGTAACAGTAACCATTAAGGTTGACAATATAACTGTTGCAACATATACTAACAGCAGCGTAGCCAATCTTAATTTTAATAATTTTGGAACACATTCGATTATTTTTAATATGAATGTGGGATCTAAAGACTCTAATTTTATAGATCCTAATAAAATAAACTTATTTTCATCTGTAATGATGTGGGTAGATGATGTAACTGTTTACAAAAGACCAATCTAATTTAGAAGAGCACGTTTTCGAAGAATTACACATATTTATTGTTTATGTTGTAGTTCAACTCTTCAAAACACCAATTTTGAAAAGAGGCTTTCCGTAAAGGAAAAGCCTCTTTTTTATATCCTGTTAATCTCAATTTATTGTTAACGTATCAATATGTGTGGTGCAAATAATTTTATCCAACATTTGATATATGTAATAGCCATACAATTAGTCAATTTGCATTTTGATGGCAATAAGGCGGAATAATGGCTCCTGTTTTTTCATTTGAAATTTCAGGTTTTCACTTATTTGGACCGGTCCGATACTTCCTTGCAGACAGTATAATTTTCGCTTTTGAACAAACATAAACTGCAGCATTCTTATTTTCATTTTATCATTCAGGGTTTCCTCGACCTCTGCCATCATTCCCTGCCTGCCATCAATTGTCACATTCTCACAACGAATAAGATCTGCTGTTGGTGGTATCATTTCCGAAATTGACTGTTCGTTAAGCCTAATGTCCCACTTATTTGCAGGCAGATCGTATACTAAAATTAGTATTTTTTCATTTCCTTTTCCGTGATAACTTGTAAATTGCTGAATTGTTTCAGGCATTTCCGCTTCTTCAGCAAGCCAGCTTTTAGGTATAGGGATTTTTATATCAACTTTATCTGCCTTAGGATGGCCCTTCGTTGTAAAAGTATTTATATGTCCATCATTCATTTCCTGATGTGGAGCATCATGGTATGCAAACGAAATAATTCCTTTTAGCAGCAATGTATCAGTTATAGAATAGGGTCTGTCACTGACTTTTCTAATAAAATCCAGGGCATATTTTTCTCTTTTAATTGGTTCTTTCAATTGTTCATTGAGTAACGAATCGATTCCGTTGCGTAATTTTGTGAACTCTGAATTCCCTAGTTCCTCCTCTAAAAAGTATTCTATATTTTGCTCTGCCCTTCGGAACAAAACTTTCGAGCTCTTTTCTGCTGTTGCAATATTTGGCTCAAGTGAGGGAAATTGAAGTGTGATTTTTTGAATTGCCGCATTTTGACCTTTCAGGAATGCATATGTTTCAATTGCCAGATTGACTTTAGGGGCGTAATTCTTTTTTACTTGCGACTGCAATAGGCTGGAAAATAAACAATATATAAATATTACAAGTTTTCTCATTTCGTATGCAATGGAGGTTTAAAAATGATCATATCAATACCTTTAAGGTTGCTTTCTATCTTTTCCGGTTTTTACATTTTGTTCTTTATGATTTTTTAAAAGCTCACGTGCTTGTTTTAGGCCTGTGGCAATGGCAATTCCTTCTTCTGCCCCGTCCTGAAGTAGCGCGTTGGCTATCTCTACGGCTTTCTCTCGCAGCTCTCGCGGCTGGTTCTTATAAGATGGGGGATAATCCCCGTTATACCAAGGCATAATATTATAATTTTTGTTTTAGATAATAGGCTACATCTTCGGCATTGGTGCCTGCAGCTTCAACAGCCTTTCTAAGTTCGTCCCTGCTGACATTCAGTTTCTCAGACCAGTACTGCAGCTCGTATGATTCATTAATATTGATGCGTGAATCATCACCTATTCCTTTTTTTGATTTATCATCCATGACTGTAATTTTTAAGTTTGCCTAAAATTAAAAGGCCCTGTTTCATTTTTGTTACAGAATAATTAGCAGAATGTTACAGGATTATGACATAATAATATCATTTAGAATCATAAATGACCCAATTTTTAACTCATTATCCTTTGCTTTGCCAGTTCGCTTTGGCTCGTGTGGAGAGAGCTGGGATGAGGTAAAAAAGGACTGTTTTTATATTTTTAAATGTATAACCATTTGCTTAGGTAAATAAACTTTTCGCTTTAAAGAAGCGGAAACACAATGGATTTAATATTGGTAATTTTTTTAAAATATAAAAAAATCCTGCCTACATAATCAGTAGACAGGAATCCTTTTTTATTATTCGCGAACACTCGCTTTTAATTCTGTGCCATTTTCAAGCTCTTCCGAATGTATAATCTGTAGTAATTTATGAATTTAATGTTTTTTACTTTTTTTTCTTCCCAGCCATATTATCAAACCCGTAACAGGCAAGGATACTGCAAAGAGACAAACCAAGAAGGCTACAATTTTAGTTGGATATCCGTAAATGCTTCCTGTATGAATAGGATAAATTAGCCGTCTTATTTTATCTCCATTTGAGAAAGACTCATAAGGTCTGTTTTCAATATTCTTACCAGTGTAACGATCAAAGTAAGCAGTACTGGATTGATTAGGAATCTCTTTTTCCAGATTTTCTTTTAATACTAAAATGCTGTTAACACTATCACTGGGCATTCTTATCTGCACATTTCCCCTATAGGTAAAGATGCTGTCTGTGGTTTTTAATATGTTTTGATAAAACAATGATTGATCTTGATTTAAACCCATTTTCGATGGATTTTCTACTTTTGCAGAAGGCTTTTTTGTTGTACCGTCGGCTAAATAATAGATGCCGCTCTCAAACCATTTAAAAAACCAGGTTAATCCCGTTAAGGAAATAATCAGAAGCACAAAAAAAGTGTAGAATCCAAAAGTAGAGTGAAAATCCCAATTAACTCTTTTAAATGAGGCTTTCCATTTTATGGTTAACCGCTGTTTTATGTTTTTTATTTTTTTTGGCCACCATAAAACAAGTCCTGAAAGTAGCATAAAAACAAAAATCAAACAGGAGCATCCCGTAATAAACTTCCCAACATCTCCTAATATTAAATGTCTGTGTAAATCTAAAACAACAGAATAAAACCTTGTTTTAAGTGGCATAGTACCTAATACTTCTGCAGAATAAGGATTTATAGAGAAAATCTGTGATTGACCCTCAGTATCTTTTGCTATTACTCTTAGTGTTCGTTCAGGATCATTAAAAGTGTAAATTCGGCTGATTTCCTTAACTGAATATTGTTTTGTCAGCATATCAGTACAGTAATCAATTGTTTTTTTTGATTTTCCGATAGCGTTAACGTGGTAAAATTCGGGATTGATCAATTCATCAATTTCATCTTCAAAAACCAAAATACTTCCGGTAAGGGCCACAATAAATACAATAAGCCCGGACAAAAGTCCGAGCCATAAATGTAGAAAGCCTATATTTTTTTTAAACGTTTTATTCATATTTCTATTGATAACAAAATGTTTTTCAAATATAGGATGTTTTAAAATGAATAACCAAGCGTTAACAACCAGTTTGACGGTGCTCCCGGAAATAAACGAATATAATCATAACCACCAACCCAGTAGGTTTTATTGGTAATATTATTAGCATTTACCTGAATTTTAAACTTATTGATGCTGTAATATAATGCCGCATTAAATAAGGTATAGCCCGGAAGGGTTTGAGTGTCGGTTTGACTTAGGGTACGTGTAGTGGCAAAATTGCTTCCAAAACCAAGCCCAAAATCTTTTAAAGCACCCTCTGTAAAATTATAGCGTGTCCATAGATTACCTTGCTGACGAGGAGTATTTGGTTTTTGCCTTCCAATTTCGGATTCTATCGGACTTTCAGATATAGCAGCCTCATTATACGAATAAGCAGCAGATACACTCCAGTTTCTCGTAATATTTCCGTTTAAATCGATTTCAATACCTTTGGATTCTTCTTCACCCACAGCACGCATCAAATCTGGATTTGTAGCATCGTTTGCCGGATAGAGCGTATTTTTCTGCTGAATTTTAAAAAGGGCAATGGTTACAAAAAGCTTTTCTTTAAACCAGGAAGATTTTCCTCCAAACTCAATCATATTACTTTCCAACGGATCAAAAGGGCCGCCCGCATTTGGGTTTGATAAAGAAGAAGCCGTCTGAGGATTGTATCCTTTTACGTATGTTCCGTACAAATTAATGTTTGGATTAACGGTATAAGTCAGTCCAAAACGTGGTAAAAATGAATGTTGTTTTACTTTCTTTTCAGTATCTTTTTTATAGTTTTCTTTATCGCTGTATTCGTCATAACGCACTCCAATTAAAGCCTGAAAAGCACCAAACTTAATGTGGTCCTGAAGATATACCCCGTATAAGGAATAAAAAGTTGGATCAAATGGACGCGCAGCATAGAAATACTTGCTCATGTCTTTTAACTGCTGTGATCCTGAGGGATTGGTCAGGTCAAAATGCGCCACGTTTGGAACCGGATTCCCTTTGGCATCCAATAAATAATTAGCTTTATTGGCTGGGTTATAGGTTGCAATTGATCCTGTATTGGCAGCATTTCTATATCCTGTAGCCTGTAATTGTGAACCTCCGGCCGGAACCTCTTCCTGTGCATAGTCATAACCCAGAATTAGGTTATGATCTAAAACTCCGGTTTTGGCTTCATATTTAAGAAAGGTGGAAAGATTATCAATATAACGCTTGCGTTTTCGCATAAAAACCTGCATTTCTATAGAAGTGGGAATAGTTGTCCCATCACCAGCAGAGGCATATTTATTGGCACCACGATGTTCCAAAAGATCTTCCGTATAACCAGTTCGTATGTAAGATGCTGAAAACGACAAACGATCTGTAAAGTGATGATTCAGGGAAGTCGTTACAACATATGTTTCTTCATTTAAATAATCGTTGGTGGAGTTTAATGAATTGGAAATTTTGGTAGAATATAAATTATTTTCATAAGTGGATTGACCACGATCCAGAATACTCTTTGAACTTGTATATATCAAATCAAAGTTAACACTGGTTTTGTCATTTGGAAGGAAAGACAGGGAAGGAGCAAGCACAATATTTTTGTCGAATTGTAAATCCCTGAAAGTATTAGCATTTTCGTAGCCCAGATTTAATCGGTATAAAAGTGATTTATCTTCGGTCAATGGACCTGTAAAATCGGCCAAAGCTCTTAAAGTATTAAAACTCCCTGTAGAAAAACTAACGCTGTTGGATGCCTGATCCAAAGGTTTTTTAGTAACCCTGTTAATGACTCCTCCAGGCGAAGCATTTCCAAACAAGGCAGATGAAGGCCCTTTTAAAACTTCAACTCGTTCCAGATAATTAGCAAGTGGCTGTTTCCAAAAACCTGTAGAAGTTCGCATACCGTTAAGCAATTGAGTGTTGCTTCCACCGTTTATCCTAAATCCTCTGATGGAGATATCATCGTAGAAGGTAAACTGGCTGACTCCGCTGAAGTTTTTGACTACTTCGCCCACGCGAATCGATCCCTGATCTGCAATTAGCTCCTTTGTTGCATACGAAACGGCTTGTGGAAGATCCTTGAGGGCAATTTCTGTTTTTGCGCCAATAAATGATTTTGTGTTTCGATAGGATTTTTCCTTTCGTCCGGTTATTTCCACAGTCTGTAAAGTGTTGATATTCTGCTCTAAGACTATAACAAGCTCAAGGTTTTCATTTTCATGGAGTTCAACTGTCTTTTGCTGAATAGTATATCCCATTGCTGAAAAATAAAGAGTATAGTTTCCCGGTATAAGATTTTGCAGAGAAAAGTTTCCGTTATCATCTGAGAGAATATTTTGTTTGGGGTCTTTGATCGAGATAGAAGCATAGGAAAGCGGCATGTTATCCGGTGATACTATTTTGCCGGTAATTTGGGCGTTTTGTGCCTGCCCTACACTAAAGACAAGCAACGTTATCATGTAAATTAATTTCATGGATTTTAATTAAATTTTTTATTTTGCAAAGCTATTATTATTTAGATTAAATACAAATAATAAAATATGACATTTCATAAAAAAATAATTAAAAGAGCCTTAAAAGTTGAAGTGTTGAAATTGTTGTTTGGTTAGCAATTCAATGTTAGCTGTATCAAATGAACTTTTAAAGAAATCCATGAAGAATTAAATAATACTCCAAGGGGAATAAGGAAGATGGGTTTTGATACTCCTTATCATTGGTATTAAAATTTCTCAGGTAAGGTAAAATGAGCATCGTCAGCCATTTACCTGTTATTCTTATAAAAAGCAATGAATATTTCTGAAACTGATCCAAAAAGTTAGACACTATTTGGATTTACTTTTATAAAGAGAAAAGTGAAATAATATGGAGTTCAATATCGATCTGAGATGTGTTCTCACAAAATAAAAATTAGATTGAATCAAATCTGACCCAATCCAATTTTTTTATTGTGCTTTAATTTAAATTTGTTAATCAGTAGAATCAGAGTTATCATCAGCAGGTTTCTGCTGCTTGTCCATCATTGAGGCAACCTTGGTATCGGGCAAAATATTGCTTAAACCGATCATTGCCTTATTCTTAAGCCCTGAAATAATTTTATCTTTGCCGGACATTAGTGCCTCATAACCATCTTTTGCCACATCGGCCGGATCAGCCAGTGAAGATTTGTCCTGCACTATTGCGCTCTGCTGCATATCAGCCTTATTAAAGAAGTCAGTATCGGTCGCACCCGGTAAAAGGGCGGTAACAGTAATGTTATTTTCTTTCAATTCATATCGGATAGCTTCTGAAAAAGAATAAACAAAAGCTTTGGTTCCGTGATAAACGGACTGCCAAGGCCCAGGTGTCTTGCTTGCTATTGAGGCAAGGTTGAGTATTTTACCATAGTTGCGGGCTATCATTTCTTTTGCAAAATGTTTTGTCAATATGATAGTAGAAGCAATGTTCAGGTTCACAATTTCCAATTCGCGTTCCAATTCAGTATCTTTAAAAAGCCCGTAAAGTCCCTGTCCGGCATTATTTACAAGGATATCGACTTGTATATTTCGTGATTGGACTTCTTCACAAAGAGCAAAAGCTTCCTCTCTCTTAAAGAGATCTTTTGTAATGGCAATAACCTCAATACCCTGCTTTCTGAACTCAGCAGCCTTGTTTTCCAATTCATTAGTATGTCTTGCCACAATAACAAGGTTATAACCATCGTTGGCAAAGAGTTTGGCAAGTTCGTAACCTATTCCTTCTGTAGCCCCTGTAATTAGAGCATAATTTTTATTTTCTAACATGATGTTTTTATTTAAGAGTTTAATTTTATGTCTGATTCCAGCCTTCGTTTTGGCTTGTTTGTCCATCGTTTGTCTGTTTGACATACAACTTATACATGAATTAAGCATAAATTTAATCTTCCCGAAATAATTTTTTTTACAAAATTTTAAGTTGGGTTTATAGAATTACTTTACAGAATTATGATAATATAAATTCAAACTCATTTGTATTCATTTGAGATTATTCAAAATAAAAAAAAAAGACTTAAAATATTGATTTATAATGTTTAAAGTCGTTGCTTGTTGTTTAGGAGCATCACTTTTGGTGTAACGTTATAAAAATGAACGAGAGAATGAATTCCTGAATGCAAAGGGTGGGTGAATTTTAATTATTCTTCACGTTCTTTCTTATGAATGGTAAAAAGAATCAAGCATAACCATTATTATGGGAAAGAAAACCAAACGCTACCACACCATTGGCAATTGGTGTATGGCTGACAGTTGATTGCAGATATTGTTTTTCCATTTTTTTATAATAGGATACTTAAATGAAATTAAGAAACTAATAGACAGGTAATTATAAAACAAAATTGAAAGTTTATTTTATAAAAAGTAAAGAGAATTATGTAAGAAAAGAACCAAATCAAAATCTAAATTTGAAGTAATGAATACCGATGCAGATGCATATCAAAACATCTTTGGAGGTAAGTTTATTATTTCTAAACCAGTAGTAATTCGTATTGGAGCTTTATTTAAATTCAGCACTATGTTTCTATTATCAAAAAAAACATTAAGAACAGTATTTCTTTGTCTGACGGCAGTGATGTCCCAGGCACAACAAAAAGAAGTTAAATGTCCCTATGTCAAAACCACAGACGGCTATCTAATGGTTTTGCGAGAAGGTGATAATGTTCTTTCTTCTATCGAAAATTTGGTTAAAGAACAGCAAATTCCTTCCGGGAATTTCACCGGAATCGGTTTTGCGGGCGAAGTAACCTTTGGTTTTTTTGATTTTAATACTAAAAAATTTAATCCTAAAACATTCTATAAGGTCGAAATGGGAAATCTCACTGGATCAATTGCCTGGAACGAGGATAAACCCTCCTTACATATTCACGGAATTGCAACCGATGAGAAGTTTAATGCATATGGGGGTCACATACTATCGCTAAAAGTGGGAACAGGTTCCATGGAAATCTACATTACCACCAATAGCGAAAAGTTAGCACGTAAAATAGAGCAGCCATTAGGCGCAAATGTCTTACAGGTCCCGTGCGGAATATAACAATTTAATTATGGAAGCCTTCTGTTGGTTCCTGTCGAAATGATGTTAGCGATGCATAGCCCAAAAAATGCAGGATTTCAGGGAAACAATCCGATTTATTCAAACTATTTTATGATGCAAACAGTTGAAACACATTTAATAAGTATAAAAGTGAATGGTAAAGAGTACCATTTAGAACTATCACCCTGGATGTCCTTATTGGATGTTTTAAGGGAAAAAATCCATTTAACCGGTACAAAAAAAGGATGTGATCATGGTCAATGCGGGGCCTGTACAGTTATTGCTGATGGCAAAAGAATATTAAGCTGCCTGACACTTGGTGTGATGAAAGATGGTTCACTGATTACGACCATTGAAGGAGTTGCTAATGGAGAAAATCTGCATCCCCTTCAGCAGGCTTTTATTGATTTTGATGCTTTTCAGTGCGGATATTGTACGCCGGGACAAATTTGCAGCGCCATTGGACTGTTGCAGGAGGGAAAAGCCCGCACTAGAGAAGAAGTTCAGGAATTAATGAGCGGGAATCTCTGTCGTTGCGGTGCCAGCAAGGGTATAATTGATGCCGTAATGCAGGTGAAGGAAGGAGGCAGTCATGAATAATTTCTTATATGTAAAAGCAAAAAATACTGATCAGGCCATTTCTGAGCTTGATGGGGATATTCGCCACAAAATTGTCGCCGGAGGAACCAATATCAATGATCTTCTGCGCTATTATATTACCAAAGCCGATAAACTAGTTGATATTAATCCTATCCTTGAACATAATGCTATTATGCGTCTTGACAATGGCGGGGTCAGACTTGGCGCTTTGCACACCAATGCCGATACGGCTTACGATCCAATTATAGAAGAACGTTATCCTTTACTATCAAAAGCCATATTGGCCGGCGCTTCGGCGCAAATCAGGAATATGGCAACCAATGGGGGCAACCTGATGCAGCGAACACGATGTTATTATTTTTATGATATCCATACACCCTGCAACAAACGCGACCCGGGTTCAGGATGTTCTGCAATCAACGGATATAACCGTATACATGCCATTTTAGGGCAAAGCGAAAACTGTATTGCCGTTTTTCCTTCGGATATGTGTGTGGCTCTGGCTGCTTTAGATGCTGTGGTCAACATTGAGGGAGCTGATGGAAAGAGAGTTTTGAATTTCGCCGATTTTCACCGACTGCCAAGTCACACACCACATATTGATAACAATCTCCAACATGGGGAAGTAATTACCAGTATCGACCTTCCCGATAAGGGATTTCAAAAAAATTATTCTTATTTAAAACTTAGGGATCGAAGCTCCTATTCCTTTGCACTTGTTTCTGTGGCCACCGCTTTTGATATTGAAAACAACAGCATCAAAGAAGCCAGAATTGCCATTGGCGGAGTGGCTCATAAACCATGGCGCATCCGGGAAGCAGAAGAATTTTTAATTGAGAAAGAACCAAACAGTCAAAATTTTGCGACAGCCGCCGATATTATCTTAAAAGGGGCAAAGGGCTATGAACATAATGCTTTTAAAATTGAATTGGCAAAAAGAGCCATAATTCGTAATTGCATAATGGCTTTAAATCCCGAATCACAGCGTCCCGGTGCCATGCCCTCACTATAGATTACAGTTAAATAAAAATCAACCTATGACAAAACTACCCTCAATAGGAAAACCAATAAGCCGTTTGGAAGGTCATCTGAAAGTGACAGGAAATGCCAAATATGCCGGTGAATATGATGCCCCGGATTTATTGTATGGCTATGTCCTGAACAGTTCGATAACCAAAGGAAAAATAGTTATAATCGACACTACTGACGCAAAAGGAATGGAAGGTGTTATTGAAGTATTTACACATGAAAACAGGCCTTCAACCGCCTGGTTTGATTTTCAGTATGCCGATATGGATGCGCCGCCGGGAACCGTATTCAAGCCCTTAAAAAATAATGAGATTAAGTACAACGGCCAACCCATCGCGCTGGTAGTAGCCGAAACTTTTGAAATGGCCAGATATGCCGCCACTAAAATAAAATTAGCCTACCAGGAACAAGAATTTGCAACTGATCTGCAGGCCAATACAGACAAGGCCAGAGAGCCCAAAAAAGGCCTGGCATCACTCTTGAAGCCGCCGCCTCCAAAACCAAAAGGTGATTTTGAAAAAACATATCAAAATTCTTTCGTTCAAAGTTCAGGGGAATTCAGGCACGGGACCGAACATCATAACCCGATGGAAATGTTTGCAACTACTGTACTGTATGAGGGCAAAAATAAGCTTAAAATATATGATAAAACCCAGGGTACCATCAATTCGCAAATGTATGTGGCCAATGTCTTTGGTTTGAAAATGAAAAATGTCCAGGTCATCGCTCCTTACGTAGGCGGGGCTTTTGGCTCGGGTCTTCGTCCTCAGTACCAGCTTTTCATGGCTGTAATGGCTTCACTTGAACTAAAACGTAATGTGCGTGTCACCTTAGACCGTGCCCAGATGTTTACCTTCGGACACCGCCCGCCGACATTACAGTATACTAAATTGGGAGCTGATAAAAACGGAAAAGTAAACGCTCTATATCATAAGGCAATAGCTGAAACTTCCCAATTTGAAGATTATGTTGAAACTGTTGTCAATTGGGGGCACATGCTATATCCTGCCGAAAGTACACTACTTGAACACAAATTAGTTCCGCTGGATGTATTTTCCCCGCTTGATATGCGTGCACCGGGCGGCAGTACGGGCATGCATGCCATTGAAATCACCATGGATGAGCTGGCCTATAAATTGAATATGGATCCGCTTGAATTGCGGTTGATCAATTATTCTGAAATAGATAAAAGCACCGATAAGGAATATTCAAGCAAGCAACTCAGAGAATGTTATCTTCAGGGAGCAGAAAAGTTTGGCTGGAAAAAGAGAAATCCGCAGCCCCGCAGTATGAAACGTGGCAATAAATTGATAGGCTTGGGAATGGCGACCGGAATTTGGGAAGCCAACAGGATTTTGGCCCGCGCACAGGCGATTATGAAAAGCGATGGTAAAGTTGAAATAAAAAGTGCCGTCACGGATATTGGGACAGGAACCTTAACGGTGATGACGCAAATTGCTTCAGATGAACTTGGGCTTCCGATCGAGGATATTACATTTTCATACGCAGACAGCAAAATGCCTTTTGCACCTATTCAAGGTGGTTCCTTCACTGTTGCGACTGTTGGACCGGCTGTTAAAGCGGCCTGTATGGCACTCAATAAAAAAATATTCAATAAAGCAAAAGAGATTAATTCTGTTTTTTCCCATGCTAAATTCGAAGATGTAATTTTTAGTGAAGGTTTCCTGCTGCTGAAAAACATTCCGGATACCAAAGTTAGCGTGAAAGAAATTTTTGGTTCATGTAATATCAAAGAGATAAAAACAACCAATACAGCCATGCCAAACCCCCTGCAATCAGGAAAAAGGGCAAAAGCCGCTCACAGTGCTGTTTTTGTAGAGGTAGAAGTGGATGAGCAGCTAGGAATTATCGAAGTAAAGAGAGCAGTAACAGCTGTCGCAGCGGGAAAAATCATTAACCCAAAAACAGCCGAAAGCCAAATTTTGGGCGGAATGATCTGGGGTATCAGTAAAACGCTTCATGAAGAAACAATCCTGGATCCCCGATTCGGAAAATATATCAACAGCAACTTAGCAGAATATCATATTCCTGTGCATGCCGATGTTCATGAACTCGATGTGATTTTTGTTGACGAAAAGGATGATTTTGTAAATGATCTGGGCGTAAAAGGAGTCGGAGAGATAGGCATTGTTGGCATGCCGCCCGCTATTGCAAATGCTATTTTTCATGCCACCGGAAAGCGCATCAATGATTTGCCCATTCATTTTGATAAATTGCTCTAAATGGTAAAGATTTTTTATTATAAGCAATAGCGATACAAAATAGACGAGCCATATTTTAATTTTAATGCAAAAAACGGAATCAATCAGCCAAATAATATTTTGTATTGTAAGAAAAATTATTATATTTACTTATAACAAATACTTAAAAAAATGCAAGAAGGTACAGTAAAATTCTTCAATGAAGAAAAAGGTTTTGGGTTTATAACACCAAAAAATGGCGGAAGTGAAATTTTTGTTCACGCTACCGGTTTATCAGAAAGTATTCGTGAGAACGATACAGTACGTTATGAGGTAGAACAGGGCAAAAAAGGTCCAAACGCCGTAAACGTAGTGGTAGCATAGGACAATCAAAAAAGGAATTCTCAATTTTATAGTCTTTTTGTTTAGATTATATTTTCCTTAATTAGAGATTCTTAGCAAACAAAGCGCTGATTTCATTTGGAAATGGCGCTTTTTATTTTAAAAAATAATTTGACTTTTTTAGTAAAGAATTTAAGATTCTCCTGGCGTATTTTCTATACGTGATAATTTCAACTTCTTTTTGCTTCGTACCAAAACGAACAGTATTCTGAAGCTATGCATTTTTTAGGAGCTGTTCCCGCTATACGTTGCAATCTTTGCGCCGCCCCCGCACATACGATTTCACTGCTATCGATGCTGAAGGATTTTTACACTACCGACACGATTTTTTTCTTGGTGAAGATTTTACTTTTCTTTTGTTATTTCTTACTTTTAAGGTAATGATTGCTTAAAAAAAAATAAAACCATGAGTTTAGATGTTAAGCGTTTACCGTTATATTTGTTGCTGTCACTGTTGCTAATACCTAATATAATGGCAGCCCAGCTATTGGGTTCAGGTAAAACCACAATTGAAGAACCTGCAAAATCTCCCGAAGATTCTCTTGGAAGAAGAACACCTCAGGGTACTATTAACGGATTTATCAAAGCTATTGCCGATCAGAATTACCTTCGTGCCAGCCAGTATTTTGTTTTAAGCAAACGTTCCTACCGAAAGCCAGCCCAAAGGATAAGAATTGCAAAGACTTTCCAGCAATTGCTTGATCACGGAGGAAATTTGTCACCGTCCTCCATTATCAGTAATAAAGAAACCGGACGAACAGATGATGACCTGCCGGCAGGCGTGGACCTTGTGGGGAATATTGGTGATGGCAAAACAATCCTTCCCCTTTATGTAGAAAACCAGTCAGATGACAATCAGCCTGCATTATGGCTTTTTTCTGCTGAAACCGTACAAGCAATTGTCTCGACCGATATTTCAGGAGAAAAAACATTTTTGGACAGGGTGCTGCCTGCTGTTTTAAAAGAACATAAGTTAGGAAATGTTCCCATTGGACACTGGGCTGTGATCGTACTGATGACCGTGATTTGTTATTTACTTTCCAGACTGTTGATCTTTATATTTGCCTTTACGATAAAAAAGTTGTGGAAAAAAGCGGCCAGTGAAAAAGGCACGGCCATTATAGAAGCATTTACGCTGCCAGTCCATATGTATCTGACTGTCATGTTATTTGTCGCATCAACCCAGCGTATGGGAATTTCCATCGTAGTGCGCCAGCGCTTTGGTATCATCATCATCACCATTGGAATTCTGGCTTTTTTAATACTGCTTTGGAGAATGACCGATTATGTGAGTATGTATACCCGAGGCAGAATGACCAGGCGCGGACGGATTTCGGCCGTATCGGCTATCTTATTTTTGAGCCGTACCATGAAGGTGGCAATTGTTTTTATTGGAATTATTGCGATTCTTGGAATTATTGGAGTAGATGTTACGGCCGGAATAGCGGCCTTAGGTATTGGAGGTATTGCACTCGCATTAGGAGCACAAAAGACCATAGAAAACTTTGTTGGCAGTGTGAGCCTTATAGCAGACCAGCCGCTGAGGGTTGGGGATTATTGCCGCATAGATGATATAAAAGGTATCGTTGAAGCTATAGGGATGCGCTCTACTACAGTTCGCACAGCTGCCCGTACAATAGTGACTATCCCCAATGGACAATTATCAGCCAGTAAAATAGAAAATTTTGCGCATCGCGACCGCTTTATCTTTAATCCGATATTAAACTTCAGGATGGAAACTACTCCGGATCAAATGCGTTATTTGTTGGTCGAACTTCGATCTTTATTGTTTTCGCATCCCGAAGTATTAAATTCCCCACCAGTTGTGCGCTTTACAGGAATTACAGCCGATGCCTTAAAAGTGGAGATAATAGCGTATATAGCAGCCGTAAATTTTGAAACATCTCAGGAAGTGCAGGAAGATATATTATTGAGAATGATGGATATAATAGAAGCCAGCGGAACATCTTTAGCTTACCCGTCTCAGACACTTTATATGGCACGTGATACTCAGATATCAGGCGAAAAAACAGCTGCAGTTTCAGAAACAGTTAAAAAGTGGAAAGAAAATAATGAATTGCAGTTGCCGAAATTTGACCCGAAACGCATGGAAGAATTAAAAGACAGTATAGAATATCCCGATAAAGGCAGTTTTAAACCCACAGAGGAGTAACTTTGTGAAGCATATTCACTCCATTTTATACCAGATCTGAATTTGAACGATCATACGAATCGAAATGCATTGTCTTACTGAATTTATTTGAGCCAATACCATTAAAGCCCGTGTTTTGTATAATCTATTTCCCGATGCAGAAATTAACATTCCTTATTTTAATAGGGGTCTTTACTTTAGTGGTACAATTATGGTCCATTTTTAAGTAAACTATCGCAAAATAAAACAAAGTATCCTTGTTGAGATAACAAAACTCATGGGAGTTGTTTAATACAAAAATGCACAAATTTTGAATATATAAAGATTATAAGACTGCGATATACAAATTTGATTTCGATTGTGCTTTCGGAATGTTTAAAACTAAAAAAGGTCAAAAAACTAAGTGATAAATTTATAATTTTGACCTTTTATCAATATTGTTTTTCATTTTTATATAGGTTTTTATCCTGCCTGAGTTAATCCATTGCATTAACTCATGATGGCAAAAATAAATGCGTTTTCCTTTCTTGTTAACTGGAATTTCCTTCTTACATACTTTACTGTAGATTGTAGCTACCAATAGATTTAGAAATTTTGATGCTTCTTCAACATTCAGAAGTTCATCTTTCTTCTCTTCAGTAATATTGATACTTAAAATAAGCCTTTCCAAATGCTCTAGTTTATCATGAAGTTTATTAATCATGATAGGTATCTGATTAAAAGTAAACGGTTTCATAGTAACTTGATATTAAATCTTATCTAAAGATATACTTCAATACTTCTGTTTAAATTAAATGTCGTCAAATGGAATAATTTGGCTTTCAATTTCCAATAATGTCAGGCAGCACTACAGGATAAAGTTATACAGGAAGTACTGGTTTTTCAGATATGCTGAATTTTTCTATAGGCTTTAAACAGATTCGCTTCAGTTATCAGCTTTTTGGCTCTATTTGCTTTTCATTTACAGCAGTTCATTATTGTTTTTAATTTTAGTGTTAATCATTTGAATCAGACTTTTCATCAGCAGGCCTCTGCTGTTTGTCCATCATGAAGGCAACTGCGGTGTCAGGCAACGAAACTGCGGGTCAAATTATACCGAAAGTATATGTTGTGACTGACCAATTTTTCGACTATTTCATTTTGCATATAGACATTTGTGCCGTTTTCCCCACTGCTCCATTTGCTGGATTATCGGCCTTAATTCATAGCCAATTTCTGTTAACTCATATTCTACTTTAGGAGGGACTTGAGCGTATACATTTCTCTTTATAATATTATCGTGTTCCAATTTGCGCAGTTGCAGCGTTAGCATACGTTCCGTAATATTTGGTATAGATTTGCTTAATTCGCTAAAACGCATTTTGCCTTGTAATAGCCAGGAACAAATTACAAGTGACCATTGGCCGCAAATTATGTTTGCCGCATATACTTCTGAACACTCATCTCCTAAGATTTTCTTATTTTCAAAATTTGTGCTTGTAACCTTAACTTTCGACATAACTTACATTTTTGATAGTACCTTACAATTGGTTGTCAATAAAGCCAATATGACTTTTATGTTATAGCTTCGCAGAATTATTCTATTTAAATAATTTAAAGTTTAAAATTAAATCAAAAAAGTTAATGATGAAAAAAGGCTTCAACAATATTTTTATTATTATGGCAGTACTTAACATTTATTCTTAAATGAAAATCTAAAATTAAAAAAGACAATGAACATGAAAAACACATCTATATTAGTTAATGCAAACGAACATGTGAGAAAAGGTGAATACGAAGCGTACTTATCCTATCTCACTGAAGATACCAAATGGGTATTTGTGGGTGAGAGAAATCTTTTAGGAAAAGAAGCAGTAAGGCAATATATCAAAGAATTCTATCTGGCACCCCCAGTATTTGATATGGAAAAAGCGATAGAGGAGGGCGACTTTGTAACTGCCACAGGTAACATTGCCTTAAAAAATGTGAATGGAGAATATGATCATTACATTTATTGTGACATTTGGCGATTTAATAATGGCAAAATAGCTGAATTAAAACCATTCGTAATTGAGAAAAAGCCCTAACTTCAGTAACACCACATAAAATTTTTTAAAGCAAAAAAGGCGCCAATTGTCTTCAATTGGCGCTTTTGGCTTTTTTATGACCCATAATGGATAGATTACGCACCATTTTATGGAGGATTTAAAGAGATTGGCTTACTATTGGTACTACCTGTCTTTCATTGGCTTAAAGAATTTGGTTTGGATGTCCTGTTGATGAAGCTATAGCCTAAATCTCTTGCAGGAGATACTTGCTGCGTGCCTGTTTTTATCAGTTGAGTTTACTTATCTCTATGTCTTTTATAATCTCATTTGTCACAATTACTAATTTGTCTTCAATTTGTTTTGATAATTTTATCAAATCATTGAAGTTTGGATTTACTATTAACTCTGCGTCAAGTATTGAATATTGTGGTCTGGTAGTTTTATTTTTATTCCATTTTGTCGATTTGAAGTATCCCCCCTTTCTTTTTTAAGCCAATTAATATAGATAATAATTAGTTTTTTGCGTAATAAAAATGAATGGAGTTAACTATTTTCTGTCTGGTTTGATCATTTTAAAGTTTATTTTTATTGGCTATTAACGTCTATCTAAAATCAGTAAATCTTTTTTCTAAATCATATAACCATTTGACTCTCTTTTTGTGAGTAACGGATTTTACCATGTTATGGCTAATCCAGTTTAAATTCTTGTATCCCATAGTTTTGAAAACACTTCTAAGCATTGCTTTTCTAATCAAATTTCCGATCAGCAGCCAGTACATTATCTTGGGCTTGTTCATTGTGGTGATAATAGTTACACTTTTTAAATTTTTTAATAACGGTATAAGCCCGAAACCTCTGGGATGATGGTCATAGACTATACCCGGTGAAAGAACCCTATCGATAAATCCTTTGGTCATTGCAGGCATCAAATCCCACCAAATAGGAAATATGAAAATCAAATGATCCGCATTTTTTAAACGATGGTTGTAATCTATAACTTGTGGATCAGTTGGCGAATGATCTATAAAGGCTTTCAGGTCTTCTTTGGACATTACCGGATTGAAATTATCATTATCCAGATGGAAAAGATCTACATGATGATTCCCTTTTTGAAGCCCTGTAGTAACGGCTTCCAAAATGGCGTTGCAGTAACTTTTCTCATAGGGGTGATTGAACACAATAGCTACTCTCATTTTTTTGAATTGTTTAATATTTACCATGCAAAGATGCAGGAGTTAAAATATTGAGACGATAACAATTGTTAAGAAGTATAGGCTATGTAAACGTATCTGAATGAATTAAAGCTGAATTGAATTACTCCAGCTCGATACAATCAAAATGATATGACCTCAGAAGACGGATTACTTTCTTGCATATGTTTTTTTTACTTTCAATACGCAAAATTTTATCACAATCTTCAAGGTCAAAATTCCACTGTATGTCCTGGAAGTTTGAATCAAGAACAGGCTTTAATTTTTTAATTTGTGTCTTATTGTTGACTGATGTTTTAAATACGTGTATCATATGGCTGCAATTTCCCTGTATGGTGATTAAACCACAAAATTGGTAAAACAGCAGGCAGACTATCGATAACAATTGTTAAAAAAAAGTTTTTATCGTCTGTTGCGAATCCTGCTCAGCGATACAGACGTGATGCCTAAATAGGAAGCTATGTAATGCTGTGGGATACGTTGTATAATTTCGGGATGTTGTTCCAGCAGTTCTTCATAACGCTGCTGAGGAGTATTTTTTAGATAGGAAAAGAAAACCTGCTGGTTTTTTAGAAGCCTCATATATAAATGCTCAATTATATTATCTTTTAGTGCTGGTGAATTCTGCAGGGTATCCTGAAAATCTTTTTGGGTGATAGTTTGTATAACACAGGGCTCAATGCTTTCAATAGTGTATAAACTAGGTTTGCCAGTCATAAAGCTTTCAATGGATGATACACCACCTCCTTCAAAAAAAAACTGTGTTGTGATGTCTTTACCGTTATTATTGATCCAGGTTCTCAAACACCCTTTTTCAATGAAAAACATTGTTTTTGAAATGCTCCCTTCTTCCAATAGTATGGTCCTGGCAGGAACCTCTATTGGAGTAAAAAGTGGTTTAAAAATACTCCATCTATCGGTATTGACTTGTGTTTTTTTTGACATGACTGCATCTTTATTTAACCCAAAGATATACTATATAATTACTGTTGATTATAGGTAAATTTATGAAAAATAGGAATGATTACCTGCAGGTCTAACTACACTTATAATTTGTTGCAGCTACTATAACTGGAATCAGCAGTAGTTACAGTGATGAGCTGCTGATATACTTTTGGATTAGAACCCAAACAAAACTATACTGTCCTTGCAAGCTTTTTCCGAGATGTTTTCCGATTTTTGTGCCCAGGACTTACAGGATTCACTGCTTATGGGGTTAATCCGGGCAAGCATGACATTACAAATTCTTTATAACCTTAGCAGGAACGCTGCGTAGATATATACATGGAATATTTTAAAGTGAAGTGTAATAAATTTCGGTAGAAGGCCTGTTCTCTCCATCAATTATTTTGGAATGGGCTTTGCAGATTTCTGAAATAGAATTTTCATATGGTCTGGTAAATCCGCTTTTTGGATATGCGCAGTAAATAGAAAACTTGTCCAATGCATGTAAGTTATGCCATAAATTTTCTAGCCTTACAGTGGCACCGTTATTGCCCTGTTCCCAAAGTATGGCCACCATTTCCCCAAATGCTCTTACCTTTCTTCCATTCTCCCTGGCTCGCCCAAGGATTTCAAATATCAAATTGTTGAACAATTTTTCATCAGGCCATCCATTTACCATAAATTTAGATAATACTTCATTGGCCTCTAAAGGGATATACAGGTTCTCTTTTGTTAATGATTCTACATCAATATTATGATTTGAAAGCCTCTCCTGTAATTGATCCAGATGTATTTGTTTTGCAATAACTATGACACTGTCGCCAGACAGAATTCCGCTTCCGGCAAAACCTTCGAGAGTATTAAGAAAGTGGCTTTCGTTTTCGTAGATTTGAACCAAGTGGTCGCAGGGTGCAATTTCACCCCAAAATACTTGTATATTGGCATTTGTCCAGTTATTTATTTTTAAATCTGTATTTTCCATTGTTTTGTTTAACTATTGCAATGTAGCGTATTTACTTGAAAAACAATCGACCTTTTGTACAGATTTTTTTTAAGGAGACTTCTTACTTTTGTCCACATTCAGATGTTATAGATTATGGATAGGCAGGTACACATTAAAGATGGCGCCATTTTCATTGCTCTCACTCGCATCGATCTCCCCATTATGATTCTGTACAATCTTTTTACACATGGCCAGCCCGATTCCGGTGCCCGCAAATTCATTTTTCCCGTGCAGTCGTTGGAATATACTAAAAATTTTCTGTGTATCTTCCGGCTTCATTCCGATGCCGTTATCTGTAAATTGAATCTTATAATAAGAAGCCCCTTCTTTTAGATGTACCGCCCGGATCTCTTCGGTGGAGGCAATACTGCAGTGAATAAAGATGACCGGAGATACATCAGGGCGTGTGAACTTTAGTGAATTACCGATAAGATTGAAAAACAGCTGGGAGAGCTGAAGGGGAATGCCTTTAATGACCGGCAGGGTATTCCATGTAACTTTAGCCCCTGTGCGCTCCATCACCACATCATAATCTTCCAGCGCATTTCTGGCGGTATCTTCAAGGCTGACAGCCACAAAATTTTCTTCGTTTTTTGGAAGGGCCGAGTAGGCCAGCACATCCCGGATCAGTTTGCCCATACGGCTTGTGGCATCCTTTATTTTATGGACATACCCTTGTGATTTTTCATCCAGATGTGCAGTGATCCTGCCTTCGAGCAGTTGCACAAAGGTACTGATCTTGCGAAGCGGTTCCTGCAGGTCATGCGAGGCTATGTAGGCGAACTGTTCGAGCTCCCCATTGGAATGTGTCAGCTGTATATTAGTTCCTTCCAGTTCTTCATTGGTAGTCCTTAACTCCTCAATTACGGCCGCGATCTCCTCAGTTCGCTGCTGTACCTGGTTTTCCAGTTCCATCTGCAGTTCCATCTGGATGGTAATATCCTGTGCTGTCCCGTTCATACGCAGGGGCCTGCCCTGGGGGTCAAAAACAGTTTTGCCCTGGGCATGCAGTATTCTTTTCTTTCCCGTTGTGGGATGGATGACCGTGTAGGTTTCATTATATACGCCCCCTGATTCGGGATCCAGCCCCCATGCCACGGCATTGGCAATCCTTTCGCGGTCTTCTTGCAATATAATCGGCATTACTTCATTGTAGTTTTGGGCGGCGGGGTCATAGCCAAACCATTCTATAAGGCGGTCAGAATACGTGAGCCCATTTGTCGCCACATCAATACTCCAGGTGCCGAGCTGCGCCAGTTCAACCGCCCCCCTCATGCTTTGTTCTGCCTCCTCGAGTTTGTTCCGCGCTATGACCTCCTGGGTTACATCAATAGCGGTACAGATAACACCATAAATTTTGCAATTGGAGTCATACAAAGGTTTGTAAGTGTAATCATAGTAGCCATGATAAGGTGATCCATTCTGTATGAACATAATGGGAGAGGCCGTTTCGGTATGGATCTCGCCAGTACTCAGCACGTGCTGGTAAACGCCAAAGAGGTTTGTCTGCTTCATCTCGGGTACTGCTTCCATTATCGGTTTGCCTATGATGGAATTTCCTTTGCCGAATATTTCGATCATTTTCTCATTGGCCTGGTGCAGCACCATATCAGGTCCCATATAAACTAATTTTGCCACGGGGGAATTGTAAAAAACCGTACGGGAGAACTCTTCGCTCTCTTCCATCTTACGCCTTTGGATAACCTGCAGGGTATTGTCCATAACCCAAATGGCAACTTTTTTTACAGCCCCGGCACGATCTTTTAGCGGCGAATAGACAAAAGAAAGATAAAGGGTTTCCTGCTTGCCGCTTCTGATCAGCCTGACCTCGGCTTCCTCTTCAGAGTAAGGCTCGCCGCTTTCTATAACACCGGTCAGTGCACCCTCGTAGTAGGGTCGCGCTTCGGCGAATGTGTCCCAGTGGTGAATTCCAAGGATGGCTTCGCGGGTTTTTCCGGTTGCTTTTATATATTTTTCGTTTACTATTTCCGCAATAAGGGAATGGGCATCCACTACACAGATGCCCACCGGCGCATTCATTACCAATACAAAAAGTTCCTGTTGGTTTTCGATATTCATAAGCTTTGGATTAAATAGGGACGCAGCAGATTTGAAAGTTCTTTGATACTGGTAGGTTTTGTCAGAAAACCGCTAGCTCCTTCCATTTTGAGTTTATGGGCTGTTGCAACATTCGAAGATGTAGAAAGCATAATTACCGGTATATCCTCTAAGCCTGCCGTCGCTTTTAAAGCGGCCAGAAATTCCTGCCCGTTTATAATGGGCATATTGAGGTCCAGAAAAATAATGTCAGCAATCAGCTCACCACTTTTCAATTTTTGCAGTGCTTTCACGGCATTGGTAAAAGAAAAACAGCTTGCCCCTTCTGACAGATACTCTATAGCCGCAACAAAGAATTCAATATCATCATCGTCATCGTCAATGTGAAAAATTTTTGTATATCTCATTAAAGCAAGTTAATCAATTATCTGGAGTTTAAAAAAAGATTATTTCTTAAAACAGTTACATCGTTAATTTGGCTTGTTGTATTCTGGAATATTGCTCTGCTTTTTGGTTAGAGAGAGAGCGATCCACATGCTATTCTGGGTTTTACATGTATGCTCAGCGTGAGGATTTAATAACAGCCCTTGCGATAGTAGGCCAGTGAATCTAATAGTAAAAGACTCTGTTGTTTTCTTCAATCAATCTTGTTTCATAAATCTCATAGCGCCTATTATTTTCAAATCGGTTTGAATTGTACCATATTTTTTGGATTATAGGCAACAGTTATGCACTGCGAATGAATCCATAAATTGCTTGTGTCAAATCTCCCTTTAAGGTGCACAATTTGGGTTAAAGGTTCACCAGGCAAAGAGCGCCCGATGCATAATATCTTACTTAAATTGGCCAAACAATTTGGTAAACCCGCCAAATACAGAAAATGCGTGAGGCGGGGTGTCCATAAACATAATCTTCCATTTTATGTTTATTTAATTATTAAAGAGCTATAACGCATCTCTATCAAGTGGTTCCTAAGGCATTCTGCCAAAATACTTGAAAGTGAGTTTACTGCCTTAAAGGATCGTCATATCGTGCAAGGTCAAAGATGTAAGGTTCTTATCAATAGCTGTTATAGCCGTTGTGTTGCTACAAAATTCACACGTGCAGATGCTTTAGTTGTATCAATGCGCAAGATATTTAAAATATTAAAAATGCAAAATCACAGAATAAATAGATGGTGGTATAAAAAGATCTTGCTTTATAAAATGCTTTAATACGTTCACTCGAGCTGAGCGACAGCCAAAACAAATCTCTATTACAAAAAATCCAGGCGGATTTGTACCCTTTCATCATCCGGGTTTGTCATAGGTGTAATTTTAATTTTATCAGCTTCTCCGTAGTACTCTGAAATGCCCCTGATAATTCCAATGGCAAGAGAGGCCATTTTACGCTTGGAAAAATAATCGATAATAAGCAGCTTTTCATTTACCTGAAAAACATTTAAAATCGGCGGGTTTGCAGTGCTGTTTAATTTCCGAACTGCCCCATGCATAACCGATTCGGTGTGCAGAATTATGTAAAAAGTCCGCCATTCCGGCCTGATATAATCCTTATATAGCGCAAAAAGATCATCAACTAAATAGGTGCCAAATTGCTCCATAAGCAGATCCCTGGATAATCCGGTCATCTCTGATGCATTTTCGAGTAACAGATTCATGGTCTCTATTGGATAGTTCTCAGTGGTGGAGAAAGATATCAAGCCAGTGCCGGCCTGCTCATTGAGAATATCCCATGAATTGGCAGGTAATTCTTTTGTGATGAATTTTTTCAGAAGGAAGAAAATACTTCCATGAACTCTAATATCGGGCATGGCTAAGAAATTTTATTGATATTATATACTCTCGCTGGCTTATTCAATCCTATTGAATCCCTTGATCTTAGTACATTAAAATTTTCGCTGGGAAGGTTTAGTATTACGGGTTGCACCATGGCGCGATTCATCCCTTGCGAGCTCATCGTCTTTAAGCTCCTCATTGCCAAGTTCCCCAATTTCGAATTCCTTTTGGACCGGATTATCCTTTTCGGGATCAATGGTTTCAAAGTGGTCACTTTCAGTCTCATAGCTCTTGTGGGTATCTACTTCAGTTTCAAACCCTTCAGAGGGATCATTATGCAAAAGATTCTCTTCAATGTCTTTCTCGGTTATATCCTTCGAGTCACTCTCCGATTCATTATCAAGATTCTCAGAATCATATGGATTGCTTTTTGGGTCTGTCTTTGCTTTTTGAAAATTCTTGTCATCCTGAGCATAATTTTCCGGTGTATCTGAATGCATCATTTTATTTTTTTAATTAATTTTTACTATCGCTTTTTTAGGGACTGTTCCATAAAAATTTGCGCGTATTGCCGTGCTTGTCCGGGTTTGGACTTTGATTAACAAATGTAAAAAGGATAGTTGTACTTTTTTTACAGAATAATGATTTGCATTTATAAAATAGCTACAGGCAATCAGGAGGTATCAAGGACTTTGTGGTTTTGTCTTATTTCAGGAGAAAGGTGCTGCGCGTCCGAGCAGAGGAGGTGTCTTTAATATTATTTTTTAGGAGCTTTCCCGCTATCCGCTCCACCCGAGCGCGAGTGAACTGGCGAAGCAATGTCCATTTATTTGCAACATTTCTCGCTAATTAATCTGTAGTATCTTCCAATGCCAAAAGGATCATTCCTTCAGGATATGAATCCTCTATCTCCCGGGCATTTACCATCATATTTTTTTTGGCATTATCCGTGCTTGTTAAACTAATCTTATACCCCTCAATTGCTGTTTTTTCCTGCTGCATTTTGGATATCAGTTTTTTAAATTCTGCAATGTTCCATTGGCTCCCTCCAATTTCAAATAAAGAATAGCCCTCAGTTTCAATTACATTAGTTTGAAAGTAGTTGTAAAAAGAAGTATTGGCACTTTTGACCGTAAAGTCCTTATCTATAATCAGTAAGGGTTCATGTACTGTTTTAAAAATAGATTCAGAATAATTCCGCACAGAATGGAGCTGCTGCTGGCGGTTCATGAGTTCATCATTCACCGACATCAACTCTTCGTTATTGGACTGAAGCTCTTCAGTAGAGGTCTCAAATTCTTCATTCATTGCCTGGAGTTCTTCGGTACTGCTTAATAATTCTTCATTTGTGGTCTGCAGTTCCTCAAAGGCGATCTGCTGCTCTTCTGTAACGCGTTTGATATCATCGCGTATTTGGGCCAGTTCGTTCTCGAGATCTTCAATGCGCCTCAGATCAGCATTTTTTCTTCTGTTCTTATGCTCTTTTTCAGCCTGCGGCACGGGATTTTGATAAAAAAGCACCATAACATAATCCGCATTATTGGGAATTGATACCACTTCAAATGAGGCGGTGTAGGGCAGGTCTTTAAGGACAATATTGTCTTTTCTGATATTTTTATTCTCTTTTTTTTGTTTTAATATGGCATTTTTCAGCTCAAATCCCAGGCCATCACGGGCCATTTTTATAATATTGAAATTCGGTTTCCCGGGCGAGGGCAAAAGGAAGAACCCGGTGTCCCCATGAAAGTGGACAATTTCAAGGTGCTCGTTTATAATGACACTTGCCGGCGTGTATTTTGAGAATAGCATATCGAGGGCTATTTTCCTAAAATCAGTTTCAGGCTTGGCTTTTTTATCCGAAGTTTCCCCTGTGTTCTTCGCATTTAGATTTGCCGGCTTAAAAGCCTCGGGAACATACCGGGTGGCGGCATATTTACGGATGTAGATCTTATCATGATGTACAACAGGCTCAAATAAGTTTTGCGCATTTGTTGCCGTTTCTGATTTGCCTATAAGCAAAAGTCCTTTTTCCTTGAGTGAATAATGAAAGGAAGTCAGCACTTTGTTCTGCATATAAGTATCAAAGTAAATCAGTACATTCCTGCATGATACCAAATCAATCCTGGCAAAAGGCGGATCCTTGATGAAATTGTGGGTAGCAAAAATGCACATGTCCCGTATGGATTTGCTGACATGAAAATAACCATCGCGTTTGGTGAAGTAACCCTGAATCCTAGCCGGGGAAATATCCTGCACGTCCTGGGTGGAATAAATGGCATTCCTGGCCTTTGTGATCGACTTCTCCGATAGGTCCAAAGCAAAAATCTGAACTTTGATATCTTTATACTTATTCTGGACAAGGAATTCATCAATACAGATGGCCAGAGAATAGGCTTCTTCTCCCGATGCACATCCCGCCACCCATACCCGCAGGTTATTGCCGGTTATATTTTGGAATAATTGCGGGAAAATATTCTGGGGCAGGGATTCAAAGAATTTGGCGTCCCGGAAAAAGTAGGTGACATTGATAAGAAAATCGTTAAAGAGAAGGTCCTGTTCTTCTTTTTCATTTTTAAGGAAATAATAATAGCCCTCTAGGGTTTCCTTATTGGCAATAACCATTCTTCGGGCGATACGCCTTCTTATGGTAGGCTGCTTGTAATGGCTGAAATCATTTCCGGTCCTGGAGAATATAAGGCTGAAAATCTGGTATAATATCTCCTGTTCATTTTTGGGAATATGCTCTTCTTCGGTATGCCCATGATTGATGGCGTAGCTTTTTTGAATCTGCAGCAATTGCCCTGGGATCAGCTCGGGTATTGAAACATAATCCACCGTATCGGAATCGATTGCATTTTGGGGCATTGCCTTAAACAAGGCCGTTGCCGGGTCCTGGGCTATGGTAACACCGCCTAATTCCTTTATTTTCTTAAGACCAGCCGTTCCGTCAAAGGCAGTTCCCGATAAAATGACCCCAATGGCAAAAGTTTTATGCACCTGGGCCAGGGAATCAAAAAAAACATCAATACTGTTGTTGCCTCTCTCATTGTCTGCTCTTTGGTTCAATTTTAGAATGCCATCCACGGCGATTAGAAAATTGTTTTCAGGTATAATGTAAATATGGTTAGGGGCAAGGTTGATATCGCTCATAATCTTGTGTACGGGTATTTCTGTACTGAGTGATAAAATTTCAGGCAGGCTGCTGGGGTGGTCAGGTAATAAATGCTGCACAATAACATAGGCCATCCCGGAGTCTGCAGGGATCGCTTTTAGTAATTTTTTAAAGGCATCCAGTCCCCCTGCCGAGGCGCCAATACCTACTACCGGGAAATCTTGCTTGGTTTTTCTGGGTTCTCGGCTCTGGGTAATTTTCATAGGTTCTTTAATTTATACCAAAGGTATAGGTTTTAAGATAAAAGGTGCTTTTTTTATCAAAGGCATATGTGGGGGTATCGTTTATTGTCATTATATACCCTTGTGGGCCTAGTGAGTGCTGCGGGTCCCTTATTGTACATTAAATTGTCGTTGGGAAGGTTAACATTGCCCGATGCTCCATGAGCTCTCCCACTGTGACTATGTGAGTCTACACGTGCCATAATTTGGCCAAAAAAAATATTATTTGCACCTGATATTTTCGAGGTACAAATAAGGTACAAATTTAATCAAAACATCACATAACATCCAAAAGAAAAAGGAATTAAAAAACGAGTTAAAATATTGTCTATCAATATTTTAACCCGTTTGTTTGTTGTTGTTTTGCGTTATTTTGTCCTGCTATTTTCCGATGCAGAAATTAGCAAAAATATTACCTAACAATTCATCATTAGAAACCTGACCGGTAATTAGTCCAAATTGATACAAAGCTTCACGAATATCAAGTGCGATTAAATCACTTGAAAGATTTGTTTCAAGGCCAAATTTCACTCTTTGTATTTCATCAAGAGCTTTAAGTAAAGAATCATAATGTCTTGTATTTGTGACTATAGTTTCGTTATTTCGTAAAGCTCCCGTGTTGACAAATGAAAGAAGTTGACTTTTTAATTCTTCAACGCCAACATTTTCTTTTGCAGAGAGCATTAAAATTTCTGGAATTTCAGCTTTTAAATTTTTGATTTCATTTTCAGACAATTTATCCGATTTGTTTCCAATAATAACCAATGGTTTTAATGGAAATTGATTTCTGATTTTTTCTAATTCTATCTTCAGTTTTAAACCAGAAATTTTAAATTCTGAGCTATCAAACAGAAAGATAACAACCTGTGCCTGTTCAATTTTTTCGAATGTTTTTTTTATTCCGATACTTTCTACAACATCCTTTGTCTCTCGTATTCCTGCTGTATCAATAAATCTAAAGCCAATTCCGCCAATTACAAGTTCATCTTCAATTGTGTCTCGTGTAGTTCCGGCAATATCAGAAACAATAGCACGTTCTTCGTTTAATAAGGCATTCAATAAAGTCGATTTACCAACGTTTGGTTCTCCAACAATAGCCACTGGAATCCCGTTCTTGATAACGTTTCCAACCGCAAATGAATCGATTAATCGTTTCAGGACAAACTCAATCCGGTTTAACAACTCATGAAATTGTGACCGGTCAGCAAATTCAACATCCTCTTCAGCAAAATCTAACTCTAGCTCAATTAGCGATGCAAAGTTTAAAAGTTCTTCTCTTAGTTTGGCAATTTCATTACTAAAACCGCCTCGCATTTGCTGCATTGCAATTTGATGTGAAGCTTCATTGTCTGATGAAATCAAATCGGCAACAGCTTCTGCTTGCGATAAATCAAGTTTTCCGTTAAGGAAAGCCCTAAGTGTAAATTCTCCGGCATCTGCCATTCGACAGCCCTTTCTTAATAATAACTGAATAATTTGCTGTTGGATATAGGTTGAGCCATGACAGGAAATTTCGATAGTATTTTCGCCAGTATATGAATTTGGCCCTTTGAATACCGAAACTAATACTTCATCAAGTGTTTTTGAATTATCCACAATATGCCCTAAATGCAGCGTATGTGTTTTTTGCTTCGTTAAATCTTTGTTTTTTATGGATTTAAAAACTGAATTTCCAATGAAGATAGCCTCAGCTCCCGAAATACGAATTATAGCAATAGCTCCTGCTCCGGAAGGTGTTGCCAAAGCTACTATAGAATCTTGATGTATCATGTTGTAAGTTGCAAAGGTGCAAAGGTACAAAGTTTTTGAATGACGTGTGAATTTGTGGATTTTATATTTTATAACAAATCAGTGATTATTAATAAGGTACTTATTATAATAGGAAATAATTTTTATTTTTGTAGAAACAATTAAAAAAATAAAAGCTTATGAAATTAAAAATTACTCTTATTACAGTTTTATTCCTAAATTTTTTTTGCGGACAAGCTCAGGTCACGCCTACTTTGATTCATAATAATTTAGGTGGCGGCGCTCACTTTGGTGATGGTATGGATATGGAAATTTATAATAATGAAATTTATATTTCTGTTACCTCGGCTGGTAAAATTGTTAAATTAAGTCTTTCTGCTTCAAACAGCCCGGTAGTAGATGTTGTTACAGGTCTGAATTATCCAACAGGATTAAAAGTAGTGGGTAACGAACTTTACTTTTTGCAAAGAAACAATGCCTTATTAGCACCAGGAACAGGTAAACTTTCTAAAATTAATTTAGCGGTAAGTAATTCATCTGTGGTGGATCTTTTTTCAGGACTTATGTATCCAGTAGAAATCGATGCAAACGGCACAAATGTGTATGTTTCTGAAGCTTTTGTAGATGGTAATCAAGATTTGATTAACATGCAGATTTCATTGATCAATTTGTCTGGGACAGCTACTAAAACAGTACTTAATAATCAGTTTTATAGCGTAGACGACTTTGAATTCAAAGATAATTCTTTAAATGTTATTGAATGGTCGGGTAATGAGGTTGTTGGTGCAACAAAAATTTGGAAACTTGATGTGACAAATGGTACCCCGGGAACCCCTGCTGTGTTTTATACTGATACACCTGGTGATTCTTTTTACAAAGGAGAAATTTATAATAATTTTATTTATTTAAATAACGATAACAGTCAGTCTAATGTTAAAAGAGTTGATTTAAACTCAGTTACACCAACTACATCTGTGGCAGTAACCGGATTTGATTTTAATGGGAATACTCCTGATGTAGGAGAAATGATTGCTGATGGAAATAATAATTTGTATTTTTTTGCGGATTATTATAACGGAACTACTTCTACCTATTTGCTATATAAAGCTAATTTAAGTACTCTGGCAACTGAGAATTTTGAGAAGTCTCCAAAAGTAGTTTTACATCCTAATCCAGCTTCTGATTTTATTAGTTTTTCAAATTTAGAAAGCTCATCTGAATATCAAATAGTCGGTATTGATGGTAAGGTTGTTAAAAAAGGAAATCTAAATGCAGATGAAAAAATTAATATTTCTCATTTTACGACAGGAGTTTTTACAGTTCGTTTAGGAAATAAATCTTATAAGTTTATAAAACAATAATAATTTATATACTTTTATAAAGCTTTAGAGAGTTTGGAAACAAATTTTCTAAAGCTTTTTTTTATTGTATTTGATTTAATATAGCCTATTAGGGTTAAAATTTTCTAAAATTGATAATTATCAGACAGCATCTAAGTGTGTTTTAGTAACTTTATGTAGATAACTAAAAAATGTAATGATGAAAAAGATATTATTCCCAACTGATTTTTCTGAAGCAGCCACAAATGCATTTGTTCATGCTTTAGAATTTGCTAAAGTTGTTAATGCCGAACTTATTTTGTTGCATACTTTTGAAATTCCGGTTTACGACAGCCAGTTTTTCCCTGAAAATTATGCAGCAATTTACAGTTCTATTGAATTAGCGAAGTTCGAAATGTTCAAGGATGAAATTCCTAAATTGAAAACCATTGCAATTGAAAGGAATTTAGAAGAAATTGTAATTAAACATCGTTTAATGGACGGCGATTTAATTTATAATCTAAAAAATGCCATAAAAGAGGATGATATAGATTTTGTGATTATGGGTACAAATGGAATTTCAGACTGGACTACTTTTTTTCTGGGTTCCAATACCAGCTCTGTTATTTCCGGGGTTGATGTTCCGGTGTTATGTGTTCCGATAGATGCTAAGTTCAAAAAAATAAAAGTGATTGGTTTTACTACCCGTTATCGTGAGAAAGATAAAAAAGAGTTAAAGAAAGTCTTGAAAATAGCTAAAAAAATGAATGCAAAAGTTCGTAGCTTGTATGTTAAAACTACTACTTCTGATGTTTTTCCGGAAACCGTTAAAGAATGGGAAATAGAATTTGCTGACGAAAATGTTGAATTTTTAGTACTGCCAAGTGACGATGTCAAAGAAACGATACTTGATTTTATACTTTATAAAGATGTTGATATCCTGACGACGATTACTCACAAGAGGTCTTTTTTTGAAAGCCTCTTTACTTCAGGCTTTACTAAAAAAATAACGAAGGAAGTTTCTATTCCGGTTTTAGTAATGCATGATAACTAATTTCTACTTTAATTAAACAGTATTTTGTAGTGTTAAAACCTATATTTGTAATTCATTAAACTTAAAAGATGGATTATTATCAAAACAGCGTTTCTCACTACACAGAATCATTACATAAAACCAATAAAAAGTTCAACAGCATAAGTATTTTAAGACTTTTAAGTATTTTTAGCAGTTTGTTAATTATGTATTACTACATTAAAACAGATGAGGCTTTATATTTACTTGGTGCTTTTGCTTTTTTTGTTGGTTTTATTTTTTTAATGCGAATTCATTCGAGATTATCTTTGAAAAAACAGCTTTTAGAGGCACTTTTGAAAATAAACAAAAATGAAATTTCTTTTCTGAATAGAGAAAAACTTCCTTTTGAAAACGGGATCGAATTCAATGATTTTCATCATCCTTATGCTTACGATTTAGATATCTTCGGAGCTCATTCTTTATTTCAGAATTTAAACAGAACAGCGACTTTTATAGGAAAAAAAACATTGGCAAATCAATTATTAAAATTGAATTCCAGTGAAATAATTCTTGAAAATCAGGAAGCTGTAAAAGAGCTTAAAACAAAAATAAAGTGGCGTCAGGAATTCTTGGCTCTGGCAGTTGTTAGTCATGACAGTAAAGAAGCTTATCAATCCTTAATGAATTGGAGTTCATTTAAAAACAATTCTTTACCTAAAGTTTTAATTGCGATGTCAATCGTTCTTCCAACTTTGTTTTTTGGTTTTTTGGCAGCTTATTTTATTACTTCAAAAACTATTTTACTATCGTATCTGACTTATATATTTATAGCAAATCTGATGGTTTTAGGACAGGCATTCAAACGAATTCAATCTGAAATTGCAAAAGCAGAAAATATAGATAAAATAATAAAGCAATACAGTTTACTGGTTCAGAAAATTGAAAATGAAACTTTTGAGTCAAAGAAGCTGAATGATTTAAAACAGCAACTAATTTTTAAAAATACACAAGCCAGTTCACATTTAAAACAGTTGTCAGAGCTATTTTCGAGAATGGATACGATTAACAATTTAGTGACGGCAATAGTTTTTAACGGAACTTTTTTATTTAACCTTCATGTTTTAAAAGCACTGTTAAAATGGAAAGAGCACTATTCGGAAGAACTTGCAAAATGGATTGAGATAATAGGTGAATTTGAAATGTTAAACAGTTTGGCTAATCTGGCTTATAACAATCCGGATTTCG
This sequence comes from uncultured Flavobacterium sp., assembly GCF_946478785.1. The sequence continues at coordinate 41,126 of NZ_CAMLDD010000005.1, forward strand.
TTTTTCCTGAGATTAATTCAGAATACAAAATAGGCTTTGCCAATTTGAGTCACCCATTATTAAATCCGGTTAGCAGGGTAGGGAATGATGTTCATTTTTATCCTCAATCGTTTATGATATTAACAGGCTCAAATATGTCTGGAAAAAGCACTTTTTTAAGAAGTTTGGGTATTAATATGGTTTTGAGTGGAATAGGTTCAGTAGTTTGTGCTTCAGAGGCTAATGTACATCCATTGCCAGTTTTAGTCTCAATGCGATTATCAGATTCCCTGGCTGATAGTGAATCGTATTTTTTTGCTGAAATCAAACGTTTAAAACAAATAATGGATGCTCTTGATGATAAGCCAGCTTTTGTTTTATTAGATGAAATTTTAAGAGGAACTAACTCCGATGACAAACGCAACGGAACAATTGAAGTTGTAAAAAAAGTAATTAGTAAGAAAGCGATTGGCGCAATTGCCACACATGATATCGAAGTTTGCCTGACTACCAATGAATATCCCGAAATTTTATCCAATCAATGTTTTGAAGTAGAAATACGTGATAATGATCTGCATTTTGATTATAAACTTCGTAGCGGAATCTGTAAAAATAAAAGCGCTACATTCTTAATGCAAAAAATAGGAGTGATTTAATTAACAGAAAACCATTATTAATAAAAAACCTTTTTCTGCTTTTCAATTGAAAGCCTGAAAAAGGTTTTTTTAGAAGTGATAAAGCCAATTTTGTTTTACAAGTTGGCTTTTATTTTTTCAATAATAGTGTCATATTCTGAATCAGATAGATATGTTTTTTGAGGATTCATTTCAAAAACACTTCCAAATCCATAACCCTCTTTATATTTAGGAACAATGTGCACGTGTAAATGTGATAGTGTGTCGCTGTAAGCACCATAATTGATTTTTGCGGGATCAAATGCTTTTGCAATTGCTTTCGCGACTGTGGCAACATCTTCCATAAACAGATTTCGCTGTTCGTCACTTAATTCATAAAGTTCAACTGCATGATCTTTATAAACTACATTACAGCGTCCTGTATACGATTGCTCTTTAAAAAGAAAAAGCTGAGATACTTTTAAATCTCCAATTTTTATCATTAATTGTTGTAAGGTGTCATTATTTTGGCAATAAAGGCATTCTGAAACGGGGCTTGACATATTTTTAATCTATAAAGGTTTTGTAATAATTGAAAGTATTTCGGCAAAAATACTTTTTATTTTAAAAGAAAAAACTTTTTCTGCTTTTCAAAGATGAAAGAGGCAGAAAAAGTTTTTTGGAAACAATAATTTAAATTTCAGATTATAATTTGTATTTTAAACTGACCATTAACTGACGAGGATTGATTGGGTTGACACTGTAATTTTCGTGAACAGTATAGTTTAACTCATCTGTAATGTTAGAAACTCTGCATAAAAGTGATATTTTTTTCCAGTCATAACCTACAGAAGCATCAATAGTTGTATAGCCTTCTAATGGAATATCTCTATCTCTTATTGTTACAGTGTAAGCCGGATCTGGTTTCGGATTAGCAGGTGTAGGTGTTATTGGTGTCCATAAATAGTCATCATTCCAACCTCCGGTACGGTCTCCAATATAATTAGCAATTGCACCAAAAGTAAATCCTTTTAATAATCCGCTAGGTAATTTGTAGAAAAAACTCAAATTTGCAGTATGCTTTGGTGTTCTTGCTAAAACATCACCTACTACAAGGCTTCCTTGTGTTCCAGAAGATTTAGAAACTTTAGTTTCATTAAAACTATACCCTCCCATAATGTTTAAACCTTCAACAGGTCTTGCAGTAATATCTATTTCAATACCTTTTCCTTTTGTTGCTCCTACTAATTCTTTAAAATTACTATTTACATTCTCAGTAATACCATCAGCTAGAAATTGAGATGTTTGTGCTAGATTATTATTTTGAATCATATATGCTGTTACATTTGTACTCAAATTTCCTTTCCAGAAATCTTTTTTGATACCTACCTCATATTGATCAATTATTGATGGATCTAATGGTTTACCTTCAACTGTTGTTCCCGTGTTTGGTGTAAAAGAATTTGAATAGCTGGCAAATAAAGACATATCTTTATTTGGCTGGATAACTAGTCCTCCTTTTGGAGAAAAAGCTCTGTTTAGGTTTTTTACTCCTTCTGTAGGTTTTGCATTCACATATGCTGTTGTAATGACATTCTTATTGTTTATCTTTTCTATTACTTCTTTTGTTGTCGTTGCTTCACTTTCCTGCCAAGACCAACGAGTTCCGGCTAATACTTTTATATAATCTGTAATTGAAATTAAATCTTGTGCATACGCTCCAAAACGTTTAGTATCTGTAGTTATTAGTTGTGTTATTCTATTATTAAAAGGGACATTTAGTGATTGATTACTATAGTCGTAGTTTAATATATTTATTGCAGTTGCTTCTGTTGTTATAAGATCTGCTGGTTTTGCTGGATCGTAAAATCCAAAAGTATAACTTGGTGCAATAGAGTTTTCATAGTCAATACCTGTAAAAATTTGATGTTTGATTTTTCCTGTATTAAAAATGCCCTGCAAAGTCAATTGATCACCAAATATATTTTCCCCAGCATCTGCTTTTGTTAAGCCTCTTTTCCAGTTAACCTCTGCTGCGCCTGAAGTATTATTTGTTGAATAGGCTAAATTAGATAATTGTGCAGTTGATGTTTGAGTTCTTTTGTATGATTGAAAAGAAGAGTTAAAACCCAATTTCCAATTATCATTGAAGTTGTGATTCAACATTAATGAAGCACTTGAAGATTTAGTATTTCCAGTTGACCAAAGTGCTCCAAAAAATTCGTTACGCGATAAATCTAAAATTTCTTTTCCGACAATTCCTGTACCAAAATCTGGAGTCCAGTCAGCACTTAAATAATCACCCTGTAATGTAATTTGTGTTTTATCTGTTAGATGAAACAAAAATGAAGGATTGATATAGATACGTTCGTTTTTAACATAGTCTCTAAAGCTTTCCGAATTTTCATAAGAAGCCGTAAATCTATAAGCTATAGATTTACTTAAAGGGCCGTAAAAATCAATAGAAGGTTTGTAAAAGGCATAACTTCCCATTTGCATGGATAACTCGCCACCCTCTGTGAATTTAGGTGTTTTGGTAACTAAATTTAAAATTCCACCAGGCGCAACATTTCCATACAATAATGCTGAACCACCTTTTAAGAATTCTACTTTTTCTAAACTGGCTACATCAGGAATAGATCCTGTGTTGTAACGAAATCCATTTTTAAACATGTTATTGGTGTCCATAGTATAGCCTCTTGACCAAAATGACTCCTGTGCGCCACCTCGAGCAGAGCCAACATAAACACCATTAGCATTTTTTATAACTTCGCTTAACCTTATAGCTTGTTGCTGTTCAATTACTTCGCTTCCAATTATCTGAACACTTTGTGGCAAATCCATTACCTTAATCCCTGAACGTGCAGCTGAAATGGGTTTTTTAGGTTTATTAGCCGTAACTTTTACTTCATTAAGTATTTCACCCTTTTTATTTTTTACAGTATCATTAATCGCCAAAGCTGAATTGGTGTTTGAATAACCCTGGCTGTAAGTAGCAAAACTTAGAAATGATAAACTGAAAAGTAAGATATATTTCATGCTGTTTATTTAGAATAATTTAAAATAATTTTTTGCAAATATAACGGGTATGTTTATTATTTAAAAGTTTATTTAGATTAATTACTATTAATTTTATAACTATTTGTTTGTTAATTGTTTATTAAATAAAAAACAATAAAAACTTAATGAAATCGATATTCTTTACACTTGTTTAAACAAAAAAAGCCTTTTTCTGAAGTGAAAAAGGCTTACAACTTTATAAAATTTAAATTTATTTTACGGAAATTAAATAAGTGGCCATTTTCCAGATCTCATCATATTTTTTGCCATTATGCTCTCCTGATGCTTTTTCGGTATAAGCAAATTCAACCATATAATTACCGGACCAAATTGGTGTAAAAGAAATTTCTCCCTTATCATTTGTCCATAATTCTTTTTCCCAGCCGTTTGGAGCAATTACTTTTACTTTTTGCTTTTTGGCAGATGCACCTTCGTACAAAGCAAATACATTAATTTTAACGTTTTTCTTAGCTATATCTGCATTTTCGCTAAATAATCCAATTACATTATTATTTGCAGTGGCATAATTTCCTGCTGCTTTGTTTCCCACTACAACAGTTGCACTTGAGTTGTAATCTAAAACCATGGTTCCGTAAACATCTTTTACCTTGTGGTGCATTAAAATTGTATAAACCCCTTCTTCATCAGGTGTAAAAAATGCCTGATACCTATTTTCAAGAGCTTTACTTGTTAACTTAGTTTCTTTTTTTGATGGAGAAACCAATACTAAAGAAAAATCTTTTAAATCTGAAAACCATTTGTCGGCTTTAGTAATATCATTATCTGCAAATTCCCCAAAGTAAACAGAAATTTCCTGAGCTTTGCCTTTTGTGCCAGTAGCCTTAGTTTCAATCCAAAGTGCATGTGCAAATAATGATGGAGCTGTGATTAGCATTAGTAACAAAAATGCTGATCTTTTTAGTGAATTTGATTTCATAGTAGAATTTGTTTTTTATTATATTCTACAAACTTAAATCTTATTTAGAATAATTAAAAACAATTAAGCTCTTTTTTAATTTAATATTTGAATTGGATTTCTGCCATTAGTTAACCTCAGTTTACTAAAATTACATTCGTTTTTATATTTATGATTGCAGCTTTTATAAATTGTTATCAGAAGAGTTTATCACAGAGGTGTCTTTTTAAGATATTCATCAAAGGCCTTATTGGGATCTGAAGTAGCATACTCATTTTGAGGTTCAGGAATTACATGAATTTTTGAATCATTGAGTGATACAATTGCAGAACAAACATAAATACCTATCTTTCCTTCACTATATTTAAAATCGAGTAAGGTTAATTTTACTACTTCATTAATAGAAAACTCGTAGTAATTTCCATGTCGGATTATTTTAAAATAAATTTCTTTTGTGTCTCCTATTTCAAATTGATTGGTTTGAAGGTTCTCAAAAATAAAGTTGTTCTTTACATCTTTTTCGTTGAAACCCCAAGCCCTGAACTGAACATATCCACTTACAAAATCAACTGAGATGTAATAGCCTGTTCCTTCTTCATCACACTCAATTACAAACCCTGTTTTCCCCATGCCTTCAACTGCTAATGTTCCTTCCCAGACAAAATCCTTTGAAGGTTTTTCAAAGCAAATGACTTCATAACCGCTTCTGCATCCAAGGCGCCATTTATTTTCGCTTTCTAATAATAAATTTGCAGTTGGGTTTTTTAAAATGGGTTCAGGAACAGGAAAATCTTTTTGATAAATTGTTCTTTGATAAATGGATTCCCAATGGTGATATGTTTTTAACACAAGTCTCCCTGTGCTATCTACATCCAATTGTTTTGGAGGCGGAATTACACGATGGGTATTGACATTGCCTCCAACAAAATAAAAGTTATAAAGCAGAAAATAATCACCTTCTTTTAGAATCCTTGCTGCATAATTACCTTGCGGGATTAATACATTATTGTGAAAAGCATGATATTCTCCTTTAAAATCAGGAGAAAACCAATAGCGCACTCTTATATCTTCACGAATGGATCCCAGCAAATAATGCATCCCTTTTATTTCTATCACACAAGGGCATTCAACATCATCATATACGTAAGGAACATGCAAAGCTTTTTGAAGTACAAAACCATCAGCTTCTTTTTTTGCTACACCAATGCAGCCTCTTCTATAGGTTGGACCAATAGCACTTCGGGCACAAATCAGCAAATAATCTTCTCCTTCAAACTGATACTTAAATGGATCCCTGAAACTGATCCATTCACGGGGATTATTATTAGAACCTTCATAATAAGGAGCCTGACTTTTTAGGGGGAGGCCATATTTATTTTCTTTTGTCCAATGAATCAAATCTGGTGAAACTGCTCTGCCTATCTTTTGCATTATCCCTTTATCTTTTCGTTTTAGACCGGTATAATACATTTCATATCCCTCTCCTTCAGAGTTTTTACTAACGTGCATTGTCCACAGCATGTCGTCATCCCATTCTCCCGGATCTCCAACAAATAAAGCATTTTTTACTCTTTTCCATGAAAGACCATCCCTGGATATCGCATGAGCAATATAATCGTGATTAGGAATAATCAGATGAAATAAATGATGTATTCCGTTTTCATCTATGAATACATCAACATCGCCAATTTCCCAACTACTGAAACCTGAACCTGAATAATACATACTATTTAATTATTTTATAATGTTTTAGTCCCTCCAAAATTCCCGCGGCAGCTGGTTCTTCAGCAACAAAAATACTTTTATTGGTTACGTATCTGGCTAATTCTGCGCTTCGATTCCCTACTATTATTCCTTTTACAGGACCTCTAAACATGTCGATATCGTTTCCGGAATCTCCTGCTGCAACCACATTACGCAAAGAAATACTCCATTTGCGGCATAAAAATTTGATGGCATTTCCTTTCGAAGCTCTCTTCGGAATAAAGTCAATGTATTTTCCATGACTTGGTATAATATTTATTTTGTACCAGCCACTTCCTAATGCCTTGATTAATTGCTCCCGATCGTATTGTTTTTTATCATAATAGTAAGAAATTTTAAATTCATTTTGTCCCTCATCTTCCTGCAATCGCATCCAAGGTATTCCTTTTAGACGGTTTAGAATATCCTCCCTTTTCCATCTGCCTGAGAGAAATGTGGCCCAGCCTTTGTCTAAAATATAATCATTACCATTTGTATAATAAATTTGAGTACCCACAGAACATATAATGAAATCAGGGACGGGAAATTTTTCGTTCTCAATAACCTGTTTTACGAGATCCAGGTTTCTTCCTGATGCCATTGCAAAAGCCATTTTATCTGTTCGATTGGTTAAATGTGACTTCAGTTCTTCAAGACCCGGATTATTCAATTTTGGCTCTATAAGCGTACCATCAATGTCGGATACCAATAAATTTTCAATCTTTCTTTTTAAACGGTCAATATTAATGTTGGGATAATGCTGATTTTTGATACCCGAACCAGATGAGGCTGACAGATTCTCCTTAATTAATCTAACATACTGATTAACATGAGCCAGCCAGCTATAATGTTTCTGGATGTTAATAGCTCCATTATTAGAATAGTAGCGCCACAGACTCTCATCTGTTAAGATATTAAGAAGTGCTTTCTTTATTTGATTTTCGTCCTGTGGATTTACTAACTCCCCATTTTGACATGTAGGAATGATTTCTGATGGTCCTCCGTTTTTAGTAACAACAACCGGCAAACCAGAGCTGGCTGATTCAATAACTGTCAAACCAAAATTCTCGTGTAAGGCCAGATTCACGAATACACCTCTTTTTTCTGCAGCATAACGGTAAATAAACGAAACCTCGTTTTCGACATCATGCTTTTTAGGAATTGCCATTTTTCCATACAAATCATATTTATCCATCAATAACAATAAATCAGTCAGAACATCTTTTTCTGATTCAGGCATTTTTGAAATATCCCTTCTTATACCTGCAAAAATGACGAGATTAGCGATGCTTTGCAATTCTTTGTCCTTACCATAAACTTCAATGAGCGTATGTAGGTTTTTATGCCGATCAGGTCTGGAAAGTGCCAGAATAATTGGCTTATGGGGATTTGTTAAAAACTTAGAAATGGTTTCTGCAACCCAGTATTTTCTTTGTTCTTCTTCCATTTGTTTATTTGAGTCCTGCTCAATATGGTAATAAGGAACAAACTTTCGGGTGTCTATACCCGGCGAGATAGCGTGGAATTTACCTAAGTCAAAATTTTTATAAGGTCTGTAGGTTTCAATTTCCTGTTCTGTAGAAGTGATAATGAATTCAGAAAGTTCTAATGTTTTTTCCTCTGCGGCAATTCTTTGTTTAAACTTAAACTTCTTTTCAAGTTCTTCGTCCATCATTCCGGTTTCTATTAGTTTCTTCTTTTTGTAATATCCTAAAGAATGTCCGGTATGAGCAAATGGAATATTTAAAATTGCTGATAATTCAGCCGCCGCATATCCGGCATCTCCATAATGGGAGTGAATCCAGTTTGGAAAGATATTATGAAATTTAACGTGCTGTACTACGCCATTTACAAAAGTATCCAGACCCGCCCACAATTGTTCTTTTGCCTTATATTTTTTTCCCAGAAACGGAATCCTTCTAATATGAAATTTATCATTTACAACTTCAACAGGTACCGCATATTCTGAAGACAAATGCGGATCATCTATTAATCTGGTATATAGATCAACGTACTCTATATCTTTATGTTGGGATAAAAATTCGGCAAGTTCAAAAACATATTTAGTTTGTCCTCCATTATCAGCATCTCTTCCAATTTCAAGTCCAGAACCTTTTAAAAGTCCATGAATATTAATTATTGCTATTCTTAAATTTTTCATTTTCATTTGAATGTTAGAAATTTTAAGATACAAAAAAAAAGCCGTTTACCCCCAATTTATTAGAAAATTAAGGTATTATTTACATTTTCAAAATACGAATATTATCATGATTTTGATTGCTGTAGTTTTTTTTAGAAGAATTGGGAAATAAAAATCATATCATTTTATGGTTGCTTTCAAAAAAACAAGTTTGGGTATTTACTAAATAACTAAAAATATTAAAGGGAACTAATTTTAGATCAGTTCCCCTTTTCCTACGTTATTGTTGTTAGAATTTATAGCTAAAACTAGCCACAACATTTCTTGGTTTTTGAGGATTCACAGTTCCCCATCCGCCATTAAAATATTCTTTGTTTGCGATGTTATTGATGTTTAAAGCAACTCTAAATTTACTTGAAGCATAAAAAACAGAGCCATTTATAACAGTGTAGGATGGAAGTACGAACTTACCTTGTATTTCACTATTTACGATTGCATTTTCACTAGCATAATTTCCTCCAAAACCTAAACCAAAATCTTTGAGTGTTCCATAATTAAATTTATAGTTTGCCCACAGGTTTATTAAATTTTCTGGCCCTGACCACATGGGTCTTTTCCCTTCTTCCAAGAACACATTTTTAATATCTCCTTTAGTAACTTTACTGTCGTTATAGCTGTATCCGGCAATAATATTTAAACCTTTTATAGGTGAAGTATTTAAATCAAATTCAAAACCTTTGCTTTGTGATTCTCCTCCCTGAACACTATTTAAAGCATTTTCTGGATCGGCAGTCAGCAAATTGGCAACTTGGATATCATAATAACTTATTGTTGCATTTAATTTATCGGCTAAAAGATTTGCCTTAATTCCAAATTCTAATTGATTGGCATGCTCCGGTTCGAAGGTCTGACCTTCTGTTGCACGATCAGGCGAAACATTTTTGAAACCATTCATATAATTAGCAAATAAGGCTAGTTTATCTTCAATTGGCTGGTATAATAATCCAAATTTTGGAGAAAATGCCGTTTGATTATAATCATCTTTATCTGTTGTAATATCACGTTTTGCATCAAAATAATCTACACGTAAACTGGCCATTGCAATTAATTTAGCTGTAATGTTAATTAGATCAGATGCATAAATGCTATAGGTATTATCTCTTAAATTATAATTGTCGGTTCCGGTATTGGAAAGTAATTTATCTACAGATGACTGAGTTAAATAATTTGGATTAGAATCGTCATATTGTCTAATTTCTCCCTGAGGCGTAACTTTATAAACTCCATTCCATCCGGTACCTCCGTACATTACATCTTTTTGAAAATAATCAAGACCAATTACAATTCGATTGCGAATATTGCCAATTTTGAAATCACCAATAAAATTTTGCTGTATATCAGTAGTTTTAGTAAATGAATTTTCTTTGGTAATATAAATAGAAAAATCTCCCTGTCCATCCTGATTATCGGAAAGATAAGAGTAATATCCGTTAGCTTTTGTAGACCCTCTTGATAATGCTGTTTGTGATGTCCATTGATCCGATATTTTATAATTCATTTGCGCCTGCAAGTTGTATTTTGGATTTTTTACAGACAAATCATTGTTTGTAAAAGACAACTTTGTATTATAATTTAATTCGTCGATATTAGCGAATTGTAAAGATTTGCTTCTTCCTAAAAACAGCATTGCAGGTGTTGTTTTTTCTTCCTGCATAAATTCGGTACTAATTAGGAAAGATAATTTTTTGTTAACTTTATAAGATAGTGAAGGAGCGATGAAATAAGAAGTGCGAAAACCAGCATCCTGAAAACTGTTTTCTGTCTGAAAGGCTGAATTAATTCTTATGGCTACATTATTAGATTTATTTAAAGAAGTATTAATATCTACAGTAGCACGATTTAGACCAAAACTTCCGGCAAGATAAGAGACTTCGGTACCAAAGCCAGAATAAGGTGCTTTAGTTACAGTATTTATAAATCCGCCATAAGAAATAAGACTGCTTCCAAATAAAGTTCCTGATGGACCTTTTATAACTTCAATTTTCTCAATATTAGCAGGATCTAAACTTCCGTTTGTTAATCCAGGTAATCCATTTACAACATTCGCCTGAGTTGCAAAACCACGCAGGCTGTAAAAGGATCCACCGCCTCCGGCACTCCCTGTAGATTCCCATATTTTTTGAATTCCTGGGACATTTTTCAGGGCATCCTCAAAATTGGTTATTGCCTGTTCTTTTAATAGATCAGCTGTAACGACATTATAAACCTGTGGATTCTCAATGTTTTTCAGAGGCATTTTTGAGACATAATTACTTTGTTTCGGAAAAAGTTTTGCTTTGTTAGCATGTATAGTTACTTCTTGTAATTCTTTGTTTGAAACTTTTAGCTGTAAATTTAAGGTAGCTGTTTTGTTTTCTGAAATAGTTACTTTTTGTTCTAAAGATTCGTAACCTGTTAAAGAAACCTGCAATGTATAGGTATTTGTTTTTACTCTGTTGAATTCAAAAAAACCATCTTCATTTGTTATGGCCCCGTATTTTGTATTTTTAAGAATAACGCTTACACCAGCGGCCGCTTCTCCATCTGAAGTGGTTATAATTCCTTTTAGTTTTCCATTGTTTTGAGCAAAAGTGTCTGTGGTTGACATTAGAAATAAGCAAATTATAAAAATAAAATGCTGCATGCGTGGTTTAAGATAGTTCATGTTATTAATTTGGTTGATGTTTATACTTATTTTGGGATAAATAAATACAGCGCAAATTTATAAATTAATAAATTTTTAATAATTTTTATTTAATGGAATTATTGATTAAATGCGATGAACATTTTATTAATGAGATTTAAACATTTTGGAACATAAAAAAACCTTATTGTTTAAAAATAAGGTTTTGTTGAAATTAAATTTAGAAAGTCTGAATGTTTGTTTGGACGCATAAATTATACCGTTTTCTTTTTCTTATTATTCCGTCCCCACCAAATTAAAAATCCGGTAACAGGTAAACTTGCTGAGACCAGACTGGCAATAAAGGCAAGTATTTTACTGGGTAATCCCAGAATACTGCCTACATGTAAATCATAATTAATGAAACGAAATTTTTCTCCGTTATTTTTGTCATCATAAGTTGTTGTTTTAAGGAGCTTAGCGGTATATTGGTCAAACTGCATGGCTACATCATCAAAGCGGCTTTCATGTTTAGTAAAAGTTCCAACTGTTGCCTGAGAATCGTTTTCTTCAGGCAAAAACATAAAGTAACTTTTTGCTTCGGGATGTAATAGTTGAATATTTTTGTAAATTTTATCAACTGAACTTTTTGTTGTAAAATGGAGGGTATCAGATTCAATAGTTTTCTTTTCTTTTTTAATAGTTTTTCCACCATTAAATACCCATTGTACACCTTTGTCATAACATTCAAATGCCCAGACTAATCCGGTGAGTGCAATAATTAAGGCAAAAATCATCATGTAATATCCCAGTATATTATGTAAGTCGTAATTTTTTCGTTTCCATTTAGTTGTATTTTTCCATCTAAACCAAAATCTTTGTTTAGCAGCCTGTTTGTTTTTTGGCCACCAAAGAATCAAACCTGTAACAAGAGAAATAATAAATAATATAGTTGCTGTACCTACAATTGGATTCCCAATTTCATTATTAAAACAGAGCGTTTGATGTAACATTCGTACGAAAACAAAAAACTCAGAATTATAATCTTCCACTTTTTTCACATTTCCGGTATAGGGATCTAAATAAACATAGGTACTTTGATAACGATTCCAATACCAAATAGCATCTTTATCTAATTCCTCAAAAAATGATATAATTACTGTGCGTTCATTGTCATTAATTACTTTACTGCTTGAGAGTGCTTGTTGCGGTTTGTCTTTGTTCGCTTTTTTTGCAATTTCGATTAATTCGCTAATAGGCAGTTTTTTATTTTGTACTTGATCTACATGATAATAGTCATGAATCATTGGACGTAGTTCTTCTTCAAAAACATATATACAGCCTGTGATTCCAAGGATTACTACAATTATTCCTGAGCTTAATCCGAGCCAGAGATGGATTTTTAGTATGAATTTTTTAAATGACATTAGGATGTTTTATTTAGAAAAAATACAAATACCTCTGTCCACAAGAACAGAGGTATTTTAATAAATTATTTATGTTTAGAATTTTAATGTTAGGCTAACTAATAAGTTTGTTGGTGCCTGAGAGTTTCCATAAAAATCCCAATATTTTTCATTTGTCAGGTTGTTTAATTTTACTCCAACTCTCCAGTTAGGCTGATCGTAAAATACAGTTGCATTGCAAGTTGTATAAGATGGCATATAAATAATATTGTCAGTCAAAAAGTAACTTTTATCTACAAAATTAACTCCAAATCCAGCACCTAATCCTTTCAGATTGTTTTGAAAAGTGTACGTTGTCCAAAAGTTGGCTACGTTGGCAGGCGCACCAGTAGCTTTATTTCCGTTAATTAATGGATCTGTTGTGTTTAAAATACGATTTTCATTGTAGGCATATCCGGCAATGATGTTTAAACCCTGAATAGGATTAGCGATCAGTTCAAAGTCTATTCCTTTACTTACTTGTTTTGCATCTTGTATGTAAGTTGGTAAATTGTCTCCAGGTACTACAAATGTTCTTGTCGCATTGTCAATAGTAATATTATAATAACTAGCTGTAGCACTTAATTTTTTATTGAAAGTTTCTGCTTTTATACCTGCTTCATATTGTTTTGCATAAATAGGGTCTAAAGCCAACTGATCACCGTTTGGCTGAGTTACTGGAGCTGAATTTTGAAAGCCATTCATGTAATTTGCAAAAATAGAAACCTGATTTTTTACAAGTTCATATACCAATCCTAATTTAGGAGATAATGCTGTTTGATTATAGCCCTCTGTAGTTGCTGTATTTTTTTGGTCAAAGTTGTCCAGGCGTAAACTCAACATTGCATACAATCTATCACTAACGTTAATTACATCACTGGCATAAGCACTAATAGTTTGTTGATTTGCAGCAACTGAAGCATTTTGATTTATTGCAGCTTCAGCCGTTTTCCTTCTAAAAACCGTATAGCCTGTCGTTACGTCAATATTATCAAAAGTTGCAATTCCAGATGAAAACTTAGATTCATTTAATCTATAATTTAGCCCTGCTAAAAATGTATGTTTGACACCTCCTGTTGAAAACTGACCATTGATGTTTTCCTGGATATTAGTGAAATTATTCTCAATAGGCCCCCAGTTACCAACTCTTCTTGTTGCTTGAGTAGGAGAACTCCAAACCGCATAAGTCTGATAACTGCGCTCTACATTTTCACCTACATAAGAAAATAGAGTGGTTGATTTCCAGTTTTCTGAAATTTCATATTCTGCCTGAGCAAAAATTTTATTTCCTGAAGTTTTCGCATCATTATCATCATGGAATAATGTTTTTTTATAATCTAATTTTAAATCACCCGGATTAGTTATTCCCGAAGTTGGCGCATAAGTATTATATGTTCTTCTGGTATTGTTCGAATTTATTAATTCTGCATCAATGTTAAAAGTAAGTTTGTCACTTGCTTTGTAGGTAAGGCTTGGCGAAATTGCTGTAGTTTTATTAAATCCGTAATCTAAAAAACTTTTTTCATTGTTATATGCTAAGTTTACTCTAAACAAGACCGTTTTGTCTTTATTAAGGGGTGTATTTACATCGGCGGTTAAACGATTTAAATTAAAGCTTCCGGCTGTATAAGAAACTTCTGTCGCTGTAGTTTCAAAAGGTTTTTTTGTTACCAGATTGACAACACCTCCATAAGAAGATATAGAAGAACCGAATAAAGTTCCCGAAGGTCCTTTAAGAACTTCAATTCTTTCTACGTTTGAAAGATCGACAGAAGAACGTCCTGAAACAGTTTCCATACCGTTTCTGGCATTGATTCCTGTTGCAAATCCTCTAAAAGTAATTGCAATTCCTCCTGAAGGAAAACTAACAGGGACAGCACCTGGCGTATTTCTTATAGCAGTTTCAATGTTTACAGCTACCTGTTCCTGTAATAGTTCTTTATGAATGACACTATAAACCTGTGGATTTTCAAGATTAGATATGGGCATTCTGGCCACATAATCAGTCTTTTTGGATAAGATGCTTTTACGACCATTTATTACAACTTCTTTTAATTCTTTGTTCGATACTTTTAGTTGTAGATTAAGGGTTGCTGTTTCATTTTCTGTAACTGTTATTTCTTGCTCCAAGGTCTCGTAACCTGTCAAAGAAACTTGTAAAGTGTATGTATTTGCTTTTACTCTGTTAAATTCAAATGCACCATCTTCATTAGAAATGGTTCCATACTTAGCGTTCTTAAGAATAATGTTTACACCCGCTGCAGCATCTCCTTCAGATGTTGTGATTGTTCCTTTGAGTTTTCCATTGTTTTGTTGAGCAAACATTACAAAGGCTGAAAATAGAAAACTGATTGTAAATAGAAAACGAATTGTTTTCTGCTTGAGGTATTTCATTTGTTTTTGGATTTGATTATTATTGTTTTTATTTAGAATTAATAAAAACAGTGCAAATGTAAAAATTAATATTTCTTGAACAAATATTATTTAGATTGATTATATATAATTTTAGAATATTTTCTAAAGGAGAAGAAAAAATGCAATAAGTATATTTTTAATTATAAATTATTGTGGATTTAATCGTTTTGATATTTGAATGATTTTAAGAAAACTTAAAAAAGGGAAGTTGGTTTAAAAACCTTAATTTTGCAGGCAAATTTTAATTGAAAACGACTCAATGATTATTCCCTTTTTAAAAAAAATACAGAATACTCCCAAAGGATTTAGATTAGCTAATACTGTGTTTTTTTTCCTTTCCGGATTTGGATATTCTTCCTGGGTATCCCGAATTCCACATATAAAAGCTCAATTGCATTTGTCTGAAGCGCAGTTTGGTGCTGTTTTATTTGCATTTCCAATTGGTTTAATGCTAACAATGCCATTTACAGGGAAATTATTAAACAAACATAGTAGTCGTTATATTATGCTTTTAGGAGCCATAATGTTTAATATTGTCCTCTCTTTACCAGGCTTAGTGGCTTTTGTATGGCAATTGGTTCTTGTACTTTTAATTTTTGGCGCTTCGCGTAATATTTTTAATTTATCCATTAATGCGCAATCCCTTGAAGTACAGAAGCTATATCCAAAATCTATTATTACGAGTTTTCATGCTGTTTGGAGTATTGCTGTTTTTTCAGGAGCAGGTTTTGGGTATGTAATGGTAACTCAGCATATTGCACCATCTCATCATTTATTAGGTGTAAGTGTTTTTATGTTGGCTCTTACGGCTTGTTTTTATCCGTTGAGTATTCATAATGAGCCAGTTCCTGTAAAAAAGAAATTCTTTGCAATGCCGGAAAAAAACTTGATAAAATTTGCTGTGATTTGTTTCGTTTCTATGGCTTGCGAAAATACGATGTACGACTGGAGCGGTATTTATTTTGAAAATATATTAAAAGCTTCTCCAAAATTAACCAGTGCAGCATTTGTGTTTTTTGCAACAGCGGTGACTTTGGGACGTGTATTTGGAGATTATGGCGTAACCAAATTTGGTATTAAAAAGATTCTGCTTTACAGCGGGATTTTAATTACCGCAGGTTTTGCGCTTTGTTTTATTCTTCCGTATGCTTACCCCACTATTTTTGGTTACGTTTTAATTGGATTTGGAGTTTCCTGCGTAGTTCCTTTAGTATTTAGTATTGCTGGAAGATCTTCAAAATTAAGCAGTGGTTCTGCCATAACTTCTATATCTACAATTGGTTATTTGGGATTTTTATTAGTTCCGCCAATGGTGGGTTTTATCTCTGAATATTTGAGTATGAAATGGGCGTTTTTAATTATGTCGCTTTTAGGTGTATTAATGATTTTGATGGTCAATAAGATTGGGGAGAATGAGTAGGAATTATTTAAAATTTGTAAGTACTTCTATTTGATATGCGTTCTTGATTTCTGAAGCAATTTTTAAAGCTTCATTTCTATTATTTGCGAAATACAATGTAAAATATTTTTCACTATTGTCAAATAAATTTATTTTGACCGTTTTTTCCGTTATAGTGGTGGTTGCGCCGGCACTAAAGCCTTTATTGCCGAAAGTTTGTTTCACTCTAGTTTCAACTAAAGCAATATATTTTATTTCAAAAAAATATTCCCATTGCATTCCAATATTAATACCATAAAAAGAAAATATTTTTTTAAATTTATTATTTCGAAAATCAATTTCTAAACCTTCTGTTGAAATAAGAAAAATACCCCAATAAGCTATGACAAGATAAACTAATAACCAAATTGGTCCATTTTCTTTATTAATTATAATCAAAGCTAAAAAACTTGGTATAAACAAAAAGTTCCCAATTATAGTTCTAATTAATGAAACCTTTTCAAGGTAAACAAAATTCTCATGCATGAAATTAGTAACGATTGTATTAAAAATATTTTATTTCTTTACCAAAATAAATCTTTCAGTTGTCATTTTCCCTTGCAGTTTTCCTGAAATCTCTGCTGTCAAAGTATTTTTGGCACCTTTTGTATACGTGATTTTTTGAGGATAATCATGTTGTGGATTTTCGAAGGTCAATTTATTTTCGGTTTCTGAAGTTGAAGTGAAACTCACAGGTTTACCCTCGTTTTGCCCTTTTACAGTAGCAGTATACGTAAGTGTTTCGCCCTTTTGTGTCAAAACAATACTTTCAAAATGCAAAGTGTCTTTTCCTTTTATGAAATAGGATTTAGCATTAAAAGTGCTATCGTTTACGTTTTGCCAGTTTTCGGTAAGTATACCATCCGGGGAAGTGTTTTCCCAATTTCCGATAAGCCAGTCTGCTGCTTTTATTTTATCTTTTTCAACAGATTCTTTTTTCTGACAGGAAGCAAAGGTTAATACAAGTGCTAAAAGTGTAATTTTATGATACATAGATGCTAATTTTTGGTTTTGTATTGAGGTACTAAAGTATAAAAAAAATGATTGCAACGAATTACACAACTAACTATAATTAATGGAATTTAAAGTTTGAAAAGCGTTCATAGATTATAATAGAAAAATCTGCGAGCATTTGCTTAGTTCTTTTTTAGATCTGCGTAAAATAACTAAATGCTTTCACTCAAAATAGCATAAACGAGTTCTCTCGTCGGTTTTTGATCTTTTAATTTGGATCTGACATCATTAAACGTGACTTTAAAATCACAACCTAATTTATAATCACCACAGCCATAGGCAGTTTTACCTTTTAAAATTGTTCCTTTTTTACACTTTGGGCATGTCAATACATTTGATGTTGTGTCAGATTCTGCTTTTGGAATAGTCTTTTTGGGCTCTAATTTGAGTTTGAAATTTTCTTCAAACCGAATCAAACCTTCAATCGTGCTTTCATCGGTTTTAAAGCCTTTTATATTTACTGTAGAACCTTTTTGAACCAGTCGTAAATATTGGCTTTCGGATATTTTTTTTCCAGAAAAAATGTACGGCAATAAAAAATCACAACCAGCTTTATACTCAGAGCATCCATAAGCTGATTTTCCTTTTATGAGATTTCCTTTTTTGCACTTCGGACAGGCTTCTGCCAAAATTCCGGCAGCTTTCTTTTTCTCGACTTTTACCGCTTCTTTTTGAACATTTCCAGCGTGCGAAATATTGGCATGTCTGGTTTCACTTCGTACTTCAGTAACCAAAGCTTCAACCATGCGCTTCATGTTTTTAATAAAAGCCCCGGCAGTAAAAGTGCCTTTTTCGATATCCTTCAGTTGTTTCTCCCAGGAACCCGTCAATTCTGCCGACTTGATTAATTCATTCTGAATCGTTTCAATCAACTGAATTCCGGTTGGTGTTGGCAAAACTTGTTTTTTATTTCGAACAATATATTGCCGTTTAAAAAGTGTTTCAATAATATTCGCACGTGTTGAAGGTCGGCCAATGCCGTTTTCTTTCATCAGTTCGCGTAAATCTTCGTCGTCGACCTGTTTTCCTGCGGTTTCCATGGCACGAAGCAAAGTGGCTTCTGTAAACTGATTGGGTGGTTTGGTTTCTTTTTCTAAAAAAGAAGGCTCGTGCGGACCTTTTTCTCCCACAACAAAAGTTGGTAATAGATCGGTTTCTTTTTCTTTGGCATTCGGATCTTCAAAAACTACTCTAAAACCTTTTTTTAAGATTTGTTTTCCGGTAGTTTTAAATAATACTTCGGCAGCTTTTCCAATTACTGTGGTATTCGCTACCAAACAATCATCATAAAAAACAGCAATGAAACGTTTTACAATAATATCATAAACCTGCTTCTGATTATACGGTAAATTGATTTCAATTCCGGTTGGAATAATAGCGTGGTGATCTGTAACTTTTTTATCGTTGAAAACTTTTGGTGATTTTTTTATTTTTTTTTGTAAAATAGGTTGTGTCAAAGTACTATAATTCGATAATTTCTGCAGAATTCCCGGTACTTTCGGATAAATATCACTTGGCAAAAAGGTGGTATCAACTCTGGGATATGTAACTACTTTTTGCTCGTACAAACTTTGTGCAATTTTAAGTGTTTCATCTGCAGAAAAACCAAATTTTGTATTGCAATAAACCTGTAAGCCTGTCAAATCGAATAATTTTGGGGCAAACTCGTTTCCATTTTTTTTATCAATCGAAACAATTTCGAATTCACTTTCTTTGACTTTACTGGCCAAAATTTCCCCATCTTCCTTATTCAAAAAACGGCCTTCTTCATAACTAAAAAGTGTTTCCCTGTATAAAGTCTGTAATTCCCAATAGGGCTGGGGTTTGAAATTCTCAATTTCCTTAAAACGGTCAACGACCATCGCTAAGGTTGGCGTCTGCACGCGGCCTATCGATAAGACTTGTTTGTAACCACCATGTTTTACGGTATACAAACGTGTAGCATTCATTCCGAGCAGCCAGTCGCCAATCGCTCTTGAAAAACCGGCGTAGAATAAATTATCATAATTTGTGGATGGTTTTAAGTTTTCAAAACCTTCTTTTATGGCTTCGGTGGTTAATGAAGAAATCCACAAACGCTGCACTTCACCTTTATAATTGGCTTCGTTCATTACCCAACGCTGAATCAATTCTCCCTCTTGTCCGGCATCCCCGCAGTTGATGACCAAATCTGCTTTGTCAAATAAACTTTTTATGATTTTAAACTGCTTTTCGATACCTGAATTCTGAACCACCTTAGTTTCAAATTTTTCAGGAAGCATAGGCAGGTTGTTCAAATCCCAGCTTTTCCAATGTGGTTTGTAATCGTTGGGTTCTTTTAAAGTACATAAATGCCCAAAAGTGTATGTCACGGCATAACCATTGCCTTCGTAATAGCCATCGTGCTTGGCATTGGCTCCCAAAACGGATGCGATTTCTCGTGCTACACTAGGTTTTTCAGCAATACAGACCTTCATTTTCTATTTCTTAACTGAAAGCGAAAATAAGTATTTAAAAATTGGTATTGAAATGAAATTTCATTGTGTTTTTGAAGTGGATGCTTTTATTTTTCGGTTTTGCTTCTATAATTTTTTATAAGAACATAAATCGAAAACAGAAAAATTATGATGTATAAGGTATCTAACCAAGGTTGCTTAAATCGTAGATTTTCAAAGTCGAAATGCTTTACCAGTGTCCAGCCTAAAATAACTGCTACTACACCGAAAACAAATGATGGTATTTTATTATCTTCCATGTCTTTTAATGTTTTGTTATTATATCAATTGTTATTCCTATTGCAAATGTTAAAATAAAGAAAGTCATCATTCCTAATAAATAGCAAGTTAACGCTTTGAAATAATTCCCTATATTCTTTTTTTCAAAGAAACTGCCTGTCGCCCAAGTTAAATAAATCATGCCCATTACTCCTGCAATATGCAATAATTTAATATGAAAAATTCCTTCTGCCAAAGCAAAAAAAGCAAAAATGAGCATTGAAATTCCAAGTACAAAACACAACATGATGAGCAACTCAAAAAAGTTATAGCCATATTTCTTAAAAAATACTTTTAGCCAGACAGCAATAAACATTCCTGTGAAAATATTCATATACCCATAGTGTGCCTGAAACCAGCCTAAAATTTTTACAACCGCAGAATTTTCCATTCCGTCATGCTTTATATATTCATCTTCAATATGAAAAGTATGGCTTATGAGTGTATAAATCAAAGATGCTAAAATTATAAAAATGACTGGTTTTACAAGGCGGCTTCTGTTTTCTGAAATATAATCTCTGATATTTTGTCCCGGATTTACAAAAAGTTCCCTGATAGTAAATAAAATGCCGCGATCAAAATGTAAAACATGCTCAATTTCATGAGTTATATAATGGGCGTCAATCCTTTTCAACTTTGAAGGTTGTCCACAATTTGGACAAAAATTGTATTCTATTTCATTATTGCAGTTTTTGCAGTTCATTTTCAAGTTATTTATATTTTTTTAAGACAATCCTAGGAATCAATTGTTTTTTTAAGAATTACGTTTCTTAATTTCAGAATTTATTTGTCCCATATAAATATAAATCGGAATGATTGTCGCAATTGCAACCGGAAAAAATATCAAGAATAAATTGTATCTCGATATAATTATCATGATCGACAAGACAACTGTCCACAAAATTGCAAAGGTAATTATGCTTTTTTTTACATATTTTTTATTCTCAATTATTTCTTCCAGACTAGAATCAGATAAAGATTTCTTCTTCATGATTAGAGATTTAAAGTTCTATACAAAAAAAGCAAATTGTTTTCAACTTCATTTTACCCTTTAGTGTAGTTTTACTAAATTTTTGTAAAATGGAAAATAAAAGTGTTCATTATAAAACATAAATAAAGAAAAAAGGTAAAGTGTGCTGTTATATGATTTCAAAAAACAACACAAATAAAAATAGCTAAGTTCGTTGGTCACTGCGATGTTGAGAAACTTTGCAAAACTTTCCGCACTTTACAAAGAATTCTCGTAAAGCACTAAAATGTCTATAATTTTAATAGAACATTGTTCTTGTCAGCATATTCCTTTATTTCATTTTTATAAATTGCTTTTGCTGTTTCAAAGTTTTTTAAAGAAATATTTACTTTTGCTATTTCTTCACCGCTAAAGTCTTCGCCCATAATGAGTTTATACATTTTATCAAATAAAACCAGCAAGACAATTTCTGTTTTTTTTATAGACTCTAAATATTTTATGCCAGTATTGTAAATTTCTTCGTTATCATTTTTTAATCTTTTTTTCAAAATTGATAAACCCTCATTATTATTTTTTTGTATTCTAATTGTAAGCATTTTGATACTATCAAATTTTATTAAATTTGATTTTTGCTGAGATGAATCAAAATTGAATTCTTTAATAAACTCATTTCTTTTATTAAAATCTTTAACTACATTTTCAACAACATCAAGAACAATAGCTATTTTTTCTTCTTTTAGCTCTTTATCGTTTTGTGCACTGCAAATAGAAGTAATCAATAATAAGATTATAAAACTATATGTTTTTAAAATTTTCTTCATTTTTTTTATTTTAAATTAAGTAGGATTATTCAATGATTTTTATAACGTTCCGTGACTTGGCGAAGTGATTGTTGCTTAATATTTTTTAATTTTTTCGGGTACAATTACTGCTAAATATATATGTATTTACAAGGCATACCTGCACTAATATGTCACAATTAGGTGCTATAGGAAGCTTTTTGTCGTTTATTTTTTTTTCAAATATATAAACTAAGATTGAAAAACTGATAAATTAGTTTTTTAAAACAACTCTTTTTAATTCAAATACTGTTTTCAAATTCATTCGTTTATTCGAAAAAGGAACTGTAGCTAAAAATTAATTGAGCATGACATCAATCAGCCTGTTTTACATCAAGTAGAAAGTTCGGATCAACTGAAAATGGTTCTGACAGTTTATCCTTTAATTTGATTTCTGTCCAGTTTGTTGTTGCAGTAATCCATATGTCGGGAGAATTTAATTTAATGGGAATTTTCAGGTTCGGAACGTCTGCAACCAGTCGATATTTCAATTTATTATCAATTATGCTGTACTCAAGGATTGGTAGTGATGGAAATCTCAGGTACTGGTTAAAAATCTTGGTAAAATCTCTTTTAAAATAACTGCTGCAGAATTCTTCCAATTGAGAGGAATAAATGGTTTTATGATAAAACTTCTTGTTCAGTGCTCTGAGAAAACCTTGAAACTTTTTGTCGTTATTGATAATTTCCCGTAACATATGAATAATCGCCCAGCCTTTGAAATACATGTGGTCTCCTGCATCCTTGAATATCCCGTAGTCCGAGATTAGTGCAGTTTTGTTTTTTATTTTGTTCGGCTGCCTTGTTAGAAAGAAATCTCTGCCTGCACTTCTTCCCAAGTTTTCTTCAATAAACAGTTCTTCTCCATAAGCAGCAAATCCTTCCTGAACCCACCTGTCGGCAATGTCTGACATGGTTATATTATTGCCGAACCATTCGTGAGCCAGCTCATGAACTATCAGGCGATCGGTTTGTAAGTCAAGGTTTGTCAGATTCTTAAATGAAAAACGTCCTTTTCTAAATTTATTTCCGTACGCCACAGCACTTTGATGTTCCATTCCTATATAAGATGATTCTACCATTTTAAGGCCATCTTCATAAAATGGGTATGGGCCAAACCATTTTTCAAAAGCTTTTATAGTCTTTTTTGTTTCGGGGATTAAATGATTAATTGCTTTATTTCGGTTATAGTCCAATACCCAAAAATCCAGGTCTAAATTTCCTTTCTCTCCATTATAAACCTCATTGATATTAACATACTTTCCTATGTAAAACGAAATACCATAATTATTGATAGGATTTGTTACAGCCCACGTATATTCAGTTTTGCCATTTACACTTCTTCGGGATTTCAGTCGTCCATTTCCAATTAATACTCCCAAAGAGTCATTTATAGAAATTGTCAAAGAAGCTCCGCGGTCAGGCTCTTCACTATAATGATCTTTGCATGGATACCAAACACTTCCCCCAACCATTTGACAAGCCACAGAAATCCACTCCCGATTTAAGGAATCTTTTGCCCATACAAAGCCACCGTCATAAGGCGGGTTTTTCGATTCTTTTGGAGTCCCCGAATAAAAAATATCAAGCTTGCCATTTTTTTCACTCAGTTTAGAAGCGTCAATTATATATGCAGTGCCATGCTTTTTAAATTTTAATTTGGCTGCACCCGTTTTGACACTGTCAATTGATAATGGTTCCTGAAGGTCAATCTGCATAAATTGTGAATGGGGATTTTGAATCGTCTTAAAGTCCATTGTATTCTTCCCTATAATTTTTCTTTTGTCAAAATCTATTTCAAGACTTATGTCGTAGTGTTGAACGTCCCACCATACTCTTTCCTTCGTAATTGTACCCTTTAATGAATCCTGGCTTACCGGCTTGAATGACTCTTGAGCTGTAGTTATAATTGTCGTGAGTGTCAGAAGTAATAAAAGAATTGATCTATTAATTTTCATTGGAGATAATTTAAAGTTTTAATTCTATCTATACCAGATCTGATAGGCAGATTTGTAATCTATTTCTGTGAATATTGATATTTTCTGCTCATAAATATAGAAAAAAGCGTAATGAATAAAAGGTAAAAAGTAGTTTTGTTTTCATAATTAATGGTGTTTATAAACTTATAACTAAAAAATCAATATTTTTTGAGTGAAATAAGTCAGCAAACCTTTTATTGAAATATAATTCATCATTTACTCACTTTATAAAATAACAAGATAATTACTTCAAATATTATTTTTTTAAACATTAAAAGAATTATATTCGCTCTTGCTAATTCAACCTAAAGAGCTACAAATGAATATAAAACAAGCCACTACTATAGATGAAGTAATCCAGTTACTGGATGAAATAATTGAAACATCAAAAAAGGAGCAAAGTGCTATTGGTTTGTTTACGATGCTCTATCGTGAGGTTACTGCCAGAATAAAGGAAGGAATTGCAGACGGATCTTTTCAGGATGGAGAACGAATGGAAAAGTTGGATGTCATTTTTGCCAATCGGTATTTGAGGGCGTATTACCAATATAAAGCCAAAGAAAAAGCATCCTCATGTTGGGATTTTTCTTTTCAGCAAGCAGAAAGCTTTTGGCCAATAGTTGTTCAGCATTTACTGCTCGGAATTAATGCGCATGTAAATCTGGATTTAGGAATAGCATCAGCCGAAGTTAGTACGGTAGAAAATATAAATGATTTGGAATCTGATTTTAATCAAATTAATATCATTCTTAGTAATTTGGTTGAGCATGTCGAAAAATGCTTAATCAAAATTTGGCCAACCCTTACGATTATATTAAAATTATCTGGTAAAATAGACAATTTTTTTATCGATTTTAGCATGAAAACCGCCAGGGACGGTGCATGGAAATTTGCCAATGAATTTGTGGCGATTCCAGAAAGTGAAAGAGAAGCCTGCATAGCGCTAAGAGATAAGCGAATAACAGAAATCGCCAGGTTAGTTTCAAATCCGGGGTATTTTGTCAGTGCGGTTTTCAAACTCATTCGCTTATTTGAAAAGGGAGATGTGGCTCAAAAAATAATTGATTTGAAGATAATAGAAGAAAAGAAGGTTGAATGTGTTGTTGCATAATTTTTTAAAGGACAAATGCAAATTAATTTGCAACAAGAAGTTTTGAGACTTCATAAAGAAAGATGATGTTATTACTCAAATTACTTCTTAAAAATATCAAGTCTTTGCAGCCAAAAAATTTCTGACTCTAAAAGCGTAAGTTTAGTTTTAACTATTTTATCACTTTTATCTCTGGGATTTTTAGTTACATACCTTGCAATAGTTTTATTCAAATCCAAAGTATATTTATCATCGAAGTCTTCTTTTTTGTCGGCAGAAAAAGTAATCAGATTGTCTTTTGCACTCCATTTCCCTTTTCCGTATTTATTTGTTTCAGGCGGGACTCCTCCTTGCATTTTTGCATAGGAATGAAATAGGAATGTGCCATCCTGATTTAAGATCAGTTTATATTCAATAATATGTTTTCCTTCAGTGTCACTAAGTGAACGCTGATAATCACCAACAAGCTGATTTTGTGCTAATGTTGTTAAGTTGTAAAACAGGAGCAGAGTTATGATTAGTAATTTCATTTGTTTTCACTCTTTTTCTGCAGATTAAAAACGGTTCCGGCAGGATCCATAATCCAATGCATGTTATTAGGGATTTCTTCAATTTCATCACAGGTTTCTACACCATTTTCTTTTAAATAACTTGTTGCCTCTTCAACATCAGGCACTGTCAATTGCAGCCACGTTTCAGAATGCGTATAATTATCTACACAATCCAGCCAAATAACGTTATTTCCAAATTGTACCGAGTGTGTCCGCGAAACTGTGGGATTAGTTATAGGCACTTCTTTAACTTCGAGTTTTAGAATGTCGCGGTAAAAAGCCACCGTTTCATCATATTTATGTTTAGGCAGCTTGATTGCAATATTAATTCCTGCTTCAAATTTTGGTTCCATAATTATATTGATTTTAATGTTTCATTGGTCTCAGATATAGTTTAAAACTATGTACTTTAGTGTATTTTGCTTTAGCTTCTAAAAATATTTTAACCACAAATTACACAAATTTACACAAATTAAATTAGCGCTAATTTGTGTAATTTGTGGTTAACAAATAAGTGCTACTGCTTGCAGACTTTCAGTCTGCCAATATAATCCTATGGACTTTCAGTCAATAGGTTTTAGTTTTAAGTGCCCGAAGGCTTGTCCAGTTTTTGTTGTATCGTAGCAGCGGAAATACCATGTAAAAACACCGAAAGTACAATTACAACTGTAGAAACCTGAATCAGTTCGTATGAATTTGGAAAGTCAGCTTTCTCAAACGCATACATCAGGTAAAATATTGAGCCAACACCACGGATGCCATAAAATGATAATGCAAATTTTTCAAATGCTGATAAGTCTGTGCGGTATAATGCTATCCATCCTGTAACAGGCCTGATGACAAAGAGCACAATCAGCGCCGTAGTGATAATCATAAAATCGAGTAACTGCTCTATCGAGGCATAAACATATACGCCAACAAAAACAAATAAGAAAGCAACAAAAATCCGTTCTATCTCTTCTGTAAAATCATGCAGCGTGTCCATATGTTTTACCTTGTCCTCGCTGTTGCTGAAAGCACAAGCCGCAATAAAAACCGCAATGAATCCGTAACCGCCCAATAGCTCTGTTAATCCGTAAGGCAATAGTGTAAGGGCAAGAGAAAGAATACCCCGGCTTATGGCGGAGTGGTGGCTCTCAGACGTAATGTTAAATATCAGCTTGTATAAAATCCATCCGGCAAATAATCCAATTACTACGCCAACAGCAATTTTATAAAGCACATCCACATAAAACCATTCGCCAATCCATTGGCTGTAATCCAGGCCTTTGGAAGCAAGAAAGATTGCGAAATAAGTAAAAGGAAAGGCCAGCCCATCATTTAATCCTGCTTCTGAGGTCAGTCCAAGACGAATCTTCGAGAGGTCTTTTTTGCTTGGCCGGCTCGTTTGCAGTTCTGATGCAAGCACAGGGTCGGTAGGGGAGATTAAAGCACCAAAAAGTACTGCAGCAGCAGGTGCAAGACCAAGCAGCCACCATCCTGTATAAGCAGCACCAATGATGGTTAGCGGCATTGTAATCAACAGCAATCGGAAAGAATATTTCCAGGTCTGCCACGAAAATGGATTTTTTATTTTCAATCCTGCATTTGTCAATGCGATAATTACAACAAATTCAGAAACACGTCTTATGATGTTAGAATGCTGCATTACGTCAAAATCTGTATATTTCCTTCCTGCAAAAGCAATGAGAATACCTATAAAAAGATAAATAATTGGTGGTGTCAGGTGTTTTTTTTCAAAAACATTCGGAATGATAGCAGCGAGAAGCGTAATGATTCCGCCGGCTAAAAGATAATAGTTATAAGGTTCAGGGTTAAATAGTTCCATCAATATAGGATTACAAGTTAAGTATTGCCGGAAGTAACACGCTATTTAAGATACTTTGACATTTATACCGACCCGACTTATATAAAAATAATCAACTTTTAGTTCATAATTGTCCCGTAAAGCTTATTTTCTAGATTTTCTTCTTTTATTTTTTTAGAAATTTCTACTGCGTTAAGTTTATTAGATGCGTATCTGGTTACAAACAATTAAGCTTAATAGTTTCAGATATGCTAAAAGTAAGTTTTCTTTTTGCTTCGCTATGCTGGCGCGAGCGTCCCGTTTGTGAACACAAGTCATTTTATCAATAACGAAACAATGAAATATTGTATAGATATGTAAACTTATTCCACGACGAGACATTATGCGGAGAACGTTGTTAGTTACTCTTCTTTCAACTCATACTTTTTGATAAGGTCATAATCATAAGGAATGTTCATTGATAAGTCTTTAGCTTGCCAAAAATCGCCCTCTGAGGCTTGGTAGAAGTCGTATGCATTTTCCATGAAATTTTTTCCCATTGGCGCTTCCTGCCAATCTTTTGTATCTCTATTGTAAAGCAAAATCATACAGCTAATGCAACTGGAATTACCATCTTTATTTGGATTTGTATAACACTTGCCAATTTTTATATTTAGTTTTTGATTTATGATTACATCAGTTAATTGACCATTTGTAAATTGAACTAAGGCAGTTTGAGCCTCATAATCGTCTGGTGCACTTTTGGCAACAACCAGATTTTCGAAATGAGCATTTTTTATTCTTAGCTTTTCGGCTTCTTTTTCACTTTCTTCAAACAGACCTATGTTCACCGGATGTAAACGAGCTTGAGGCGTAGCAGCTTCAGAGGTTGGAATGTCCATAGAATTATCTACTTTGCTCTCTTTTAATGATGCTTCAAACTCTTCGTAGTTTTTCCAGTCTTCTTTATCGTATGTAACATATTGTTCAATCTTGTAAAATATTGTCTCTCTAGGGTTTAGCCAGATAAAATTACTTGCCACTAAAAAAGCGGAAAGTAATACGAAAATGATAAGTGCTATTTTTATTGTTTTGTTTTTTTTCATGATAATTTTTGAAACTGTTTACGATTAAGGATTAATTAGGTTGTTTTTTTTCTTGTAAATATAATAAAGCTGCATGATTTTTGTAGCTTAATTTTTAATAATTCGCGTTATGTCCATATGTGCTTGAGGATTTCTTTTGCTGTTTCAAGTCTCCCGACTTCGTACTCATAGCTATATATGTTTGATAAATAAAATATTGACGTAGCACCTTTATTATTGGAACGTTTACGAAGCCGAGAGACTTGGCACAGCAGGTTATTAGATGAATTGTATTAGCTTCATTTGCTGGTTAACACAAAATAAGTATTACTGCTGCGCAAATGTTTCTGACTTTGCGCTATTTTATATGATTTGTTTGAAAAAAGAAACGTCTCAAAGTCTCTCACTTTTGCACTAATTTATATTTATAAAATTGACTATTTAAAGTGATTTGTGAAAAGTCTGAGACTTTTATGAGATTTGTAGTTTTTATAGGCGTAAAAAAATACGCAAAGTCAGAGACATTTGCGTAGCGTTAACTAAGAACACTTTGTAGAGCGGGGTTTAAAAAAAAAACACACTAACAGTAGGTTGCCTTAAATTTTCATTGTAAATGTATCTACAAAATTAGGGCCGTCCCGTGACTTTGATTTACGGTAAAGGTATTGGTAATTGATGTTGAGGACTTCCATCTTCGGCACTTGTCTCGAATAAGATTAGAGTTAAAGTTGTCTCCCTATTGGATTTTAAAACTTCAAACGAGAAATCAAATTTCCCCCATGCTGGTGCGCCTGCGTCTGTCTGTTCAAAGCCACTCTTTAATTCATTATGCCCATCTTCAATTACCCAGCTAAAATTTGCCTCAAATATTTGAGCTTCTCCTTTTACCCTATATTTATTTGCGTCTATTTTTTCTACGGTGACTTCTCTAAAACGTTCATTGGAATATTTTTTTTCCGTAATGGTATCAGGTAAACTAGTATTTACGGTGTCTTTATCCGGAAATTTGTCCTTTATTTTTGGTATCGTTTTACTTTCTTTATTACAAGAAACAAACAATATAATCAAAAATATAATTATCCATTTCATAGTTATTTCTTTGTGGTTGTTTTTATGCATAGTGATTTTAAATTAGTTAATGTTAGGCGCTTGGTCAAGTTGGCAGTTATCTGCTTTTTATTACTTGTGATTTTTTTTCATAAAAATAACTAATTTACTTTAATCATTGTCAGAGACGTTTGCTTAGTTTTTCATAAGGAAGACTTCGGAGAGCAGGGTTATTGGATGAATTGCATAAGCTTCATTTGAAGGTATAACACAAAATAAGTATTACTGCTGCGCAAATGTCTCTGACTTTTGCACTAATTTATATTTATAAAATTAATTATTTAAAGTGATTCGTAAAAAGTCGGAGACTTTTATGAGATTTGTTTTTTTTTTAGAACAAAAAAAATACGCAAAGTCAGAGACATTTGCGTAGCACTTTGAAAGGAACACTTCGGAGAGTAGGGGATGGAGTTATTAGATGAATTGCATAAGCTTCATTTGAAGGTATAACACAAAATAAGTATTACTGCTGCGCAAATGTCTCTGACTTTGCGCTATTTATATAGTTTTTTTTGAAAAAGAAACGTCTCAAAGTCTCTGACTTTTGCACTAATTTATATTTATAAAATTAATTATTTAAAGTGATTCGTAAAAAGTCGGAGACTTTTATGAGATTTGTTTTTTTAGAACAAAAAAAATACGCAAAGTCAGAGACATTTGCGTAGCACTTCGAAAGGAACACTTCGTAGAGCAGGGCTAAATTCGCTTATTGCAACGGATGCGAAGTCTGGAGACTTTGTACAGCGATCGTGATGATGAGAAGACCTCAGAAGAGCTGGGAGCTGAGACATTTGCGTAGCGCTTCGAAAGGAACACTTCGTAGAGCAGGGACATTTGCGTGGCGTTAACTAAGAACACTTCGTAGAGCGGGCAGAAGTGATTTTTTAATTTTCAATCTTAAAAATACTATATTTAGTTATGTCAAGTATATTAATATCAAACTTGAATAAAATTTTAATATTGATTGAATTATCTTCCAAAACAGAAATTTCATCTTCTGAATATTCAATTCCATCTCTATCTTTCCAGTCAGATGATTTCTTCGTTTTTTCAATTACTTGCTCTTTAATTGGTTCAGTTATGTCAATTAATAGTTCACTATTATACCAATTATCCTTTTGATAGATTTTATACTCTATTATGTTAAGATCAATTATAAAAATAAAGTCTTTAAACTCATAGTTGTTGAGAATGGGAATATTTTTATATTTGGTTCTACAAAATGGTATATCTGATTGAGTTACGTATTCTATATCGTTTTCTGAATTATTTAATATATCAATGCCAATCCAATTAGAAAATATAACAACTTTTGATTTGTCTTCAATAGCACTTATATATCTATCTATTTCTTTTTTAAGTTCTTTTCTTTTTAGTACTATTGTTTTTCCTTTTTCTAATAAAGTAAAGAAAAATTGCTTATTTACTTCTCTTGCAGTGTGATTACCAAAATCAGTAAGGCCATAAATGTTTTGATAATTTTTACCGTCAATAAAAGCGAATTTTGATTTAAGCATTGTAGTAAATAAACCAATTCCATCTTTTTCAAAAATATTAGGTAAATATTCAACTCGATCATAAAACTTCAAGATAGTCGGGATTATTGAATTATTATCCCATATAATACCTACATTTTTCTTAAATTCATCAATTTTAGATCTAGATAATGGAATTTTTGAGATTTCCTTATAATAGATTATTTCTTGTTCTTTCTTTAAAATTTTAAAGAAATCAATTATGCGAGTTTTACTATATTCGAAACTATCATTTTTCTGTTCTAAAGTACTATGCTTAGGGTAAAGTACTGAAAACCACTTTTTTTTATTTTGTTCAATAATTTCTATACTCTTAATTAAATTATCGACCTCAAACCTAAAGTTTTCAAGAATTTTAATTTTTTTTATATCAAAACCATAATTCAAAATTTTATATTTAAAAAGCATAATTGTAAAACCAAAGTTTAACCAAGTTGATGGCATTAGCATCCAAGTCGCTTCTCCAATTACTGGTTCTTTAATTTGCCAATTTCCACATTCCCATAAACCATTTTCAACTTCAGTTTTATACTTAAAAAATGAATTTATTAGTTCTTCTCTACAATCATAAGTTTGACTTAATATATCTTCAAGTGGTTTTAAATTATAATCTTTTAAATCAATTTTATCATTTTGAAATAAATAAAATTGCCAAAATAAAATTGTAAAAGCAAAACTAAAATTATAGTAATTATTTTTATTATCGTTAAACTTGTAAAGACTTTCATTTATTTTTTTAAAAATTAAATTATAATTTTCAGGAAATTTTTCATCGATAATTTTTTTAATTAATGCAATTAAACCAAAATATGTTATTTCTAAATATTCATTATCAATTTCATCAGAATAACTGATGAATGAAATGTTTTCTGTAAAGCGGATGGTAAAAATTTCAATAAGCCTTTTTTTAGTCTCATTAGAAAGTTGAGAATAAATGTTTGAAGGTATTCTAATTAGTTGATTATATGCTGAAGTTGATTTTTTTACTGATTTTAATATTAAGTCATCTCTTAAAAAAAGGATGAGTTCTAAATAAACTTCATCATTATTTTTTTTTGATGCTGTGATTATACTTTCCTCAATTTTATGAATTATTTGATTTATATAATCAATACTATTTAATTCAATTTCATTTCTATATCTGTTTCTGTATCGCATTTTAGTATATATTAAGAAATTTTTCAAAAACAGAATTTATATTCGATAAGTCTTCTTTTAAATCTTCTACTTTATTATTACTCACATTATAATCTATTTTCTTTAAAAGAATATTTAAAATGTCAGTTTCAACACTTTCTTCAAACATTGGCTTGTCTTTATAAATGAAATAATTTGATAATTTTTTATTTTTTTTAATAGTTGAAATTAATAATAAATCATTATTAGTTGGTGTTTTTTCATCAAGTTCGAAACTTGTGTAGTAATTGTCTGTACCTTTATTTTTGCTAAAATGCTTAAGTAATTCAGTACTTTTTATGTCTCTAAAATATTTTACTTTATTAAAATTAATTGTAACATTATTTTCGTCTTTTAATTGACTGTCTAGCCCAAACAAGTAGGAATTAATGAGTGTAAAATCATTGATTTTAAAAAAATTATGATATTTAATTTTAAATTCCTTTTTTAACTTTTTAGTATATAATATTTTTTCAAATTCGACTTTTAGCTCTTTTGATATAATATTTTTCCTTGTAGATTTATTAATAAACTCGAAAACAATTCGGTATAAATTTATTAGTAAAAATATAAATATAAGAAAAGAATAAAATAATAAGATTAGAATATTAGTTTTATAATTTTCTATAATTTTAAAAGTAAAAATTAATACTAAAAGATAAAAAACAATAGCGAATCCAAAATAAGTTATAAATTTAAAATGAACTTTTTTATTTATTATTTTTTCTAAATCATCTCTATCATCCTTTAAATGAGTCAATAATAGGTTAGTAACAAATAAATTCATAGATACTAAAGTAATAACACTTGGTGTTAAAATCTTAATAGTGTCATTGAAATCAATTTCTAATACATTTAGAAATTTTAAATTGAAATAAGTGTAAAAAGAAGCAACTAAAATACAAGAAAAAAAGATTAATAATATTTGCTTAAATGATAAATTAGAAACAATCCTGTTGATTTTATTTGTTTTATCGTTATAAGTTTTATGTAATTCTGGAAATTCAGATTTTATTTCTTTTTTAGTTTCTGATAATATTGACATTGTCTAATTTTATTATTATTTTTATCTGTCTGCGGCATCATTTCTCACAACTTGCTTATACAAGCCATAAAAAGGCTTCAATAAGTTCTTTTTAGGTTTGGCTCTATACTATAAATGGGCTTTTTATTTTAGCGAATATAGGAAAAACTTTGATAAATTATTAAACATACTTTTATTTGATATTTACTTCAAGGGTTTCGTCATCACCAGGCTGGCAGTTATTTTAATTTCAACCAAAGAATTTTTTAACTATAAATTCTTTTGAAACCAAAAAACCATAGCCCTGATAGCAGCGACATCCTTTTTAGGCAACCGAAAATATCAAATTCAACCCTAAACATTCTGCCTAAAAAGATATAGCGGATAGCAGGAATCAGCTCCTAAAAAACATCATAATTACACCAAATAATTTTAAGAAACAAAGCCTAAAAAACTCAAAAAGTTAATGATAGAATTTTCAACAAAATTTTTGTAATTTTGCAGTCCAATAAAAAGGAATTAAGATGTTAGATAGACTTCAAATAGTAAAACAGCGTTTTGACGAGATTTCGGATTTGATTATCCAGCCGGATGTTATTTCTGATCAGAAACGTTATGTGCAATTGAATCAAGAATACAAAAACCTGAAAGCATTGGCTGAAAAGCGTGATGAATACGTGCTTTTGATGGCTAATATAGACGAGGCAAACGAAATTATTGCGGATGGAAGTGATGCAGATATGACCGAAATGGCCAAAATGCAACTAGACGAAGCTAAAGAAAGATTGCCGGAACTGGAGGAAGAAATCAAATTTATGCTGATTCCGAAAGATCCTGAAGATGCTAAAAACGTGATGGTCGAGATTCGCGCCGGAACGGGTGGGGATGAAGCGAGTATTTTTGCCGGGGATTTGTTCAGAATGTATACTAAATATTGTGAGAACCAAGGCTGGAGAACTTCGGTTGTGGATATGAACGAAGGAACTTCGGGAGGTTTTAAAGAGGTTATTTTTGAAGTTACCGGAGAAGATGTTTACGGAACTTTAAAGTTTGAAGCGGGTGTTCACCGTGTGCAGCGTGTTCCTCAGACAGAAACTCAGGGTCGTGTGCACACATCAGCAGCAACTGTAATGGTTTTACCGGAAGCAGAAGAGTTTGATGTACAGATTGATATGAACGATGTTCGTGTAGATTTCTTCTGTTCGTCAGGACCTGGAGGACAATCGGTAAATACAACGAAATCGGCGGTACGTTTAACGCACATTCCAACCGGATTGGTGGCGCAATGTCAGGATCAGAAATCACAGCATAAAAATAAAGATAAAGCGTTGACGGTTTTACGTTCTCGTTTATACGAACAGGAATTAGCAAAAAAAGAAGCTGAAGATGCTACAAAACGTACCTCTCAGGTAAGCTCTGGTGACCGTTCGGCTAAGATTCGTACATACAACTATGCGCAGGGTCGTGTAACAGATCATAGAGTTGGTTTGACTTTGTACGATTTAGGAAATATCATGAATGGTGATATTCAGAAAATTGTTGCCGAGTTACAATTGGTAAACAATATGGAAAAACTGAAGGAAGCGTCTGAGGTATTTTAATCTAAGTTGCTAAGATTCTAAGTCACTAAGACACTAAGTTTAGAATTAAAAAGAATAAAGAGAATAAAAAAATCCGGACTTAAATGTAAGTCCGGATTTTTTTTGCATCAAAAAAGCAAAGCTCACTAATGCAAACTTTGCTTTTTCTTCTAAGGCTCTATTTAAGAAAACAGAGATTTATAGGGAAGGTATTAATTGATTAACCGTTTGTTTATAAAACGTATAATGCTAATTAGATACCTAGAAATACTCGTGTGAATTCGAAACATTTATATAGGTTTGAGTAAATGTGAACCCCATTTTTGATTATTATTTCGTTTATCTTTTCCATAATAGCTAAGTTTTAAACATTACTCTTCGAATGATCCTTCATGTGAGTCCTTTACTTCGGTTTCATGATGTTCTGGTGGTTTTGCAACCAGAGTTGTTACGGCAAGCTGTAATAGTGATCCAAAAATGTTTTTAAACGTCGAATCGGTTTTTCCTACTACAAGTTTTTTTGCCAGGTAACCTATTCCAATACTTATGGCTGATTGGGCAATATCACTCTTAAAGCCAATTGCTTCATTGATTTCCTGAACTGTATTGCGAATGAGATTAAGAGGTTTTAAATTTTCTTTAATTTCATCAATCTCATCTTTAATTGCGCACCATTCTCTATCTTGTTGATCCTCTAAAAGTTTAATTCTCTGATTTAATGAATCAATAGTATAAATAGTTTCCATAAAGTCTTTTTTTATCAATATTAAATCAGTTTTTAGAGTCTTTTAAAATATTGGAAATAATCATATTTCCAATTGGTGTTTTAATCAGCTTATGCTGCGTTTTATGTAATACAATAGCAACGATCAAATAAAACAGCGCTATTATAAAAAAACCGTAATAATACTCACCAAGTTCTTTTCCAATCCATAAACTAAGTCCAATATTCAGGAAGAGGGTAAAAAATGCAACAACAATTCCAACCGCTATCCGTGATGTTAATGTTGATAAAACATCTGCAGTAGCTGATACTGTTTTGAGTTTAATAAGTTCTAAACTCGTTTTAGTATAGTTTTCTGCTTTTTCATACATATTAAGGTTGTCGTTTGTTGTTGCATTAGTTTCCATGATATTTGGTATTTTTTATGGTTGAAAAATTCACTTTTTAATAGTTCGTTTTTACAGTTTTTGCTTCATCTTTCATAGAATTGAAGTCGTCTTTTACCTGATTGAATTTTGCTTTTCCTTCATCGATAATATCTTTACCATTAGTACTTAGCGTACTCACAATTCCATCAAATTTGTCTTTTATGGAACCTTTTAAATTATCTCCGTAATCTTTCGATTTGTCTTTGATTTTTTTTCTGGTTTCTGACCCTTTATCCGGAGCAAATAATACTCCTAAAAATGCTCCTGCCGCTGCGGCTCCTAAAATTCCTAAAATTGTGCTACTAGTTTTCATAATATTTGATTTAAAAGATTAATATAATTTATTTAATAATGTTTGATTTTTAAATTCCGCGACCCTTAATAAGTCTGAAAAGAATTGCAATAATGGCAATTACCAATAAGATGTGGATAATACTTCCTGCACTGTATACAAAGAACCCTAAAGCCCAAAGAATAACTAAGATTACTGCAATTGTGTATAATAAATTTGACATGATTATATTATTTATGGTTAATATTTAATTGTTAGTTTAATTTATATGCTAGATATAAACTTAAGTTGCTGTTTTTTGCATCAGGAAAAG
Organism: uncultured Flavobacterium sp.; assembly: GCF_946478785.1. The sequence goes on from NZ_CAMLDD010000005.1 coordinate 77,784, forward strand.
TAACTCCATCTCTTTCTTTACCAATAGGCGTTAATCCGTAGTTATAACGTAAACCTATGCTTATTGGATTAAAATCAACTCCAACTCCTGCTGATAAACCGGCATCAAATCTTTCAAAGTCATCTGCATCTAAATCTTCTTCAAAGTCAAGTCCATCACCACCTTCTGTATCATTTGATACTTTTGCGTTAACTAAGTAAGATGCATAACCACCTACGTGTATATTGAAATTTTCAGTCAGATTAAATCTTACTAATAATGGAACTTCTACATAACCAAGTTTAAACTTAGATGTTCCACTCAAAATGTCACTGTTGTACTCTAGTTCAGCACCTTTGGTAGTGTATAAAATCTCAGGTTGAATAAAGATGTTATCCGCAATTGGAAAAGCTGCAAAAACCCCGGCATTAAATCCCCAAAGTGCATTGTTGTCATCGACATCGTCAGAATATAAGTTTGACATATTTACACCCCCTTTGATACCGAATTCTGGTCCTACAACTGTACTGCTTTGTGCAGATACTATCCCAAATGAAGTCATCATAAAAAGGGCTAAGGCGTATAAAAAATTTGATTGCTTTTTCATGTTTAAAAAATTTTTAGTTAATAATTCTGATTGTTTAATTGATTTCTTTTTTAATTTTTTCTGTTTCTCTTAAAAACTCATATTGTTTTGGTAAATAATGGGCAACTAATTTTAGCACTGTTGTGTCATTTGTTTCTTTCGCGATAGATTCAAATAATTTTATCATTTCTGATAAAGATTTTATGACAGAATTCAGATATGCCTTGTCAAAATCAACATCTTTTTTATTAACAAGCTCATATAAATCTTTATTCGAGACTGTCGTGTTTATTTCGTTGATTATAATGAGTTTTTGAATAGCTATCTTATTAATCTCCTGCAGGAACATGTTTTGACTGCTTTCTAATTTATTGCTGACAATTTTTATTGAGTTATGTAAACTTTTATGTTGTGCCAGCTGACTTTTAGAAATAATAGATTTTGTTATGCCTGCAGTTGCGACAAAAAAATAAGCTTCAATCTCTTCAGTATTTTTAGTAAGAACGTATTTATCATTTACCATTTCTAATTTGTCATTTTCATTACAAGAAGAAATAGTTATCGTTAAAGTCACTATAAAAACTGTTTTTAAAAATGATGGTTTTGATGAGGGCATCTGTTAAAATTATTACTTCATTATTACATTACAAAGATGCTAACCAATAGTAAGTTTTGCTTTACAGCATAAAAAAGAATCGTTATATAATTCCCATTCTGGAATTATATAACGATTTAAGTAAGGTTTTTTAGTGTAATTATTCGGGAAGAAACACTGTAAATACGGAGCCTTGACCAGGTTTGCTATCAGCAATTATATAGCCTTTGTGGTTTTCTACAATCTTTTTACAAATTGCTAATCCTATTCCGGTTCCGGGATATTCGGTTTTAGAATGCAGACGTTGAAATAATACAAAAATATTTTCCTTAAACTGTGGGTCAAATCCCATTCCGTTATCAGTAAACATAATTTTATAGAATTTTTTGAAAGGCTGATCCATCAATTCCGGATATTCATTTGATAGTATCTCTTGGCAATTAATACTAATTTGTGGAGCTATTCCGTTCTGAGAGTATTTTAATGAATTGCCAATCAAATTAATGAAGAGCTGCTCTATCTGATAAGGAATGACATATAGTTTAGGAAGTTTGCCAACTTTGAATATTCCTTTCTTTTCATCAATTATTACTGCTAATTCTGATTTTGCATTTTCTAATAATTCATTAAGATCTGATTTAATGAATTCTTTTTTGGTTGTGTTTGTTCTTGAAAACAGTAATAAGTCATCAATTAAAATCCGCATTCTTTTGGCTGATGTTTCAACTTTAAGAATATATTCGTTGGCATTATCAGACATAATAGCCTTATCTGCCTCAGGAATTCTGGAAATGAAAGTTTGAATTTTACGCAGTGGCTCTTGTAAATCATGACTTGCAACATGATTGAAGGAAGCTAATTCCTTATTGCTTTTTTCAAGTTCATTATTACGGTCCTTAAGCTGAATGTTCAATAAATGTTCATCAGTAATGTCAAAATTTATTCCAAGTAAAATCTTGCTGCCTTGTTGGTCTACCAGAAGTTTTCCTGTAGATTTAAAATACCTTGTTTCATTATTTGGCTGGATAATTCTGTAATATATAAAAGGAAGTTCCTTATTATTGATTATACCTTCCATTGATGCTGCAATTGCTTCCTTATCTTCAGGGTGTACAAAATCCATGAAACTATCTTTATTAGGTACAAAAGAATTTGGCTGAACTCCTAAAAGACGAAATTGATTATCAGAATAATCGATTTTATCTGTTTCTAAATCCCATTGCCAGGTACTAAATTTTCCAATAGTCTCAGATTCGTCCATTAGACCAGAAGAAATTAAAAGCTTTTTATTGTATACTTTCAGCCGTTGTAAATCCTTGCTAATTTGTCTGTAGGCTAATAAAATAAAAAGTAAAGCAACTAAAAACAATGAAATTGAAAGAACAGGACCGAGCGAAATTTCCTGATCATATTTTTTCAGGCTTTTTTGCAGAAATGTTTTTTCAATATGATTCATTTCATCAACCTTAAAACGGATATTTTCCATTAAAATACGACCACCAAACATATGATTGTGTAGTTTTCTTTTATCATAAGTTTCAGGTGCACTATATTTTAAACAATTTTCAAAAGAAACATACCGCTGGATAATTAATCTGTATATTTTTTCCAGATTTTGCTTCTGCGTTGGATTATCTGCGGTAAGCTTCTTTAAGGAGATGAAGGAAGTGTTTACCTTATCGCGGGAAAAAAGATAAGGTGCAAGAAATCGGCTGTTTCGGGTAATAATAAAGCCACGCTGACCGGTTTCTGCATCTTTTATAGCTGACATTAGCCGCTCAAGCTCTATGTTTATTTCATAGGTATGCATGAGCAGCTTACTGGATTCATTTAAATCCCGGTTGTGTTTGTAAGCTATTGATGAAAGAAAAAGTAAAATGAAAATAGCTATTATAAAAATAACTCTCAAATAATTTGAGGAATTAAACTTAGGTATCCATTTCATTATTATTGCAATTATTTAAGGCTCAACAAGAAATTATCCCGGTTTAATCCTGAGGTGTGATAATGCCAATTTAGAGTTATAACTTCATTAATAATTTTTTTAAGTGCATTGAAATCACTCGGCTTTTTGATATAAATATTAGCTCCTTCAATAAAGGTATCTTCAATATCCTCATCTGATGAAGATGTTGAATAAATTGCAATTATCAGGTTTTTGAGATGCTCTGTTTTTTTTATTTCTATCAAACATTCTTTACCGGTTTTCTTAGGCATATTCAAATCCAGAAATAAAATATCAGGCAATTTTGTATCCGGATTCATTAAATGTTCCATTAACTGTAAACCATCGAAAACAAAATCGACTTTGGTTTGTACTTTTACTTCTTCAAAAGCATCTTTAAAAAAAAGTCTGTCATCTTCGTCATCGTCGGCTAATAAAATGTGTAATGCGTTTTTCTGCATTGATTAAGGGGTATTTGGATTTATTTTAAATTTTCTCTTCTTTTTTTTATAATTCTCAGAAATGCTGAAGGTGTTATTCCGGTTGTGTTTTTAAACTGAGTACTTAAATGTGCGACACTCGAATAATTCAGTAAAAAAGCAATTTCGGTCAAACTCATTTCATTTACAATCATTAGTTGTTTTGCTCTTTCAATTTTTTGAATAATTATAAAATTTTCAATTGATGAATAAGTTACTTCAGAAAATACATTTGATAAATAACCATAACTGTGATTTAATTTATCAGCTAAATAAGCTGAACTTTTAAAGTTATTATTGTCATCTGTGTACACTAATTCAATTATGGCATCTTTAATTTTTTGCACTAAAACACTCTTTTGATTCTCTACTACTTCAAAACCAAAAGGGCTTAAATCATTCTTAAGTACATCTAAGGCTTCGGTGCTAAGATTTTCTTCAAGTTCAATTTCTCCAAATCCTAAAGTGGAAAAATTTAAATTTTGTTCCTCTAGTTTTTGTTTTAGAAAAAGGGTACAAATTGTATTAATATCAAATTTTATAAATAATTTCATTTTGTAAAAATATGGTTATAAAGATAATTAATTTATTTGGGTTTTTTGATTAAATCCACGCTTTTAGGAAATCAAAATCTTTAAAGTTTGAAAATCAAAAAAATACCGCCTAATTTAAGTTAGACGGTAAGATGTTTTAATTTGAGGGGGATTTATAAATTCGATACAATTTCATCCCATTCTTCTTTTGTTTTACCTAATTTTTGCTGAATTTTTCCGTAAATTTCATCTTCTTTTCCTTCTTCATATAACAAATCATCGTCAGTTAGATCAGCATATTTTTGTTTCAGTTTGCCTTTAAACTCATTCCAGTTTCCTTTTATTTCAGTATTATTCATGACTTGTTTTTTATATGTTTTATATGAAGTAAAATTGATAATTATGTATGGCTTTTGTGTTACATTAATTATAGAAACTGTTGCATAATTCACATTTTTATTTTTAAAGTGTTTTTTGACATAATTTGTTAAAGTTGTTACATCAATTCCATGATTTAATAACATGTTTTTAAATCTATTATTGTAGTTTTGCCGCCAAATAAAACTTAAAACCCCGATTTAATGAAAAAACAATTACTTATTTTATTTATTTTGTTGACTTCTTTTGCGGCTAAAGCGCAATCTTATTCAGGCTATTTTCATGATAATTATGCCGGAGTACAAAGCGTACTTTTTAATCCGGCGTCAATAGCTGATTCTCGTTTTAAAACAGATATTAACTTATTTTCTGTTAGTGGTTCGGTTAGCAATGATTTGTACGGCGTTAAACTTTTTGATGTTTTTAAGGATGGTTATGATTTTGACAGTCAGTCAAAAATGACTCCTTCAAATGCAAACAATGGCCTTATTAATTTTGATATAATGGGACCCTCTTTCATGTTTAATATTGCTCCAAAACACACTTTGGCAGTATTTACAAGAGCAAGGTCAGTTACCAATTTAAGAAGTATTAACGGAAATTTAGTAGATCAGGTAAAAGAAGGTCTTGAAGAATCTGACGATTTCAATTTAAATGCTGGCAGTCCAAATGGTGCCTCAAATACATGGGGAGAATTAGGAATTTCGTATGCAGCAGTTTTGTATCAAAATAATCAGCACTTTTTAAAAGGAGGTTTAACTGCAAAGTACCTGCAAGGTGGAACCAACGGTTACATTCAGGGAAGAAATGTAGAAGTTGATTTTCAGGAAGATCTTGTTAATCCGGAAAACGGAGTTTTAACAACAACAGGTCAGCTTACAATTGGGGCTAGTCAGGATTGGGAAGAAAACGAAGACTATGAATTTGATAGTGCTTCCAGAGGCTTTGGCTTTGACCTTGGACTTGTATATGAGTGGAGACCGGATTATGATAAATATGATTTGAATAATGCAAAACCAGCGGATAATAATTTTAGAGACTTAAATAAATACAAATTGCGTTTTGGATTATCTGTTACTGACATTGGATCAATAAATTATGAAAAATCAAAACTGGACACGTATGATATTAATGGTACTGTTACCCAGCAAATGATTGAAGATGCAGATAATTTATATGATTTTCTAAATGATAATTATACTCCAATTTCAACATCAAAAGGGGCAAAGACAAATTTGCCAACTGCAATTCATGCTGATGTAGACTGGAATATTCATAACAAATTCTATCTGAACCTTAATGGAGATATTAGCATGGTTTCAGATACAAAATTAAATGCGGTAAGTATTGCTGACAGGGTAAGCCTGACACCTCGTTACGAAAGCAGATGGTTTAGTTTTTATGTGCCAATGACATGGATGGAATACAGCGGAATGCAGGTTGGTTCAGGATTACGTTTGGGAGCTTTCTTTATTGGCTCTGGTTCAGTAGTAAGCAATTTGATTTCAAAAGAATCCAAAGCGGCTGATTTTCATCTTGGAATTAAAATTCCGGTTTATCAAAAGAAATTTAAAGATACTGATGGAGATGGCGTTATAGATAAAGAGGATGCTTGTAAAAAAGTAGCGGGTCCTGCAGAAAACAATGGATGTCCGTGGCCTGATACTGACGGAGATAAGGTTTTTGATAAAGATGATGTTTGTCCGTCAATTGCCGGTCCGGTAGAAAATAAAGGCTGTCCTTGGAAAGATTCTGATGGAGATACCTTGTTGGATAATGTTGATGCTTGTCCTGCAATTGCCGGTCCAGTTGAAAATAAAGGTTGTCCTTGGCCAGATACTGACGGTGATCGTGTTTTAGACAAAGATGATGCTTGTCCGGATGTTGCTGGTTTAATCGAAAACAAAGGATGCCCAGATTTGGATGCTGATAAAGATGGAGTTTTGGATAAAGATGATGAATGTCCTTTAGTAGTAGGACCTGCAGACAACAAAGGTTGCCCAAAGGTTACAAAAGAGACATTAAAACAATTGCAAGTAGAGGCTAAATCAATTTTCTTTACAACTGGTAAAGCTACTTTAAGTGATGCTAATAAAGGAGAAACTACTGGAAGACTGGATGCTATTAAGGAGATCTTGAGAAATTATCCAAATGCGAAGTTTGCCATTAACGGACACACTGATAATGTTGGAAATGCCAAGGCAAACCAAAAATTATCTGAACAAAGAGCAAAAGCTGTTATGGATGCCTTAATTGAAAAAGGTGTTAATCCTGCTAATTTGACTTCACAAGGTTTTGGAGCATCAAAACCGGTTAAATCTAATAAAACTGCTGCAGGAAGAGCAGAAAACAGAAGAACTGAAATTGTTTATTTAGGTAATTTATAATCTAAATTGAATATTAAACTAAAAAGCCATTCTTAATTGAGTGGCTTTTTTTATTTTTGCATACTTCTTAAAAAGAACCATTTCTTTGAATTGGAAGAACTAAAAAATCAAGAATGACTACACAACAACTACACGAACAAATTCTTTTAAAAAAATCATTTTTATGTGTTGGCCTGGATCCGGATTTAACTAAAATCCCGCCTCATTTACTAGAAACGGAAGATCCTATCTTTGAATTCAATAAAGCAATAATTGATGCAACACATGATTTAACGGTGGGATACAAACCAAATACGGCTTTTTTTGAAGCCTATGGTATAAAAGGATGGATGTCCCTTCAAAAAACAATCAATTATATTAACGAAAAGTTTCCTGAAATTTTTACGATTGCAGATGCTAAACGCGGTGATATCGGAAATACGTCAAGTATGTATGCAAAAGCTTTTTTTGAAGACCTGAGTTTTGACAGTGTAACCGTTGCACCCTATATGGGAAAGGATTCTGTTGAGCCCTTTTTGGCTTTCGAAAATAAACATACTATCATGTTAGCTCTAACTTCAAATGAAGGGGCTTTCGATTTTCAGACCTTAACTACTAACGGCAAAGAATTATACAAACAAGTTTTAGAAACTTCTAAATCATGGAAAAACAGCCATAACTTAATGTATGTGGTTGGCGCTACAAAAGCTGAATATTTTACTGAAATTCGTAAAATTGTTCCGGATAGTTTCTTGTTAGTTCCCGGAATTGGCGCTCAAGGCGGAAGTTTGTCTGAGGTTTGCAAATACGGAATGAATGATAAAGTTGGTTTATTGGTCAATTCTGCAAGAGCCATAATCTATGCTTCAAAAGAAACTGATTTTGCGGAGAAGGCGAGGGAAGAGGCTTTTGCTGTTCAAAAAGAAATGGAGGAGATTCTTAGTTTGAGGTTTCAGGTTTAAAGTTTCAGGTTACCCGACTTTGAACATAATTTTTACCACAGAAATTCGCAAATTTTTTTCACAGAGTTACACAAATTTAAATTATTATTCTTTGCGAAACTTTGTACAAGCTTCGTGAATCTCTGTGGTATAATCCTTTTTCCAACAAAACCTGAATAAAAATAACATGAAACAATTAAAAGATCAAATCGGTACGTTACATTCTTTTGAAACATCACCAAAACGCATTATTTCATTAGTACCGTCTCAAACAGAATTGCTTTATGATTTAGGTTTGGAAGAAAAGATTATCGGAATTACTAAATTCTGTGTGCATCCATATCATTTAAAATCGACGAAGAAAATTGTCGGGGGAACTAAAAAGATACATTTCGAAAAAATAAAGTTATTACAGCCGGATATTATCATTTGTAATAAAGAAGAAAATACGCTGGAAATTGTAGCACAATTAAGTACTATTTGTCCTGTTTGGGTAACTAATATTGTTTCTGTTGAAGATAATTTTCAAATGATTTCAGACTTTGGCCAGCTTTTTAATTGCAGGACGGAAGCCCAAAAATGGAATGACAAATTAACTTTCGCTTTAAGCGATTTTAAAAAATATATTAAGGATGTTTCATTTAAAAAAGCAGCTTATTTTATTTGGAAAGATCCTTATATGGTTGCCGGTAAAGATACTTATATTAATGAATTATTAAAGCTGAATCATTTTACGAATATCTACGAAGATAAGGGTCGTTATCCCGAAATAGAACTTAAAAAAATGCGATTGGAGGGCGATCCTGATTTGGTTTTTCTTTCCTCAGAGCCTTATCCTTTTAAAGAAGAAGATGCTTTTGAAATAGGACGTTTCACTCATCATGCCAAAACCGTTTTTGTTGACGGAGAAATGTTTTCCTGGCATGGAAGCCGATTTTTAAAGGCTTTTTCATATTTCAAATTACTGCATGAAAGACTTAAAGAATAAGCGTAGCTTTAAATTCTAAATTTAAAGATCAACTTAAAATTGAATTTTTAAAATGGGAACCGCATTAAAAAAAAATGCCGGCATCTCGAAGACGCCGGCATCATTTAACTAACCAAAACCAAAATAATAAATAACCAGTTTATTACATTGCAAAGATCAAACATATATGATTATTTTGTTGTTAAGGTTTTGTTATTACTTTGTTGGGCATAAGTTAAGATTTTTCAAAACATTATTTTGAGTATTTAAGGGCTATAAAAAATTCTGTTTAGGTCTCCAAAAATTATCTCATAGAAGAATTGAATTTAACTAACGGCTATTTAGTTTTGCCTTCTCTTTAATAATATCTGCAATTTTACGGTTTTCGATTTTGCTTTCGAGCCATGAGATAATATCTAAATAAAGGAAAGCTCTTTTTTCATAAGTGTTTTTTTCCAATTCAATAAAACGTTCCCGCATCTTAATAAATTCCTTTTTGATATCTGCAGGATAAAAATTATTAAGGTTTCTCATGAACTTAATAATTTCTTTCTGAACTTCGTGCAGGTCATTCATTTTTAATAAAAACTTGTACGTGCTTTTAAGGTGATTTTCGAGATAATAATCTTTTCCTAACTCATAATGTGCAATCAATGACAAAAGTCTTGCAAAGCACATTAAATCTTCGCGCATTGTTAAGTTCTTGTTATTGATGATTTTGTCTAAGTAATAAATCGACTCGTTGTATTTTTCATTTCCAAAATAAATAGAAGCAATCTTGTAATAAAATAACATTTCGTGATGTTCATCAAGATGTTCATTATGAATTTTTATTTTATCTAAAATCTCCGGAATCAAATATTCACTTTCGGCAAAAGTACCTTCCAGAATATGATAATTTAATTTATTATTGTACACATATAGAAATGATAGCGATGCAATGTTATCGTTTACAGGGAATTTATCATCACGAATAGTTTCTTCTAAAAGTGTTAGATATTTCTTGAAATTCGACTTGTATTTTAGCATATAAAGCGATTCTAAAAAATAATGATTCCCTTTTAAAAAAAATACCGGATTTTGATAAATCATATTTGGATTATCATAAAACAACCTAACCCATTTATATGCATATTTATAACTTGCCAGAAAGTCCTGAACAAGAAAACTTCGCCAGAGGTTTGCATTGTAAAACCAATATTTTTCACGGAAACCAAACTTGCTTTCGTCTAATTTTGAAATGTGTTTATTGAAATAATCATCAATGTATTTGTATTCTTCATCACTTTTTACGTAACCGGTTTTAAGCATGATCCCATACAATTGCAGTGATAAATTAGATAATTTACTAGAAATAGTATTCCGGTAATTTAACTCTTTAGCCTGAACAACCAATTCATCAGCACGGCCCTGAATACTTCGGGTAATGTATTGAGATTCGATTAACTTTTCGAATTCAACAATTTCATATGCCATTAATTTTTCGTCGTTTTCAAGTGCTATGATTTTGGTTTTATCCAGAATTTTCAAACTCTGTTTGTATAATCCCTTGTTATATAGAATTACAGCAAAATCAATCTGTTCACGTAATTGGTAACGAATATTTTGGCTGGGGATATTTAAACGGATACTAACTAAAATCTGTTTGTATAAATATGATTTTAAGTTAGATAGCTGAACTTTCTTAATGATTCCGCTTTTTAAAATAAGCTTCTCATCGTAAGTCTCCGACTTATCCAAAATATTAAACAACTCAATGAATTTAGTATTCGAACTCGTTTCTAAACGGCTTGCAAAAATTTTAAATTGTCTTTTTTCGGATTTAGAAAGCGATTTAATCAGTACAAATAAGAAATCTTTTTGATGGTTAGCCATTGTAAAATATTATAATATAACTTATTGATTTTTAATTGTTTAATTCGTTATAAATTGTGTTATGAACAGTATTATTTCATTAAAATGAATTTCATACTGAAGATGTACAATATATATTTGTTTCAAGATGTGAAATTACATTAAATAAATGAATATGAATAGAGAGAAAGTTCAAATTTTTGACACCACTTTGCGTGATGGAGAACAGGTCCCGGGATGTAAGTTAGATACTAAACAAAAGTTAGTTATCGCAGAACGACTTGACAAAATGGGAGTTGATATCATCGAAGCAGGTTTTCCTGTGTCAAGTCCGGGCGATTTTTTATCGGTCTCTGAGATTTGTAAAATTGTAGAAAATGCAACTGTCTGCGGATTAACAAGAGCCGTAAAAAATGACATCGATGTTGCTGCAGCTGCCTTGAAGCATGCTAAAAAACCTAGAATCCACACCGGAATCGGAACTTCACAATCTCATATCCTCCATAAATTAAATACTACTCCAGAAGATATTATTGCCAGAGCAAAATATGCTGTAGCACATGCCAAATCTTATGTTGAAGACGTTGAGTTTTACGCAGAAGATGCTGGTAGAACTGATAATGCTTTCCTTGCTAAAGTTTGCGAAGAAGTAATTAAATCTGGTGCAACCGTATTGAATATTCCGGATACAACAGGATATTGTTTGCCTGAAGAATACGGAGCAAAAATAAAATACTTAAAAGAAAACGTAAAAGGTATAGAGAATGTAATTCTTTCATGCCACTGTCATAATGATTTAGGAATGGCTACTGCAAATTCAATTTCAGGAGCTATAAACGGAGCAAGACAAATTGAGTGTACTATTAACGGCATTGGGGAGAGAGCCGGAAATACAGCACTTGAAGAAGTAGTGATGATTTTTAAACAACATCCATACTTAAATTTAGATACTAATATCAATACAAGAGAGTTAAACGAAATGAGTCGTTTGGTTTCTGAAAGTATGGGTATGATGGTTCAGCCAAATAAAGCAATCGTAGGAGCAAATGCATTTGCACATAGTTCAGGAATTCATCAGGATGGTGTGATTAAAAACAGAGCAACATACGAAATCATGGATCCATTAGACGTTGGTGTTAATGAATCTTCCATTATTTTGACTGCAAGAAGCGGTAGAGCTGCTTTGGCTTATCGCGCTAAAAAAGTAGGTTACGAACTTACAAAAGTTCAATTGGATATTGTATATGTTGAATTTTTGAAATTCGCAGATATTAAAAAAGAAGTCTTAGACGAAGATATTCACCAGATTATTGAAGCTTCTAAAATTCAGGGAGATTTAATAAGAAGTTAATTTAGGAAAAAAAATAAGGTTTTAAATACATAAAGAACGAGGCATTATGAATTTGAAAATAGCAGTTTTACCCGGAGACGGAATTGGACCAGAGGTAATTGCACAAGCCAAAAAAGCTTTATATGCTATTGGTGATGTGTATAATCACGAATTTGTTTTTGAAGAAGCTCTTATGGGGGCAATTGCTATTGATAAAACCGGGAATCCACTTCCTGAGCAAACATTAAATCTTTGTTTAAACACAGATGCGGTTTTGTTTGGAGCAATAGGTGATCCTAAATATGATAATAATCCAAATGCAAAAGTTCGTCCGGAGCAGGGATTGTTGAAATTACGTAAAGAACTTGGTTTATTTGCTAATATCCGTCCAATCAAGCCTTATAAATCATTGATTGATGCTTCTCCTTTAAAAAGAGAAATTATTGAAGGTGCTGATTTTACAATTTTTAGGGAATTAACAGGTGGTGCTTATTTTGGAGCAAAAACTTTAAATGAAGAAGGAACACATGCTTCAGATTTATGTGAATATTCAGAAGAAGAAATTACCAGAATTGCACATTTAGCTTTTAAATCGGCACAAAACCGACGTAAAAAGTTAACAATGGTCGATAAAGCTAATGTTTTGGAAACGTCAAGATTGTGGAGAAAAGTCGTTCAGAAAGTAGGCGAGGAATATAAAGATGTAGCGCTGGACTTTTTATTTGTGGATAATGCAGCAATGCAATTGATTTTAAATCCAAAACAATTTGATGTGATTTTGACAGAGAATTTATTTGGAGATATTTTATCAGATGAAGCAAGCGTAATTACAGGTTCTATTGGTTTACTGGCTTCGGCTTCGTTAGGAAAAAAAAATGCACTTTTTGAACCCATTCACGGTTCTTATCCACAGGCAAAAGGAAAAAATATTGCTAATCCTATAGCTTCTATTTTATCAGCAGCAATGTTGTTAGAACATTTTGGATTATTTAAAGAAGCAAATATAATTTATAAAGCAGTCGAAAAAGCAATTGAATTTAAGGTAGTTACAGTAGATTTAAAAGCGGATTCAAAATTTGGTACTAATGAAGTAGGGGAGTTTGTCTCAAACTTTATTTTCAGCAAAGATGATTTACTATATTTTAATAATGATAACGTTCATATCGGGCAATCTACGATTGTTTAAGATTTTTTGTTAAATGCTGCAATAATTAACAAGAAGTATTTAAAATGTTGAGTTTTTATTTTTTTAGTCCTATTAGTTTTTATACTTTTGTGACATCAAAAAAATAAATAATGCAAATCTCTATTATTATTACTTCTGTCATTGTTGTCAATGTGTATAGCACATCTGCATCGGGAATGGTATAAATATAATTGAAAGATATATATTATAACCTCCCACTTAGTTGGGAGGTTTTTTTTAGGAATAAAATTAAAATTACAAATTAACACATAATGGAATTAAACAAGTACAGCAAAACAATCACGCAAGACGAAACACAACCGGCTTCTCAGGCGATGTTCTACGGAATAGGCTTAACAGAAGAGGATCTTAAAAAAGCGCAGGTAGGAATTGTGAGTATGGGTTACGACGGAAATCCTTGTAACATGCACTTAAATGACCTGGCTAAAGATATTAAGACTGGCGTCTGGAAAGAAGATTTGGTTGGCTTGATTTTTAATACTATTGGTGTAAGTGATGGTATTTCTAACGGGAATGATGGCATGCGTTTTTCTTTGGTTTCTCGTGATGTAATTGCAGATTCTATCGAAACGGTAATGGGAGCTCAATGGTATGACGGTCTGATTGCCGTTCCTGGTTGTGATAAAAATATGCCGGGAGCTTTGATGGCTATGGGAAGAGTAAATCGACCATCTATTATGGTTTATGGAGGTTCTATTCACCCAGGAAAATGGAAAGGCGAAGATTTGAATATTGTTTCTGCTTTTGAAGCTTTAGGTAAAAAAATTAAGAATACAATTACTCCTGAAGATTTCAAAGGAGTAATTCAAAATGCTTGCCCTGGTGCAGGTGCTTGTGGTGGAATGTACACTGCAAACACAATGTCATCAGCTATTGAAGCATTAGGAATGAGTTTGCCTTACAGTTCTTCTAATCCTGCTTTGAGTCCGGAAAAAAAACAAGAATGTGTTGATGCCGGTAAAGCAATCAGAATATTATTAGAAAAAGATATTAAGCCGAGAGATATAATGACCCGTAAAGCATTTGAAAATGCAATTACGATGGTAGCTGTTTTGGGCGGTTCTACTAATGCGGTAATGCACTTAATTGCAATGGCCCACTCAGTAGGAATTGAATTGACATTGAAAGATTTTCAGGATATTAGTGATAAAACACCATTATTAGCTGACTTGAAACCAAGCGGTAAATACCTAATGGAAGATTTGCATAATGTTGGAGGAGTTCCTGCGGTAATGAAATATTTATTAAAAGAAGGTTTATTACATGGTGATTGTTTAACTGTAACAGGAAAAACAATAGCAGAAAATTTAGCTTCAGTTCCTGATTTGCATGATGGTCAAGAAGTGATTTTTGAAATACAAAAAGCTTTAAAAGCGACTGGTAATATTCAAATTCTTTACGGAAACATTGCAACAGAAGGTTGTGTGGCGAAAATTAGTGGAAAAGAAGGAGAATTTTTTGAAGGTACAGCTGTAGTTTTTGAAGGTGAAAAGGATGTAATCAGAGGAATACAAGCGGGTGAAGTTAAACCTGGGAATGTAGTGATTATTCGTTACTGTGGTCCAAAAGGAGGTCCTGGTATGTCTGAAATGTTAAAACCAACATCTGCCATTATGGGAGCCGGCTTAGGAAGCTCTGTAGCATTGATCACTGATGGACGTTTTTCCGGAGGTTCACACGGTTTTGTAGTAGGTCACGTTACTCCGGAAGCTTATGAAGGAGGAGGGATTGCATTAATTGAAAATGGAGATGTAATTACAATTGATGCTGTAAATAATACTATTAATATGAAAATTTCTGATGAAGAATTGGCAAAACGTAAGGCCAATTGGAAAAGACCAGAATCACCAATCAAACAAGGAGTTTTACTTAAATATATGCGTTCGGTCTCCAGTGCCTCTGAGGGATGTGTTACCGACAAATAATTTAATAAAAACAACAAGCCTTTAAGTCTAAATTAAAGATTTACTGGTGAAAAATATAAGATAAAATGAAAATATCAGGGGCAGAAGCCGTTATTAGATGTTTATTAGCAGAAGGAGTTGACTTGGTTTATGGATATCCGGGAGGAGCCATAATGCCGGTTTACGACGAATTATATAAGTTTCAGGATCAATTGCACCACGTTTTAGTTCGTCACGAACAAGGTGCAGCTCATGCAGCTCAAGGTTTTGCAAGAGCTACCGGTAAAGTGGGTGTTGCGATAGCAACTTCAGGACCTGGAGCTACAAATTTAGTTACGGGTATTGCCGATGCTCAAATCGATTCTACCCCATTAGTGTGCATTACAGGTCAGGTTGGAAAACATTTATTAGGTTCTGATGCTTTTCAGGAAACAGATATTATTGGAATTTCAACTCCGGTAACCAAATGGAACTATCAGATTACTGAAGCTTCTGAAATTCCGGAAATTATTGCAAAAGCTTTTTATATCGCCAGATCAGGCAGACCAGGTCCTGTTTTGATTGATATTACAAAGAATGCTCAATTTGATGAGATGGACTTTAGTTATGAAAAGTGTACAGGAATTAGAAGTTATCATCCAAAACCTGTATTAAATCTTAAAAAAGTACAAGACGCTGCAGATATAATTAATGAAGCAAAAAAACCATACATTATTTTTGGTCAGGGTGTTATATTAAGTCAGGCGGAAGAGCAATTAAAAAGATTGATTGAAAAATCAGGAATTCCGGCAGCCTGGACCATTTTAGGTCTTTCGGCTTTACCAACTGATCATCCTTTAAATGTAGGTATGGTTGGTATGCACGGTAATTACGGACCGAATCTTTTGACGAATGAATGTGATGTATTAATCGCTTTAGGGATGCGTTTTGATGATCGTGTTACCGGAAATTTAGCTACTTATGCTAAACAAGCCAAAGTAATTCATTTCGAAATTGATCCGGCTGAAATCGATAAAAACGTAAAAACTGAAGTAGCTGTTTTAGCAGATGTTAAAGAAGCATTGACTGCTTTGATTCCATTGATTGACAAGAAATCTCACGATTCATGGCACAATGAATTCAAAGAAATGTATAAAATTGAGTTAGACGCTGTTATAGATGAGGAGTTAGCTCCTACTAATGGAAAAGGAATTTCGATGGGTGAAACTATCGAAATGATTAACAAACACTCAAAAGGAGATGCAATTATGGTTTCGGATGTAGGGCAGCATCAGATGTTTGCCTGTCGTTACGCTAAATTTAATTCTACTAAAAGCAATGTTACTTCCGGAGGTTTAGGAACAATGGGTTTTGCTTTACCAGCGGCTATTGGTGCCAAAATGGGAAGACCGGATCGCGAGGTTGTAGCTATAATTGGAGACGGAGGTTTTCAAATGAATATACAGGAATTAGGTACCATTCATCAAACAAAAGTTCCGGTAAAAATAGTGGTTTTAAACAACGAATTTCTTGGAATGGTTCGTCAATGGCAGGAATTGTTTTTTGACTATAGATATGCTTCTACAGTAATGATTAATCCAAACTTCTGTGCAATTGCAGAAGGATATTATATCAAATCAAGAAAGGTAACAAAAAGGGAAGAACTGGATGAAGCTGTTGCTGAGATGATGGCATCGAAAGATTCTTATTTCTTAGAAGTAATGGTAGAAAAAGAAAATAACGTATTCCCAATGATTCCAACAGGAGCTTCGGTTTCTGATATGAGATTAAGCTAAAAATTATGGAAGAAAAAACATTTACCATATCGGTATACTCAGAAAATAACGTAGGCTTGTTAAATAGAATATCTGGAATATTCTTAAAGCGACACATTAATATATTAAGTTTAAACGTTTCAGAATCAGAAATAGAAAATGTTTCAAGATTTATAATTGTAGTAGATACAACTGAAAAATGGGTTAAAAATATTGTTGGACAAATTGAGAAACAAATTGAAGTTATAAAAGCTTTTTATCACACAGACGAAGAAACAATTTATCTGGAAAACGCTTTATTTAAAATTGCTTCAAGTTTACTGTTTGACGAAAAACAAATTCAGAATATCATTAAAGAAAGTCAGGCTACAATAGTAACAGTTTCACGTGATTTTTTTGTGATTTCAAAATCCGGTAGGCGTTCTGAAATTGAAGAATTACATGCAAGATTTAAACCGTACGGCATTATGCAATTTGTACGTTCAGGAAGAATTTCAGTTTCTAAAGAGAAAATGGAAATTTCATCATTATTAAACGAATTAAAATAATTACAAGCATTCAAATTAAACATCATACTTATTAAATATTAAAAAAAAATGGCCAATTATTTCAACACATTACCACTTAGATTACAATTAGAACAATTAGGAGTTTGCGAATTTATGGAGCAATCTGAATTTGCAAATGGGATAGATGCATTAGCAGGAAAAAAAGTCGTAATCGTAGGTTGCGGAGCTCAGGGTTTGAACCAAGGTTTAAACATGAGAGATTCAGGTCTTGATATTTCTTATGCTTTGCGTGCAGATGCAATTGCTGAAAAAAGAGCTTCTTTTAAAAATGCTACTGAAAATGGTTTTAAAGTAGGTACTTATGAAGAATTAATTCCAACTGCTGATTTAGTTTGTAACTTAACACCAGATAAGCAACATACTGCTGTGGTAACTGCAATTATGCCATTAATGAAACAAGGTTCGACTTTGGCATATTCTCACGGATTTAATATCGTAGAAGAAGGAATGCAGATTCGTAAAGATATTACAGTAATTATGTGTGCTCCTAAATGTCCGGGTTCTGAAGTACGTGAAGAATATAAAAGAGGATTTGGGGTACCAACTCTTATTGCTGTTCACCCTGAAAATGATCCAAACGGATTAGGTTTAGATCAGGCAAAAGCATACGCAGTAGCAACTGGAGGTCATAAAGCAGGAGTTTTGAAATCATCATTCGTAGCTGAAGTAAAATCAGACTTAATGGGTGAACAAACTATCCTTTGTGGTTTATTGCAAACGGGTTCTATTTTATGTTTTGATAAAATGGTTGAAAAAGGAATCGATGCTGCATATGCTTCAAAATTAATTCAGTTTGGATGGGAAACTATCACAGAAGCTTTGAAACATGGTGGTATTACCAATATGATGGACCGTCTTTCAAATCCTGCAAAAATAGAAGCATACGAAATTGCTGAAGAATTAAAAGATATTATGCGTCCTTTATTCCAAAAGCATCAGGATGATATCATTTCTGGAGAGTTTTCTAGAACTATGATGGCTGACTGGGCAAATGATGATAAAAATTTATTGACTTGGAGAGCGGCTACAGGAGAAACTAACTTTGAGAAAACAGCTCCAACAACTGCAGAAATTTCAGAACAGGAATATTTTGATAATGGCGTTTTAATGGTTGCGATGGTAAAAGCAGGTGTTGAATTAGCTTTTGAAACAATGACAGAGGCAGGTATCATTGAAGAATCTGCTTATTACGAATCATTACACGAATTGCCTTTGATTGCTAATACAATTGCAAGAAAAAAATTATTTGAAATGAACCGCGTTATTTCAGATACAGCTGAGTACGGATGTTATTTATTCGATCATGCTTGTAAACCGTTATTAACTGAATTCATGAAAAAAGTGGAAACAAACATAATCGGAAAACCATTTTCAACTTCAAATGGAGTAGATAATGCAGTTTTAATTGCTGTAAACAAAGAAATTCGTCAGCATCCTATCGAAGAAGTAGGTGCCTGGTTAAGAGAGTCTATGACAGCGATGAAAAAAATAGGATAATATAATTTAAGATTTACGCACTTGTGTGTGTTGGGATTTTGCACTGTATCTTTGTTTTATGTAATATTTTGAATTAGTAAGCACTTATTAAGATAATAACAGATATGGCGCATGTTACATTCACTTAACTTCAATTTATGATTGGGTTAAGTGAAGTAATCCCTAAGGTTGTTGAGTATGTTTTAGATTATAATATACTTGTAGAAATTTCTGTTATAATTAATAATGTTGCTGCTATTTTCAAAATAAAGAATATTGGGCAAGATTAAAAAAATTAATTGTTATTGAAATTGTTAAAATTAAAGGCATGGTATTTATATATCATGCCTTTTTTTATTCTACGTACTTTGGATTAAAACTTTAAATTTTATAGTAAATTCATAAAAACTATAAGTTTTTTTAAAGATTTGTTTTTTTTTGATAAAATTTATGAATTAAATAATTTTAAGAATACGTTGTTATTTAATACATTTATAAAAAAATTACAACAACTATGAGTTATTATAAAATTGAAAATTTAGAACAATATTTTAAACATTACAATAAGTCAATAAGAGAGCCAAGAAAGTTTTGGGGTAAAATAGCTGAGGAAAATTTTACTTGGTACCAGCAATGGGAAAAAGTTGTTGATTTTAATATGGCTGATGCCGAAGTAAAATGGTTTACTGAAGCCAAAGTTAATATTACAAAGAACTGTATCGACAGACATTTAAGTAAAAGAGGAGAAAAAACGGCAATTATTTTCGAACCGAACGATCCTTCTGAAGATGCGATACATATTACGTATAATGAATTATATGAAAGAGTTTCCAGAATGTCAAACGTCTTGCGAGAGCAGGGAGTTGTAAAGGGGGACAGAGTGTGTATTTATTTACCAATGATTCCGGAACTTGCTGTAGCAGTCTTAGCTTGTGCCAGAATAGGTGCTATACATTCGGTTATTTTTGCCGGATTTTCAGCTTCAGCAGTTTCTGCAAGAATTAATGACTGTGAATGTAAAATGGTTATAACTTCTGATGGAGGCTACAGAGGAAATAAAACAATTGACCTTAAAGGAATTGTTGACGAAGCTTTAGAAAGCTGTCCATCAGTTTCAAAAGTTTTGGTTGTAAAAAGAACCGAAACTGAAATAAAAATGCAAGAAGGCCGTGATTTTTGGTTACAGCCTTTAATGGATGCTGCTCTTGATTATAGTGTAGCAGAAATTATGGATGCTGAAGACCCTTTGTTTATTTTATATACTTCAGGATCAACAGGAAAGCCAAAAGGTATGGTGCATACTACAGCAGGATACATGGTATATACTGCCTATACATTTAAAAATGTTTTCAGTCATGAGGAGAATGACATTTTCTGGTGTACTGCAGATATTGGCTGGATTACCGGGCATTCCTATATTTTATACGGTCCATTATTAAATGGAGGAACAACAGTAATCTTTGAAGGCGTTCCTTCTTATCCGGATTTTAGCCGCTTCTGGGATATTATAGAAAAACATAAAATCACACAATTTTATACTGCACCAACTGCAATTCGTTCTTTGGCAAAAGAAAGTTTAGATTATATTCAAAAATACCCTTTAAAGTCACTGAAAGTTATTGGTTCTGTTGGAGAGCCAATTAATGAAGAGGCCTGGCACTGGTTTAATGACCACGTTGGGGATAAAAGATGCCCGGTTGTGGATACATGGTGGCAAACTGAAACGGGTGGAATAATGATTTCACCAATTGCTTTTGTTACACCAACAAAACCTACTTATGCTACTTTGCCATTACCAGGGATTCAGCCAGTTTTAATGGATGAAAAGCGTAATGAAATTGAAGGCAATCAGGTAGTAGGGAGTTTATGTATTAAATTTCCATGGCCTGGAATAGCCAGAACAATATGGAATGATCACGAACGATATAAAAAAACATATTTCTCAGCTTTTCCTGGTAAATACTTCACAGGAGACGGTGCATTAAGGGATGAAGTAGGATATTACAGAATAACAGGAAGGGTAGATGATGTTGTAATTGTGTCCGGACATAATTTAGGTACAGCGCCTATAGAAGATGCTATTAATGAACATCAGGCTGTTGCAGAATCAGCAATTGTTGGTTTTCCTCATGATATTAAAGGAAATGCATTATACGGATATGTAATATTAAAAGAGACAGGTGAAATTCGTAACAAAGAAAACTTAGCGAAGGAAATCAATCAATATATCGCTGACCACATTGGTCCAATTGCTAAATTAGATAAAATTCAGTTTGTATCAGGATTGCCAAAAACACGATCAGGTAAAATCATGCGTAGAATATTACGTAAAATAGCTGAGGGTGATTTTTCTAATTTCGGAGATACATCAACTTTATTAAATCCTGAAGTTGTGGAAGATATTATGAATGAGAGAATTTCTTGATTTTATCTACTAAAATAAATTTAAAAAGCGTCTTAAAGTACAATCTTAAGACGCTTTTTTTATATTCATAAAAAATGAATGTTTTATTTTTCTTGTTTTAAAGTTAATCCCATAGGAACCATCAAAATGCCTTTTTCATAAATATTCAGATAAAGTGTAATTGGTTTCTTCTGTCCTTCCCATTTCAATTCGTAGACATTTAAGAATCCGGCTCCCATATCACTTCTCTTGGTTGGAAAAGGACAACAGGTTTCTAATCTACTATATGTGATTTTTTCACCATTTGGACCTGCTAAAGCATTTAAAAAACGAATCTCATTCAGAGTTTCATCTCTGGTATTTCTGTAGAAAATATTAATAGGATAGTCAGGATTATAGCCATACTTTTTGTCTTTACTGAACAGGGTAATTGCAAACGTATTGTTTTTAGTCAAAGTTAAATCAGGAGCATTATCATCTACATTTTTTAATGTCGACTTTGTACTTACGCATGAAGTGGCTGCAATTAATAAAACAATAAAAAAGAATATATTTTTCATGAAGTTAGTGTTATTTATAATGCAAATGTAAAAGATTTTTTACTGATTTAAGATGTCTATTAAACGAGGATAGTTAGAAATAAAAAACATTCTGACTCATCCAAATTTGAATAAGAAAGAATGTTTTTATATTATTTGAATTTAGACAATTTCGGCACTAAGTCCAGCTTCCAAAAGTTGTGTACACTGTGGTTTTAATTTATCAATTGGGCCGGTTTTTACGGTGCATTTTCCGTTATAATGTACAATTAAGGAACATTGTTCTGCTTGTTCTGCTGTATGGCTGCAAACCCGCATTAAAGTATCAATCACATGATCAAAAGTGTTTACATCATCATTATACACAATAATTTCATTATTGAAACCTACTGCTTCTTTTTCGCGAACCCTTTCTTTTACTTTTTCTTTAGTACTCATTTTTTAGGTTTTTGTACTGTTGTAATTATTAATATCTAATTTACGTATTTTAATGCAACCCAGTTGTTTCTCTGAAACTTTTTAACAAACGTTAATTTTTTTTCTGTGCAGGAAGCATCAATGAAGGGAATGTCTTCCTCATAAAAACCACTCAATAGTATTGTTCCTTTTGGGTTTAAGCAATCAACATAACTCTGCATGTCGTTTAATAAAATATTGCGGTTGATGTTTGCAATAATCAAATCGTACTTTTTATCAGTCAATAAAGACGCATCACCTTCATAAACAGTAATATGAGTGCAATTATTGCGTTCTGCATTTTCGATAGAATTCAAATAACACCAGTTGTCAATGTCAATTGCATCAATAGGCTGGGCGCCTTTCATTTCAGACAAAATAGCTAGAATTGCAGTTCCGCAACCCATATCCAAGGTTTTTAAACCTTCAACATCCATTTCCAGTAAATGCTGTATCATCATATGTGTCGTTTCGTGATGACCAGTTCCAAAACTCATTTTGGGTTCGATTAAGATATCAAATTCAGCATCAGTTTTTGGATGAAAAGGAGCACGAACATGACATTTTCCATCAACATCAATAGCTTCAAAATTCTTTTCCCATTCTTCATTCCAGTTTACCTGATCGATTTCTTCAATTTTATATTCTATTTTAAACTCTTCTGATTGCAAAATATAAATGCCATCTAAGATATTCTCATCCCATAAATCTTTCTTCACAAAAGCCGAAACTCCATTTTCAGTTTCAGTAAAACTCTCGAAAGCTTTCTCGCCTAATTCGGCAATTAATATTTCTGATCCCGGTTCTTTGGGTTCAATGGTAAAATGATATCCTAAATATATATTTGACATAAATAATTTTTTTGCAAAGGTAAGAATCGAAAGTTGATGTTGTTCAAAAATAACTGAGAACCTTGATAATTTTAAGTATAAATTATAATTTGAGTTATAGAAGTTGTGTGTTTAACTAATATAATTCCAAATATTCTTTTTCTTAGTCAATTCAATGAAAACAGCTTTTAGAATATTATGTTCAGGCTTTTGAAGTGGAGCATCTTCTTTTAAAACTTTTAAGGCATAGTTTCTGGCTAAAGCTAAAATATCACGATCACGAACAATATCTGCAATTTGAAGGTTTAATACACCGCTTTGTTGAGTTCCCATCAAATCCCCCGGACCACGAAGTTTAAGGTCAACTTCTGCAATTTCAAATCCATCATTGGTTTGAACCATAGTTTCCATTCGGGTTTTGCTATCTGAACTTAATTTATGGCTTGTCATCAAAATACAATAACTCTGTTCTGCTCCACGGCCTACGCGGCCTCGCAATTGGTGTAGCTGAGATAAGCCAAAACGTTCGGCACTTTCAATAATCATTACACTGGCATTTGGAACATTGACACCAACTTCAATTACAGTTGTCGCCACCATGATATTGGTCTTGCCTTCTGAAAAGCGTTTCATTTCAGCATCTTTATCGGCTGGTTTCATTTTCCCGTGCAAAATTGAAATGGAATATTGAGGCAGCGGAAAATCACGCGAAATACTTTCGTAGCCATCCATTAAATCTTTAAAATCCATTTTCTCAGATTCCTGGATCAACGGATAAACGATATAAATCTGTCTTCCTTTTGCAATTTCATCACGAAGAAATTTCCAGACTTTTAATCGGTTACTGTCAAATCGATGGACAGTCTGAATCGGTTTTCTGCCCGGAGGCAATTCGTCAATTACTGAAATATCGAGATCGCCATATAAACTCATTGCCAAAGTTCTTGGGATAGGAGTAGCGGTCATAACCAAAACGTGTGGTGGGATTTCGTTTTTCTTCCACAGTTTTGATCGCTGCTCAACACCAAAACGATGTTGCTCATCAATAACGGCCAAACCTAAATTTTGGAATTTTACTTTGTCTTCCAACAGCGCATGTGTGCCAATTAAAATATGCAAAGAACCATTTTCAAGTTCTTCGTGAATAATTTTTCTGGCTGCAGTTTTGGTTGAGCCGGTTAATATTTTAATATTGATATTTAGTGTTTTAGCCAATTCAGATAAACCAATAAAATGCTGATTGGCAAGAATTTCTGTAGGAGCCATTAAACAAGCCTGAAATCCATTATCAATTGCCAAAAGCATACTCATAAAAGCCACAATTGTTTTTCCGGAACCCACATCACCTTGTAGTAATCGGTTCATTTGGGCATTACTTCCCATATCTGAACGGATTTCTTTTATCACTCTTTTTTGAGCATTCGTCAGCTCAAAAGGCAAATGTTTTTGATAAAATTCATTAAAAAGTTCCCCTACTTTTGTAAAAGCATGTCCTTTTATTTTATGTTTCCGAATCAGGTTTTTGGTAATTAATTGCAGTTGAATAAAAAATAATTCCTCAAATTTTAATCGGAATTGGGCTTTTGCCAAAGCATCTGCACTCTTCGGAAAATGAATGTTGAATAAAGCTGCTTTTTTTGAAATTAGTTTCAATTCTTCAATTAAGTAAGAAGGAAAAGTTTCAGTAAACAAAGCTTGTGTTTCGATGAAAAGCTGTTCCATCAATTTATTTATTGTCCGATTTGAAATACCGCGATTCGTTAGCGTTTCTGTTGATGGATAAACCGGCTGCATTGCCGATCTAAGACTTTTTTCATGCTCACTTAAAAGCTCAATCTCCGGATGCGCCATACTAAACAGGCTTCCGTACAAAGAACATTTTCCAAAAATGACACATACTTCATTGAGTTTTAAACTCTCCCGAACCCATTTGTGTCCCTGAAACCAATTTAGTTCTATTTGCCCTGTATCATCTACAAAAGTAGCAACCAAACGTTTTTTGTTTTTAGCAAACTCAACTGTTTTTATATTGATGATTTTGCCAATAATCTGAACTTCTGAACCTGTATTTTGAAGCTCATTTAATTTATAATAACGGGTTCTGTCAATATATCTGTTAGGAAAAAAATTAACCAAATCTCCATATTTATGAATACCCAATTCCTTACGAAGCAATTGTCCACGACTTGGACCAACGCCTTTTAAGTATTCGATTGGAGTATCAAGGAGATTGTTGGACATTTTTGAATTTTAGAGTTTTAGAGTTTTAGATTGTTGATTTTAGATTTCAGAATTGGGCTTTTAAATTAAAAAAAAATGATTTTTAATTCAAAAGCGAAGATAGATTTTAATTCACAATTTTGAAAGAGGAATGTGTTTTCAAAATCAATTACTTTGTTGTTTTTAGAGCGATTTACATAAGTAGCATTTCACCTATAGTTCTCTTTATGATTGATTTTTTTAAAAATTTTATGTATTAAATCAAAAAGTGAAGCAACCATTTAATCAAGCAATCATCTTTTAAGTAATCTTTAAAAACCAAAACAAATGAAAAAAACCGTAATTGTATTTATTCTTATGCTAAGCCTAATTTCTTGTTCAAACGATAGTGATGATTCAAAGTCGAAAGTTGCAATTGATTATTATGGAAAGTGGACTTTAGTTAAAATGTCTGGCTCAATTCCTAATTCTGAAACTACAGGTTCTAAAATGGATTGGCAGGAATCATATGTTTTTAATACTGACGGAACATTTACAAAAATTAGATTGAGAGATAATATCACTACAAAGTCAAGTGGAACATTTGTAATTCAAAAAGAGGACGATTATATTAGTTTTAGTTTAAAGCATAGCAAAAATAATGAAATAATAGGCAATTGCTCTGGCGGTGATTTGTCTGAATTTCTTTCTATTAATAAAGAGAATTTATTACAAAGTTCTTGGTCGGCATGTGATGGTCCGGGTTTGTTTTATGACAAAATGAAATAAAAAACGTAAGTTTGTTAGATATTTAAAAGTATTCAATTCTAAAATTGAATACTTTTTCTTTTTAAAATACTTACAAATGACAACACACTTAGTACTCTTACGAGGCATCAACGTTTCTGGTCACAACATGATGAAAATGGAAGCTTTGAAAACCATGCTGGAGAATATTGGTTTTCAAAATGTACGAACTTATCTGCAATCCGGTAATGTTTTTGTTGATACTGAAGAAGAAAGTGCTTCGAAAGTAGGGTTTATGATCAAACAGGAAATTTTTAAAGTCTTCGGACATGAAGTTCCTACAATTGTTATTACGAAGGAAGATTTAGAGCTGTGTTTTAAAAATAGCCCTTATCTTAAAGAAAAAGAGGTTGATACTAAAAAGTTATACGTTGCATTTGTCTCTGTTGCTTTGAAAAGCGAAAATATAAATGATTTGAAAATTAGTCAATTTAAACCTGATGAAGCGAGTATTGATGGTAACAGGATTTTTATTAAATATGCAGTTGGAGCAGGGAAAACAAGATTTGATCAAAAATACATTGAGAAAAAACTAAATGTAACTGCCACAATTAGAAACTGGAATACAGTGACTAATTTATTAGGAATATTTAATGAGTAAATAAAAAAGCAGAATCCAAATAATAATTGAATTCTGCTTTTTTTATTATGCTTGAATTACTTTAGATTCTGAAAATCCCTCCAAAAGCAATGATTCGCTGAAAGAAGAAAAAATCCTGAAAAGCACTATCATCATTACTTGCGGTAGTTTTGATATCCTGCATGTTAAACCTGATGAAGCGAGTATTGATGGTAACAGGATTTTTATTAAATATGCAGTTGGAGCAGGGAAAACAAGATTTGATCAAAAATACATTGAGAAAAAACTAAATGTAACTGCCACAATTAGAAACTGGAATACAGTGACTAATTTATTAGGAATATTTAATGAGTAAATAAAAAAGCAGAATCCAAATAATAATTGAATTCTGCTTTTTTTATTATGCTTGAATTACTTTAGATTCTGAAAATCCCTCCAAAAGCAATGATTCGCTGAAAGAAGAAAAAATCCTGAAAAGCACTATCATCATTACTTGCGGTAGTTTTGATATCCTGCATGTTGATATAACCGCCTTTTAACTCTCCCTGAACATAAAAGTGCTTGAAGAAAGTAACATTAATACCAGCTTTTGCTGAGACTCCGTAACCGGAAATATGAAAATCATCGTGGCGATCTTTCCCTAAAAGCTTAGTATTGGTTTTAGGATATAAAATTCCGCCACCTAAACCTTCAGTTAAATTAATCTGAACCTTATCAATATTTGGCAAACGAAACCATTTTGAAACATCATCAAATCTTGAAACTTCTGTGTTTAAATAATTCAAACCATCTGTATGCTCGTAAGTTAAGAACGTTTCATCTGCAAAATCTACGGGAGTGTTATTATAGACATTATTATGTACTGAACCAGCTTGATCTCCCGGTAAGTTAATATAACCTGTAACATTAGCTATTTGATTTTGAGTCATTACGTATTTCATGTGGTCGACTCCAATTGTAACATTGTAATGATTACTGAAAAAATAACCGAATCGAAGGTTAGTTTGCGGTATGGTCATTCGGGCAGGATTCACATAATCAATATTCCAGCCTTTTGGTTTATCATGCGCAGACATATTATGAACAGTGAATTCATAATCTTTCCCTCTAAAGGTTACGTCAGATTTTGAGTAACTCTCTCTATTACCTCCCCATGAAACAAAGAACTTTCCTTTATTGTCTGCCGTATATTTATTTTGTATTGCAATCTCTTCCTGAGCAAACATGTTTACAGCAAAACACATTAAGAATAAAGGCAAGAATAAAAAATTATTTTTCAATTATGGATTTTAAAAATTAGAATGAATTAACTGTTTTTCTGATAGCCACCAATTTAGTCATTAGCCCTTCAAAATAGTCTAAATGAAGCATGTTGGCACCATCACTTTTAGCATTGGCAGGGTCAAAATGAGTTTCAATAAAAATCCCGTCAACACCCACAGCAATACCCGCTTTGGCAACAGTTTCAATCATGTCAGGTCTTCCACCCGTAACACCGGCAGTTTGGTTTGGCTGTTGCAAAGAGTGAGTAACATCTAAAACCGTTGTAGCATATTGCTGCATAGTAGGAATCCCTCTATAATCAACAATCATATCCTGATACCCAAACATTGTACCACGGTCTGTAACTACTACATTCTCATTATTGCAGTCTAATACTTTTTGCACAGCATGTTTCATGCTTTCCGGACTCATAAATTGTCCTTTTTTCAGGTTTACTACTTTTCCGGTATTGGCTGCAGCCACAACAAGATCTGTCTGACGTACTAAGAAAGCAGGAATCTGCAAAACATCTACATATTGTGCCGCCATTTCAGCATCTTCATTAGTATGAATATCGGTTACGGTTGGAATATGAAAAGTTTCAGAAACTTTTCGTAAAATTTTTAATGCTTTTTCGTCACCAATTCCAGAGAAACTGTCAATTCTGGAACGATTGGCTTTTTTAAA
Organism: uncultured Flavobacterium sp.; assembly: GCF_946478785.1. The sequence continues at coordinate 106,412 of NZ_CAMLDD010000005.1, forward strand.
AGATCCTTTAAATACATAAGGGATCTGAAGTTTGTCGGTAATACCAACTAATTTTTCGGCAATTCTGAGAGCCATTTCTTCTCCTTCTATAGCGCAAGGTCCCGCCAACAAAAAGAAGTTCCCACTTTCAGTATGCTTAATTTGTGGAATATGTTGTATGTTCATAGCATGAGTTTTTTGACAGTGCAAAGGTAGTTATGATTTGCGATTTACAGATTAAGATTTGCGATTATTTTAAAATTTGTTCAGTTTTTTGAAAAAGCTTCATTTGAAAATTTACTTTTATCAAATTCTTTGAACAATAGTGAATCAAAAAAGCCTTTTAGAAAATCTAAAAGGCTTTAAGTATTATCTTTTGTTGTGACCAGGAGCATGTGATTTTGCACTTTTATTTCCTGATATCTTTTTAGCCTGACCCGGAGGCATCTTTTTTGATTTATGATGTGAATGTGAATGCGAATGTGAATGTGAGTTGTGAACAGTACAGCCTAAAAGGCTGGTAACTAGAAACAATAGTACCATAATAATTACGGCAATTTTAAGGTATTTAGAATTTTTCATAAAATTATTTGAGTTTGGGATTGCAAATATAATAGTTAATCGGGATTTTGATCTTTTCTGACTTTGTTTAAATTCATTATAAACAAAAAGCTCTGGAATTATCCAGAGCTTTTAATATTTTATAGCGAAAAAAGATTACTCTTCTTTCATCGTGTGATAAACGTTCATCACATCATCATCTTCTTCGATTTTTTCGATTAGTTTTTCAACGTCAGCGATTTGGGCTTCTGTTAGTTCTTTTGTAATTTGTGGAATACGTTCAAAACCTGAAGATAAAATTTCCAAACCTCTGTTTTCTAATTCTTTCTGCAAAGCACCAAAACTTCCAAAAGGAGCGTAGATTAAAATTCCGTCTTCATCTTCAAAAACTTCTTCAGCACCAAAATCAATAAGTTCTAATTCTAGCTCTTCAGGGTCCAGATTGCCTTTTGCAATTCGGAAATTACAGGTATGATCAAACATAAATTCAACTGAACCCTGAGTTCCCATTGTTCCGTTACATTTGTTAAAATAACTGCGGATATTAGCTACTGTTCTGTTATTATTGTCAGATGCAGTTTCAATTAAAATTGCAATTCCGTGAGGAGCATATCCTTCAAATAAAATTTCTTTATAGTTGGCAGTGTCTTTATTGCTTGCATTTTTTATAGCGCGCTCTACATTGTCCTTAGGCATGTTTGCCGCCTTTGCGTTTTGTATCACAGCTCTTAATCTGGAGTTAGCATCCGGGTTTGGACCGCCTTCCTTAACAGCCATAACAATATCTTTACCAATTCGGGTAAATGTTTTGGCCATTGCTGACCAACGTTTCATTTTTCTTCCTTTTCTAAATTCGAACGCTCTTCCCATTACTGATTTTTTATTTGAGATGCAAAAATACAGTTATTCCTTATTTTTCCAAAATCAAACTCTATTCTTTTTTAAATTAATCTGAGATCATTCTATTTTTTGAATTGCTTCCGCTTCAACTGTAGGTAAACTGAGTTGAAGTATAATTGGCTTTAACCTAAAAATGCTCAACTTTTTCATTTAATTAAGCCTTTTATAGTATTTAATTTTTGATCTCCGGCTACATCAGGAGGCAATTTAGAACTTTCTTTAAATGACAGCAAAAGTGCAAAATGATTCCTTTCAGCCCCGATTAAAGTGGAAATCCTTTTGTGGTGGCGTTCGCCACAAAAGATTACTTCACTTAACTTTTATTTTAATCGGAGTTCAGTGAACTTCGTTTGCAACGGAAAGCGGATCAATGCTAGGTAAAATGTCCAATGTTTCTGCTTCAAAACAAATTAGCTGAACTCAGGCTTTAAATTTCGCTACATATTAATTTATTTTGAAGCATTAAATTCATTGATAATAGTAACAGCTTCACTGAGGTAAGGATTGGTTTTGAGATTATCAATTTGATATTGATTTATTGTTTTCTCAGCAGGATATACCCCCAATAAAAACTGATTTACGGTTGAATTATAAACATCTAATGGATTATTGTCATCACTAAACGTATTAATCTCTGTCCACAATTTATTTCTGATGGTTTTTTGTTCAAAAATTGAATTCAGGGTCATTGGAACTTCAGTTTTTGGAACATTTATTATTTCATCAATTTTTGAATTGATTTCTTTAATTTGTTTGAAATAAAAATTATCACTCAGTCTTGCAGAACTGTTTTTTGCAATTTTGTCGATTAAGCTTCTCTTTACATACGGCTTGTATTTTAATAAAGGGATAATGCTGTCGTTTTTGATGGCAGTGGGAAAATTACTTTCTTTTTCATATACATTTTCATAAAATTCGGGAAGGACAACATCCGGAGTAACACCTGTATTTTGATGGCTTTTTCCTGTAACCCTGTAAAATTTATTAATACTCATTTTTAAAAAGTCGGTAGTTGTATTTTCATCAAGCGGAAGAATGGTTTGCATAGTAGCCTTCCCTAATGTATTGCTGCCTAATAATAAAGCACGGTTGTAGTCCTGCAATATTGAAGCAAAAAATTCACTGGCAGAAGCTGTATTACTGTTTATTAGAATTACAATTGGCCCTTTATAAATCATGCCTTTATATGGGTCGTTTATTACCGATCTGTTTTGTTTATTATCTATAACAATGGAAAGCGGTCCGTAATCAACAAACATTCCGGACAGTCTTATGGCTTCTTCCATAGAACCGCCGCCATTATTAATTAAGTCGATTACAAGTCCTTTAATGTTATCTCTTTCAAGTTTTATAACTTCTCTGGCAACATCATCAGCACATCCTTTGCGGTTGTTTTGGTCTAAATCTGCATAAAAACTGGGGATTTTTATATAACCTATTTTACTGTCCTTGCCTATAATGAAACTGTAGACTGAATTATCTTCGTCTTTCATTATTTGCTTTTCGATATAAACCTCAAAATTTTTCCCCGAATTTCGTTTTAAAGTAAGTGTGATTTTTTTATTAGACTCCGATAAGATCATCGTCGAAACAGATTCTAATGAAGCACATGAAACATGTAATGTCTCTTTTTGATTTGAAATTGAGACAATCTGATCCCCTTTTTTAATCTGTCCCGTTTGAAAAGCCGGGCCATTTGGGTCTAATTCTTCAATAATGATTTCATTTTTCTCGTTTAATTTTAAACTCATTCCTAAAGAAAAATGTTCTTTTGAAAGTGATGCTACAAAACTGGATTTTGAGTCATCACTGAAATAGGCTGTGTGTGGATCAAAATAGGTGCAAAAAAAGTTATATAAGTTTTCCTGCTGTGTATCTTTTCTTTCTAAAAGAGTGTTGATTCTACAGATTTCATTTGATAAGATAATGGCTCTTGATTGTAATTCAATAGATTTGAAATTTAATTTAATAGAGTCAAGATTATTACTTGTTTCTGCGATGTCATCCAAAATTTGATAGCGAAGTTTTTTGAGCCAGACTTTTTCAAGATCTTCTTTTTTGAGATAAAATGTAAATGCTTTTTTATAAAACCGAATGGTATCTTTTTTATTGTAATCAATTGTCTCCGCTTGAATTTTCTCTAAAACGGCTTTAGTTCGTAAAAGCCCGTTTGTGTATTTAGTTGTAATATCTGATAAAAAACTACAGTCTCCTGTTAAGATCAGATCATCTAAGTTTAAGCGATAACGCTTAGACATTTCATCATACTCGGACTTGAAAAATATATTTCTGGAAGGATCTAATTGATCAATGAGGTTATCAAAAACATAAACGGATAAACTATCATCTACCGGTTTGGGTTTTATGTGTTCGTTTTGAATCAGTAAATTTATTTTGGAAAGTATTTCGCACGTCTGCTCACTGTTTTGAGAAAACAGGAGGTTCGTCATTAACAAAAATGCCAGTAATACTTTTTTCATATTAGAATAATCTTTAAGTTAAATTTAAACTTAAATTTTTATTAATTGTTATACTTTTTTTACATTTTCTTATATCAAAACTATTTATTTGATGATAAAAAAAAATGCATTACCACATAGAGTAATGCATTTTTTAAATATCTCTTTTTTAGAATTTATTTCTTGTAAAAAGGTAATTTTACCACTTTAGCAGGAACATCATTTTTTCTGATTCTGATAAAAATTTCACTGTCAATGGTGCTATTATTTACAGTAACATATCCTAAACCGATACCTTTGTTCATAGAAGGCGACATAGTTCCGGATGTAACAATACCAATTACAGCTCCGGAAGCGTCTACTATTTCATAATCATGCCTTGGTACTGCGCGTTCCTGCATCTCAAAAGCTACCAATTTCTTAGAAACGCCTTCTTCTTTTTGTTTTTTCAGATTTTCAGAATTGGTAAATTCTTTATTGAATTTTGTTATCCATCCTAAACCTGCTTCAAGCGGAGATGTTGTATCGTTGATATCGTTTCCGTACAAGCAAAATCCCATTTCTAAACGTAACGTATCACGGGCAGCCAAGCCAATTGGTTTAATTCCATAACTTGCTCCGGCTTCAAAAACTTTGTTCCAAACCTGCTCAACTTCGCTGTTTTTGCAATAAATCTCAAATCCGCCAGAACCTGTATAACCAGTCGCAGATATAATTACATGCTCGATTCCCGCAAAATCAGCTACTTTAAAATGATAATACTCAATGGCAGATAAATCTATAGAAGACAAAGATTGCATAGCCTCAACCGCTTTTGGTCCCTGAATTGCCAATAAAGAATAATCATCTGAAAGATTTTTCATCTCAACACCCAAATCATTGTGCGAAGAAATCCAGTTCCAGTCTTTCTCAATATTTGAAGCATTTACAACTAGTAAATATTGTTCTTCTTTCATTTTATAAACAATCAAATCATCTACAATTCCGCCGTCATTGTTTGGGAGGCAGGAATATTGCGCTTTTCCAATTACCAAAGTCGAAGCATCGTTTGAAGTTACTTTCTGAATCAGGGCCAAAGAATTTGGACCTGTCAATAAAAATTCTCCCATATGCGAAACGTCAAAAACGCCCACACTGTTACGAACTGTTTCATGTTCAGCATTTACACCTTCGTAAGTAATTGGCATATTATAACCTGCAAAAGGCAGCATCTTTGCTCCTAAACCTTCATGTATGTGCGTAAGCGCAGTATTTTTCATTGTATCGTTTTATAAAATTGAGTCGCAAATTTATTCAAAAAATATCGAAAATAAGTACTCTAAATTATAAATTTCGCAATGATTAGGAGCTATTTCCTGCTATCCGCTATATCTTTTGTTTTTTAAAGAAAAAAACAAAAGGATGTTGCTGCTATCAGGGGCTATGAATTTACGTTAGCAATTACGATTCTTGTATTCTGTTTTTTATGTAACTTTAAATTTATAAAATCGGTCAAATGAAAACTCCATTTTTAATCACCAAAGAAGAAATTCTCAAATTTTATAAACATGTAAATCCTCTTACACACAAAGGGATTCAGGGTCATGCAGTGATTATTGCCGGAAGTTATGGCAAAATAGGGGCAGCAGTTTTAGCATCAAAATCCTGTTTAAAATCAGGCTGCGGACTGGTAACTGCTTTTATACCAAAATGTGGTTACCAAATTCTTCAAATCTCAAATCCTGAAGTGATGACAATTACAGATGAAAATGTAAATTTCATTACAAATATTCACTTGCCGTTAATTCCGCAAGCAATCGGAGTCGGGCCGGGAATAGGGCAGGAATTGGGTACACAAAAAGCTATATTTGAATTTTTAAGAGTTAACAAAGCTCCATTGGTTCTTGACGCAGACGCTTTAAACATCTTGTCAGAAAATAAAGCGTGGCTGGAATTAGTTCCCGAAAAAACAATCCTGACACCACATCCAAAAGAACTGGAGCGCTTGATTGGCAAATGGAATTCTGAATCTCAAAAATTTCAAAAAGCAATAGCTTTTTCAGAACATTATAAAGTTATTATCGTTATGAAAGGTGCTCCAACTTTTATAATCAATCAAACGACAGTTTATAAAAATACTACTGGAAACGCTGCTTTAGCAACAGCCGGAAGCGGCGATGTATTAACCGGAATCATTACAGGCTTATTGGCCCAAAATTACGAGCCTTGTCAGGCAGCACAACTAGGTGTTTTTCTTCATGGATCAACCGCTGATATTGCATTGCCACAAACCGGTTATCAATCTTTTATAGCATCAGATAGTATTGAAAATCTTGGAAAAGCTTTTTTGAATGTTGAAAACTAATTTGAACTTGTGATGATATTAATATGTTTCTCTAAGCTTTCTTTCTCAATCTGAGCAATAAATAATACAAAGTCTTCTGTATTGTTTTCGATTAGAGTATTTTCCAGCAGTTGAGAATAATACATCTTATTTTCATTATGCCCTTGTATGTTTGCTATTAAATATCCTTTTTGCAATAAAATCAAATTCATTACCAATCGCGAAGTTTTTCCGTTTCCATCATTAAATGGATTAATTTTTAAAAGGCGAATATGCATTTCTGCTGCTAAAATTATTGGATGTAGTTTGTTTTTATTGATTTCGTACCAAAAAAAGTACTCTTCTATTTCTTTAGTAATCATAGAGGGTTCTGGAGAAATAGTATAATTTTTATCGTCTGCAATCTTTGGTTTTTTATAACGTCCTGCATCTTCCGGATTTATTCCTCTTAAAATCAAATTATGCATTGACAAAAGATCGCGTTCATTAAAGGAACTATTTTTTTGCTGTAAATCTTTTATAAAACGAATTGCTTCCTGATGATTGATCGCTTCCAGATGTTCCCGCATACTTTTCCCCGAAATCGTTAAGCCTTCATTAATAACCATTTCTGTTTCTCGAAGGGTCATGGTATTTCCTTCTATTCGGTTAGTTTCAAAAGTATATTCCAGTTCGAATGATTTTACAATCTTAAACAAATCATTTTGAGGATAAGCATTCAATTTAGCTTTTAGAATATCAATTTCTTTTAAGATTTTCTCCAATGTACCGGATAATTTTATTTTAGAGATTGATTTTTTATATTTAAGTTCCTGCTCTGCAGCTGTAAGGGCTTTCAGCGCAAATTCTTCATTTTCTATTTCATATAAAATTTTTTCTTTCAACCAGGCAATCATTATAGTTTCGAAATCAATTTCTAAAAGTTCTGCTAATTTTAAAATTTGTTCTTTTGTCGGCTTTCGAAGACCACTTTCAAATTTACTGATTAAGGCTTGGTCAATGCGCAGTATTTGTGCGACTTCCCGGGTTTTTAGTCCTTTTTGCTCTCTTCCGTTTTTAAGAAGTGATTTCATTTTATAAGAGTTTAATTGTCTTGACTTTTTTTGTCATAAAAAATTTAAATAAAAAAGCAATATTGTTAATATTGCTTCTTCGAAGTTTTATTTTGGAGGCAGAGTCACATCTTTTCGCATTTCTTTAACGACTTCCTGCACTATTGCATCAACAGACCTAAATTAGTAGCATAAATCCAACTTTGTAGTTCCCGACCAGATTCATTTCTTCACTTTGAGGCCTTCCTGCTGCATCCCTATAAATACAAAACAATAAATAAATCCAACTTAATTAATTTAATTAAAAGCTTTTTTAATGCGATCTAAGTCACGTTTAGTATCTTGTTCTTTTAAGGATTCTCGCTTATCATAATTCTTCTTTCCCTTGCAAAGGCCAATTTGAAGTTTGGCTAATCCTTTTTCATTCGTGAATAATTTGAGCGGAACTATAGTCAATCCTTTTGCCTGAACACTCTTCTGAAGGCTTTTTAATTCTTTCCTGTTGAGAAGCAATTTTCTTTCGCTTCTTGATTTATGATTGAATTGGTTTCCATAAGCGTATTCTTCAATATAGGTATTTATTGCAAAAAGCTCATTATTACTGAATTCACAAAAACTCTCTGTAATATTTGCTTTTCCTAATCGGATAGATTTTATCTCGGTTCCTGCCAAAACAATTCCGGCAGTGTAGGTATCGATTATCTCATAATCAAACCTGGCTCTTTTATTAAGTATATTGACAGTTTTTAACATAGGTAGACAAATTTAGCAACAAATATATGAAAGAGCAATTGTTTTTCTGGAAATCATATAAATTTGCAGTATGGAAAATCAAAAATCAAAAGATCCCTTACACGGAATCACACTTCAAAAAATAGTAGAGAAATTAGTTGATTACTATGGTTTTGATACTTTGGGTGAAATAATTTCAATAAAATGTTTTACCGAAAATCCCAGTATAAAATCAAGCCTGACTTTTTTAAGAAAAACAGATTGGGCACGAAAAAAAGTAGAAGAATTATATATTAAATCAATTTCTAAATTTCCTGAAAATTAATTTAATTTATAAGAAAGCATTACTCCTCCACGGTATGGTAACCACTCTCCACTTTTATTCCAACTTTTGGCTATTTCGTATCTTCCGGGTGTGCCATCATTATAATAACCTTTATAGAATCCCTGATGCCAGCCACCACCAACAAAAATGTCCAGCAAAAATTTGTTATTTAATTTGACATTATATCCTATAGTAGCACCTAATCTATATCCAATTCCTTTTTCATACAGGTTAGTCTCCCAATAACCCCATTTCTGAATTTCGTAAGTATCAAATCCTGAATGAAATCCAGCATAAAAACCATTATATTTTTCCTTAAAATGATAGCGGATTTCGGGAGTGAAAGTATAAAATTTCATCGGTTTTTTATCATTAAAAGATTCCCAAAAAGAAGCCATTATATCAAAACTAAAAGTAGTTTTTTCTCCAATGCTTGTTTCTACTGCCGCATTAGGAACAAGGGCTAAGGCTGTCAATGCATTAAATTTTATATAAGTTTGGCCTTGTACGCTAACAGAAAATATAAAAGCAATTATAATAAGTATTTTTCTCATGTCTAAATTTAAAACAAGAGCTTTAATACTTGTTTTTCGGTTGCAAATATAGAGCAATAGAATGTTTAGAATTATAAAAAAGTAAATTTTTATAAGATTTTTTTTAAATAAAAAGTTACTTATTTAACAATGAATAAATTACCTTATCCAAAAACTTTCCCTCATAAAATTGAGATTCTTTTAAATGAGCTTCTTTGATAAAATTGCATTTTTGCAAAACCTTTTCAGAAGCAAAATTTTCAGGATCAATTACAGCTTCAATTGAATGCAGTTTAAGATCATCAAAACCATAGGTAATCAATCTTTTGACAGCTTCAGTGATAATTCCTTTTCCATGAAATTCCGGCAGTAGCATATAGCCAATTTCAGAACGGAAATTTTCGGGCTGCATTCGGTAAAAACCAATCATACCCAATAGTCTTTCATGGCCTTTTAAAGTTATTCCCCAATTAATACCTTCATTTAAAATAATTTTTTCTTCTATTGTTGCAATATGTTCTAATGCATCTTCAGTTGTTTTTGCTAAAGGTCTCGGAATATATTTCATTGTTTCCGGATTCGAACGTAATTCGAAAATTTCATTTACATCATCATTTGTGATTTGTCTTAAAACCAAACGTTCTGTTTCTATAATCGGAAATGGAGTAAAATTAAAGTGCAACATATTCAATTAGTTATTAGAATATTTCTATCTCAAATTTATATTTCATTCAACTCAGAATTGTTTCTTCTGAAAAAAGCAATTTGCATCAATAGCGATAATAAGATAGTTAGGATTGCACCAATAAAATTAAGCCATAAATAGCCTAATTTTTCCTGACCGCTTGGATAAATGTAGATCATGAAATAATAGATAACAAAAATGGTTATCTGACTAATTATAGCACTATAAAACATAGGTCTTGCCTGAACACGTCGCAAATAAAAACCCACTAAAAATATTCCCAGGACTGTACCGTAAAAAATAGAGCCAATGATATTGACTAACTGAATTAAATTTTCAAACAGGGTTCCTACACAGGCAAAAAGTATGGCTACGATTCCCCAAAAGAGTGTGAAGAATTTGGTTGCATTTAAATAATGTTTTTCAGATTTCTCTTCTTTGAGATTTCGTTTATAAATATCAATAGCGGTTGTTGATGCTAATGCATTTAAGCCAGAAGCGGTTGAAGACATTGCAGCCGAAATAATTACAGCCAGTAATAATCCGATAAGCCCTTTTGGCAAATAATGCAAAATGAAATGAAAAAACACATAATCCTTATCATTTGTTTCGCTGTTGCTATCCGCTTTAGCGATGATTTCTTTGGCCCTGTCACGCAAGTCTTTTTCCTTGTTGGATAAGGTAACTAATTCTTTTCGTAGAATTGGATTATCATAATCCTGATTCAATTGATCGATATACAAAAGGTTGATCACTTTTTTGTCTTCGGAAAGCTTGTCTAATTTTTTTTCTAAAGCATGATATTCCTCTTTAAAAGCAGATTTTTCGATGACAATTTTATTATTTGGATTGAAGTTTAACGGAACAGGATTGAATTGAAAAAACACAAAAACCATGACTCCTGTCAGCAATATAAAAAACTGCATAGGAACTTTTAAGAGTCCGTTCATGATTAGACCCATCTGGCTTTCTTTAACGGATTTTCCGGACAAATAACGTCCCACCTGCGATTGATCTGTTCCGAAATAGGCTAGCATCAGGAAGAAACCTCCGGTAATGCCACTCCAAAAAGTATATTTTTCTTCAGGATCAAAAGAGAAATCGACAATATTCATTTTATCATTGGCACCTGCAATATGCATAGCACTAGAGAAAGTCATGTCCTGCGGCAAATAATGCAGAATAAGGAAAAACGTAATAAACATTCCGGACATGATGACAAACATCTGCTGTTTTTGCGTCACATTTACTGCCTTTGTGCCTCCTGAAAAAGTGTAAATGATAACCAGAAGACCAATAATAATGTTCATGATAGTTAAATTCCACCCTAAAAGAGCCGATAAGATGATTGCGGGAGCGTAAATGGTTAGCCCGGTTCCTAATCCTCTTTGTACTAAAAATAGAATAGCAGCTAAAGACCTTGTTTTTACATCAAATCGTTTTTCCAGAAATTCATAGGCGGTAAATACTTTGTTTTTGTGATATAGCGGAATAAATGTCAAACAAATGACAATCATGGCAATAGGCAATCCAAAGTAAAACTGCACAAACCCCATTCCGTCATGATAAGCCTGTCCCGGAGTCGATAAAAAAGTAATGGCGCTGGCCTGGGTAGCCATAACCGAAAGTCCTACGGTGTACCAGGGCGTTTCGTTATTTCCTAAAATAAAATCTTCTACATTTTTACTTCCTTTTGTTTTCCAGGATCCATATCCAACAATAAACAGAAGCGTAACAATTAGTACGAACCAATCAAATAGCTGCATAAGTTATGAGTATAATTGCATGATTAAGAAAAAGATAACGATGTAAATAGCATTAGCAACTAATACATATGTATAACTTTTTTTCCACTTTTTTTCTTTTTTAGCTTCCATTTTTTAGTTTTTTAATTGCTGTTTAGGAGCTTCTACGGGTTGTTTAAGCGAAATAATGTTCGAAAGTAATCGGTAAGCGCCGGCAACACCTTCTGGCAACTCTCTAAAAAAGCTTAAACCTGTGTAAATATAATATCCTTTTCCATATGGAGCGACTAATAAAGCGCCATTTTTAGCAGATTCTCCTTTATCATGTGAAGAAAGAATAGGAGTAAAGGCGTCATCAAACTGGTTAGGATAATACAATCCCTGTTCCTGTGTCCAGCCTTCAAAATCTTTTGTACTTATTTTATTTGGCGTGTTCAAAACAGGATGCTTTGGTGCTAAAAAAGTAACCTTTGCATTTTCTTCTGTGACGCGATCATTTGAAAGTTTAAGAGGATATGGAGCAATTTTATCAGTAATTAATCGACTACTTGTATTGTATTGTACAATCATAGTTTTGCCACTTTTTACAAAATCAAAAAGTATGGATTGCTTGTTTGCCAGAGCATTTACGGTGTTATAAGCACGAATTCCGGTAATGACAACATTAAATGAATCCAGTTTTTCAGGCGTAATTTCTTCAGGTTTCAAAATAGTAACTTTATATCCCATCTGAGTCAGGCTTTCCGGAACTTCATCGCCGGCACCCATAATGTAACCAATTGAATCTCCTGTAGTTTTTAAATCTATTTTTAAGAATTTTGATTCGGCAGGCTTTAAAACCATTTGCTTGGTAATGTGATTAAAATCAATAACAGTTTCATCTTTATCAAAACGGTTATTATCAACAATAACAATGCTTTTTGCAACAGCTTCTTCAAAATTTGAAGGAGGAGTAACTTCAAAATAGAAAGTTTGTTCCATTCCTTTTTTATCCAGAGTAAACGGAATCTGCTTTGGTGAAACAATCCAGTTTTTAGGCAATTCGACTTGTAAATTTCCTTTGATACCGTCTTTTCCTGCACGCACTTTTACAGGTACTAATTTGTTTTTAGAATCTTTAAAAATCAGCACTTTTTCAAGTATTGAAGAGGTAACTTCAGGTACAATATCAAGAAAATTATACATTTCGCCTTTAACACCATCGTTGTATTTGTAGACTACAGTTCGTTCAAACGGAATATCAACACCATTGATTCTTATATTAAAAGCAACTTTCACATCTCTGATAATATCCGGAATTCCTATGATTTCCTGATTAGAAACTGTGTACATGCCAACAGTTGCTTTTTCTTTTAACCAATAAGGTTGTGTATATTCTATGGTGTCAGGAAGCTGAATTTGAAGTTTTATTCGTTGATCATTATTGTTTTTTAAGAAAAGCTTATTTTTAATCGTGGTTATGTTATCTGGCAACGACGTTAAGGCTGTCAATTGCATTTCAATTGAACTTCGGTTAATTGCTTCAATATTTAATTTAATGGTGCTTCCGGGCGTTGCTTCCTGTTCTTCGGCAACGGCTTCCAAATATAATCCCGCGCTCGACGCAATGATGTTTTTTATTGCATCCGATTTTAAAGTTTTCCAATGTGAATCTTCCAAAGACTCAATCATCGAATATGCTTTTACCAAATCCGGGATACTGGCTGATGGGTTGCTGAAATTGTAATTCGCAATGATTCTTGAAATCAGCTCTCCAATAGGTTTTCCGTTGTTAACACGGTTCCATGAAGTATCAATTCCATCAAATAAATTATTACGTTGTTTCGGATTATCACCATTAATCAATTCTAAATATTCTGTTTCTTCGCCTCTGGCTCCAGTGCTCCCGAAACCCTGTGATTGATGACAGCTGCGGCTTAAAGCGGCAATTTCCTGATTTGATTTTCCTATTCCGGCATAATAAACTCCAGTTTCTAAAGTGGTAAATTTAGATTTATCAGCTTTATCAAATTTTTCCTGACTTCCATAAAACCACCATGACGGATTAAAAAACACGCGTTTTACCTGCCAGGGAGTTACATAATTTAATTGTTCGGGATGTATTTTAGGATCATTTGTCAAATTAAAACTTTCAACACTTAACATTGCAGAAGCTGTATGATGCCCGTGGGTTGTTCCCGGCGAGCGATGGTCAAACCGGTTGATGATTACATCCGGCTGAAATTTTCTGATAGTCCAAATCATATCCGCAAGTACTTGGCTTTTATCCCAGATTTTAAGGGTTTCATCAGGATTTTTAGAAAATCCAAAGTCATTCGCACGTGAAAAGAACTGTTCACCACCATCAATTTTTCTGGCTTCAATTAATTCCTGGGTTCTGATAACACCTAATAATTCCCGCAATTGAGGACCTATTAAATTTTGTCCGCCATCTCCGCGAGTTAACGACAAATAACCTGTTCTCGCATTTACTTCATTCGATAAATACGAAATCAAACGTGTATTTTCATCATCAGGATGTGCTGCAACATAGAGAACAGAACCTAGAAAGTTTAACTTCTGAATTTGATTATAAATGGCAACAGAATTTGGTTTTTGTGGCTGTTGAGCAAAAGAAATTTGAATACTGAGCAGTAAAATTAAAAAGAGCTGGGTTTTTCGCATAGCGTGTTTCGAATTTTTGAAAGATTTCCAAAAATACTAATAATATCCGTCTACAATATTTAAATGAAATGTTAATGTTCAATTTTTATTAGAAGCTATTCCAGCTGTCCACTATATCTTTTGTGCCGAACCCCGGCACAAAAGGATGTCGTTTCCATCTGGGCTAGGGCTTTGGTTTTCATTAGAAATATTTAAAAATCCCTCAGAAACTGCTAATTTAGAAGATCAGAACTTTTAATAAAATACTTTTTTCTAAACCAAAAAGCAACGTTTACAAGCGCAATCAAAGCAGGAACTTCAACCAAAGGACCAATAACACCGGCAAAAGCCTGTCCGCTGTTAACTCCGAATACGCCAATGGCTACCGCAATTGCCAATTCAAAATTGTTTCCTGTAGCTGTAAAAGCAATTGCAGTGCTTTTCGAATAATCGGCACCAAAATACTTTCCGACAAAAAAGCTGATGACAAACATGACAGCAAAATAAATCACCAATGGAATCGCAATTCGAACAACGTCCATCGGAATCTGAACAATTAACTCTCCTTTTAAGCTAAACATAATCACAATTGTAAACAGCAAAGCAATCAAAGTAACAGGAGAAATAAAGGGAACATATTTATTCTGAAACCATTCTTCTCCTTTAAGTTTTATCAAACCATAACGGCTTATGATGCCAAGCGCAAAAGGAATTCCTAAATAAATGCCCACGCTTTCTGCAATTTGCCCAATACTTATGTCAACATTAAAGCCGGTATAGCCAAAATAAGGAGGCAGAACAGTGATGAAAATATACGCATAAACGCTATAAAGCAAAACCTGAAAAATACTGTTTAAAGCGATTAACCCTGCAGCATATTCACGGTTTCCATCGGCCAGATCGTTCCAAACCACTACCATTGCGATGCAACGGGCCAAGCCAATAAGTATTAAGCCAATCATGTATTCCGGATAGCCTTTTAAAAATAGAAGTGCCAGTACAAACATTAAAATGGGACCTACAATCCAATTTAAAAATAAAGAAGCGCCTAAGACTTTTGTGTTTTTAAAAACTTCTCCCAGATTTTCGTATTTCACTTTTGCCAAAGGCGGATACATCATCAATATAAGCCCAATTGCCAGTGGAATATTGGTAGTTCCGCTCGAAAAGGAATTGATAAAACTTCCGCTTGTCGGAATAAAATAACCTACAGAAACGCCAATTATCATGGCAAGAAAAATCCATAAGGTAAGAAAACGATCTAAAAAGCCCAGTTTTTTTCTTTCTGCAACAGGAGCACAATGATTTACAGCCATATTATTTTTTTATTTGAGAGAAAACATAAAACATTTCAGTCGCAATTTGAAGACTGCGTTCCTGGTATTTCTCAGTTTGCTGTGGTGTATTGTCAAAAGCCTTTGGATCTTCATACGTAATCGGAATTCTTTTTTCGGCCCCTGCAATAAATGGGCAACCCCCGTCAGCCTGTGAGCAGGTCATGATAGCTGCAAAACCACTTTCAGGATTAAATTCATCATCGTACGCTTTAGAAAAGCCTATAATTGGTGATTGATTTTCAGCAAACTTTATGGCATAAACCGGATTATTTTCTTCAGAAAGTTTTTGAATTTTAAAGCCTGTATTTTTTAAAGTTTCAGCAACTTTCGAAAACATGGCAGTAGCTTCTGTTCCGCCAGAATAGCAAAAAACATTTTTTATCCCGTAATAATGTGCCGCTGTTTGTGCCCATATTTGCGATAAATGACTTCTTCTGGAATTGTGTGTACAAATCAAATTCAATCGAATATCTTCTTTATTGTCAACTTTTAATTGAATAAAATCAATAAGTGCCTGTAAAATATTTCGACGTTCAGAAGTTATGTCATTAAATTTAAATGAGGAAACGACTTTTTCAATTTCAGAAAATAAGATTTCTTTGTTTGACATATTTAGTTGTTTAAAAAATTAGCAGCACCCTCCGCCTGGAGTACAGGAATTACTGTTATCAGTATTAAGTTGAGTAAGATTTAATTTTGGGTTTTCATCAGGAATTCCACAATTTTCCTGAGCCAAACAAGCCGTTTGTTTATTAAGAAGCTGAAAATCTTTGCCATTGAAATCCAAATCATATTTGCCAATAGTTTGGTCTTGGTATTCTACTTCAATTTCAAAATCTTCAATTCCTAAAATCTTTTCAGAAAGTTCGATAATATGAATCAGTTTTTGTGGTTTTAAACGATGTTCAAAATCATTGGCATTCCAAAGCTGAAAATTCACAACGGTTTCTTTACGAACAGTTCCACCGCAATCAATAAAGTTTTTGGTAATCAGACCAACTTCGGTAACATGAAAATACTCCGGAACATAGCTTCCGTTTGGCAACTGAAAATTTACTGCTTCAACAGTATTTAGTATTTGTTTAATTTCTGAAAGCTTCATAATTTCTTAATTAGTTGTTTATTGCAATATTGCGATTTAATTAGTTAAAAAAATGCTTAGCAGCATTTTTGATTGGTACCAGTCTGAATAATTTTAGAAAAATAATTATTTAAAACAGCAAAGGCCTTTTCGTCAATACAATAGCAAATAGCATTTCCTTCGATGTTTCCTTTAATAAGTCCGGCGTTTTTCAGCTCTTTTAGATGCTGCGAGACAGTAGGCTGAGCAAGAGGCAGCTCGTTTACAATATCACCACAGATGCAGGCATTCACTTTAAGCAAGTATTCTATAATAGCGATTCTTGCAGGATGTCCCAATGCTTTTGCAATTATGGCAATCTGGTTTTGCTTGTCAGTAAAATGATCTGTTTTAGTTGCGCCCATTTTCATATATTTATATTGCAATATTACGATATTGTTTTAAATAAAAAATGATATTAATGATATTTTTACATTTTTGAGGTTGTGTAATAGGATTATGAAGGGAGTCGATTTAACATTGCAAGTACTATTACAACAATTATAATAAAAGAAATTAAAAATATAAAGTGACTTAATACGGTCAAAAAGAAAGCCTTAGTTCTGGATATTTTATTAAAAAACTGAGTATTTGTCCAAAATATTAATACAACACCAATTATATAAGTTAAAGTTGAAAACCACTCAGCGTGTCCTTTACTTTTCAAATATAACAGAACCGGAAAAGTCAGAACCTGAACAAAAAGTCTTTGCGACGCTTTAAAAGTATTGAGAACAAAAAGCTCAAAAAAATTGTAGCCTTGTTTTCTAAATACTATAAAAGTTCCAAAAGTGTAAATAGGTATAGTAGCAATGGTCACCCAGGAAAAGTGTGTTGCCATCCATTCGTTGTAGTCATTTAAATCTATGGTAGAATCATTAGAGTTCGAAAATAAATCGATGTGGAAATAATGATATAAAAAACCATACAACGCTCCAAGAACAGCAACAAGTGAGAGAGGTTTAAAATGTCTGATACGCTTTCCTTCAATAAACTCCCGAATAGAATGCCCTGGTCTTGTAAATAATTGTTTTAAGGAATATGGAATTCCTGCATCAAAATGTAATAATCCGTGTTGAATATCATGCCACAAAAAATGTGCATTTATTTTATGAGTTTCTGAAGCTTGTCCACAATTGTTGCAAAAATGTCCTTTAAAAATCTGTCCGCAGTTTTTACAAGTGATATTCATAAGCAAATTAGTAATCAGAGTCCTTTTTTAATGTGTAAATAATAATAACAAATATCATTCAAAACGCATTCCTCGCATTTAGGTTTTGGCCTGCATATTTCCCTGCCATGAAACGATATTGCCATACCAATTTCTGACCAAATTTTTTTCGGCAATACTTCCATTAATTGTTTTTCAACCTTATTGCCATCTTTGCTTTCCTGAACAATTCCAATTCTGGGAGCAACCCGTATCACGTGTAAGTCTGTAATAATTCCTTCGGCAGGCTGATGGGTTTCTCTCATGATAACATTAGCAGATTTTCTTCCCAAACCTTTTAAAGCTGTCAATCCATCCATAGTTAAAGGGATATCTTTATCATTCTGAATGGTTTTTGCAATTTCCAGCAGCCATCCTGCTTTGGTGGCATGATTTCGAACCTTGCTTACATACGGCATGAAAGTTTCTGAATCTGCTTTTGACAGACTTTTTAATGTCGGAAATTCATCAAAAAGGGCGGGAGCAATGTTGTTGATATTAGCATCAGAATCCTGAGCCGACAAGACTACCATGACCAACAACTGATACGTGTTCTTATATTCCAAAGGATGTCTCTTTCCTTTGTATTTCTTTAAAATGGGTTTTAAAACGTTTTCCCAATTCTTGTTTTCTTCAAATAGATTCATCTTTTTAATTTTAAGGTTGAATGAATTCGATAATTTTTTGAATAACAGCCTGATTGCCTAAAATTTTTCGATGTCCCAATCCTTCCGTTAAAAAAAGAGTGCCGTTTTTTAGATGCTTATGTATGTGCACTCCTGCTTTTACAGGAACTTCAGGGTCATTTTTGTCATGGATAACCAAAACAGGAATTTCTAATTCTTTTGCCGCTTTGTAAGCAGAAAAATCATTCATCTTTACCTGATATTTTGCTTCGAAATAATCACGTAGCCGAATACTAATTTCGGGTTTTAATTTCAATTTAAAAATAAAATCATCCAAAATATCCTGTACAATATCACCACTGCCAATCACCACTGCTTTTTTTACAGCCAAACCATTTTTGAGCGCATTCAAAACTGACATTCCACCTAATGAATGACCAATTGCAATTTCAAAGGGACCATATTGTTTTTCAATTTCAAGAACAGATTCTATGAACTCAGACATAATCGTAGATTTTCCTTCTGATTTTCCATGAGCCGGAGCGTCAAAACTCACTACTGAATAACCATTTTCTAATAAGGTATCGGCTATTTTAAATAACTGTGTGCCTCGACCTGACCAGCCATGAACCAGCAATATTTTTTTATTACTTTTTCCATATTCATAAACGGTAATTTTTTTATTGATGGAAGGAATTTGAATCGTTTTTTGAACACTTTCCGAATCCATTTTCAATTCTCTTTTTGGAATTTTATGTTTTACCGGTGTTGTAAAAAGTTTTGCGGCATATACGGTAACGAGTTTACGGGAAATAAGAGCACATAATTTGGTAGAAAGAAGAATAAATAATGGGATTTTTAAAGATTTTGTAGGATTAGGTGTTTTTTTTGGCATAATGATAATTTTTATCTGAAGGCTATATTCTATTTATTTTTTCCTAAATTTAAAAAACATAAAAGTACCACAATTACCAATAGTTTGCGTATAAATTTAGTGGTTTCCCAATTTTAAAATAATAGTTTTAAATGAAAATAGTTCATATCAGTGCAGAATGTTATCCAATGGCCAAAGTCGGCGGTTTGGCCGATGTGGTTGGTGCATTGCCAAAATATCAAAAAAATGCAGGTCATGAGGTTAAGGTGATTGTTCCGTGTTATGATACAAAGTTTAAAAACGAAAATGTTTTTGAAAATGTATATTCAGGGAATGTCAAATTAGGAAATTTTGATTTTCCTTTCAGTGTTTTAAAAGAAACAACTGATAAATTGGGATATGAATTATACCTTATCGAAATCAAAGAATTATTTGATCGTCCCAATGTATATGGTTATGAAGATGATATTGAACGCTTTTTATCCTTTCAAATCGCAACTTTAGATTGGTTTTTGGCGGAAAATTTTATTCCGGATGTCATCAATTGCCACGATCATCATACAGGATTGATTCCGTTTATGCTTAAATACAGTTATAAATATGAAATCTTAAGTAATGTAAGAACTGTTATTACCATTCATAATGGACTATATCAAGGTTGGTTCGATTATGATAAAATGAATTACCTGCCTGAGTTTGATGTACGCCACGCCGGATTTTTAGAATGGGATAACTCCCTGAATTCATTAGCCGTAGCGGTCAAATGCGCACATGCTGTTACGACTGTTTCTCCCAGTTATCTGGATGAAATCAATATTTCGGCAAATGGATTAGAATCATTATTCAATAGTGTACGCAGTAAATCCAAAGGAATTCTAAACGGCATAGACATCGAAGTCTGGAATCCATTAACAGATAAAATGCTTGAAGAACATTTTTCTATTGAGAATTTTGAAGAGGGAAAACAAAGAAATAAAGAAAAATTATGCGAGCGTTTTGACTTAGATCCCACGAAACCATTATTTAGTTTTATTGGACGATTGTTTGATGAAAAAGGAGGTGATCTTTTGCCACAGGCTTCGGCAATAGCTTTATCTGAAAACTTTGAAAATATCAATATCTTAATTTTAGGTTCAGGAAATCCGGAGATTGAAACACAATTATTACAATTAAAAGAAGAATACAAAATAAATTACAATGTTTTTATAGGATATAATGAAGAATTAGCGCACTTGATTTACGCAGGTTCCGATTTTATTTTAATGCCGTCTAGAGTAGAACCTTGTGGACTAAATCAGATGTATGCTTTGCGTTACGGAACAGTTCCGATTGTAAGAAGAACAGGAGGTCTTCGTGATACTGTAATTGATTTTGGTGACGATGGAAATGGAGTTTGCCATGATCAGGCTTCGGTGGGCGATGTATGTTATTCAATTAATCGAGCCGTAAAACTCTATGCTGATAATGAGGTATTTAATAACATAAGAAAAAAAGGAATGGCAATCGACCATTCGTGGGAAAGAGTTTGTCAAGAATATATCGAAATATACAATCAAATAATTCAGAAAAATGAAAACTAATAAAAAAGGAGTAGTTGCAATTATTTTAGGAGGCGGTCAGGGATCACGTTTGTATCCGTTAACAGAAACGAGATCGAAACCGGCCGTTCCCATTGGAGGAAAATACAGATTAGTAGATATTCCGATATCCAATTGCATCAATTCAGATATTTTTAAAATATTCGTGTTGACTCAGTTCAATTCGGCATCATTAAACGCACACATCAAAAACACTTTTAATTTTAGTATTTTCAGCGAATCATTTGTTGATATTTTAGCCGCAGAACAGACTCCGGACAACCCAACGTGGTTTCAGGGCACTGCAGATGCTGTTCGCCAATGTATGTCACACTTTTTAAAACATGATTTTGAATATGCCTTAATTTTATCAGGTGATCAGTTGTACCAAATGGATTTTAACGAAATGCTGGACGCACACATTGCTGCTAATGTGCAAATGTCAATCGCTACTTTACCAGTAAACGCTAAAGACGCCCCAGATTTTGGAATCCTTAAAAGCAATAGTGAAAGTTGTATTGAAGCTTTTATAGAAAAACCACATACTACACTTTTGCCTGAATGGGAATCTGAGGTTAGTGAAGAAATGCAGGCAAAAGGAAAGATATATTTGGCATCAATGGGGATTTATATCTTCAACCGTCAATTATTAGAAGATTTGATGGCAGATCCGGATACCAAGGATTTTGGAAAAGAAATTATTCCGCAAGCAGTTGGAAAACACAAAATTCTCAGCTACCAATATGAAGGGTATTGGACAGATATCGGAAATATAGAATCGTTTTTTGAAGCGAATATTGGTTTAACAGCTGATATTCCTGAATTTAATCTGTTTGATAATGATAATAAGATTTTCACACGTCCAAGGTTATTGCCGCCGTCAAAATTCAGAAATTCAAATATCAATCAATCTTTAATTTCCGAAGGATCTTTTATTAATGCCAAGGAAATAAAAAGTTCAGTAATTGGTATTCGTTCCCGAATTGGGAACGGAACTGTAATTCAGCATTCATATGTAATGGGTAATGATTTTTATCAGGATCTTGATGAAATGAATCAGGATACTATCAACGGTAAAAATCATATCGGAATCGGGGAGAATTGTTTTATAAAAAATGCTTTGATTGATAAAAATGTACGTATAGGAAACAATGTTCATATTAATGGAGGCAAGCATTTAGAAAATTTCACAAATGAATTATACAGTATAAAAGACGGTATTGTGGTTATCAAAAAAGATGCTATTCTTCCGGATAATTTTCGTATTGATTGATGTTTTAGTCCTTAGCAATTAGTTCTTAGTCCCGAGTGATTAGGAAAGAGTTTTACTTTGAACTAAAAACTAATTATTATGGGCTAACGACTACTAATCAACAAAAAACAACTAATTACTAAGTACTAGGTACTAATTACTAAGAACTAAGAACTAATATGTCCAACGTTATTACGCATTCTCTATTTACTGATTTTGATATCGACTTATTCAAAGCAGGGAAACACTTCAAATTATACGAAAAGCTCGGTGCACACTTAGTGGAAGTTGATGGAGTAAAAGGCGTTTATTTTGCCGTTTGGGCACCTACAGCGCAATCTGTTTCGGTTGTGGGTGATTTTAATTATTGGACGCAAGGCGAACATTTGCTTCAGGTGCGTTGGGACTCTTCGGGGATCTGGGAAGGTTTTATTCCGAATTTAACCAAAGGGGCAATTTACAAATATAAAATCCAGTCAAATATTGATGGAGTTGTAACAGAAAAAGCAGACCCATTTTCTTTATACTGCGAAAAACCGCCTCATACCGCTTCTGTAGTTTGGGATCTAGACTATAACTGGAAAGATGAGAACTGGATGAAATCGCGTCAGGAACATAATGCTTTAGACAAGCCTTATTCGGTGTACGAAGTGCATTTGGGATCCTGGAAACGTGGCGATCATAATCGGTTTTTAACGTATTTGGAATTGGCTGATGATCTGGTAGCTTATGTTAAAGAAACAGGTTTTACGCATGTAGAATTTATGCCTATTATGGAATATCCTTATGATCCTTCATGGGGCTATCAATTGGTAGGTTATTTTGCACCGACTTCCCGTTTTGGTAAACCGCAGGATTTTATGGTTTTGGTAGATAAGCTGCATCAGGCTGGGATTGGTGTGATTCTGGACTGGGTTCCATCGCATTTTCCCGATGATGCACACGGATTAGGATTTTTTGACGGCTCGCATTTATATGAACATCCTGACCGCAGAAAAGGCTATCACCCGGATTGGAAAAGTCTTGTTTTTAATTACGGACGTAATGAAGTACGTGCTTTTTTAATCAGTAATGCTGTATTTTGGCTTCAGCATTATCATGTAGATGGTCTGCGTGTTGACGCTGTTGCTTCGATGTTATATTTAGATTATTCCAGAAATGAAGGCGAGTGGGAACCTAATATTTATGGTGGAAGGGAAAATCTGGACACCATTAGTTTTCTTAAGGAATTTAATGAAGTTATTTATGCCAATTTTGATGGAGTTCAGACAATTGCCGAAGAGAGCACTTCGTTTCCAATGGTTTCCAGACCAACATTTACAGGAGGTTTGGGCTTCGGAATGAAATGGATGATGGGATGGATGCATGATACTTTAAAATACTTCCAAAAAGAAACTGTTTATCGAAAATACCATCAAAATGATTTGACATTTTCAATGACGTATGCTTTTACCGAAAATTTCATGCTGCCATTCTCACATGATGAAGTAGTCTACGGAAAGCAATCTATTCTGAATAAAATGCCCGGTGACGAATGGCAGAAATTTGCCAATTTAAGATTGCTTTACGGCTATATGTTCACGCATCCCGGAACAAAATTATTGTTCATGGGAGCTGAATTTGGGCAAAGTGCCGAATGGAATTTTGAAAACAGCCTGGATTGGCATTTACTGCAATACGATTATCATTCTGGAATTAAAAAAGTGATTACAGATTTGAACCAGTTATACAAATCACAGCCAGCTTTGTATGAAAAACAGTTTATCGGAGAAGGTTTTGAATGGATTAATTATTCTGATCATCAAAACGCTGTTTTATCCTATATACGAAAAGGAAATAACCCAGAAGAAAATTTAATTATTGTATGTAATTTCACTCCGGTTGTGCGTGAAAACTACAGAATTGGAGTTCCTCAAAAAGGAAAATTGAAAGAAATTTTTAATAGTGATTCACATCTTTACGGTGGCAGCGGAATAAGTAATTCAGGAGTATTCAATATTGAATCTTCAGCATATGATGGCAGGGATTATTCTGTCGAATTGATTTTGCCTCCATTAAGTGTTGCTGTTTATTCTTTTGATAAATAAATGACTTTTTAGAGTACTGTGATTTATGTTGTTTTTTAGGTTATAAATTACTGAATCATCGATTTTTTGACAAGCAATTTATCACTACATCAGAAATAACGTTTTCGTGAATAAAAAAACTGAGTGGGTTTAATTAATATTTTAGCAATATGATTGTAAATACACAATTAGAATATAAAGGGGATTTATATCCGTCAAAAATTGTGTCGTTTGAACAACAGGGTGATTCCATTTTTTTCAATACGGACAATAAAGTAATCCTGAAAGTTACTGTTCTTAGAGATAGTTTGATTCGGTTTCGATTTACGACTAAGGGCTATTTTAGTAATGATTTTTCATATGCAATAGATAAAAGCCAATTACATGGCTATAATTTTCTTGAACTTACAGAAGAAGAAACTTTTTTCGAGATCAGGACCAGTAAGGTAAAATGTAAAATTCAGAAAACAGATCTTCGCTTATCTATTTATGATTTAAATGATCTGTTGATTCTGGAAGATGAACTTGGATTTCATTGGGAGGAAAGCTATGAATATGGCGGAAATATTGTAAAAATGAGCAAGTCTTCAAAAGATGGAGAATGTTTTTATGGCCTTGGTGACAAAGCTACCCAAATGAATTTAAAAGGCAAAAGAGTAGAAAATTTTGCTACCGATCAATACGCTTATCAAAAAGATCAGGAGCCTTTGTATAAGGTCGTCCCTTTTTATATTGGCTTGCATAATAAACAATCTTACGGTATTTTCTTTGACAATACCTTTAGGACCTTTTTTGACTTCTGTCAGGAAAGACGAAATGTAACAAGTTTCTGGGCTGAAGGCGGCGAAATGAATTACTATTTTGTTTATGGCCCGCAAATGCAGGATGTGGTAACGACTTATACCGATTTAACAGGGAAACCGGAATTACCACCTCTTTGGGTCTTGGGATACCATCAGTGTAAATGGAGTTATTATCCTGAAAGCAAAGTCAAAGAAATCACATCTAAATTCAGGGAATTAAAAATTCCATGCGATGCCATTTATCTGGATATTGATTATATGGAAGGTTTTCGATGTTTTACATGGAATAAAAATTACTTTCCTGATCCAAAGAAAATGGTCGCTGAATTAGCCGAAGATGGTTTTAAAACCGTTGTAATCATAGATCCGGGAATCAAAATTGATAAAGATTACTGGGTTTATAAAGAAGGTTTAGAGAAGGATTATTTTTGCAAAAGAGCCGATGGTCCTTATATGAAAGGAAAAGTCTGGCCAGGAGAATGTAATTTTCCTGATTATACAAATCCTGTCGTTCGCGAATGGTGGGCTGGATTATTTAAAGAATTAATTTCGGATATTGGTGTAAAAGGTGTTTGGAACGATATGAATGAGCCTGCAGTTATGGAGGTTCCCAATAAAACTTTCCCAATGGATGTTCGCCATGATTATGATGGAAACCCTTGCAGTCATAGAAAAGCACACAATATTTACGGCACTCAGATGGCAAGAGCTACCTATCATGGTGTAAAACGATTTGCTTATCCAAAGCGTCCGTTTGTTATTACGAGATCAGCTTATTCAGGAGCTCAGCGTTATACATCATCCTGGACAGGAGATAATGTAGCAACCTGGGAACATTTATGGATAGCCAATATCCAGGTGCAGCGTATGTGTATTTCCGGAATGGGTTTCACAGGTTCAGATATTGGTGGATTTGCGGAACAGCCAACAGGTGAATTATACGCACGCTGGATTCAGCTAGGTGTTTTTCATCCTTTTTGCAGAACACATTCATCCGGTGATCACGGAAACCAGGAACCTTGGGCTTTTGATGAGGAAGTAATCAATATTACCAGAAAGTTCGTGAGCTTGCGTTACCAGTTATTGCCTTATTTGTACACCATGTTCTGGCAATATATCGAAGAAGGAATTCCAATGCTGAAACCTTTAGTTTATTACGATCAGGAGGATACACAAACGCATTATCGCAACGATGAATTTATATTTGGAAACCAAATATTAGTGTGTCCTATTCTTGAGCCTAATGCTGTTGGAAGAAGAATGTATATTCCAAGAGGGGAGTGGTATAACTACTGGACAAATGAATTATCAACTGGCGGCAGGGAAGTATGGATTGACACAAAATTCGATGAGATTCCGCTTTTTGTAAAAGCAGGTGCTATTATTCCGAAATATCCCGTTCAGCAATATGTGGGAGAGCTTGAATTTGATGAATTGACACTTGATCTATATTTCAAAATTGGAAAAGAACAATCATTTGTATATGAAGATGCTCAGGATGGTTACGATTATAAAAAAGGCCGTTACAGTTTTTTATCTTTCCGAACTATTGGAAAAGAAAAGGAACTTATTGTTCAGTTGCATAAGGAAGGCAAATATGATACACCATATAGTAAATACAAAATCAACTTAATTGGACTGCCTTTTAAAATTACTGAAATACAAATTGATAATGAAAAAGTCGAATTTGATTCAGTTACTTTAGAAGCAAATCATTTTTTAATTGTTGATAAAGAGTTTAATGAGCTTCATATTAGTGGGGAATAATTATAATGCCTAAACAAAACAGCGAAGCTTAAAGCTTCGCTGTTTTGTTTGTCCAAAAGAGTTTATTTTACTTCTTTTAAAGCATTAATTTCAGTCGCAGAAACTTTAATTACCGTTCCATGTCGTGTCCCTGAAGGAAAACTAACCTGCTCTGAAATATCTTCCCAGCCTTTAGAAGTTTCTCTTACCGCGCCATATTTTTTTTGGGTGTACTTATCAAAATAAACAATCCATTTGTTGTCTATTTTGATGGCTGTTGGACCTTCAGCCCAATAATCTCCTGTGATAGGCTCGCTCGCTTTTGTGTATTGTCCTTCCAGTTTTTTACTGGTGGCTATTTTTAAATTTTTCTGAACCGGTACTTTTGTTTCGTCTTTCAGATACATCGTAAATCCATTATCTGTTTTTACAATTGAAGCGTCTATGACATTAAATCCGGGTTCGTAAAGCAATTTAGTTTTGGAGAATTTTTTAAAATCTTTTGTGGTAGTGTAATAAATCCTGTGATTATACCCTTTTTCTTCCTCTGATTTTGTTTCTAAAAATTTCCCGTCAATTGTAGAAGCCCAATAAATCATATATGTTTTTGATTTTTCATCGTATGTAATTTCAGGAGCCCAGGTATTTCTTGTTTTTTCTTCATGAACCATCACGGGAATGAATTCCTGCTTAGACCAATGAATCAGATCTTTTGAAGAAGCGTAACCAATTCCCTTATCTGTCCAGCTCACTGTCCAAACCATGTGGTATAATCCGTCGCCACCTTTGATGACACAAGGGTCTCTCATTAGTTTGTCTTTTCCAACTTCAGGAGTTAAAAAAGAAGCATCGTTTTTTAAAGCATTCCATTTATAACCATCTTCACTATAAGCTAAGTGTAAACCATCTTCTCCATTACCTTTAAAATAGGTGAATACATAGCCGTCTGATTTTAAAATGTAATTATTGACAGCCAGCCATTTTTCACAAGTTTTTGGCCACGATGCATTGGTTCCTTTTACTCCTAAACCAAAACCATGTCCTCCGTTTTCATACAAATGCATTTCTGCTAAAACTTTTTCTTTTTTTAGGGCTAAATAATAATTAATACTGTTTTCTACAGGAACAGCTTTATCATTTGTAGCGTGAACTAAAAATGTCTTTGGAGTATCAGCTGTTATTTGTTTTTCATTCGAATATTTTTCGACTGTTTCGTTGTCAGCATTTTTTCCTAACAAATTATCTTTGGAGCCTTGATGGGTAACTCCTTCCTGCATGGATATTACAGGGTAAATTAAAATTGAAAAATTAGGTTTAGCACTTGTTGTATCAGAAGGAATATACACTTTATCATTATAATGCGTAGATAAAGTAGCAGCCAAATGGCCACCAGCCGAAAATCCCATAATACCAATTTTGTTAGGATTCAGTTTCCATTTAACAGCATTTCGGCGTAGCAATCTTACCGCTTCCTGAGCATCCTGCAAAGGGGCAACCGTTTTGTTTTTCATAATCAAATCGCTTGGCAGTCTGTATTTTAAAACAAAAGCATGTATTCCTAAACTGTTAAACCATTCTGCAACCTTATAACCTTCTTTGTCAATGGCCAGCATTCCGTAAGCGCCTCCGGGGCATATTATAACAGATGTTCCGTTTGATTTTTCTGCATCTGCAAAATAAACTGCCAGGGTAGGTGTTGTTACTTTACGCACATCCACAGCAATGCCTTCTTTATTGGTAACTATTTTCTCTGTATATTCTTTAGATTCAAGAGCATCAGGGACTTTATCCCATAACTGAATTTCCTTTTTTTGAGAGAAAACAGAAAGGCTCATCCCTAAAGAAAGACAAAATACTACTGCTTTGATTCGGTTTAAATTATTTGATTTTTTCATAAAATTCTATTTCAACAATACGTAATTGTCCTTTAGCATTTACTGCTGTTGGGTCTTTAAATAAATCTAAATCTTTGTTGGCTTCCACTTCAACAATTTTAGAAAACCCATCTTTTTCAGTGTTTGATCCGATGAGTTCAATTGTAATTTTTTCAGCTAAAACGGGTTCTAAAGGAATCGTAATATATCCTAAACTTTGCGTTGTATTGCCTTTAAAAGCTTCTTTTCCATCTGCTAAAATACGAATTGGATAGATTTTAGATCTCCAACCCGTTAATTTTATTACACATTCGTTCACCATTGACGGTTTTGATAGTGTATAGGTTATTGAACCGTTTTTTGCATTCCCATCATTTTTCCATTCAGTCAGTTCGTTGTCATCATAACTTTTAAAAGTATCATCATTATTTGAAGGTGATGAAGCAATTGCAATAGCAACAGTATTTCTTTTTAATGTGTAAGATGGTGTTTTAGGAGTTGGTCCTCTTTCTAAATTTGAAGCTAAATTAACACCGGGAATTGCTGTAGAAAGGCCATTTTGAGTTTTAATAGGCTTGCTTTCAAAAGTCAGGTTTGCCGATTTTAATCCTTTGGCTGTAGCCGAAATTTTTATTCTTCCGCTGGTTGTCATGGATTGTAACATCACTCTGTTGATACCATTTTCAACTGGAATATCTTTGGAAAGGATATAATTTTTAGGACCTTGAGCAATTCCGCCTAACCATGTAACAGGACCATCAACAGAAAATGAAATCATGTCATTACTGATTGGACAGCGATTTCCATTTTTGTCAACAACTTCAACATCAATCAAAGCTATATCTGCACCATCGGCTAAAAATCCTTGTTGCTGGGTAGTTAATTTTAGTTTAATTTCTGCGGGGTTTCCAACAGTTATTTTTGAATCTTCACTCAAAATTTTTCCTTTTTCATCATATCCAATAGCTTTTATAGTACCTTCTTTAAATCCGATATTTTCGAAAGTAAATAGAAACTGACTACTTTGTTTTCCAAAACCTTGTGATGTTTCATTGATAAAAAGTTCAACTTTGGAAGCCGTTGAAACTACATAAATATTTTTGGCCACTTTATCAGCGTAGTTCCAATGTCCCATGATGTGAGTACGGTGTTTTTCGATATCAACCCAACCATCCCACATGACCTGATGAGCCCAGAATCCGTCTTTTGGAATACGCATGGCATCTACTTCGCCACTGGTTCTGTAATTCGATTCGCCTCTGTGATGTGTATTAGAATCAGAAAAAATAATATTAACACCACCTGAATTTACTCTTTTTCCCGTACCCGGTCTTTCTCTGTAATAATCATACCAGCGTACAACATTTTCGATTGCATGGCGGTCCTGATTGTGATTGTAATCTTCGGCAGGTTTGTCTCGATATAAAGGACCAACACCTTCTTTGTGGAAAGGAGGTGAGAATTCGTCCCAATATTTGCGCAAGCCTTCATCTCGGGAATATTCGGTAGCCCACAAAGGTATTTTAGCACTTTTATTAATGTAAAGCATTTCTCCGCCATATTCGGCTTCTTTGCTGTCGAGCATTTCACGGGAACCAATAGCGCGTCCGCCATTAGGATCATAGAGATTTCGAATGGCTTTCATCTCTTTCATATGTTCCTCGCTGATAGACTCGTTGCCGCTTTCATAAAAAATAATACTTGGATTGTTTCGATTGTAAATGATAGCATCGCGCATCAGATTAACACGCTGAATCCATTGTTCGCCTTTGGCATCTTTTTCGGCATCTCCGGCAGGCATTGCTTGCAGTAATCCAACTCTGTCACAGGATTCTACATCTTGTTTCCAGGGTGTCACATGCATCCATCGCACTAAATTTCCGTTGCCTTCGACTATCAGTTTATTGCTAAAATCACTTAACCACGGCGGAACTGACATGCCGATTGCCGGCCATTCATTGCTGGTTCGTTGCGCATATCCTTTTACCTGAATAACACGGTCATTCAGCCAGATTTCACCATTTTTAAAAGCTGTTTTTCGAAAGCCTGTTTTAGTCGAAACTTCATCAACGACTTTTCCATCGACTTTTAAAATGGTTTTTACTGTGTATAAATAGCCATAACCCCAACTCCAAAAATGTAAATTATTAATCAGGTTACTAGCTTTTATAATTTTAGTTTCATTTGGAAGAAGGTTTATTTTCTCACCGGAAAAAGAAGCGACTACTTTGCCCTTAATATCTGCAACAACAACATTATATTCCAGTTTTTTTGTCGTTCCAAATTCATTGCGAACCTCCGCTTCAGCATGAATAACCGCACTTTGTTTTTGGATATTTATATCAGATGGATAAATGTAAACTCCAGTAGTTTTTAAGTTGGAATAGAGTGGAAGTGTCTGGTATAATTTACTCGTAATATGAAGAAAAACATTTTTTGGAATTCCGCCATAGTTAGCATTAAAATTCATATTATTCCATTGATAAGTAGCATTTGTGGCTATTTCTCGGTATTTCCAGTCATTGTCAATTCTTAAAGCAATCGTATTTTCTTCAGGGAAAGGTCTTACAATTTTAGAAATATCAAAACCAAAAGCCATTACGCCATTTTCATGAAGTCCTACTTTTTGCCCGTTAACATAAATCACACCGCCTTGGCGAATACCTTCAAATTCAATAAAAACCTTATTATCTTTTATCCCTTTTGGAAGTTTGAAATTTTTACGATACCAGACGATTCCTGTAGTATGGTTGTCAATATCTTTTTCAAAAGCTTCTTCCTGATTATAGGCATGAGGCAATGTAACTTTTCTCCATGCAGTATCATCAAAAACAGGAGATTCTGCATTTTGGGAATCTCCTGTTTTTAGTTTCCAATCGGAATTGAAATTGTATTTTTCTCTTTTAAATTCTTGTGAAAACAGGTTTGAATTTAAGAGTATCAAAACAAGATAAAAGAGTGTTTTTTTCATGATGGTTGTTGGTTAGTTAGCGTGAGGGATGGAAGTGGAGCTCTCCCGATTTTTCATCGGGAAGCGGGAACGTACAGCCCGACCCGACCTTTTTCGGGAGGGGCACGCCCAAATTATTTCATTTTATAAATTTCTGATCCGGCCAATAAAAAACAACCTAATCCGTAATCTTCAAAATCAGGGATTTTATCATAAGACAATGGTTGTCCGTCTTTAGGTTCTTTTCCTGTTGATTGTAAGTATCCTAAAAATCCAGTATCATGTAAAGCATCTTTTGTGATGGCATTCCATGCTTTTTCAATTACAGGTAAATACGTTTCTTTTTTTAAAATTCCGCTGTTGATTCCATATGCCATTCCGTAAACGAATAGTGCAGTTCCTGAAGTTTCTTTTTCACCAAAATTTGTGGGATCATGTAAACTTACATTCCAGAATCCATCCGCTCTTTGAATCGGAACTAAAGCTGCAGCCATTGCTTTTAAATCTTTTACATATTGATCTCTGTGAGGCGCATTTTTAGGAATTATAGTCAATACTTTTGCCAAAGCGCCAATTACCCAGCCATTACCACGGCTCCAGTAGCAATCTTCACCATTTGGTTCTTTGTATGGAGGATCAAAATCGGCATCACGCCACCATAAGCCATCTTTTGGATTAAAAAGACCATTATCGCCATGTTTATTTCTTGAATACATATACATTTCGTACATCTTTTCGTAGTAACGATTATCGTTTTCAAGAACACCTAATTTAGCAAAAACCGGCATTCCCATTTGGATGGCATCAATCCAGGACCAGTCGTCTAGTTGAGGCGTATTAAGCAACATGTTGATGTTGGCTTTTGTGTTTTTTAATTTTTTCGCATCCGGCTCTAAATTATATAAATCAATATAAGTTTGAGCTGCACAATAATTGTCTGCATTACGAGTAACATTTCCACCGTTAAATCCCCATTTATGAAATTCTGACCAGTCGTAAGCATATTTGTAATAGGCTTCTTTTGGGAAAATTTCGTGCAAAGCCATTAGTCCTTCATAATAAACGCCACGTGTCCAGATATTGCTTGGGCGTTCCTTATTAGTAATAATTGTTTTACCTGTTTCAGGCCATTTTTGCATAAAATAATCGTTAGCCAAAATCATTTGTTTCAGTACTAATTTTTTATCAAATGGCTGTTGTGCGTTTGTAGTGTTTGTATATGAAAGGCATATTACAAACAATAAAAGTAATTTTCTCATTTTATATTCTTTTAGAAGGGAATTAATTTTGTTGTTTTAAAGGTGTGATAGTAACAGGGCCTAATAATCCCGATGGCATCGGACTCCATTTTGTGGCGTCGAATTTTTTATAGTCTTTGTCAACCATATTGATTTCGTAGAAAATTTTCCATTCTTCGCCTTTTAATTCTTTATCACGAATTCGGTTGGCTGAAAGGTTTGTTACCTGAATTTTTAAAGTGTTTTTCCCGTGTTTTAATTTTCCGATATTTAATTTATAAGGAACAGACCATGCAGTACCAATTAATTCATCGTTTAACCAAACTTTTGCGCTTTCGCGAACATCGCCTAAATTTAAATTCCACGATTCTATTTTAGAATTCGGATTATTAAATTCTAAAGTGTATGTTGCAGATCCTGAGAAAGCTTCTGCATCAGGACTTAATTTTGTCCATGATTCTAAATTTGATACTGTGGCTGTCGGAGGTAATTTTGGGCCACCTTTGTCAAAATTAATTTTCCAGTTTCCTTTTAATGCGATAGCTTCAGCAGTTGGTTCATAATAATTCCATTTTTTTTGGGAAGCAGAATTCTCTGTTTTTAGGAAATAGGATTGTCCCGGTTCGATTTTTATTTTTACCAAAGTGTTTTTGTCTGTTTTTTGAACGATTGCATTTCCGTAATTTCTGTTTAATGGATCAAAAATCACGACTTCTTTGTTTCCAATTTCTAATGGAATAAATCCATCAATGGTTTTTGGTGTATGATTTACCAGATAATATATTTTTTCACCGTCAACATTTCTTCGAATGAATTTTAAACCTGTATTTACAAGTGTTTCAGGGTATATCTGAGCATTTTCCAACGTTTCAAGAATATTCGAAACAGGCTTTACAGCTTCTTTATTTTCAGCTAAAACTGATTGAAGTTTTGCTTCCTGATCTTTATAATCATTAAAACCGGGAACAGATTCCGGCAATCCCTGAAAAATAATTTTACCGCCGGCATTTTGTAATTCGATCAGTTTTTGCAGAGTTGCAAGAGGCATTTTTTTACATGAAGGAATAATTAATGATTTAAAAGTACCCCCTGGAAGGCTAATTTTTCCGTCTATAACCTTTGCTTCGGCAATAAAATTATCAGAGATAAAATCAACACCGTAGCCTTTTTTCATTAACTCTTTTGTAGTTTCATAAAATGACGTTCCGTAAAGCCATTCTGACAAAGAATGTATTTTGAATTGAAAAAATAAAGATCCATTTTGATATTTGTCCCAAGTGTCAAAAATTGGCCAGTAAAGTAATATTTCATTATCAGGTTTTCCTTCTTGCAGCATCGACTGGCAGTTGGAAATATATGAAAATAGTGAAGGTGCATCCTCCCAGATATTGTTATTGGCATTAAAATTTACAGAAGCATAAAATTTCCATCCCGGCCAAACGGCTCGTTCAGGTGAATAAGTAGAGCCATGAAGAAAAATATGATTGACTCCGTTAAGCATTAAATCCTCAGCTTCCGGTTTGCATTGTGATAAAGCGGTTTTAAAGTGTTCTCTTAACCAGGTAAAAGTTTCAGATGAAACCAGATTTTTTCCTGAAATATGTGCTGCCGATGAAGAGAATTTAAGCATTACCGGATCAGCATCGCCTTCGCGGATATCATCTTTCTCACGTCTAAAACCCGGAATATCAAAAGGCATAGAACCAAATGTTTCACACTCAGGAATATCTGCAGAAGCGTATAAATCAATTAAATTTCCCGGAGATCCATGTGCCTGAAGCTTGGTTTTGAAGTTTTTTGAATTTGCCCATTGCGTCCATGGTTTATCAAATTTATTCAATAATAAGTCGGCTATCGTTTGTCTGTAATCGCTTCTTATTCTGTTGGCAATTTCATTGTCGGATTCACTTAATAGTAATGGTAATTGTTTTTTAAGATCGTAGCCTCTTCGGTTTTGGAATTCTTCAAAGAAATTCGGGGTAAAATCAGTTCCATAAACTTCATAACTATCGTTA
The DNA here is from genome assembly GCF_946478785.1 of uncultured Flavobacterium sp. Next base: position 141,037 of record NZ_CAMLDD010000005.1, read on the forward strand.
AAAATAGCCCTGATTTTTCCTTCACGGCCTTTTAATGCATTGTTAAACGGAACCACATAGGCGTTCAAAGCCTCTTCTGAATAATGGTCTAAAGTGTATCCTTTGCCACCCGGAGCAGATCTTTTTACCTGCTGACCGGTTTTACCGCTAAAAACAGCATATATAGTATAATCTGTTTTTTTTGCTTTCCATTTTAATTTGTTTGGTTCTAAAGTGTTAGGTATTGCTACAGAAGACCCTTCTATACCTTTGTCACTAAGTTTTGAATTTTTGTTTTTTAACTGATCGGTTAGGTTTACGTAACTTCCATCACTACCATACGCCACAACATATAAAAGTTCCGCTGGAGTTTTTTCCTTAGTGTCTTCCAGTTTAATGGTCCTGTCTATTGTTTCGTTCTTTTTTAACTGGTATTTTTCTACAATCAGTTTTGTGGCCGCATGAGGCAAAGTAACATGTGAGCCTCCGTAAGGCCATCCAGTTCCTAAAACCATGTCAACCTGCATATGAAGACTATCCGAAATATGAATAGTATAATCGAGCATTTCCATCCATTTTGGGGACAAATAGTCAATGAAATTATTTTCCTCACCTTTTACACCATATATAGGAGTGATTTCTACACCGCCAATTCCAGCTTTATGAAAATCTATAAGACTCTTTTTTAAGTTAGGCTTATCAACGGCACTTCCCATCCACCACCAACGGCCCCAAGGCTGATTTATATTGCTGGATTCTGGCCATGGAGATGCATATTGTGAATGACTATTGACGCTCATGAATAGCGAAAAAAGCAAAAAAAGTTGTGTTTTGATAAGTTTCATTATGATGATTGTATTCGATGATTGATAGTAAATTTAATTTGAAGTTAGTTACAAAAGCAAAAAAATCATAAAAAGTAAATGTAAATGCGATTTGCGAATTTGCTATCCTGTTCCATCCTGCTGTTTATTATTCTCAATAATTTAGTAAATAAATAATGAAGTATATTTTTTTTAATTTGTCATTTTTTTATGTAAAAAAGTATGAATCTATAAAAAATAATTTAGTTAAATTTTAAATTTCATATGGAGAAGAACAGGGTGAATTTGTATTGTTAATCAGTATGTTGTCCAAGTATTGTTAAATAAAAATTAAATTAAAAACATAATATACTGAAAGTTAACAGGATACTACAGGATGCTGTCGAAAGTACTTCTGAATAAATTTGGTTAAACTATTTTAATTAACCAAAAACATTTTTTATGAAAAACAAATTTAGTCTTTTGCTGATTTTGGCCATGTTTGTGTTATTGCATACATCAGGTTATGCGCAAAACAAAGTGGTTAAAGGAACAATCACTGACGGGTCAGGATTACCAATACCGGGAGCTAATGTTCTCCTCAAAGGGACCAGGACGGGTACTAGTACTGATTTTGATGGTAAATACTCTATAAGTGCTGCACCGGGACAAGTATTGGTTTTTTCTTCTACTGGCTCAAAAACAGTAGAGATGACCGTAGGTCAGAATTCTGAACTTAATGTAAAACTTGCCGAAGAAATATCTCAACTGAATGAAATTGTAGTTGTTGGATATGGAACTCAAAAGAAATCTGATGTTACTGGAGCTGTTTCAAGTGTAAATGCTGAGCAATTAATGAATCGACCAGTACCTAATGCTGTAGAAGCATTGCAGGGTAAGGTTGCAGGGGTTGATATTACCACTAACGAACGCCCTGGAACTGTTGGTAGAGTACGTATTCGTGGCCAGCGTTCAATAACCGCAGGTAGTGATCCATTATATGTTGTAGATGGTGTGCCTTTGTTGTCTGCATCTGGTATTGAAACGCTAAATCCAAGAGATATAGAATCTATGGATATTCTTAAAGATGCTTCTGCTACAGCTATTTATGGTTCACGTGGAGCTAATGGAGTTATTATTATAACAACTAAACAAGGAAAATCGGGCAGGTTTACCATGAACTATGCAGGTACGGTAACCACTTCAGATATAGTGGACAGAGCCCCATCAATGAGTGCATCTGACTTTATTACCTTCAGACGTTGGGCTGCATACAATAGCCCTGAACGTATTGTAGGAGGTGTTGCAATTCCATGGGCTCACCCTGATTCACCAACTTATGAAAATGATAAATTCATTTTTGGTAGTGGTTTAGATGGCGAGACATCTAGAGATAATGTGTTGAAAGGATGGGAAAGTGGTACATGGGATGCTTCTAAAGTAACTAACACAAACTGGACTGACATAGTTACTCAAACAGGAATTTCCACAGAACATGTTTTAAGTGCAAGCGGAGGTTCTGAAAAAGTAAATACGTATGCTTCTTTAGGTTATTTAGATAATACCGGTACCCAAAAAGGACAATGGTATAAACGTTATACTGCAAAACTTAGTTCAAATATTAATCCTGTTCCATGGTTTAAAATGACTGCTTCTTTAAATGGATCATGGAGCGAACAGGATTATGGTATGTCAACTTTGAGTGCAAGAAGCAGCTCAGTACCTGATGCGATATATGGCGTTGCTAAACAACTTTTTAATCATGCAGTTCCTTATGATGCAAATGGTAATATTATTATTAACCCAGGAGGAGAATCTGGTATTTATAGCATAATGGATGAATGGAACAGAAGTACTCAGCAATCTCAAACCTTTCGTCTTTTAGGTAATTTTTCTACAACTGTTGATTTTGGTAAGATTTGGAAACCGATAGAAGGACTTACTTATAAGATAAATTTCGGACCAGATTTTCGTCATTGGAGAGAAGGGGTTTATATTGATGGAACATCATCACTTAAGGTAAACGCTAACGGTAGTGCCGGAGTTAATTTTGCGAGACTTCAAAATCGTCGCGATTTGTCATGGACTTTGGATAACATGATTAACTACGATCGTACCTTTGCTGCGAAACATAAAATAGGAGTAACTTTACTGCAGACAGCATCATCCTGGGATATTGAGAGCTCCTCTATGAGTGCGAATAATATTCCAAAACCTTCTTTCTTATGGAATGCTATGGGGCAAGTAGATGTTACAAATGCTAATAATAAAGCTTCTATGGGGTCTAATCTCATACAAAGCGGACTTACTTCTTACATGGCTCGTTTAAATTATGGTTTTGATAACCGTTATTTATTGACTTTTTCAGGTCGTTGGGATGGTGCTTCAGTATTAGCCGAAGGGAATAAATGGGACTTTTTCCCTTCTGCAGCATTGGCTTGGCGTATCAATAATGAGGATTTCTTAAAAGAGGTAAACTGGATTGAAAATCTAAAACTTAGAGTTGGTTTTGGTACAGTGGGTAACTCTGCTGTTGATCCTTACGGTACATTAGGAAACCTTCGTACTGTATATCTTCCTTTTAATGGTATCAGTAACCAAATGGGGCAAGTAACAAACGAACCTTATTATACCGCCCCTAATGATTTGACAGGAATGCCTAATCCTAATTTGAAATGGGAAAAAACCAAACAATATAATCTTGGACTTGATTTTAGTTTGTTAAATAATAGAGTTAGTGGAACTATCGAAGCATATAAAAGCTTTACAGAAGATTTACTATTAAGAGCAGTTATACCAACTGTAACAGGATATCCTTTTATAGTTGATAATATTGGTAAAACACAAAATGAAGGTGTTGAAGTAACTCTTAATCTTATTCCTGTACAAACGGCTGATGGATTTACCTGGGAAACTAACTTAAATGGTGCATGGCAAAGGGACAAAATTGATGAACTGGTAAACGGTAGGCAAGATATGGTAGGTAATTCATGGTTTATTGGAGAATCTATTAATGTTCGTTATGGTTTTGATAATCAGGGATTATGGCAGGACACTCCTGAAGATCAGGCTGAAATGGCTAAATGGAATGCTAATGGAGAGAAATTTTCACCAGGTAGAGTACGTCCTGTTGACCAGAATGGAGACTACAGAATGACTCCTGAAGATCGTGTTGTTTTGGGAAATAATAATCCTAAGTGGACAATGGGATGGAATAATAACTTTACCTATAGAGGGATTGAATTAGGAGTAAATATTTACGGACGTATGGGCTATACTGCTAATTTGGGAGGTCAGGCAATGACTGGTCGTGCGAATCAAATTCAGGTAGATTACTGGAGACCGGATAATACCGATGCAGAATTCCAAAAACCAATTTTGGGTCAGGCATCGTCAGGTTCGCAGGATGCTTATGCCGGACTTCTTGGTTTTCAAAAGGCGTCATTTGTAAAAATTCGTAATATTTCCGTGGGATATAATTTACCTAAAGATGTTACAAGCAATATTGGACTGGCAAATATGAAAATTTATGCTCAGGCAATAAATCCTGGAAGTATATATCAGTCGTTAGACTGGTATGATTTTGATACAGACAGAACTTATTTCAATCGCAGTTTTGTTATGGGTATTGAAGTTGGGTTTTAATAATTGTGACGAATTGAAGTATAACAATAAAAGTAAAAAAATGAATAATATTAAAAATATAGGAATAGGTCTTTTGTTAATGACCGGGTTATTTTTTAGCTCCTGTTCGGAAGATTTTCTGGACGAAGAGCAAACAAATGCTTTTTCGACAGCTTATTATGATACACCTGAAGGGCTTCAAGCCTTGACAGTATCGCTATATGGGAACATTCGTTGGCATTTCGGCTTTGAATGGTCTTATGGTACTACACTTTATGGAACTGATGAGTTTACGAATGCAAACGACCTAACTAACGAAATGTGGAATACTTATGATAATCGTTTGAATCCATCTGGGGCTAGACCAGAGACAGGAGCAGCTAACGGGAATGCTACAGGGCCAACAGATCTTTGGGATCAAATGTATTTTGGTATTGCATCAGCAAATACAATAATTGCTAAAGCTGAAAAGGTAATCCCCGATTTAAAAATCAGAAACCGTTGTTTAGCACATGCTTATTTTTTAAGAGGTTATAATTATTATAAACTTGCTGCTCAGTATGGTAGCGTTGCTCTTCAAACTGTTCCTTTAGAAGGTGTTGTTGTTCGTAATTACACACGTTCTACAGAAGAACAATGTTGGGAACAGGTAATATCTGATTTCCGTCAGGCTTATTCTCTTTTTGAAGGTGAAGTTTTTACTTATGGTAAAGGTATAACCTGGACTAAGGCAACTGCAGCACATTTTCTTGCAAAATCATTGCTATTCCGTGTTTCTGAACGTAATAATAAATGGAATAGTTCTTACAAAGATGCAGATCTTAAAGAGGCAATTGATGCCTGTACCTATGCTATTGGTGCACGTGGTGCATTAACGCCAAATTATAGTGATCTTTATGCTAACTGGACAGGAATTGACAACCCGAATGAGCAGTTGAATGAAATTTTAATGGCAGCAGGTTTTAATGGTGATGCAGCTACTGCCGGTCGTTACGAAAACCGTACATTTAGTTATTTTACACCTCAGTTTTCCGCCTTTTCAGGAGGTTGGGTTGCACGTGGTGTATGGATAGGCGCTATGGACTTTCAGCGTTGTCGCCCTACTGAGTATGCTTATGCAGTTTATGACCACGTAAATGATGCGCGTATGTGGAAAACCTTTAAAACTGTTTATGGTGTGACTACTTTGAGAACACCAAATCCAACCGGCATTAAACTTGGTGATCCGGCTATTGTTATGATATTAAATAATAAAAATGACAATACTTATAACTCGTATAAATTTGGAGCCGCACCTCAAGGACCAAACTGGAAAGATGATGCAGGACGTTTACCTGAGTGGACTGTTGGAAACAGACAAACGCCAACTAATGGTGGTTTGACAAGTAAAGTAGGCCAGTTTGTTCCTAATTCATTGGTTCTGTACCAAAACGGAACTTATGTTGCACCAACATTTGGAAGTGCTACTGTTTGTAATTTCTTTGCAGGTATAAATAAGGCAGATTGTGGTTCTCGTACCGGAGAAAGATCAAATTCTAACCGTGACGGGATTATGGCTCGTCTTGCAGAAACTTATTTAGTACGTGCAGAATGTTATGTTCGTCAGGGAGATTATGGAAATGCCATGAAAGACATAAACACTGTTAGAGAAAGAGCGCAATGGAAAAGTGGTGAAAACAGATCTTACTATAGTGATGGTTCTCAAGCTTTTAAAGCAAATCCACTAAATACAGGTTCTTTGGCAACAAATTTCATAAATGCAAATTTAGATATGAATACCTATTATTTATCAAATCCGACTGTTCCAGTTACAACAGCAGCCTCAAATTTGAGATTAATAACTTTCCCTGCTAATCTGCCAGCTGAAGACGAAGAAATTCTTACAAAAGTAGAAGCAGGAAGTGATTATGAGCGCGCATTGCATTTTGTGCTTAATGAGTATAGCCGTGAATTGTTAGGTGAATTTCTAAGATGGGAAACGCTATCCAGAACAGGTACTTTGATTAAAAGAGCAAAAGCTTTTAATCCGGAAGCAGCACCTAGAATTACAGCAAACAAACATGAGTTACGCCCTATTCCTCAAACATTTATTGATGTATTGTCTAATGCAGACGGAACGAATTTATCTGCAGAACAAAAAGCTGCTTGGCAGAATCCTGGTTACTAAAATTGCCCCCTATCTATAAATTGTTTTTTGAAACCGTCTCAACATTGAGGCGGTTTTTTTGTTTAAATTGGTATTGAAAAAATGGAGATGGATGTATACTTGATACAATTTATTTTTTCAAATATTAAATACTCATTTTTCTTTTAATGATTTTTTGAGTTATTAATTTCCTTTATGTTAAAAAGTGATTAATTAAGTATTTTTTGGTTAAAAAAGACAACGACTCATGTAGAATGTTGATATTTAGGTATATATGGTATTGTGTGTGCAGGACAGTACAGGACACTACAGAAAATTCTTCTAAATAAATTTGAGTTAACTAATTAATTAACCAAAATTTAACATTTATGAAAATTAAATTAAATCTTCTGCTGATTGTAGCGATAATGGCATTGCTCAGTGCCTCATCTTACGCACAGGGTAAAGTAATTAAAGGTGTCGTAAAGGATGCTTCAGGATTACCGGTGCCTGGAGTTAATGTACTTATTAAAGGAGGACAAAGAGGTGTAAGCACGGATCTTGACGGAAGTTACTCTATCAATGCGGCTCCTGGAAATATTCTTGTTTACAGCTTTATTGGTTTTAAGAAACAGGAAATTACCATTGGTAATGCAAATGTTTATGATGTTGTACTTCAGGAAGAAGATAATTCGCTTGAGGAAGTTGTTGTTGTTGGTTACGGGGTAAGAAAGAAAAAAGACCTGACTGGATCTATTGTGAGTGTAAGTTCTGAAGTCATAGATTCCAGACCGGTTCAAAATGCAGTTCAGGCAATGCAGGGAAAAGCTGCAGGGGTTGATATTACCTCAAATGAGCGTCCTGGTACTGTAGGAAGAGTAACAATCCGTGGCGCACGTTCAATTTCCGCTTCAAACTCACCACTTTATGTAGTGGATGGAGTTCCAATTAATAATTCAAAACCATTAGCCGGGGCATTAGGTAAATCAATCAGTGATGTGAGTGATTCCAATGCGGGAGGTATTGATTTCTTGAATCCCAGCGACATTGAGTCGATTGATGTTTTAAAAGACGCATCTGCGACTGCAATTTATGGTTCACGTGGAGCAAATGGAGTTATTATTGTAACCACTAAAAAGGGTAAAAATGGTAAATTTACATTAAACTATAACACTTCGCTTACTACAGAAGATATTCGTGAGAATGCTCCAATGATGTCTGCTGGTGAATATATAGATTTTCGCAGATGGGCAAGATATTATTCAAATCCATCAGCTTTCCCAAAAGGAGATGCCCCTACTATTGCAAACGATGAATTGATTTTCTTAAAATCTGCAGATCCTTCTGCATGGGCAAACATTTCGAAAGGATGGGAGAATGGTACATGGGATGGTTCGAAAGTAGCAACTACAGACTGGGCAAAGTTTGTAACCCGTACAGGAGTTACTCAACAGCATACTGTAGCTGTTAGTGGAGGAACAGAAAAAATGAAAGGATACGGCTCATTTGGTTATACAGGAAATACAGGAGTTTTAAAAGGCCAAAGTTTTAAACGTTATAATGGTGTAGCAAACGTGGACATTACAGCAACCGACTGGTTTTCTATGGGAGCTAATTTAAACACGAGTTATAGCATAAATGAGTATGGGCAATCCAATATAGGAAGATCAGCTGTAAGCAGTACAACCGGAATATATAATTCGGCACGTCTTAACCTTCCATATGCAGTTCCGTACGACAGTAACGGTAATAGAATAGATAACCCGGGAGGAGACAATACTATCAGAACGGTTATTGATGAAGATAAATATTCTCAGGATCAACGTTTAACATTACGGGCTTTTGGTAGTTTGTATGCTCAATTAGATTTAGGAAAACTTATTCCGGTATTGGATGGTTTAAAATACAGATTAAATTTTGGACCGGATATCACTTCCTATCGTAATGGTGTATTTTTAGATGCCAGATCTGCTGCGCGTTCAGGAACAAGTTTTGCTTCATTGATTAAATCGCAAACAATATCGTATACATTAGATAACCTGCTTTTTTACAATAAAACTTTTGGAAAGCATGATTTAGGTCTGACATTTTTACAGAGTAAAACCGGATATGAATATGAAGACAGCATGATGGCGGCAAATGATGTTAAAAATCCAGAGAACAAATGGAACGCTTTAACTCCTGCAAATGTAACTCTTAGCAACTATTCAACTAATTTAATTGAGTCAGGCTTGCTGTCTTATATGGCAAGAGTAACGTATGGCTATGACAATAAATATTTGTTAACTGCCTCTGGTCGTTATGATGGGGCATCACAATTAGCTGATGGAAAAAAATGGGACTTTTTTCCAAGTGCTTCATTAGCCTGGAATATGAATCAGGAGAATTTTTTAAGTGATGTTTCCTGGATAGATCAGTTAAAGCTTCGGGTAGGTTTTGGAATTACCGGTAATGCTGCCGTTGATCCTTATTCTACACAGCCTCCATTGGCTGGTATTGTTTATCCTAACGGTTCCGGTTTAGTAAATAATGCAACCTTAGGAAATCCAGATCTGGGATGGGAAAAAACAAAACAAATTAACTATGGTATTGACTTTTCTTTTGTGAATAGCAGAATATCAGGAACTTTAGAGTATTATACCAGTGATACAACAGATTTATTGTTAAGGAGAAGCGTACCTACACCTACAGGGTTTAGGGATACTTTTGAAAATGTTGGTGAAACAGAAGGAGAAGGTGTAGAGCTTACATTAAATACTATAAATGTAAGAGCAACAGATTTTGAATGGAGTTCAAATTTGAGTTTTTCTTATCAACAAAGCAGAATTGTGGCATTGGCAACTGGCAAATTCGATGATATAAATAATAATTTATTTATAGGTCAGCCACAAAATGTACTTTATGGGTATGAGTCAAATGGAATTTGGAAACCAGAAGATGCTACAGAAATGGCTAAGTTTAATGCAAATGGTGCCGGATTTACATTTGGTAATGCAAGGCCTGTGGATCAAAATGGTGATTATAAAATTGATGCTAATAATGACCGTGTAATAATTGGCAGTGCTGATCCTAAATATATTGCCGGGTTAACCAATACATTTAGATATAAAAATGTAGAATTATCAGTCTTTATTTACGGCCGTATGGGGTATACATATAATACAAATGGAGAAAATTCAGGTGCTAAGGGCAGTCAGAGATCTATCGATTATTATACAGATAACAATACGAATGCTGAATATCAAAAACCAATTTACTCTGCGGGTACAGGAGATGCTTTTTTTCCAATCTTGGGTTATCGTGATGGTGATTTCTTAAAAGTGCGAAATATATCTTTAGGATACAATTTTACAAATGAGATGGCTGAAAAAGCGGGAGTTTCAAAGTTGAGACTATATTTTCAGATTATGAACCCGGGCATGATTTATAATAAAGTAAAGTGGATGGACTTGGACACACAGTCAACCGCTTCTAACAGAGGATTTGTTTTAGGTTTAAATGTTGAGCTTTAAAATTAAAATTTAATAATCATAATTATGAAAAAATATAAAACACTATATATAAATTTAATATTGATTGCTGCATTAGGTCTTGGCAGTTCTTGCAGTGATGACTTTTTAGACGAAAAGCTAACAACAGCTTATACTAAAGATTACTACAAAACCGAAGCTGGTATTAAGGCTTTAGCAGTTGGAACTTATTATCAGTCTTTTGCTTTAGAATTTGCATTAGAAGTACCTCTAACTGCTACACAATCTGGTACTGATGAGTTTCATGCAGGAGGTGATCCTTCAAACCATATTTGGAACTCTTATGCCTCAGGACTGAACTCTTTTGTAACGGTTTCTAATGCAAATACTGTGGCAGCCAATACAAATTGGGATAATTTATATGTTGCAATAGGAAATGCAAATCAATTAATTGAATCTGCTACAGCAATTGTTTCAACTAATGAGGCTATCAAAAAAAGAGCCTTAGGAGAAGGTTATTTTTTAAGAGCATTCAATTATTTAAAATTAGTTAGTCAGTATGGTGGTGTTCCATTAAAATTAGATTTGAGTACTATTGTTGAGGTTGAGTTTGCAAGAGCCTCTGCAGAAGAAGTATTTACTCAAATCATAGATGATTTTACTAAGGCATATGACTTACTGGATAATGCAGGCGGCTCAGCAAAAATCACAAAAGATGCTGTTGCACACTATTTGGCAAAAGCTTATTTATCTCGTGCGAGTGAAATAAACGATGATTGGAATTCAGCTACAAAAACTGCTGATCTACAAAAAGTAGTTACCTTGGCAGATGAAGTGATTGCTCATCATCCTCTGGCGCCTAATTTTGTTGATTTGTGGAATTTTACTGCTCCTGATGGTCCAAATGAAAAATTGTCAGAAATAATATTAGCAGGCCAATTTAATTCTAGTCAGTTAAATACAGGATCGAATTGGCAACATCTTTATTTCCTGTCAACTTATGATCAATTGCCTGAAATGAAGCGTAATCTGGCAGGGGGAAGACCATTTAGCCGTTTGGCTCCGACATATTTTACATATGATGTGTTTGATAAGGTTAACGATTCCCGTTTTTGGAAAAGCTTTCAGACAAAAAGTATTGTTAATAATAAGTCGACTGGATCAGATTATGTAAATGGCGACTTAGGTATTATCTATATAATGAATGCCCCAAGTGATACTCGTTTTGCTAACACTAAAAATACAAATTTTCTCATTCCGGGAGCGGTAAAAAAAATCCCTAGTGTTTATGTACAATATGCAGCAGATAACGTTGGTTTAATGGCAGATGTAAGGTTTCCGTCCCTAAGCAAATATATGGATGGATCAAGAATCGATTTAACAAGTCAAAGGGGTTCAAGAGATATTATATTAGCGCGTTCTGCAGATACCTATTTAATAGCTGCCGAAGCAAAAGTGCGTTTGGCAAAACAAGGTGCCGGAACGTTTGCTGATGCTTTGCCGTACATTAATGCAGTCCGAAATCGTGGTGCTTATAAAGCTGGCGAAAATCGTGCTGCTTATGCAGATGGATCGGCATCATGGACAACTGCTGGGCAGGCTGGCATTCCGATTTCCTATATTCCTGAAAATTCTTATTATGAGTCTAATAATATTGCCATTTCAACTGCAGCGACAAATTTAACTATTAATAGCATTGGTATGTTGCCTGCAGAGGATGAAGCTGTTATTTCAAAACTGGGTTATGGAAGTGATTATGACCGTATGTTATGTCTAGTATTGAACGAGCGCACTAGAGAACTTTGTGGAGAATTTCATCGCTGGCAGGATTTAAGCAGAACTAAAACTTTGGTTGCAAGAGCGAAAGCTTATAATATTGAAGCTTCTCCAAACGTTCAGGATTTTCATGTCTTACGTCCAATTCCTCAAACTTTCCTTGACGGAATATATGCCAATGGAAGACCGTTAACAGCTGCAGAAAAAGATGCAATGCAGAATCCTGGTTATTAATACATTTATATTTTTAAACCGTCTCGATTTGAGACGGTTTTTTTTATTTAATAAAGCAGGTTACAACAGGATTGTTATCAGTGATTTAATAAATAAATTTGAATATTAAATTTTTCAAAGATAGTTTGGATTTTTAATGGTAATTGATAAAAATTAAGTGGTTTTAATTTTACGGGGCAGTAACATTTGTTATTGCCCTTTTTTATTGGTCTCAGAAATAGTTTAAATCTATGCACTTTAGTGCATTTAGCTTTAGCTTCTAAAAATATTTTAACCACAAATTACACAAATTAGCGCTAATTAATTTGTGAAAATTTGTGTAATTTGTGGCTAATAAATAAGTATTGCAACCTTGCAGACTTTCAGTCTTCCAACCAAACCTCTGCCCTTTACAGTGCAGAGTGGTTTAGTTCATTTTCCAATTTAAGCATGGAAGGGCAGGATACCGATATTGATTTAGTACGTTATCTTTAAAGTTTTAGTATCTAAAATTAAAATAAGAATGGTTAATTTAAAAAAACTTTCATTATTTATAGCCTTAGGGGTACAACTTGTACTCAATGCCCAGGTCAAATTACCTGCTTTGGTAAGTGACAATATGATTTTGCAGCAAAATGCAAAAGTTAACCTGTGGGGATGGGCCTCTCCAGACGAAAAAATAAGCATTCAGTTAGGCTGGCAAAATGCTCCTGTAGAAGTTAGTGCAGACTCAGCCGGAAATTGGAAAGTAGCTGTTGATACCCCACAAGGAAACGAAAAACCCTATTCAATAACAATTAATGCGACGAACAAAATCGTACTCAATAATATTCTGATAGGAGAAGTATGGATTTGCTCCGGTCAGTCGAATATGTATTTCCCTGTTGGAAAAGAAGAAGGAACCTGGAAAACCGGCGTAAAAAATTATGAAGAAGAGATTATTAATGCAAATTACTCAAATATCAGATTGTTTACTGTTTTAACAAACGCTTCCCAAAAGCCGCTTGACGATGTTAAGGGAAGCTGGTCTGAATGCTCACCTCAAACAATAAAAACGTTTTCTGCTGTAGCCTACTTTTTCGGCAGGGATTTGTATCAGAAATTAAAAGTTCCAATTGGTTTAATTTCAAGTTCATGGGGAGGCACAAAAGCCGAAGCCTGGACACCGCAAAATGTTTTAGAAAGCAATACCGATTTTTTAGCCATTCTGGAGGAAGATGCTAAAAACGAAAAAATATATCAGGAAAAACTGGAAGCTTTTTATTTGAATTTGAGAAATGAACAATCAGCTAATAACGGATTAAAAAAGGAACTTAAAAAGCCCAAAAAAGAGGCAAACAAAACCTCGTATGTGCTTTACAATGCCATGTTACATCCATTAATAAATTACACAATGAAAGGTGTAATCTGGTATCAGGGAGAAAGTAATTCGGGTAAGGCACAATTGTATCAGACCTTATTTCCGGCTATGGTAAAAAGCTGGCGGGATGATTGGAAACAAGGTGATTTCCCTTTTTATTATGTACAGATAACACCTCACAAAGGACAAACCCCGGAAATAAGAGAAGCGCAATTAGTATCCTTGAAAAAGATAACCAATACCGGAATGGTTGTAACGACAGATGTTGGCAATGCAACAAACATTCATCCAATTGACAAACAGACTGTAGGTCATAGATTGGCTTTGATTGCCAGAGCGAAAACATATGGTGAAGATAAATTAGTCTATTCAGGACCTATGTATAATCATCTGAAAATTAAAAAAAATCGTATTCAGTTGTTTTTTGATCATGTTGATTCGGGTTTTAAAAAGCCTTCTGAAGATTTAAAAGAATTTGAGATTGCAGGTGAAGACAAAATCTTTTATCCTGCCGAAGCTAAAATTGATGGAAAAACAATTTTGGTTTCTTCCGAAAAAGTAAAAAAACCTCTGGCAGTTCGTTTTGCATGGAAACCAATACCAGAACCCAATTTATTTAATGCGGAAAGTTTACCGGCATCTCCTTTTCGTACTGATGATTGGTAACTAAAAATGATACTGGCGAATTTTCTTTTGTCTTATTCAAATTCCCTGTTATTTCTAAGCTTTGAGAAATAACAGGGATTTTTTTTTTTCGATATATCCTGATTTTTAATTTCTTAGATATTTTATAAAAATCAGAAATAAAAAATTGCAATATTAATTTTGTTAAAATTTAGATCAATAAAGTTAATGAAAACAACAGAATGTAAGTTATTGATTTTTAGCTATTTAAAATTTTATTATCGTTAGAAAATGCTGTAAAAACTTAATTTACAGAAAATTAGCAGGGTAGAGCAGGACAGTATTAAATAATTATCCAGATAATTTTAGACTACTAACCTTTTAACCAACCTTTTATGAAAGAACAAGTACTTTTAACGTCTACAACGATTCTTTTTCGGAAAACAATCTTCGGAATTATTTTTTTAACAATTTTAAGCCTTTTGACTTCTCAAAACTCATTTGCACAAAATTGGAATATTCTTGGAAATGAATCACAATTATCTTCGGATGCCTCTGCTTACACCTCTATTGCCATTTTGAATGATGTTCCTTATGTAGTTTTCAGGGAAGCTACCGGACTTGCTGTTAAAGTAAAAAAAAGAGATCCTTCCACAGGAAATTGGGAACAGCTAGGCAATGATATCGGAACAAATCTTTCGTTCTCAAGAATTTTATTTGACAAGACTAACCGATTGTTTGTTACTTATGTGGATGTAGCAAATGAGAATAAATTAGCAGTAAAAGTTTATAATTCGGTTACAGATAGCTGGGAACCATTAAATGATGATACCAATAATCTGTATGTTTCTACTGGTTCAGTTACCAATAGTGTATCACAATACGGTTCAACACCTCGTTGTTCATTAACTTTTGACTCAGATAATAATCCCTATATTGCTTTTGGAGAAGGTACTTCATTAACGCCTACTGTAAAAAAGTTCGATGGAAATTCGTGGGTTACCATAGGTACAATTCCTTTAAACACTACAACAAATGCTTCACAAATAGCTGTGGCGGTTAGTCTTGTAATTGATGAAGCTGATGTACCATGGCTGGTATTCTGTAGTTTGGCTTCATCTACATCTTCAACCGGAACTATGGCTTTTTACCAATTTAGCGGAGGTATCTGGAATTATATTACGCCAACAATTAATGCCAGTATTCGTCATACGAGTATGGTAATAAATTCAGTTGGCAATCCTGTTATTGTTTATTTTAATACAGCAGATTCTAACAGAGCTACTGCTATTGAGTATAATAAAACTACTGCTGTGTGGAGCTCAACTACAAGAATAGCTTCGAGAGATTCACCAAGTTTAAGTCTAATCAAAGATATTTCAGGTAACTTATATTGCTCTTTTATTGATAACGTAAGCAGCACACCTACCTATTCGGCTCGTGTTTTTAAACAAGCAGCCGGCGCAACTGCATGGACAGAAATGAAGGATCCGACAGTAACAAGAGGAATTGACGAACCTGCAGGAAATTTGACCATTGCAGCAGGAAGTTTACACCCTTTTGTCGTTTATACAAAAGCAAATACAGCAGGAATCATAACTCCTATTGTTAGAACCTATGTTCCGGCTCCTCCGCCAGCAGTATTGACCACAAATGTTGTCACTAATCTTACTTCAACGACGGCAGAAACCGGAGGTGATATTACCTCAGATGGAGGAACGGCAATTACAGAAAGAGGAATCGTTTACAGTACAGGCAATAATCCAACTGTAGCCAATACTAAAATTGTAGCCAGTACAGCAGGTACAGGCAGTTTTTCAGTAAATATTCCGGGGCTTACACCTGCCACTTTGTATTATGTTAGAGCCTATGCTATTAATGGTGGTACTACTTATGGTGAAACCATTAGGTTTAACACTCCGGCATTGCCAGATGCGGTAGTCAATACACCTAAACAGGTTGAATTTTTAAATAGAGGTGTAGTAGCTTTGCGCAAATCTGCCAATGAAGTTTTTATTAGCTGGCGATTGTTAGGAAATGACCCTTCAGATATTGCTTTTAATGTGTACAGAGACAATGTAAAAATCAATCCAACACCTGTTACAACTTCTACAAACTTCATTGATAACGTTTCAACAAACGGTACTTATGCAATAAAAACAGTTATCAATAATACGGAAGGAATTGCAACAGCACCAGTTTCGGTATGGTCAAATAATCAGTTGTCAATTCCCTTACAAATTCCTTTGGGAAGCACTATTCCGGATGGAACAGCATATACTTATACAGCAAATGATGCCAGTGTTGGTGATGTTGATGGGGACGGAGAATATGAAATTTTCTTGAAATGGGATCCTACTTTATTAAATCATAACGGAGGAGGATTCTCGGGAGAACAAATTTTCGATTGCTATAAGTTGGATGGTACTTTGCTTTGGCGTATCAACTTAGGCAAAAATATGAATGCAGGTCCCCATTTCAGTCAATTTATGGTATATGATTTTGACGGAGACGGAAAGGCAGAAATGATTTTAAAAACGGCTGACGGAACCATTGATGGTACTGGAGTTGTTATAGGAAACGCTACTGTCGATTATCGAAATTCAGGCGGATGGGTGCAGCAAGGTCCTGAATTCCTGACTGTTTTTAATGGTTTAACAGGTGCTGCAATGGCAACGGTTACTTATCAGCCAGCCAGAGCCAATACTGCAGATTGGGGAGATACTTACGGAAATCGCCAGGATCGTTTTGTTTCTGCAGTTGCTTATTTAGATGGTGCTCGTCCGAGTCTTATTGTAGGGCGTGGCTATTATGATAAACTGATGCGTGCCGCTTATGACTGGCGTGATGGACAATTGACACTTCGATGGATTTTTGACAGTAAAGATGCAAGTGATCCTGCCAATAATGCTTATTCAAGTCAGGGAAATCACCAAATGACTATTGGAGATGTAGATGGCGATGGAAAAGACGAAATCATCAATGGTTCAAGTGCTATTAATGACGATGGAAAACGTCTTTGGACATACGGGCAGGGGCATGGAGATGCGCTTCACATGTCGGATATGGATCCCGATCGTCCAGGACAGGAAATTTGGCAATGTCTGGAATCTGAAGGTCAATATAGCCCTTACGGAATCAGACTTAATGATGCTAAAACAGGTAAAATGATTTTTGGAGCAGTTACTACCGGAGATGTCGGTCGTGCCTTAGCCGCAGATATTGATCCGAATCACAGAGGTTACGAAATGTGGAGTTCAGCAGGAAATTTGTATAATGTTCAGGATGGACAAATTGGTACCAGCAAACCAACTAACGGAAGTCAGGCAGTGAATGGTGCTGTTTGGTGGGATGGAGATTTAGGTCGTGAATTATTAGATGGAACTATTATGGACAAATGGAATCCTACGACACAATCATTGAATCGTTTGTTTACTATTTATCAGGCAGCTCCGGTGTCTTCAAATAATGATACTAAAAAGAACCCGGCTCTTACTGCTGATATTTTAGGCGACTGGAGAGAGGAAATTATGCTGCGCAGAACAGATAATACAGCCTTGATTCTTTTTACGACTAATATTACCACAGATCATAGAATCTATACTTTAATGCATGATCCTCAATATCGTACGGCAATTGCTTGGCAAAATTCGTCTTACAACCAACCACCGCATCCAGGTTTTTTTCTTGGTTATGATATGGCTCCGGCTCAGGTACCAAATATTGTTATAAAAGACATTTCGAATTTAGGAGTTAAAAAAACAGCTGGCTCAGTAACGACAGAGGTATTGGTTTACCCAAATCCTTCATCGGGACAATTTAATGTTCGATTTAATGGTTTTAAATCATCTAAAGCTACTGTTGTGATTTCAAATATTACCGGACAAATTGTAGTACAAAAAGATGTTGAACTTACAGGCAATGATCAAACTATAACACTTAGTATTCCTAACCATAATCATGGTGTGTATATCTTAAAAGTAACCAGTGAAGAAGGAACAAGAACACTTAAAATTTTAATTGAAAAATAACATCATAATTAACTTAAAAAGAGGTTTTGCAGTTTTGTAGATCCTCTTTTTATACTTTAAAATGACAGTATAGCACAGGACAGTATTGGAATAATAAATAAATATATTTGAAACAACTGTTATTGCATTTTTATGAAATTTATTTTTGTAAGCTTCAAAAAAATAGACAAAAGCTTATGTCTTTTATTTGCACATCCGTGAAGAATACCTGAAATAAAAGAATAGACAATTTCGAAACCAGAAGAAGTTCGATACAGGTCGCAGAATTAGAATATATAAATGGCGAAATTATCTGTAATCGTGACAAGCCGGTTCAAGTTAAGTTAAAACATTAATTATAACGTTTTGCTGTTGATTTTTATAGAAAATTAAAATGAATAGAAGAAAATTTATAATCGGTAATTCCCTTGCTCTTATGGGGCTGTGCATTCCGTTCCCTCTCAAGAGTAATAGTTTTATGATTGACGGACTTTCACTGCTATTAAATCCGTTATTATCGATTTAAATCCGCGTCATCCGTGTTCCATTCGGATAGTCTTATAAATTTCATAAAGAAGATTATACTCAAAAAATTAAAACTATGATAAGAAATGCTTTTAAAATGAAATTAAAACCGGGTTTTGAAGCGGAATACAAAAAGCGACACGATGAAATCTGGCCCGAATTAGCAAGTTTGCTTTCTGAAACAGGTATACAGGATTACAGTATTTTTTTGGATGAAGAAACCTTGATTCTTTTTGCTGTTCAAAAAATAAGTGGTGATTTTGATTTTGATTTACTGCCGAATCATCCTATCGTAAAAAAATGGTGGGCGTATATGGGGGATATCATGGAAACAAATCCGGATAATTCGCCAAAATCGGCAGGGTTAAAAGAAGTTTTCCACTTAGATTAATCATGTAACAGTATCAATGCAAAATTGCTTTCAAGACTACTAAAATTTAAAATAGAAATGCATGAACCGACATAAAATAAATGCTTTTTTTTGGTTGATAATGCTTTGCATATCTTTTCAAAGCTGGTCGCAGGATACGAGAACTTTTAAAGTTTTTCAATTTCCATCTAATAAAATCCCAACTATAGACGGAAAAGCCGAGGACTGGAAAATAGTTCCTGAAAGTTATACCATTGGAATGGATCAATTATGGGATGACAGTAAAAAGCATGCTAAAGCAAATCCAAAAAACTTAGATGTGAGCGTTAAAGTTGCCTGGGTAAAAGGACTGAATCGCCTATATTTTTTGTATGAAGCTTATGATGATTATTGGGATTTTTCTCTGCCGGGACTGCACAATGATACTTTTGAGGTTATAGTCGATGCCGATCAATCCGGTGGTCCTTTTATAGACAGGTTTCATCCCAATGAAACCTTGACAAACACAATGGATGCCTATTTTTCATATCACGGAGTTCATGCGCAGAACTACCATATTTTTACTCCTGCAGAAGGAAAAGACTGGACACTGGTTTGGGGAAGCCAGCCGTGGATAAAGGAGCTGCCATATGCAAATGCTGCTTCCAATTATAATTTT
Source organism: uncultured Flavobacterium sp. (assembly GCF_946478785.1). The sequence continues at coordinate 160,574 of NZ_CAMLDD010000005.1, forward strand.
AAACATGGAGAATCAGGAAAATTGACGTTAGAATTCTGGATAACTCCTTTTGATTATGCAGGTAATGATCCTTCTAGAGCTGTAGAATCTATTTTGGAAGAAAACAAAAACATAGGTCTTTGTTGGGCAATTATCGATTATGATGATGTAAATAACGAAAAAAACAACGGCTTTTGGAATCTTTCGAAAGAACATACCATGTACGGAAATGCTTCTTACAGTCTTCCTTTTAAATTAATGCCTTTAGAAGAAAAATTCAAAAAGGAAATCAGCGCTAAATGGACTTTTAACGTAATTGACAAAAATAAAAGAACAGTCGCTTTTATGAACAAGTCTGAAGGCGAAGTAAAATCATATAAATGGGATTTTGGGGACGGCACTACTTCATCAGAAGAAAATCCCGTTCATGAATACAAAGAAGCTGGAAAATATATTGTTGTTTTGGAAATTGAATGTCCAAAAGGAAAATCGAGATTGTCAAAAATCTGGGATGTCGCAGTAAAATAATTATCAAATAAAACTAAAAATAATGAAATCGAAATTAGGTCTGTCAATAGCTTTATCAGCTATGATTTTTATAAGTTGTGAAGCTCAAAAATCACAATCGGCTAAAATTGTTTTAACCAATGATTCGGATTTAGAATTATCTCAAAAAGCAATTTCAATTAAAAGAAGTACGCTTAAGCTAAAGGGAATCGAAAAATCTTTTCCAATAGTTTTACAAAATTCAGATACTATTCCGGCTCAGGTAAATGATCTTGATGGTGACGGAAAATGGGACGAACTGTTTTTTACAGCTGATTTTACAGCGAAAGAAAAGAAAACAGTGCAACTTAAATGGTCAAATACAGATCCAAAATTCACAGTAAAAACCAGTGCCCGATTCGGAAAGCGTGAAGCTGAGAATCTACCTGTCCAGCCTGCCACAGAAGAAGTTTTGTTAGCAAATCAGGTTTATAAAAAATTAGGTTTTCAAAAATACCAGACTGACGGACCTACCTGGGAAAATGATAAAGTAGGTTTCAGGCATTATCTTGACGGAAGAAATTCTAAAGATGTATTTGGAAAGAAAACGCCCGGAATTACACCTGAAAATGTTGGAATTAACAACAAAGGCGCAGTAGAAGATAATTACCATCAGATGCACGATTGGGGGAGGGATATCTTCCCTGTTGGAAGTTCAGCCGGATTAGGCGGTTATGGGTTGCTTGTTGGAAATGAAATCAACAGACTCGGAGTTTTGATTAATGATACCGAAAATAATGTAGAAAAAACGACTTTCAAAATTGTCAGTGAAGGACCTGTAAATTCGGTTTTGAGCTATAATTATCAAAACTGGGAAGCTTCAGGAAATAAATATCAGGTACAGGAAACGGCTTCTATCTGGCCGGGAATGTACGGATATAAAAATACAGTTTCCGTGAGTGGACTTAAAGGAAACGAAACTTTAGTAATTGCACTTTCTAACATCAATAATCAAAAACCATTGCAGGTTATTGAGGCCGGAGATTATGTATGCTTTATTCAGCATGATAAATTAACTTATGAAAGACAATGGATATTGGGAACGGCTATAATTATACCAAAAGACAGCTACCAAGGTTATAGCGAAGCTCCTAAAACAGGTAAATTAACAGATTCTTATTTGATAAAAATCAATACAAAAAACAACCAGCCAATCAGTTATTATCCAATCGCAGGCTGGGAACTGAGTGCTGATACAAATTTTAAAGATTCGACATACTTCAGCAATTATGTAACGAGTCTGGCAAAACAGCTTTCTGCCAAAATAAATATTGAAATAAGCAAATAAACCAATTTTACTACTATCTAAAAATACCTAACCATGAACTATAAATCAACCAAAATTATTACATTGTTTGCATTGGGAATAATTGCTTTTGCAAATGCCCAGACCAACGATGCCACAACACCATTACACCTAATGCAGCCGGATTATCCAACGCCTTACATTATTCCCGAAAAGAAAAATATAAAAGAGGTATTGGACAGGGTGTATTTTTTCTTAGATAAAAATTCGGCGTCTAAAATTGTAAATGCCACAACTAAGGCAGAGATTACAGATTACAAAAAAAACAAGGAAGACATCATTTTTGAACCGGGCGCTTTTAGACTGACCAGTTACGAATGGGGCGTTACCTATGCCGGAATGCTTTTAGCATCTAAAGCTACGGGTGAAAAATATTTTGCTGATTATTCGAATAAAAGAATAAAACTAATCGCTGATGTAGCCGAAAATATTCAGGAGAAAAACATCAAGGATAAAGACATGTTAAAGACACTTCATCCGGAGGCTTTGGATTTTGCAGGAGCGCTTTGTGCCGCTTTTATTAAAGCCAAAAAAGAGGGTTTAAAAGCAAATATTGATCCTTTGGTAAATAATTACATCCATTTTATCAGCAAGGAACAGTTTCGATTAAAAGACGGAACTTTAGCCCGAAACAGACCTCAGGATAATACACTGTGGTTAGACGATATGTTTATGAGCGTGCCGGCATTAGCCCAAATGGGAAGCCACACGGGAGAAGTTAAATATTTTGATGACGCCGTAAAACAGGTTAATCAGTTTTCTAAAAGAATGTTTAACGAACAAAAAGGTATTTACATGCACGGTTGGGTAGAGTCGATGGAAGTTCATCCACAGTTTCACTGGGCAAGGGCAAATGGCTGGGCTATAATGACTATGGTAGAATTACTTGAAGTGTTACCTCAGAATCATCCCGGATATCCTCAGGTTTTAGCACAGCTTCAAAAACACATAGCAGGATTAGTGCAATATCAACACGGAACCGGTTTTTGGCATCAGTTACTAGACAGGAATGATTCGTATTTAGAAACTTCGGCAACTGCCATTTACACGTATTCAATTGCCAGGGCTATCAATCGTGGCTACGTTGATAAAATGACATACGCCCCAGCCGTTTTATTGGGTTGGAACGCTGTTGCCTCAAAAGTAAATGATAAAGGTCAGGTGGAAGGAACCTGCGTAGGAACTGGAATGGGGTTTGATCCGGCATTTTATTATTATCGTCCTGTAAATGTATTTGCAGCCCACGGTTATGGTCCGGTTTTACTGGCTGGAGCTGAGGTGATTTTGCTATTGAAAGACAGCCAGTTTCAAATAAACGACAGCGCAATACAATTAAAAATAGAAGGTAAAGATAATCTTCATAAGTAAAATTGAAGTTAAATGTTAAAAGTTAAGGGTTAGAAGTTAAGTGTTAGAAGTTAAACGTTAGAAGTTAAACGTTAGAATGTGGTAAAACTTACGCTAAGAATAACTTAACTCACTTCCTATAAGGACGCACAGGCGCAAAGTTTTTTCACGCAGATTTAAAAAAGATTTAAGCAGATGCACGCAGATCATCTCTTTAAATCTGCTTAAATCTGCAGAATCTGCGTGAAAATATTTTTGATTCTTCTAAATAAAACTTTACGCCTCTGAGCCTTTACGCGATTAAATTAATGAAGTAAAAAAAACTCGGTGCTTTTAAAAGATTAATACTAAAAAACATCCTATGAAACTGAGTCCAACTTAAAACAAAAGTTTGGAATTGAATAGGCTCCAGCTTTAGCTGGAGTTAAAATAAAGATCAGTTAATCGGCTTTAGCCAAATTATTCAAAGCGAAAAAAACTTTGCGACTCTGCGCGATTAAATTAACGAAGAAAAAAAAAAGGTGTCTGTAAAAGATTAATACTAAAAAACATCCTATGAAACTCAGTCCAACAATAAATATACTTTTCCTATTATTTACCATAACAACTTTCAGCCAGATTGGAACCCGATTTCCATCGGAAAAAAAAATTATAAAAGACCCCGTTACAGGTATCGATTTAATCTTTTTAACGACTAAATCAGCAGGTGATTCTAAAACATATCCAACGCATCCACAATGGACAGCAGATGGGGAATGGCTAATTTTCAGAACCAGAAGGGCTAATGGGGAAGCAATGGCGGTAAATGAAAAATCAGGCGTAATGGTACAGGTCACCGAAGGCGGTTATACCGGAACATTATGCATGGCTCAAAAATCGATGAAATTGTATTTCATGCGCAAAGCAGAGGGCGATAAAATGCAGATCATGGAAGTAAATCTGGAAGCTGTTTTTAAAGACAGTCAGGCTGGAAAAATGAAACCTGTTTCGGCTTACGAACGTATCTGTGGTGTAACAAAAGCTGAAATGGGTGCTTCTGGTGATATGGCTTTAGACGCTGATGAAGCAAGGGTTTACTTTAGAATTGGAAAAGAAGAAGCGGCAAGATACTTAGACCCCAATATTAAAATTGAAAAAAGTTTCGGACCAAGAAATATGGGAGCAGGCCCAGGTGGAATCGCAAGTATGAATGTAAAAACTGGTGAGTTTAAGCATGTGGTTTCAGTGCCTTTTCAGGTGGGACATATTCAGTCGAATATCTGGAATCCGGGTGAGATTGTTTTTTGCTGGGAAACCGGAGGAAAATCTCCGCAGCGTACCTGGACAGTTATGGCAGACGGAACTGGTTTAAGGCCTTTGTATCCGGAATCTGATTTTGAATGGGTAACGCACGAAGCTGTAATTTCTAAAGACGAAGTAGCCATAGCAATTATGGGGCACCGAAAAATTGATATCCAGAAAGATGCCCTTGTAGAAGTGGCTGCAAACGGAGAGATTAGAAATCCGGTCAACCCTGGACAAGAAAGCAATTGGGGGAATACCGGAACCCGTGAAAAACCTACAGGTTTGGCGATTATAAATCTTAGGACGCGCGAAATGATTATTGCCGGACAGACCAAAAGCGGCAGCGGATTATGGCATGTACACGGTTCAGCTGATGGGAGGTGGGCAGTAGGAGATGATTTTTCGAGAAGTTTATATTTAATCGACAGAAAAACAAACGAAATGATGCTGCTGACGACAGGGCATAAGGAAACTGCTGCAGATCACATTCATCCTACTTTTAACGGAGACGGGACCAAAATCCAAATTCAGTCGGCTATGCTTTCTGGAGACAATCGGACTATGAATATCTGTATTGTTAACGTACCCAAAGAATGGCTGAAACGTAAATAAAAAAGACTCAAATAATAGCAGTATAGAACAGGATAGATAAGGCAACAGGAAAAACTAAATTTGATTTTACTCTAAATTTAAAATGCATAATGCAAAAAAACAATCGTTTTACTATCAGTATCTTAGCAAGGGAAATATTTACTATTTTCTTGTTGATAGTGACATCTGTTTCATTAGCGCAACAACCGGAAAAAATGGATGCCATCTATTCTGGTACGCCTTGGTTCGACCAAAATAGAAATATTGTAAGTGCTCATGGAGCGAATATTGTTAAAGAGAAAGGAATATTTTATCTTTTTGGAGAAGCACATACAGATACGAGCAATGCATTTGTCGGATTTAATTGCTATTCTTCAAAAGATCTTTACAATTGGAAATTTGAAAGTATTGCACTTCCAATACAAAAATCAGGTAAATTAGGTCCGAACCGTGTCGGCGAAAGACCAAAAGTAATGAAATGTCCTAAAACGGGAGAATTTATCATGTACATGCATGCAGATACCTTAACTTATAAAGATCAATTTGTAGGCTACGCAGTTTCCAAAAAAATAAAAGGACCATACCAGTTTAAAGGACCGCTTTTGTTTAACGGAAAACCAATAAAAAAATGGGACATGGGAACTTTTCAGGATAGCGATGGCTCAGGTTACATTTTGGCTCATGGTGGCGAAATTTATAAACTGAATGATGATTATAAATCGGTTGCAGAGAAAGTGAATGAAAATATTACTTCCGGATTCGAATCACCTACAATGTTTAAAAAAGACAGTCTTTATTACTTTATAGGTTCACATTTAACAAGCTGGGAGAAAAACGACAATTATTATTATACGGCAAATTCACTCAAAGGGCCATGGATATCTCAGGGTTTAATTGCGCCGGAGGGAACTTTAACATGGAATTCACAATGTACTTTTGTCTTGCCAATTCAGGGTACAAAAGATACAACATACCTATTTATGGGCGATCGATGGTCTTTTCCTAAACAGGCTTCGGCAGCAACTTATGTGTGGCAGCCAATTGTCATTTCAGGAAATTTATTATCAATTCCTAATTATAAGGATGCCTGGAAAATTGATGTCGCAACCGGACTTGCCTCTGTTACAGAAAACAGGGAGGAAATTATAAAGAATACAGGTAAACAAATTCAGTATAATGGAAATTGGAAACACACGGATTCCGAAAGTAGATCTGATGAAAAAGATGCTTCGTTGTCGATTCAATTTAGCGGCCAACAAATAGCCTTGTATAGCGTAGTTGGCTCAGAAAATGGTTATGCAAAAATTGTTCTGACTGATAGAAAAGGTAAGATAATTGTATCTGCCCTTATTGATATGTACAGCAAAGTTTCAATGGCAACACCAGTTTTCCGATCTCCAATATTGAAAAAAGGCAACTACAATTTAACTGTTTCCGTTACAGGAGAAAGACCCAACTGGTCAGACAAAAAGAAAACAATTTATGGAAGCAAAGCAAGCTTCATTTCTATTAATCAGATTAAAATAAAAAACTAAATATCTAAAACCAAAAAAATACAATGAAAAGATTATTGACACTTGCTATCTGCATTTTGGGAATTTCCCAGTTTGCATTTTCTCAAAATTATAAAAATGACACTTTTCCGGACGGAAGCGAAATTACGCCGTGGTTTAAGGATTACACCAAACTTCAATTGAAAGATTTAGGGAAGCAATACACCATTACCGATTTTGGAGTTACGAAAGACAGCACCAAAATTCAGACCGTTGCAATCCAAAAAGTAATTGATAAAGCAGCAAAAAGCGGAGGAGGCGTAATTGTAATTCCAAAAGGAGTTTTCCTGAGCGGAGCTTTGTTCTTTAAACCAAAAACAAGCCTATATGTTTCTGAAGGCGGAACATTAAAAGGTTCTGATGATATTGCCAATTATCCAATTATGCCTTCACGAATGGAAGGTCAGAATCTGGATTATTTTCCGGCATTAGTAAATGCTTATGGCGTAGATAATTTCTCTATTTCCGGAAAAGGCACTATCAATGGAAACGGCTATAAATTTTATGAGGCTTTCTGGGCAAGACGCAAGGAAAATCCCAAATGTACCAATCTTGAAGTCTCAAGACCAAGATTAGTATTTGTTTGGAATTCAAACAACGTGCAGTTTCAGGATGTCAGACTGATTAATTCAGGTTTTTGGACAAATCATTTTTATAAATGTAACAATGTAAAACTTCTGGATCTATACATTTTCTCTCCACATTTAGAAATAAAAGCACCAAGTACGGATGCAATTGATCTTGATATTTGTAAAAATGTATTAGTAAAAGGATGCTTTTTATCTGTAAATGATGATGCGATTGCATTAAAAGGAGGAAAAGGCCCTTTTGCCGATCAGGATAAAAACAACGGACCAAACTCAAATATTATCATCGAAGACTGCCGATTTGGATTCTGTCATTCGGCATTAACAAACGGAAGTGAATCCATCCATAACCGAAATGTAATTATGCGTAATTGCCAGATTGACGGGGCAACAAGAATGCTATGGTTAAAAATGAGACCAGATACACCGCAACGATACGAGTACATTCGAGTTGAAGATATAAAAGGGCAGGCAAAAAACTGTCTGGTTGTTTTGGCATGGAAACAGTTTTTTGATCTAAAAGGACGTCCTGATGTTCCGGTATCATATGGCGATCATGTGACTTTAAAAAATATCGAGATGAAATCGAATACGTTTTTTAATGTAGAAAAAGATGAAAATGTTCGTTTGTCTAATTTTACTTTCGAAAACCTGAAAATTGAAGCGAGTAAAGCAACTGTCGACAAAAGCATTGTAGATGGAATTACTTTGAAAAATGTATATGTAAATAAGCAATTAATAGAGTAGGTAGAGGCGCACAGCAGTGCGTCTATGCAAAGTAAACATAAGTTTGTCATTGATGAGAAAACTAGAAATCTTAGCAAGAAACTAACATCCAGTATTTCATAAATTGTCGATTTTTTCAAGGATTAAAATCCGTTTTTACAATATGTTTCAAGTGTAAGGTTCTTTAGTGTTAAAGTTCCGGAGGAACGATATATTTTGTAGCAACGGATTTTAATCCGTTGAAATGTAATGCGAACAAACAAAAGTTCCGTAGGAACGACAAATAAAACTGCATTCTGCAATCCAAAAACAGCATTTAATATGAATAGATTCATTGCATTTATCTTCACAATTTCAACTTTGTCATTATACAGCCAGGATAAAAAATCGATAGATTTTTCGATCGCCGATTCAAATCAGCCGACTTCAATTTATATTGATAAAAACACAGATGCCTTAATTGTTTGGGCCATAAATGAATTGGCTGATGATGTAAAAGAAATAACCGGAAAAAGGCCTGAAATAGTCTTATCTGATAAAATATCAAAAAGTGGAATTTACATCGGACAAGCTTCTTCTAAACTTTTTAAATCAAAAGCGATTCAGAAAGAACTTTCAAATCAATGGGAAAAATTTTCTATCAAAAAAGAAAAAGATAATCTTTTAATCGTTGGTAGTGATGTTCGCGGAACGGTTTACGCCATTTTTGAAATTACAGAGCGTTTAGGAATCTCTCCATGGAAATGGTGGGCAGATGTAAATCCGATAAAAAAAGAAAAATTAATATTGAATATTTCACAAAGCGGAATTGTTTCATCGCCATCAGTTCAATATCGCGGCATCTTTTTAAACGATGAAGACTGGGGATTAGAACCCTGGGCAGAAAAAACATTCGAACCGGAAGTAAGTAATATTGGCCCAAAAACCTATGAAAAAATATTTCAATTGTTACTTCGATTAAAAGCCAATACAATCTGGCCGGCAATGCACCCGTCTACAAAAGGATTTTTTACGCTTTCGGGGAATAAAGAAATGGCTCAGAAATACCATATCGTTATCGGATCTTCTCATGCAGAACCAATGCTTCGCAACAATGTTGATGAATGGAAACCGAAACTTTACGGCGATTATAATTATTTCACCAATAAAACTCAGGTCGATAAATACTGGCAGGATCGTTTAGATGAAGTAAAAGCTTTTCAAAATGAAACGATTATGACATTAGGAATGCGAGGTGTTCACGACAGCAAAATGGAAGGTGCCAAAGATCTGAAAGAATCTATTGAAATGGTTGAAAAAATCATTGTGAACCAACGAGAAATGCTTTCCAATACTTTTAAAAAGCCACTAAATGACATTCCTCAGGCTTTTGTTCCGTACAAAGAAGTGTTGGAATTATACGACAACGGACTTAAGGTTCCGGATGATATAACCCTTGTCTGGCCAGATGACAATTACGGCTATATCCGTCGTTTAAGCACTGAAGAGGAGCAAAAAAGAGCAGGAGGAAGCGGCGTTTATTACCACATTAGTTATTGGGGAAGGCCACATGATTATCTTTGGCTAAGTACGACACAACCAGGATTGATTTGGTACGAAATGACAAAAGCATATGAAAACGGTGCTAAAAAGATGTGGATTGTAAACGTAGGAGATATAAAACCTGCGGAATACGATATGGAGTTTTTTCTGGATTTGGCCTGGGACATCAACAGCATAAAGCCGGATGGAATAAATGATTATTCGAAGAAATGGATCTCAAGGGAATTTACAGGGAAAATTGCTTCAGAGCTGAGTCTAGTTTTAAATGAATATTACCGATTGGCATTTCTAAGGAAACCAGAATATATGGGATGGAGTCAGACAGAGCCGACAACGCCTGTAAAACTTTCTGATTTTTCTGCAGAAGAATCTTTGGTCAGAATAAAAGCATATGATGATTTGATGCAGAAAGTTGATAGCTTGTCCAATTTTATTCCATCCGAAAGAAAAGATGCCTGGTTTCAATTAGTAGTTTATCCGTTGAAAGGAGCTGCGCATATGAATCATAAGTTTTTGTATTGGAAATTAGCTTCAACAACTTCAGATGAAAATCAAAGGAAAAATTACGAGTTATTATCGGCGAAAGCTTATGAGAGAATAAAAGAGCTGACGAATTTTTATAACACAAAAATGAGTAATGGAAAATGGAATCACATGATGTCCATGAAACCAAGAAATTTGCCTGTTTTTGATTCTATAAAAGCGTCTGTGACTTCACAAGAAACTTCAGCAAAACAGGTTTCCAAACCAATTATAACAATTAATGGAAATAATTTTGTTACCAGCAAAGGTGCCAAAAACTACAAATGGGAAAGCATAAACGGATTTGGATACAGCAATAATGCAGTTACACTGTTTCCGTTTAAGCATTCTTATTTTAAAGAGGAGAAACCCTCGGTTTCTTATGAATTTGAAATAGAAAAGACTGGCGATTACGAAATAGAAGTGCATTTAATCCCAACTCATGCCAATAACTTTGATCATGAAATTGGTATACAAATGGACGGAGATAAAAAGCAGTCTTTTTCAATTAACACGAAAGACAGGGATAAAACCTGGAAAGAAAATGTATTGCGAAACAGTGCTATAGTAAAAGTTCCCGTTTCCATTACAGCTAAAGGAAAACATACCATCAACATTGAGGTAAACCAAACCGGAATTGTACTGGATTATATAACTGTAAATTCAAAAATATAAGTAGAATAAACTCTAAATTGGAAAAAATTATGAATAAGAAAATGCAATTATTTGTTCTGTTATCATTTTGTTTTTCAGTTTCTTTCAGCCAGATAAGTCAAAACACAATAACAGAAAAACCAAATATTATTTTGATTATTGCCGATGATGCCGGGTGGAATGATGTTGGATACCACCGTTCAGTAATAAAAACGCCCAATATTGATTTTTTAGCCAAAAATGGAGTAGAGCTGAATCGGTTTTACGCCAATCCAACCTGTTCGCCTTCAAGAGCGAGTCTGTTAACCGGAAGGCCTGCAAGCCGTATGGGAATTGTAGCTCCAATAAGTGATAAAAGCCAGTTTAGGCTTCCGGATTCTATTCCGACTTTGCCAAAGCTACTATATCAGAATAATTATGAAACGGCACTTATTGGCAAATGGCATCTTGGATTGCAGCAAAGCAGCGGACCAAAGGCATACGGATTTGGTTATTCATACGGCTTTTTGCACGGACAAATAGATCAGTACACCCATCTTTATAAAAACGGAGACAAAAGCTGGTATCGAAATGATGAATTTATTGAAGAGGAAGGCCATGCAACCGATTTAATTACGAATGAAGCTATTCAATGGCTTTCAAAGAAAAGGGATTTGAAGAAAAATTTCTTTTTGGAAGTTGCCTACAGCGCACCACATTTTCCCTTGCAGGAAGAACAAAAATGGAAAGATCCTTATATGAATTCCATAAAAGACAGTTCACGCAGAGATTATGCCGCTGCTATGAGTCATTTAGATTACAGTATTGGAATACTATTGCAGATATTAAAAGAGCAAAATCTCGATAAAAATACTTTGATTATTTTTATGAGTGATAACGGTGCGATGGAAAATTGGGATTCCAAAAATGAGTATAACGGTATTCATCCATCAAATCCTACTCTTGGAGATAATTTGCCACTCAGGGACTGGAAAACATCCAATTACGAAGGAGCAATAAGGGTTCCTTGTATCTTTTATTGGAAAGATCATTTAAAGAACCAGAAGATTGAAAATTACATTTCGGTTATAGACTTGTTGCCGAGTATTTTATTTTTGGCCGAGGATAAAAATCTGCCACAAAGTATTGAAGGAAAGAATGTCTGGAATGCAATTTCAGGCAGTAAAACGGTAACCAATTCTGAAATTTATATCAGAGGTCATTTGCAGGAATCTTTAATCAATAAACCATGGAAAATAATCAGAACCAGACATGCCAATACTCCTGCAGATTATGAGCTTTATAATATCGAAAAAGACCCTGAGGAAAATAATAATATTTTATCTCAAAATAAGACCATAGCTGAAAAAATGAAAATTGACCTGGAAAACCAATTTAAAAAGGATGCTAAAAAAGTAAATTATGAGAAATTAAAATAGATTTATGGGGTAAATATCATCATATAAAGCCTTGTATTGGTAACTTTTTTATTTTTAAGTAAAATTAATCAGATGGCTTTTTTTCATAAGTATTTGATTGTAAGTGTTAAGTTCTTGTATTTAACTTTTTATTAACTCTAACGTTAAAAAGTGTGATAATTTTAACACGAAACTTGCGTTAACTATAAAGCAAACTTATATTTTTGCGACCTAATTTAATACATAATATCATGAAAGATCTATTAGTAAAAATCAACGCCGAACTTGAAACATTCAAAACTGAATCTGAATCATTATCTGAAAAAGGTGTTAAAGCAGCAGGAGCAAGAGCACGTAAATCATCTTTAGAGATTGAAAAACTTTTAAAAGAATTCAGAAAAGTTTCTATCGAAGAATCAAAAAAATAATATCCTTATTTCATTATGAAAAAACCTCGTTTTAAACGAGGTTTTTTTATGCTTTTGAGTTAGGTTATAGGTTAAGAGTTATAGGTTAGGAGTTATAAGTTAAGGGTTATGAGTTATGAGTTATGAGTTATGAGTTATGAGTTAGGAGTTATGAGTTAGGAGTTATAAGTTAAGGGTTATAAGTTAAGGGTTATAACTTTTCAACTTACACAATTTGTGAGACACTACCGATACTATTTAATCCTTCTCCTTTTGGAAAAGAGCCTGGGTGAAGAACCATATTATTGCCCCTAACGTATAACCTATAACACATAACTTTTATTTAGAAATTTCAATATAATCCTTCAGTCCGCAGTCTTTTATTTTTTTGAGACTTTCTGCAACAGCAAGCGCATTAAAAGCAGCTCCTTCAGCTCCGGTGTGCGTATGATCTTTTGGAAAAAACGGTTTCACTTTTTCTTTTCCTAAGGCTTCATACTTTAAGGCAACAATTTCATTGAGATCGATATAAAAAGCACCTTGATTTTCTGCGGCTGTTTTTGACCATTTACCATAAGAATCACTTCTGCGTTCTACTTTATCATTTGGCCATTCGTTTCTTGGCGTTTGACTCAAAACAATAGGGATTGCGCCTTTTTCTTTAGTTTCCTTAATGAATTTCTCCATGTACCACCCAAAAGTGTGAACGGTTTCAGTTAAGCTGTCACGAACGACCTGTTGTGTCTCATCTCCATTTCCTTTTAATGAACCTCTGAATTTTTCTTTATCAACCGCTCCGGCATCATTATGACCAAACTGAATCATGACAAAATCTCCCGGTTTTAATTCATTTTTTACAGCATCCCATAAGCCTTCTTTAGTATAAGTGCGGGTACTTCTTCCACCACGTGCTTTATTGATCACTTCAATTCTGGTGGTATCACAATATTTTGGAAATGCAACTCCCCAGCCCACAGCATTGGGATTATTACCATTGTTTGCCATTGTAGAATCACCTATTAAAAACACTCTTTTCTTAGCTGGAAGTACAATTTTAGGATCTTTTAAAATATATTTTTTTAAGGAATTTTTGCTTGCTTTCAGTTCATTGATAATTAAAGAAGCTGCCAATACAGCACCTTTTGCAGAGGGATGTGTATGATCTTTTTTATAGAAATAAGTTCCAGTTACTTTTTGTTGGCCTAACTTTTCCATTTCAATAGCCATTTTATCATTTAAATTGATAAAAGTTACCTTTTCCTTTTCTGCTATTTGTTTAGCCCACAATCCGTACGATGTATCGTTACGCGGTACTTTTCCGTCTTTCCAGTCATTTCTTGGAATAGGGGAGCAAATTATCGGAATGGCACCTTTTGATTTGGCTTCCCGAACCACTTTCTGAATGTACCAGCCGTATGTATGAACGATTTCATGCTTTTTGGTCAGCATATTGTCAATTTCCTCAGTTTCGTTCCCGATTCCTTTAATAGTGCCTCTCGCACGAAGAGTGTCATTCAAAGGACCGTTATCGTTATGTCCAAACTGAATCAGCACATAATCTCCTTTTTTGAGCTTTTTATAAACAGCCTCCCATAAACCTTTATCCTGAAAAGTTCTGCTGCTGGTTCCGCCTAAAGCGTGATTTTCGATAGTGACTTTTGTAGTATCCAAAAACTGTCCAATATAATCTCCCCAGCCCCAGAGTCCACCGGATCCATCGCCTCTGCCGTTTTTTACGGTGGAATCTCCTACGGTGTAAACAATTGGTTTGGTTTGTGCTTTGGCAGAGAAATTGAAGAATAATAGTCCTAAAAACAGTATTGTAATTATTTTAATTGATTTCATCTTTTTTTGTTGTTAGTTGATGGTTGATGGTTGACGGTTTATAGTTTTGACTTTAATCTTTTACTTTTAAAACCAACAACCATCAACTGTCAACCAACAACCAAATATTAATTTCTAAAATCAAACCACAAATTCATTTTAATACCTTCATCTCCGCTTTTGATTCGGATATTGGTTGGCTGACTTTCCGGGCCCTGATGCTCCAGAGGTTTGAAATCTCTCATCGCCGGAATTTCATACATAAACGAAATGTCTCCTTCTGGAAATACAGGTTGTGGATAACTTCCTGCGAAACCATTTTTTGGTAAATCAGGCGTAAATAATCTCAAAAATAAATTATCAGATTCACTGAAAACTTTAAATGATGATGCTCCGGCCTTTAAATTGGCACCTAATAAGTTGGCATGATAGCCTTTAAATTCAGGATAAACCAGATTTTCAAAACTTTCGCCTGTTATGGTGGTGTTGTAATTCTTCTCCCAAATACCGTATGTAGTTCCTTTTAATCTGTTTTTCCAAACGTGGTAAGGACCTTTTCCAAACCATTTCATTCCGGTAACTCCTTTTTCAGGAAAACTAAAAGTAATTCCCCACGAATTTATTTTATCTTCAAAAGCAGCGCCATCAAAGCCGCCATTGTTTTGTGAGTTTTTCAAAGCAATCAATTCCATTTTGAATCTTCCATCCGGTTCCATAATCCACTTGATAGAGGATAAACCTCCCAGATATAATACTTTGCAGATGGCTTTATCGCCTTCCTGTGAAACCTGAACTTCTTTTAGTTTGGCTTTCATCCCAATCGGGCGTGGACCATTTGTTAGCGGAATAGTGGAAGATCCGTTTTTAACAGAAGTAATTTCTCCTGTCAAAGCATCCAAAGTTACGGTTACATCGTTTCCTTTTAAAGTGATTTCATTGCCTGTTTTGACTGCTGAAGCTTTTGCTTTTGTGTTTTGAACTGCTAAGAATTTTTCAGCATAATATTTTGCTTTGTGAATAGGCCAGGTCCAGGTATAAATTTCTTTATTGAACTGATCATAAGCCGAAATGGATAAAACATCACCTTCTGCAAAATTATTCGGTACAGCGAAGTGTATTTTACGTGTTTCTCCTGGATCAATACTCGGAATTTCAATTTTTCCTGAACTGAGTTCTTTTGAAGTTCCATTAGAATAAAGCACATCTTTATCAGATTGCAATACTTTAAATTCCATTTTGCAGGAATTCAGGTTACTGAAAAGATAATCATTAGTAATTAAAAACGATCCGTCAAAAGTAGGAGTAACCTGTTTTGGTTGAAACTGAATTGGTGCCCAAACTTCTTTTACAGTATAATAACTACCTTCTTTTTCACGGTGTGGACCTAAAATTCCATCGGCAGCCAAAGAACCTTTTGAGTCGAATTTAGTATCTCCTGTCCAATCAGAGCGAAATACAGCTTCGTCTAACATCGCCCACATAAATCCTCCTGCAAAAAGCGGACTTTGTTTATAACGTGTCCAGAAATCTTCCAGAGCGGCTCCGTGACCGTTATCGTAAGTTCCGTGCATGAATTCGGTTGGGAAAAATACATTTTCTCCATTGTTAAAACGGTGCATTCCGGTTAGATAAGTCGGGTAGTGATGCGTGTCCCAGCCATTAAAATCAGACCAAGGGTGAATTACGATTCTTTTTTGTGGATCATTATCTTCAAAAACTTTATCAACGTTGTAATTCCATCCGCCTTCGTTACCATTGTCCCAGATAATTACAGAAGGATGATTTACGTCTCGAACAACCATTTCAGTTACTAATTTTGTTCCTGTTTCGGTATCATAAGCGTTTTGCCAGCCCGCTAATTCATTCAGTACAAAAAGGCCTAAAGAATCACAAACTTCAAGAAAGTGCTGATCAGGTGGATAATGTCCACGAACAGCATTCATATTCATGTCTTTGATCAATTTCACATCTAATTCGCTGATGCGTTTACTAGTGCTTCGTCCTCCTTCCGGCCAGAACGAATGACGATTGATTCCTTTCATCACGATTTTGGTACCGTTTACATAAATTCCGTCTTGTTTTTTAAACTCCAAAGTCCTGAAACCAATTCGTTTGTCGTATTTATGAATGATGTTTCCGTTTTGTTTTAAAACTAATTCCAAATCATATAAATTGGGACTTTCCGGATTCCATGGTTTGATGTTTTTCCACTGAGCTGCAATGGATGACTTGATACTTTTTGCTTTTACAGGAAAAGTAAAAGTTTCGAATTTTTCTCCGTTTAAACCTTTCAAAGTAGCTTCTAAAACAGCATTTTTGGAAATGTTTTTTAGATCTAAATCTACTGTAATTGAACCGTCCATTTTCGGATTTACGGCAATATGCTTGATATGGGATTTAGGAGAAACTTCCAGCCAGACCGGACGATAAATACCGCCAAACAGCCACCAATCGGCTTTTCTTTCGGCTGCGTTGACTGATTTATTAGCAGAATGTTTCCAAACATGCACTTCTAAAGTATTTTTTGAGCCAAATTTCAAGAGTGAAGAAATATCATATTTGAATTCATAAAAACCACCCTGATGAATGGCTCCGGCCAATTTTCCGTTGATTTTTACTTCAGTATCGGTCATGGCACCTCCAAAAGCAATCAGAACCTCTTTATCCTTATAATCAGCAGGAACTTCAAATTCGTATTTGTATAAGCCTTCTTCCTTGCTTGGTTCTTTTTGGTTTAATTCCTTATACCATCTTCCATACGTATATTCTCCAAAACCTTCCAATTCCCATTGGGATGGAACGTTTATTTTAGACCATTTTTGACTGTTATTTCCTCCGGTACAATAAAAATCCCATTGTACGGGATGTTCAAAATCTTTTCCCGAAAGGTAGATTTTATCAGTTTGCTGAGCCGCACTATTTTGGTAAGAAAACAAAGCAATGGCAGCAATAGCAAAATTTAGAATGTTTTTTTTAAGTAGCATAAAAAGGTTGTTTTTATATGGGTTAGTTGCCATCTGGTTTCGTAATTTCAAATCGTTCACTCATAGGGAGCGTCCAGTTTGAAATATAATTAGGTTTCTTTGGATTGTAATTTAAAACTTCTTTTCTGATTTGTTTTTTTAACGGAATATCAAGTTCACGAATTCCCTTAACAACACAAAGTGCTATTTCGTTCGCTCCAAAACTATTAAAATGAGTATTATCTTCCAAAGCTTTTACCTGTCCCGGAAAAGTATTGGCAGGATACTGCACAAAAGCTTTTCTGGAGGGCTCATCTCCCCAGGTTTCGTATAATTCGGTTGTCATTTTGGTAACGTCGATAAGGGCTACATTGTTTTTTTGTGCCACAGTTCGCATCGCAGCAGGAAAATCACCATGCGTTTCTTTTAAAGTGCCATTTTCATTAAAAGCACGGCGTTGAGTAGGTGTCACTAAAATCGGAATTGCTCCTTTATCTCTTGCAGATTGAACAAATTCGGCTAATAATGTAGAATAGGAACCCCACGCGCCGTTTCCTTCGCCTTTTATTTTTTCGTCATTATGTCCAAATTCGACAAAAAGATAATCTCCTTTTTTAATCAATGAAAGTATCTTTTTTAAACGATTTCCACCTTTAAAAGAGCTCAGTGCAGAACCTGAAACCGCATAATTGGCTACCACAACAGTATCATCAAAATAATTTGTGATAAATTGTCCCCACGAAGCCCATGGCTCTACATCCTGATCGGTAACTGTTGAGTCTCCGGCTAAATAAACCACGGTTAAATTGTCTTTTGGAGTAATTTTAATGCTTTGAACAGCAACTTCTCCTAAAAATTCCAGCGTGAGTTTATCATCCCAATTCAAAATATCTTTTTCTCTGTCTTTAAGGGAAACATTAAAAATGTCATCAATTTTTGGAGTTCTGACATTCACGTTGAAAACTTTTGTAACGGGTTTTCCTTTTTTGATAGAAAGCTGATCCAGCATTAATCTTCGTGATTCTGCTTTTATAGTAACATTAGATTGTTTTTCAGTGCTTCCCATAACCACTTCAATCTGATAATTTCCTTCGGGAAGTTTTACGGAAAAATAAGTTGGTTTAGTTGCTGAAAATGAATTCGGATTGATTTTTACATTGGAGGCCGAATTAATATCAAAACCGTATCCTGTTGCCTGGTTGTAAAGTAAAGCACTATTTATAAGAATTCCATTTCTATTTTTTGAAATATTTCCAAAATAAAATAGTTGCGTCACAGTATTGCTTTTTACTGAAAGCTTGTCATTAATTTTAGGTAAAGTATTGCAATCATTTAAATAGCCATTAAAATTGAAAGCAAATAAATTTACCTGTATTACAAAACAAAAAATAATCAAGAAGGAAGTTTTAATTTTTATCAAGTTTTTCTCTTTTAAATTATACAGAATCAAAACTAATGGTTCCTTTTTTATATAGCATCCTGTACTATGATGTTAAAAAATTGAAAGAATATAAATTATGATATTGCAAAAAATCAGGTAGGTACAGGATGCTATCCCGTAAAAAAACAAAGAAATTGCGTTAATATTGTCAATATATATGTGTATTTGCTTCTTATTATAAGCCTTTTGATTATTAATTATGAAAACCAAAAACTATTTTATTAAAACCTTTATTTGCATGCTATTGCTGTCTTCTGCATTAGTTATTGGACAGGAAAAACAAGCTGTGCGTAAAATACATTATGCTCCTGAAGGTAATAGTTTCGTTTTGAAAAATGGTACCCGAAAATTCAACAGGGCACTTTATGGCTCTAATACTGGTTTTAGAGTTGAAACCGGAGATTTGCCGGAATTTGCCATGTATATACCAGGAATGGGTGGGAACTTTAAATTAGGTTTGGTAAATGGAAAAGACAGCAAATGGATTACCGAGGCTTCAAAAATTAGTACTCAATATGTATTAGGAACCATGCATTATGAAATCGAAGATGCTATTCTAGGAAATGGAAAGTTGATTATTGATGTTGTTGCCTTAAAAGAAAAAGAAGGTTTTATTTTAAAAGTATATAGTCAAAATCTTCCTAAAAAGATAAATTTAGTTTGGGCGTACGGTGGTGCAACAGGCAAAAAGTTTAGTCGTGATGGTGACATTGGTGCAGACCCCGAATCGGTATTTTATCTACAGCCGGATTATTGCCTGAATAATAAATACACTTTAAAAAAGCAGTCTTTTTTATTGGAATATGGTTCTGAAAGCAACAAGCAGAAAACAGGAAATAATAAAAGCCTTGTTTGTTATTTCCCTGAATCTCAAACGAAGTTAGCGAATGCCAGGCAGCAAAAAGTACCTTTGGAATTATACAATTCTAATGCAGCATCGTTGCCTGTAGTTACCGGAAAAAACACTTCTATTTCAAAAAAAGAAGCTTACTGGTTATTCTCAACCGAAGATTTAAAATCAGATGTTTCTCAAAAAGAAATAGCCAAATTATATGAAAAATCTGTTCAACAAACCCATCTTTTAGCCAATAGGGTTAAAGTGACAACTCCTGATCCTTACATTAATACTTTAGGGGCGGCACTTTCCATAGCTGCTGACGGAATTTGGGAAAGCCCGGCTTATCTTCACGGAGCCATTGCCTGGAGAATGCATTTGAATGCGTGGCGTGGTGCTTACACTGCAGATCCGTTGGGATGGCATGATCGTGCGAAAACGCATTTTACAAGTTACAGTAATTCACAGGTTACAACTCCTGAAAGTGGTCCTGTTGTTTTTGATACTGTTCGAAATTTTGCACGCCAGAAGGAAGTTTTGGGAACTTCAATGTTTAGCAGCGGTTACATTAGTCGTAGGCCAGACAATAATACAATTGCCCATCATTACGATATGAACCTGGTTTTTTTCGACCAGATGTTACGACATTTTAAATGGACAGGAGATACTGCTTTTATAAAGGAAATGTGGCCCACGATTCAAAGGCATTTAAATTGGGAAAAAAGAAATTTTGATCCTGATAATGACGGACTTTACGATGCCTATGCCTCAATATGGGCAAGTGATGCCTTGCAATATAATGGAGGAGGCGTGATTCATTCTTCGGCTTATAATTACTATGCGAATAAAACGGTTGCTGAAATTGCAAAAAAAATTAAGCAAGATGAAAATCCGTTTTCCAAAGAAGCAGATAAAATTTTAAAGGCTTCAAAAGACCAGCTTTGGATTCCGAACAAAGGTATTTTTGCCGAATATAAAGATGCTCTCGGAAACAGATTATTGCACGATGTTCCGGGAATCTGGAGTATCTATCACACTATCGATTCAGAATTATCAAATCCGTTCGAGAGTTATCAGATGCTTTCTTACGTGAATAATCAGATTCCGCATATCCCGATTTCGGTAGAAGGATTGGATAAAAAAGACCTTTACATGATAAGTACTACCAACTGGCAACCTTATACATGGTCAATTAATAATGTTGCTTTGGCTGAGCAATTGCATACGTCATTAGCTTTTTGGCAGGGCGGACAAACTGAAAAAGCGTACACCATGTGGGAAAGTGCTTTAATCGAAAGCATGTATTTAGGCGCTTCTCCCGGAGGATTTGAACAGCTAATGTATCAGGATGCCATGCGCGGAGAATTGTATCGTGACTTTGCTGACCCAGTTGGTATGGCTTCAAGGACGCTGGTAGAAGGACTTTTTGGAATTCAGCCCGATGCTTTGGCGGGAGTTCTGACGATTCAGCCCGGTTTTCCAGCAAAATGGAATCATGCAGCATTAGATATTCCGGATGTTTCTATTGATTTTAAAAGAGAAAATAAAACAGACTCTTACCTTATAAAAAATCAGTTTACTGCAAAAATGAACCTTAAATTGGTTGTAAATGCACCGTTCGAAAGAATTCAGGATATCACCGTTAATGGAAAACCTGTTGCATGGAAAAATGTTCCGGAAAGTATCGGAACTCCAAAAATTGCAATTGAAGTACCTTATGCTTCTAATTTCGATATAAAAATTAACTGGCAGGGAGATGGTTTAGAAGATTTACAGTTAAGTTTGCCTTCAACAGCCGGAGAATCTCTTGCTATAACAACATCGAAGGCAGAAATAGTTTCGATTTATGATCCGCAATCTATTTTGAGTGAAATTTCAAAAACAAATAAATCTTATGAGGCGATTGTTTACGGTAATAAGTTCAAAACTTTTTTTGTTCAGTTGAGACAAGGCGATTTATTGTGGTGGAAACCTGTTGAACTGGATTTGAAACCTAAAATTGAATCTCAAATCATTGATTCAAAAAACAATAACGTAGAAATTTCCCTGAAGAATAATTCAGAAAACAAGATTGAAGGAAATGTAGTTTTTGATGGTTCAACAAAAGCAGATCAGCGAAAGATTGTTCTGGGTGTAAATCAAAAAGAAACCGTTGTAATTCCATTTCAAAAATTAGTTCCGGGAACTAATAATTTTTCTATTTATACAAATTCTAATTCCATAAAAGAAATCACTTTTACGAACTGGGACATTCCGTTTAATAGTTCAACAAAAACAGAAACAGTTTCGCTTTCTTCTTTTTTTAATTCGAAAGTGACTGATGTTTTTAATCAGAAATATTTATCTCCAAGACCACAAACCGTGACTTTACAGCTTCCGACAAACGGAATAGGAAATTGGTGTTACCCGAATGTATCGGTAAATATTGACGATTCAGGATTGCGTGAAAAAGCTAAATCAAACGGAGAGATTTCAACTCCATATGGTTTCTCTTTTAAAACACCTTCTGATCAAAATCAGAAAAACATCATTTTTACATCACAGTGGGATAATTTTCCAAAAAGCGTTACAATTCCGTTGAACGGAAAAGCATCTCACATTTATTTTATGGTTGCCGGAACTACAAATCCGATGCAAAGCCGTATTGTAAATGGTGAAATCGAGGTTAATTATACAGATGGAACATCGGAAATATTGCAATTGAGAAATCCGGAAAACTGGTGGCCAATCGAGCAGGATTATTTTGTGGATGGACTGGCGTTTACAACTGATGCACCAAAGCCTCCAAGAGTGTATTTGAAATCAGGCGAAATCTCGAGAACTTTTAAGGATTTTACATCTATAAAAGGTTTCTCAAATTACGGTATTGATGGCGGAGCTGCAACCATTTTGGATTTACCCTTAGATAAAAGTAAAACATTAAAAAGTATGACACTTAAAACTATTGCCAATGATGTCATTATTGGTTTGATGAGTGCTACTTTAGTTAGATAAAAAAACAATATCTATGACAATATCAATTTCAATAATAAAAAAAATCTCAATTAGTTACAATATGAAAAAAATACTATCTGTGTCCTTTTTGATATTATCTCTTTCTGTATTTTCACAACAAAAAATAGACAGGAAAGCATTGATAACAAGACATAATGTTCAGATTACTGCAATTGATACTTTAGCATCTTTAACGGTTGGAAATGGCGCTTTTGCTTTTACCGTTGATGCTACAGGCTTGCAGAGTTTTCCTGAAAAATACCAAAACGGGATTCCGCTTGGAACCCAGTCAGAGTGGGGTTGGGACAGTTATAAAAACACCAATAATTATAAGTTTTCTGAAACTTTGAGAGATGTAGATCAGTATGGTCGTAAGATTTCGTATTCAACACAAATTAAAGAACCTGCACGAAAAAAAGAAGCTGTGGAATGGTTTCGTCAGAACCCGCATTTATTGCAATTGGGAAATATAGGTTTTGAAATCACCAAAAAAGACGGCAGTTTGGTAAAGCCAGAAGATATTGAAGCGATTAATCAAAAGCTGAATTTATGGACAGGAAAAATTGAGAGCTATTTTGAGGTCGAAGGCACTCCTGTGAAAGTGATAACGGCTTGCGATCAGACAAAAGATGCTGTAGGCTTTAAAGTAGAATCGGATTTAATTCAACAAGGGCGTTTGAAAATTCGTGTTCGAATCCCTTTTCCAACAGGACTATGGGGTGATATGGGGACGAAATGGGAAGAAAAGCAGGATGTAGCTATTTCAAAGGTTGTTATTGAGGGGACTGATATGGGGAAAAAATGGGGAGGAAAACAAGATTATAAAAGCAATCTGAAAATCAAAAATAAATCAGAGGCTACCATTACACACGTAATGGACAGTATTTCGTATGATATTAATTTGAAATGGAAAGGCACTGCATCGATTAAAGAAAAAGCAAAACATTATTTTGTTGTAGAACCTTCAAAAAGCAATACAATCGAATTAAGCTGTTCGTTCGTTCAAACAGGTAAAAATAAATCTGTAATTCCTTCTTTTGAAGCGATTGAAAAAAGTAGTATCGCTGGTTGGGAATCCTTTTGGAAAAGCGGTGCAGCAGTTGATTTTTCAGGAAGTACAGACAAACGTGCGCATGAATTGGAACGACGTGTAATTCTTTCACAATATCTGACTAAACTGCAATGTACAGGAAAAGTTCCGCCACAGGAAACAGGTTTAACGTACAATAGCTGGTACGGGAAACCACATTTAGAAATGCATTGGTGGCATGGTGTGCATTTTGCACTTTGGGACAGACCTGCATTATTAGAAAAAAGCCTTCCGTGGTACCAAAAAATTTTTGCCAAGGCTAAAGACATTGCCAAGAGACAAGGCTTTGAAGGTGCAAGATGGCAAAAAATGACGGATTATGATGGTAATGAAAGCCCATCTTCTGTGGGGGCATTCCTGATTTGGCAGCAGCCGCATTTTATTACCTATGCCGATTTGATTTATCAGGCGAAACCAACAACAGCTACTTTAAATTTATACAGCGAGCGTGTTTTTGCAACTGCTGATTTCATGGCTTCTTTTGCCAATTATGACGCTAAAACTAATCGTTATGTTTTAGGCCCTGGTGTGATTCCGGCGCAGGAACGATTCAAAGCGATAGAAACTTTTAATCCAACCTATGAATTAGCATATTGGAATTGGGCTTTGAAAACGGCTATTTCATGGAAGAAAAAACTAAACCAAAAAGTACCAGAAAAATGGGAAGATGTTTTGAAAAAGCTATCGCCATTGCCAATTGCGAAAGATGTTTATCTGGCAACAGAAAGCGCTACTGATTCCTACACTAATCCAGAATTTAAAACGGATCATCCATCAGTGTTAGGAACTTTTGGAATGCTTCCTGAGACATCCCTTTTAAATAAAAAAATCATGAAAAACACTTTTAATCTGGTTTGGGATACCTGGTCATGGGATAAAACCTGGGGATGGGATTTTCCGATGACGGCTATGTCTGCAGCCCGTTTGCAAATGCCTGAAAAAGCCATTGATGCTCTTTTTATGAATGTGGTAACGAATACTTACTTAAAAAACGGACACAATTATCAATCGCAAAGACTGACGCTTTATCTTCCCGGAAACGGAGGATTGCTGACAGCAGTTGCCATGATGTGCGCAGGCTGGGAAGGAAATACAACAGAAAACCCTGGTTTTCCTAAAGATGGTACATGGAAGGTGAAGAGTGAAGGATTTAAAAAGATGTTTTAGTTTTTTGTCATTGCGAGGAACGAAGCAATCTCATCCAGAGAGCGACGAACTGTGTGGATTCAGCACAAGAGATTGCTTCGTTCCTCGCAATGACAAGACTGCTCATATATATAGATAGTTTTAATTTTTTCACTCAGATTTTAAATCTAAAGCTTTGCAGTTAAGAAAAAAAATCTTTTTAAATCTGCGTGAAACTTTATAACCAAAAAAAACCAAACCATGAAATATAGAATTTTACTCCTTTTATTCCTTTTGTCCTGTACGGTTTTTGCACAAAGGCAAATGGAAAACTTAGACCGTGGTTTAATTGCCATCAAAAATAACGGTCAGTTTTTTATCAGCTGGCGTGTTTTAGGAACAGATTCTGATGATCTTGCCTTTAATTTATATCGAAAAAGCGGTAGAAATAAAGCAGTAAAATTAAATGAAGAACCCATTACAGGAGCCACGAATTTTATTGACACCAAAGCAAGTCCGAAGGAAGAAAATACATGGTTTGTAAAAACGATTTTAAAAGGAAAAGAAACAGAAGCTAAAGGAAGTTTTACGATTCCGGGTTCAGGCGCTGATAAAGATTATTTGTCAATAGCTATAAAACCGGTTGAAGGGTATATTCCGAATGATCTTTCTACAGGGGATTTAGATGGCGACGGAAAATATGATTTAATTGTACACATGACTGGGAAAGCACATGATAATTCGCATACAGGAATTACGGATCCGCCAATTTTTCAGGCCTATACCTTAGACGGAAAATTTTTATGGCAGATTAATTTAGGAAAAAACATCCGTGAAGGAGCTCATTATACGCAGTTTATGGTGTATGATCTGGATGGCGACGGAATTGCAGAATTGGTTTGTAAAACCGCTGATGGAACTACGGACAGTCAGGGAAATGTAGTGGGTGATGCTACGAAAGACTGGGTTGAAAGAGATCCAAAATCACCCGTTTATGGTAAAATTTTAAAAGGTCCCGAGTATCTTTCTGTTTTTAACGGAAAAACCGGAAAGCTGATAACAACAGTTGATTATATTGCAGAAAGAGGCGATCTTGCAGGTTGGGGCGGACATGGAGGCAGCGGAGGAAATGATACCAAAGGCAACAGGGTCGATCGATTTACGGCTTGCATAGCATATTTAGACGGGATTCACCCAAGTGTGGTAATGTGTCGTGGCTATTATGGAAGAACGGTTTTGGCTGCCTGGGATTTTAAAAACAACAAACTGACTTCAAGATGGGTTTTTGACAGTAAAGATGCTGAGAATCCGTATTCGGGGATGGGAAATCACGGACTTAGCGTCGCTGATGTCGACAATGACGGTAAAGACGAAATCATTTTCGGATCGATGTGTGTTGATGATAACGGAGAGGGTTTATATACTACAGGTTTTAGACACGGAGATGCATTGCATGTTACAGATCTGGATCCGGATATTCCGGGATTGGAAGCTTTTGGAATTCATGAAATTGAAAATAAAACAACAGGTCCGGGAGTAACGCTGTTTTCTGCTGCTGATGGAAAAGTGCTATTTACGGATTCTCCTAATGAAGATGTTGGCCGGGGAGTAGCAGATAATATAGATCCAGCCATAAAAGGAGCACAATGCTGGTGGTCCGGTTCTCCGTATCTATATGATATCAAAGGAAATAAAATAGGAGATGCTCCAAAATCAATTAATTTCCTAATTTATTGGGATGGAGATACTTCAAGAGAACTTTTAAACTCTAATTATATTGATAAATATGGCAAGGGCAGATTGTTTACCGCAACAGGAGCTGTGTCTAATAATGGTTCAAAATCAACTCCGGCACTTTCTGCTGATCTTTTGGGAGACTGGAGAGAAGAATTGATTTTAAGATCTGAAGACAATAAAGAACTAAGAATTTACTCGACTACAATTCCAACCGAAATAAGACAATATACTTTAATGCACGATCCTCAATATCGCTTGAGTATTGCATGGCAAAATGTTGGTTACAATCAGCCACCTCATACTGGTTTTTACTTTGGAAGTGGAATGGATCCGGCTCCAAAACCTAATATTGCTTTGGTTCCCTTGAAGAAGTAAAGAAAAGCGATTTGAATTGCCTCCTGCTTTAGCTGGAGGTAAACTTTGGAAGCGGAATGGAGAAGGCTTCAAACAAAATATAGTTTGGTTCCTTTGAAGAAGTAAAAAAACGATTTGAATTGCATCCTGCTTTAGCTGGAGGTAAATTTTGGAAGCAGAATGGAGAAGGCTCGAAAAACGAATATTGTTTTGGTTCCTTGGTTGAAGAAGTAAAAAAATGCGCTTTGAATAGCCTCCTGCTTTAGCTGGAGGTAAACTGAGTAGAAGGATAAAAAGGCTTTAGCCGAAAAGTTTCATTTAGCTATAGCCTTTTGTTGTATTCATTTATTAATCTCCAGCTAAGGAGATAACTTGGGTATTAGATTAAAGGTTTCACGCAGATTTAAAAAAATTTAAGCTGATTTATTTTCTAAAGAAAAAAACTTTGAACCTTTGTCTCTCTGAACCTAAGGACCTTATTTTTAAATAGAATTTCTGTCAATAAAATTAAACGGCACTTTTACTTCGCCTTTTTCTTTGTTTAAAATCATTCGTGCGGCAATTTCTCCCATTGTGTTAAAGTTAGTAGACATAACTGTTATTCCTAATAACTCTTTTAAAGGAGTATCATTATAGGAGATTACGCCAATATCCTGACCTAAAACATATTCCTCATCCCTGATTTGTTTTACCAGATTAACCAGATCAGATTCTTCTATTGTGATAAATAAATCTCCTTTTTTAAGGATCATATCATCATAAACTTCATTCAGAATCTCAAAATTGATCTCATGTTCTACACAAAACTTTCTAAATCCATGCAAAATTCTTCTGGGATAAGGATAAACCGCTTTTTCCGGGTATACCAAAATCAGCCTTTTGTATTTGTTTATTTTGGCAAGTCCTTCCTTTAGGGCATTATAAATATCATTTTCGAAATCCTGATAAATTTTGATGACCTCATTGCTGAGTCCTAATTTTATATTATCCATGATTACCAATTTGTCCTGCGGTATTTTCTGGATCGCTTTTGCTACTTCGTCTGTGAAACTCAAGTGCTTTAATTCGTCTGTTTTAAAATGTGTCGTAATAACATAATAGTCGTATGCACCTTCAAACTTATCAAGGAGATTTAAAAATAAGGTTTCATCGCAATGGTATATATGTAAGTCAACATGCGCATTTGCTCCCAATGTGTTAATAAAAGAGCTGTATGTTTTCATTTTGTAGGCACTCAGCTTATTGAATAAAAACAGAATATTGACTTTAGATTCTAATTTTGTTCTGGTAATATAATATCCTTTTCCTCGTATTGAAGAAATAATTTTTCGTTCCTTTAAAATATTATAAGCTTTTTCAACAGTATCCCTTGACATATAAAACTCTTCGCTAAAATTGTTTATTGATGGGATTTTTTGATTAATTTTCAAGTTACCATTAGCAATATTTTGCAGAATAGAATCTACAATCTGCTTGTATTTGGGTACTCTTGAATCTTCATCAATTTTAATTAGTTTAATCATTTTTTTTGGCTTATAATTATACCTAAGTTTATCGGATAGAATTTAGAATTTAGAATTTTCAAAAGGTTTAAATAAACCCCCGCTAAATAAGGATGTTTAATAACTTTCTTACAAAAGAAGCTCTTTAAATAAGGGTTACTTTATATTTTTGCTAATTTGTTTGTTTAAGATTAAATGTAGATGTCTTAATTGCGAAATCTATTGCTAAAATAGGAATTTTAAATTTATATTTCTACAACTTACCAGTTCTTCTTTATATTAATCTTCGGTTTTAACATATTAGTAAAAATTATACAAGGATAGTACAGGATAGTTTTCTTTTTTACATTCTCTTATTTTACCGAACCAGATTTAACTATCGACTTAACCAAAATATCAAAGATTAAATGGAATCATTACTCGGAATTATTTTTCACTCCATCGGAGGATTTTCTTCAGGCAGTTTTTACATGCCTTTCAAAAAAGTTAAAGATTGGGCCTGGGAAAGTTATTGGCTAGTTGGAGGTTTTTTCTCCTGGTTAATTGTACCGCCAATTGCTGCTTATTTAACGATTCCAAATTTTACTGAAATAATTGCTGCTGCCGCTCCATCAGTTAAAGCGTTAGCATATGTAATGGGACTGATTTGGGGAATTGGAGGATTAACTTACGGATTAGGAGTTCGTTATTTGGGAATGTCATTAGGTAATTCAATCACCTTAGGATTCTGTTCTGCTTTTGGTGCCTTGATTCCACCAATCTATTACAATTTTAATGCAGTAGAAGGAAAAGAGTCTATTAGTGATATGTTTTCGAACTCAGGAGGCCAAATGGTTTTATTTGGTGTACTTGTATGTATTATTGGGATTGCCATTTTGGGTAAAGCAGGGATACTAAAAGAAAAAGATTTTGCAACAGGCCACGAAGACAAAGACAAAGAATTTAGTTTGGTAAAAGGTTTAATTATTGCGATTATATCAGGTATTTTGAGTTCTTTTTTCAATTTCGGAATTGAAGCTGCAAAACCAATGGCTGATGTTGCTAATGAGAGCTGGAAAGCGTTGCACCCCAATCAGGGCGAATTCTTGTTTCAGAATAATGTAAGCTATATTATTATACTTTGGGGAGGATTAACAACCAACTTTATATGGTGTATCTATCTGAACTTCAAAAATAAAACTTTTGGTAATTATACAGATACCAAAACACCAATTTCAAAAAACGTACTTTTTTCTGCCATCGCTGGTACTATGTGGTTTCTTCAGTTTTTCTTTTACGGAATGGGGGAAAGCAAATTAGGGAACGGAGCCAGTTCATGGATTCTGCACATGTCTACCATTATCCTTACTGCAAACTTTTGGGGCTTTTACCTGAAAGAATGGAAAGGTGTTACTAAAAAGACCTTTAATACTTTTCTGTTTGGAATTGCACTGATGTTCCTGTCTATAGTTTTAGTCGGAATTGGTAACTCTTTATAAATAAATAACCAAAACATAATATATTCATAAATGTCAAATATAAACACAAATAATATGACTTTTCAGCATGTAAGCTATCTTTGGGATGACGCTAAAGCTGCAGCAATGGCAGGAGACGAAGTTGCTCTTTTTATCTATCGCTCTAATTTATTGGGAGCTGATTTAAGACTTACCAATTATGGAGGTGGAAATACTTCTGTAAAGATCACAGATAAAGACCCATTGACAGGCGCAAGCTCTGAAGTAATGTGGATTAAAGGTTCTGGTGGAGACATTGGAACATTGACAAAATCAGGTTGTGCAGCGCTTTATTTAGACAGATTACGCAATCTTGAGAATGTATACAGAGGTATTGAGTTTGAAGATGAAATGGTTGAATTGTTTAACCACTGTATTTTTGATCTGGCTTCAAAAGCGCCTTCTATTGATACGCCATTACACGGTTTTTTACCGTTTAAACATATTGATCACCTTCATCCTGATGCGGCTATTGCTATTGCAGCTGCAAAAGACGGTGCAAAAATTACAGAAGAATTATTCGACGGAGAAATCGGTTGGGTGGGATGGCAGCGTCCAGGTTTCGACTTAGGGCTTCAGTTAAGAAGCTGTTTGGAAGAAGCGGAGAAAAAAGGTAAAAAATTGCGCGGTATCATGTTAGGATCTCATGGTTTATTTACCTGGGGAGATACCGCTTATGAAAGTTATATCAACACATTGGAAGTAATTGAAAAATGTGCTGAATATTTAGAAAGCAACTACGGAAAAAACCGCCCTGTTTTTGGAGGTAAAAAAATAGACAGCCTTCCGGAAGCGGATCGTAAATTGAAAGCGGCTAAAGTAGCTCCAATTTTAAGAGGTTTCTGTTCTTCAGAGCGTCAAATGATTGGACATTATACTGATGATGCAAGAGTTTTGGAATTCATCAATTCAAATGATTTATCAAAATTAGCACCGTTAGGGACTTCTTGTCCGGATCACTTTTTACGTACGAAGATCAGTCCTTTGGTTTTGGAATTAGATCCAAACGAAGATTTATCTGATGTAGCTGCTATCAAAGCAAAATTAACTCCTGCTTTTGAGGCGTACAGAGCGATGTATAAAGACTATTACAATGCTTGTAAAAAGTCTAATTCGCCGGCAATGCGTGACCCAAATCCGGTAGTAATTTTATATCCTGGAGTAGGTATGTTCACGTTTGCCAAAGATAAAACAATGGCACGTTTGGCATCAGAATATTATGTGAATGCAGTAAATGTAATGAAAGGGGCAGAAGCTGTTTCTGAATATACTTCATTGCCACATCAGGAAGCTTTTGATATCGAATACTGGTTATTAGAAGAAGCAAAATTGCAGCGTATGCCAAAACCAAAAGCACTTTCAGGAAGAGTTGCCCTTATTACTGGTTCTGCCGGTGGAATTGGTAAAGCTATTGCTAAAAGATTTGCTGAAGAAGGAGCTTGTGTAGTAATCAATGATATTAATGAAGAGCGTTTAGAAGGTGCAAAAGCAGAATTTATCAAGTCATTTGGTAAAGATGCTGTTTCCAGTACTTTATTAAATGTTACTGATGAAGTAAGTACTGAAAAAGCATTAGATGCTGCTTGTTTAGCATTTGGTGGTGCTGATATTATCATCAACAATGCTGGCATCAGTATTTCAAAATCGATTGCTGAACATACTCTTGAAGAATGGGACAGATTATATGATATTTTGGTAAAAGGACAATTTATTGTTTCTAAAGCCGGAATTGAAGTAATGCGCAAACAAGGTTTTGGTGGAGATATCGTAAACATTGTTTCTAAAAATGCGGTTGTAGCCGGTCCAAACAATCCTGGATACGGTTCTGCAAAAGCGGCACAGGCGCATTTAACACGTTTGATGGCTGCAGAATTAGGGGCTGATAAGATTCGTGTAAATACTGTTAATCCTGATGCTGTAATATCAGATTCTAATATCTGGTCTGGCGGATGGGCTGAAGGTCGTGCAAAAGCATACGGAATTACCGTTGAAGAATTGCCTGCATATTATGCAAAACGTACCTTATTAAATGAAATTATATTGCCTGATGATATTGCAAACGCTTGTTTTGCATTCGTAGGAGGCTTGTTGAATAAATCGACAGGAAACGCCTTGAATGTTGACGGTGGAGTAACAATGGGCTTTTACAGATAAGTTGTTTAGTTTTTTTTAAGTTTATTTAACAAAGTGGTTTTTGTTTTCTAACGTTCGATTCTGTCGGACGTTAGATTTTTTATGACAATCGTATTTTATAAATAAATTTCCTAAACACATCAAAAAGAATACAAAAAAGTAACGTATAACAAGGGTTTGGTTATAGAAATAGCCTTATATTGTAAACCCTATTTAAAAAATAAATTAGTATGTTAATTCAATCAAACACGATAGCATCCCATAATGATGATTTATTAAAAAAACATCAGAATAAATTAGTTTTTACAGCTTCAGAAATTGCTGAAGCGGAATCGATCATCCAGAAATTAATCGATTTTCAAATTGCTATCCCATCTTGGGCATTAGGAACAGGAGGAACAAGATTTGGACGTTTTCCGGGTGGTGGAGAACCTCGTTCATTAGAAGAAAAAATTGAAGATGTTGGATTACTGCATAAATTAAACAATGCTTCAGGAGCCATTTCTTTGCATATTCCGTGGGATATCCCAACAGATTATAATGCGATTAAAACGCTAGCCGGACAACACGGATTAAAGTTCGATGCCATGAATTCAAATACTTTTAAGGATCAGGCAAATGCAGAGCAGACTTATAAATATGGTTCATTGCAAAATGTAAATAAAGCAGTTCGCAAACAGGCGATTGCTCATAATATTGATGTTATTAAGCATGGTATCGAATTAGGATCTGACTCTCTTACTGTTTGGTTGGCAGATGGTTCTAACTTTCCGGGACAATTAAACTTCCGAAAAGCATACCAAAATACATTAGAAAGTTTAGAAGAAATCTATGATGCACTGCCTTCTAACTGGAAGTTATTTTTAGAATATAAATGTGCTGAGCCAAATTTCTATTCTACAACGGTTGCAGATTGGGGACAATCTTATTCCTACGTTCAGAAATTAGGAGATAAAGCTAAAACACTTGTTGATTTAGGACACCATTTACCAAACGCAAATATTGAACAAATCGTTTCGATTTTATTGATGGATAATAAATTAGGTGGTTTCCACTTTAATGATTCAAAATACGGAGATGACGATTTAACTGCAGGAGCTTTAAAACCGTATCAGTTATTTTTGATTTTCAATGAATTGGTTGAAGGAATGGATGCACGCGGAATGAATCATGCCAAAGATTTAGGATGGATGATTGATGCTTCACACAACGTAAAAGATCCTTTAGAAGACTTATTGCAATCTGTTGAGGCGATTATGATTGCGTATGCTCAGGCACTTTCAGTAGACAGAAAAGCATTAGAAATTGCACAGGAAGAGAATGATGTCGTAAAAGCTCAGGAAATTCTACAAAATGCCTTCCGTACAGATGTTCGTGCGTTGGTTGCAGAAGCCCGTTTGCGTTCAGGAGCAGCATTAAATCCGGTAGAATTATACCGTAGCCTTGCTGTGAGAAATAATTTGATTTCAGAAAGAGGATTAAAAACCGTAGCAACGGGATTATAGTTATGAAGTTATAAGTTAGTAAACTATTTGTAGCTTATATTGATTGTTTGATATAAAAACAAAAAAGTCTTAGCTTATAGCATTGAACTCTTCGGAGTAAAATCATAATTTTTAATTTTTAATTCTTAATTTATAATTAACTAAAATGAATGTAGTTGCAATTTTTGATATTGGCAAAACAAACAAGAAGGTATTTTTATTTGATGAAAATTATAAAATTGTTTGGGAAAAATCAGTAAATCTTGACGAAACAGTTGATGAAGATGGTTTTCCATGTGAAAATATTGAAGTACTTAAAAACTGGATCCTTGATCGGTTATCAGAAATAAAAGACCTGAACAACTATGTTATGAAAGCTATTAATTTCAGTACTTACGGAGCTAGTTTTGTTTATGTAGATGATGAAGGCAACGCTTTGACGCCTTTATACAATTATTTAAAAGAGTATCCGGAAGCATTAAAAAAAGATTTTTATAAAAAATATAAAGGAGAAGAAGTTTTTGCAGTAAAAACAGCTTCTCCTGTTTTAGGAAGCCTGAATTCAGGAATGCAGATTTACCGTTTAAAAGAAGAGAATCCTGAGTTATTTGAGAAAGTAAAACATTGCCTGCATTTACCGCAATATTTAAGTTTTCTTTTGACTGGTGAAGCGTATACCGACATTACAAGTATTGGATGCCATACGAATCTTTGGAATTTTAAAAAGATGAAGTATCACAAATGGTTGAAAAATGAAGGCATAAAGGATAAACTTCCGCCAATTCATCCCGGAAGAGATGTTATTAAAAAAGAAAATGATTTAGCTGTAGGGATTGGGTTGCATGATAGTTCATCGGCAATTATTCCTTATACAATAAATTTTACAGAGCCTTTCGTTTTATTGTCAACAGGAACATGGAGTATTTCACTGAATCCTTTTAATAATAAGCCATTAACGTTTGAGGAACTTGAAAAAGATTGTTTATGTTACATGCAATACACCGAAAAACCTGTAAAGGCGGCTCGTTTGTTTTCAGGTAACGAACATGAAATACAAGCCAAAAGACTGGCAGAGCATTTTAATGTGCCGTTTGATACTTTTAAGAATGTTTATTTTGATAAAAAGATAGTATCCACTTTAAGAGCTATAAATTTTTCTATAGTTTATCCAAAAAAATACGATTTTGATATTCTTAAGGAATGTCCATTTCAAAAAAGAGATCTGAACACTTTTAAAACGTATGAAATCGGGTATCACCAATTGATGATGGATCTTGTTGAACAACAGGTTTTTTCAACTAATTTAGTCATTCATAATAGTCCCGTAAAGAAAATTTTTGTAGATGGTGGTTTTAGCAAAAACTCCATTTTTATGAATTTACTGGCAGAGGCTTTTCCAGATGTAGAAGTTTACGCCGCTTCGATGGCGCAGGCTAGTGCTTTAGGTGCAGCGCTTGCTATTCATCAAAACTGGAATCCTAAACCGATACAGAATGATTTGATTGATTTGAAATTTTATAAGCACTGATTTAGAATTAAAAATTGAGAATTAAAAATTAAAAATCTGTTACATCTGGGTAAAATATATGGACACAGATTAAGAGATTTATATGATTTTTGTTTCATTTTTGAGTGTAGTTTGTCAATCCGAGCACGAGGACACGAGCTATAGCGAACTGGCGAAGCAATCTCCATAAGAAGTTCGACAAAGATTGGAGATTCTCTGAATGGAGTTACTTGCGGAGATTCCTCTTTCGTCGGAATTGAAAAAAAAGAGAATAAAATCTTCATAAAAAAAGATTGAATAGAAGAATAAAATTAATTTAGCCTCGTAAAAGCATAAGTTTTTAAGTCACAGATTAAAAAAATAAAATCAGCTTAAATCTTTTTAAAATCTGCGTGAAAAATATATAGCACACAGATTTTATGTTTCTAAAAAATAAATAATTATCCTTAATATGAAAGTTGGACTTTTTATACCCTGCTATGTTGACCAATTTTACCCAAAAGTAGGAATTGCAACCTATGAGTTATTAATAAAACTAGGGTGCGATGTTCATTTTCCTATGAAACAGACTTGTTGCGGGCAGCCTATGGCCAATAGCGGTTATGAACATTTAACGAAAGGCTGTGATGCAAACTTTATTGCCAATTTTTCAGAATTTGATTATATCGTTTGTCCGTCAGGAAGTTGTGTTTTGCATGTAAAAGACCATTTACATGATGATAAACAGGAAGATTTGGCTGCAGCAATGCGCAAAAAAGTTTTTGAACTGACAGAATTTATTACCGATGTTCTAAAAGTAGATCACATCGAAGGAAATTTTCCGCATAAAGTCGGAATGCACGTAAGCTGCCACGGTCAACGCGGACTTAAGCTTTCGCAGATGACCGAATTAAACGCTCCTTTCTTTTCAAAACCTGAACAATTACTAAGCAATATTAAAGGTCTTGATTTGGTTGCATTAACCAGAAAAGACGAATGCTGTGGTTTTGGAGGTACTTTCTGTGTAACTGAAGAAGCTGTATCTGTAAAAATGGGTCAGGACCGAATCAGAGATCATGAAAAACACGATGTTGAATATATAACGGGTGGTGACATGTCTTGTCTAATGCATTTGGAAGGAATTCTGAAAAGACAAAAAAGCAATATAAAAACTATTCATATTGCTGAAATATTGAATTCTTAGAAAAATTAAAAATGTACAAATTTTTAATCATTTCAAAAAAACAAAAAAATGTCTTCAAAAAAAACAATACCACATAGCGAAGCTTCAACACGTTTTAATAAAGATGTAGAACGGGTAAACTGGCATGACGAAACACTTTGGTTTGTTCGTGAAAAGCGTGACAGGTCTGCGCATCAAATTCCGGATTGGGAATTACTCAGGGAAACCGCTTCACAAATTAAAAATAATGTACTCTCAAATATTCATGATTATTTAGTTGAATTTGAAGCAAACGCTCAAAAAAACGGAATAATCGTTCATTGGGCAGCTGATGCCAAAGAACACAACGAAATTGTACATTCTATAATGACAAAAAATAATGTTAAGCAAATGGTGAAATCCAAATCCATGCTTACAGAAGAATGTCATCTGAATGATTATTTAGCCGAAAAAGGAATTGAAGTTATCGATTCTGATTTGGGAGAATTTATTGTTCAGCTTCGAAAAGAACCGCCAAGTCATATCGTTTTACCTGCTATTCACCTTAAAAAAGAAGATGTAAGTGAAACTTTTCATGAGCATTTAGGTACCGAAAAAGGAAATTTTAATCCTCAATATTTAACCGAATCAGCTCGTCAGACTTTAAGAGATACTTTCTTAACACGTAAAGTTGCTTTGACAGGAGTAAATTTTGCCATAGCAGAAACAGGTGAATTTGTAGTCTGCACAAATGAAGGAAACGCAGATATGGGCGCACATTTAGCTGATGTTCATATTGCCTGTATGGGATTCGAAAAACTGATTCCGCAGCGAAAACATTTAGGTGTTTTTCTTAGATTATTGGCAAGAAGTGCTACGGGACAGCCAATTACTACATTCTCAAGTCATTTTAAAAAACCAAGAGAAGGTCAGGAGATGCACATTGTTATTGTGGATAATGGCAGAAGCACACAATTAGGAAGAGAAGATTTTAGAAATTCGTTGAAATGTATCCGTTGTGGCGCTTGTATGAACACTTGCCCGGTTTACAGACGAAGCGGAGGACACAGTTACCACAATGCAGTTGCAGGTCCAATTGGTTCAATTTTAGCGCCTAATTTAGACATGAGCAAAAATGCCGATTTGCCTTTTGCCAGCACACTTTGTGGTTCTTGTACCAACGTTTGCCCGGTGAAAATAGATATTCATGATCAGTTATATAAATGGCGTCAGGTATTGGTTAAGGAAGGTCATACACCAGCTGCAAAAACTGTAGCTATGAAAACAATGGCAACTGTTTTGTCAAATCCTACGATTTTTAATATTGCAGGTAAATCAGGAAGATTCGTAATGAAAAATATTCCTTCGATGGTGAACAACAAAATGAATAAATGGTATGATCAGCGAGAAATGCCAGAAGTTCCCGAAGAATCATTTAGAGAATGGTATAAGAAAAATTCAAGAGAATCTAAAGCTAAGGATAATGAGTAGTAAAGCGGAAATATTAAAGAAAATTAAACAAAATCAACCATCCATAATTGCAGATTTACCTAATTTGAATGTTTTAAGTTCTGAAAATTCTAATGTTTTGGAAACGTATAAAACAGTTTTGAAGAACATCGGGGGAGAACCTGTTGAAGTTGCTGGTTATCATGATATTTTAGATTTTATCAGAAATAATTATGCGCTTGACAGAAGAATCATTACTACTATCCCGGAACTTTCTGAAGTTGCAGCATTAGATTGGAAAAACGATAATCCGCACACACTTCAAAATGTTGAATTAGCCATTGTAAAAGCCCATTTTGGTGTTGCCGAAAATAGCGCACTTTGGGTTACAGATGATATTTTAGGACAGCGTGTTGCTCCTTTTATTGCTCAATATTTGGCAATCATTGTGAAAAAAAGTGACATATTAGCAACGATGCACCAAGCTTACGAAAGAATTGGAAATCTGGAGTACGGTTTTGCAACTTTTATTGCAGGACCTTCAAAAACAGCAGATATCGAACAATCTTTAGTGTTGGGCGCACACGGTGCAAGAGGATTAATTGTATTTTTACTGGATTAAAAAAATTAAAATATAAAAAATTGGAAACTGATTTTACATTAAAAGGGAAAGTAATCGTTGTAACAGGTGCAACAGGGATCTTGGGTGAAGCTATGGTAAATGGTATTGCTGCCGCAGGAGGAATTGTTTGTGTTTTAGGCAGAAATGAAAAGGTTGCCAATGAGAGAGCCCAAATAATCATCAAAAATGGAGGAGAAGCATTAGCCTTGATTGCTGATGTAACTATCGAAAGTGATTTGATAAAAGCCCGTGACCTGGTTCTTTCAAAATATGGAAAAATTGACGGATTAGTAAATGCTGCAGGCGGAAATATGCCCGAAGCTGTAATTCAGTCTGATCAGGATATTTTTAAGCTGAATATGGATGCTTTGCAAAAAGTGATGAATTTAAATTTATTCGGAACGCTTTTACCAACTCAGATTTTTGGAGAAGTGATAAAAAATAATGAAGCTGTAGGAAGCATTGTAAACATTTCATCTGTGGCCACAGAACAGGCAATAACAAAAGTTTTGGGATACAGCCTGGCAAAGTCAGCAATTGATTCTTATACAAAATGGTTTTCAGTTGAACTTGCAAAAAGATATGGTGATAAAATCAGAATGAATTCTATCGTTCCCGGATTTTTCTTAACAGAACAAAACCGAACGTTGTTGACAAATCCTGATGGAAGTTTAACAGAAAGAGGAAATTTAATTATCCAAAATACACCTTACAAACGTTTTGGAAATCCTGAAGAATTAGTAGGTGCCTTAGTTTGGTTACTTAGTGATGCCTCAAAATTTGCTACAGGTTCAAGAGTGACTATAGATGGCGGATTTACTATTTTTAGTGGGGTATAATTTATAAAAAGAAGAGCATGAACAGAATGATACAAACCTGGAGATGGTTTGGCCCTAATGATCCAGTGAGTTTGCAACATATAAAACAAACCGGAGCAACTGGAATTGTAACTGCTTTACATCATGTTCCTCATGGTGAAGTCTGGACTGTTGAAGAAATCAATAAAAGAAAAGCTGAAGTTGAAGCATATGGCCTAACATGGGATGTTGTGGAAAGTATTACGGTTCACGAAGACATTAAAACCAAAACCGGAGATTATCAGCTTTATATCGAAAAATACAAACAAAGCATTCGCAATGTGGCTGCTTGTGGCATCAAAATTATCACGTATAATTTCATGCCGGTAAATGACTGGACACGAACTCAATTAGATTACAAAATGCCGGACGGTTCTGAAGCTTTGTATTTTAACTGGGTAGATCTGGCCATTTTTGATATCTATATTTTAAAAAGAGAAAATGCAGAAAAAAGTTTTCCTGAAAATATCGCTGCTAAGGCAAAAGAACGTTTTAGTTCATTAAATAAAGAGCAATTACAGGCACTTTCGGATGTCGTTATGTTTGGAATTCCAGGTGAAAAAAAGATGACTGTTGCAGATATGCAGGCAAAATTAAAACCTTATAAAAACATTGACAGAGCGACTTTAAGAGAAAATCTGAGTTACTTTTTAAATGAAATTTGCCCTGTTGCAGATGAAGTTGGAGTAAAATTAGCCATTCACCCTGATGATCCTCCTTTTGATATTTTAGGATTACCTCGTATTGTAAACTCTATGGAGGATTATGATTATATTCTTTCAAAAGCCCCTTATAAATCAAACGGAATTTGTTTTTGTACAGGGTCTCTTGGTGCATCAGAAAAAAATAATTTACCTGAAATTGCGAAAGCTTTGGGAGATAAAATACATTTTATTCACTTGAGAAATGTCCGCAGGGACGAAGAAGGCAACTTTTTTGAAGCAGACCATTTAGACGGAAATGTAGATATGTATGCAGTGGTTAAAGAGTTGTTACTGATTCAAAAAAACAGTAATATTTCAATTCCGTTCAGGCCTGATCATGGTCACCAAATGTTGGATGACTTAGGAAAAGTAAATAATCCGGGTTATTCGGCTATTGGAAGGCTAAGAGGTCTGGCAGAATTAAGAGGTCTGGAGGAAGGGATTATTCGATCGTTGTAAATAAATTATTAATGATACTATTTAAAGTTGTCAGGTCTTGCTCTGGCAACTTTTTTTTTTGTACTCAATTTAAATGGATAAATTAAATTAAAAAAATACCAATCCGTGTTTAGAACGTACTTCGATATTATATATAGATTGAAACGATAACTGAAAATTGGTTTATGGAGTATGGTTTATTTCTGTAGTAAAAAATTTATAAATTATGCTGTCATATATTTGCAAAAGCAATTTTAAATTCTATTTTTACAATAAATTCTTACTAATAATTTAAGCAAACTAATTTATGCCACATTTCTCTGACCAGGTTCATATCACAATAGGAAGTTTTACTCAAAATGTTGTTTATCATGATTTGGAACTCTCCCAAAAGATGGCCGATCACCATCATTTTTCATTTGTCTGGCAATATACAGGCAAGGCCATAATCAATCCGGCAGATCAGGCAAAAGCCATAAGGGATTATTTGGGTGACGAGGTGATCTTTACCTTCAAGAGCCTTACCGGAATCAAATTGATGAGCAAAGGCATCATCACGGAGCTTTCTTCAATAGATCTTCATGGAAGTGCGGTAGGTCTCCACGTAAAAGGGATAAGCCATAGTATTGTTCTGGACGATATGAAAAAATCAAGGACTTTTCAGCAGCGCGGTATGGATGATATCGTACTGAGTATTTTATCCGAAGGCCCCGGAGAATTTTACCAGAGAGGTTCCATTAAGTCTACCTATCTTCAGGAATTCAAATGCATGACGCAGTATAACGAAACCAGTTTTGAGTTTTTAAAGCGATTGGCAAAACGTTACGGACAATGGTTTTATTTTGACGGAATGCGGATGCAGTTCGGACAGACCAAAAAAAGTGAAATAAAACTCATCAACGGCTCTTCGCTGCATGGCTTTAAAATACAGGCCAATATGTCTGCGCATAAAATTTCCCTGGCTGGATATGATTATAATGGAGCAAATAATATTCGCAACGCTTCTGCCCGGACTTCTACAGGCAGCAAAGACAGCTTCTCGGCAATCGTAGGTCATAATCAGGGAACCGTAGCACAGGCAGAACTGAGTGTTGGCGCCTATACAGCCAATGCTCAAAACAGCGAAGAAATACAGGAAATGGTCAAGCTGCAGACTGCAGGCAGTGATGCCAACAGTGTGTATTATGGCGGGACATCCTATTTTCCGTTAGGACTTGGACAGGTTTTTACGATACAAAACCAAACCGTAGAACATGAGCTGATTGTGATAGAAGTATCGCATATTTCTCAGGTTCACGGAAATTATTGCTGTAATTTCAAGGCCATTCCAGCCGATGTTGCGGCGCCACATTATACAGATGTACATGTATTTGCCAAAGCAGAAACACAGCCAGCCAAAGTAACAGACAATAATGACCCTGATGGACTCGGACGGGTAAAAGTGCAGTACAATTGGGCAAGCGGAAGCACAACAAGCGACTGGATGCGCATGATACAGCCACACTCCGGATCTGGAAAAGGGTTTTATTTTATCCCAGAAATTGATGAGGAAGTTTTGGTAGGTTTTGAAGGAGGCAATGCACAGAGTCCCTATGTTTTGGGAGCACAATATAATGGAAGCCAATCCAGTGGTTATGCAGACGGTCAAAATAATGTAAAGGCGATTCATACGCGTAGCGGAACAAAAATCATTTTGAATGATGCCGAAGGAAGTATTTTAATCGAAGATCCTAGTGGAAGTACTTATTTGATGGACGGTCAGGGAAATATTGAAATGAATGCCCCAAAGAACTTCACTTTAAAGGCAGGAGAGAATGTTAATATTTCTGCCGGGAAAAATGTTTCAGTTAGTGCAGGTGAAAATATGGATAATTCTGCAAATAATGATATTACAGTATCCGCAGGAAACGATATTAATCAGAATGCCACAGGAAATTTCATAGAGAGTGCTAATAATAAAACTGAAATTATAGAAGGAAAATATATTCGAAGTTCATTAGAATCTACTCAACATGCAGAAGATGTAACTATATTTAGTACAAAAGAAAATATGCTTTTAGAAAGCAGTCAGAATACGGTGGAAGTGAATAGTGCTGAAAAATCAAATATATTTTAATACGTTAAAAACTATATGGCAATTAATAAAACAGCTAAAAATCTATATATTCGAATCAAGGATAACTACCTTACTCAAAGTCAAACCTTTTTGGAAACATCCGAAAAGATTGAAATAGTAGCTACAAAAGGAAACTTGATTTTAAATTCCAATAAAAAAGTTCAAATAAAAGGAAATAAATAGAGATATGGCAAATGTAGAGTTTGGAAAACCGAGATTTCAAACACCTGTAATGAATGAAGATAATATCTCAGAAGTTACTGCGGTGTATTTTGCTAAAAGAATACTAACCCCTGTTTATGAAAATACTGAAGAGGTTATTATAGCAAAAAAAGGAGAAAATAAAAAAAAGATAAAAGCACGATTTGTCACAGAGCAGAAAATAAAGAAGGAGGACTTAGTTAATTATGTGCCCGAAACAGCTTTTGAAACAGCTAAAGGAGGAGAAAAAGTGATAATCACTTATAAAAAGAAAGTAAGGGATTCAATCTCGTTTAAAAAGATCACAAAAGCTAAGATAAAAGAAAAAGTTTGGGTTGTTGCAACTTGTAATGGAACAACAGGAAAACTATCTGTTGAAATCAATGAAAACAAACTTGCTAATAATGAAGCAGTTTATGATAATCCTGTGAAATTTTTGGTTGATGAAGAGGAAAAGACAAAAATTGAGTTTGAAATTTATAAAGATATAATTGTCACTCCTAATACTTATGCTAAAGAAATTACGCTTCAGCCCAAAAGTAAAGAAGATGTAAAAGCTCTTATAGATAAATTTGATAAGCGAACAGATAAAAATGCTTTTCTCTACATCAAAACGGAAACAATTGACCCTACATATGAAATAAAAATTTTTGAAGAAAATAAAGAATTTATAAACAAGGATGGTGAAAGGCTGGAGGTTTTGGGAGTTCCATGTTATTGTGGTATTGATTTTACGGCTGAGCAAATAAAAGATTTTTACAAAAAAAGTAATGATAAGATAAAATCATTATTTACAGCTGGTAACTGCCCTCTCCCGAAAGACAAAAAGAATTATGAAGATTTTACAATAGAATTAAATAATGCAATGAAAAAATATGAAATTAATACCTGCATTAGAAAAGCACATTTTTTAGCACAAATAGAGGCAGAAACTGCTTTTGATACAACTTTAGAATATGCTGATGGCTGGGATTATGATCATACAACTCATTTGGATAATTACAATAATTACACCCTTTTTTTAAGCAATCAAAAAAATAAGAAAAACCCATATGAAGAATTTAACACTGCAAATGTTAAAAGAGGATATAACAGATATTTAGAATGCATTAAACATGGACATAAAGTTAAAGGCGACGGTCCAAAATATAAAGGTAAAGGGCTTATACAATTAACTTGGAAAGATACTTATGAAGCTTATTTTAATTATATTGGTAAAATAGATTTAATTGATACACCCGAGTCAGTTGCTAGTGATTTAAATCTAGTTTGTGATTCTGCCTCATGGTATTGGAGAAAGCAATCTACTTGGGGAGATTTGAATAAATATGCTGATAATGATGATTTAATATGTGTATCTGTAGGGGTAAATGGGGGGCTTAATGGGTTTAATCATAGGAAATCTAATTTAAAAACTATACTAGAATTAATGAATACAAAAGATAATTGCATCAATTTAAACTTAAAAGATAAAGAAATAGGTGTTTATAAATATGAAACAAGCGAAATTAAAAATAAAAAATGGGGAAAAAATAATAAATCAAAAATAGAAGCACATGACGATTAAACATAAAATTATTTATATAATTATCTTTTTTAGTGATATCTTTTTATTTTCTCAGAAAAATAAAAACCCACAAAATTTTTCCAATAATTTCCATCATTCAGAAAATCACATTAATAATAAACTTATTTGTGATTCATTAACGGGCACTTATACTTTAGAATCTTGTGAAAATTCAAGGTTTCAAATAATAATAAATAAAAAACAAAGCGAATATTTTTATATAATTTCCGATAATAATAAAACAATTGTAAAAGGAAAAGCAAAAATCACAGATAATGAAAAATGCATTTCTATCATGTTAGGTTTGATAGGTGGAATTTTTTCAGGAAAAGATATTCAAATTCAAAATTATGGCAATGAGATGAATCAGTTTATACATTTTACTCAGTGTGATGAAAA
This sequence comes from uncultured Flavobacterium sp., assembly GCF_946478785.1. The sequence goes on from NZ_CAMLDD010000005.1 coordinate 204,994, forward strand.
ATATTTGACTTTTGTTAAGAAATAATTGTGAAAAGTATTCATTTAATGAATAATGACAGTGAAACTAGCGGATATGCAGACGGCGAAAATAATGTAAAGGCGATTCATACGCGTAGTGGTCATATCGTAAAATTTACAGAAGATGAGAGTATTATTATTACAGATAAAATAGGGAATGAAATTCAACTGGATACTATTGGCGGGAATATCAATATTACCGCACCGAAAGTCATAACGATGAATGCTACTGATATTATAATGAATGCTTCCCAAAATATTAGTGTAACAGCCGGAATGAATATTACTGAAAGTGCAGGAGGAGATAAAACAACTACTGTAGGTTTGATGCACAGCTTATCGGTTGGAGTTGATTATATGGTAAATGTTACCGGTAAATTATTTGAAATGGTTATAGGCGAAAGAAAGTCTCAAGCTAAAAAGGCTGTAAATAATCACGAAAGCCATGAAATGAATGTTGAGAAAAATAAAGATATTCATACAGAAGGTGAGTTCAAAATTAATTCAACTGAAAAATCCAACATGTTTTAATTATGACAATCTATAGATCATCAGGAAAGAATACAGAAATTTACGAAGAATATGAATTGTACACCAGACAATACGTTGAGAATGTAGGTGGAAAATCTACTTTTACAGCTAAGGAAGGAACAACGTTCGGCGACAGCCCGAAAACTGCAAAACCCTTAGAAATAACAAATCTATATGTAAAAGTAAGATTATTGGATAATTACAAAGGTGAATTTGGCTTTGATTGGGTAGATGTAAATCCAGAAACAAAAGAGATAGAAAAAATACAAGATGTTCCTTTTTCTGATGTTGAATACTTTTACAAAAAAGGGGCAACCAGTGCAGACTTAGGCGATATTATCGCAAAAAGTGCTGACGAAATAGGTGCGAAACATGCTATACAAGACCATTATAAATTTAATTCTATAAGCAAGCATATAGATATTCCGTATGTCTTAATCAAGCCAAACCAGGAAATAACATTGAGTGCAGAGGTTATTCTCTCGCAAGGAGTAATAAATGAAGATGTTATTGCCATAACTGGTGATGAATTTTATGAATTTGAAATAATTGGAGGTGAGAAAGAAGGCAAAACGGTAAAGAAAAAATTAACCGAGGCAGGAAAGATTGATTTCAAAGTAAAATGTTTGCAGGCAGCAACAGATAAAACCTATGAATTTAAGCATAGTAATCCATTGTCAGGATTGCATCCCGTAGGAGGGCTAAACATGATGGAAAACAAAGTGCTAAAACTAAAATTTAGAGTTATTGCATTAGTTTCATCAGATAGTAATCCAAATGAGAAAGCTAAGAATTTGTTTAGAAAATTTAAAGATAACGGCATTACAAAATATCTAAATGAAAACTCTTTGAATCAGGCAGGCTATGAAGTAGAAATAGAAAATCAGGTTATGTTTGATGGCTTGGAAACTATTGATTTAGATGATTATTTTTATGCTTTTGATAAAGAAGATTGGAAAACAAAGCAGTTGTTTAAAGAAAATCATGTTAAGAACAAAAAGCACACAATTATATCATATACTCCAGATGGAAAGCCAATAAAAACTGAAAAAGAAATAAGTGAAGTAAAGGACGTTATTCAAAACGAAGGAGAAATTGATTTTACTGCTATTAATTTGTATAAGGATAAACTTAAGAACAAATCAAAAAGCTATAATAAAGCATTAATTATTTTAGCTGATTATGAATGTGAAAAGGATGATGTAGGAGCATTTAGTAGAACTTTTCCACTTGATCATAATGCCCTATTTGTTTATTCATCAAATGATGATGGAGGAACTTATGCTCATGAAATTGCTCATATGCTTGGATTAACCCATACATTTATAAGAGAGAATAATAAGAGAGAATTTTTAAATAGAAAAGATTACATCGAAAAGTATAAAAAAGATAATATTGATCCATGTATTGAAAGAATTAAAAATGAATACCAAAAAAATATAAATAAAGTATCAAAAAAATTAAAACCACTATCAGAAAGATCGTATTCAGCTACCCCATTTACTGAATATCAAATAAGAAAAAGCACATTAATAAAATGTATTGATAACTCAAATTTGTATTTTGATGCAAGAATATTAGAGTTTAATAGAAGAATTAGTGATAAAACTTCCTATTCTTCATATTCTTGGGGTTATACAGTTGTTTCTAAAGACAAGTATATAGAAAATTGCAAAATAGAAAAAAAGAGAAATACTGATTTTAAACAAAATAATTTAGATGCTAAAATTAAATTGCAGAATATTACAAATGAAAAAATCTTTAATTTTAAAGAAAAGTTTAATTTAATTCAAGAGGACTGTTTAAAATTATATGAAGAAAGACTGAAATATAGTTTAGAAATAGAATATTTACAGTTAATTTCAAATTATATATATTTTAAAGAAAAAAGCACCAAAAATACAATGGATTATACATCACCAATTTATAATAATGGTAATATGGAAAATCAATGTTTTAAATTTTTGCATCATCAAATTGAAATAATGAGAAATGACTATGAAAATAATTAATATTTTTTTTGTTTTTACCTGTATAATAACTGTTCTATGCTGTAAATCGGTTAAGAATGGAATATCTGGCGAAGGAAATCCATGCACACATATAGCTCCTTTTCCTGAAGAGGAGAAAAATATTTTTGATAATTGGTATAAAATAGATCTCTCCGTGTGTGAAAATGAGAATATCACTATCCAGTGTAAAAATAGTATTTCTAGAAACGGGTATTTTAATAAGGGAAAACAAAATGGAAAATGGTTAGCAACAACTTTTTTTATTCCCTCAGGTTTAGGTACAGATAAAGCAATACGTTATATGTGCAGAGAAGAGTATTTTAAAGATGGTTTGCGAGATAGTATTTATAAAATTTATGATAGAAATGGTAAGATAATCTATTCAACTTATTTTAAAAATGGTACAGGATTAGAAAAAGACTTTCATGAAAATGGTAAACTATATTATGAGATAGGAACTAAAGATGGGTATTTTGTAGATACTTTGAAACTCTATAATGCTAAGGGAGCTTTAATTGAAAAATTATTATACAAAAAGGATTCTCTTGTGTATCATAAGTTTTATAATAAAGATGAATAGTAAGATTTTAAATTATAATAAAAATAATGATATTATAAAAATATTAAGACGTGCAAATATAAATGAAAAAGATTTTGATACCTTTTATTGTAGTTTTTACAATATGTATTTGCTGCACCACTGTTAATTTTCCAAAACATCCTAAATGGCTTTGTAGTAAATAACATGCTTGTTTAAAACATCCTAAATTACAAATGCCGCCAATAGAAAATGAACTTATTGAATATTATGACAATTCTGTAGATGATAAAATTTATGAAGACTTTCCATATGAAGATACAACTTTGGGAAATCTAAAATACAAAAATTCACTTAGAAAAGGAAAAGTTCTCCATGGATATAAAGAAGGTCTCGTTACAAAACAAAACCGGAATATGAAAGCGACTATTTTTCAAAAAATCAATTACAAAAACTTTAAAATAAAATTAGAATAATAAGACCCGATTATGAAAATTATATTGATATTTCAATTCCTAAACCAAAAGCCAAAAAAAAATGAAGCATTTAAAAAACATCATCTTCCTTTTCTTATTCGTATTTCTTATTTCCTGTAATATTATTCATAAATTATCATGTAATAAAAATATAGCATGTGAAAAGCATCCTGTTCTATTAGAAGAAAAAAAGAGAGAGTTTACAAATAATTATAATAATGCTGATAATTACAGGTTTGAAGATTTTCCAAATGAAGACGTTTGTTATGGAAATATTTTAAATGAGGATGTCTTTACAGACGGAGGTGAACATAGAGTGGGAAAGATTATTGACGGCTATAAAGAAGGCAAGTGGATTAGTGGTGATGCAGGTTTTGATGAAAATGGGAATGTTATTCAACAGACAAATATTTGGCGTGAAGAATATTTCAAAAAAGGATTGCGAGATAGTGTTTTTAAACAATATGATGGTAATGGAAAGATAATATATGAAACAACTTTTAAAATGGGAACTGGTTTATGGAAAGAATTTCACAACAATGGCACAGTATATTTTGAAATACAAACTAAAGGAGGCTACTTTATCGATACATTGAAACTACATAATGATAAAGGGGCTTTAATAGAAAAATTGTTATACAAAAAGGATTCTCTTGTATATCATAAAGTTTTGTAATCAAATGGGGATAGCAACAATTATATTAACTCACGGTATTACCTCAATAACTGTCAAAAAATATTCAATTCGTAAAGCAAGAGCTCATTGATACCAAAGCAGCGGCAGTAGAATATACCGGCTGGTTAGGAAGAATAATAGACAGAGGACTGAGTTATATGGGAGACTCATTAGCTACATTTAATAACATAGCATACAACTTACTGTTAGGCTCTGCAGATGATGATATAAAAGTAGAGCAAACAGAAAACAGTAATAAAAATTATGGTACTGACCCAACTCATACCCAAGTTGCCAAAGATGCTGTTAATCATCCTCTTAATCCTCTGGCCTCTGAACTTGCCAAAATAGCGGTACAGGATGTAGCCACAAGAATTTTGGATATTTGGAAGACCGGCAGCGACCCAACAGGAGATCAGCTTGCCAAATATGTGATAAACAAATACACACTCCATCCTGTATATCAAATCACGGATTGGGCTAATCAACCAGTTGATAAATGGATTAATGAAAATAAAGATATAATATTGAGGCTCCAAAGTGCTACAGTTTATGAACATGCTGAACAGGTAACCCAAAGAACGATAAGCAACAAAAAAGTCCAGGAAATTTTAAATTATTTTAAATGAAACATATAGCAATCTTAATACTGAGCAGTATTATTGTTCAATGCCAAACTTCAAAAAAAGAAAAGATGCCACAAGCCGATTTTTACCTTAGTGAACACAGTATTACTTATAAAAACAAAGAACTGCCTTTTGGTAAACCAGTGGGCGAATGGGTGAAGTTTTTTGGTAAATACAGCAGAAGACCATATAAGAGGATATATGTCTGGGATAATTTAGGGATTTATGTTTCTGAATCAGAAAAAAATGAAAATATCGATGAACTTCAAATCTTCTTTATGAATCTCGAAAGCCCTTTGGGACAGATGGGAAAACTTGAACAAGCCAAAGGAAGAGTATCCGTAGCATTTATAAAAGAAAAAGATAAAAAAACAGGATGGTTTAATTCGAATGAAGATTACGCAGATATGGAAAGAAGAGTTACCACAGGCTCAGATGCTCCGCAAAATTTCATTTATCCTTTTAAAATTTATACCAAATCGTTAAACATAGAGGGTGCAGAAGTAAAAGAAGGCATGAGAGTATCAGATATTAATAAAAAAAGATCAGCAGCAGATTTGCCTGTCATCAAATATTATGATGCTGATATGAATAACAAACATGAAGATGGTTCTGTAGCTACTTTATCAAATGGTTATTTTACCACTTTTAATGGTTTTGATAATGATGAAGAACGATCAAAAGCTAATTTTTATAATATTATGTATCGTCAGACCGAAGGCGAAATAGAATACATACGCATTGTACATGATAAAGGACAGGAATATTTTAAATTTTAATTCAATAAATAAATATTTTTTAATGCTTTAAATAGGATTTTAATCAATACCTGACTAAAAAATCAGATATTCCAGTAACCGGTTTTATATCAGCGAGAAAAATGACTCAGGCAATATTTAAATTATTTTAGAAGAAATATAAGCAGGAGGAATGATTCGTAAAAACGGTTGTTACAATATTTAATATAACTTATACTTAACGAGAATTTTAAGAATCTCTTAAAATTGAATATGAAGAAAAAAGTCACCAATACCAATAGAATAGGAAAACAAATAATATAAATTCATGAAAGAAAAAGTAAAATACTTTACAAAAATATCATCTATAGCCGTGTTCAGCTTCATAAAAATTAATTTATTAGGGGCTGTTAATACTCTAATTTGCTGCACGATAGGGGCTTTTTTATTGTCAGCAAATGTTGGTCATGCAGCACACACTAATTCCGGAGCACTAATACTGTTAGTGTTTTTTACAAGTAAACCTGTTGGAACAATCTTGCTTGTCTTGATCTTTTTAGCACCAATTTTATATATAATACTTGGAAACAAGTACATTATAAGTAAGATAATATATCGTTTGATAAAAGACAAGTCAGAGAGCACGATTACTCCATTATTAGATAAAGTGTTAACAAAATTCAAAAACAATCAACCTGATGTGATAAAAACAGGAGCCGATTTGGGATTGGCCAAAATTAAACTTTTAGACCAGGTAAAGTCAGAAACTGATAATAAATGGTTAAAAAGAGTATTGTCATTTGGATTAAAAAAAATAAAATTGGACGATGTCGATTTAAGTCAGAATGATATTGATTTTAAAGATGTTATAAAATCGAAAACTATAGCTGCATTACATGATAATACCGAACCGAGTAGGAAATGGATTTTAGCAATTTTAATTTTACAATGGATTTTTCTATTGTTGATTTGGATCATTAAACTTTGATTAATTGATTAAAAATCTTACTCTTTATACATAAGCTAATGAACATTTAAGTAACAAGAAATTTAGATTAATATAACTTGTTTATTGTTTACTAAGTTTTTAATTAAAAAAGGATCATGAAAGTTAAAAAATCACATACTGCTATAACATCATTTTGGATGTTGGTTTTTATTTTTGGTACAACTAATATCAGCAAGGTTAATGCACAGAGTGCTAATATCAAAAATGATGTTTTTTGGAATACAAAAGACGGACAGCCATTAAATAGTCAGGGTGGTGGTATTTTTAAATTTGAAGATCCTAAGACTGGTGTTCAAAAATATTACTGGTACGGTGTTCAGTATGAAGAAGCGAATATTTATAGAAATGCGCCACATATTACTTTACCGAATGCTACTTTTAAATCGGTTACCTGTTACAGTTCGGTTGATTTAGTGAATTGGACTTTTGAAGGAGATGTTGTAACTAAAGAAGATGTGAATAAGTCAGGTAAAACATGGGTAGGCCGTTTAGGAGTTGCTTATATGAAAGAACTGAGTAAATATGCAATGTTTGTTCAGCATGGGAGTGAAGTATTGATTATGCTTTCAGATTCCCCAACAGGGCAATTTTCCTGGCATCAAAAAATAAATATGGAGAAAATGATCGGAACCAGCAACACTGGCGATCAAACTGTATTTACGGATGAAGACACTGGAAAATCCTATTTAGTTTATTCTTACGGTAAAGGAAGAAACAAAATTTATGTTTCTGAAATTGGACTTAAAGAAGGAAAAGTAAATCTTCTGGACTGTACCCAGATTTTTAAGGGAGAAAGCCGAGAAGGAAATTGCATGTTCAAGTACCAAAATAAGTACTACATGTTTGCATCCAATATATATGGCTGGGATGCTTCGTTTGCATATTATTTAGTAGCCGATGATATCAGAGGGCCTTATCTGCCAGCAAATGAAATGTTGGTTACAAAAGGATCTTCAGATGATTTCGCACACGTATCACAAACTGGTTTTTTCTTTTCTGTAAAAGGAAGCAAGCAGGAAACAATTGTATATTGTGGAGACCGATGGGCAGATTTTGCTGGCAACGGTTTAGGTTATAACCAATGGTGCCCGATGTCTTTTGATGGAAAAACGCCTTATTTTAATTCACTTAACTCATGGAATATTAATGCCAAAACAGGTGAGTGGAAAGTAGCTAAAGACAATGATTATGTTAAAAACGGCAGTTTCGAAGCCGACCGTAGGCATATTCCAAGTCCTGTTAAGCCCGTACAGATAGAATTAACGGGATGGACAAATGAAGTCATTGAAGGGAATAAAATTAGTCTCGATACTATAACTTCTCCCGTAATCAATTACTTTAATACTGAAAACGACAGAAAGATGGTGATAGGCGAAAAGAGCTTAAATATTAACGATAAGGTTAATTTTAAGCGAAGAACGTTTCAAACCATCACTTCTTCACCTTATGTCAAATTAGAAGATGGATCATATACACTTACCGCCAAAATAAAGAATACAAAAGGTTTTACAAACTTAGAAATGTATGCTTTAAGTAATGGTAAAAAACGCTCCTACAATATAAAGGAAGAAAATGCCTCATGGAAAACCATAACTATAAAAAACGTAGCTGTTAAGGCAGGAAAAGTGGAGATTGGTTTTTTGGCTGATGGTTCTGCAAATGCTTCTTGTCAGGTTGACGATGTTTCATTGGTTAGAAAATAATCATTTGAACATATTGTAGCAACGCATTTATTGCAAAATGACGCAATTTTAGACCTTTAATTTATATGTGCCGTTCCTCCGGAACTTTGTTTGTATGTGCGTTACGTTTTCAACGGATTAAAATCCGTCGCTACAATATGTTCCGAGCCTAAGGCTCTTTGTTGCTAAATTTTGTAGCTACGTATTTTAATCTGCTAAAAGCACACAATATTGTCATTTCGACGAAAGGAGAAATCACATCCAGAGAGCAACGTACTTTGTGGTTACGTTATGTGATTTCTCCTTTCGTCGAAATGAATTGTACCGATAAACATTCTTATGAAAACGATTGCCATAGCCCCGATAGCAGTGAAAATCCTTTTGCTTTTTCCTTTAAAAAGCAAAAGATTGCAACGGATAGCGGGAAATAGCTTCTAAAAAAATCATCATAAAATTCACTAAACATTGATAAAATACTATTGATTCTGGTATTGTAAAAAGGATATATTTACAATCTTTGCGCAACTATCAAATTAACCGGAATTATTTATGAAATCTATCGCTCTTAACCGAATTTTCCTCCTTTTAGTATTCTCAATATCTTATAGTATATCGGCACAAAAGCAATCCGAAAGGGACCTTATCTTAATTGATAAAGAATGGCGTTTTTCTCTCGGACATCAATATGATGCACAAAAAGATTTTAGTCACGCTACAGGATATTTTTCCTATTTAACTAAAACCGGATATGGTGATGGCCCTGCAGCTCAGGGATTTGATGACCGTGCATGGCGAAAGTTAGATCTTCCACACGATTGGGCTGTCGAGCAGTCGTTTAGTGAAAAAGCAAGTTTTAGTCACGGATTTAAAACTGCCGGAAAAAATTTCCCTGAAAAGAGTATCGGCTGGTACAGAAAAAAAATCAATATTCCGGAAACGGATAAAACCCGAATTATCTCTTTAAAATTCGATGGTGTTTTTAGGAATTCAAAAGTATTTTTTAACGGACACTACCTCGGAACTGAAGAAAGCGGTTACAACGGTTTTGAATATGATGTAACAGCGTATGTGAATTACGGTGGGGAAAACACAATTGTGGTGCGCGTTGATGCTTCGATGGAAGAGGGCTGGTTTTATGAAGGAGCCGGAATTTACAGACATGTTTATTTAAAGAAAACTAATCCAATTCATGTTAAGGAAAACGGAACTTATGTTACCTCAGAAATAAAAGAAAATAACGCTGAAGTTACGGCTGAAGTTACAATAGAAAATAAAGGCAATTATAAAGGTTCAATCGAGGTTATTCAGAGTATTTTGGACGATTCGGGAAAACAAATTGCAACTGTTTCTGAAAATGTGACAGCCCCGGATTTTTATAAAAAAACAAATTATACTTCAAAATTACAGGTTAATAATCCATTGTTATGGGATATTGAAAATCCGAATTTATATCGCTTAATAACTCAGATTAAGCAAGACGAAAAAATAATTGATCAATACGAAACTTCTTTCGGAATAAGAACAATAAAATTTGATGCCGAAAGAGGGTTCTTCCTTAACGGAAAAGCAGTAAAACTAAAAGGAACCAACAACCATCAGGATCATGCGGGAATTGGAACCGCATTACCGGATGAATTACAGTATTTCAGAATCAAAAAACTGAAAGAAATGGGTTCGAATGCTTATCGCTGTTCACATCACCCTCCAACTCCGGAATTGCTTAAAGCTTGTGATGAATTAGGAATGCTGGTTATTGACGAAACCCGATTGATGGGAATTAACGATTATCACTTAAATGATTTAAAGCGAATGCTTGAACGCGATCGCAATCATCCAAGTATTTTTTGCTGGTCGGTTGGAAATGAAGAATGGAATATTGAAGGAGGAATTGTAGGGGAACGTATCACGAATGTCATGCAGGGATTTACAAAAGGCATCGATCCTACAAGACCAGTCACGGTTGGAGTAAGCAGTGGTTTTAGAAGCGGAATATCATCTGTGGTTGAAATTATGGGTTATAATTATTTAGGTAACGGAGATATTGATGCACACCGAAATGAATTCAAACAGCAACCGGGAATGGGAACTGAGGAGGGTTCTACGTTTGCTACACGAGGAATTTATTTTACAGATGATGCCAAACATTATCAAAGTGCTTATGACAGAAAACCTCGTCCATCTTTTTACAGTATTGAAGAAGGCTGGAAATTTTATGCAGAACGTCCGTATTTGGCAGGAATGTTTATTTGGACCGGATTTGATTATCGCGGAGAACCTACGCCTTATGGATGGCCGTCTGTAACTTCTTATTTTGGAATGATGGATGTATGCGGTTTCCCGAAAGACAATGTGTTTTATTTGAAATCATGGTGGGGAAATGAACCTGTCCTGCACATTATGCCACATTGGAACTGGAGTGGAATGGAAGGCAAGGAAATAGACGTCTGGGTTCACTCTAATTGTGATGAAGTGGAACTTTTTCAAAACAAAAAAAGCCTGGGCAAAAAGAAAATGGAGCAGTACGGACATTTAGAATGGAAAGTAAAATATACTCCAGGAACTCTTGAAGCGATTGGATATAAAAATGGTAAAAAAGTACTTTCTGAAATTCAGAAAACCACTGATAGTCCTGAGAATATAAAACTTTCGGTTGATAAAGAAAACCAGAAAAACGGCGATGTTGTTGTAGTAACGGTTGAGACAACAGACAAAAAAGGCGCACATGTACCAACTTCAAATCATGAAATGACATTTTCTATAAAAGGAGGAAAAATTCTTGGAGTAGGGAACGGAAACCCAACATCTTTAGAAAAAGACCAATTTATTGATGATATTGAACTTGTTACTATAACTAATTTTGAAGAGAAAAAACTGGCTTCGGCAGATTCTAATCAAAAAGTAACGGATTCTGATAATAATTGGAAAGAAGCTTTTAAAGATAGGGATTATAAAAATCAGGCTCCAGCTTATGTGTACAGAGGTAAATTTGATTTAAAAAACAATCTTAAAACAAATACGGTTACTTTCTTTTATAAAAAAATTGGAGTAAATGCAGTAATTTTTGTCAACGGAAATAAAATTGCGCCAAGCTCAGAAGATGACCAGAAATATGTTTTTAATACCAGTGTTTTAAAGCAGGGAACAAACAATATTCAAATTATTGCCCCGCCATTACAAAAAGTAAAAGATTGGGATGTAATGAATACAGATCCCGGAATTATTCAGGTAATAACGCCTGCTGAATCATGGAAGCGAAAGTTATTTAACGGATATGCACAAATCATCATTCAAAAGGAAGATAATGCAGCTGAAGTTGTTTTATCGGCCACAGCCAAAGGATTAAAGGATGGGACTTTAGTCTTGAAGAAATAGTTTCAGGTTTCAGTACCCAAAGTTTTGTCATTGCGAGGAACGAAGCAATCTCATTTGCAGAATCCACACAGTTCGTCGCTCTCTGGAAGAGATTGCTTCGTTCCTCGCAATGACAATTAGAACCTAAAAACAAAGTTTAATTTATCCTCTGAATACTATAAGCAGACTCACTTTTATCTCCAGAAAGCAATTTGCCCAATTTAGAGCTAATGACATAGACATTTCCATCAGAAGCCAAAGCGGCTGTGGTAGGAAACTCTTCTTTTCCAATATTGGTTTCGCTAATTTTTACAGCGCTTGTCCAATTATTGGTACTGGATAAAGTATATGTTTTTCCTAAACCTAAGCCGTTTTCAACAACAACCAAATTATTGTTTTTATCTAATTCTATTCCATCAGGAGCGCTAAAGGTTGTTCCAGTTACTTCTGTGATAGCAGCGGGATTAGAGAGTGATATTTTTAATAATGTAGAGGTATCAGTTTTAGCAACTAATAAATAACCATCTGGATGAAAAACAATTCCGTTTAAACCAAATTCGTTTGGCTTAGGCTGAAACAAAGTGTTAGTCGCAAACACAGAAGCAACATAATTTTTGTCAAGTTTATAAATGATCGGTGAAAAGGAATCGGTAACATAAATAATGCCATTCCTATCGACAGCAATATCATTTGGGCAGGAACCTGCATTTGATGTAAAGCTTTTTAAATCAATTTCTTTGATCAGTTTACCTGAAGTAAGATTGAAGATGCTGACACTTGCAATAGTTCCGGCACTACCTACTTTGCTTCTTTGAGAAATTCCCAAATCGGCGTTGGCTACTATTAGCCGGTTTCGAATTTCATCTGTGTAAATCCCCGTGGGTAAAACCAGTTTGGAGCTTGTGGAAAAAGCAGTCACTTCACCTTTTGTATTCATTGCGTAAATAGCACCTTTTTGCAAAGAACTAAATAAGAATTTTTCGTTTTTAAAATCGTAATCAATTCCCTCAGGATAAAGTCCGGCGTCAGTAATAGTGTATTGGCTTTGAATGGAAACAGAAGTTTCACCCAACTTTTTTTCGCTGTCGCAAGCCATGAAAAGAATTGAAAATGCTGAAATCAAAATTGTATTTTTCATTTTTATTAATTTAAATTATTTGTCCATATTGACAATGCAAATCTGGGACAGAATAAGAAAAATAAAAATGAACTGGTTTAGGAAATAAGGTTGAACCAGTTTAACTTTTTGAGATTTTACGATTGCGTATTTTACTTAAATACTCGGTGCTAAAACCAAGATAAGAAGCTAAGGCATATTGTGGGACACGTTTTGCAATAGCCGAGTATTTAGTCATAAATTCATCATAGCGTTCTTCAGCAGTTTTTGTAAAATTCGATAAAAGTCTTTTTTGCTGAAAAGCAAGTGAACGTTGGGTTATAATGCGTTCAAATTTTTCGAGTTTCGGAATCTCTTTTAGAAATTTTTGCTCGTCTTCATATTCAATTTGAATAAGAACTGAATCTTCCAGAGCTTCAACAAATAAAGTTGCAGGTTCCTGATAAATCAAACTGCTGTAATCAGAAATCCACCAGTCTTCAATTGCAAATGAAAGCGTATGTTCTTTTCCTTCATTATCTACTAAGTAACCTCTGAAGGCGCCTTTTACCACATAACTCTTATGTTTGCAGATAAAACCGGGCTGCACGATAAATTGCCTTTTTTTGACTTTGGTGATTTTCAAAAAAGTAGCCAGATGCTTTTTTTCATCATCTGTCAAATCCACATATCTTGAAACATACTCTATAACGGGCTGTAAATCTTTCATGCAGTAAAGATAAAATTTTTGTTTCAGGTTCAAGGTTTCATGTTTCATGTTTGGCAACGTTACGTGACCTGAAACTTTAAACAAAAGAAACATGAAACATTTTTTTTTATTTGATTTTCATAACTTTGAAAAATGGAAGAGCAAATAGAATGTCAGGCAACAGAACTTGGAATTAACGATTTAAAATTAAAAGGTTTTAAAGTATATGAAATAAATGGTGATGTAAGTAAAATTCCTAGTTATAACCGTAGGGATTACTACAAGATTTGCATCAATACCAGCAAAAGCCTTGTACATTATGCCGATCGCGGTATAGAAGTTGACGGAACTATTTTGTTTTTCGGAAATCCGCATATTCCATATTCCTGGGATATTCTTTCGCCTTCGTATGAAGGTTATGCCTGTGTTTTTACCGAAGATTTTTTAAAGGTAAAAGATCGCTCAGAAAGCCTTCATGAATCGCCTTTGTTTAAAATAGGCGGAACTCCAATTTTTTCGTTAACCGCTGAACAAAAAGTATTTATAGATTCATTGTTTAGAAAAATGATTGAAGAACAGGAAACAGATTATGTTTTTAAAGATGATCTAATCCGTAATTATATCAATTTGATTTTGCATGAATCAATGAAAATGCAGCCATCAGAAAATTTCTTTAAACACAAAAATGCCTCTTCCAGAATCACTTCCTTGTTTTTAGAACTTTTAGAAAGACAGTTTCCCGTTGAAACAAAAGATCAGCCACTTGTGCTAAAAACACCACAGGATTACGCTCAAAACCTTGCAGTACATGTTAATCACCTCAATCGCTCCGTAAAAGAAGTTACCGGAAAATCAACCACAGCACATATCACCGAAAGGATTATCGGCGAAGCTAAAGCATTGTTACAACATACAGACTGGAGTATTTCTGATATTGGATATTCACTCGGATTTGAATATCCAAGCTATTTTAATAACTACTTTAAAAGACTTACCGGGACAATTCCGAAATCATTAAGAATGTAAATTGTTTCATATTCTTAATTTTTTGTTTGATTATCGTTATCTGCGGTTGGTTTTACTAAAGTAAATTTGCTTCGAAACAATTCATTATAAGTTTTATATAAAAATTGCATCCAACCCTGAATAGCTTTAAGAAACAATAATTTAAAAACTATGTCAACATTATATACCACCGTTATCGAAGAAGGAAAAGTTCCAAACACTTATATGATTGGCGAAGTATCCTATAAAAAGCAAACCAGTAATATCCATCCCGAAAATACAGTTATCAAAGAAGTGGCTTTTGAACCCGGTGCAAGATCCAACTGGCATATTAATCCGAGTTTACAATTGTTGATAGTTACTGACGGAATAGGTTATTTTCAGGAAAAAGGACAAGCTATAAGATTGCTTCATAAAGACGAAGTGGTTACAATTTTGCCAGGACTGGAACATTGGTATGGTGCGACCCCTTTTAACCGATTTTCTTATATAGCTATTATTACAGAGGTAAATAAAGGTTCAGGCAGCTGGTTACAAAGTGTGTCAGATGAGGAATATTATAGTCATGGGAAGTAAAAATTAGAAATTAAAATAACTCTAAACTTTACGATTTGACACCTTAAATATATTCTGCATGCAGATATAAAAAGAGTATTGGTGTTAATGAGACCAGTAAAAGATAATTATGGGATCTCAAATAGCGTGTTAATAATATTGCTTTTTGAAATTTAAAAATACATAAATCATTTTCTTAATAGCTGTATTTCATTATTTATGGAATACAGCTATTTTTTTGCTTTCACATGCAATGTACTTTTTATAACATGTTGAAATTTTAAGTAGGGTATTAGAAAGGGTAATATATTTTAAAAGTTATTTAAATTCCTGAATTTACACGGCTGAACAATTAAGTAAGAATTTTATTAAATTTATAATGTGTTATTGAACAAAATGTTTATATTTGATTTACGTTATATACTGTCAATGTATTGGAATTTAGTTAATTATGGGTTATTTATTTAGTTTCTAAATTTTTGAAAAATTAATAAATTTTTACGATCCAAAAAATATTAAAAAATTTCCTCATTGCAGTAAAGAATAGTTTGTAAATTTTTATGAGGAGCAACTTATCTTTATTAGTAAATAGGTAAAATGGATAAGTAGTTTCAAGGGGTATAAATTTGGTTCTTTTGAATAAATTAGCTTATTATGATTGATATTTTACTTTCACTTTTCTTCTTTTTAGCTATAATAATAGGCTTTGCAAGTTCATTTCTGGTACTTTTTTCAAAAAGAAATTATTCACAAAGTTTTTTTCTTGGATTGTTTGTGTTTAGTCTGACAGTTGTAAGTATTTATAACTTTTATTTATCAGTAAATACTTTTAAAAATTTACCTAACTTCTTTATCATAACTAAATCTTTTATTTTTTTAGCAGCTCCTTCTGCTTTTCTATATGTTAGAAATGTTTTGTTTTCCAATAAATTATTAAGAAAATATGATTTACTACATTTTTTGCCTTTTGTGATCTATTTTGGCTTAATAATTTTTGTCTGGATTGGAAGTTATTTTGGTTTATCTATTATCGGTTTTCTTTCGAATAAAATTGATAGCCCTTTTTCAATGTTAAGTTTAACTATCTGGATGTTATATGCATTTTGTCAAACCATGATGATTTTAAATTATGATGCAAAAGCATTTAAAGAAAATGATTTTCATTTAATTAAGGTATTCGGCTGGATAAGAGTATTTAATTTAGCAATCCTGTTTTTGTTTTCAACTCTTTTTGTATATTATTTCTTGATTAAAAAGATTGACAGGGAGGATTTCTCCTGTTATATCATGATTTCTTTCGTTTTGTTTTTTACAGTTGGCTGGGTCTATTTTAAACCACAAATTTTTTATGATTCAAATTGCCTGATTAAGAGTTTTGATCTTTCAAGTCATAATTCAAGAACCGGTGAAAGTAAAAATATGCCGCCATTAGTTAAAGAATTAACTGCGGAAAAAAAAGAAGAATATCTAAAAAAACTTGATATTGTTTTTTCAGATAAAAAGCTTTTTCTAAAAAAAGACTTTTTAATTCGAGACTTATCTGATGAAACAGGAATATCTGTACGCCATCTTTCTAATCTAATTAATTCAGAATTTAATCTTCATTTTCAGGATTTTGTAAATCTTAAAAGAATAGAATATTTTAATGAAAAAATTAACGATCTGGATTGGAAAGATTTGTCTCTGGAAGGTATGGCGTGGGGAGCTGGTTTTAAATCAAGAACAACTTGTTTCAGGGCTTTTATAAAGCATACCGGAAAATCACCATCTGAATATCTAAAAATAATTAAGTGTAATCCTGATGAAGACATTAAGTGTTTTTTAAAAGAAACTTAATGAATTTTAATGTTTCCGTAATTTGTAAAATTTTATTAATGGAGGATAGTCAATTGGTTAACACATCTTTTTAAATTTAATTATCCTTAATTGTATCAGTATCCGTTTCGATTTTCTTAATTTCTACTTTTTCTTTTTTAATTGCCTGTCTTAACAGGGCAAATAAGCTCATATAAGCGTTCGCTAAAAAAACTAAAGAAAATCCTGCTATTAGATAGCCTCTCCAGTCCATAATTAAGAGCCTGAAATCACAAAGGGTTATAAAAATTATTGTGATATAATGACTAAAACAATATTCGCAGGTAAAAAGGTAAAAAAATTTTCTGCTTAAAATTTTTTTATCATTTTGAGAACGGCCTACACACCATTGTCGTGGCTCACGAAATATTTCTTCGTGGGTAACCGTCCAGCTGATGCAGGCGATAGGGATAGCAAGAATAAATAACCAGATGATTTGAGTAGTTAAATTCATCCATCTTTATTTTAAAATTTAGGAATTAAAGATAAAAAATCATCTTTCAGGATGTCTTATATAATTTTTAAGGCAAATTATATAATTTCCTTATTTTGTTCTAAAAAATCCCGAAACCATATTCCGGATTGTTTGATAGTTCTTTTTTGAGTATCAAAGTCCACATGGATTAATCCAAATCTGGCATTATAACCTTCAGCCCATTCAAAATTATCTGTAAGGCTCCAAACAAAATATCCATCGACCTTACAGCCTTGTTCTTTAGCTTTAAGTAACTGCTCTAAATTATCTTGTATAAAGTGTGTTCGCTTAATATCATAGACTTTTCCGTTTGTAACCGTATCGGGAAAAGCGGCGCCATTTTCGGTTATTATGATTTTTTTAATTCCTTCGTAAGAATTAAACTTTTTAATGATATGATAAAGGGCAGGAGGGTAGATTTCCCAACCCATTTCAGTCGATATGACGTTTCTTTTTTCGGCACTTACTAATTCTGCACCTATGTATGGAGTGAGTAATGATGATTTTACAATTTCACGTGTATAACACTGAAGTCCTATAAAATCAAAGTCAAAAGCCAGATTATCCAGATCATCTTTCTGAATATAATTATTAAGTTTTTTAAGTACCGGAAGATCATCCTGAGGATATCCAAGGCCTAAAATTGGCTCTATAAAAGTTCTGTTTAGCAAAGTATCTACACGCTTAGCAGCCTGAACATCGGCAGATTTATCAGTAAAAGGTTCTATATGGGTACATGAAAAGGTAGTGCCAATATTTGCATAAGGAATTTTTTTCCTTAATTTTTTTGCACCGGCAGTTGTAGCTAATGTAACATGATGGATGGCTTTTAAGTAATTTGTTATCCCTTTTTTTCCGGGAGCATGAATTCCAAGAAAATAACCGGCTCCAGTAAACACGGAAGGTTCATTTATAACCATCCAGTTTTTAACACGATCCCCAAAATGATGCGCACATACCTCTACATAGTCAGAAAACCAGGTTGCACATTCCCTGTTTGTCCATCCGCCTTTTAATTCTAGGGCATGGGGCAAATCCCAATGATAAAGAGTGATCCAGGGTTCAATTTTGCATTCCTGTAAAAAATCCAGTATTTTATTGTAATAATCTATTCCTGCCTGATTTATAGGGTGAAGACCTGTGGGCATAATACGAGACCAGCTAATAGAAAACCTGAAATTAGGAATGTTCAGGTCGCATACCAATTGAATGTCATCTTTGTAGCAATTATAAAAATCACAAGCATTTATAGCATGATGCCCGTTTTTTATTTTGCCTTTTTGGCTGGTAAAGACATCCCATATCGAAAGACCTTTTCCATCGGCATCATGCGCACCTTCTATTTGAAAAGCAGCAGTAGAAACCCCCCAAAGAAAATCTTCTCCAAATTGGTCTTTGTTTAAAAATGACTTCTCTAATTTATTCATTCAAATGTGATTTCCTTATTTGAAAATTAATGAATGAATGAAGAATGCATAGCTCTGAGAAAAAGCCATTCTTTAAATGAAACCAGAAATTTTAAGCTAAAGAATTTCATAATTATTTGTTTTATTCAAAATAAGGAAACAGATATAAATTTACAGTAACCTAAATGTTATCAAATAGTTAACTATGTCTAAAAATATTTTATTGACTATGTAAAAAGGGAAATCTTAAGCAAAAAGACATTTTTTAATAAATATCAACATCAATAATCTGCCTTTTGAAGTTTAGGCAAATTACCTATTTAACTTTTATTAACAGTAAATAATTTTTGACAAAACTTCATTAGTTTATATTTGTAGAGGCAAAAAATATAAATTTGAGAATCTATGAAAATCAATGCTTTTAGGATATGTTTTTTTCTTTTTCTGGTCTTTTCCGTTACAGCTTACAGCCAGGATGTGAAATTAATTACTATAGATCAGTTGAATGAGAGAATAAAGGTTGGAAAAGACAGCACTTATGTTGTTAATTTTTGGGCAACCTGGTGTGCACCGTGTATTAAGGAATTGCCTCATTTTGAAAAACTTCAGGCGGAATATAAATCGGATAAGCTGGTGGTATTATTGATTAGTGTTGATTTTAAATCGAAATTAAGTTCTTCAGTTGTTCCATTTGTCAAAAGAAAGAACTTGAAAAATGAGGTTTTTTTACTGAATGAAAGTAGCCCGCAGGAGTATATCGACCGTATAGATCCTTCCTGGTCAGGCAGCATTCCGGCAACCATTTTTATAAAAGGCGATAAACGAAAGTTTAAGGAAACCGAATTTACGTATGAACAATTATTAACTGAATATAAAAAGCTATAATCTATTAAATCATGAAAAAAATAATTCTTTTATTAGTTTTAGCATTTTCTGCCTTTCTTTCTCAGGCGCAAAATGCAAGTCTTAAAGCTGGTGACACTACACCGGATTTTAAATTAAAAAATGTTGACGGTAAAGAGGTTTCATTTGCAAGCTATCCAAAGGCAAAAGGTTTTATAGTAGTATTTACATGCAATACATGTCCTTATGCTGTTGCTTATGAGCAACGAATAATTGATCTTGACAACAAATTCAGGGCGCAGGGTTATCCTGTAATTGCAATTAATCCAAATGATCCTGAAGCCCAGCCAGATGATACTTTTAATAAAATGCAGGAGCTGGCCAAAAACAAAAAGTATCCTTTCCCGTATTTGTTTGATGAAGGCCAAAAGGTAACTGATCAATTTGGTGCCAAGCGTACACCTCATACTTTTATTGTTTCAAAATTGGCAAAAGGGAATGTGGTTGAATATGTTGGCGCAATCGATAATGATCCGGAAGGAACGAAAACTGAAAAAATAAAATATGCGGAAGATGTTATTGCATCTTTAAAAAATAATCAAAAACCCACAATTACAGAGACAAAAGCTATTGGATGTACAGTTAAAAGAAAAGCAAAAGCTTAATTTATTGGTTTAATTTTATATAAAAGAGGCTGTCTCACAACTCGTGAAATAGCCTCTTTTTCTGTTTATTATTCGGACTCCTGTCGGAGCGCATGTCTCAAATATTGAATTCTCAAGTACTTGTTTTAGTTTTGAACTTCCTCTTTTTGTTGTTAGCACTTGTATTATTTTTGCCATTTCGAGTAACGAGACCCGAGCGATAGCGAACATGCGAAGCAAATCACACTCGTAAATCGACATAGATTGTCGATTTTCTTTGCGGAATTTCTATTGTGATTTCTCCTTCGTCGAAATGACGATATTGTGGATATTACAAACTTTTCAACTTCTTCATGAACACTGGAAACACTTCATTTATTTCATCAAAAAGCGGATTTTTACGGTATTTAAGTTTTATTTCACTGAATAATTTTAAGCCAATTGCAAACTGTGTAGCCTCTGACGGATTGTCAAATAGGTTTTTGTCTTTCATTTTCTGGATAATGCCAAATATTTCGTCGTGATTGTCAAATTCTATTCCCAGTTCTTTTGCGGGTACTGTCTTGCCGTCTGCATATTCTTTAAGACTCAGAGTAAGGTAATATTTATTTGATTTTTTTTCCATTTTATTGCTGTTTTTATTTTAGCCATTTATCAACTATTGTTTTAAATGCTTCTTTGTATTGTTCGCCAACGGTAATTTCAGTTTTTCCAACAAAAACAGAATTTTTGCTAATGGCATTTATTTTGTCAAGTGAAACAATGTATGAACGATGAATTCTCATAAACTTTGCTGATGGGAGTTTTTCTTCCAGAGCTTTCAATGAAATAAGTGAAAGTACCGTTTTTTGAGAATCTACAAGGTGCACTTTTACATAGTCTTTTAAACTTTCGATATATAAAACTTCTTTTAAGGAAATCCGTATCCATTGGTATTCTACTTTTAAGAAAAAAGAATCATCATCAGTAGTAATGGACTGGTAATGATTAGAAGATTCTTCATTTATCTGCAATACTTTACTGGCGGCGCGTAAAAACTCTTCATAGCTAAAAGGCTTTAAAAGATAATCTACTGCGTTAACTTTGTAACCTTCAATAGCATAATGATTGTAAGCAGTTGTAAAAACAATTTTTGGTGTTGATCCAGGTTGTTCCTGCAGGAGTCTGGCTAATTCCATCCCGGTTAAATTGGGCATATTAATGTCCAGAAAAACAAGATCGGGCTCCTTTTCTTTAATTGTAGTCATGGCTTCCACCGCATTATCACAGCTTGCCGTCAATTCTAAAAAAGGTGTCTGTTCAATAAAGGTTTGAACCAATTTTAGAGCCAGTGGCTCATCATCGACTGCTATACATTTTAATATTGTCATTATTATGCTAAGGTTATTTGCAGTTTTACCTGATATTTCCCGTTTTTAGCAATACCTGCTGTTAAGGTATGTTTGCTCGGATAAATTAAATGAAGCCTGCGTTTCGTATTTGTTAGTCCTATACCGCCTTCATTTGTAGTAGAAGTCTTTTCGAAATAGGTATTTTCTACTTCAAATTCAAGGTTGCTTCCCTGCTGGGTGAGCGAAATATAAATTTCACTTTTATCAGTAGCATGAATACCATGTTTGAAGGCATTTTCTACTAAAGGTAATAATAACATCGGTACAATTGGATAATCGTGTATTTTTTCTGGTATATCTGTTGTAATAGTGAGTTTGCTGTTGGCTCGAAGTTTCATCAAGGCGATAAAATCTTTCATGAATTCGGCTTCTTTCAGTAATGTTGTCGTTTCTTCCGTACTGTAAAGCAGGTAACGCATCATCCGGCTTAAAGTGTGAAGCGCATTTCTTGAATCTGCAATATCAGTATAGGTCAACGAGTAAATGCTATTTAATGAATTAAAGAAAAAATGCGGATTAATCTGTGCCTTCAACATTGCCAGCTCTGCAACTGTTTTATCCTGTTCCAGCTTTTGCTTGTGTTGTGCCGCTTTCTGCCAATATTGAAGCATCGACCAGCTTGTACTGATTCCTAAAACCAATAAGGTAAGCATGAGCACATAATTGTCAAAATAGGGGTTTCTATATTTTCGAAATCCTAAAACCTCGCTGACCTTGATATGAAGATTTGTCTCAGAAGTATAAAAATAAGCGATAAGCTGCATGATAAAAATGGTAAGAAAAACCCAAACTAAAAACGGAGAGGTATTATCTTTTATAATAGTTTTTGGAACTATTATTCTCGCATTTGAATAAAAAACAGCAATTAATAAAATTAAGATAATCATTTGCCAGAGCCAAAAGACAGATGGCAGAACCACATTCCAGGCTATTGGTATATAAAACAACATAACAAATCCTAAAAGGAGCCAGCTCAGAATGTGTAATAAATAGGGTCTGAATAAGGTTTTTGGCATTATAATTTATATTTTTAATGACAATATTACACTTTATCCGGATGCGATTTTGAACCAATCGCTAAAAATAGATTTACACTCTGCATAAACCCTTTTATAGCCGATGAGTTATAAATTAAACACTTGTTTAATTTGTTTCAAAAAACCATCGGCTGTAAGCTTATTTCTGTCGATTATCTTTTGCCCTTCGTCTATTGGACATTTTTTGTGTTTTGTATTTTGTTTTATTTGCTTATTAATAAATTGATAATCTCATATTTCATCAAAATGAATAAGCAATCTTTTTTAAGCATTCTTGCTTTGTCTGTTATCATCGCCTCTTGCGGGAATAAAAATGATAAATCAGCTCAGGCAGTTGGTGCTCCACAAGTAAAGGAATATAAAACGTTGACTTTAGAACCTAAATCAGCTATATTGTATACTGATTTTCCGGCATCTGTTCAGGGACAGCAAAACATAGAAATTCGCCCAAGAGTAGAGGGCTATATTGATAAAATTTTTGTAGATGAAGGTGCCGTTGTAAAAGTGGGACAGCCCTTGTTTAAAATAAATGCACCTGAATATGAGCAGGAAGTCAGAACGGCAACAGCAAGTATTAAAAGTGCACAGGCTTCTGTAAGCGCAGCCAGATTGGCGGTTAATAAAGTAAAACCTTTGGTTGAAAAAGACATTATCAGCAAATACGAACTAGAGTCGGCGCAATATAATTATGAATCGGCTATGGCTGCCTTAGCACAGGCAAATGCAGCGTTGGTAAATGCAAAAACCAATTTAGGATATACAACCGTAACGAGTCCGGTTAATGGAGTAGTGGGTTCAATTCCGTTTCGTTTGGGAAGTCTGGTAAGCTCGAATACAGCAGATCCTTTAACGACAGTTTCAAGTATTGGAAACGTTTATGCCTATTTTGCCTTGAATGAAAAGAAGCTTTTAAACTTTACTCAAAGTAAAAGTCCCGGAATCACATTGGCACAACAAATCAAAAATATGCCGGCAGTTTCATTGCTTTTATCAGATGGTTCACTTTATCCGGAAAAAGGAAAAATTGAAACGATAAACGGTTTGATCAATACAGAAACAGGCTCCGTAACTTTCAGGGCGCGTTTTGCAAATCCAAAAGGCATTATTCGAAGTGGAAGCAGTACAACAGTAAGAATTCCTAATGAAGTAAGAGATGCTTTGCTTATTCCGCAAAGTGCCACATTTGAGCTTCAGGATAAGATTTTTGCAGTGACAGTAGGAAAAGACAACAAAACCAAAAATGTCAATATTACTGTTCTTGATGACACAGCAGGAAATTATTATGTAGTTGAAAGTGGCTTAAAAGCGGGAGATCAAATCGTATTAGAAGGAGTAGCCTCTTTAAAAGAAGGAAGTGAAATTAAACCTCAAAATCAAAATCCGGAAACAGTGTACGCTGACTTAAAATAGAAAAAAATGTTTAAAATATTTATAAAAAGACCTGTTCTTTCGACAGTAATATCGGTTATCATTGTAATTCTGGGGGTTTTAGGTCTTGTCGAATTACCTATTTCACAATATCCGGATATTGCACCTCCAACTGTAAATGTTTCGGCAAGTTATACCGGTGCCAATGCCGATGTGGTGCTGAAAAGTATTGTAATTCCGCTCGAAGAGCAAATCAACGGTGTAGAGAACATGACGTACATGACTTCTACAGCAACAAATGATGGTAATGCGTCAATTAAAATTTTCTTTAAAGTAGGAACAAATCCCGATTTAGCAGCGGTAAACGTTCAGAACAGGGTTTCGAGGGCTACCAGTTTATTGCCGGTAGAGGTAACGCAGGCCGGTGTAACGGTAACAAAGAGCCAGAGTAGCAATTTGTTGATTTTCTCATTATATAGTGATGATAAAGCGTATGATCAGACTTTCCTTCAAAATTATGCTAAGATCAACCTTGTTCCTCAAATTCAGCGTGTCGTTGGAGTAGGTGATGTAACTGTTTTTGGTGCAAAAGATTATTCGATGAGAATCTGGCTAAGACCAGATATAATGCAGCAGTACAAACTGATTCCGAGTGATATTTCGGCTGCTTTGGCAGAGCAGAATATTGAAGCTGCACCAGGGAAATTTGGAGAAAATGGAGATCAGGCTTTTCAATATGTAATTAAATACAAGGGGCGTTTAACAAGCGATAAGGAATTTGGTGACATCATCATCAAATCTGTTGGTAACGGACAAATGCTGCGCTTAAAAGATGTTGCCAAAGTAGAATTGGGATCTTTAAGCTATGCCTCGACAATTAAAACAAATGGAGTAGAATCTGCCGCGATGGCTATTAGCCAGACTCCGGGATCTAATGCCCGTGATGTTATCAATAATTCTAAAAAATTGATTGAAGATGCTGCAAAAAACTTTCCAAAAGGAGTAAAATATACGCTGCTTGTCGATGTCAATGAAAATTTGGATGCTTCAATTGAAAAAGTAATCCACACTCTGATAGAAGCTTTTATATTGGTTTTCATCGTTGTGTTTATTTTTCTTCAGGATTTCAGATCAACGCTAATTCCGGCGATTGCAGTACCGGTAGCGATTGTGGGAACGTTTTTCTTCCTGAGTTTATTTGGATTTACGATCAATTTATTAACGCTTTTTGCGATGGTTTTAGCTATTGGTATTGTCGTCGATGACGCCATTGTCGTCGTCGAAGCTGTGCATGCCAAACTGGATCATGGTTATAAATCGTCTAAAAAAGCAACAATCGATGCGATGGATGAAATCTCCGGTGCGATTATCTCTATTACGCTTGTAATGGCGGCAGTATTTATTCCGGTAACCTTTATTACAGGATCTACAGGTGTTTTTTACAAGCAATTTGGTATTACACTGGCAGTTGCAATTATTCTTTCGGCTGTAAATGCGTTGACCCTCAGTCCGGCATTGTGTGCTTTGCTTTTAAAACCGCATGCTGACGATCATAAACATAAAAGTTTTATTCAGAGGTTTTATACGTCGTTTAACGTTGCATTTGACAATGTTACGAATAAGTATAAAAAATCAGTGCAGTTCCTTTCAGCAAAAAAATGGATTGTTTTGGCATCTATTTTAATTGCCGGAGCAGCATTATTTTATATGATGAAAACCACGCCATCTTCTTTCGTTCCTGCAGAGGATCAAGGGACAGTTTTTGCCAATATTAGTTTGCCTCCATCAGCTTCTATGGAACGTTCTGATGTAATAGCCAAGCAGGTAGACAGTATTGCCAAAACGATTCCGGGTGTTAAAAATACACTTCGTATCGTGGGACAAAATTTTACAGCCGGAGCGGGAAGCGCCTACAGTATGGTTATCGTAAAATTATTACCGTGGGATCAACGTGACTTGAGCGTTAATGATGTAATTGGTCAGCTTTTTGCCAAAACAAGCGGTATTCGTGAAGCCAGTATTTTCTTCATTTCCCCGCCTACAATTCAGGGATTTGGACAGAGTGGCGGATTCGAATTTCAATTGCAGGATAAAGGCGGGCACTCAACAGCAGATTTCTTTAAAGTAAACACTGAGTTTTTAGAGAAATTGTCTAAACGTCCTGAAATACAATATGCAACAACGCCTTTTAACCCCGGTTTCCCGCAATATATGATGGATGTTAATTTGGCCAAAGCCAAAGATGCTGGTGTTCCCGTGAACTCAATTTTGTCCACTATGCAAGGTTATTATGGTGGATTGTATGCTTCTAATTTTAATAAATTCGGTAAGCAATATCGTGTTATGATTCAGGCTTCTCCGGAATTCCGTGCCAACACAGAAGGGCTGAATAAAATATTTGTGAGAAACAGTTCCGGAACTATGGCGCCAATTACAGAGTTTGTAAAAATGACCAGGGTTTTTGGGCCTGAATCAATTTCGAGATTTAACCTGTTTACTTCTATTTCGATTACCGGAGCACCAAATCCGGGCTTTAGTTCAGGAGATGCTATTAAAGCAATTCAGGAAGTTGCGGCAGAAAGTTTACCTGCTGGTTACGGATACGAATTCTCAGGTTTAACGCGTGAGGAACTGGCTTCCGGAAGTGAGACTATTTTCATTTTTATACTTTGCCTTGTGTTTGTTTATTTCTTGCTGAGTGCACAATACGAAAGCTATATTTTGCCATTTGCCGTATTATTTTCGATTCCGTTTGGATTGGCGGGAGCTTATTTGTTTTCGATTATTTTCAAACTGAACAGTAATATCTACCTGCAGATATCCTTAATCATGCTGATTGGATTACTGGCGAAGAATGGAATCCTGATTGTCGAATTTGCATTGGACAGAAGGCGAAAAGGATTGCCGATTGTTCAGGCTGCAATTGAAGGAGCTGTAGCACGTTTAAGACCAATTTTAATGACTTCTTTTGCTTTTATTTTAGGATTAGTTCCGTTGATGTTTGCTACAGGAGCGGGAGCTGTAGGGAATAAATCTATTGGAACAGGAGCTGTAGGAGGAATGTTGATTGGAACCATTTTGGGAGTATTTGTAATTCCGGTATTGTTTATCATTTTTCAGACGTTACAGGAAAAAGTAAGCGGTCCGGCGAAAGAGAATTATGATGATGACGATGATGATGAAGACGAAATTCAATTGATAGAAGCTCATAAAGAGTAATAATTTAATTTAAAAGAAATGACTTATAGCTCAAATAAATATATCTTACTGGTAATCACAGCTGCATTTTTAAGCGCGTGTTCGATTACTAAAAAGTACGAACATCCTTCAACGATTTCAACAGAAAACTTGTATCGTGATCAGGCTTCCGCCGATTCGACTACGATGGCCAATATGCCCTGGCAAAGTGTTTTTAAAGATGAAAAACTGAATGCCTTGATTCAGAAAGGACTGGATCAGAACTTAAACCTTAAAAATGCAATTGAAAATATAGTACAGGCACGTGCTTCATTGCGTCAAAGTAAACTGGCCTATTATCCAACATTGAATCTTGATGCCAATGTTAACAGAAATAAGCAGTCGCAGGCCGGACTTAATTTTCCGCCAGGAATTAATATCAATACCCTAACGACAACCTACAGATTGGGTTTAAGCACTTCATGGGAAGCTGATATTTGGGGAAAACTAAGCAGTTCAAAAAGAGCAGCTTTATCGAGTTATCTTGCCACAGATGCAGCAAAACAAGCTGTACAAACCCAGTTGATCGCTGATATTGCCAATAATTATTTTCTGCTGTTAGCTTATGACAAGCAATTGAAAATCACTCAGGAAACATTAGAAAGCCGCATAAAAAATGTAGAAACTATTAAAGCTTTAAAAGAAGGTGCAATAGTTAATGGTGCTGCGGTAGTGCAGAGTGAAGCTAATCAGCATGCTGCAGAAGTTTTGATTCCAGATTTGAAACAAAGTATTCGTGAAACCGAAAATGTGATCAATATTTTATTAGGACAGGCTCCGGGAACAATTGAAAGAAGTGAATTAGATACACAGATTGTCCCTGAGAATATAGCGATAGGATTACCATCTCAATTATTGCAGAATCGTCCGGATGTCCGTCAGGCGGAGTTTAATTTCAGAACGGCTTTTGAAATGACCAATATGGCGAGAACCTATTTTTATCCAAGTTTGACACTTACGGCAAGCGGTGGATTTTCGAATCTGGAATTGAAAGACTTTTTTACAAATTCAATCTTTTATTCGATAATTGGCGGATTAACTCAGCCAATTTTCAATCAGGGAACTAATAAAATGAGATTAACAACGGCTCAATCTCAGCAATTGCAAGCTTATAATGACTTTCAGCAGAGTCTTTTGATAGCAGGCCAGGAAGTGTCGAATGCTTTGTACGCTTATCAAATGGCAGTTGACAAACAAGATTCCAGAAACAAACAAATTGAAGCCTTAGAGAAAGCTGTAGATTATACCCAACAGCTTTTAGAATACAGTTCGGCTACCAATTATACCGATGTATTGACATCTGAACAAAATTTATTAGCTGCTCAGTTGAGCGGAATCAATGATAATTTGCAAAAATTGCAGGCAGTTGTTGATTTGTACCGCGCTTTAGGCGGTGGCTGGAAATAAAATTTGGGTTAATTAAATTGTTAAAACGAAGAACGCCTCAGTATTTTGAGGCGTTTTTTTATAACATCACTCCAAACCTCTCCAGAGGAAAGGGAGTTTTTAAAAAAAATGGATTATTATACCATTTAATAATCCATGAATAGAAAAAGTACTGAAAGTTAAGCTGCCATTTTTCTGCATTCACTGGCACATTCTTTACAAATAACCGCACATTCCTGGCAATGCTCACTCTCATGATTAGAACATTCTGCACCACATTTTTCACAAATATCTGCACAGATTCTGCAAATTTCATTGGCTTTCTCGCTTCCTAAACTCATCAACTGTGCGGCCGTATAACAAATCGCAGAACATTCCATATCCAATTGAATACAGTTCGCCATCATTGCAATATTTTCTTCTTTTGTACAGGAGGAAGCGCAATGATTGCATATTGCAGCACATTTTAAACAGGCTTCAATACAAGCTTGATAGGTGTGATAATTTTTCATAATTACTAAAATTTTATAATTAATAGTTTTTTTAATTATCACAAATTTACTTTAGGCCAAAGGATCAAGTATTATAGAATTATATAGTTTCATTATAATTTTCGGCATAAGAAATTGATTTATAGTTAAATATTCAAAAAGTTATAGATTGATTTTATTTGGATTTTAATGTTTTTGCTAGGTTTCCCACTTAGAAGGAGATAGGTATTTTGTAAAAAATTACCGATATAATATAAGTCTGAATATAGTAAGGTAATTTAAATTTGAGCGTAATTAAAAAAATATAATAATGATACATTTGATTGATACAGCAGATAATGTGGTTGCTTTTAGAGCTCTTGCAGAAGTAACTAAGGAAGATTTTCAGGCAGTTGTAGTTCCTGCAATTGATAATTTAGTAAAAAGAATTAACGAAATTAATTTTTTACTGGTATTGGATACAGATATTGGCAATTTTACTTCGGGCGCCTGGCTGCAGGATGTATTAGTTGGACTTAAACATTTGGGAAAATGGAACAGAGCTGCCATTATCACAGATTCTGAAGAGATTATTTCTTTCACTAATGGCTTTAGCTATATCGTTCCCGGAGAGTTTCGTGGCTTTAAAAAAGCTGAATTTAATAAAGCATTGAACTGGGTTGAAGGAAATATTTGATTCTTATAAAATAATTTAAATCATTTATTATGAGATCAATATGGACAGGTTCTATAAGCTTTGGTTTAATTAATATTCCAATAAAATTGTTTTCGGCAGTAGAAGACAGCAGCCTTGATATGGATATGCTGGACAAAAAAGACCATGCAAATATAAAATTCAAACGCGTAAATGAGGATACAGGCAAAGAAGTTACTTTTTCCAATATTGTAAAGGGATATAAAATTGAGGATAAATATGTGATTTTAGAAGAAGAAGATTTTGAAGCTGCGGATGCCGTAAAAACAAAAACTATTGATATTGATAGTTTTGTTTCTGAAAATGAAATCCAGAGTATTTATTATGAACAGCCCTATTATCTGGAACCAGACAAAGGTGCTGAAAAAGCATATGCACTGCTTCGTGATGCACTCGAAGCTTCTGGAAAAGTAGGAGTAACCAGTTTTGTTTTGCGTAAAAAAGAGAGTTTGGCCATCTTAAAGCCTTATAAGAACGCCATCGTATTGAACCGGATCAGATTTGAACAGGAAATTCGTGATACGAGCGAATTAAAACTTCCACCCATTTCGAAAGCAAAAAGCAAAGAAATCGATATGGCCAATAAATTAATTGATCAGCTTACAGAGAAATTTGATATCAGTAATTTTAAGGACGAATATACTGCCAAGCTTTTAGACATTATTAAAAAGAAAGCCAAAGGGAAAAAAACAAAACCTGCAAAACTCAAAGTAGTACACAAACAGGAAGGTGATTTGATGGAAATGCTCAAAGCCAGCCTGGAAAATAAAAAGAAGAAATCATCTTAATCCTTTTGATCCTCAATTTTTTTGAGGATTTTTTTTATGTCGGCACCTTTTGATAAAACAGGAGCCCATAAATCACCTTTCTTTTCAAATCGCTGGAGTGCATTCTTAATAGTAAATTGTGAAGGGTGTAATTTACTGTTTACTTCACTCCATTCTAAAGGTGTTGATACTGTTGCCCCAGGTTTTGGTCTTACGGAATAGGGTGCTGCTAAAGTCTGACCAATCCTGTTTTGCAAGTAATCTATGTAAATTTTATGATTTCTTTTTTTAATGCTTCGTTCTAAAGTAGTTGTTTCGGGCAATCTCGATTGTACTTTTTGTGCTATTAATTCAGACAAAATTTTTATCGAATCATAGTCATATTTTGCTCCAAGCGGAATATAAACATGTAATCCTGAGGCTCCTGAAGTTTTACACAGGCACTCAGTTTCTAATTCATCCATTATTTCTTTAACTACTAATGCTGTTTCTACTACTACAGTAAAGTCTTGCTTATCTGGGTCAATATCAATTACCAGCCAATCTGGGTTTTCGATATTTTGTATGGTAGAATTCCACGGATTCATTTCAATACATCCTAAATTAGCCATATACAGCAGTGTTTCTTTGTTGTTGCAAATCAGATAATTAATATCCGAATCGTTAGACTCTGAGAATATTTTTTTTGTTTTTAGCCAAGCAGGGGTTTTGTCTGTATCCACATCCTTTTGATAAAAACTGGGAGCATCAATTCCGTTTGGATAGCGATTCATAGATTCAGGACGGTTTTTAAGATAGGGTAGGATGAGATCAGCAACTTCATTATAATATTGTATAATATCTCCTTTTGTAATGCCATCATTAGGAAAATATATTTTATTCTGATTGGTTAAATGCAGTACAGTTTTACCTATTTTCAAATCATAATCGCTTTCTGTTTTATCCTTTGGCTCTTTTTTCATAGTTTCTTTTTTTTCTAAATCTGAATTTTTAGTATTTGATGGCACAAAAACCTCACTTGCTTTTTTATCAATTCTCAAACCAAGGTATACAGGATGCCGAAGATGATTGTCTTTTGTCCATTCAGTAAATTTTACCTGACAGACCAGTTTAGGTTTTACCCATTGTATGGTATCTCTAAGTCCCGTTTTTTCACTTAGTGGAGAAGTAGTGACAAAATTTGGCTTTAGTTTCGTGTATAATTCTTTTAGTGTTTGTTCATTAAATCCGGTACCGCATTTTCCAATAAACTGTAATCTTTTGCCATAGTACTGGCCAAGAAGTAATGCCCCAAAATATTTTCTTGATTTTTTAGGCTCTGTAATTCCAATAATAATAGCCTCTTCCTGATTAGAAGTTTTTATTTTTACCCAGTCATTGCTTCTTTTATTCACTGTGTAATTGCTGTCTGCCTTTTTGGCAATGATGCCCTCTTCTTTATTTTTTTCAGCAATATCAAAGAGTTCTGTTCCTTTTTCTGTTGTATGTTCCGAATAAAATATATTTGTAAATTGATATTTGTTGAACAAAATCTTTAAAAGCTCTTTTCTTTCCAGCAAAGACAATTCTGTAATTGAATTTCCGTCTAAATTCAAAAGATCAAAAACATAATATTTCAAGATTCCTGAACCTGTTTTTAGATAGTTTTGAAGCAGCTGAAAATTAGCTTTCCCGGATTCATCTTCAACTACAATTTCTCCGTCTAAAACAGCGGTATGGTCAATTTTTTTTAACTCCTCAGCTACGGGCCTGAAATTGGAATTAAAAGAGATTTCGTTTCGACTGAATAAATTTACCTCAGAGGGATTTATCACCGCAATGCTGCGATATCCGTCATATTTTTTCTCAAAAACCCAGTCTGGGTCATCAAAAGGTTTTTCTTTTATAGAAGCCAGCATTGGTTTTATAAAAGTTGCTTTTTCAATTGAGTTTTTCTTTTTTTTTGATGGTGATTTTTCTTCGCCAGATGAAATGGCTTTTTTAGACTTTTCTTCTAATTCTTCAAGCGCTCTTTTAGACAATACTGATTTGTTTTTTTGTAATATATCAGCATCTGTAGCATATTTGTCATTTTTCTTCATTAACAGCCATGCATTTTCCTGTTTGCCTTTTAACTTTATCAGAGAAAACTCTCCTTTAAGTTTATTTCCTGTTAAAATAAAACTCAAACGCCCTTTTTTAAGATCCTCCAATAATTTTTTTTCGGGATTTACAACTTTTTCGTCAGATGTATAGGTTCCATTATCCCAGACAATAACATTTCCGGCTCCGTAATTTCCTTCAGGAATAGTACCTTCAAAATCTTTATAACTGTAAGGATGATCTTCGACCATCATGGCAAGACGCTTATCATCAGGATTCATTGATGGTCCTTTAGGCACGGCCCAGCTTTTAAGAACTCCATTCATCTCCAGCCTGAAATCATAATGCAAATGAGAGGCTGCGTGTTTTTGTACTACAAAAATTAATTCCTCAGCAGATTTTTCAACTTTTCCTTTTGGCTCCTGAGTTTGTTTAAAATCTCTTTTCTGATTGTATTTAGATAGCGACATAAGACTGGAATTAAAAGAGAGTTAAAAAAGAGAATAAGTCAATGTTGCAGTTATGGCAAATATTACATGAGCAAAAAAGAGCTGAATGTAATATCCCTTAAAATCGATTCTGGGCTTATGATCTGTAATTTTAAACATGAACATCCAGCCAATAATTCCTATAATTCCACTTGCGGCACCCAAAAACAGAACACTTAAAAATGATAAATCCAAGATATTGTAAAACCATAAAATATGGTATGCTACGACAAAAATTAATCCGATAAAATAATGCAAAATCCAGGCTAAAACTGCTTTTGTTTTTGTTGACAAATCCATGTTCAATTTGCTCAGTATATAAGTTAACAGCACTGGTTCTTTATACAATTCCCTAAAACTTGTTGAAATTATATAGCTAAATAATGTCATAGCTGACGTTGCTGCAATTGAAGCTAATAATATTTGTAAAAAAACATAAAAATCCATAAGGCTCTGTAATTAATTTCATACTCAAATTTAAAATCCTTATAAGTGTTTTTTTTATACAATTAAAATTTCTAATTATATAATTATCAGTAAAATCTTAAATTGTGTTAATTTATTTATGGAACTTGTAAGGAGGTTGGATAAGCCGTTGATATATGAAATGTCTTTTAAATGGAATTATTTGGTAGAGAAACATTTATTTCTTTTATTATAAAGCATAAAAAGTAAATACATTATGGAAAAAATTACCAGATCAAATTTTGAATTATTTACTATCAGCTATAAATTTCAATTTCAGTTATTAATTCAAGAAAAGCTAAGTAAAAAGTTATCTCTATTAAATAATTGTCACCTGGTTACACAACCGATTGCTGTTTTTTTGTTTGATAAGTTCGTTTCTTTCAATTTATAAAGTAGCTAAAGAATATGTTAAAATTTTATTTTTTTATAATTATTACACAACCGATTGTTTTTATTATTATTTTAGCACCGAAAATTATTCTTAGATTCTTGAATAAATTTTAAATCAGTATTTTTTTGAACTAGCTAACCCAATATAACCACTAATAAAATAATGAATTTATCCTCTCAAAAATTATCCGTTAAAGAAAAAATAGGCTATAGTCTTGGCGACCTCGCAGCTAACTTAGTTTTTCAGACATTAATGACTTATCTGGCTTATTTTTATACAGATATATACGGATTATCCCCAACCCATTCTTCAATAATAATGTTGGTTGTAGGCTTAGTTGCTGCTTTTATTTTTAATCCTATTATTGGTGCACTTGCAGACAGGACTCATACAAGATGGGGTAAGTTTCGTCCCTGGATCTTATGGACATCCGTTCCTTTGGGAGTCATTGCTCTTTTGGCTTTTACAACACCAGATTTTTCCTATCAGGGAAAAGTAATTTATGCAATAATAACTTATTCATTACTGCTATTGTTTTATGCAGCCAATAATTTGCCTTACTCTGCCTTAAGTGGTGTTATTACAGGAGACATGTCAGAGAGAAACAGTATGTCATCTTACCGGTTTGTTGCTGTAATGTTTGCTCAGTTTTTTGTACAGGTATTTATGCTTGGTATCATTAAAAGTGCCGGAAACGGGGATAAGGCAATCGGTATCGAAAAAGTAATGACAGTATTGGCAATTATAGGAACTATTATGCTCCTGATTACTTTTGTTACCACCAAAGAGCGAATCGTACCAAAACCGGAACAAAAATCAAGCGTAAAGGAAGATTTAGGCGATTTAGTAAAAAACAAGCCGTGGATTATTACGCTGAGCCTTACTTTACTAGTGTTTATTACGCTTGCTATTAAAGGCGGATCTTATGTTTATTATTTTGAAAATTATGTAGATAAGCAACAGTTGGCGTCTTTTATACAGCCTATTTTAAACTTCCTTTCAACAATAGGATTGAATACATTTGGAAATGATCCTATCTCTGCAGGATTTGGATTGTTTAATGCCGGTGGTATTATTTTTATGATAGTCGGTATTACATTATCAAAGAGATTCGCTGATAAATACG
The DNA here is from genome assembly GCF_946478785.1 of uncultured Flavobacterium sp. The sequence goes on from NZ_CAMLDD010000005.1 coordinate 240,163, forward strand.
GCAAGAGAAATGTGTTTGGACTGTTCTTATTTATTTCCACCTTATTTATTATTGCCTTTTACTTCTTTTCTCCAACTTCAATTGGTTTGATGTTTTTTTCTCAAATTTTTCACGGATTTTTCTATGGCATCACGATTCCGCTTCTTTGGGCTATGATTGCCGATGTAGCAGATTATTCGGAATGGAAAAATAACCGTCGTGCTACTGCTATTATATTTTCGGCAATGATGGTGGGATTGAAAGCAGGATTGAGTATTGGCGGCGCTTTGACAACATCACTTTTAGGTCATTTTGACTATATTCCAAATTCTACAGTACAAACAGATATCGCCATTAACGGTATCAAATTATTGGTAAGCATTTTTCCGGCAATACCTTTTTTAATTGGAACAGGATTATTGTTTTTCTATGAAATTGATAAGAAAATGGAAGTACAGATTGAGGCAGACCTAAAAGAAAGAAGAGCATAAATTATAATCATTAAAACATACATACAACTATGCCTGAAGATAGCATTGAACAGATTAATTTTGAAATAATTAACGAAATAGCCATATCGCAACCTTTGGTTAAGCATATGTATACTGCCGATCCTTCGGCACACGTATTCCATGGGAAAATCTATATCTATCCATCACACGACATTGATGCAGGGATTCCTTTTAACGATAACGGAGACCATTTCGGTATGGAAGATTACCATGTGTTTTCTATGGAAAATATAGAATCGGAAGTAATAGATAATGGTTTGGCTTTGCACGTTAAGGATGTTCCGTGGGCAGATAAGCAAATGTGGGCTCCTGACGCTGCCTGCAAAAATGGTAAATATTATTTGTATTTTCCGGCGAAACGTGCTGACGGAATTTTTCAGATTGGTGTAGCGATCAGCGATTCGCCTACCGGACCGTTTATTCCCGAGCCGGAAGCAATAAAAGGCAGTTATACAATCGATCCGGCAGTTTTTGAAGATGAAGACGGGAAATTTTATCTTTATTTTGGTGGTATTTGGGGAGGTCAGCTTCAGAAATACAGGAATAACACCTTTTCTGAAGAAAACGAAGAACCTGCTGAAAATGAACCTGCATTAGGGCCAATAGTTGCTTTGTTGACTGATGACATGAAGCAATTTGACGAATCTCCAAGAGAAATTAAAATTCTCGATAAAAATGGTGATGTATTATTGGCAGGAAATAATGAGCAGCGCTTTTTTGAAGGTCCCTGGATGCATAAATACAATGGAAAATATTATTTCTCTTATTCTACAGGTGATACACATTTTATTTGTTATGCAATTGGAGATAATCCATATGGACCGTTTACTTATCAGGGGCGAATTTTAAATCCGGTAATTGGCTGGACATCACATCATTCTATCTGTGAAGTGGAAGGAAAATGGTATCTTTTTTATCATGATTCAAGTCTTTCAAAAGGAATTACACATTTAAGATCAATAAAAGTAACTGAAATTACCTATAATGAAGATGGTTCGATAAATACAATAGACCCCTATGGCAAAGTGAAGTAAACAAATTTTTGTCTATATAAAGAGATGCAAGCACTTAACTTTATTTTCGATGGAAACAAATTCACCATCAGATAATATCGCTATTGGATATTATCCTTAGTAAAAAAGTCAATAGCCACTTAGAGAATGGTCAAAAAAAGTTAGACGTCAAATGGTGTAAAATTGATAAAGCTTTACATTTAAGTTATAAGCACCAAATGATATTGTATTATAGTATAAAAGGAACTAAGAAACGTATTTGTTAAAGTGCAATCGGATTTAACTTATTGCCGGAGAAGTTCACTATTACAGCCTATGCATCTCGATGAGGAAATTTTGGAAGTAGAAATGGTTAATCCCATTTTAAAATAAAAATTTTAAAAAGGGATTAGTTTTAAATCTGGAAGAGATAGAATAAGATGTTTCGCACAGGAGCTAAATTTTATAAATTTAATTTAGAGACTGCAAATAGTTAGAACAAAGGGGGCTTAATAGGTTTAATTAATGTTGATGAACATAAAAGTACCAATTTAAAAATACCACATTTGGTGCCTGTAGTGGATATAATAAAGGTTTATTAAGAACACAAACTGTAGTTAATTTATACAATAGCACTACATCAGAAAATCATTTTAAAAAGATAACAAATTAATATGAAAAAGTTTTTTTTTATATCAAACAAATATCTAATTTAGCAGACCAGACCAGAACAGAACGGAACAGTATGATAAACGAGGAACAGCAAAAGTTTGTATTTGTAATTAATCACGACAGTGATATTCCGAAGTATCAGCAATTGGTTAACGGAATAAATAATGCTATTGCTGAGAATATTTTGAAGAAAGGAGATTTGCTTCCGTCTGTAAATGCTATCTGTAAAGAAAACCAGTTATCCAGAGATACCGTTTTTAAAGCTTATTCGATTTTAAAAGATCAGAAAATAATTGATTCTGTTCCGAATAAAGGATATTACGTTTCAGGTGAAACCAGAAAAGTGCTTTTGGTATTAGATACTTTTAAAGCATATAAGGAGGTATTGTATCACTCATTTGTGAATAATTTGCCTGACAATGTTATTACTGATGTGCAATTTCATCATTATAATATTGATGTTTTTAAGACCATAATTAATAATAGTGTTGGAAAATATTATAAATATGTGGTGATGAATTTTGACGATAAAGAAGTTTCGTCAACATTATCGGTAATTGCTAATGATAAGTTGCTTTTGATTGACTGGAATATCCATTCAAAAAAAGAAAATAATTACGTTTTTCAGGATTTTGGAAAAGCTTTTTATAATTCATTAAAAGAAGCCGTTGATTTATTTAATAAGTATAGAAGCATCTGTTTTGTTTATCCGGATTACACGAGTCATCCAAAAGAAACACTGGAGTACTTTAAAAAATTTTGTGCCGATTTTGATTTTAAAAATGAAATTATAACAGATTCTAAAAAGTTTAATATTGAAAAAGGAATTGCCTATATAAGTGTCAGTGACAGGATTTTGGGGCATTTTTTAGAGCAATGTAAAGAGAAAGATCTGGAGCCTGGTCAGGATGTTGGTTTTTTATCTTATAATGAAACTCCAATGAAAAAATTTATATACAAAGGAATTTCTGTTCTTTCAACTGATTTTAATGAAATAGGAACAAAAGCAGCAGCATTTATTACGCATGACGAAGTTATGCAGTATTATGTACCAACAAGTTTAATATTAAGAGAATCATTATAAAAAATTATGTATTATATAGGATATGATATTGGAAGCTCTTCTGTCAAGGTTGCCTTGGTTGAAGCAGCAACGGGCAAAAAGGTAATTGTTTTGAATGAGCCCCAAAACGAAATGGAAATCTTGTCATTGCAGCCAGACTGGGCAGAGCAGGATCCTGAAATGTGGTGGCAGTACATTTGTACAGCTACAAAAAGAGCTATTAAAGAAGCTAATATTGAGGCTTCAAAAATTCAGGGAATAGGCATTTCTTATCAAATGCACGGATTGGTTATTGTGGACAAAGACGGAAAATCTTTGCGTAACTCGATTATCTGGTGTGACAGCCGTGCGGTTGAAATTGGCAACAAAGCTTACGCTGAAATTGGAGCTGATAAATGTGCGGAACATTTATTGAATTCACCAGGAAATTTCACAGCTTCAAAACTGAAATGGGTTAAAGAAAATGAGCCTGAAGTTTACAGCAAAATTGATAAATACATGCTTCCGGGAGATTATATCGCTTTAAAACTAACAGGCGAAGTAACGACTACTAAAAATGGTTTGTCTGAAGGAATGCTTTGGGATTATAAAGAAAATAAAGTTGCAGACTGGCTTTTGGATCATTACGGAATCGATCAGTCACTTACACCAAATATTGTAGAAAACTTTACAAATCAGGGAGTAGTTACCGAAAAAGGTTCACAGGAATCAGGACTTCCGGCTGGGATTCCAATTGTTTACAGAGCAGGCGATCAGCCCAACAATGCTTTGTCATTGAATGTATTGCGTCCGGGAGAAGTGGCTGCAACAGGAGGCACATCAGGCGTTTTTTATGCCGTTACTGAAACAAATTCCGGTAAAAGTAACCGTGTAAACAACTTTGTTCATGTGAATTATTCTGAATCAAATCCGAGAGTTGGAAAATTACTGAACATAAACGGAGCCGGAATCCAGTACAGATGGATGCGCACCAATACCGGAAATGAGTCTTATGAAGAAATGAATGAAAAAGCATCTCAGGTAAATGTGGGTTCACAAGGGCTGGTTGTAATTCCGTTTGGAAATGGTGCCGAAAGAATGTTCAATAATAAAAATATCGGATCCCATATTTTAAATCTGAATTTCAATATTCATACAAACGCTCATTTATACAGAGCATCTTTAGAAGCAATTGCCTTTTCATTTGTATATGGAATGGAATGTTTAAAAGATGATAATGCTAAAATTAATGTAATCAGAGCCGGAAATGATAACTTATTCCGTTCTGAAATTTTTTCAAATACAATTGCAACATTAATTGGTCATGAGATAGAAATATACAACACAACCGGAGCTGTAGGAGCAGCGAGAGCAGTAGGTTTAACCGATGGTGATTTTGAAAAATTTGGTTCAGGAATTACAACCAATGATCACGTAATGACCTTCTTGCCTTTAAAAAACAAAGAGGAATATGAGAAAGCATATCAAAACTGGAAAAAAGAATTAGAATTAATATTAACAAATAAATAAAAAAATAAAATGATAACTTTAGGAAATAAGGAATACTACAAAGGTATTGGCCAAATTAAATTTGAAGGAAAGGAATCTGATAATCCTTTAGCATTTAAATATTATAACCCGGATCAGGTTGTAGCAGGAAAAACAATGCGTGAGCACTTTAGATTTGCAATCGCTTACTGGCATACTTTCTGCGGACAAGGAAGTGATCCGTTTGGACCAGGGACACAAAATTTTGCATGGGATCAGTCTTCAGATCCATATCAGGCTGCAAAAGATAAGGCAGATGCTGCTTTTGAATTTATCAGCAAAATGGGATTTGATTATTTCTGTTTCCATGATTACGATTTGATTGCTGAAGGAGCAACTTTTGCTGAATCAGAAAAACGTTTAGCATTCATTACTGAATATTTGAAAGAGAAAAAAGCAGCATCAGGAATCAAATTGCTTTGGGGAACTTCAAACTGCTTCTCAAATCCAAGATTCATGAACGGTGCGGCTACAAATCCTGATTTTAATGTTGTGGCAAGAGCCGGAGGACAAGTAAAATTAGCTTTGGATGCTACTATCGCTTTAGATGGAGAAAACTACGTATTCTGGGGAGGTAGAGAAGGTTATATGTCTTTATTGAACACCGATATGGGAAGAGAATTGGATCATATGGCTCAGTTTTTAACGATGTCAAGAGACTATGCAAGATCGCAAGGTTTCAAAGGAACTTTCTTTATTGAGCCAAAACCAATGGAGCCATCTAAACACCAATACGATTTTGACTCTGCAACTGCTATTGGATTTTTGAAAGAATATGGTTTAGACAAAGATTTCAAAATCAATATCGAGGTAAACCACGCAACATTGGCACAGCATACTTTTCAACATGAAATTGAAGTGGCTGCAAAAGCTGGAATGTTAGGAAGTATCGATGCTAACAGAGGAGATTACCAAAATGGCTGGGATACAGATCAGTTCCCAAACAACATTCAGGAAACTACTGAGGCAATGCTTGTTTTCTTAAAAGCTGGTGGGTTACAAGGTGGTGGAGTGAATTTTGACGCAAAAATCAGAAGAAATTCAACTGATATGGAAGATGTTTTCTTAGCGCATATTGGTGGTGCCGATACTTTTGCAAGAGCATTATTGACTGCTGATAAAATTATCACTTCTTCTCCTTACGAAAAATTGAGAAAAGAAAGATACAGCTCATTTGACTCAGGAAAAGGTAAAGATTTTGCTGAAGGAAAATTAAACCTGAAAGATCTTTATGATATCGCAAACCAAAATGGTGAATTATCATTACAAAGCGGTAAACAGGAATTGTTCGAAAATATTATCAATCAGTATATTTAATCGTTAGAAAAAGAAAAAATAATTTTGGTTATAGTTTCAGATCAAGATTATTTTCTATCTCTGACCAATATTTTGGTTAATTGGTTTGTCAGGGAAATTCATTTAATTTTTTAGTAATTATGGCCGTTGGATTTTGAAAGGTCAACGGCCATAAATTTTTCTTAGAAGAAATATTTCAAACTGTTCTCAGAATGGTTTTCTTCACCATTTTTCAAATTATACCAAAAAATCTATCCTTGTTTCTAATTCACTATTGAATTTGGATATAGGACACTATTATTTAAACAAATAAAAAACCACAAAACATGAAATTTTTTATAGACACAGCAAATTTAGAAGATATTAAAGAAGCCCAGGCAATGGGAGTTTTAGACGGAGTTACTACAAATCCGTCATTGATGGCAAAAGAAGGGATTGCAGGCAAAGAAAATATTTTAAAGCACTATCTTGATATTTGTAACATTGTGGATGGTGATGTTTCTGCCGAAGTTATTTCAACAGACTATGAAGGAATGGTAAGAGAAGGAGAGGAACTTGCTGCTTTGCATAAGCAAATTGTAGTGAAACTGCCTATGATTGCTGATGGTGTAAAGGCATGCAAATACTTTTCATCAAAAGGAATCAGAACTAATGTAACGTTGGTATTCTCGGCTGGTCAGGCATTATTAGCTGCTAAAGCCGGCGCTACTTATGTTTCTCCATTTTTAGGGAGATTAGATGATATTTCTACAGACGGAATGCATTTAATTGCAGAAATCAGGGAGATTTATGATAATTATGATTATCAAACACAAATTCTTTCGGCTTCTATCAGACATACAATGCATATAGTTAATTGTGCTAAAATTGGATCTGATGTTATGACTGGACCTTTATCTGCAATTAAAGGTTTATTAAAACATCCATTAACAGATATTGGACTGAAACAATTTGTTGAAGATGCCAAAAAAATGAATCTCTAATAAGATTATTAAATTTATTTTATAATTTTTTAAAGCTAATACAGACTCCTTTCAAACATTTTTGAAAGGAGTTTTTTGTTATAAGTTACTTTAATTTCGAATCAGAGTTGCATAATGTGACAGATTAATTGATTATATTTAATACCCTTGAAAATCAATTAGTATTAAAAGCAAAAAAAATGTATTTGTGTTTAATTATATAAGATGAAACTGAAAAATATTTTTAATATTAAAAATGAAAGTATGTTTGATTTAAAAAAAAACGGATTTATTTTATTGATGTTTTTGGCAATTCAATTTGGATTTAGTCAGGATAAAATTCCATTTCTTCGTAACAAAGGAAATAAAACCCAATTAATTGTCAACGGAAAACCATTTATTATTCTGGGAGGAGAATTAGGAAATTCTTCGGCAACTAGTATGGAAAGTATGGAGCCAATTTGGTCTAAACTGACCGATATGAATCTGAATACTGTATTGACTCCTGTTTATTGGGAACTCATAGAGCCTGAGAAAGGAAAATTTGATTTTTCTTTGGTAGATGATCTGATTTTTAAAGCCAGAAGAGAAAATTTAAAATTGGTACTTCTTTGGTTTGGATCCTGGAAGAACAGTATGTCAAGCCACGCACCGGCATGGGTAAAATTAAATCAGAAAAAATATCCCAGGGTTAAGGATGATAAAAATAGAAGTCATGAAATCCTGACGCCTTTTAGTGAAAATAATTTACAGGCAGATTTAAATGCTTTTCAAAAATTGATGAAGCACATCAAGGATTTTGATCAAAATGACCAAACGGTAATCATGGTTCAGGTTGAAAATGAAATTGGAATGTTGCCAACTGCAAGAGATTATTGCTCATTAGCAAATGAAGCTTTTAATAAACAAGTTCCTGATGAATTATTAAAATACATGCTAAAAAACAAAGAAAAACTAGTACTTGAATTTTTGGAGATTTGGAAAAAAAAGGGCTTTAAAACCTCAGGAAATTGGGAACAGATTTTTGGAAAAGGGCTTCATACAGATGAGATATTCATGGCTTGGTATTTTGCAAAATTCACTAATAAAATAGCTAAAGCAGGAAAAGAAGCTTATGAAATACCTTTATTTGTAAATGCAGCCTTAAATGCTCCTGAAAAAAAACCGGGTGAATACCCAAGTGCCGGACCATTACCACATTTAATGGATGTTTGGAAAGCTGCAGGAACATCAATAGATTTTTATTCTCCGGATTTTTATAATCCTTTATTCAAATACTGGAATGATTTATTTATCCGCCAGGCAGATCCTTTGTTTATTCCGGAGCATCGTTTTGATTCGACTGCACCATTCAAAGGCTTATATGCAATTGGACATTATGAGGCAATTGGCTTTTCGCCTTTTTCAATTGAATCTGTTGCTGATGCAAAAAATGAACCTTTGGGAAAAATATATGATATGATTAGACAATTGACTCCAATAATTGAAGCTAACAAAGGGATTGGCAAGATTGAAGGAGTTTTATTAGACAAGGAGAATAAATCTCAAGTAATTAAATTAGGGGATTACAAATTTATATTTAAGCATGATTATACTTTAAATTGGTCGAATGGTGCTAAAGATGAAATTTGGCCAATGTCAAGCGCGATAATTATTGAGACAGAAGAAGATGAGTTCTTTATTAGCGGATCAGGAATTGTAGTCACTTTTAAACCTTTGAAAAATACTGAACTTAATGCAGGAATTTTGAAAATTGACCAGGGTAGGTTTGAAAATGATGTTTGGAAAACTGTCCGCCACTTTAATGGAGACCAAACCCATCAGGGAAGACATCTTCGAATCGCTGTGGGTGATTATGAAATTCAGAAATTAAAATTATATACCTATGAGTAATAAATTTTCAGCAAATAATTCTTAACTATTTAATCTGTAGTTATTTATCTTTTATTGTTTAGTTAAAGGTACATTTTTTTGATTATTTTCGTAAGAAAATATATGAAAGAACGTCATGATAGAAACAGACTCTATATAAGCAAAGAAGAGCAAAAAAAAATAAAAAATACTTCTATATTATTAGCAGGTGCTGGTATTGGAAGTGTAATTGCAGAGTGCTTATTGCGATTAGGTTTTGAAACTCTTACCATAATTGATGGTGATGTCGTGGAATCATCCAATTTAAACAGACAGAATTATATGGAGAAAGATATCTCCAAATCTAAAGTGCAAGCTATTAAGGAAAGATTGTATTCAATTAACAGTAAAGCAAAAATCACTATTCATAATTGCTTTTTAACGCCCGATAATGTTGATAGATATATTGAGGGACATAAAATTGCTGTTAATGCCCTGGATTTCACCTCAGAAGTCCCGTTGCTGTTTGATTCATTGTGCCAAAAGAAAAACATACCGGTACTGCATCCATATAATTTAGGATGGGGAGGACTGGTGCTGGTAATTTCAGAAAATCAGGGACTTCATACTTTAGAACAACCCAATGAACAATTCAACGAAGTAAATGTGGTAGATTATGTTTCAAAGTATAAGAGGTATTGCGGAGATCCTCAGGAATGGCTTGAAGAAATAATAATGAAGTATAAAAAGGAAAACAAAAGCCTTTCCCCGCCACAGTTATCAATTGCATCCTGGTTAGTGGCTGCAGTTTGTACTACTATTGCATTTGATATAGCTACTAACAAACCCATAAAAAAATTTCCTGATTTTTATCTTACTACAATCAGGTAGTATCGTTAAAATTAAACTTCTGTTCTCCTGGTTTTTATAATAAAGCTGTGCCGACTTTTGTCTGGTACAGCTTTTTTTGGTTTTGAGTAAAATAAAGCCAGTATTATATGAAAAAAGAAATTATAAAAGACTACAAAAAAAGGTAATAAATTAATTATTTGACCTTTTGTCAGTCTATTTGGCAATTCTATATTGTTTAATGCTAATAATTTTACAAGAGTAAAACAAGTTTAATCTAACTATAGAAAAAATGGAATTAACAAAAGATCAAAGAATTTTGGAATCCATTGTTAAAAAAGCATGGCAAGACCCCGCTTTTAAGAACAATTTGATATCCAGCCCGTTGGCAACATTAGAAAACTTTTTAGGGCAGCCAATCGATTTGCCAGAAGGAAAAAACATTAGTGTAGTAGATCAATCAAATCCATCTACAATCTTTATTAATATTCCGGCTGACCCAAATGTAATTGTGGAAGATATGGAATTATCTGAGGAACAACTAGACATCATTTCAGGCGGACTTGCAGAGGGGCAAACACCTCCAATTATTGTTAAATAGTTAATTGCAAAAAAAAATTAACGGAAGCAATTAGTAATTGTATTTAGCGAGTTTAACTATGAGATTAAAACGTATATCCTCATTTTGAGTATATACGTTTTAAATTTAATAAGACCATAAATGAAAATTTACCATACATATTTGCTGTTTTTTCTTTTTCTGATAATCGGAACAAGCACAAAATTATGTGCACAAACAAAGGTATCCAACAAACAAATTATACAGTATACCCCTCAAAACAAAAAAACAGCAGACAGTTTGTTAAGCATTGGAATTAAACGTCAGGATGCCGGGAAATTTTTAGATGCAATGGCTTTGTTTGAAAAAAGCTTAAAAATATATCAAAAAATAGGTGATCAAAAAGGAATTGGAGATAACTTTAATAAAATAGCAACCACGCATTATTACCTGGGAGATTATATAAAAGCCCTTTCTTACTATACAAAGAGCAAAGAAACCTACGAAAAAATTAATTTCAAAAAAGGAATTTCTTCAGCATTAAATAATATGGGGGCTGTTTATTATTATTTAGGAAATTATCCAAAAGCACTGGAGTTTTACAACCAGGCAATCAAAATTCAAAAAAAAATAGGTGATAAAAAAATAATCGCTGCAACTACCCAAAATATTGGAGGCATATATATCGACATAAAAGATTATTCGAATGCCATGATTTATTCTCAAAAAGCCAATTCAATTTACAGAGAGTTAAAAGATTCAACAGGAATCTCTCATAATTTAAATGGTGCCGGTAAAATTTATATGATGCAAAAGCATTATTCTAAAGCTTATGATTACTTCAGTCAGGCATTGACAATTGCAGACAAAATAAATGACGAGCAAAAAAAGATAGAAGTACTTTATAATTTAGGTGAATTATTTCATATTCAGGACGACCTTACCAAGTCATTATCTTATTATAATCTCTGCCTCAAGGCATCAAAAAAAATCAATAGTTTACAATATACAGCGATTTCACAAATCGCTATTGGTGTTATATTAAACCAATTGGGAGAAAACTATAAAGCGATTGAGAAATGTAAAACAGGACTAGAAATTGCAGAAAATCTAGGGGCATTATCGGTAAAAAAAGAAGCTTGTAAATGTTTGTATGGAGCTTATAAATCTTCAGGAAATACTAAATCTGCTCTTGCTTTTTACGAAAAATCAAATGCTTATGATGATAGTTTGCAGTCACATGAAACATCCAATAAGATATTAAACATGGAGTTTCAAAAAGCATTGCTAATGGATAGTATTGCCTACGTTACCAAAGAACATACTATTGAAATCCGGCATAAAGAAGAAGTTGAAAAGAAAGAGGAACAAAGAAATTTAATAATTATCTCTTTAGGATTTATACTATTGATTGCTATTGCTTTATGGAACAGGTTAAACTATGTACGAAAATCAAGGGAAGCATTGAAAATAGAAAAAGAACGATCAGAAAAACTTTTATTGAATATTCTACCAGAGGAAATAGCCGAAGAATTAAAAGAAAAAGGCTTTGTCAATGCACGGGATTTTAATTTGGTTTCTATTCTTTTCACAGATTTTAAATCTTTTACACAGACTGCCGAAAAAATGTCACCAAAAGATCTTGTCGAAGAAATTAATGTGTGCTTCAAAGCATTTGATTTAATCTCCGATAAGTACGATATCGAAAAAATTAAAACGATAGGTGACTCTTACATGGCTGCAGGAGGAATCCCTAATCCAAATCCGGCTTCAATAAAAAACATTGTTTTAGCGGGGTTAGAAATGCAGGAGTTCATGATAGAAAGAAAAATTCAAAACTCAATTATAAACAAGCCGGCCTTTGAAATGCGTCTGGGTATACATGCCGGACCAATTGTTGCGGGAATTGTGGGAGTGAAAAAGTTTCAATATGATGTTTGGGGCGATACCGTAAATACTGCCAGCAGGGTAGAAAGCAACGGAATGGCCGGTAAAGTAAATATAAGTCAGTCTCTATACAATCTGATCAGGCATGAAAAATGTTTTCAGTTTCAATACCGGGGGGATATCTATGCCAAAGGGAAAGGTGAAATAAAAATGTATTTTGTAGAAAAGAGGGATTGTAATATCGATAAAAGACTTGTTTTGATCGACAAAATACCTAATTAAGTATTTTTTGTCAGTTTATTTGGCATTTTTATAATGTAATGGAACTCTAATTTTACATTATACAAAAGGAACAAATCATGGAACAGAACAAAGAAGAAGAAGTTTTACAATTAATCATCTCCAAAGCCTGGGAGGATGTTAATTTTAGAAAGAACCTGGTTTCAGATCCGATAAAAGTAATAGAAACTCTGACAGGTGCTAAGATTGTTTTACCAGAAGGAAAGACCCTGGTTATAAATGATCAGACAGATAAATCCAAGGTTTACGTAAATATCCCCAGTGAACCAAATATTGAAGATATCGAACTTACAGAAGATCAGTTAGAAAAAATTGCCGGAGGAGGACAAACAGTATGGCCGGACCTGGTCAATAGTTTATTTCCTTCTTTAAAAAATTATATAGTGGTATAAAAACGAAAGAAATATACTGATTTGTTTTTAACTACCTCATTTATTATATGTTATAATTAAAATTACTATTAACCAATTAAAAAATTATTATCATGGAATTTACTCAAGAACAAAAATTGTATGCAGAGATTGTGCAAAAAGCATGGGAAGATGCTGAATTTAAAAAAGAATTAATAGCAAACCCTGTAGCTGCAATTGAAAAATTTACAGGAAAAAAACTGAATTTGCCAGCTGGCAAAACATTTGTTGTAAGAGACCAGACAGATGAGTCGGCTGTTTATATCAATATTCCTGCCGCACAAAGACATTCAGAAGACATACAATTGAATGAAGAGCAGCTTGAGGCTGTAGCTGGTGGTGTAATAGGGCCTGGTGGCTGCATTATTCTGCCAATAGGTCCATGGATACCTGTTCTTCCTAAAGATATATTGCTTTCCTAAAATATTAACCTAAACCTTTAAATCATGGAGTTTACACAAGAACAAAAACTGTATGCACAAGTTGTACAAAAAGCATGGGACGATGCTGCTTTTAAAAATGAATTAGTAGCAGACCCAGTAGCTGCTATTGAAAAATTTACAGGAAAAAAAATGAATTTACCTGAAGGTAAAACATTAGTAGTGAGAGATCAAAGTGATGATTCTGCTATTTATATCAATATTCCTGCAGTATCAAAACAACCTGTTGATGCAGAATTAAGTGAAGAGCAATTAGAGGTTGTAGCTGGTGGAATTATAGGACCTGGCGGTTGTATTCTTCCGGGACCATGGATTCCAACTTTTCCTAATGACATAGTGCTTTACTAAAATATTAACCTAAAAACCTTTAAATCATGGAATTTACACAAGAACAAAAGTTGTATGCACAAGTTGTACAAAAAGCATGGGACGATGCTGCCTTCAAAAATGAATTAATTGCAGACCCAGTAGCGGCTATTGAAAAATTTATAGGTAAAAAATTAGATTTACCGGAAGGAAAAACATTAGTAGTAAGAGATCAGACAGATGAATCAGCTGTTTATATTAATATTCCTGCTGCTAAACAATCGACAGATGCTCAATTAAGCGAAGAGCAGTTAGAGGCAGTAGCAGGAGGTGTCGGGAATATTGCAATCTGGCCTCCAATTACCACATTGCCATGGCTGCCAAGCCCAACTTTTCCAATTGACGTTATAAAATTCTAATTCGTAACAATAAAACTTATAAAAATGAAATATACTAAAGAACACCAGGAAAAAGCAACAGATTTATTAAAAACCCTTGTAGAAAAAGCATGGGAAAGTGCAGCATTTAAGGATCAATTATTAAAAAATCCTTTGGCCACTATTCAGGAATTTACCAATGAAAAATTTTCTTTGCCTGATAACAAAAGAATTGTTGTAGAAGATCAAAGCGATGAATCTGTGATTTATTTTAATATTCCTGCTCAACCCAATTTTGATGAGTTTGAATTAACAGACGAACAATTAGAAACTATAGCAGGTGGTGAAGTTGCCGCAACTGCAGGTCTTGTATTAGCATGTATTGGCCTCTTTGGAGCCGGTGTTGGTATTGGATTGGCAATAAAATAAATAATTAATCTAAAAAATCTAAAAATCATGATAACAATAGAACAACAACAAAAAGGGGCTGAATTAATGAAATCCCTTATAGAAAAAGCATGGGAAAATGCAACTTTTAAAGATCAGTTTGTAGAAAATCCCGTAGCAGCAATTAAAGAATTTACAAATAAAGAGTTTACAATGCCAGAAAATAAAAGACTTGTTGTTGAAGATCAAACAGACAACTCTATTATTTTTCTGAATATCCCTTCAAAACCTAATTATTCAGAAATTGAACTGACAGATGAACAACTTGACATAGTTGCCGGAGGTGAAATTATGTGTGTAGCTGCATGGGGGGTTGTTGGAGTACTATGTTTAGCCGGAGGAGTTGGTGTTGGGCTGGCACTACGATAAACATTATAATGAATTATTTATCGGGATTTTAGCGATAAATCCCGATAAATTAAAATTTATCACATGAAATCAATAGCATTATTACTATCCGGAATCCTTTTTTTAATCTTAGGTACCCTTTTAAATTTAAAAACGAATTATCACATAATAGGTCTTTTTACTATTAGTTTGGGTGTGATCTTAGTAATAGCAAATTTTGTGGTTCAGCTTAGAAACATCAAACGTAAGTAATTGAAAATTTGACAGGCATTCTGCTAATTAAAATAAATAAGGAAGCTTGTTGCCGGTCTTTATTTTTAGCAATTGGCATATTTTTATTTTTTTCACAATAAAAGATGATTTGCAAAATAGACAATGCCTTTTTTTATAGCCTTTAAATAAAAATATAAAAACAAAAACACTATGGACACAAATATTAAAACTAATAAAAAGCTAAAAAGTTTTGAGGATTTAATTAGCCCAATTGAAATTGATGATTTTCAGGCCAATTATTGGGAAAAGAAGGTCTTGCATGTAAATAGAGAAAATCCGGAGTTTTTTTCATCTTTGTTTTCAATAGAAGATTTGGATAAACTTTTAGAATATAACCGCCCAAGAGGAAACAGTTTAAGAGTTGTAAAAAGCCAACAACCTATGAATCCAACTGTATATGAAAATCAGGATGGAAGCCTGAATTTAAACCAACTCTATGTTGCTTATGCAGATGGCTACACAATTGTTGTAAATGAAATACAACGCTTTTGGGATCCGATTAAATCATTTGTCCAAAACATGCGTTTGCAAATGGATCATAATGTTGTGGCAAATTTATATTTAACTCCCGAAAATGAAAAAGCCTTATCTCCACATTATGATTCCCATGATGTTTTTGCCTTGCAGATTTCAGGAGAAAAACACTGGATAGTTTATGATGACACCAATTTTAAAACTCCTTTATTGAATAGTTTTCAACCTGTTTTTCAAAGAGAACATCTTAGTGGGGCAAGAGAAATAACTATGAAAGCAGGAGATATCATGTATATTCCCAGAGGTGTTCCTCACGAAGCATATACGACAGATGATTCATCAATGCATATTACTATTGGTGTCCATCCTACACAATGGATAGATTTCATCACAAAATCATTGCTAAATTTAAGCCTGCAGCATGTTGAATTACGAAAAGCACTTCCTTTAGGCTTTTTAAAATCAAATGCAGATGACTTATTATCTCCGGATGCTAAAATTGATTTTATGAGTATTTTGCAAAAGGTATTTAATGATGAAAACATTAAAGGTTCCCTAAACATTTTAGAAGAAGAGTTTAGAACAAAAGAACAGCCAAAACCTGATGGTCACTTTTTACATTTAAATAATGTAAATAAAATTAATTTAGAGTCTCAATTAATGAAAAGAGAGGGTGTCACATCTAAGGTTGTTTATGATTTTAGTGCTGCAAGAATTATTTTTCAGGGCAATACTATCAAAGGCCCGGCACAGATTGCCAATACCCTGGAATTTATTTCTCAACAAAATGAATCTTTTCAGGTAAAAGAAATACCTTTTCTGAATGATGAAAACAAACTAAAGTTAGCAAAAAGGCTTATAAGAGGAGGGTTATTAAGAATCGCTGATTAAAAAGGACTTTAGAAAATTATTATTTATCATCTTATAAAAAAGTTTATATGTTGCTTATTAATAAAACCAGCTAGAGTGCTTATAAAACAAATAATGTATCGGGAATATTTCTCTGTTCCCGATACTCTTTTTTCTATTGTATTGATTAGGGGCAACAAAAACACCAATGGTTAATTTTAAAGAGTTAAATGTTTTTACATGTGTGATAGCCTAATAACGTTATTTAAATAAGCTTATTATTTGTAGCGTAAGTAATAGCTTCTGAAATATTGGTAACCTCTAATTTCTCAAATAATTTTCTTCTGTGAAACTTTACGGTATCTGGCGAAACAAATATTTCATCTGCTATTTCGTTTATAGTAAAACCTCTTGTTGAAAGCTGTAAGATCTCTTTTTCTCTTTTGGATAAGCAGGTTTTTTCAGAATCTTCCCAGAATCCCAGGTTAAGATTGTACTTATATACCTTATTTTCTCCATTTTTATAAATTTTAATATTACCGGCTTTACGTTCAGATGACAAGGAAATAATACATATTGCTTTCCATATTTTTCCGGTATCAGTTAAAAAAACCGGAGTCAGTTTTTGATTGATCAAAATCAATTTTCCCTCCTTATTTTTCAAATGAAAATCATAGGTTATAGTATAATGAGTCCTTTCCTCGGCCAATACTTTTTCATAAAAATCAAATCCCGCAGAATTGATCTTAAGCAATAACTCCAAATCAGCTTCGGGTACATGTTTAAAATAAAATTTATAGCCCATTTCCAGAACTTCTTCAGCTGTGTTTCCACAAAGAAACAGCGGGTTTTCTGATACAAACTCGAAACCCTGCTTTAAGTAATCAATAACGTAAATACTAGTATAGGTAGCTCTTGAAAAAGCTTTTATAGGCTCTAAATATTCTAATTTTTTGGCTATCTCGTCATCTGTTAAGCCGTTAATTATATTTCTTGAATCGAAAAACGAGTTTAAATCAGCTGCATTCATCACATTTGAGTTTTACTCAAATTTAATAGTTTTTTACTATGTATGAAAATAATTACATATATATCATGCTAATTTGGCGAATATCAAAAATATGGAACCCATATTTAAAAATATTATATGTTTTTGATTGATTTTCAAACAATTAAATGTTAAAAAAGATAAGTGTATGTTTGATAATTATCTTCAAACTTCCGTAAAAGAATGAAAATAATGATATCATATTTAAAATTTTTTAGAATTGTATTGTTACATCTTCTATACCTTCTTCTTATTATTTTACTTCAAAATTAACAAACCTACACAAAAGTTTAGTTTATTGATTTTCAAATAAATACTACTATTTGGTGTAGTTAAATAACGATATATGAAAATTAGCTTTGTTATAAAACCAACGAACCATGATTATTACACAAAGTTATTTAGAAAGATTAGAATTAGATCAGCTAACCGAATTAGCAAAGTTTGTAGTTGAAGAGAATTTCAGCCATCATTGCGAAAATGTAACTTCAAAGGAACTTATAGACGACACACAGGATGTGTACGACGAAGAGTTAAACTACTTTAAAGACTCTGAAATTTTTGTGGCCAAAGATTTTTCGGGAAATATTCAAGGGTCTATACGGGTAATTAAATGGGATTATAAAGCGAGGCTTCCAATTCAAAAAATTTTTGATATTGACCCTTTAACCCTATTAAGTTATTCGGAAAAATTATCTTCAGTATGGCACATAGGCAGATTTGCCACAAAAAAGAATATTAAAGATAAAACCTTATTCAGAAGACTGATGGTTTGCGCTATAGCCCCAATATGTGAACAAAAAAATGGTGTTGCCTTTGCTGAATGTGACAGCAAATTATTAAGAATCATGAATCTTCTTGGAATAAAAACAGAAGTTATTGGAACTGCAATTAATTATCTTGGCTCAGAGACTATCCCAATATCAATGAGTTATGACGGATTGAAAGAGTTTTACTGTAACAACAAATATTTGGTAACCTCTCAGTATATCGATAAAATGTCGAGTCAAATATTTGAAAATAAAGAATATAATTATCAGGCATAATATTTAAAACATTCTTTCTGAATGATACAAACAGATTAAAATTCACAAAAAAGACTTGTCAGAGCCGGGTTTTTAAAAATTGTTGACTAACAGATTAAATTTCCATTAAAATGATAAATCAAATTACAAAAAATACTACAATAGATTGGTCGTCTCCAGATATTTTAACTCAGATTGTTCAAAACATTAAGAACCCATTAGATACGATTCTTACAGCCAGTCAGCCACATACCCTGGATAATACAACTCAAAATGAAATTATATTTTCCAGCAGCAAACAAATAAATGATCTTATTGAGGAAATTGTAAAAGAAATCAAATCAAAATCTGTCAGTCTGACAATTCAGGGGCGTCCGGATATTTTTGATATATATGAAACTAATAAGAATGTTCAGAGCTTATGCCTGAATAAAATGAATCCGCAAAAAGTTACAAAACTGGATCAGGACTGGTTGATAAATTTAGAAAAAGAAATTTACAATTCAATCAATCAAAATGATATGAATTTATATGAGCTATCATATAAAATGGCAGTTAGTGAAAGACAATTACATAGAAAAATAGCCAGCTTAGTTCATTTGACACCCAATAAATACATACGGATACTGCGATTGCACAAAGCCAAACATATAATCGATAATTATATTCAAAATTCGATTTCGCAGGTGGCTTATTCTGTGGGTTACAATGATGTACATTATTTCTCAAAGTTGTTTTCAAGCCAATATGATATTTCGCCCAAAGAGTTAATAAATTCTCTGAGATGAAAATGTAGCAGCAAACAATTACCAGCATAAAATAAAATTTAAAAACAAAAACATGATATTAACAGAAGAACAAAAAAAGGGTCAGGATGTATTTTTCAGGATAATTACCGAAGCTTGGGAGAATGATGATTTTAAAGAATCATTACTTACAAATCCTGAAAAAGCACTGGAAAAGTTTTTTGGAAGAAGTCTGCCAGCTGGAAAAAAAATTAAGGTAGCAGACCAGTCTAATCCTGAGTATATATATATAAATATTCCTGTAAAACCACAGATTAGAGATGTTGAGTTAGACGAAAAAAAGTTAGATAAAGTAACCGGAGGTACATCAAACGGTTCTGTTATTACCGATTATGAAAGTTTGTATGATTCTTTACGAAAAATGCATTAATAAAATTTCGAATGGCAGATGCATCAGGCTTTTTGTCTTAATCAACAGCGTGAATTCAAATAAATTAGTATAACCTTAAAAAAATAGATTATGAAACGAGCACTTTTTTTCCTGGGTCAGTTAAATAGCAGAGATGTAGAATGGATGATCCAGAATGGTCAAAAAATAGAATTAGGAGTTGGTGAAAAACTGATTCAGAAAGGCAATTTTATAGACAGCCTTTATATCATACTATCAGGTCAGTTATCGGTATGCGCTGAAAATGGCGATAAGGAAGACATTGCAATATTAGGATCCGGAGAGGTTGTAGGAGAAATGTCTTTTTTAGAAACAAGGCCACCTTCTGTTTCTGTAATTGCAAAAAAAGCATCAACAGTATATAAAATTTCCCGTCAGGTTGTAGAGCTAAGGCTTTCTACAAATCCAGATTTCAAAGCCAATTTTTATTATGCACTCGCACTGTTTCTTTCAAACAGATTAAGAAAGACAACAGATCAACTGGGTTACGGTACGCCTGAAGAAGAAGATTTGATCGATACAAAAATATTGGATGGCGTTGCACAGGCTGGTTCGCGTTTTGGACAAATTTTAAACAGGTTTTCACAGGCGTAATTGAGTATAAAACTTAACATCAAATTTTAAATGAGGGCTTACTATTTCTTTTTTTCTGTATTGATTGTTGTTGCTAATAGCTTATATGGTCAATCTAAAATTAAATGCGATTTAATTGAATTATCCAGCATTGCATTTAATAAAAATCCAAATATTAAAAGCACTTATTATGCTATACAAACCGCCGAAGCCGGTGTTCAGGTTCAGGCAGGTACATTTGATTATAATTTAAATTCGGGACTGTCTTACCAAACCGGCAGATATAATCTCTATGATGCCGATCCCAGAACCGAATTTATTGACCGCTCATTAAAATCTAATACTGTTGACTTTTCAGCTGGTCTGCAGAAGAAATTCCGAACATCGCAAATTGTAGACTTAGGGGTAAAGTACCTCTACAACGACAGCAATTTTCCGTTTAACTCGTTTAATGAATATGTAGGTCCTTTTTATGGAAACCATACCGGAGTAGTAAATCTTTCTTTAACACAGCCGCTTTTAAGAGGGAGGGGAAAAAGAATTGCTACAATAGGAGAAAGAGTATCAAGTCTATACATTGATAAAAATAAATATGACTATGAATTCACCAACTCTTATGAAATTTTGCAGATTGGCGTAGCGTATTGGAACTATTATACTGCTTTTAAAAGTTTAGACGTTTACGTGCAGAATGAGGCCAGGGTTCGAAACTTGTTAGAGATGACAAAAGAATTGGTTAAAGCTGATAAAAAACCTTGGGGAGATCTTGCCCAAATTAATGCGGATTTGACCAATCAGGAAAGATTAACCGTGGTTGCGAGGCAAAATTTATACAATTCAAGAATAAATTTAGGAAGAGCTATCGGTTTATCTGATGAGGAAAGTGAGCAATTAGGTATTCCCATTAATGATTTTCCGGCTGTTGAAGGAAGTGGTTACAACGAAAACACCAATAAAGAGGCTTTTATTAAAACCGCTGTAGAAAACAGGGGAGATATAAAAGCGGTAAAAAAGATTACTGAAGCTGTAGAACTTCAGTACCAATTAGCCGAAAACAATAGGAAGGTTCAATTGGATCTGACCGGTTTTGTCTATTATGGGAGCACCAGCACAGGTAACGGAGTAGATAAAACCCTGACTTCTTTTGTTAACAATCAGGGGCAGGATGTTGGAGGCGGTGCAAGATTGACATTTTTATTTCCATTGAATAATAATATTGCAAAAGGAAATTATTCAATCAGTAAAATTGCCGTAAAAGATCAGGCAGTAATAAGTGATAACACGCAGCGAAACATTGCGTTAAATGTCAATATTGCGTTTAATAATTTAAACAACAGCGTTTTGATTGTTGAAAAAGCAAAAGAGTCGATGACGTTTTATCAGGAAGCTTTTAACAACGAACAGATAAAATTTCAAATGGGCTTAACCACTCTTTTTAATTTAATGCAGTTTCAGGAAAGATACACTTATTCAGAATTGGAATATCTTAATGCAGAACAGCAGTTTTCAAATGCAATTATCAGCCTCAGACATGAAACAGGTACTCTTGTTTCTAAAGAAAACCTTGACTTTAATGTCATTCAAAATGCATTTTATACTGTACCCAATATAAATTAATAAAAATCGGAAATCATGTCAGCAAGTTTTTTCAGAAAATCAGCTTTAGAAAAGCTTTCTACTCCAGAAAAGTTAGATCAGTTAATAAAAGTTACAGGACCAAAAGCCTGGATTGCCCTTATTACGGTTGCCTTAGCCTTGTTTACAGGAGTAGTCTGGTCATTTGCAGGAACAGTAAAAACTAAATTAGATGTAATTGGGGTTGTTTTGGGAGGAGAAGTTCATGAGGTTGTGGCTACTTCACAAGGACAGTTGGTAGAATTAAAAGTCGCTATTGGCAATAAAGTAAAAAAAGGAGATGTAATTGCCACCATAAAACAGCCTGAGCTGCTGCAGCAGATAGAAGATGCAAAGGCAGTCGTTTTAGACCGAAAATTTGAGATGGGAAAATTGTCATCCTATGGAAATCAGGGAACGCAATTACAAGGTGAATTAATCAAACAGACACGTGTCAGCATTCTGGGGGAAATTGAATCAGAAAAAAAGAAGTTGCTTTTTTTGAATAATCAGCTGGAATCAGAAAACGAACTGCTCAGCAAGGGATTAATAACGAAGTCTGAAGTTGCAAACACGAAACAGCAGATTGAGGTTTCAAAAAATGCCATAGAACGACTAAAAGGCCAAAAAGCAGAAACGTCAAACCAACAGCATGATTTAGGATTTGACCTGCAGCAGAAAGTGACACTGCAAAATCAAAGAATTGCTGAGGCCGAAAGAAATTTACTTTTTTTAACCGAACGCTATGATATTCAAAGAAACATAAAAAGTCCTTACGACGGGGAAGTTGTAGAAGTTTTGACCGATGCGGGTGTTGTCGTAGGTGAAGGAACCCCCTTGTTTAAACTCAAAAACCTTAGTAAAGCCAAGCATTCACAGTTAAAAGGAGTTCTCTATATTCCATCACAGGATGGAAAAAAAATTAAAAAGGGAATGGAAGCCCTAGTAGTTCCTTCAACTGTTCAGCCTCAGGAGTATGGCTTTATAAAAGGAAAAGTAACCTATGTTTCTGACTTTCCTGTAACACAACAAGGTATGTTGACTTTGATAAAAAATGACCAGATGGCAAAAGGTCTTTTAGCATCGGGCCCCTTATTTGAAGTTCATGTAGACTTTGAAAATGATCCGGAATCTTATAGTGGATTCAAATGGACTTCCGCAAAGGGACCGGATGTTTTTATAAAAGAGGGAACCTCATGTATGGGAAAAGTTACCATCAGGGAAGAGCCCCCTGTAACAATTGTGGTTCCTGCATTCAAGAAATTTTTTGATCTATATTAATAAATACAAATGGCAACCAGTACAACTTTTGTTATAGAAAAACAAGCCAGGCCCATTAAGGTTCCAACTGTTTTACAGATGGAAAGCGTAGAATGCGGTGCTGCGGCCTTGAGTATTATTTTAGGTCATTTTGGTAAGTTTGTCCCTCTTGAAAAATTACGGATATCTTGTGGCGTTTCCAGAGATGGATTAAAAGCAACAAACATTATAAAAGCCGCAAAAGAGTTTGGATTAGATGCAAAAGGTTATGCAAAATCTATTGAAAAGCTTATGCAGATTAAAACTCCGGCCATCCTTTTTTGGAATTTTAACCATTTCTTAGTTTTAGAAGGATTTACTAAAAATAAAGTATATTTAAGTGATCCGGCACAAGGAAGATATTCTGTAACTCATCAGGAATTTGATGATTGCTACACAGGCGTTGTTTTGACTTTTGAAACCAATGCGGCTTTTGAAAAAGGAAACGAAAAAAGAGGATTAATGTCTTCGTTATTGTCACGCGTAGCAAATTCTAAATCAAGTATCTCTTATATTATTTTAGCCAGTTTGTTTTTAGTAATTCCCGGTTTGGTAATTCCTTCGTTTCTTAAAGTATTTATTGATAAGTATCTGATAAACAATTTCTCAGGATTTGTAATGCCTTTGCTTCTGATCATGGGAGGAATATTAATTATTAATGCTGTTTTGGTTTATCTGCAGCAATATTTTTTGCTTAAATTAGAAACAAAACTGGCTCTGGTTACCTCCAGTAAATTTCTTTGGCATGTCTTTCATTTGCCAATAGCTTTTTTTACACAGCGCTATAGCGGAGAAGTAGGCAACAGGGTTTCACTGAATGATAAGGTCGCCAAATTATTAAGTGGAGATCTGGCAAATGCTGCCTTAAACATTATTGCTGTAGTATTTTATGCATCCCTAATGTTTTCGTATGATGTTACATTGACCTTAATTGGAATTTTCATGGCCTGCCTGAACATTTTTATTCTGAAATACGTTTCTACAGCAAGAAAAGACGGAAGCCGAAGGTTAAGTAATGAAACCGGAAAACTGTTAGGTACTACAACTTCCGGAATTAGCATGATTGAAACACTCAAAGCCTCTGGAAGGGAAAATGATTTTTTTACCAACTGGATAGGATATTTAGCCAAAGTAATGAATGCCCAGCAGGAATTAGGATGGCTAACCATCAGGCTTAATGTTTTGCCTAACCTGATTACATCTTTAACAAACTCTTTAATTTTAGGTTTAGGAGCCTTGCAAATTATGAACGGAGAAATGACTCTGGGAGCTTTAGTTGCGTTCACTTATTTAATGTCAAATTTTATTTCGCCAGTTAACCAGCTTGTAACCGTAGGAACGATGCTTCATGAAATGGAAGGCGATATGGGGCGTATTGATGATGTCCTTAACTATGAAATTGATAATCAGTTTAGGGAAAAAGAACCAGAAGAAAATGTCAAGCATTCAAATCATGAAGAACATAAAAATAAATTGATTGGTTATTTCGAAATGAAAAATGTAACATTCGGATATAACACTACTATGCCGGCATTAATTGAAAATTTCAATTTAAAACTAAGGCCCGGAAGCAGGGTTGCATTAGTAGGAGGCTCTGGAAGCGGCAAATCTACAGTAGCAAAAATAGCTTCCGGGCTTTATGATCCGTGGAATGGTGAAATCTTGCTTGACAGTAAAAACAGGAAAGATATTCCAAGACATATTATTACAAGTTCATTGGCAGTAGTAGATCAGGATGTAATTGTTTTTAATGGTACCATCAAGGAAAATATTTCTTTTTGGGACTCCATGATTCCGGAGAAACACATTATAAATTCGGCTCGTGATGCCGTTATTCACGATGTTATTTCGGCCAGAAATGATGGATATGACAGTTCTGTGATGGAAGGCGGAACTAACTTTAGCGGAGGCCAGCGCCAACGCATTGAAATTGCAAGGGCATTAGCCGGCAATCCGACGATTTTGATAATGGACGAAGCTACCAGCGCCTTAGATCCCACCACTGAAAAAACTGTCATGGACAACATTAAGAAAAGAGGATGCACCTGCCTTATTGTTGCACACAGACTTAGTACCATAATTGATTGTGACGAAATAATTGTTATGGAGTACGGAAAAATAGTCGAACGTGGTTCTCATCAGGAGTTATTAAAATTAAATGGTGTTTATTCTCAATTGATTGAAACAAAATAAATTTAGCTATATGTCAGTAAAAGAGAAAATCCACATCGGTGTCGAAAAACCATTGATTCTGAATAATACGGACAGTTTCTGGATGATTATTTCGGGAGAAGTAAATGTGTTTCATACTAAAATTGATGAGCAGGGAGAATATTTATGTGCCTTAAAATATCTTTATTCTGCTAAGCACGGAGAATTATTATTTAGTTTATTACCTCAGGAGTGTACCGATAATATTAGGCTGGTTGTTTTTTCAAACGAAGCTAAACTGCTGTCGATTCAAAAAAGTGATCTCTTGAATGTTGATCGCTTCTTTTTAAAAAACATGATTAATAAGTGGATACTAAAAACATCAGCTGAATTAGGTTTCAACAATGCCCCAAGGGTTTATACTCCCCTTAATGATTTCGATACATTATACCTGAATAAAAATACTATTGCATATCCTTCTAATGGAATAAATTGGGTTAGCTTACTTCAAGGAAGCATTTCAGTTTTTTCAGATGAGATAAATCTCAATTCTAATGATGAAACCGGTTTTCCAATACCTGTGTCTAATAAATTATGGATAAAATCATTATCTGACAATTCAGAAATAAAAATCTTAAGCACCAGGGAAGTTATTGAGGAAGAAATTCATTTCTTAATTTCTTTAGAAAAAATACAAACTCATTTTTATAATCAGCTTAGTAAAAATATAGAAAGCAATATATTATTAGAAAATGCCCATTTTAACGATAAACTTACAAATGAAGAAGATGAGTTAACACACACACTTGAAAAGATAAAAGCCATAGTTTCGGGCAATAAAAAAAGTGTGCCGCACATTTCATCAAAAAATGCAAACAAGCAAAGCATACTTTATTCAACTTGCCAGTTAATAGGAGATCATACTGGATTTAAATTTGAAGAACCCAAACATATTGAAGCAAATCAAAATAGTGCAAATAATCTGCTTTACGCTATTGCAAAAAGTTCTAAGGTACGAGTGCGTAAAATCATTCTAAGAGATGTGTGGTGGAAAGAAGAAAACGGTCACTTACTGGCTTTTTTAAAACCGGATAATGAACCCGTTGCCTTAATACAAAAAACTTCAGACACCTATTTAATTAAAAATTTATGTAGAGGAACAGAGTCTATTGTCAATCAGGAAATTGCTGAAAAATTAGAACCAATTGGATATATGTTTTTTTCAGGATTCAATGTCAAAATGAATTCGATGAAAAAGGTATTAAATTTTGCCATGAATGGTGTAAAAAAAGATGCAAAGCTATTGATCCTTGCTTCTTTTGCAGGCAGCTTAATAGGCTTGTTGATTCCGATTCTCTCAGGGATAATTTTCGATGATGTCATACCAACTGCAGACAGATCCATCCATTTTGAAGTATTTAGCATTATGATCATAATAGGTCTGGTTACTGCCGGACTGCAGCTCGTTCAGGGAGTTTTGCAAATGCGGGTAGAATCAAAATCCAGTATTAATTTACAAGCCGGTGTTATGGATTATATACTAAGATTGCCAGTAACCTTCTATAAAAAATATACCGCTGGTGATCTCACGAACAGGGTTTTAAGTATTAATTCTATCCGGCAGATATTATCCAATACCCTGATGACAGCCGTTTTGAGCGGCGCATTTTCATTTGTAAATTTACTTCTTCTCTTTTACTATGATTCAAGTTTGGCCTGGGTTGGAGTGGGGCTGGCTGTAATTGCTGTTATATTTATGATTGCTATTGGATGTTTGAAATTAAAATACGACAGGGAAGTTTCTAAATATCAGGGGGATATTCAGGGTTTTCTTTTTGAATTTTTATCAGGAATCAGTAAAATAAGAATAACAGGCGGAGAAAAAAGGGTTTTTGCTCTTTGGGCAGGGAAATTTTCAAAACTAAAAGGCTTAGGTTTCAGCTCAGGCAGTTATCAAAATTTTGTAGAAGTTTTTAATAGTTCATACCCTCTTTTTACAAGCATCTTCTTCTTTTCTTTTATTTATTATACAGTTCTTAATGCCGATAAGGTAACTAGTATGATAACTGTGGGTGCCTTTATGGCTTTTATTACAGCATTTAATAAATTTTTAAGTGATAGTTTAAGGTTAAGTATGGCTTTTATAACTTCACTAAATGTTATTCCGCTTTATGAAAGGGTCAAACCAATTTTAGAAGAAGAAACAGAATCGATTGAACAAAGTATTGATCCGGGAGAATTAGCCGGTGAAATTGAAATGAATTCAGTTTCATTTAGGTATGATGAGAATCAGCCCTTAATATTAAAAAACATAACACTTAAAATTAAACCCGGAGAAATGGTAGCTTTTGTTGGTGCTTCCGGTTCCGGTAAATCAACCATTATGAGGCTCCTTTTGGGCTTTGAACATCCCGAATTGGGCTCTATATTTTACGATGGAAATACCTTTGATACTATGAATAAAGAATTGGTAAGAAGACAAATTGGAGTAGTATTACAAAATGGAGCACTAATGTCCGGAAGTATTTACCAGAATATTGTAGGGAATTCAGAATTGACTTTAGATGACGCCTGGGAAGCAGCACGTATGGCCGGAATGGAAGAAGATATCAAAAACATGCCAATGGAAATGCACACTTTTATAAGTGAAGGTGCAGGAACTTTTTCCGGTGGACAGAGACAAAGACTTATGATTGCAAGAGCAATTGCTCACAAACCAAGATTGTTGTATATGGACGAAGCAACAAGCGCACTCGATAACAGAACACAAAATATTGTGGCTGAAAGTCTGGATAAACTTCAGGCTACCCGAATTGTGATCGCGCACAGATTGAGTACAATAAAAAATGCAGACCGCATTTTTGTTTTAGATAAAGGAGAGATTACGGAATCCGGTACTTATGACGAATTAATGCAGATGGACGGTTTATTTACTCAGCTTGCAAAACGACAAATTGCGTAAAAAATGGATAGTTTATTTCCTTTAAAAGTAGATCAGGAGGTTTATTTTGATCTTTCAGTTAGGCTTAAAGAATATCTTTCGAATAAATTTGATTCGGGTAGCAAGCCTTATTTTTCAACCTTTTCTGAAGAATCAGATATTCAATTTTGGGATGAACATTCGAAAAAAAGTAATAGAAAAAACACATTTGATTTATTAAAAAGATGCTATCCTCAGTTGAATTTTCCAATAGAAACCGGAATCGAAAAAACCGAATTGTACAAAGACTTCATATTAAGAGGTAAAGCAGATATTACAAATTTGAAAACTTCACTGAAATTAACTGATTTAGAAGGTATAAAACTGGAAGTTAATGAAAGTATAGGAGGTAAAATACCAACTTTAACAATCTCAAATCAGGAAGATTTTGTAAAAATAATCCAGTCTTTATTGTACAAAAATAATCCTGTAGAAATTCCTTCTTCAATGGGTGCAGCGCTAATAAATGGTATTAATAATTGGGATAGGCTGAATAACATAAAAAGCAACTGGTTAGCAAATAATCCTTCAGGAAATTGGTACACAGAGTTTTCTAATGTAATTCTCAACAAGCCTTTATATAAGGATAAATTGATTGTCCTGAGTACTAAACCATACAGTAATGTACCTGCGAGCCAATTAGGTTTGCCTGAAGATTTATGGATTTCATATTCGGCTTCAATTAGAAAAGAACATGAATTTACCCATTTATATACCCTAAAAAAATATGGACTTGCCTCCAACAACCTGCATGATGAACTAATTGCAGATTATATAGGAATTATTAAAACCATAGGATATTATAATAAGGACTGGATGCTGAACTTCATGGGACTTGAAGAATATCCAAAATACAGAAGAGGAGCAAGGCTGGAAAATTATGTAAAAGAAAATATGCTGTCTCCTAAAGATTTTAAGCAGTTAATAAGGATTGTTAAAAATGCCATTGAAACCATTGAAGTTTTTGATAAAACCTTAGGCAAATTAAACTCATCCAAAGATCAAATTTGCAGGATTGATGCCCTTTGCGAAACAGGCCTGACAGCTTTAGCATCTCCCAATGGTGCTGCAATACTTCTTTTAAATTACTATGAAAATTTTAATCGAAATTTTTCATAGTAAAAATTGCTGAGCAAATTCCTATAAGCCACATAAAACGACCGTAAACGTTTCTTTGTTGGATAATAGATATAAATTGTAAGCTAGGTATTGTAGTTAATATTATTTGTTAAAAGCTTAAAAAATCTTTTAATCCTTTACAGGTAGAAAACCTTTTGCATCCAGAGTTTTGATTATGCCTCTCAATAAAAAATTATTATCGAACCTAATTATATATTTTCGGCCACCATCTGATTCAGGAATCAACATTTTTTTATCAATTAATTTTTTAATTTGACGAGAAACTTCGGCACTAAGTTTACCTGTGAATATATCTTTTAAATCGGAAGCCTGTATTACTTGAAGTTCTGCAACTTTCCTTAGTATTTTGGCTTCGATATCAGTGATGTATTTTCTTTCTAATGAATGACTTATCGTAGGTAACAATATCTCTTTTTTAAGATAATCATAATCACTCAATTTATCAATCTTTTCAATTTCTTCTTTTAAACCTTTTAGTACATACTCACACCATTCTAACATTCCTTCACGAGTTCCTGTATCTGCTTTTGAAAGCTTATCGTAATAATCATTCCGATTACTGCAAAACACAGCTGTTGGGTTAATAATTCTTCCTACATTTACGTTGAATCCAGTCTTAACCAACATAGCGTAAGTAAATAAACGAACTGTTCTCCCATTTCCATTTCCGTAAGGGTGAATCCATACAAATCTATGATGTGCAATTGCTGCTTTTAGTAAATCATATTTAGGACTATCTTCTTTTCCAATAAACTCTAGTAATTCCTGCATGTAATCATTTACAACCAAATAATCAGGCGGTATATGTTTTGATTTATTTATTTTTAGATTGTTCGTTCTGTAAATCCCAGGAGTATGGTCTCCTTCACCGTTCGGAGGCGGAAGCAGTCCATCCACTATCATCTTATGAAGTTCGCTTAAGAATGTTTTATTTATAGGGTAGTCAAGTACATTTTCTTCGACGAATTCCATTGCTTTTTCAATATTCTGAATCTCACGAATATCTGCTGATGGATTTTTATTATCATCCAATTTCGTTTCAATATATTCAGCAACAGTGGTATTATTACCTTCAATTCTAGCCGATCCAATACTTTCTAAAGTATGGAAGATATGTTTTAACTGAAAAAAAACTTTAACATGCGTTGAACCTCCTAAAGTTTTTTTTCTCAAATAGTCTAACTCAATAATTAAATCAGTTAGAGAAGAATTAAAAGATGGCTCGATTAATTCTAAATCATATTTTATAAATTCTGCTTCAGACATCTTATTTTTATTTTTATAACATTTAACAACATGAGATTTATGAATTAACATTATTAGGTTTAAAGCTCAATATTATCAGGGCTTTATGAAGTTATTTCAAAGATAAACAATTAACAATATTAAAAAAAATATTTTACATTCAACAAAAAAAATATTTAACGAATTACTGATTTATAAAAGATTATTACCCTCAAAATTGCTAAAATAAAACACCTTTAAAATAGTTTGCCTGTTTTCAGATAAGCTATTGTAAAAAGAATTTAAAAATATGGATAATATGTCCATTGTTTTGAATGAAGTGTCCATTCCTTAAAAATTCTTTCTCCATAATTTTATCATTAGTTAAGCATCTGGTTTTATTTGAAGGTTATTAGATGTTAGAGTGTTTTATGTCAATATTTTAATGAATATTGAGTTAAATTTTGAGTTAGTTTTTATGTTGATTTTATAGGGAGATTGAGTATGATCTCCCTATTTTTTGTACTTGTATTTTAAAATAATAAGCTGGTTTTAATCTAATAAATGTGTTTCTATATGAGAAGTGAGTGTTTGAAAATTAAAAATTCGGTAATAAATAGTGTAATTCCGTTTTTAGTGATGCTATTTTTGTTAGCACCAAATGTGTATTCTCAAATTGATAAGGATACAAAAAGTTCCATTGCCGTAATAGAAAGACTTATTGGCAATCGTGCAAAAGAGTTTGACTTGCATATTGCCGATAGCAAAGATCAAAACAATTCAGATTCGTTTGAAGTAGAAACCGTTGGAAACAGGGTAAAAATTACCGCAACATCAAATGCTTCAATCTGTTATGCAGCTTATAATTTTCTTAAAGATATCGGAGTTGTTTCCATTAGCTGGGAAGGCAACAGAATCGATTTACCAAAGACATGGCCAAAATATTCTAAAAAACTGGCTACTCCCTTTAAATACAGAAAATATTTAAATGCGTGCACATTTGGTTATACTACTCCGTGGTGGGACTGGAAACGGTGGGAACAGGAAATTGACTGGATGGCGTTTCATGGAATTAATCTGCCTACAGCTATGGAAGGGCAGGAAGCCGTATGGCAGCAATTATGGAAAGAATACGGATTGACAGACAATCAGTTACAGGCACATTTTACCGGACCTGCATTTTTGCCATGGCAAAGAATGGGTAACATTAATAGTCTTGAAGGTCCGTTGCCACAGCAATGGATCAATAAAAAGCAAGATATCCAGAAGAAAATATTACAGAGAATGAGAGCATTAGGCATGCATCCTGTAGTTCCTGCTTTTAGCGGTTATGTACCAAAAGCATTTGCAGAAAAACACCCGAATTCAAAAATCAGCGAATTAAAATCATGGTCCGGTGGAGGTTTTGAAAGCACGTATTTATTAGACCCAAATGATCCTTTGTTTAAGGAAATAGGAAAACGTTTTATAAAAATTTATACTGAATTTTACGGACAATCTGACTATTATTTAGCCGATTCTTTTAATGAAATAACACCACCGGTTTCTGAAGAACACAAGTACGAAGAACTATCAGCTTACGGGAAAACAATATTTGAAACTATTAACGAAGCTTCGCCAGGAGCCATCTGGGTCATGCAAGGCTGGCTTTTTGGAGATAATAAAGAATTCTGGACTAAAGAAGCAACCAAAGCTTTTCTTAGCAAAGTTCCTGACGACAGATTGATCATTCAGGATTATGCAAACGACAGATATAAGGTATGGGAAAATCAGGAAGCTTTTTACGGAAAGCAATGGACTTATGGTTATGTACATAATTATGGAGGCTCCAATCCGGTTTACGGAGATTTAAATTTCTACAAAAATGAACTTACGAACTTGCTGCAGAATTCTAATAAAGGAAATTTGGTTGGTTATGGTGTAATGCCCGAAGGTTTAAATAACAACTCAATAGTGTATGAGTATATTTATGATCTTCCGTGGACGCAGGGAAAAGAACCGGTAAACGACTGGTTGAAGAAACATTTGAACGCCAGATATGGCAAAAAAACTTCAGAGCCTGTTTTTCAGGCCTGGCAGTTGTTGACAGCATCCGTATATAATATTAAATATTGGGAAACAAGATGGTGGAATGATAGGGCCGGAGCGTATTTATTTTTTAAAAGGCCAACTCTAAAAATAACCGAATTTAAAGGAAATCCCGGGGATAAGGAAAAACTAAAACAGGCTTTGGATATTTTGAAAAAAGAAGCTAAAAATTTCGATAAAAAAAGTCTCTATCATTATGATTTAATAGATGTTTCCAGACACTACTATACACTTTGTATTGACGATATGTTAATGGAATGTGTTGCATCTTATGAATCGAAAGACATAAAAAAAGGAGATGAATTATTTAAAAAAATAGAAAAACAGGCATTAGATATTGATAACATAATGTCAGGGCAGCCTTTAAACGACCTGAATTACTGGCTGAAATCGGCGTGGGATTATGGAAAAACTGATGCTGAATCAAAATTATATTTAAAAAATGCCAAAACCTTAATAACGTTGTGGGGCGGTGAAGGGCATCTAAACGATTATGCATCAAGAGCATGGCGTGGAATGTACAAAGAGTTTTATTGGCCAAGATGGAAAATGTTTTTACAGGCACAAAAAGAATCAGCAATCAAAAATACACCATTTGACGAATTGAAAGAAAGAGAATCAATAAAACAATGGGAAACAAAATGGTGTGAAAGCAAAGAAATGTATTAATGTGGGTTCGATATAAGATTTATTTACCTCAAAATTTATTCTGAGATGAATCGTTCCACAGGAACTTTAGCATAAAAGAACCATAGGTTCGATACATATTATAGCGACGGATTTTAATCCGTTGAAAGTAGAGAATGATGAAAGAAGTTCCGTAGGACGATCCATATAAATTGATTTTGGAACAATAGATTTTATATGGCTCAGGTTATAAGAAATTATACAAAATATTTAATCAGAAAAAAATAAAACAATGTTAAAAAGTGATATAGACAAAGCAACCAGCTTCGAAAAGCGATTTGAAAATATTGGTACTGTGGTTTATGAAAACTCAGTAATAGCTTCGAAATCAGTAGCCAGTGAAATAGCAGATTTAATCAGAGAAAAGCAGGCTCAAAATCAGTTATGTGTATTGGGTTTGGCAACAGGATCGAGTCCTAAAAGCTTGTATGCTGAATTAGTTCGTCTTCATAAAGAAGAAGGATTGAGTTTTAAAAATGTAGTATCCTTCAATTTAGATGAATATTACCCAATGGAACCGGATTCCATAAATAGTTATGTACGTTTTATGAACGAATTGTTATTCAATCATATCGATATTTTACCAGAGAACGTCCATATTCCGGATGGAACTTTATCAAAAGAAGCAATTGCAGATTACTGCAGCAATTATGAAACTAAAATCGAAGAATTAGGAGGCCTTGACCTTCAGGTTTTAGGAATTGGTGGAAACGGACATATTGGGTTCAATGAATCGGGTTCGCTTCAAAATTCAAAAACCCGTTTAGTAGCCTTAGATCATATTACGCGTGTAGCGGCAAGTAATGATTTTTCGGGCTTGAATAATACGCCAAGAACGGCAATTACTTTAGGGGTAAAAAAGATTATGGAAGCCAAAAGAGTTATATTACTAGCTTGGGGCGAAGGAAAATCAAATATTATTAAAGCTTCCGTAGAAGGTTCGGTTACGAATTTGGTTCCGGCCTCTTTTTTACAGGAACATCATAATACCACTTTTATTTTAGATAAAGCTGCGGCTTCAAAACTAACGCGCATCAATACACCATGGCTTGTTGAAAAAGTAAATTGGACAGATACCCTTATCAGAAAAGCGGTTTTAGGATTGGCAATGCATTTAAAAAAACCAATTTTAATGTTGACTGATGCTGATTATATTGAGAACGGAATGAGTGACTTGCTTGCAGATTTAGGTCCCGCTTACGATATCAATATCAAGATTTTCAATAAACTTCAAAATACGATTACGGGATGGCCGGGAGGAAAACCAAATGCAGATGATAGTAAAAGACCGGAAAGAGCTGAACCTTCAAAAAAACGCGTACTTATTTTTAGTCCACATCCTGATGATGATATTATAAGTATGGGAGGAACTTTCAAACGCCTGCATGAACAGGGACATGAAGTACATATTGGGTATCAAACCTCGGGAAATATTGCTGTTGCCGATGATGAAGCTTTGCGATTTGCCAGTTTTGTATGTGATTACAATGACAAATTTGGCATTAAAAGTATTGAAGCTGACACTATTTACAAAGAATCATTGAGATTTCTTCAAAATAAAAAAAACAGTGAAATTGATATTCCGGAAGTAAGAAATATTAAAGGCTTAATCCGAAAAGGAGAAGCACAATCTACCTGTTATTTTGTTGGATTGCCGGATAGCCAGATTCATTTTATGGAACTTCCGTTTTACGAAACCGGTACCATCGAGAAAAAACCTTTAGGAGAAATGGATATCCAGATTACAATGGATCTGATTGAGAAAATAAAACCCCACCAAATTTATGCTGCAGGAGATCTGGCAGATCCGCATGGAACCCATAAAGTTTGTCTTGATGCCATTTTTGAAGCTGTAAGACGTTTGAAAACAAAAGATTTCATGAAAGATTGCTGGGTGTGGCTGTACAGAGGTGCATGGCAGGAATGGGGAATTGATGAAATTGAAATGGCTGTGCCAATGGGACCGGATCAGGTGCTGGAAAAAAGAAAAGCCATTTTTAAACATCAGTCACAAAAAGACGGAGTGGTTTTTCAGGGTTCTGACAGCAGGGAATTTTGGCAGCGTGCCGAAGATCGAAACAGAGAGACTGCAGATTTATACCATCAGCTTGGATTATCTCACTATGCAGCGATGGAAGCCTTTGTGAGATGGATATATTAATAAGACTTTAGTTATAGATGTCTACAAAAAAAAGTTTGTGAAGCCCTGATTTTACTGACTATACAAAAAATATCCATGTTTATGAATAACCTGTCCATTTCTTAACAATTCTTTAATACTAATTTCGACTAAACTTATTAACCAATTAACTAAATACAGAATATGGAAAAACTTAAACTTTTATTGTTAGCCTTTTTTCTAGGTCTTTCAATTAATTCATGGGCACAAAAAACAGAAGTGTCCGGTGTAATTTTAGATGACAAGAATTTACCCCTTCCTGCAGCTAATATTCTTGAAAAAGGGACTGCTAATACTGTAGTCACAGATTTTGATGGTAAATTTAGAATGTCTGTTTCAAATCCTACTGCGGTACTTGTTATATCCTATCTGGGATTTACAGATCAGACCCTTAAATTAGACGGATCAAAAACAAATCTGACAATTAAATTAGCTTCTGCTACTAACACTTTAGAGCAGGTTGTTGTGGTAGGTTACGGAAAAGGATCCCGTAAAAACCTGACCACATCTGTAACTTCTATTAAAGCAGATGAATTAAACAGAGGGGCAATAAGTGATGTTGGACAATTACTACAAGGTAAAGTGTCGGGTCTTAATATCTCATCAAGTGGAGATCCAACAAAAACAGCTTCTGTAGTTTTGCGTGGAGTTTCGACCCTTAACAGTTCACAGGGACCATTTTATGTTATTGATGGTGTTCCAGGAGTTGATATTTCTGTTATTTCTCCAGATGATATTGCAACTATTGATGTATTAAAAGATGCTGCTGCGACTGCAATTTATGGTAACCGTGCTGCCAATGGAGTCATTATGGTTACTACAAAAAAAGGAAGTAAGGACAGAACCCAAATCGCTTACAATGGTTATGTGGGCTGGGAAGAAGTTTCCAATCAGCTTGATATGATGGATGCAAGTCAACTTAGAGCTTTTACTACAAGAAATAATCTGAACTTTACTCCGGAAAATGATAAAGGTGCCAGTACAAACTGGCAGAAAGAAATTTTAAGAAAAGAAAGAGCTCAGTCGAGCAGCCATAACTTATCGATGAGCGGTGGCGGTCAACATGGTAGTTATACAGCAAGTATTACTTCTCTTAACAAAGAAGGGGTTCTTTTAAAAAGTGATTTTTCCCGTGTAATAGCGCGTTTGTCTGTAGAGCAATTTGCATTTGATGATAAAGTTAAATTTGGTCTGAATGTAACCAATTCTAATAGTAAATATACAAATGTACCACAACGTAATACGGTACTTCTACAAGCAGCAAGTTATCTTCCGGTTTCTCCGGTAAGAAATGCTGACGGAACCTTTTTTGAAAATTTCACAAGTACTGGATATTTTAATCCCGTTGCCTTAATAGAACACGGAACTGACGAAACAAAAACAAATAATCTTGTTGGTAACCTTACTGCAGAAGTAAAATTACCTTTTGGATTTACTTATAACTTAAACATTGCACACCAAAAGCTGACGACTTCACATGGTGAGTTTTATGATAGCTATTATTCTAAATACAATAGTGCCAATTTCTACAATAACCCAGATCCACCACAAACGAAAACATTAATCAATTTTGGTGTAAACGGTTCAGCATTAAGAAACAATTATGAAAATACGAATAATATTATTGAGAGTTTTTTAACCTGGGATAAAGCTCTGGGAAGCCATAAGTTAAAAGCTGTTTTGGGGTATTCCTGGCAGGAGAATACTTTAGGTGACGGATTCCAGGCTACAGCAACCAATTTTCCTGTTGATAATGTAGGATATAATAATCTGGCTTTAAGTAATTATACCTCAGTGAATGGTTATGTAGTCAATTTTGGAGATAGCAGAGCCTATCAAAAAACACGTTTGATTGGTGAGTTTGCACGTTTAAATTATAACTATGAAGACAAATACCTTTTGCAGGGAACGATTAGAAGAGATGGAGGTTCTGTATTTGGAGAAAACAACCGCTGGGGTTATTTTCCTTCTGTAGGTGCTGCATGGAGAGTTGATAAAGAAGGTTTTATGAAAGATCAGCAGCTTTTTAGTGACTTGAAATTCCGTGCAAGTTATGGGGTTACAGGAAACTCTTCAGGATTTAATGCTTATACAGCTCAGTTCATTTCCGGAAGTTTAGGAACATTCTATTATAACGGTCAGCAAATTGGAGCCTACGGACCTAATCAGGCAGCTAACCCTGATTTGAAATGGGAAAAAACAGCTACCACAAATATTGGAGTTGATTTTGGATTATTTAATGGAAAAATAACTGGTTCTGTTGATTTATACGACAAGAAAACAACTGACATGATTTTTAATTATGCTGTAAATCCGGTGCTTGTACCAGTAGGAACAATTGTTGCAAACGGAGGAACAATGTCTAACAAGGGTATCGAGGTAAGTTTAGCAGCTACTCCTGTTAAAACAGCTAATTTTACCTGGTCAACCAATTTAAATTTGGCTAGCAACAAAAATGAAATTGTTAAACTTACAAATCCTTTCTTTATTGGTGGTGATTCTATTCGCAGAGTACAGCCCGATGGAGGTGGACAAACCGGAAGTACATTACAAATTTTTAAAGAAGGAAAACCTCTTGGACAATTCTTTACGCTTAAATATGCAGGGAAAAACTCAGCAGGTGTTTCTCAATATGTTGCAAAAGATGGCAGCTTAACTACGACTCCTGCAATTGGTGTTGATTATCACTATGCAGGAAGTGCGCAGCCAAAAGTATTATTAGGATGGGGAAATAATTTTCAATACAAGAAATTTGATTTGAGTATTTTCTTCAGAGGGGTTTTTGGCAATAAAATTTTCAATGCTACCCGTGCTGATTTATTCAGACCTAGTACTGCAATGACCAGCAATATTTTAGCAGATGCAGAAAATGAATCGCCAAATGATCTTAATGCTTATAGATATTCTTCACGTTTTATAGAAGACGGAAGTTATATTAGATTAGATAATATGACTTTAGGATATAATTTTGGAAAAGTGAGCAAATTTATTCAAAGTGTGCGTGTATATCAAACAATAAACAATCTGTTTGTTATTACCAAATACTCAGGAATTGATCCGGAAGTAGAACAAGGAGGAACAGCTCCAGGTGTAGATTCAAACAACTTCTATCCAAAAACCAGAACATTTATGTTTGGTCTAAACGTGATATTCTAAAATTAAACTGAAAAAATTATGAAAAATATATTAAAATATTTAGGGATTCCAGTACTTATGCTTGGTCTATTCTCATCATGTGAAGATCTGGATGTGCCAATTACAACACAACTTACGCCAGAAGTTTTTCCTCAAAACTCTACACAATATATACAGACTACCGGTCCCGTTTATTCAGCTTTCCGTGGTGATTTTTCATTCTCATGGTGGTGGACACAATCATTATCTACAGACGAAGCTATTCTGCCTGCAAGAGGAGGTAACTGGTTTGATAACAGAAATTACATTGCAATGCATTATCATGACTGGACACCAGATAATGGTATCGTAGGAAGTCTTTGGGATTGGTCATCTAAGGTAATAGGGATCAGCAATCAGACCATTTCAATTTTAAATCAGGCAATGCCGGAAGGTGCAGAGAAAGCAACCCTGATTTCTGAAGTAAAAACAATGCGTGCCATCTCTTATTTCATGTTAATGGACAGTTATGGAGAGGTACCATTAGATACGCTGTATGGGGATTTTAGCTCTCGTCCTAAATCGAGTAGAAAAGACGTTTTTGATTTTATTGAAAAAGAATTAAAAAAAGCAATACCTAATTTGAATCCGGCATCAGGAATCACAACTTATGGAAGACCAAACAAACAAACGGCTAATGCATTACTTGCTAAAATGTATCTGAATGCAGAGGTTTACACAGGAACGCAACGTTATAATGATTGTATTACGGCTTGTGATCAGGTAATTGGTTCTGGTTTATACAATATTGAACCAAGAGCAACTTATCTTCAAATGTTTTATCCAACCAATGGTCCACAAATGAAGGAGTTTATTTTTGCTGTTCCTTACGATCCTTCTGCTGTAACGGTTGGTTTCAACGGACAAATGTACCATTCACGTTATGATGTTCCCCGTTCTGAAAGAGCGAAGTTCGGTCTTCAATTTACGCCAAGTGCGCCAAGAAGTACACTTCCTGAGTTCTATGCTAATTTCGACGATGTTAATGATATTCGTAACAGACAATGGTTAACAGGGTTGCAATACATGAATGATGGGGTTACTCCTGTAATGGTTACTACAACAAAAAAAGGATATGACCAGTTTTATACCGGGGCAGATGGTGGTGCAGCTTACACGTATCAAGTCAATTTAACACCAGATATTGTACCTCGCCAAAACCCTGATTTATTTGATTTAGGAAATGATGAAATTGCCTGGAACATGGGATACAGAAATATTAAATTCTATCCGGATGCTACTTCTACTAGCCGTAACCAAAATAATGACGTGCCTTTTTTACGTTATTCAGATGTAATTTTGATGAAAGCTGAAGCTATTCTTCGCGGTGGTGGAGAAACTTTAGGGCAAACTCCTGTATCATTGGTAAATATGGTTCGTTCAAATCGTACAACTTCTGCTGCTTTGGGCAGCGTAACATTAGAAGAGCTTTACAAAGAAAGAAGCCGTGAATTTGCTTGGGAAGCCTGGCACAGAAACGACATGATCCGATTTGGAAAATATGAAGGACAATGGGGATATAAAACAAACGCTGATACTTACCGTCGTGTTTTCCCAATACCAACAAATGCAAGGGTTTTAAATCCTGCCTTAACCCAGAATGATGGTTATCCAAACTAATTAAATACCACTAGATTTTGTTTTAAAAGGAGAGGAAGATAAAAATTCTTCTCCTTTTTATTAAAACTTGATTTTTAAGCTGATTTTGAAATCACGTATTCTGAATATAGCGAAGTTTCCTTGTCAAAACAATTCAGCATAAATAATATTACTGCCCTGCCAATACAATAGAATAGATGAGACTAGATAAAATTTATAAAATCGGACGCATTGGAATAAGTTTAGCTCTTGTTTTTTTAGTGTCATGTAAAGCCGAAAAAAATACTGCTTTCAAAAAGAAGGAATTAGTAGACATGGTCTATCCTTGGCTCGATACCGAAAATTCACGCTGGTTTTTCTTTTCATCTGCAAGTCGTCCATTTGGTATGGTGAATTTAAGTCCAGATACAGAAATCAAGGGTGACTGGGGAGGAGGATACAAATATACTACAGATACGATAAAAGGTTTTAGTCATATTCATGAATGGCAAATGTCCGGGCTTTCTGTTATGCCGATAACGATTACAAAGGAAGATAGCGAAAATGTCTTTTCAGATTTTTATTCTCAATTTAGTCATGAATCTGAACAAATATTTCCGGGTTATCATTCTGTGTTACTCAACAGGTATCAGATAAAAGCGGAACTAACCAGCACAAAAAGAGTAGGATTCCATCAATATACTTTTCCGGTAAATGCCCAGAAAGCAATACTTTTTAATCTAAATACCATCCTTGGACCTTGTGAAAATACAAATGGTAAATTAGAAAAAAACAATGATTATGAACTTTCAGGATCACTAGTATTAAGTACTAATTTTAGACGGCCAAAACCATTGACGGTATTTTTTAAAATTAAATTTAAAGAGCCAATTACTTCGATAGAGCGAAATACGACTACAGGTAATTATTTAGTCAATTTTGGTAAAAACGATAAAAAAATACTGATGAAAGCGGGTATTTCGTACACATCTGTTGAGAATGCTACTACTAATATTCACGAAGAATTACCTCATTGGGATTTTGAAAAGATTGTTGCCGATTCAAGAAGTGAATGGAATAATTTATTAGGCAGAATCAAAGTTGAAGGCGGAACAGAAACTGACCAAAGACGATTTTACACGGATCTCTGGCACGCTTTGCAGGGACGAAAAATGATTAGTGACGCAAATGGCGCCTATCCTGATAATACTGGAGAAAAGTTCAGAATTGGACAATTACCGTTGAATGCTGATGGAAAACCTAAATTTAATCACTACAATTCAGATGCATTTTGGGGAGCACAATGGACAATCAACACGCTTTGGGGGCTTGTTTATCCTGAAATTATGGATGAGTTTGTACACTCTTTAATGCAATATTATAAAGATGGCGGAATGATTCCGCGTGGTCCTTCGGGGGGGAATGATACCTATGTTATGACAGGTGCATCAACGACACCTTTTATTGTAACTGCTATTCAAAAAGGAATTATAAAAGACGATTTAGAAGCCATTTATTTAGCATTGAAAAAAAATCACATGACAAACGGTATTATGGGAAAAGCGGGATATGAGCATAATACAACTATTGGAGGCGGATTAAAATATTATCTGGAAAAAGGATTTGTTCCATATCCACTTCCGGATGGCAATTTTGGAAGTCACCAGGACGGAGCCAGTCAGACTTTAGAATATGCCTATCAGGACTGGACTCTGGCACAATTGGCTAAAAAATTAAATCATGAAGATGATTACCATTATTTTATGACCAGATCTAAAAATTATAAAAATGTATTTGATAAAACGTCAGGATGGATGCGCCCAAAAAATATTGACGGGCAATGGCGTGAAAATTATGATCCGTATCAATATGAAAATGGTTTTATAGAATCAAATGGTGCGCAGTCAACCTGGTTTGTTCCTCATGATATCGATGGTCTGGCTGAATTAATGGGAGGAAAAGAAAAAGCGGTTGAAAAATTAAACCGTCAGTTTGAAACAGCTCAACAATTAAAATTTACTTCTGGAACCTCGCATGATGCCGAATTACATCCTGAGTTTAGCAGGATCCCAATAAATTTTGGAAACCAGCCATCAATACAGACATCCAATATTTTTAATTTACTGGATAGACCAGATTTGACGCAATATTGGACCAGAAATGTAGTAAAAGAAACTTTTAGCGGCTTATCACCATCAACAGGTTATAACGGCGATGAAGATCAGGGATTAATGGGAAGTTTAAATGTATTGCTTAAAATTGGTTTATTTCAAATAAATGGAGGAACAGATAAAAATCCTCAATATCAGATAGCGAGTCCTTTGTTTACTAAAGTATCAATTCAACTGAATCCAAATTATTATCAGGGCAAAAATTTTGTTATTGAGGCCGAAAATAATAATGCTGAAAATATTTATATCAACAGTATGAAGTACAATAATAGGGCAGTAGAGAAATTTGGTGTTTCTCATGACAATATCACTGGAGGAGGAAAATTAATTCTGGAAATGTCAAATAAAGCAAAGCCATAATGATTTAGAACTTTAAAATGAAGATACAAATGAAAATATACAACGTCATAATTTTTTTAGGAATATCATTATTCCTTACGTCAACAAACTATGCTCAGACAACTGTTCATAATTACGTAGATCCCATGATTGGATCAGAAGGAGATGGGCGGGTTTTTATTGGCCCTTCATGTCCTTACGGAATGGTAAAGCCAAGTCCGGATTGTACCGTTAGTCCAAATAGCGGATGGCTGCCATTACCAAAAGAAGTGACAGGATTTAGTCAGGTTCATGTGAGTGGGACTGGTGGCGGACCTAAATATGGGAATATTCAGATTATGCCTTTTTCGGGAACATTAGACAAACTGGACCAAACTTCACACAGAGAAAAGGAAAACGTAAAGTTGGGCTATTATGAAACGATTTTTAAAGAGAATCAGATAAAAACGGAAATAACCACAGCAGAAAAAGTCTCTTTTTATCGCATTACATATCCAAAAAACGCATCTAAAAATTTAAAAATTGATCCGGGATTTTTCCTTGGTGAAAATCCTGTACCAAACGCAAGGGAATCCCAGCAATTCGTAGGTTCTCAAATCGAAATTGTTTCAGATACAGAAGTTCGTGGCTATAGCAGAATCAGAGGGGGATGGAATAATGGACGTGCTTATACCGTTTACTTTTGGGCAGTTTTTGACCAGCCAATAGCAAAATATGTTACCTGGAAAGACGGAAAGTTTTATAGCAATCAATCGGCTCAGTTTGATTCAGGAAAAAAAACGGCAGCACTGCTTTCTTTTGGCAAAGACGGAAAACAAGAAGTCAATATCAAAATTGGAATCTCTTTTTTAAGTGAATTAAAAGCCAAAAACAATATTGAAGTTGAAATTCCGCATTGGAATTTCGATACTGTTTTATCCTCTTTAGAAAATAAATGGGAGCAGCTATTAAGCCGTATTAAATTATCTGCCGATACTTCAGATGAATATAAAAAGATGTTTTATACCGGTTTGTATCACACCATGATAATGCCGGTAAACAGGACAGGAGAAAATCCGTTATGGACAAATGACGAACCTTATTATGATGATTTTTATTGTATCTGGGATACTTTTCGAACTTCCAGTCCATTGATTACATTAATTGATCCGAAACGTCAGGTTGAAATTGTCAATGCAATGTTGAATATTTACAAACGTGAAGGATATTTGCCCGAAGGCAGAAGCGGTAATGATAACGGTCGTACTCAGGGCGGTTCTAATGCCGAAGTTGTCTTAGCTGATGCTTTCGTAAAGAACTTAAAAGGAATTGATTATGAGCTGGCATTGAAATCGATGCTTAAAGATGCAGAAGTGCCTCCCGGAGGCAATGAAGAAAAAGAAGGAAGGGGAGGATTAGTAGAATATTTACAATTAGGGTATGTGCCTTTTGGCATAGATCGCGCTGGAAACCGTACCATGGATTATGCGTACAACGATTTTAATATTGCTACAGTTGCCAAAGGCTTAAATCA
Source organism: uncultured Flavobacterium sp. (assembly GCF_946478785.1). The sequence goes on from NZ_CAMLDD010000005.1 coordinate 284,513, forward strand.
TACCGCTATTTATGACAGATACATAAAACAATCCGAATATTGGAAAAATTTATGGCGGGTTGATTATGAAAATAATGGTGCAAAAGGATTTATTATGCCTAAAGACGCAACCGGAAACTGGCTGGACGATGTTGTTTTTGGGGAATCCAAAATTCAGAAACCAACTTATAAATATACACCAACAATTACAGAATCTCCTTGGTACGTGTGCCATTGGTGCGTATTTTTTTATGAAGGGACTTCTTGGGAATATTCGTTAAGTGTTCCTCATGATATTCCGGCAGTTGTTGAAAAATCAGGCGGTAATCTGGCTTTTAAAAACAGACTGGATACTTTTTTTGATGCTAAATTATATGATGTTTCAAATGAACCTTCTTTTCTGGCTCCTACCATGTATCACTGGATTGGAAAGCCACATTTAAGCAGTGACAGAATCAGGTTAATAATTAAAGAAAATTTCAATGCTTCGCCTGCAGGTTTGCCGGGTAATGATGATTCTGGTGCTATGTCATCCTGGCTGGCTTTCCATATGATGGGACTATATCCAAATGCCGGTCAGCCTTATTATTTATTGAATACGCCGTTAATTAAGGAAACAGTGCTACAATTAGAAGAAGGCAAAAGTTTTAAAATTACCGCAAAAAAAATGAGTGATAAAAACAGGTACATCAAATCAGCTTTATTAAACGGAGAACCATATAACAAAGCCTGGATTTTACACGATGATATTGTCAAAGGAGGCGAATTGATTTTCGAAATGGATTCAAAACCTTCAGCCTGGGGAACGACTATTTTACCACCAACAAAATAAGCAACCGATGAAAAAAGCAATCATAACCCTATTCTTTTGTGCCCTATATCAAATGTCTGCACAAAATTATATTCCCACACTTAAAAATAACACAGAGTTACATTATATCTGTAAGCTGCATGGTCAGACAAGAACTTTGACACTGACTGCCAAAACAATTAAAGATCAGGTTGTATTTAATTTGAATACAAAAGGTGTCAAAAACAGCACAATCATAACTAGTCAGGAAGCATTGAAAAATGGGACTGCATTAAGTTATAATCAGGGTGAAGATTTGGAGATCATCGCCTTAAAACCCACACAAACCTTCTTTATGATTTCGCAATCAGCGTATCAGGATTTGCTAAAAAACAATCAGTTCATTTATAACAATACAACCTATGTTTTAGATAAAAATGAAGATAAAAATAGTGTTGTAATAGAAGGGAAAACAGTTGAATCCTTACATGTAATCGCTCAGGTTGATGAGACAGAGATGTGGATTGCAAAAAATCCGGAATTTCCTTTAATCTGCAAAATAACTAAAAACCCGTTGGGAATAAACTGGACATTAGTGAAAATAGTTGATAAATAAATTCGAATGCTACTTGTAAGATGAATGATTTCATAAGCTTGCAATTCATGGAAAGCAACTAACAGACAACTAATTAATAAAAAGAAATGAAAAAAAAATACGCCATAGGTATGGATGTTGGGGGGACACATATAACTTCTGCCGTTATTGATGTTTTAAATATGAAAGTTTTGAATTCTTCCATTCACAAGGAAACTTTTGACTCAAATTTACCGGTAAATCAGGTTATGGACTTTTGGGAAAAATCAATTCGAAGTTCTTTACAAAATTCAGCAATAGAAAAGATAGACGGAATTACAGTTTGCATACCAGGACCATTTGATTATGAAAAAGGAATTTCAATGATTAAAGGTCAGGCAAAATATGAAAATTTTTATGGGTTAAATGTCAGTGATTTAATAAAAGAACGATTTAGTCTTGCTGATGATTTCAATGTTTTTTTCGAAAATGATGCTACTTGTTTTGGAAAAGGAGAAGTTTATAAAAACAAAGAAAATCTTTCTAAGAGAGTTATGGCTGTAACACTAGGAACAGGCTTGGGCTCGTGTTTTGTGGACAAAGGAATATCAATAAATTCAGGAATTCACGTGCCTCAAGATGGTGAAATATGGAATTTACCTTTTAAAAACGGAATAGCAGAAGATTATGTATCCTTAAGAGGACTTTTATCTAAATACTTTCTCTTAAATGAAGTCCAGCTCGATAATGGATTAGAGCTTTATAATCTTGCGATTGCTGGTGATTATAATGCCCTAAAAGTATTTGAACAAATGGGAGAAGATTTAGCGGATATTGTGATTCCATGGTTTAAGAAATTTTCAGTTGAGCATTTCATAATTGGAGGAAAAATCGCAAATGCCAGTTCTTTATTTCTGCCTGCTTTTAATAAGAAAATTAAAGAAGCAGATTGTGAAATCAGCATTCAGATTTCTTCCGATAATGAAAATGCTGCATTATTGGGGGCTGCAAGCAGTATTTATGCATTATAGTTTAAGTGTTTTGTAGAAGAGCTAAGCGGAAGTAAAAATATAGCACTATGAAAAGCCAAATGACTCGCGGAGAATTTATTAGATTATCAGGTCTGACATTAACAGGGGCTTTGGTTAGTGACGTCGTTTTTGCAAATGATTTATTATCAAATAGCAGAACTGCAAAAGAAGACATTGAATTGTTGAAGAAGCTTATTTTAAATAATGATGCCAAAGTTAAAAGCATATTGAATAAAGCCCCGGTTGATCCAGCTATTAAACTCAGTAGTTTTCGGGGTGTAGCAGGCTCTATAACAGCCATGGCATCTTCAATGTGCAATCCTGGTTCGGAATATTATAAGTCTAAACTTTTAGCTGAAAAACTGAATCAGGCCACGGATATTTTACTAAAAGAACAATATAGTGATGGTACACTGGATGCGAGTGGCAATAGACAATCTCCTCCAGATACTGCCTTTATTTTAGAATATATTTGTCCGGCAGCAGCTATTTTAAAGAATAACAAACAAAGTGAATTAGCGCCATTAAAAGATAAATTGAAAAAGTTTATGCTGAATGCAGGAGAAGCCATGATAACCGGAGGCGTTCATACTCCCAATCACAGATGGGTTATTTGTGCTGCTTTGGCAAATCTTAATTTTCTTTATCCTGATGCCAGATATATTCGAAGAATTGATGAATGGCTTGCCGAGGGAATATATATCAATGAAGATGGACATTATGCTGAACGAAGCGGAATTTACTCTGTAGTTATTAATAAAGCTTTAATTACAATAGCAAGGCTGCTTAACAGACCGCAATTATTAGAGATAGTCAACAAAAACCTGATAACTTATTTTTATTACACAGAACCAAATGGTGATTTAGTTACAGTTGATTCTAAAAGACAGGATCAGTTTATGAATTTAAAAGCCACCAATTTTTACTTGCCTTATCGATATATGGCTATCCGTACAGGTAATCCAATGTTTGCGTATATGGTAGATGTTATTGAAAATCTCCCCGAATTTACCAATGATGTTCTACCAAATTCGCTGGCTTTTTTTATGGAAAACAAGGGGCTTTGTAAACAAATTAAGATTGATGGAAAAGTTACAAATGATTTTGAGAAGTTTTTTGCTATTTCAAATTTAGCCAGAATCAGACGTGGAAAAACTTCGGTAACACTGTTTGGCGGCAATGATAAACCGATGATGATTGTTTCAGGAAGATCTTCTAATCCCAATTTTTTGATGTACCGAAAAGGAGATGCAATATTAAAATACATGCGCCTTTCGACTTCGTTTTTCAGTATGGGATATTTTAGCAGCGAGGGAATTGTAAAAGAAGGAAATAAATACATCTTAAAAGAAACCAAAGAAGCCGATTATTACCAGCCGCTTACAGAAGAATTTCGCAGAGCCGATGGTGATTATAAGTTATCGCAATCACAGGACGGACGTTTTTGGAATAAAATGGACTTTGATTCGCGAATAAAAAGCAATGTAAAAAAACAAATTACAGTAATTGAGGTTATAGAAAATAACGGAACCCTGAGTTTGGATTTTAAGGTAGATGGCCCTCCAAATGTTGAAGTAACTATCGAAATGTGTTTTAAGGAAGGAAGCAATATAACAGGAGCAGTGTTGGATGAAAAAAAGAATTATTTCTTAAAATCGGGTACAGGAAAACTTTCTGCGGGAGAAGATCTTATACATTTTGGCCCTGGAAAATGTGAACATTTAAAAATAGAAAAATTGGATAGCGAGCAGTATACCTATCATCAGGGCAGTTTAAGGACAAATGGAGAACATGTTTATATTACAGGATTTACACCATTTAGACATACAATGATAATTTCTTAATATTATAAAAAATGTTGGTGTATTGTGGAAAGGTTATTTTATTTTTACGAAAATTAAATTAATCTATAAATAATTTGAAATTATGAAATTATCATTTATTGCCGCTCTGCTGATTGGTTGTACTTGTTTTGCACAAAATGATACGGACACAAGTTTGTATATGAAGTCAGATAAAATTACTTATTTGACTGATATTGGTTCAGAATCAGGAGATTTATACAAAACAATCGGGCATCACGGTCCTGCAGTTGAAAACGAATGGATGGCTTTGAGAATCTATTTTAGTGATAAAGTAGCCATCGATGTTTATAATAAAGCAAAGGCAGGTTTAGAGTTAAAAAAAGCACAATGGTACCCAACTCCGGAACAGCAAAAAGAAGGATGGGGAGCTGATTATTATAAAGTTGCATCAACAGTAGGTCTAGGAGGAGTAAAACTTTGGGACGGAGAAAAAGTGGTTCCGCTCAATCCGGTTACGAACCGTTTGGCCCGTGTTGGAAAAACAGATACTACATCATGGATGGAAATGATTTCAAGAGGGGTTCCTTACAAAGGGAAAAAAGTAGATATTTTAGTTCGTGTAACCGTATTTTCAGGAAAAAGAGAAGCAAAAGTTGAAGCTGAAAGTTTAAGCGGTGAAAAAGTACAATTTGCTACAGGAATCAATTATTTTAAAGATTTCGGAACCAAAAAAGGAGCAAACTACATCGCTGTATGGGGAAAACACCCTGAAGATGTAGCTGCAGAAATTGTAGAAATTGGTGCAGCCATCATGTATAATCCTAAAGATTATGTAAAAAATAATGATGATGGAACTCAATATTTATTGATCTCCAAACCGACTAAAAAATTAGAAACAAAAATTATATCTTCAAGCGCAAAAGAACAGGAACTTAATACTTTGGATAAATTAGAAGCTTACATAAAAAAGTAAGATGATCTGAAATTTATACTGGTTAAATAGCAGTTTTAGTTTGATAAAGGCTTGTTGATTTTTAAAATACTAAAAAACAAAATGTCAAAAATTAAACTAAAACTGCTTTTTTTATTCTTATTCGGAAGCCTTTTTGTAATTGGGTTTGAATCTTATGCGCAAAAAAATATCAAATCCCAAAAAGAGTTTCTCATTACCGATTATGGTTCAAAAGCCGATGGAAAAACGATTAACACAATCGCCATTCAAAAAGCAATTGATGCAGCTTTTAAAAACAATGGTGGGCGCGTAATTTTCCCCAAAGGCAGATTTTTGTCTGGAAGTATTGTTTTAAAAAGCAATGTAACCTTATATTTTGAAGAAGAATCAGTTTTATTAGGAAGCACAAATCCTAAAGATTATTTCAATATGGTTTTAGAAGGAAGACCCGTTTCTCCAAAAAAAGATGACAACTCCCAAATGGCTTTAATTTTAGCCCATAAAGCAAATAACATTGCACTCAAAGGAAAAGGAACAATTGATGGTCAGGGATTAAAACTGGCTTTGAATATTGACAGTCTTCATCATGCTGGTATTGCTGTAGATCCCAAATACAGCCTTCGCAGAAACAGGCCAAATGAAACCATGAGGCCCAAATTGTTTCGATTTTCACAATGTGATAACGTTTTAATCGAAGGACTTAATGCAGGAGAAGCTTCCTGTTGGGGACTATCTTTTGAGTTATGTACAAATCTTACGCTGGATAAACTTAAAATAGTCAATCGCTCTTATTGGAATAACGATGGAATAGATATTACAGATTGTAAAAATGTCAGGGTAACAAACTGCGACATCAACGCCGCTGATGATGGAATTTGTCTAAAATCATACTATCCAGAATATTCTAACGATTCGGTTTATATCTCCAATTGCACAATCAGATCCAGCGCCAGTGCGATAAAATTTGGAACCGCTTCTTTTGGTGGATTTAAGAATGTTACGATAAAAGATATTAAAGTTTATGATACATTTCGCTCTGCAATTGCCATAGAATCTGTTGATGGTGCTGTAATAGAAAATATTGACGTTTCAAATATAGTTGCCGTAAATACAGGCAATGCTATTTTTATTCGTATCGGACAACGAAGCGGTGATAAACCCGGAAGTATCAAAAATGTAACCATTAAAAATATAAAAGTACAAGTGCCATTTGGTCGTCCGGATATCAATTATGATTTACGAGGACCAGAAGTTGATTTTTTCCATAACCCATTTCCTGCTTCGATTGTAGGTTTGGAAGGATATGCTGTAGAAAATATAACTTTAGAAAATATTGAAATAAATTACCCCGGAAGAGCCACAAAAGGAATGGCTTATATTCCGTTAAGTCGATTGAATCAGGTACCTGAAGCAGCTAAAGATTATCCCGAATTTTCTATGTTTGGAGAACTCCCTGCTTATGGCTTTTATGTTAGGCATGCAAATGGAATAAGTCTGAAAAATATAAAACTTACATTGGATGATGCTGATTTCAGACCCGCTTTTGTATTCGATGATGTTCAAAACTTAAAAATGGAAGCGATTGATCTTCCAAAAGAAAAGCAAAAACAAATTGTATTAAAAAATGTTACTTCATCAACTCTGGAAAACCAATTATTAAAGCAAATAACAGAAATTCAGCATTAAAATAAATTTATATGTTAAGAATATCGGTTTCAATTCTTTTATTACTTTTTTTATATGGCTGTAAATTAAAACAGACAGAAAAAAGTACTGCTGTAAAAATTGCTTTTATAGCCGATGCTCATTTACAGGATATTTTTCCACAATTTGAGGATAATAATTACAAGGGAATTAAAAATCCCAAAACAGGTGAATATGCCAATATCAGAACGATGAGTTCACAATTGCATTCAACCAGAATTTTTAATGAAAACTATTTTGCTTTTTTAGAAGCGTTAAATGATATCTCAAAAAGAGGAATCAAACAGGTTGTACTTCCTGGGGATTTTAGTGATGACGGACAGCCGATACATGTTCGCGGACTGAGAAAAATTCTTAACGAATACTCGAAAAAATACGGAATGTCATTTTTCGTTACAACTGGAAATCATGATGCCGTGAAACCTTTTTCTCAGGAAGCCCTTAAAACTGATTTTTTAGGAAAAGATGGTAAAGAACAAATTATAAGCAGTTCTAAAACTAATTTAAAACAGCAGGAAGGCCAATTAGAACCAATCATTACAGCTGATATAAAAAATTGGGGATATAAAGAAACCCTGAATGAAATGGCAGATTTTGGATTCTTTCCAAAGAAAAGCTATTTGTATTGGGAAACCCCTTTTTCAGATTACAATTACGAAAGTTATATTTATGATAAGGCTTTAGCTGAATCTGTTTTAGAAAAAAGAACCTACGCAGTTAAAAACACCAATTTATTTCTTCCTGATGCAAGTTATCTCGTTGAACCAATCAAAGGAATCTGGCTTTTGGCGATAGATGCAAATGCCTATGTGCCGAATCAAAAATTATCAGGTCTGCCAAATGATCCTCATGATTTTTCGGGAGCAAGCATGGGTTATAATAATGTACTGATTTACAAAAGTCATTTGATTGATTGGATCAAAAAGGTTTCGGCGGAAGCCAAAGAAAAAGGAAAAACCTTAATCGTTTTTAGCCATTATCCAATGGTTGATTTTAATGATGATGCTTCACCCGAATTAAAATTATTATTTGGTTCTAACAAAATGCAATTGTCAAGAGTTCCTAATGAAGAAGTGGCTCAAATATTTGCAGATGCAGGTATTCAGGTTCATTTTGGCGGACATATGCATATAAACGATACCGGAGTGCGAACAACTGCGAAAGGAAATACTTTATTTAATATTCAGACACCTTCATTAGCGGCTTATATGCCGGCTTATAAAATACTCACAATCCATTCTGATTCTGCTATTGAGATAGAAACAATTGTCGTGGGTTCAGTTGCAAAGTTTAATAGCTTGTTTCCTTTTTATGATGAAGAATATGCTCATTTGCAAAATGTAAAAAGAGCAGAAATTTGGAACAAAGATATTGTTAAATCGAAAGATTATGAAGAGTTTACGCAATGGCATTTAAAGGAATTAGTAAGGTTAAGGTTTTTGCCTGAAGATTTTCCTGTTGAATTTTTAACCACCATCATAAATCTTTCCGGTACCAATTTATCGTATATCAATAAAAATAGTGCAGAAGTTGATGCTATAATTACTGCCAATTCTTTAACCAAACAAGATTTCGAATCCTGGACTGGTTTTGATATGATATTTGATTTCTACAGGTTAAAAAGTGCAGATGAATTGGCCTTTTCTAAAATTGGAAGCAAAAGAATGAAGCAATATCAGATTGTCTGTGAACAGTTAGGAAAATCAAGAGACAAGAATTTGGTTTTATGGTCAGAAATTTTTTTGAAAACAATGAACGGAAAACCATCGAATCATTTTAAAATCAATTTAAAAACAAACCAAATTGATCGAATAATTCCTTAAAAAGCTTAAATTTAGTTGTTCAAAACAGTAAACCGCATATAATTTATTTATGAAACAGAACCCTTTTATATTATTCTTGTGTTTCATCACATTTTATTATTCGCATTCGCAGAATATAAAATTCACGCATTATAATGACAACAATGGTCTGTCCCATAACTCGGTGAGGCATATTGTGCAGGATAAAAAAGGTTTTTTGTGGTTTGGGACTTTTTTTGGGCTTAATCGTTTTGACGGATATCAGTTTAAAAATTACATGAGTTCGTCACCCGGTAATAATAAATTGTACAATGATGATATTACGGCATTAGAATTAGATGAGGCATCCAATCATTTATGGATAGGAACCAGAAAAGGTCTGACACTATTTAAAATGGATACGCATGTTTTTGTGACTTTCCTGCCTAAAAAAAATGATCCAAACAGTCTGCCCGAAGGAGAAATCAGATCGGTATATGTGGATAAATTCAAAAGGGTTTGGGTAGGTACCAAAAATCAGGGACTTTATATGTTTTATTTGAAAGAAAACAGATTCGAAAAGATTCCGATTAAAGGTTTTGATTATGTAAAGGAAATTTTTGAAGACAAAAAAGGGAATATCTGGGTTGGGAGTTATGATAAGGGATCTGTTGCCAAAATAACCTTAGACAGCAAAGGAACAATCGTGCAAATGAATAATTACACGCTTTCTGTTCCTTATTCCAGCGAAAAAAATCCCTATATTAATTTTATTTATGAAGACGCCAAAGCCGGTATTTTTGTAGGAACACGAAGAGGATTGTACAAATTAGATAAAAAGAACGATCAGTTTGTAAATTTATATATAGAGAACAAAGAAATCAGAGGCAATTTAGGTCCGTATTTTTTATCAGTTGCTAAAGCCCCTGATGGCAAATATTGGGTAGGAACTCTTGGAGGTTTGCTGGTTTGCAAAGAATTAGAGGACATTCAAAAAGGCGATTACAAATGGTATTATTCAGTACTTTCAGATGATACGTCAATCGTTGATAATTTGATTTCGGCTTTGTATTTTGACCGCGCAGGAGTTTTATGGATAGGCACAGAGGATGGGCTTGACAAGTTTGATCCGTACGAAAATCAATTTACACTCAATAAAGACATCTCACGTTACATTGGCAATCAGGCACCGCGTATAAGAGGGTTTTCTAAAACGCATGACGGAAAAGTAATCGTGGCAACCAGTCACAACGGACTTTTTATTTCAAGCCCAAAAGGTTTTATTCCGTTATACAACAAATCGATTGATATATCCAGCATCTATTCTGAAGATGGCAAAATATTTTATTGTGGTCTTTGGGATGGTAAAATGCTGGTTTATAACTACAGTACAAATTCATCAAAAGAAGTTAATGTGGGGTTTGATACCTCGCCAATATTTGCTTTTAATAAAATTGGAGATGACTCAATGATGGTAGGCTCATTTGGAGAAGGAGCGGTTATAGTTAATACAAAAACTTTAGAAGTGCAAGCCTCCAAAGGAAAGTTATTACCGGGTTTTCAGATAAATGCGATAGAAAAAGATGCTCAAAACAATGTATGGTTTGCTACAGAAACGGGTGTAGTGAAATATAATACGATATCAGGCAAAATAGAGGCTTATAAATCACTTTCTAAAAAAGAAAATGGTCAGTCTAACGAAGACAATGTTAGTGATATCATGATTGATAAAAAAGGAAAAATATGGGCCTCTACACGTTTTGGTCTATGCCAGTACAATCCTAAAAAGAACACTTTTTCAACAATAAAAAACTTTAAGGAAATCTCTGGTACCTGGATTACCGATATGCTATCAGATGCAAACGGAAATTTATGGCTGAATATCAATAACAACAGTATTGCCTGGGTAAAATCTGATTTAAAAGATATCAATATTTACCATGTAAACAGCGGGAACAGGCTGGATGTTTTTAGTTCAAGCGGTTTTTTCAATTTTAATTCCAATATTTACCTGGGAGGTAAAAATGGTATTATTTCTTTTTCGCCGCACACAATGAAAAGAAATAACTGGTCACCTGAACCCGTTATTTCCGAATTTAAAATTCAGAACGAAGAAGTCTTTCCCGAAATGGAAATTAATGGGGATATTCCGCTTTCAAGGGATCTTAATTATGGAAAAAAGGTAGAACTCAATTATAAAAACCGAAATTTTTCACTTCAGTTTTCGACTCCGTCATTTGCAAACGAAAAACTTAATAAGTTTCAATATATGCTGGAAGGCTTTGACAAAAATTGGATTACAGCAAACAGTAACTCAAGAACCGTTCAGTATACCAATCTTTTTCCGGGCAATTATGTGTTCAAAATTAAATCCAGTAACAGTGACGGGCATTGGAGCAAGGTGGTTTCTTATCAAATTAAGGTACTTCCGCCTTTTTGGCTGACGCCAATATCTTTTTTATTCTTCTTTTTACTGCTGGTTGCTGTTTTTTATTTTATCAGAAGAGAAATTAAAAATCGTATCCAGTTAAAACAGGAATTGCTTACTGAAAAAGTAAACAGGGAACATGACATTAAGCTCAATAATGAAAAACTTCGCTTTTTTACGAATATTTCGCATGAATTAAGAACTCCGCTGACCCTTATTTTAGGTCCTGCCAAACAATTATTGGATGAAAGCAACAATGCAACCGATTATGAAAAAAGCAGGTACAATTTAATTTATCAAAATGCCAGCAGGCTTTTAAACCTGGTTAATCAGGTGCTCGATTTTAGAAAAGCGCAGTCTGGTGAATTAAAACTTAAAGTTTCAAAAACAGATATTCTGACCTATTCTAAAAATATCTTCGATTCGTTTAAGGAAATGGCGTACAACAAAAAAATTAAATTAAATTTTGTAGCTGAGGCTGACAATATAACGGGTTGGATAGACAATGATAAATATGATAAAATCCTTTACAATCTCTTGTCTAATGCCTTGAAGTTTACTAATAAATACGGAAATGTAGATTTATTTATCAGGCTAAAAAACAGTTCTGAAGAAATATTAATCCTGGAAGTTATCGATGATGGAATTGGAATTCCGTTAAAAAGCCAGGAAAAAATATTTAAACGATTTTATCAGGCTACCAATAGCAAAGCCCATAATACAGGATCAGGTATTGGTCTTTCTTTAGTTAAATCCCTGGTTGCGCTTCACAAAGGATCCATAACCGTAGAAAGTGCACTGGGAAAGGGAAGTACATTTAAGGTTGAGATTCCTATAGACCGTATTTCGTATGAAACTAAGGAAGTATTTGAATATGCTTTGAAAAATGATAACCTAAGCATGCTAATTCCTGAAAAAGCAGCTAAAAAAACCATTCAGAACACAGAATTAAAACAAAAAATACTGGTTATTGAAGATAATACGGAGCTTAGAAAATATCTGGTTGATTTTCTCTCGGATTATTACAAGGTTTATGACGCAGAAAATGGGGAAGAAGGTCTTAAAATCTGTCGACAAATAAAACCTATTTTATGCGTTGCCGATGTGATGATGCCAGTAATGGACGGGCTCGAGTTTTGTAAAGAACTAAAGAATGATGAATTTATCAGCCATATACCTGTTGTATTGCTTACAGCACTTGGAGAAAATGTTGACAAAGTTAAAGGATATGAAATTGGTGCCGATGGTTACCTGGTTAAACCTTTTGAACCATCGCTATTAAAAACAGTTATCGAAAACATCATAAAGTCAAGATTAGATCTTAAAGTGAAATTTTCCGGTGAAGTAGAAAGCAAAGTCAGTTTGTTGACCCATTCGCCAATTGATGAGGAGTTCATGGAAAGAATTACAAATCTGATTAACGATAACCTGAGCGAAGAAGATTTGTCAACTGAATTTCTTTGTGATAAACTTGGTGTAAGTTCTTCAAAATTGTACAGAAAAATTAAAGAGCTGACCGATTTGGCTCCAAACGAATTTATCAGAACAATACGCCTGAAAAAATCGGCAGAATTGCTGAAAACAAAAAAATACAACGTTTCTGAAGTTACCAATTTGGTAGGTTTTAATGATCCGTTGTATTTCAGCAGATGTTTTAAAAAGCAGTTCGGTTTTCCTCCAAGTAAGCTGATTAACTAAAATTTTTTCATGGCTTTTTTAATAGATTGTTAAAATGATAGCGTTACTTAAAAAATAATAGTCCAGTTAAGATTGTTTGTGTTTTTTTTTGAATAGCCTCCTGCTTTAGCTGGAGGTAAATTAATTTGAAAGATAAATTGGCTTTAGCCAAAAAAAAAGCTACAATATTTGGCTAAAGCCCTTAGCTAATTTAAATCATCCTCCTCCAGCGAAAGCAGGAGGCAATTCAAAATTTTCTTTTATAAAATAGAACTCAACTCATAAAATCAAATCTTATAGACTTGAAGCATGTAGCAGTTTATCTACTATTCCTGTTGTTAAAAACTATGTAAAATCAATTTGGCTCCAAACGAATTATCAGAACAATACGCCTGAAAAAATTGGCAGAATTGCTGAAAACAAAAAAACACAACGTTTCTTAAGTTACCAATTTGGTAGGTTTTAATGATCCGTTGTATTTCAGCAGATGTTTTAAAAAGCAGTTCGGTTTTCTTCCAAGCAAGCTGATTAATTAAAATTTTAATCTTTTTTAAAATCCAAAATTCAATGTTTTGTGAGCAGTTTTTTTCAGCCCGAGATAAAATCGTAATTGATATTATAAGCATTTTGTAGCATATCTACCTGTCGATGTCCTTTTATATAGTTGTAATTCTTTTGTGTTTTATGCAATTGACTATATTTTTTTCAACAAAAAACCACAGCTTATTACGGCTGTGGGTTTTTGTCATAAATTTAGAAAACTTTTACTGCTTGGTTAGCGGAATTTATTCTGTAGGTAAGAATGCCTGCACTAACGATTGAAATAAGTTTTCGTCATCGGAATTAATTATTTTTATTCAACGTTAACTTAACGTTTTCCGGAAAAAGAGATTTAACACGTTTCTTTTCTAGGCATTCCTCTATGCGCCAAAGATCGAAAGGATTTCGCGAATATAAAAATTCTAGGGTTGTTGAGCTTAACGCTTTTAGCCTGACCCACCCTTTTTCCCCACAATGATAATTAACACCCCAATAATTAAGTACATAAGAAAGGTTTTTATCGAAACAATCTGCCGACAATTCCCGTTCTTTGCTATTTCTAGAATCTTCTAGTATGGTACCCGTGCTATTATCAACTATAGAATGATGAACTTTTAATTCGTCAATTAAAATACCGTAAGAATTTTTTTTGATTTTTGTGACATAAAAAGTGTATGTCTTATTATCTATACTTCCCTGCCAAGTGCCTATGAAAGGATCCATCAAGTGGTTTACATCCTTTAAATAAGTACCGTCAGCCATACCTCCTTTACCTGATTCTATATAATCAATATGTTTCTCTACAGGTATTATGGTTTGTGCTTTTGTTTGTCCTACAAATAATAAGAGCAAGGCTAGTATATATGTATTTTTTATGGTGTTCCATTTTATTTGTTGCATGGTGTTTCTTTTATTTGATTGTTTGCATCTAGCTCTATTTTTTTTGCCCCGGTATCATCTACCTGATACAAAGCAATATCTGTAATTTTTAAAGTGTCCCGCATAAAAATAAAAAATCCGTTCATATCACCGTCGTTGTCCAGAAACCAGTATTATAGCTTTTTTTCAACAAAAAACCACAGCTTCCAGGGCATTCGTCTTTGCGTCGAAGATCTAAAGGATTTAGCGTATAAATAAATCGCATAGTTGTTGGGCTTACTGATTTTAGCCTGATCCAACCTTTGTTTCCACAACGTGAATTATCGCCCAAATAATTAAGCATGTAATCGGAAGGGTCTTCTTTTCTGAAGCAATCCCCTTTTATGTAAATTCTACTGGTATTTCGGGTATCTTCTAGTATGACACCTGTGCTATTATCAACTATATAATGACGAACTTCTAATTCATCAAACGAATTAGTACGACCTTGTGTTGTTTTTTTTGTAACATAAAAAGTATATGTTTTATTATCCATACTTCCCTGCCAGGTACCTATCAAAGGATCCATCAAATGATTTACATCTTTAAAATAAGTGTTAGTAACAATACCTTTACCACCTCCTATGTAATCAATATGTTTCTCTATTGGTACAATATTTTGTGCTTTTGTCTGCCCTACAAACAGCAGGAGAAAAGCTAATATGTATTTAATTTTCAATGTATTAATCTTTATTTGTTGCATGGTGTTTCTTTTATTTGATTATTTGCATCTAGCTCGATTTTTTTTGACCCGGTATCGTCTACCTGATACAAGGCAATATCTGTAATTTTTAAAGTGTCCCGCATAAAAAGAAGTAATGCTTCAATTTGACCATAATCAGGGTTCTTAGCTAATGCTATAAATTTATCTAGATTTTCGTCTGTATCAATAAGGTCCCTTTTTGCTTTGAGTTGCTCCCAAGACAGATTGTCTGCCTGCCCGGTGTAGCGCAACTGAAAATACCCAAGGCTATTTATAGTACCGCTATAATTATTTCCCGGGTCTGTACCCATAGAACGAACGAAATGATAATCTGTATAAATTGTAGCAATATCCGTAGGTGAAGGCATGGGAAAAACACGATTTACCACTCCATTTGCGTCTATGAATTGCTTTGTATGTACGTGGTTTGTATTTTGAGCCGGTCCTGATCCAGAAGGCACAAAAACACCCGGCTGACCTTCAAATACTTCCATAGGATAATAATTACCATCTTTAGCCTGAAAAGTACCTGTCTCATTATTCAAATCTAGTTTTTTTGGATCTTTAAGATTTACCAGCATTTCCTTGAATTTTGCATCAGCCAATGCTTTTTTAATTTCGTCACACGAATCAGGCAGCGGCACATCCTTCACACACTCACAATTTACCAAACTAGATCCCGCAGGACAAACTGTTTTATTGGTACAGGGCGGTTTCGTTGGTGTCTGGGTATCACAATCAGTTGTCTTTGATGCATTAGTATCATCACAATCAGCCCCTTTTGTGTTGTTTGTCCATTCAGAACCGGGACTGGCCCTTGCGCAACTCCGTGATAACCATCGCCATCCTTGTCCAGAAACTAGTATTATTGTTCTTTTTTTTCAACAAAAAACCACAGCTTATTACGGCTGTGGGTTTTGTCTTAATTTAGAAAACTTTTACTGCTTAACTAAGGTTACAGGAGTTTCTGTAGGCAGGATTTGCTCTGCCATTTTTCCACCGGGACAACGTTTTATATCTATTACTTCACCATAAACATTTAGATTCAAAAGCATAGTTGTGGCGTTTACTTTTCTGACAAAGACCTGTCCGTTCCGCCCACAGGCCCAATTATCTCCTCCTGTATAATGAAGACTGTAATATTTAAGATCTTCGCCGAAAAATAATCCTCTCATATGCGGTAGGGCTTTAGAGAGTCTTGTATCTTCAAGTGTAGACCCCATATTATCAACGATAAGATGGTGTATAATCAACAGGTCTTGGGAACGACCTTTATTAATAGTTTCGGTTATTTTGGTAATAAAAAAAGTATAGGTTTTATTATTAATGGTTCCTTTCCAGGTCCCTATATATGGGGCAAATAAATTGTTTACATCTTTAAGGTAAGTACCAGATGGAATAGCTTTGTGTGCTGTCCTGTAATCAATGGCTTTTTCTACCGGTACAATGTTTTGTGCGCTACTTTGTAACGCAGATAACAGTAATATTGCTATAATGGCTATTTTTTTCATATATGTTTTTTAGATAAAAAAGTGTAAAACTAAACGAATTTGGTTTTACACTTTTTCTTTAAATCATCATTACTTTTTACTGCTTAACTAAGGTTACAGGAGTTTCTGTAGGCAGGATTTGCTCTGCCATCTTGCCTCCGGGACAACGTGTAAAATTATACATATCTGGCTCTGGTTGAGGACTTAATCTTAACGATATTGTTGTAGCGTTTACTCTTTTGACAAATATTTGCCCTTTACGCCCGCATCTGGAATTTTCTCCTATATAACGAAGACTATAATAAGTTAAATCTTTAGAAAAATGCCATCCTCTCATGTGTGGTCGGGTTTTGGAGAGTCTTGTATCTTCAAGCGTAGACCCCATATTATCAACGATGAGATGGTGTATAATCAACACGTCTTCGGAACGACTATTACCTGTTTCGGTTATTTTGGTAATAAAAAAAGTATAGGTTTTATTGTTAATGGTTCCTTTCCAGATCCCTATATATGGGGCAAACAAATTGTTTACATCTTTAAGATAAGTATCTGCTGGAATACCTTTGTTTACTGTCCAGTAATCAATGGCTTTTTCTACCGGTACAATGTTTTGTGCTTTGCTTTGTAACGCAGATAAAAGCAGTATTGCTATAATGGTTATTTTTTTCATAATGTTTTTATTTAATTGCATGGTGTTTTTTTAATTTGATTGTTGGTGTCTAATTCCAGTTTTGAAGCTCCTGCAGTCTCAATCTGATAGACGGCAATGTCTGTTATTTTTAAAATATCTCTCAAAACAGCGAGTAAACCTGCTACACCATCATCATTTTGCTTCATTACGAGTTTATAAGCATCCTCATTTTCCTGAGTTTTTATTGCATCATAAATTTTATTAAAATTAACAGCGGTTAAATCATCCGGATTGCCAACATAACGCATTTGAAAACTTCCCAAGCGAGAGGTATTACCCACATATGTATTAGCAAAATTCAAACCGTTTGAGCGTGAATTGTAATTAAGTGCGTATACCTTTGCAATATCTTCAGCAGATGGCATTGGGTAACTTTCGTTTATGGTACCTGTTACAGGATCCGTCCAATCGTTCATGTGCGCGTGGGTAAAATTTTCCATGGTAGATACATCATCCGGCATAGCAGCAGCCCTGATTCCGTTTATCTCCATTGGATGATATTCCCCTTTGTTGTCTTGCCAATACCCTGTTTCATTATGCTTGCTTAAAGTAGCTGAACTCTGCAGTTCTGTCATAATAGCTTTGTAATTTGCATCAGCCAATGCTTTTTTAATTTCATCACATGGATCTGGCAACGGATCTTGCACACATTCACAATTTACCAAACTATAACCGGCAGAACAAACTGTTTTATTGGTGCAGGGTATTGTTGAAACACTACAAACACTATTATCCGCACTAGATACATCATCATTACAATCCAGTCCTTGTGTCATGGTGTGTGTCCAATCAAGACCGGGACTGCTTGTGGCCCCTTGCACAGCTGCGTGATAACCATCGCTGTCGTTGTCCAGAAACCAGTATTATTGTTATTTTTCTCAATAAAAACCCACAGTTGTAAAAGCTGTGGGTTTGGACTTAAATTTAGAAAACTTTTACTGCTTGGTTAGCGGAATTTATTCTGTAGGTAAGAATGCCTGCACTAACGATTGAAAAATAAGTTTTCGCCATCGGAATTAATTACTGTTTATTTAAAATTAAATCAACATTTTCAGGAAAAAAAGATTTGACACGATTTCCGCCAGGGCATTCGTCTTTGCGTCGAAGATCTAAAGGATTTCGCGAATATCTAAATCGCATAGTTGTTGGACTTACTGATTTTAGCCTGATCCAACCTTTGTTTCCACAGCGTGAATTATTACCCCAATAATCAAGGGCGTAATCAGAAAGGTCTTTTGTGAAACAATCACCTTTTATATAAATTCTACTGGTATTTCGGGTATCTTCTAGTATGACACCTGTGCTATTATCAACTATATAATGACGAACTTCTAATTCATCAATCAAAATACCGTAAGAATTTGTTGTGATTTTTGTGACATAAAAAGTGTACGTCTTATTATCTATACTTCCCTGCCAAGTGCCTATGAAAGGATCCATCAAGTGGTTTACATCCTTTAAATAAGTACCGTCAGCCATACCTCCTTTACCTGATTCTATATAATCAATATGTTTCTCTACAGGTATTATGGTTTGTGCTTTTGTTTGTCCTACAAATAATAAGAGCAAGGCTAGTATATATGTATTTTTTATGGTGTTCCATTTTATTTGTTGCATGGTGTTTCTTTTATTTGATTGTTTGCATCTAGCTCTATTTTTTTTGCCCCGGTATCATCTACCTGATACAAAGCAATATCTGTAATTTTTAAAGTGTCCCGCATAAAAATAAAAAATCCGTTCATATCACCGTCGTTGTCCAGAAACCAGTATTATAGCTTTTTTTCAACAAAAAACCACAGCTTGTTACGGCTGTGGGTTTTGTCCTAAATTTAGAAAACTTTTACTGCTTGGTTAGCGGAATTTATTCTGTAGGTAAGAATGCTTGCACTAACGATTGAAAAATAAGTTTTCGCCATCGGAATCAATTACTGTTTATTTAAAATTAAATCAACATTTTCAGGAAAAAGAGATTTGACACGCTTTCCTCCAGGGCACTCCTCTCTGGGAGCAAGATCTAAAGGATTCCATGAGTAAGAAAAACGCATACTTGTAGGGCTTAATGATTTTATCCTAATCCAACCTTGATTTCCACAGCGTGAATTTTCGCCCCAATAATTAAGTACGTAAGTAGAACGGTCTTTCTCGAAGTAATCCCCAGATATGTCAACATCACTAGTGTTTCGGGTGTCTTCAAGTATGACTCCCGTATTATTATCAACTATGTAGTGCCTAGCATTTAATTTATCCCGGGTTATACTATAAGCAGTTTTTGTTTGTTTTGTGATATAAAAAAAGTAGGTTTTATTGTCTAAACTGCCCTGCCAGATACCTATTAAAGGATCTAGTAAATGGTTTACATCTTTTAAATATGTGCCATCAGGAAAACCATCGCCTAATTCCCTTTTATCAATACAATTTTCTAAGGGTACAATATTTTGTGCTTTTGTTTGCCCTAAAAATAATAGGAATAAGGCTAATATATAAATGTTTTTCATTGCTTTAAGTTTAGTTACAAGGGGTTTCTTTTAGTTGGTTGTTTGAGTCTAATGCTAATTTTTTAGAACCTTTTTCATCTACCTGATACAGCTCGATATCTGTTATTTTCAAAATGTCTCGTATAAAAAGAAGTAGTGCTTCAATTTGCTTTGTTCTATCTTTATCTGCAAATTCTATAAATTTATTTTTATTTTCATTTGTATCAATTGCATCTGCTTTTGCTTTGAGTTCCTCCCACGACAGATTGGCTGCCTGCCCTGTGTAGCGCAACTGAAAATACCCAAGACGATTTATAACACCGCTGTAATTATTTCCCGGATCTGTACCCATAGCACGAACTCTATGATAATCCTTATATACATCTGCAATATCTGTTGGTGAAGGCATTGGGAAAACAGTATTAATTGAACCCGTTGCTGGATTTACCCATTTATTCATGTGCACGTGGTTGGTGTTTTGATATCCTCCTGATCCATAAGGCACAAAAACACCTGGCTCACCTTCAAATACTTCCATCGGTTTGTAATTACCATCTTTGTCCTGATAAAAACCTGTTTCCTGATTCAAATCAAGTTTTTTTTGATCTTTAAGATTTACCAGCATTTCCTTGAATTTTGCATCAGCCAATGCTTTTTTAATTTCGTCACACGGATCAGGCAATGGATCTTGCACACACTCGCAATTTACCAAACTATAACCAGCAGAACAAACTGTTTTATTGGTACATGGAGTTGGAGTAGCAACACTACAAACACTATTATCCGCACTAAACAAATTATCATTACAATCGTTTCCTTTTGTCATCACACTTGTCCATTTAGGACCGGGGCTGATTGTCTGCCTTTTGCCCTCTGCATGGTAACCGTCACCATCCTTGTCCAGAAACCAGATTATTAGGGGTAAAGCACCACTGCAATCAGAGGTTTTTGTGGCATCTTTGTCATTGCAATCCAGTCCATTTGTGGAAGAATCCCAAAATGCACCAGGGTGGCGCGCCTTATCTTGGGTGTAGCTATGGTAGCCGTCGCCGTCGAAGTCCATATACCAGGTGTAGGTTATTTGTGCTGTACTAATAACAGTTACAGGGCTGTTATTAGGCAAAATAGTTATACCTGCTGATACTCCTGATTCATTTATATAATAAGCTTGCCCTGTAGGAAAGCCACTAGAATCATAAGTAAAAGGAGTTGTTGTTGTACCTGTACTTCCTGAACTACTGGAACCTCCTGTTGTTGTCGCACTGCTGCTTTCATAATTAGTAATTCTATAGTACATTCCTACTCTATATCTACTGTCACTGCTATTAGGGGTAAAATAATGCATGTCATGCCCCTTCTTCTTATCTGTTAGTATAAATATCGTTCCTGTATGTTTTTTACCATCAGATGTTGTAACAACATAATTGGCTTTATATTTAAAACCAAACTTCTCGTCTATCAAAACTTGTCTGTACGCATCAAATTGTTTTTTTGTCATTGGTTTTTCACCATACTTTTTAGTACTCGAAGCAGGAGATTTCCCTTGTGCTTGTGCATCCGCTATTGCTATTGCTTCTGCTCTTGCAAGTGCTTCTGCTTTTAATTTCGCAACTGCTTCGTCCATTGCCATTTGCGCTTGCCCTTCTGCTATTTGGTTCAACCAGGCTCTATAAGCAAGATCTGCAGCGTTTGCACGAACAACAACCTCATTTAGGGACCCTCCGTTCGTAGTCTGTGCATATCCCATCATAGTACTCAATATTGCTACAATACAAAGGTACCTTTTTATAATTTTTCGCATCCTTTTTTATTGTTTAATTAAAATTCGGGAATAGATCTGGCTGCCTGCTGCGACCTTCACGATATACATTCCGGCTTTAAGTTTGGCTCCGTCCAGCGTGTAGTGGTGTTCTCCGGCGGTTTGCATAATGCCCGGCTCCAGGGTTATGGGTGCGGGGTTTCCGGTAAGGTCATATACGTTTACGCTTACCATGGCAGGGGCATCGAGGGTGTATGCTATCAGGGCATCGTTTACAAACGGGTTGGGGTACAGGGCAATAAACTGGTCTTTTTGCTGGCTTAAGGCCAGGAGTTCGCTATCGGTCAGTTCTTCGTCATCGCCTTCTTCCCATTGTTTCAGGATAATGCGCATCGGCGGTCCCGGCTCTTTCAATATTGGATTATAGGTTTCGAGGTGGCCTGTCAGGTAGGTCTTTTTGTTGATGGTTTTAAACTCCACCTGGGTCGACAGCACCTGGTAGTCTATGGTTTTTATGTTGGGATCGTCGCTGAAGGGCCAGTCAAAAATCATTTTCAATTGGTCAAAATACAATGTGTTATCCTCCCATATTGCGGTGGACTGGCTCTTGGTTTTGTTGATTTCCCATTTGGCGTTTATCTTGCCTTTTTGTTCAGCAAACTCACACTGCAGCGGTAATACCTGCATGATTTGCTTGCCTGACCATTCCAGTTCTGTCAATTTTCCTTTCCATTTGCCGTTCAGGTATTTGGCCTTAAGGGCCTTGCCGTGAACTTGTTTGTCTTCCCATGTGCCGTTTACGATTTTCTCTTTAAGGTTTAGTCTATGAATTTGCGGTCCTGGCGTTTCGATGGTCAGTTTCTTGATGACCTCTTGTGCAATGGCAGTGTTTTGAGGTGTTTCTGTTTCTTTGAGCTGGTTGTCGGTTGCGGCATCTGCCTTTTCCATGTCGTGGTTGGCAATGTGTTTTAAGAGTTGCCTGCTGCCGGGGGTATTGCTTTGAGTGTAATACTGGATGGCTTTTTGGGTATCTTTAGGAACGCCAAGCCCAAAATAATAGCAGTTGCCCAACCAGTATTTTGCCATAGGATCAGGTGACCGTTCAAACCACGCATGTGCGGCTTCGTAGTTTTGTGGCGCCCCCAATCCTTTTAAAGCGATGCAACCCATAAGATAACCCGCTTTTGGATGGTTGTTTTCCGATGCCCGGCACAGCCAAAGGAGCGATTGGACAAAATCAATCTTGCAGCCGATACCCGACCGGTAAAAAACACCAACAAGATATTGGGCTTCTACATGTTCCCGAGAAGCTGCATGCATCATGTACCTGAAGGCCTCTTTTTCATCTTTTTCGACTCCCAAACCGTTAAGGAGCATATTGGCCGAGAGGAATATGGACTCAGCATCTCCCTGCCCGGCACATTCCTGCAGAGCAGCATATACTTTTGCATAATCGGGTTTTGTCTTGGCAGTGCCTGATAAATACGTTTGGGCCAGTTTGACTGCTTCTGCACAATCGTTTTGTGCAAAGCCAATAAGGCCAGACAGACAGCCAAAGGCTGCGAGTAATTTTTTTCTCATAATTTAAAAATTGGTTAATAGTTTATTAAATAGTTTCTTGTTAGAGCCTGTTTAAAATTTAAATTTGATTTGACAGGTACTTTTTTTAAATTTAAATTCCTTAAAACCTTAGTAAATACAGTTAGAAAACAAATTAATTTTACACCCTAAAACTTTAATTTCTAAATTTTAAACAGGCTCAAAGATTTTAAGTTTATTCCCATAAAGGCATTCATAGATTATTAAGCTTTGGCTCTCTGTATTATATAGAGGACCAACTTTATAAATTATACTCAGTAAATAGAAAAAATAATCAGGAAAACCCTATAAATGGTGAATTCTTATAAATTTTAATTTTGAATGTACCTCTTATAAGACTCTTTTTAAAGGTTTTGATTTGATTTGACAGGTACTTTTTTGCATTTATATTTTGCAATAATTTATCTATAAAATGACACAAAATCAAAATCCATCCATGTTTTTGATGTATTAGTCCATTTTGATCCATATATCTAATGCTATTTTTGTGATATAACTTTTAATTTAATCTTTATGAAAAAGTCAATAGATACAGATAACCCATTGAATAATCTGGACGAATGGGAAGATGATTTGTTAATACGATATCCGGATCCGTCTGAACCTGTAAAAGAGAAAGAGGAATTTAGAAATTATGTAGATTCAGAGAGAGTAGAAACAGTTAAGGAATTTTACAGAATAAATCATACGTATCAAACCTATGATTTTGTATGCAGCAAAGAGCAGGAATTTTTACAGTTTAATAAAAAAGAAATGTCAATTTGGGAAGCCGTTGATTTTTTGAATACGCTTGTTGATGACAGCGATCCAGATATTGATTTAGACCAAACGCAGCATCTTTTGCAGACTTCTGAAGCAATCAGGGCAGATGGTCACCCGGACTGGTTTGTGCTTACCGGTTTTATACATGATCTCGGTAAAGTTTTATGTTTGTTCGGAGAACCGCAATGGGCTGTAGTTGGCGATACTTTTCCTGTTGGCTGTGCCTATTCGGATAAAATTGTGTATTCTGAATTTTTCAAGGAAAATCCGGATTATACAGATGAGAGATTCAATACCAAATTAGGTGTTTACACTGAAAATTGCGGACTTGATAAAGTGAAAATGAGCTGGGGACACGATGAATATCTGTATCAGATCATGAAAGATTATTTACCTGATCCGGCTTTATATATGATTCGCTTTCATTCCTTTTATTCACAGCATAAAGAAAATGCCTATGCCCATTTGATGAATGAAAAGGACGTAGAAATGTTTGATTGGGTACGAAAATTTAATCCGTATGATTTATATACAAAAGCGCCTGTTAAGCCTGATGTGAAGGCATTATTGCCATATTATAAAGAATTAGTGGCTAAATATTTACCGGAAAAACTGAAGTTCTAAATAAATTTCAGTTTGCATTTACTTCAACCTGAAGCTATCTAACTATACTAAAAATGCACAAAACCAAAATCTTTTTATTATGCCTGTTTGCAATTTACGGGATAACTGTTTCAGGACAAGAAAAATCCAGTAGAAACGATTGGGAAAACCCGGAAGTTTTTCAGATAAATCGTGAGCCGGCAAGAGCTTCTTTTCTGCCTTATGCAGATGAAGTTTCGGCAATTAGCGATAATTATACAAACTCACCGTGGTATTTTTCTTTGGATGGAAAATGGAAGTTTTCCTGGTCACCAACACCGGATCAACGTCCAAGGGATTTTTATAAAGAGGATTTCAGCACTTTGCATTGGAAAGAATTGCAAGTACCTTCAAACTGGGAATTAAATGGTTACGGAATCCCAATTTATACCAATATTACCTATCCTTTTGAAAAAAATCCGCCGTTTATCAATCATTGGGATAATCCTGTTGGATCGTATAAAAAAGATTTTGTTTTGCCTGAAAACTGGAAAAACCGTCATGTTTATCTTCATTTTGAAGCAGGAACTTCGGCTATGTACATTTGGGTAAATGGTGAAAAAGTTGGGTATACAGAAAACACCAAAAGTCCGGCGGAATTCAATATTTCTAAATATTTAAAACCGGGAAAGAACAGTTTGGCTGTAGAAGTTTACAGATGGAGTGACGGTTCCTACCTGGAAGATCAGGATTTCTGGAGACTTTCAGGAATTGACAGAAGTGTTTATTTGTATAGTACCAATGATATTCGGATTTCTGATTTTTTTGCAAAACCTGATTTAGATTCAAATTATAAAAACGGAAGTTTAAACGTAGATATTAGCTTAAAAAACCTGACTTCTGCATCAATAAACAATCAAAAATTAGAAGCAAAATTAGTAGATGCTGCTGGGAAAAACATTTTTACTAAAGAGTTAAAAGTAAATTTTGAAGCAGATAAAACCCAGACGGTCAATTTTTCTCAAAATGTATCCAGTCCGAAATTATGGAGCAATGAAGCACCAAACTTATATACTTTATTGCTCACGTTAAAAAATGAGAAAGGGGCAATCATAGAAACCGTTTCAACCCAAATCGGATTCAGAAAAGTAGAATTAAAAGGAGGACAATTATTGGTAAACGGAGTCAGATTAATGGTTCACGGTGTTAATATTCACGAACATAATCCGGTTACAGGACATTTTCAGGATGAAGCGACCATGCTGAAAGACATCAAGATGATGAAACAGCTGAATATAAATTCAGTTCGCTGCAGTCATTATCCAAACAATGTTTTATGGGTAAAATTGTGTAATAAATACGGTTTGTTTCTGGTTGATGAAGCCAATATCGAAAGCCATGGAATGGGAGTAGAGGGACAGCCTTTAATTTGGATGAATCCAAAAACTAATCCAGGTTTTCTTCCGGAATGGAGAGAAGCGCATCTGGACAGAATTTATAGTCTTGTTGAAAGAGATAAAAATGCCCCTTCGGTAATTCTTTGGTCATTAGGGAATGAAAGTGCCAACGGACCTGTTTTTTATGAAGCTTATAAATGGATCAAAAAAAGAGATAATACCAGATTGGTACAATTTGAGCAGGCAAAAGAAAACGAAAACACAGATATTGTCTGTCCAATGTACCCAACAATTGCTCATATGAAGGAATATGCGGCACGTAAAGAAGTTTCACGTCCGTATATTATGTGTGAGTACTCACATGCCATGGGAAACAGCAGTGGTAATTTTCAGGAATACTGGGATATTATCCGCGGAAGCAAAAACATGCAGGGCGGATTTATCTGGGACTGGGTAGATCAGGGTTTTGAAATGGAAGATGAGGCAGGCCGTAAATATTGGGCTTATGGTGGCGATATGGGAAGCCAAAACTATACAAATGACGAAAATTTTTGTCATAATGGATTGGTTTGGCCAGACAGAACACCGCATCCCGGAGCATTTGAAGTTAAAAAAGTCTATCAGGATATTTTATTTAAAGGAGTTGATGTTAAAAATGGAATCATTGAAATTACAAATGATTTTGGATTTACAAATTTGAATCAATACAATTTTAAATATGAAGTTTTAGAAAACGGGAAGATCATAAAGGAAGGAACAATGAATGTTGCTTTAAATCCGAAATCTAAAAAACAGTTTAAAATTGATTTACCAAAACTGCCATCAAAGGAAGGTGTAGAATATTTATTGAACGTTTTTGCATACACGAAAACAGGTTCTGAAATGCTGCCTCAAAATTTTGAAATTGCCAGGGAACAATTCGTTATTGAAGGTGACAAGTATTTTGCGAAAACAGAACAAACAAATCCTTCGAAAATTCAGGATGAAAAAGAGGCTTTTGTTTTGAGTTCAGCCAATGTTACTGTTAAGATCAGCAAAGTCACCGGAATGATTTCCTACTACAGTTCGAACGGAGAAGAATACTTTAAACAATATCCGGAGCCAAATTTTTGGAGAGCGCCAACGGATAATGACATTGGGAATAAAATGCAGATTAAGTCTAATGTATGGAGAACAGCCGGTAAAAACACTTCTTTAGAAAATATTCAGATAGTTGAGGAAAACGGAAAAAAATATGTGGTTGCAAAATTGAAGCTTAATGATGTTTTCTCTGATTATACAATTACATATTCTTTGACTAATGATGGCGCTTTAGAAATAGTTCCATCTTTCAAAAAGGGAAATAGTGTATTGCCTGAAATGCCTCGCTTTGGAATGCTTTTCGTTCTGAAAAATAATTTCGAAAATTTGGATTATTATGGAAGAGGACCTTTAGAAAATTATCCAGACAGAAATACTGCTGCATTTAAAGGAATTTATCAAAGTAAAGTAGCCGATCAATATGTGCCTTATACACGCCCACAGGAAAACGGATATAAAACAGATATTCGCTGGTTTACACTTTCAAGTAATAGTGGCAAAGGTTTAGAAATAAAAGGACTCCAGCCTTTAGGAATAAGCACGCTGAATAATTATCCAGGTGATTTTGACGGAGGGATATCCAAAAAGAATATTCATTCCAGTGATATTACACCGAGAAATGAAGTGGTAGTTTGTGTTGATTTAACCCAACGCGGATTAGGAGGAGACAACAGTTGGGGATTACCGCCGCATGAACAATATCAACTGACGCAAAATGAATACAGCTACGGTTTTGTAATAAAACCAATCGAATAGCAAATAGAACTATTAACCTGAGTTCGATTATTAAACAATTGATTTAAATGAAGCTTGGATTCCTGCAAGGTTTTCAAAACCTTGTAGGTATTTCTTCGTGCATCTAAATACCTACAAGGTCGAAAAAAGACCTTGCAGGAAACATGTGAATCACAAATAAGTGATATTTAATTTGTTGAAATGCAGCTAATAATCAAAAATCAGTTTGTTAATACAAAAAGGAAGTTTTAAGTAAAGACAATATGAGTAAAACAATTACAAATGGAAGATTAATTTCTCTGGATGCTCTGAGAGGGTTTGTTATGTTTTGGATTATGAGCGGTGAACATATTGTACATGCTCTGGCAAAGGCTGCACCAATTCCTGCTTTTGTATGGATGTCATCACAACTGCATCATACAGAATGGGAGGGGATTACATTTTATGACATGATTTTTCCAATATTTTTATTTGTTGCAGGAGTTTCAATGCCGTATTCTTTCGAGAAAAAAATGAAAGCTGCAGGTGTGAATACTCCAATTGAATTACCATCACAAGAAAAGAAAAAAATATACCTGTCCATGTTCAAAAGGACTTGCATTTTAGTCTTTCTGGGATTTGTAGTAAACGGACTATTGAGATTTGAGGGCTATGACCAAACACGTTTTGCCAGTGTATTGGGACGTATTGGGCTTGCCTGGTTTTTTGCCGGTCTTATTTATTTGAATTTTAATTTAAAGAAACAGTTATTTTGGTTCGCAGGTATTTTGATTGGCTATTATTTAGCTATGAAATTAATACCGGTTCCGGGTTTCGGAGCAGGTGTTCTAACCAAAGAAGGTTCATTAGAAGGCTATATTGACCGATTATTTCTTCCGGGGAGATTACACAGCATAGTCTATGATCCGGAAGGTTTGTTCTCAACGATTCCAGCTGTTGCAACTGCTTTGTTGGGAATGTTTTTGGGAACTTTTTTAAGGGCTTCTAGTACATTTTCGACCAATAAAAAATTATTGATATTGGTTGCTTCCGCAATTGTTTTGATAGGAACAGGCCTTATTTGGAGCTACGATTTCCCAATCAACAAACATTTGTGGACAAGTTCTTTTGTTTGTTATGTGGGCGGATTTAGTATTTTGTTTTTTACTTTTTTCTATCTGATAATTGATGTGTTCGGTTATTATAAATGGGCGTTTCCGTTATTACTAATTGGTTCAAATTCTATACTGATTTATATGGCAGCCGAAGGTTTGGTGAATTTTAAACACACTGCAGACTTTCTATTTGGAGGACTCATTAAATTCTCCCCACTTATTTGGCAGCCTGTATTTGCAACGCTATCAGTAACGTTTGTACAATTGATTTTACTCTATTTTCTGTACAAAAGGAAATGGTTTTTAAAAGTCTAAGTAAACGTTACCATCAACCACCAACTATCAACTAACCACCAAAAAACTAACCTCATTATGAATACTTTACAAACCGCAGATTACATTGTTTTTCTTATCTATTTTGTGATTGTTACATCTTACGGGATGTACATTTACAGAAGCAAGAAAAATGCAACTACGAGTTCTAACGAATACTTTTTGGCCGAAGGTTCCCTTACCTGGTGGGCCATTGGAGCATCATTGATTGCTTCTAATATTTCTGCAGAGCATTTTATAGGGATGAGCGGTTCGGGTTTTGCCATCGGATTGGCTATTGCTTCATATGAATGGATGTCGGCAGCTACCTTAATTATAGTAGCCATGTTTATTCTGCCGGTTTATCTTAAAAACAAAATATTCACGATGCCGCAATTTTTGGCAAAAAGATACAACGGAACAGTAAGTACCATAATGGCGATAATTTGGCTGTTGATCTATGTATTTGTAAATTTGACTTCTATTATTTATTTAGGCGCTTTGGCAATTTCATCAATTGCACCAATAAGTTTTCAATTTTGTGTGATCGGATTGAGTTTGTTCTCCGTCATCGTTACTTTAGGCGGAATGAAAGTTATTGGTTATACCGATATGTTTCAGGTAATCGTATTGATTCTGGGGGGGTTGGTTACGACTTATTTGTCTTTAACTTTATTATCAGAGCAGTTTGGTTTTGGAAAAGATATTCTAAAAGGACTTTCCGTTATAGCTGACGAAGCACCGGGACATCTGCATATGATCTTGGAAAAATCAAATCCGCATTATAACGAATTACCGGGAATGTCAGTACTTGTGGGCGGTATGTTAATCAATAATCTGGCCTATTGGGGATGCAATCAGTACATTGTGCAAAGAGCTTTGGGTGCCGATTTGAAAACAGCACGTAAAGGTATTTTGTTTGCGGCATTCTTAAAATTATTAGTTCCAATTATTGCCGTTTTACCAGGTATTGCAATGTACGTTATGCATCAAAACGGAATGTTTCAACAAGAAATGGTCGATGCTGCAGGAGTTTTAAAACCGGATCATGCGTATCCAACCTTAATGAATTTATTACCTGCAGGTTTAAAAGGAGTAGCGCTCGCAGCTTTAACAGCAGCAATTGTAGCTTCTTTGGCAGGTAAAGCCAATAGTATTTCGACAATCTTTTCTTTGGACATTTATAAAAAATATTTTAACAGAGAAGCGACAGAAAGAAAATTAGTACTTACAGGAAGATGGTGTGTTGTAGTTGCCATGTTTATTGCAGCTCTTGTTGCTCCGGCATTAAAATCGTTAGATCAGGCATATCAGTTTATACAGGAATATGTTGGTTTCTTTTCGCCTGGAGTTCTGGCTATATTTTTACTCGGAATGTTCTGGAAAAAAACTACACCCACAGCAGGACTTGCCGGTGCATTGCTTACAGTTCCGATTGCTGCAATATTAAAAATCCTGCCAATGTGGACAAATGGTGCTTTTCCTGATTATCCATTTTTAGACAGAATGACGATTTCTTTTTTTATAATCGTATTTTTAATGGTAGCCATCAGCCTTTTAAAACCTGAGTCTGAAGAGAAATTAGAAGCTCATAAAATCGAAGTTGATAAATCAATGTTTAAAGTGTCGTCAGAGTTTATTATTGGGTCTTTTATTATCTGTGGCGTATTAGTAGCATTGTATACTGTTTTTTGGTAATATTTACTAAACATAAATTAACTATAAGATTTCATTTTTAAATATTTAAATGATGTTATTTAAAGTTTTTAATAAATAGAATAAAATGATAAATAAAAATATAATTGCCGTAATCGTTTTTTGTATTTCATTGACTGCTGCAGGTCAAAAAATATATGATATCAAAAAGTATGGGGCCAAAGGAGATGGCAAAACGAATGATGCTATTGCGATTCAAAAAGCGATAGATGCCTGCAGTAAAACAGGCGGACAAGTACTCATTCCTGCACCGTTTACGTTTTTAACGGGACCTTTTAATGTAAAATCGAATGTTGATTTGCATATTGAAGGAGGAGCCAAAATCCTGGCAAGCCCGGATGAAAAGTTATATACAGAAAGTGCTTTTCGCGAAAACAAAGGAGAAGGAACAATCTGGATTGGTGGTAAAAACATCGAGAATTTTACCATTAGCGGAAGCGGAAAAATTGACGGAAACGGAATCTCGTTTATGGGAGCCGAAGAAGAAGACGCTTATATTTTAAAACCTTTCAATGTCTTAGATCCGCGTCCTCATGTACTTACGATTATTGGCGGAAAAAATATCAGAATAAAAGATGTTCATATAGGAAATTCGGCTTATTGGACCATTCACCTTGTGGGTTGTAATGATGTTGTTATTAGTGGAATTACTTTATTGAATAGTTTAAAAGTCCGCAATAGTGATGGTATTGACCTAGACCATTCTAAAAATGTTCGGATTAGTGATTGTTATATTGAAAGCGGAGATGACTGCATTTGCCTGAAAAACAGAAGAGAATTTGAAGAGTTTGGTGCCTGTGAAAACATTACGGTTACAAATTGTACAATGACCAGCAGCAGTTGTGCTATTAAAATTGGTTCAGAAAATATGGATGCCATCAGACAAGTCGTATTCAATAATTGTATTATTAAAAACAGTAATCGAGGCGTTGGTATTCAAAATCGCGATGAAGGAACGGTGAGTGATGTTATTTTCTCGAATATGATTATTGAAGGAAAACTGACTACTGATACCTGGTGGGGAAAAGCAGAACCTATTTATGTAACGGCTTACAGTCGTGCAAGCGGAAATCATAAAGATGCGAACTGGCGTTTTCCAAAGGGAGCTACTGAAGGAAAAGTGGGAGCAATAAGTAATATTTATTTCAATAATATTCAGTGTTTTGGAGAAAATGGGGTGTATGTGAGCGGAGAAACAAAAGACAAAATTAAAAACATTGTTTTTGAAGGCGTAAATGTTTCTATTGATAAAACATCTCAATTTCCGGGAGGGATTTATGATCGCCGCCCATCAAAAAGGGATGGTTTTGTAAAAGGAAGTACTTCAGGTTTTTATTTTGATACGGCAGAAAATATAAAAGTGCAGAATTGCTCCGTGACTTGGGGGAAAAACAAACCCGATTATTTCAAATACGCTATTGAAAGTAAAAATGTTGATGTTTTGAAGGTGACTAATTTAGATGGAGAATCTGCTTTTCCCGATAAATATGAAGCTGTGAAAAAATAAAACCAGAAAAAGCAAAATATTTCCCTTTAGCCCCGATTACTTCACTTAACTTTTATTTTAATTGGAGTTCAGTGAACTTCGTTTGCAGTGGAAATCCTTATGTGCAGGGGTTCGGCACATAAGATTACAACGGATAGCGGGACGATGCTGCTAAAAAATCCAAATCTTTCTGCTCTAAATGATGAAAGTTTGAATAAATTAGCAAAACTAAATTATCAACCATTTTACAAATGAAAAATAATATAATTACAAAAATTATCATTGGCGGTTTGCTGTTTAATGGCTTTTACAGTTTTGCCCAAAAGGCGACTTTAGAAGTTGACATCAATAAGACCATTACTAAAATCCAGCCAACGATGTTTGGTTTGTTTTTTGAAGACATCAATTTTGCTGCTGACGGAGGACTGTATGCCGAAATGATTAAAAACAGATCTTTTGAGTTTGAAAAACCTTTAATGGGATGGGAGCAGCCTAATACCAAAAGAAGTTCTCTGAACATGCAATCAGGTGTTGCTACAACTATTAAAGTATCCGAGAACGAAACCAATCAAAATTTCTGCAGGGTTTTGGTAAATGATGCCAAGGGATATGCGATTATCAATGAGGGATTTAGAGGAATGGGTGTCAAAAAAGGGGCAAAATACAATCTGTCCTTAAAAGCGGCTAATCATGAAGGAGCCATCAAAAAAATAATCATTCAGCTTATTGATAAAGACAAAAAAGTGATTGGTGAAACCAGTATTGTGCCAACCACTAAAGAATGGGAATATTATTCGGCACAATTTACAGCAACTCAGACTGAAGCAAAAGCCAAATTAAAAATAACTTTTGAAGGAACAGGAACTATTGATTTAGACATGATTTCGCTTTTTCCGGAAGATACCTGGAAAAACAGAAAAAATGGCTTACGTAAAGATCTTGTACAGCTTTTGTATGATATGAAACCGGGATTTTTACGTTTTCCGGGTGGTTGTATTGTAGAGGGAAGAACTTTGGCAGATCGTTATCAATGGAAAAAATCGGTAGGGGATGTTGAGGACAGAAGAACGATGATGAACCGTTGGAATGTGGAGTTTAGCCATAAACAGACTCCGGATTATTTTCAGAGTTTTGGATTAGGTTTTTACGAATATTTTCAGCTTTCAGAAGATATTGGTGCAACGCCGTTGCCTATTTTAAGCTGTGGAATGGCTTGCCAATATAACACAGGTGAATTGGCGCCAATAGAAGAATTAGATCCTTATATTCAGGATGCTTTAGATTTAATCGAGTTTGCCAATGGTTCAGAAGAGACTACCTGGGGAATAATCCGTTCAGATATGGGGCATCCAAAACCGTTCAACCTAAAATATATTGGGGTTGGAAATGAGCAATGGGGACCGGATTATATTGAAAGATATAAGGTTTTTGAAAAAGCCATAAAAGCAAAATATCCAGATATTATCATCGTTTCAGGAAGTGGACCTTCTCCAGACGGTGAACATTTTGACTTTGGAATGGCCGAACTTAAAAAACTGAATGCCGAATTGATAGATGAGCATTATTATCAAAGTCCAAAATGGTTTAGGGAAAACGCAACCCGTTATGATAATTACGACAGAAAAGGACCGAAGATATTTGCGGGAGAATATGCTGCACAAAGTGTTTCGGGTGCTAATCCAAATAACAGAAACAATTGGGAATGTGCTTTTTCTGAAGCTGCTTTCATTACCGGACTGGAGCGAAATGCTGAAGTGGTGAATCTGACTTCATACGCTCCGTTAATGGCACACGAAGAAGCCTGGCAATGGACACCTGATATGATTTGGTTCAATAATTTAGAATCTTACGGCTCGGCTAATTATTATGTTCAAAAGTTGTTCTCCACCAATAAAGGAACCGATTTACTGAATATTACAAATGACGGAAAACCATTAACAGGACAAAACGACCTGTATGCATCAGCCGTGAAAGATGTAAATACTAAAGAAGTAATTGTTAAATTGGTCAATACATCGGCAAAGGCACAAGAGGTTGCAGTTGATTTAAAAGGAGGTAAATTAGCTTCAAAAGGATCTGTAATTTCACTTGCCAGTCCGAATTTGCAAGACGAAAATACTTTTGCCGAACCTAAAAAAATAAGTCCAAAGGAAAGTACTTATAAATTGAAAGGGGAGAAGGCAGAATTGAATTTGCCTGCTTATTCTGTGACAGTTTTGAAGTTAAAAATGAAATAATAAATTTAATTACATCTTAAAAATTTATAGGCACTTATTTTAAGTGCCTATTTTGATTACGATATTCCCCCGGAGTCAGATTTACTATTTGCTTGAATATTTTTGAAAAGTGGGGCAAATTAGAAAAGCCTGTATGTATAGCGATTTCTAAAAAAGTATTATTTGTTGTGGCAATCAGATATTGCGCCCTTTCTATCTTCTTTTCATGGATATAATTCAGGGGTCTTTGACCCGTGTGAATCAAAAACTGTTTTGAAAAATAATCCTGATTCTGATTTATTCTGTTAGCTAATTCTGCAACAGTAAGATTCTCACTTAAATTAAGCTGTATATAACTCATCGTGTCCAAAATTTTGGAAGGCACAGATTGCGAATTGTTTGTTTTGAAATCTTTTGAATTCAAAAATCTGGATATCAGCAGAAGAAGAATTCCTTGATTTTCAAATATTAAATGTGTTTTAATTTCATTGTTAAGCGACAGATATTCTTTGTAATACGCTTCTTTTTCATAAACTTTTGGATTTTCTGACCGATTAATTCCTCTTCCGGGATTAATATGAAGCAATCTTTTTATCAGAGAAATATCAATTTCTGTGGCAGGTAACTTCATGATGCTTCTATTGTTATTAAACAGAGAGATTCCATCAGGTGATTCTTCAAAAAATTGAATAAAATACTGACTCAAATAGTGATCACAATTAAGGTTGCATATCGTAAAACTCGGAATAAGATACAAATGACCGGGCTCTAAAGTGAGTCGTTCCGAACTGTCTGAAATAAATCCTATTCCATCATCAATATAATACAATCTATAATAAGGGCTGATCACATTATTGTAATTCCAATTGTGATTCAGTTTCACATAGTCTACATGTAATAAGGAGAAGGAATATTTGAAAATATTTTTAGCCATAAATATTAATAAAAGTCGTTTTTGAATAATAAAAAATCGTTTTTGAATAAATAAATTGTAGTACCCATCGATTATATTTGTTTTGTTTATCTCAAATTTTTGGCATCAAAAAAATTGATAATAAAATTTATGAGAAACTATTTTAAATAATATTAAGTAAATGAGCTAATAATTAGTATTTATAAACAATATTATAAAGTAAATAAAAATAATCGGAAATATATAACAAAATATGAATAGACGTAACGCTTTAAAATTAGCAGCTTCAGGTTTAGCAGGTTTGTATTTATCGCCTTTATTAGGGCAAGCCAACTTATTAACTTCGCCTGTTTTTAATGGACCGTTTGAACCTAATTGGGATTCCCTTACCAAATATGTGGTTCCGGATTGGTTTCGAAATGCAAAATTTGGAATGTGGGCGCATTGGGGACCACAATGTGAGCCGGAAGCCGGGGACTGGTATGGAAGAGGAATGTATGAGGAAGGTTCACGTCAATATAAATTTCATGTGGAAAAATATGGGCACCCTTCAAAATTTGGTTTCAAAGATGTGATCAATGTGTGGAAAGCCGATAATTGGAATCCTCAGGAATTAGTCAATTTATATAAAGATGCAGGAGCCAAATATTTTATGGCTATGGCCAATCATCATGATAATCTGGATTTGTATGACAGTAAGTACCAGCCTAACTGGAATTCAACTAAAATGGGGCCAAAAAAAGATATCATAGCCGGATGGGAAAAAGCAGCACGAAAAGCAGGACTACCTTTTGCCGTGAGCGTTCATGCAGCCCATGCCTGGAATTGGTTTGATACTTCTCAGGGCGCTGATAAAAACGCCCCTTTGGCAGGAGTGCCTTATGATGGAAAGCTGACAAAGGCTGATGGAAAAGGAACCTGGTGGGAAGGTTTAGACCCTCAGGAATTGTATGCCCAAAATCATCCATTAAGTGCAAAGCCTTCAGATAAGTCTTCTGTACATAGTCAATGGGATTGGGCAGACGGAGCTTCAGTACCATCCTCGGATTATTCAGAAAAATTTCATGACCGAACGATTGATTTGATCGATAAATACAATCCGGATATGATTTATTTTGACGATACCGCATTACCACTTTGGCCTATCAGTGACGCAGGTTTACGAATAGCAGCTCATATGTATAATAAAAGCCTCAAAAAAAATAAAACGGTTCAGGCAGTAATTACAGGAAAAATACTAAATGAACAGCAACGAAAAGCCATAGTTTGGGATATAGAAAAAGGACAAAGCAATAACATAGAGCCCTTGCCCTGGCAAACAGATACCTGTATTGGAAACTGGCATTATGACAGAGGGGTTTATGATCAAAAAAGATATAAATCAGCCAAAACGGTCATTCATACCTTAATAGATGTTGTGAGTAAAAATGGTAATTTGATGCTCAATATTCCTGTGCGTGGTGACGGAAGCATCGACGAATTAGAGCGTGAAATTGTAAAAGAAATTGGTGTCTGGATGAAACTAAACAGCAAAAGTATTTATGAAACACGTCCGTGGAAAATATTTGGAGAAGGCCCACAGCAGGAAAGTGCTGGAGCATTGACGGCTCAGGGATTCAATGAAGGAAAAGGAAAGCCTTACACCTCAGAAGACATTCGTTTTGCCCAAAAAGACAAAATACTTTATGCTACTATAATGGCGTGGCCTGAAAATGGTATCGCAAGTATTAAAAGTTTAGGCAAAGAATCACCTTATCATTCGGAAAAAATTAAGCAGATAAAATTGGTAAGCACCGGAGAAAAGCTGAAATTCAAACAAAATGCACAAGTTCTGGAAGTGTATTTTCCGAATCAAAAGCCGGAAGCCTCATATGCTAATGCACTGGAAATTATTTAAATATAAAACATGACTTCAAGAATTTGTTACACGTGTGATTTAATAGACAATCCTGAATTAATAAAGAAATACAAATATTATCATTCTAAAGAAAATGCCTGGCCAGAAATTACTAAAAGCATCAGGGATTCCGGAATTGTAGCGATGGAAATCTATTTACTTGCCAACAGGTTGTTTATGATTATGGAAGTTGATGAAACGTTTTCACCGGAACGCAAGCAAAAAATGGATGCTGAAAACCCAAAAGTTCAGGAATGGGAAAATTTAATGTGGGAATTTCAACAATCACTTCCAATGGCAAAAGAAGGTGAAAAATGGCTGCAAATGGAGCAAATATTTGAGCTGTAATTTTTGCATTTTATTATTTAAAAGACCTCTCAATTCATTTGAATTTGGAGGTTTTTTTTGTTCATATGAAGGGTGGCTTTACGCTTATTTTAATAATTTGATACAATTTGGAACAATCCTGAAAATTATTTTGTTACTAAAAATAACTAATTTTGATTTAAGTAAAATTTAATTTCAAAAAGAATCAAAATGGTGAACGAGAGAGTAATGGAGAAGTTAGGAATATTGGCTGATGCGGCCAAATATGATGTGTCATGTTCATCGGCATTAAGCAAACGTGAGAATAAAAATAAAGGGTTAGGCAATGCTAAAGATTATGGAATTTGTCATGCTTTTACTGAGGATGGTCGTTGTGTTTCACTGCTGAAAATTTTACTTACAAACCATTGTATTTTTGATTGTGCTTATTGTGTCAGCAGAAAAAGCAATGATGTAAAACGTGCCGCTTTTACTGTTCAGGAAGTGGTTGATCTAACGATAGGTTTTTATCGACGAAATTATATTGAAGGTTTGTTTTTGAGTTCGGGTATTTTTGACAATGCGGATTATACGATGGAGCGTTTGGTTAGAATTGCCAAAAAGTTGCGAGTAGAACATAATTTTAATGGATACATACATTTGAAAGCGATTCCGGGAGCTAGTGATGAATTACTAAAAGAAGCCGGATTGTATGCTGATCGTTTAAGTGTAAATGTAGAAATGCCAACAGAACAAAGCCTCAAATTACTGGCTCCTGATAAAAATCATAGTGATGTGATTAACCCAATGCAATACCTCAAAAATGAAATTGTTGGATATAAAGAAGAAAAGAAACTAAATTATAAAGCACCTCTTTTTGCACCTGCTGGTCAAAGCACCCAAATGGTAATTGGTGCAACAAAAGAAAATGATCTGGAAATTTTGGGCATGGCCGATTATTTTTACCAGCAGATGAATATGAAACGCGTATATTATTCAGGTTATGTGCCCATTAGTTATGATAATCGTCTTCCTGCAATTGGTACGCCGGTTCCTATTATTCGCGAAAACCGCTTGTATCAGGCCGACTGGCTGATTCGTTATTATGGATTCAATGTCAATGAAATTGTCGGATTCAATCAGCCCAATCTGGATCTTGACATCGACCCTAAACTTGGATGGGCTTTGCGAAACCTGAATCAGTTTCCGGTTGATATCAATACTGCCGATTTGGAACTGATAAAACGTATTCCCGGAATTGGATATTTAAGTGCCCGGAAAATTGTAGCAGCAAGGAAGTTTAAAAAGCTAATTCCAAATGATTTGCAAAAAATGGGAATTGCCTATTCGCGTGCCAAATATTTTCTGGCTTTTGCGACGCCATTTCAAATGCAGAGAGATTTAACTTCTATCCAGATTAAGGATCATATTTTAAATTTCCAAAAGAGTAAATATAAAAATGACTTTTCGAATCAGCTTGCTTTATTTTAATCAAAATGACAGAGGTAATTTACGATGGGACTTATGAAGGCTGGCTTACGGCAGTATATGAAATTTATGAATATAAACTTTCAGACATCGTTTTTGCAAAAAAAGAAACTTCAGGTGCTTTGCTTTTTGCAACCACTCATTTAGTAACAACTGATTTTTCAAAAGCAAAACGCGTTTCGGACGGATTAAAACAACGCCTTTCGGCAGAAGGACTTTCGAATATTTATAATGCATTTTTGTCTGAAGAGCCTCAAATAGAAGAAACTATGCTTCAGTTTGCCCGTCACGTATTTGTTAATTCGATGAATATAGAAGAAGATTTTAGCAATAGTGCAGTCTGGAATCTCAGAAAAGCTTCACGCCTGACCAGGAAAGAGGCGCATCGAATGGAAGCATTTGTTCGTTTTAAATTAACAAAAGACCAATTGTATTATGCGATTATTGAGCCAGACTGTGATGTTTTACCTCTTATCAAAAGTCATTTTAAAAATCGTTATGCAGATCAGTGTTGGTTGATTTATGATGCAAAACGAAAATATGGTATTTATTATGACCTTGAAAATGTCTCTGTAATTGAATTGCAGTTTACTGCTAAAGCTTCTTCATCTAAACTTTTAACTGAAATATGCGATGAACAGGAAGAAATTTTTCAGAATTTGTGGAGGCGCTACTTTAGCAGCGTTAATATTGAATCCCGAAAAAATATGCGTCTTCATATACAACATATGCCAAAACGATATTGGAAGTATTTGATTGAGAAAATTCCGAATTTAAAGAAATAATGAAGTAGTTATAAAAGCGCTAATACAAGAAACCTCTAAAATCAAATGACTTTAGAGGTTTCCATTGTATAAAATTACAAAATTCAACACTATTATTTTTATCTATTTACAAAGTTAAATCGATAAGATAAATCAATGAAAACTGACGTTCATATTTTTGTTTAGAGCTTGTTTATTAAAAAAAGAATACTAATTTCCCACTTTAATAAAAAAGTCGATTAAAAGCCCTTATTTTTAGTTTTGATTTAAATCTACATAAAAAAACAATAAATTTTATGTAAAACAGCAGCATTTTAGAATTCCTATTTACTTTTCTTCAAAGCATCAATCAGTTCTGCCATATCCACTACAGCATAAGTTGATGAATAATCCGATACGGCATATGGTAAAATAAGACTGTTGTTATGAATAATTGCACCACAGGAATACACAACATTCGGAACATAACCTTCTCGTTCGTCTTCTAATGGTGAAAGTAAAGGCTCAGAAAGTCTTCCAATTTCTTTAGATGGATCATCCAGATCAAGTAAGGAGGCTCCTATGCAATACCGTCTCATTGTACCTACACCATGAGTAATTACCAGCCAGCCATGTTCTGTCCACAACGGCGAACCACAATTTCCAATTTGTGTAAACTCCCATGGGTAGCGG
Organism: uncultured Flavobacterium sp.; assembly: GCF_946478785.1. The sequence goes on from NZ_CAMLDD010000005.1 coordinate 324,828, forward strand.
GGTTCCTGAAGCAGAATAGGAGTGTTCCATTGTGTAACCCTGTCTGAATACATGATGTAATTATTTACGCCATCTATTCTGGCGAGCATGGCGTATTTTCCTTTTATTTTTCTCGGAAATAAAGCCAGGTTTTTATTTTGAGCTCCTGCACCATGCAAAGGCATCACTCTAAATGTGTAAAAATCTTCGGTAGAAATAAGTTTAGGCAATATGGTGTGTCCATTATAAGCAGTATAGGTAGCCATAACACGAGAAGAACCATCATCATCTGTAAAACGGACAAAACGGGCATCCTCAATACCACGACTTTCAGAATCAGATATAGGGAATATAACACGCTCAGTGATATCTGAATCATGTTTAAATTCCAAATCATAAAATGATTTTGCCAGCCAGATTATTTCATTCAGTGCGATTCTTCTTTCTTCACGAATAGTCGAGTCGCTTAAAGCAGTGATGATCATATTTTTTAGCACTGCATATTCGAATTCATCAGGCAGGTCCTGCATAATTTGCGTTATATACTTGTCCTGAGTATGCATTTCAGACAATTTCAATAAAAATCGCTCCTTATTAAAAAAGGACTTATGTATAATTTCTGCCTTATCGATATGATGGCCAATTTTCATTACCATCAGGTTATTATCCCTGTCCAGGATCCCTCTTCTAAAAACAATTGATGAAATATGGCCTTCACCAGTGGCACGAAAAGAAATAATAACACGTTTTTCACCTGCTTCAAGTCCAGTTTGGTCAAAATCTTCTATAATTGAAGGATTAAAAATAGCTGCAGATTCTATCGCATATTCCATTGTACAGTAAGAACCAATAAGCATTTTTCGATCAAGGGACATGGCATTATAATCAATTTCCATGGCTTCGATTATATTTTTTATTTTTTCGCAGTGCCTTAAAAATATGGCTGAAATATTTCGGTGTCGTCTGGCAAATTCACGAAGTGTCTGTTCTAAGGTTTCTAATACTTGTTTATCATCCAGCATCATTATCCTAATCACCATTTGTTTGGTTCTTTCATCACCATTTACAAAATATCGTGCAACAACTCTTTTGGAATCAGGCGTAAATTTTATGTTTTTTCGGATAACAGATACTCGCATATTTTTTTAATTTTTTAAAAGGATATTTATTTAACTAGTATTGAAGTTAACAAATATGTTAATAAAAAGCCTTTATTTTTTGTTAAAATTATTTTAACAATATGTATCGTTTCTCCATTTGAAGGAACACTGAGGTAACTAATCAGAGATGTTTGGCAACAGAAAATAAAACCCAGTTTAAAGGATTGTAAAGTTCACCAGGCATTTAATTAAGGTATTTTTACAAAGTTCTTAGCAAAATGGGTTGTAGAATTAAGTACAGGCTTTGTATCAGGTAGTACTCCTGATAACAATAATATTTTTAATGTACGGTTTCCTGTTCTTTGTTTTCTTTTTTTAAGAAAATAAAGAAAAGGATTTACCTTCGATCTGATTTTAAAAAATATAATAATAAAACATGGTAATTGATATAAGAAAAAATAGGTAACTAATTTGCACCAATGGTAGCGTAAATTTAAAAACACTCCCTTTTCCTTGTTTGCTTTCCGCGCAAATTTGGCCTTGGTGTATTTTTACAAATTCACTGCAAAGTAATAATCCCAGTCCGCTTCCGGTTTCATTTTCTGTTCCTTTTTGGATTACTTTTCTATTAATTTTAAACAATTTTTCTTTTATATCATCAGGAATTCCAATTCCGTTATCCGTGATAGCTATTTCTACTTTTTGATTCGTTTTTTGCAGTCTTACTTTAACTTCGCCATTTTTCTCAGTAAATTTAATCGCATTACTCAATAAATTGCGTAAAATGGTATCAATCATATTTTTATCAGCATTAATTTCGATAAGTTCTGCCGATTCAAATAAGAGGTTTATATTTTTATTTAAGGCTGCATTTTTGTTTAGTTCAATATTTTCTTGAACCAATGTGTTTAAAACTATTTTCTTTGGACTAAAAACAATCATTCCAGTTTGCACTCGTGACCATTCCAATAGATTTTCCAGCAATTTGTAAACATTTTTGTTCGATTGATGCAACACTTCTGATACTTCCCTGATTTCTTCCCGGCTGTATTGTTCTATATCTTCAACTAATAACTCTGAAAGAGAAACAGCTGATCCTAATGGTCCTCTCAAATCATGGGATATAATAGAAAAAAATTGGTTTTTGTCGTCTAAAAGTTTCTTAATCTTAAGGTCTTGCTTTTCTTTTACGAGCAGCAAAAATCCTATTATTCCAATAAGTGCTAATAAAAATAAAGAAATACTATACAAACTTTCCAGAAGATCATAGGTAAATAAATCATTCTGCGGATAGAAATATCGATAGATGGCCCGTATCACAATAAGAATTTCAAGTCCGATATAGCAAAGCACATAAAAAGTCCTGAAAACGGTTTGCCGTTTTTCTGTGAAATAACGTATTGTTGGCGGTAAATAAATAGCAACTATTCCCATAGAGCCAACTATTATGCGGGTATTTGTTGTGGCTCCTAATAAAGTTGCGAGATTGAAAACTACTATAGCAGCGATAGTAATTCCTATTTGCACCCTATAATTTTTTTTTGCGTTTTTTTGAAGTAATGATAACATCGCGATTGTTTCATAACAACAGGCACAAAAAATTATGGAGTTGGCAATATTGATTGAGAAAAAATCGAAGATAATATTCCTTAAAAGAATCAATATCCATGCAATAGTCAATAATAATTTCCCTAATCCAAACCATTTTAATGTTTTTCTGTTATCACTGGTAGCGTAGGAAAATGAATAACTAAAAATAAGGATACAGGTAAAAAAATTGCCCCAAAAATAAAGTAGAAAAATAGTTTTTGGATCTAAATGTAAAAGTTCGGGCATTATTGACTTAGCTAATTTAAAAATGGAATGGTGCAAATATACAAATTACGGTAATATTCAAATGTAATATACATATGTTCCTGATAAGCAATATTTTTCATTGGTTCAAGTGCCCTTTGGTCGTATCGCTTTTTGCCGTTAGTGGGCTCCCTTTATCACATATCTCTTTTCAATTTTTAAAGATGCAATAATGTACAATTTAACCTTTTATTAAGGTGTATTTTGCAGTTATTACTAATATGCCCCTTTTATTTTACGGTAATGCCCCTCTTATTTTATAGAACGTTATTTAAATTTGTGAATAGTAAATTTTGAAATTTGATTCGTAAAAATATTTAAATGAAAAAAATAGTATTAGCACTTGCTTTGTTTTTGAGCCTGCAAAATAATTTTGCCCAGAATAATGAATGGGAAAACCCTCAAGTTTTAGACAGAGGAAAAGAAGCGGGCAGGAGCTCCTTTCTTTTATTCAGTAACGAAGCGGAACTGAAAGGGAATAATCCTCAAAAATCAGCATTATATCAAAGCCTGAATGGAGACTGGAAGTTTAATATTGTCAAAAATCCATCACAAAGACCCCAGAATTTTTACGCTGCAGATTTGGATGATTCTAGTTGGAAAAATATTCAGGTACCTTCTAACTGGGAAATAGAAGGTTATGATATTCCTATTTATACAAATGTGGCTTATCCATTCCCTAAAAATCCTCCTTTTATAACTGGCGATTACAATCCCGTTGGTAGTTACAGACGTACTTTTACTGTAGCCGATTCCTGGAAAGACAAAGAAATTATACTTCATTTTGGTTCTATTTCTGGCTATGCCAGAGTATATCTAAACGGAAAAGAAGTAGGTATGACTAAGGCATCTAAAACGCCGGCCGAGTTTAATATTACTTCTTTTTTAAAAAAAGGAGACAATTTAATTGCTGTTCAGGTATTTCGCTGGCATGACGGAAGCTATTTAGAAGATCAGGATTTTTGGAGATTAAGCGGTATTGAGCGCGATGTCTATTTGCAGGCAATGCCTAAAACTACTATTTGGGATTATTTTGTAAAAAGCGAATTGGATAATCAATACAAAAATGGAATCTTTAATCTGGATGTTACCTTAAAATATTTTGAAAATAATAAAATCAAAAACCCGGCTGTCAAAGTGGAATTGCTTGACAATGAAGGAAAAGTTGTTTTTTCGGAAAGCAAAAAAGTAAATGCCAAAGAGCAAAAAATCAGCTTTACCAAAACAATAGAGAATGTAAGACAATGGAGTGCCGAAACGCCAAATTTATACCGATATACTATCACATTATTAGACGATAGAGGAAATACACTGGAAATTATTTCTAAAAAAACAGGTTTCAGAAAAGTAGAAATCAAAGACGCGCAATTATTGGTTAATGGCAAAGCGGTGCTGGTAAAAGGTGTTAATATTCACGAACATGATGATGTAAAAGGACATGTTCCTGTTGAAGCAACTACTATGAAAGATCTTCAGTTAATGAAAGAGCATAATATTAATGCTATCAGAATGAGCCATTATCCACACGATACACATATTTATGATTTATGCGATGAATATGGTTTTTATGTAGTTGATGAAGCCAATATTGAGACACACGGAATGGGAGCGGAATTGCAGGGATCATTCGACAAATCGAAACATCCCGCTTATTTACCTGAATGGGCCCCGGCGCATCTGGACCGTATTAAAAGAATGTTTGCATTAGATAAAAATCACCCTTCAATCATCATCTGGTCTTTAGGAAATGAATGTGGAAATGGTCCGGTTTTTTATGATGCTTATGATTGGCTAAAACAAGCAGATTCTACCCGTCCGGTTCAGTTTGAGCAGGCAGGAGAGAACAGAAATACAGATATTGTAGCGCCTATGTACCCTGGAATTAAGAGTATGAAGGATTATGCAAATTCTGCAAAAAGCCGTCCTTATATTATGTGTGAGTATTCACATGCTATGGGAAACAGTAATGGTAATTTTCAGGAATACTGGGATATTATCAACAGCAGCAAACACATGCAGGGCGGGTTTATCTGGGATTGGGTTGATCAGGGCATAAAAACCAAAAATGAAAAAGGAGTCACCTTTTGGGCTTACGGAGGAGATTTGGGTGGAGAAAAATTGCATAATGATGAAAATTTTTGTGCAAACGGTCTAGTAAGCGCTAACAGGATTCCACATCCTGGGCTGTTGGAAGTTAAGAAAGTATATCAAAACATCCAGTTTCAGTTTAATAACGGAACTGATCTGGTGGTAACCAACCATTTTAATTTTATTAATCTTTCTAATTATACCTTTAAATGGGAATTAATTAAAAACGGATTAACAACGAAATCAGGGGAATTTAGTTTAGAGGCAAATCCGGAAGAAAGTAAAAAAGTGAATTTAGACTTAGGTGTGATTGATGAGAATTCAGAATACTTTTTAAATGTTTTTGCAATTTCAAAACACGATGCCCCTTTGGTTGCTAAAGGGCATGAATTTGCCAGAGAGCAATTTAAAATTGGCAAAGGTTCCTATTTTAAAAACAATAACATTGCAAAAACAGCTTCAAAATTGAAGTATGCTGTAAAAAACAATATACTTTCTTTTGAAACAGAGAATAGTACAGGAGAATTTGATTTGCAAAAAGGTGCAATTCGGAAATACATGCTGAAAAATGGAGCCAATACTATTTTTACCAATTTTCCGGAACCTTATTTTTGGCGAGCCCCAACAGATAATGATTTTGGAAGCGGTATGCAAAATAAATTAGTGATTTGGAAAGAAGCTTCAAAAAATCCAAAAGTGATGAGTGTTAACTTAGATAAAAATACTTCAGAGGGTGTGCTAGTAAAAGTAACATACCAATTAGCACAGGCAGATGTTCCTTATACTGTTGATTATTTAATTCAGAATGATGGTTCGATAAAAGTTACGGCAGCTATTGATTTGGCAGGAAAAGACTTGCCTGAACTACCCCGATTTGGCATGCGTTTAAAACTAAATGGCTCTTATGATAATTTGAGTTATTACGGAAGAGGTCCCTGGGAAAATTATTCAGATAGAAATACAGCTTCTTTTCTCGGACTATATTCAGACAAGGTAATCAATCAGTATACCAGAACTTACATTCGTCCACAGGAGTCAGGGTATAAAACAGATGTTCGCTGGCTGACTTTAAAAAATGCTGAAGGGCAAGGTATAAAAATAGAAGGGCAGCAGCCTGTTGGTTTTAGTGCGCTAAACATTTCTACCGAAGATTTGGATCCGGGGAAAAAGAAATCACAGCGTCATCCTTCAGATTTGGACTTAGAGTCAAAAGAAACAGTTTATCTTCATATAGATTACAAACAAAGGGGCGTAGGTGGTGATGACAGTTGGGGAAGATTTCCTCATGATCCTTATAGGCTGTTGGATAAGAAATATTCTTATTCGTATGTAATTTCATTAGTTAATTAAGTTAGTGGTTGTGTGTTTTTAAAAACCTATGATATTTTCATAGGTTTTTTTTATAATTTTAGAAATTGAAGGCCATTATAATTTTAATTAAAATATTCTGTGTCCTAATTGATATATTAATAAACATGGATCAAAAGTATAATTTGGATACTATACTTTCATAATTATTAACATCCTAGCTTATATTAGGTTTAATATAAAAAGAATATTTTTTAAAAATTATAATTTACCCATTAGGTGTCATTATTAAAAGCGTCAGTTCGAGTGTTTTTTGTGAAGAGAAGCGAAGCAAAAAATGTATCTAGAACCGTTTTTAATGATAATCTTCTGTTCTCGATACACTCCCGATGAAAAATCGGAATCACTCGAACTGACGAAAATTATCATCAACAACTAATTACACCCAACGGGTTACAATTAATTCAAACACAATTATATTTTGAGAAACAGAATACTGTTATTTTTAATGCTCTTAGTTTATTTTACTGCTAAGCCACAAGTAGCAGGAACTTCTGTTTCAAAATATAAACATGAAAAATATGATATTGGATACATTGGCATCAAAAACGGACTTGCTAATAATGCCGTTACCGCTGTTTACAAAGACAAACGAGGCCTAATGTGGTTTGGAACTTATGACGGTATAAGCCGATATGACGGGTATAATTTCCTAAATTTCAGAAATGAACCTCATGATGTTAATTCATTGATTAATAATAGGATTGTAAGTATTTGCGGAACTCAAAATGAAATTTGGATTGGTACAAAAGGAGGAATTAGCATTTATAATTATAGAAGCAATCGCTTTAATACCAAGAATTATATAAATGCCAAAACTTCTAAGAGCGAGCCAATAGATTTTGTTGTCAACGAAATCAGGGATTATAAATCGAGCATGTATATAGCTACTGCTGGCAGTGGTTTGCTTTATTGTGCAGAAAAACAAGAAAAAACCATTCAGATTCCGCTTTATTTAAAAGGAAAATTACACTGGGATTATCATGTCCAGGGAATGGATTTTGATCGATCAGGTAAATTATGGTGCTCTGTTCCCGGGGCAGGACTTGTGACTATGGATCCATCATCAAAAAAACTTTCTGTTGTTTATTCTGATATTGTGGGCGGAGGTTGTGTTTTATATGATAAATTTTCAAATGTCTGGGTAGGAGTTGAAGGACGTTTGCTGAAATATAATGTCCTAAATAAAACGCATCATGTATATACCAATCAGGAAATCCAATATCCTATTTCTGATTTGATGTGCAAGCCTGATAAAAAGGAACTTTGGATTGCTACAGATGGAAATGGAATAGTAAAATACAATTATGATCTGGACACTTTTTCCTTATTAACTGAAAGTCTGAATGAAAAAAAACTCAATAGTAATGCCATTTCATCTTTATGTTTAGATAGCAAAAAAAGAGTCTGGGTTGGAACTTTAAGAGGTGGAGTCAATAAAATTGAAGAAAGAAAAAGTCCTTTTACCACCATTTCTAAGAATGAAAAAATAAAAAATACTTTACCCAGTGATTTTATTCTCTCTTTTTCAGAGCATGATAGTGATCATCTTTGGATAGGAACAGATGGAGGAGGTGCAAGTTTGTGGAATCGAAAAAATAATACATTCACAAATTATTCCTACAATTCAAATAACCCTAATTCGCTGTCTAATAATTTTGTTTCTGCAATTGTAAAAGACAAAAAGGGAACCTGGTTTGGAACCTATGGTGGAGGAATTAGTTTTTTTAATTCTCAAACACATCATTTTAAAAGATATGCCCTTTATAGCCCTAAATTTAGGGCAAACCAAAAGAATATCTGGGTCTTATTTCGTGCCAAAAACAATGTGTTGTGGGCTGCTTCTCCCGATGAAGAAGGATTGTATCGTTATAATGAAGCAAGCGACCAATTTGATTTTGTGGATGCAAAAATCAGGGGAATCATTGCAATTTCAGAAGATAAAAACGGAAATCTTTGGATAGGAAATTTTACAAAATTGTTTCAACTCAATCCCGTAACAATGAAACGGAGAGAAATTGAAGTAAAATATCCTGTCCGATCCATTGTTTCACATTCTAATACAAAAATGATTGTAGGTACAGAAGGGGGTGGCTTAATGATTTTCAATCCCAAAACGCTGCAAAAGACATTTATGACTCAAAGAAACGGGCTTCCAAATAATTCAGTTTTAAATGTTGTTGAGGATGACCAGGGGACTTTTTGGTGCAGTACCTATAACGGAATATTCAAATATGATCCAGTTAGCGGAAAAAACACAAGTTATCAGGATACTGACGGACTCCAGAGCAATCAGTTTAATTATAATGCCGCTCTGAAACTTTCTACCGGAGAAATAGTTTTTGGAGGAATCAGGGGTTTTAATATTATTGATACAAAAATAAACAGCCAGATTCACGACTTTCCAAAGCTGATCATAACATCTATAAAAGTAAATAATAAAGTTTTTGATCATTCTGGTTTGGCTTCTTTTGGTATTGATAAATTAAAATTGCCTTATGAAGAATCGATGCTGAACATTGATTTTGCTGCTTTAGAATACAGTTTGCCTGAAAAAATATCTTACGCTTACTTTTTAGAAGGATGGGATTCACAGTGGCATTATGTTGATCATGTCAGAAGTGCCAATTATTCCAGAATTACAGAAGGTGATTATATTTTGAAAATTAAATCGACCAATGCGGAGGGAGTCTGGAATACTAAATCCATTTCTCTTCCTATTACGATATTACCGCCTTGGTACAGAAGCAAATTAGCGTATTTATTGTATTTTTTGGCAATCGCATCAATTATTTATGTAGTCGACAAATATCAGCGACAACAGGAAAAGCTTAAATATGAGGTAAAACTTTCTCAGGATTTGGCAAAACAGGAAAAGGAACTAAATGAGAAAAAGCTAACTTTTTTTACTAATATTTCCCATGAGTTCAGATCGCCGTTAACCATGATAATCAATCCTTTAAAAGATATCATATATGGCACTGAACAACAGATAGATCCTGGAGCTATAGAAATGGTGTACAGCAATTCTAGAAGATTACTAAGCCTGGTAGATCAGCTGCTTCTTTTTAGAAAGACAGAAACCGAAACCGGAAGACTTAAAATTGGACAAATTGATATTGTGGAATTGAGTAAAGAGGTTTTCAGCTGTTTTGTTCATCATGCAAAAACAAAAAAAATAGATTACAGTTTTAGTATTTCCGAAGAAAAACTATTCGTTTATGTAGACCGCGAAAAAATAGAAATGGTCTTATTTAATTTGATTTCGAACGCTTTGAAATTTACCGATACCGGAAAAAAAAATGGAAAAGTTAGCGTCACTTTGCGCTGTTCAGATAATCAGGTCATCATAGAGGTTATTGATAACGGAGAAGGCGTTCCTGATGCTGATAAAGACAAGATTTTTAATTTATTTTATCAGTCAAATAATAATATCAAAAACAACCGAAAAGGATTTGGTATTGGCCTTTATCTGGTAAAACAATTCGTTACACAGCATCATGGAGAAGTGAACTGTCGTGATAATGAAAACGGAGGAGCAATTTTTGAAATTAAATTGCCTCTGGGAAAAGAACATTTTGGAGATATCGAAATCCAGGAAGACTTAAGTCACAGAACCTTATTCTTAGAAGAAGCTCTTGAAGATACAGTAATACATGAAAATGTATTGGAAACAATTGAAGGGCCTGAAAGTTTTGATGATTTAGTAAAAGATGCAAAAAGTATTTTAGTTGTAGATGACAATGCTCAAATTAGGAATTATTTAAAGCACATCCTTGCCCCAAAATATCATGTTACCTTGGCTGAAAGTGCCGAAGCAGCCTTAGCCATAAGCAAAAAAGTACAGCCTGATTTGATTATTTCTGATGTAGTAATGGGAGAAATGAATGGTGTAGCCTTTTGCAAGTATATAAAAACAGATGAAGACTTAAAACATATTCCTGTAATATTACTCACAGGAGGAACCTCAGAAGAGGTAAAACTTAAAGGTGCAGAAGTAGGAGCAGACGATTATATTACAAAACCATTTGATAACGAATATTTATTAGCCCGAATCAGAGGAATATTTGCCAGAAGAGACAGTGAACAAAATTATATGCTCAATTCTGTTACAAAAAATACTGCAAGCCTAAAGCTATCTGACGAGGATAAAAAACTGATCGATAAAATCGTTGATATAATTGATGCCAATTTGGATGTAGAAAATTTTAATGTACATGATTTGGCATTTCACTTAGGAATGAGTTACTCTTTGGTTTATAAGAAAATTAAAAAAATTACAGGCAAATCGGTTTCTGAATTTACCAGAAATGTGCGATTACGAAAAGTAGCCACCTTATTAATCACAACCGATCTGCAAATTAGCGAAGCAGCTTCACTTGCAGGTTTTGGAGATATTAAATATTTCAGGAAACATTTTCAGCAATTTTATAATTTAAATCCTTCCGAGTTCAGGAAGAAATATCAAAACGTAAAGGACAACAAATATATATTGAATGAAAGCTTTTGGAAATCAACCTGATTAAAGCCAAGAGTATAAAATTTAAATAAAAAACTATGAATAATTATTTTAGAAAGGCTGTTTTAGCAGGAATAATTTATTTTGCAGCTATTAATGGTCTACAATCCCAGTCAAAAAAACTCGAAGAAGATTCACCTAAAAAAGTACGTGAATTTTTTGTGTCTTCTTTAGTAAAAATTGGAGACCCCGTTTTGGATGCATTAAGCAAAAATCAATTAAAACAGCTGATGCCCGTAGAAAAATCACCAGGAGCCTGGGATGACAGAAAGCATGTAACTTATTTAGAAGCCTTTGGAAGATTGCTTTCCGGAATGGCTCCCTGGCTGGAATTAGGTCCTGACGAAACTCCAGAAGGAAAACTAAGAGCTAAATATATTGATTTAGCCCAAAAATCCATTCACAATGCAACTGATCCGAACAGTCCGGATTTTATGAATTTTGTAAACGACAAACAACCCTTGGTAGATGCTGCTTTTTTTGCTCAGGCTTTGCTCCGTGCGCCAAAACAACTTTGGGAACCATTGGATGCAGCTACAAAAGAAAACGTGATTAAAGCATTAAAATCATCCAGAAAAATTGAGCCCTATCATAGTAATTGGCTGCTTTTTGCAGGAATGGTAGAAGCAGCCATAATTAAATTCGACAAAGATCCGGATAATAAACGACTGGATTATGCTTTGGAAGAACACAAAAAATGGTATTTAGGTGATGGGACTTATGGTGATGGCCCTGATTTTCATTGGGATTATTACAATAGTTTTGTGATTCATCCGATGCAATTAGACATTTTGAATGTACTTAAGGAAAAGAGTAACGACTACAAAAATGATTATGATACAGAGTTAAAAAGAGCCCGTCGTTATGCTGCTGTTCAGGAAAGACTCATATCTCCTGATGGAACTTATCCTCCAATCGGAAGGTCTTTGACCTATCGTTTTGGCGCTTTTCAATTGTTATCCCAAATTGCACTTTGGAAACAATTACCAAAAGAAGTAACTCCGGCACAGGTACGATCGGCCTTGTATGTCATGATTCATAATCAAATTAAGGCAAAGGGCACTTTTGATAAAAACGGCTGGCTTCAAATTGGATTTTATGGACATCAGAATAATATTGGCGAAGGGTATATATCAACAGGAAGCTTATATTTGTGTTCAGAAGCATTTTTGGTTTTAGGTTTACCGGCAACAGATCCGTTTTGGAGCGATCCTTATCAACCCTGGACACAAAAAAAAATATGGTCTGGACAGGAAATTCCTATTGACCATGCCTCAAAATAAGCAAAACCTTGTGCTGATTCTTTCTAAAAACACTAATCTAATCTTATAACCAATGAATGTAAAAAAATCATTTTTAATAGTAACAACTTCAATTTCTCTGGCAGTATTGGGTTGTAAAAGTACTGCAGTAAAGCAGGAAACAGCAATAAAACAATCTAAGAAAGATGTTATTGCTATTATTGATAAAGTCAACAATCACTGGCAAGATACGCATCCGGAACCAGGTAACGCTTTTTGGCATGTTTCGGCTTATCATACCGGAAATATGGAAGCATATAAAGTAACCCAAAACAAAAAGTATTTGGATTATTCATTAACCTGGGCAGAGAAAAATCAATGGATGGGAGCGAAATCGAATGATAGGTCGGAATGGAAATACAATTATGGCGAAAATGATAAACACGTTCTGTTTGGCGACTGGCAGATTTGTTTTCAGACTTATATTGATTTATACAATTTTACAGGCAAGAATGATCCTCGTAAAATTGCACGTGCCCGTGAAGTTATGGAATATCAGATGAGTACTGAAGCCACTGATTATTGGTGGTGGGTAGACGGATTGTATATGGTGATGCCGGTGATGACAAAATTGTACAACGTGACCGGTAACGAAATGTATTTAGAGAAATTACATTCTTATCTGTCATATGCTGATAGCATCATGTATGACGAGGAAGCAAAACTATATTTCAGGGATGCAAAATACATTTATCCAAAACACAAAAGTACGAATGGCAAAAAAGACTTTTGGGCCAGGGGAGACGGCTGGATTTTTGCCGGTTATGCCAAAATTATTCAGGATTTACCAAAAACAGCGAAACACAGAGATGAATACATAACTCGTTTTAAAGATATGGCCAAAGCCTTGGCAGATGCACAGCAAAAAGAAGGATATTGGACAAGAAGTATTCTGGATCCTGAACATGCTCCTGGACCGGAGACGAGCGGTACAGCCTTTTTTACTTATGGTTTTTTATGGGGAATTAACAACGGGATTTTGGATAAAAAGACTTATTCGCCTGTAATAGAAAAATCCTGGAATTATCTAACCACATTTGCTCTTCAGGCAGATGGTACAGTGGGATATGTACAGCCAATTGGCGAAAAAGCGATTCCCGGACAAGTAGTTGATAAAAATTCTACAGCTGATTTTGGTGTTGGTGCTTTTTTGCTGGCAGCATCAGAAATGTATCGCTTTGTAAAGTGATTTGAATATTTTTTTTGTAATAAAGAGGCTGTCCGTACTTTTTCGGATAGCCTCTTTCCGTTTTGACAATTTCCATATAATTATACCGCAGAGATTCGCAAAGGTCACACAAAGTTTCGCAAAGTATAAACAATTCTTTGTGAAACTCTGTGAAAAAACTCTGCGGAAGAGACACACATAAAGTAAAAATGACAGCCTCATTCCGTTTTTCTTAAATTTAATTCTATATGAATTTTACCGCAGAGATTCGTAAAGTTCACACAGAGATCCACAAAGCATGCACAATTCTTTGTGAAACTCTGTGAAAAAACTCTGCGGAACTCTGTGAAATAAATA
>NZ_CAMLDD010000006.1 GCF_946478785.1 uncultured Flavobacterium sp.
TAATCTTTGAGCATCACCCCGAGGCAGAGCCTCGAGGAATTCTTTTGATTAAAATCTGCTTTAATCTATAAAATCTGCGTGAAAAAATAAATTTAAATCCTAATCTTGTCAAAAGCTAATCATTATACATGCGTTGCCGTGCGCTCTACGGATAAAAATTCAACAAAAAAATGTGATAAAAATAATGATTGACCATTCTAAAATATCAGACTCAGATCTTCGAAATAAAATTAAAAATGCGGAAATTTGCTTCGGTGGGAACAGGAAACTAAAAATCTACGGAACATTAAAATGTTCTTCAGGAAAAAGAATGAAATGCGAAAACCGGGTTTTCTTTTCATCTGAAAGTGAAGCCAGACAAAATAATTTCAGACCTTGCGGACATTGCATGAAAACCGAATATCAAAACTGGAAAAATGGACTTATTTAATCCGCATACAGACGAAAACGCAAACCTGCTCCCAAAAGAGGGAACAGTCAATTATTACGGAAAATTGTTTTCAAGAGAAGATTCTAATCGGTATCTGGATATACTTTTAAATACTATTGAATGGAAAAATGATCAAGCCATTATCTTTGGAAAATTAATTCTGACTAAGCGAAAAGTAGCCTGGTACGGAGATTTGGGTTTTGAATATACCTATTCAAATACAACAAAAAAAGCACTTCCGTGGACAAAGGAACTTTTGGAACTAAAGAAAATTATTGAAGAAATAACAGGAGAAAATTTTAATTCCTGTTTGTTGAATTTATATCATTCAGGAGAGGAAGGAATGGCCTGGCATAGTGATGCCGAAAAGGATTTAAAGAAAAATGGCGCGATTGGTTCTGTTAGTTTTGGTGCTGAGCGCAAATTTGCTTTCAAACATAAAGAAACCAAAGAAACTGTTTCGTTAATATTAGAACATGGGAGTTTATTAGTTATGAAAGATGAAACACAATCACATTGGCTGCATCGTTTACCGCCAACCAAAACTACTTCAAAACCCAGAGTAAATTTGACTTTTAGAACAATTATAAATAAAAAATGAAAACCTAACACTTTTAAATCTGTTAGGTTTTCATTTTTATTTCTTTTTTATAATTACATTTTCATAAGATTGTTTCAAAGCATCCTCAAACATTTTTGGTCTTACTTTTAAAAGCTCAACAACCGTCCAGCCTTGTTTGCCCCATTTATTTTGAACTGGGTAAAAGATCATTTCACTGGAAGCACAAAAAACGGACTAATCAATTTCACTTAACTTTAAAACAGCCTGATGATTCTTTTCATCAAAAGTCGCAAAAATTTTTTTGTTGGTACGAAAAGAAGTCTTCTCAAAGTGAGGTTCTTCAGTAACATGTGGAAAAGACATGGCTAATTTTCTAAAACTGTCAATTGAAACCATAATCGTTATTTAAAAAACTTTAAAATATTATATGTGATCTAAAGTTCTTTCTAAAGCCATACCACGCGAACCTTTAATCAATATAGTACTTTCTTCTTTAAATTTATTTGCTTTGAGATATTCTGCAAAATCTTCAAAAGTTTCAAAAAAATGAAGCCTTTCATTAGGAATAAAATTCCTGAAAAAAGATTTACCAATCAGGTAAACAGCCGATTCATTCTGATTTGCTAAAGAATCGGTAATAATCTTATGTTCCTGCTCACTTTCATTACCCAGTTCGAACATATCTCCTAAAATCATTATTTTATTTGAATTGTCTAGTTGCAAAAAATTAGTAATTGCCACAGCCATACTGCTGGGATTTGCATTATAAGCATCAAGAATAATTTGAAATGATTCCTTCTTTAATAACTGAGATCTGTTATTAGTCGGAATATAATTTTCAATAGCTGCCTTAATATTCTGCTCCTCTACCTCAAAATAAGTACCAATAGCAACAGCTGCGTTAATATTGTTTGCGTTATAAAGGCCAATTAAATGAGAGTTTACCAAAAAATCATTATAATTAATTACCACAAAAGGATTTGCTTCTATCTTTTGAACATTTAAATTTGCTGCATTATTATGCAATCCAAAAGTGAAAGATTTTATTTTATAAGATTTTTCAACCTGAATAGGGTCGTCTAAATTAATAAAAGCTAGTTTGTCGCTTTCGAGCAAGTATTTATACATCTCACTTTTTCCCTCAATTACACCTTCAACACCGCCAAAACCTTCTAAATGTGCTTTTCCGAAATTGGTGATATACCCATAATCCGGTTGTGCAATTTCACATAAAAATTCAATTTCTTTTTTGTGATTAGCACCCATTTCTACTATTCCAATTTCAGTTTCATTAGTAAATGATAATAATGTTAGCGGTACTCCAATATGATTATTTAAGTTTCCAACAGTAGCTTTGGTATTATATTTTTGCGACAAAACAACATTTATAAGTTCTTTTGTTGTTGTTTTTCCGTTACTACCCGTTAATGCAACAATAGGTATTTTCAAATATATTCTATGAAATTGTGCTAACTCCTGTAAAGTTTTTAAGCTATTCTCTACCAGAATGGTCCTTTCATCAACTAAATAAGACGGATTATCAATTACTACAAATAAAGCTCCACGCTCCAATGCTACCTGTGCAAAAGTATTGGCATCAAAATTTTCTCCTTTAATAGCAAAAAACATAGAGTCCTTTTCAATTTTACGTGTATCAATCGAAAGAGATTTACATTTTAAAAATAAGTTATGAATTTCTTTAATATCCATTTTATAACATTTAATAGATTATAAAAATAGAAAAAACAATAAAAAAAATTCCAAATTCCTTACTGAAAACAGTTTTGGAATTTGGAATTTTTTATTGGAATTTCTAAAATTTAATTCCTTGGTGATTTTCTTCTTTCAGTTTTAGCACCTACTCTGGACATTGCACATCTGAATCCTATGTAATCAGTAGCCATATCCTGAGGAAAATACCTTCTTTGTGCAGGATCTAACCAATAAGCTCTGTCTCTCCATGAACCTCCTTTATAAACTCTTGCATTGTCATTTATTAAAGTGGTTCTTTTACTTGAGCTATCATACTTTCTTACCATGTTACCTAAACTATCTGTAGTAACATTATGAGTTGGAGAATTGTACATTGTTTCTTTTTTAGCGTCATCAGCTGATTCTGAATCTCCAAAATCATAGTATCTTGAAGATTGTTTATCTCCATCTCTATAATTGATATTATCACTTTTACTGAAATTTTGTCTCAAATAAGTTTCATTTTCATCAACAGGAACCTGAGCAATCTCTCCAGGTAAATTTGTCGCAACAACCTTACCATTACTTAAAGTAGTGTATTTGATATTATCTTTTGTGATAATTTCTAATTTACCATCTTTACCAATTTTGTTTTTAGCATATTGATTTCCTCTGTAATAGTTAAAATCATTTGCTTCGTTATCGATTATTGGTCTGTAAACATCGGCAACCCATTCTGCAACGTTACCTGCCATGTCATATAAACCAAAATCATTTGCCGGATAACTTTTTACATTATTTGTAATATCAGCTCCATCATCTGACCAACCAGCAATTCCACCGTAATCACCGTTTCCTTGTTTAAAGTTTGCCAATTGATCTCCTCTGTTTTTACGCTTTGCAGAACGCGTATAATCACCAGACCAAGGATATTTCTTTTGTCCTTTATAAATATTATATTCTCTTTGCCCAACATCCGCTGCTGCTGCATATTCCCACTCAGCTTCTGTAGGAAGTCTGTATTCTGGTAAAATAATACCTGAAGAACGTTGTGCGTAAACATTTTTCTGTTCTTCTACAGCACCATCTTTTCCTTTTTGAGGTCTTCTGCCATTAGGACTTTTCTTTAGAACAATTTCTTCATTACCTCCATAAGAAGTAGATGGAGACGCAAGATAAGCTTCTGTATTGAACAAACTTTCAGCACTAACATCTTGTGTTTTAGCACCTCTTTTAATATATCTTTCTTTTTCTAAAACAGCTTCGTTTACACGGTCAGTTCTCCATTTACTGAATTCAACTGCCTGAATCCAATTAACACCAACTACCGGATAGTTAGCATATGCAGGATGTCTCAAATAATTATTTGTCATCGTTTCATTGTATCCTAAACGATTTCTCCATACTAAAGTATCTGGTGATGCTCCGGCATAAATGTTTTTATAACTTTCTTCTGTAGGTGGGAAAACTTTTTTCAACCATTCCAGGTATTCTAAATACATACCATTGGTTACTTCCGTTTCATCCATATAAAACGACTGAACGTGTTGTTGAGTTGCTGTGTTATTCCAATCGTGCATAACATCATCCTGTACTTTACCCATAGTAAATGTACCTCCTTCAACAAAAACTAAACCAGGTCCGGCCTGTTGTTTTTTTCCTGCATTTCTAGCAGCCGTTCCATTCTGACTATCAACATCCCAACCTGTTGCTCTTGAAGCGCGGCTAGAACTTGATTTTTTGCTACAACTAGCCGTGCCCAACATCAATACTATTGACATCATTACTTGCAAGGCTACAATTTTGTTTACTTTCATACTCATTCTTAGGTGATAAATTTAGGTGCTGCAATATAATAATTAACATTTAATTAGCAACATGTGTTCTAATAATTTTATTTAGCTGTTTTTTACCAGAAAATAACCTATAGTTTCGAACGCAAAAATATACTTTTTATTATTACTATAACATTAAATACTATATTTTTACTTACTAAAATATTTTAACATTAATTTCGTTTTCTTAACCTATGAAACAAGCCATACTTTTATATCTTTTTTTAGCCCCATTTTTCTTGTTTTCCCAGAAAAACGGGAGTCTTACAATTGATTGGCAAAACAAAAAAGAAATGAATTTTGGTGAGTTCAAAACAATCATACCTTACTTTACAGGTAATAATTTTCGATATGATGTTACAAAAAAAACCATAACATTGCTATTTAAACCAAATTATTTGGATTATTCAGGCAGCAGCAACGTTCAAATTACGAACATTATATACGAATCTGTCCCAGTTACAGATCTAGGTGATTTATCATTAACGAATATACCGCAACAACCAAATGAAACGCTTCAAATAGCTACTTCAAGAGATCAGGAAGAAGGTTTCATCTCTTTATCCCCAATAGTATCCGAAGGAAACAGTTTTAAAAGAATTAAATCTTTCTCTTATTCAATAAACAGCAACTCTTCGAAAAGCAACAGACCTTCTTCTACTTTAAAGTCAAATATCATTTCAAATTCGGTTTTATCATCCGGAGACTGGTATCGGTTTTATGTTGAAAAATCCGGCGTTTATAAAATTTCAAAATCTTTTTTACAAAGTCTCGGTTTTGATGCAAACAAAAGTGATCCTAAAAAAATAAAAATTTACGGAAATGGTGGAAGAATGCTTCCTTTAGCTAATAATACTTACTATCCTGATGATTTAACCGAAAATGCAATTCAGGTTATTGGAGAAAATGACGGCAGCTTCAATAATGAAGACTATATTCTTTTTTATGCTGAAGGAATTAACAATTGGAACACTGAAAGCAAAACCAATGTTAACCTATACGACACCAAATCTTACTATTATATTACTACGCAGGGAGGTGACGGAAAAAGGATTTCAAACACAAACCAGCCTACAGGAAACACCTCTTTAGAATTAACAACTTTCGACGACCATCAGTTTCATGAAATCGACCAGACAAATATTGCACATGCGGGTCGCCAATGGGTTGGAGAATCTTTTGAAATAAATCAGGAGCAAGAGTTCGAATTCAATTTCCCGAATCTTGAAGTTGCAACTCCTATAAAAATAGAAACTGTTGCAGCTTCAGCAGCATTCACAAGCACTTCATTTGCCGTTTCAGCTAACGGACAGAGTATTGGAAATATTTTTTTTAGCCAGCTAAGCCCGAATTCTGATGCAAAATTTTACACAGGAAGTTTACCTGTAAACACAGTTTTTACAGGGTCTGATAATGTAAAAGTAAAACTTACCTATAATAATAATGGAGTACCGGGGTCAAAAGGATATCTGGATTATATTAATTTAACGGCAAAAAGAAAGTTAAAAGGCATTGGCAAACAATTTCAATTTCAGTACGATCTTGCAGGCTCAACTTCCGGAATCGTTAGTTATACTATTTCCGGCGCATCAGGGATTTCGCAAGTTTGGGACATTACGGACCTTTATAATGTATCGAAAATCGAAAACAATAATTTGGAAAACATTAACTTCAAAGCTTCTTTAGGTGAAATTCGAAAATATATAGCCATAGATCCATCAGATTATTATACTCCATTTAAAGAAAATCAATCTAAAATAGCAAATCAAAACTTAAAAGGGAGTCTCTTTAAAAATTCCCAAAATAATTTTCAGGATATTGATTATTTGATTATTACTCCAAGGATATTACTTCCACAAGCAGAAAAACTGGCCAACTTTCATAGAACTAATTCCAGTTTAAATGTAAAAGTCGTGACCCTTGAAAACATCTATCAGGAATTTTCTTCAGGAAAGCAGGATATTGCCGCAATTAGAAATTGCATTAGGTATGTTTACAAAAATGCTTCTTCTTCTGATAAAAGAGTAAAATACCTAAATCTATTTGGTGATGCCTCATTCGATTATAAAAACCGGATCTCAAATAACACCAATATTGTACCTATATATCACTCCTTAAATAGTAACACAATTGGAGAATCTTCCTTTGCTTCAGATGATTTTTATGGACTAATGGATGATAATGAAGGAAATGTAATTTCTTTTTTTGGAGGAATAGACATCGCAACAGGCAGAATGTTAGTTTCTGACAATGCTCAGGCAGAAGAAATGGTCAATAAAGTTTTAGAATATCATAATACCAAGTCTTATGGAAACTGGCGAAACAACTTTGTTTTAATTAGCGATGATTCTGATAAAGCTTCTGATACTACATTGCAATCACGTCAAAACACATTAGCAGATAAAATCTCAGCAGAGAAACCATTTTTAAATATTGACAAAATTATTCTGGATGCGTATACCCAAGAAGCATCTGCCGGGGGCTCAAGATATCCTAAAGCAAGAACAGAACTTTTTGATGCTTTCGAAAAAGGTGCCTTGGTTTTCAATTATTTGGGACATGGAGGAGAAGATGGTTTATCCGGTGAGCGAATTTGGGAGAAATCAGATGGTCAAAACTTAAGCAATCAATATAAATATCCTCTATTTATCACTATTACATGTGAGTTTTCCCGTTTTGATGACCCAACTCATCCAACAGCCGGCGAATACACCTTTTGGAATCCAAAGGGAGGAGCCATTGCTATGCTGACCACGATTCGCTCAATAGGACAATTTAATGCAGAAAACTTTAATGACAACTTAACTAAAAATCTTTTATCATTTGGGTCTAATCAATACACAACCATTGCTGAAGCACTCCGAAGATCGAAAAATGAAAACCCAAGTTCTTCGAGTAATGTTGTTTTTTATTTGGGCGATCCTGCTATAATGCTGGCCATTCCTAAACCCCGAATCAACTTAACAAAGGTAAATGATACTCCGGTTTCAGGAACAATTGAAGACTTCAAATCTTTGGCAAAAATTAAAATATCAGGAGAGATAACCGACGAGAACAACAATATATTAAGCAATTATAATGGTGAGCTTTCAACAGCAGTTTTTGATAAATTCATTACAAATACTACATTAAATAATGATGGATTTAGTCCGCCAATACAATTTAAAACTTTAGGCGAAACTATTTTTAGAGGTAATGCTTCTGTAACTAATGGTCAGTTCGAATTTAGTTTTGTTGTTCCAAGAGACATCCGAATTCCTGTTAACAATGGCAGAATTAGCTTTTATTCTAAAAAGAATGAGGTTTTAGAAAACCAATCGGGCCATAATGATATTATAAAAATTGGAGGAATTAACGAAAATGCACCTCAGGACAATATAAGTCCAAAAGTGCAGTTATATATGAATGATGAAACTTTTGTATCTGGTGGAATTACAAATGATTCCCCGTTTCTTTTAGCGCTTCTTGAAGATGAAAACGGAATTAACACAGCAAGCGGAATTGGCCATGATATAGTTGCTATTTTGGATGGAGATGTTAGCAATCCTTATGTATTGAATGATTATTATCAAACAAAACTTGATGATTATACTAATGGAAATTTACGTTTCCCTTTACGTAATCTAAGTGCCGGAATGCACACTATAAGTTTTACTGCCTGGGATGTTTATAACAATCCGGTAACAAGTGAAATACAATTCATAGTCGTTGGCGATGAATCACTCACATTGTCTCACGTTCTTAACTATCCAAATCCTTTTTCTACTTACACTCAATTTTGGTTTTCTCATAACAAACCTTATGAACCTTTGGATGTTCAGGTACAAGTAATGACCATAACAGGAAAGGTTGTCTGGACAAAAAACCAAATAATTACTACTGAAGGTTTTTTATCGCGGGAAATTACATGGGATGGCAAGGATGATTTTGGGGACAGGATAGGAAAAGGAGTTTATATTTACAAACTGACTGTCAAATCCAATTTAACAAACAAAAAAGCAGAAAAGTATGAGAAACTTGTTATCCTATAATATATATTTGCACTACTAACATATGAACTAACACTTTACCTAATATAAATGAAAAAAATATCGCTTTTATTGTTTTATTTTATTATTATATCGTTTGCGGAAGCACAAACCAGACCAATTACAACGGGAGTTCCTTTTTTGCAGGTTGCTGCTGATGCCAGGGCTGCCGGTCTTGCAGATCAGGGAGTTGCAACATCTGCAGATGTATTCTCCCAACAATGGAATCCTGCAAAATATGCCTTTTCAATAGACAAACAAGGATTTTCTGTGAGTTATACTCCTTATTTAACTGATTTAGTAAATGACATTTCATTAAGCCAGTTAACTTACTACAACAAAATTAATGATCGTAGTGCGTTTGCGGGTAGTATACGCTATTTTAGTATTGGTGATATTGAGTTAAGACAGAATCAAACAGATCAGCCAAATACTGTTAAGCCTTCTGAATTCGCAATTGACGGATCTTATTCTTTAAAATTGAGTGAAATGTTTTCGATGGCTGTTGGTGCCAGATTCATCAGTTCAAATTTAGGAATTACAACCGAAGGCCAAAGCTTATCTGCTGCTACATCATTTGCTTTTGATGTTGCCGGATTTTATCAGTCTGAAGAAATGGCCTACACTAACTTTAACGGTAGATGGAGAGCCGGTTTTAATTTTCAGAATCTTGGACCAAAAATAAATTACGATTTAAGCGATGTAAAAGATGGTGCCGGATCTAATTTCCTTCCTGCCAATTTAAGATTAGGTGGTGGGTTTGATTTTATATTAGATGATTATAATAAAGTTGCCGTAGGTGTTGAATTTACAAAACTACTTGTTCCTACACCGCAAATACCAGTCCCTACTGCCATAGATTCAAATGGTGATGGTGACACAACTGACCCGGGAGAAACAAGCGATGGTGCTCAGGAAGCTAATAACGAATATAACTCTATCGGTTGGGTTCCTGGAATTTTTAAATCTTTTGGTGATGCTCCAGACGGCTTTAGTGAAGAAATAAAAGAAATTACCTATAGTGTCTCAGGAGAATACACATACCAGGATTCATTTTCGATGCGCGCAGGATATTACCATCAAAGTCCTGATAAAGGAGCAGTACAATTTTTCTCATTAGGAGCCGGATTCAAATACAACATTGTAAAAGTCGATGTTTCGTACTTATTCTCTGCATCAAAAGTTAAAAATCCGTTAGAAAATACACTTCGCTTCTCATTAACCTTTAATTTTGGCGACAAATACGAAGAATATTAATCAACTAAGAAATAAAACAATATTAAATCCAAATTTCTATTTTTAGGAATTTGGATTTTTTTTCCCTTAAAAACAATGAAAGAAATAAGCATAACATCCTCGTTTTTGGTTTTCGATAGCTTAAAAGAACTACCAAACGATATTCAGAATTTAATGGATCAGGCTGTAGAAGTTCGTAAAAAAGCGTATGCCCCCTACTCACAATTTAGGGTTGGCGCAGCATTATTATTGGATAACGGGAAAATTGTTTTAGGATCCAATCAGGAAAACGCCGCTTATCCATCAGGATTGTGTGCAGAACGCGTAGCAATTTTTCATGCAGGAAGCGTTTATCCTGAAGCCAAAATTTTAAAAATGGCCATTACAGCAGCTTCTGACACGAATCAAACCCAAGCTCCTATTCCACCCTGCGGATCATGCCGACAATCGATCGCAGAATACGAAATTAAACAAGACACCCCTATAGAAATCTATTTTATGGGAGAAACAGGTGCAATTTATCAATCTGCATCCCTTAAAAACCTGCTCCCTTTCATGTTTGACAAAAAGTTTTTATAAAAAGAACAAAAAAAGCCAAAAAGTAGCTTTTAAATTTTAGTTCTTAAATGTAATGTCTTATTTTTGCATCCCGACCCTTCGGGCGCAAATTTGTGGGAGGAAACTATTTTTGCGTTATAGGTGATAATTGATAACACAAAAAAACAACTTTAGCAAAAGAAAGAATTCAGATGAAAGAAGTTACAAAAGAGGTTTACTTAAAGTGGTATGAAGACATGCTGCTTTGGAGAAAGTTTGAAGACAAACTTGCAGCATTATACATCCAACAAAAAGTCAGAGGATTTCTTCACCTCTATAATGGTCAGGAAGCAGTATTAGCGGGAGCTTTGCATGCTATGGACCTGACTAAAGACAAAATGATTACTGCTTACAGAAATCACGTACAGCCAATTGGTATGGGGGTTGACCCAAGGCGTGTTATGGCTGAACTTTTAGGAAAAGCAACAGGAACTTCTAAAGGTATGGGAGGCTCTATGCACATTTTCTCTAAAGAACACCGTTTTTATGGAGGTCATGGAATCGTAGGAGGACAAATTCCTGTAGGAGCTGGTTTGGCTTTTGCTGATAAATATTTTGAAACTGGCGGTGTAACCATGACTTATTTTGGTGACGGAGCTGCAAGACAAGGTTCATTACACGAAGCTTTTAACATGGCTATGTTATGGAAATTACCAGTTGTATTTATTGTTGAGAACAATGGTTACGCAATGGGAACTTCTGTTGAAAGAACTGCAAATCATACTGATATCTGGAAACTTGGTTTAGGATACGAAATGCCTTGTGGACCAGTTGACGGTATGAATCCTGTAAAAGTTGCCGAAGCAATGACAGAGGCTATTGAAAGAGCACGTCGCGGAGACGGACCAACTTTCCTTGAAATGAAAACGTACCGTTACAGAGGACACTCAATGTCTGATGCACAATTATACCGTTCAAAAGAAGAAATCGAAGAATACAAAAAAATTGACCCTATTACTCAGGTTTTAGATGTAATTATGGATCAAAAATATGCCACAGAAGAAGAAATTGAAGTAATTGACCAAAGAGTTAAGGATCTGGTTGAAGAATGTGTGAAATTCGCTGAAGAATCTCCATATCCTGAGTTACAACAATTATACGATGTAGTATACGCACAAGAAGACTATCCATTTACACCTCATAAACTATAACATTATTATGGCTATAAAAGTAACAATGCCTCGTTTGAGCGATACTATGACGGAAGGAACGGTAGCGACTTGGTTAAAAAAAGTAGGCGACAAAATTAGCGAAGGAGACATCCTTGCTGAAATTGAAACAGATAAAGCAACAATGGAGTTCGAATCTTTCAACGAAGGAACTCTTTTACATATTGGGATCCAGGCTGGGGAAACCGCTCCTGTTGATTCTTTATTAGCCATCATCGGAAACGAAGGAGAAGACATTTCTGCTCTTTTAGCTGGTGGTGAAGCTCCTGCTGCTGAAGCTCCAAAAGCCGATGCTCCTGCTGCTGAAGCAAAAACTGAAACTGCTGCTCCTGCAAAAGCTGCAGCTGAATTACCAAAAGGTGTTATAGTGGTAACCATGCCTCGTTTAAGCGACACCATGACTGAAGGTACTGTAGCAACATGGTTGAAAAAAGAAGGTGATGCTGTTGCTGAAGGAGATATTTTGGCAGAAATTGAAACGGACAAAGCGACTATGGAGTTTGAGTCTTTCAATGCCGGAACATTATTATACATCGGAATTCAGGAAGGAAATACTGCTCCAGTTGACAGCTTATTAGCGATCATCGGACCTGCAGGAACTGACATTTCAGGAATTGATGAAAACTATACTGCCGGAGGTGCTGCACCTGCAAGCGCTCCTGCTGCCGAAGAAACAAAAGCTGCTCCTGCTGCCGAAAAAGCTACGGAAACTGCTGCTGAAACTTCAAACGGAGGAAGAATTTTAGCTTCTCCTTTAGCGAAAAAAATTGCTTCTGATAAAGGAATCCAATTAACTCAGGTTAAAGGTTCAGGAGAAAACGGACGTATCGTAAAAAGCGATATCGAAAACTTTACTCCATCTGCGCAAGCAAAACCTGCTGCAAGTGCTGATGCAAAATCAGAAACTGCTGCTCCAAAAGTATTTGTTCCTGCCGGAGAAGTTTTCACAGAAGAGATCAAAAACTCTCAAATGCGTAAAATCATCGCAAAACGTCTTGCGGAATCATTATTTACAGCTCCTCACTACAACTTAGTGATCGAAGTAAGTATGGACGAAGCAATGGGCGCAAGAGCGACAATCAATACTGTTCCTGATACAAAAGTATCTTTCAACGATATGGTAATTAAAGCTTGTGCTTTAGCCCTGAAAAAACATCCAAAAATTAACTCTCAGTGGAAAGAAGATGCTATTATCATCAACCACCACGTTAATATTGGAGTTGCTGTAGCGGTTGAGGACGGATTAGTAGTTCCTGTATTGAAATTCACAGATGCTATGAGTTTATCTCAAATTGGGGCTTCAGTAAGAGATCTTGCAGGAAGAGCTAAAAACAAAAAATTAGGACCTCAGGAAATGGAAGGAAGTACTTTTACAGTATCTAACCTTGGAATGTTTGGTATCACTGAATTTAATTCGATTATCAACCAGCCAAACTCTGCCATCCTTTCTGTAGGTGCAATTGTTGAGAAACCAGTAGTTAAAAACGGTCAGATTGTAGTTGGAAACACGATGATGTTATCATTAGCTTGTGACCACAGAACAATTGACGGTGCAACTGGCGCTCAATTTTTACAAACATTAAAACAATATATCGAAAGCCCAGTGACTATGCTGGCATAATTGATCGTTTTATATATTTAAAATCCCGTTTTGAAAAACTCAAAACGGGATTTTTTTTACCCAAAAATCTCCAGGGAAAATTGTCCATCACATAGCGTTAATTCTCCATGTTTTAAAAGCTGGCATCGTCGCATCTTTGTAATGTCAAAAGACAATGTGTAAGTATTAATTTAAAAACAAAAATAGATGACACGATTAACAGCATTAAACCCGGAAGAAGTTACAGGAAAAACCAAAGATTTATTCAACGCTGTACAAGCTAAATTAGGAGTTGTTCCTAATATGATGAGAACAATGGGAAATTCCCCTGCAGTATTAGAAGGTTACTTAAACTTAAGCGGTGCCTTGGGCCACGGGAAATTAAACTCACGAACAGGAGAATTAATTGCTTTGGCGGTTTCAGAGAGTAATTCTTGTGACTACTGCGTAGCTGCTCATACTTTCATTGGAGAAAAATTATTAAAAACAGACCTACAGGTTTTACAAGCAGCAAGAACAGGAGATTCTGCTGATACCAAAACAGCTGCAATTTTAAAATTTGCCAAAACATTAGTAAGCAAAAATGGTTTGGTAAATACTGAAGATGTACAGGCAGTTAAAAATGCAGAAGTTTCAGATGCCGAAATTGCAGAAACCGTTGCTCACGTAGCTTTGAATGTCTTAACTAATTATTTCAACAATACTGCCAACACACAAATTGATTTTCCGGCAGTACCAAGTTTAGAACTACAAAACTAAATCAATAAAAAAAAGAATTTGTGAAAGATAGTCGTGATTTATTTCATGACTATCTTTGTCCGTTCAAAAAACAGTAATTTATTATGAGCAATCAAAACGTTTTTACTTTAATAAATCCTCAAAATGGAAATTTAGCATTTAAAATATTTTCGTTTGATGACAATAGTCATTTTGATCATTTGCAGCGGAATAATTATTTTTCCCTGATCTGGGTTACGAAAGGCAAAGGAAAAGTAAAAGCCGATTTTGCCGAGCACCAATTTCAGGAAAATACACTCCTCGCCTTCTCTCCTTACCAGCCTTTTATGCTTTGTGTAAAGGAACCTATTGAAGGTATTGCCATTCATTTTCATCCTGATTTTTACTGTATCCACTTTCACCAGAAAGAAGTTTCCTGTAACGGTGTTTTATTCAATAATGTGTACCAGCCGCCATTTACCATAATAACAGATGAAGCTGCAGGTACTTTTAGAATGATAATAGAACAAATGAAAGCAGAGATTCAAAATGCAGAACTGGCTCAGTATGAACTTTTAATTTCTTATTTGAAAATATTTTTGATTACCGCTTCCAGACTTAAAAACCAACAATTGGAAGAAACAAAATCAATTCCAAATTCTAAAGAACCTTATATTCTTCAAAATCTGATTGATGCTATTGAACTCAATTTCAAAACCAAACATTCTGCCGGAAACTACGCAGAATTACTTAATATTTCGGCGAAAGCCTTAGCTAAATTATCCAAAAATTATTTTAATAAAACTTTGACCGATTTAATTTCAGAAAGAATCATTATTGAAGCCAAAAGAGAATTATACATGACCAACAAAACAGTAAAAGAAATTGCTTATGAACTCGGTTATGATGATGAACATTATTTCAGTAGATTTTTTAAAACTAATGCGGATGTTTCTCCTCAATTATATCGTGAAACAGTAGGATTTGGGAAAATGGAAGCTTAATTTTTATTTTTCGCCTCAATCCATTTTGCCATGTATTTGGTACTTTTTAAGGTGTGATGCTGCAATAGGCTTCCCATAAAATTATGCAGACGATGGCTTTCAGAATCTTTCAAAAGTGAATTGACCTTATCTAATAAATCTGTTGAATAATTATTTTTTTGGAAACATTCATTTACAATTGTAATTCCGTTTTTTTGAGATTGCTTCCAGAGTTTTTCATCTTGGTATAATGAAATTGCATTTTTTGCAAACTCTTCAATATCATCAGTAATAAAACCATTCCAGGGTAAATTTTGATGCATGGCTTCAGAACCAATTGTTGTCGTAACACTTGGCGTACCACATTGCATGGCTTCTAATAACTTACCTTTTAAACCTGCCCCAAAACGTATGGGAGCCAGAACAATTCTGGCATTTTTTACTATTTCATTAGCGTCTTCAGCTCTTCCCATAATAAAAAAACCATTTTTTGGCTGATGCAACTGCAACACTTTTTGTGATGGATAAGCGCCGTAAACTTCTAAAACGGCTTCCGGGAATCGCTTTTTAATCAAGGGCCAAATTGTTTCTTTTAAATATTGAACGGTATTCCAATTGGGTTCATGAAGAAAATTTCCGATGAAAACAAAGTTTTTTCTTTCTTTAAAAGATGGTAATTTCAAAAGCTCCTCTTCAGACATTTCATGAACCAAAAAAGGAAGATAATGCAACAAACTGGAATCAATTTTAAAAATATTATTTAGAATTTTCATTTCAAATTCCGAGATAATAAAAGACAAATCGCATCTTAAAATACTGGCAATTTCACGCTTTGCAACTTCTTCTGATAATAAATTATAGAGTTCAAAAGTTCGATTTTCTTTAAAAGCTTTTTGTCTTGACATTCTCAAACAATGCAAATCTTCTGTATCTAATAAACGAATAGCTTTAGGACAATTCTCTGAAACCCGCCATCCGAACTGCTCTTCAATCATAAAACGGTCAAACAAAACGACATCAGGATTCAGTCCTATTATAAAATCATCAAAACTGGAATTATTGAGTTCAATTGATTTTTTCTCCACTCCAAACTCAGACAAACCAACCATAAAATCACTGTCTAAAGCCGGGCTTGAAAAGGTAATTTCGAATCCGTTTTCTTTAAAAATAGAAATCAATTGCATCATTCTCCCGCCAGCCGCAGACGAATTTGGTTCGGGCCAGACAAAACCAATAATTAAAAGTTTTTTTAATGGGTTCATTTAATTTGTTTCAAGTTACAAAATAATACTATTTCGTGCGGATTTGCACCATCTTTGGTGATTTTAGGTAATAAAAAAGACTAATTTTGCAAAATACTTTTGAACAAAATTATGTTAGGATTAAAATTAGCCACAGACCCACGATGGGTAAATATAGTCGAATCGAATATCGAAGAAATTTTAACAGATCATGCCTGGTGCGAACAAAAAGCTGCTTCCAATGCAATAAGTCTTATTACTCAAAACTCTGAAAAAGAAGAATTGGTTACAGCCTTAATGCTCATTGCTCAGGAGGAAATTGAACATTTCAAAATGGTTCACGACCTGATCAAAGAAAGAGGGTTAACTTTTGGGCGTGAACGTAAAGACAGCTATGTAAACGAACTTTTTAAATTCATGAAGAAAGACGGTAGCCGCAATGATGCTTTGTGTGAGCGATTGCTGTTTTCGGCAATGATTGAAGCCAGAAGCTGTGAGCGTTTTAAAGTTCTTTCAGAAAATATAAAAGACAAAGAATTAGCTAAATTCTATCGCGATCTGATGATTTCTGAAGCAGGCCATTACACAACCTTTTTAGGTTTTGCCAGAAAATATACTGATAATGTTGATGTTGAAAAACGATGGAAAGAATGGATTGAGTACGAAGGTTCTATTATTACCAATTATGGAAAAAATGAAACTGTGCATGGATAATTTCAAATTGAATCTCACATAAAAGCTTTTAACTTAACAACTTCGTATGTCAAAAAATAAAACCAAATTGGTCTTATTGAAAATTGCCAAATATTCAGGAATTACCTTTGCTATAATTTTAGCATTATTATTTTTAACACCTATTATTTTTGCTGATAAAATTAAGGAGCAAATCAAGAAAACCGCAAATGAAAAATTAAGCGCAGAATTGAATTATTCTGATGTATCACTATCCTTTTTTCATCATTTTCCTTCCCTCACATTAACCTTAAATGATTTGAGTCTAAACGGCTCCGCCCCATATAAAAAGGAAAAATTCATTACAGCAAAAGAAGTTTCTTTTGGAATTAACGTCGCAAGTTTGATTTTTAGCAAGGAGGTCGAAATCGACCAGATTTACTTATCAGATTCTTCTATTAACATAAAAGTCAATTCAAAAGGAGAAGCTAATTACAATGTTTATAAATCATCAAGCCCCTCCACTTCTAAAGACACCAATACTGAAGACGCATCTCTAAAACTGGAAAAAATTGAAATAATAAACAGCAAAATAATTTATGACGACCAATCAACCCGAGTCCATTTTGATGCTTTTGGTTTTGATTATCTCGGAAAAGGAGATTTAAACAAAGCTGTTTTCGATTTATATTCAAAAGCAAAAATTGAAAAACTCAATATCGTTTATGAAGGAGAGCCATATTTAATGAATAAAAAAATCGATGCTGATTTAATTACAAAAGTAAACGTAAACTCCTTATCTTTCTTTTTTCAGCAAAACAACTTAAAAATCAATCAGCTTTTGGTAGATTTTAAAGGTAAGTTTGACTTTTTAAAAGAAGGCTACAATATGGATTTTGTAATTAAATCCGATAACAGTCAGTTGTATGATGTATTTACCGCCTTCCCTCCAAAATATATTACCTGGCTTTCTAAGACAGAACTGAAAGGAAAAACTAATTTGCTTTTTAAATTAAAAGGAAAATATATCGCTTCTCAAAATATTGCACCAGATTTAAATCTGGATGTTAAAATAGCTAATGGTTTTATAAATTACAATAAAAGTACTTTTCCTGTTTCCGATTTGAACTTTGAAGTTAAAACTAAAGTTCCATCTTTAAATCCAGATTTTTTAACCATTGATGGAAAAAATTTATCATTAAATATCAAAAGGGATTATATAAAATCCAAATTCCATGTAAAAGGAATTAATGCACCGGAAATCAATGCCGATTTTAAAGCTAAAATTGATCTTGAAAAATTAACTAAAGCACTTGGAATTCCTGATTTAGTTTTAAAAGGAAGTCTATCTGGAGATTTAAAAGCAAAGGGTAAATTTGACCAGAAAAACCAACTTTTTCCTGTGACAAATGGAATTATTAATTTGGAAAATGGATATCTGAAAACAAAATATTATCCAAATGCGATTACCAATATTACGATAAAATCTAAAATCATAAATCAAAAAGGAACTTTTGATGATTTAAGAATCAATATAAAACCTGCCCAATTTACTTTCGAAGGAAAACCTGTTTTTGTATCAGCTGATTTGAGCAATTTTGATGATTTAAATTATGATGTAAAAGCAAAGGGAGAACTTGATATCAGCAAAATATATAAAGTTTTTTATCAAAAAGGGCTTGATTTGGATGGTTTTGTAAAAGCTGATTTAGTTTTAAAAGGTAAACAAAGTGATGCTGAAAAAGGCGATTACAACAAGTTGTACAATAAAGGAACTCTTGAGCTTAGAAATATCGGAATCGCATCAGAATACCTGCCTCAAAAATTTATTATTAAAGAAGGCGTTTTCAAAATAAATCAGGATAAAATGTCTTTCAACAACTTTCTGGCAGCTTACGGACAGTCTGATTTTAAGATGGATGGTTATCTGCAAAATGTTTTTAATTATGCAATAACAAAGACCGGAATTCTGAGAGGCTCATTTACAGTTTCTGCACAATATATAAATGTTGATGAATTTATGTCAAATACGACAGCAAATACATCGTTAAAAGAAACTAAACCTGAAGCTAAACTTCCTTCTGCCGAAGCAAAACAAACGGGAGTTATTATTATTCCGGCCAACTTGAATTTGCAATTAATAGCGAATGCTCAAAAAGTATATTTTGACAAATTGATTCTGCAAAATGCTACTGGAAATTTAAAAATGAAAAATGGCAAACTCAGCATGCGAAACACAGGCTTCAATTTAATTGGATGCAAAGTTTCCATGAATGCCAATTACCAGTCTCTAACACCTCAAAAAGCAAATTTCGATTACAGTATTAAAGCATCTGATTTTGATATTAAAAGAGCTTATAACGAAATTGAAGTGTTTAGAAAAATGGCCAGTACTGCAGAGAAAGCACAAGGAATCGTTTCTTTGGATTACAAGCTAAAAGGTAGTTTAAACGGAAACATGGAACCTGTCTATCCATCTCTAGTTGGGGGCGGAACACTTTCTGTAAAAGATGTAAAAGTGAGAGGATTGAAAATGTTTAACGCCGTAAGCAAACAAACAAGTTCAGAAGCCATTAAAAATCCTGACGTTTCGAAAGTTGATATTAAAACTACAATCAAAAATAATATTATGACGATTGAGCGTTTCAAATTTAAGTTTGCTGGCTTCAGACCAAGAATTGAAGGAACAACAAGTTTAAATGGAAGACTCAATTTAAAAATGCGTTTGGGACTTCCTCCGCTGGGGATTTTTGGAATTCCGCTGACAGTCACCGGAACCCAGGATAATCCTAAAATAAAAGTGGGGCGTAAGACTGAAGATCTTGAAGAAACCAAAGATACAGAATAAGAAAATTCAATATTTTAAGTTCCAAATCCCAATTTATGCTAGTCTGACTTTTGGGAATAAGAAAAACATCCAAATTAAATACTAGAGACCTGTTTGTTATGAGCAGGTTTTTTGTTTAATTCTAAATTATATTTATAGCTTTGATTTTCAAATAGAAAACAGGCAAGCAATATAATCATGAAACATTCCCAAAAAGGTGAATTTTACGGCCAGACCAACACAACTATTTTACTTGAAGGAATAACATTGACAGATACCGTTTATACGCATCCTAAAGTAGACTGGCATTATCATGAGCATGCCTATTTTACATTTATCCTGCAAGGAAATGTTATTGAAGGCAATAAAAAAGAAGTCTACAATTGTTCCCCAGGAAGTTTGCTGTTTCACAATTGGCAGGAAGCTCATTACAATATTAAGCCAGAAGGTTTTACAAGAGGTTTTCATCTTGAAATTGAAAAACAATGGTTTGATGATTTGACACTAAATAGCAACAATCTGCAAGGAAATATAGCTATCCAAAATCCTGACATTAAACTTTTAATGTATAAAATTTTCAGAGCAACAAAAATTGATGATTTTCAGTCTGATCTTTCGACTCAAACCTTATTGATCGAAATACTATCAAAACTCAATGGAGATGTTCAATCAATTTTACATAAAAATCCCAAATGGGTGTTAATGATTGATGAAATTCTTCATGACCAATTCACAGAAATCATTACACTTGATTATTTATCTCAAATATTAAACATACATCCAATTCATCTTTCAAGAGATTTCCCAAAATATTTTCATTGTAATTTGGGGGAATATATCCGAAAATTAAAAGTCGAAAAAGCATTGTCTTTAATTTCGTTGCACAATAAATCTCTTACTGAAATTGCCTATGAATGTGGATTTTATGACCAAAGTCACCTAACCAGATCTTTCAGAGAAATAACCGGATTGAATCCTTCTGAACATAAAAAATTGCTTTTCAAAAAATAAGTAAGATGTTAATTCCGTACAATTTTTTGAATTTGTTGTGCGGTAGTTTTACATTTTTAACTTTTATAAAAATCACATGATAAAACGAATCTCTTTAGTATCAATACTATTTTTTACCAGCATTATTTCAGCACAAAACAATAATCTCGTTAAAACCGATGGAATCAAGACTGAGCTCCACAAAAATAATGTCGGCAGAATTACTTTTATGAATGGAAACATTCCTTTAGATCAATATAAAGAATCCGATTTTCTAAAATCCTTCGAACTAAAACGTAAATCAGATTTGAACATCAGAGTTTTTATGAATAATTCTGTTGTAAATTACCTAAATCAATTAAATCCTGATTTAACCCCGGATAAACTTTTAAAAACAGGAAACCTTCAATTTTGCTTTTACATTGATGATAAGTTTATTTATAAGGAAAACATAAATTACGGATCCAATTTTGGTTCAGGAGGTAATAAAAATACTTCTACCACATTCAGAGTTCCGCTTACCAGTTCAAAAGGAGAAGACTGGTGGGCGATGTATATGTGGGACAGATTTAAACTGAATGGCGGAGAGCAAGCTCTGACTGATGGCACACATAAACTCAAAATCGAAATTCGGCCTTATCTTAAAAATGATATTAATAATGAAATTAAAACGGGAGATCTAATAGCAAAAGGTGAAATCAAGCTTCTTATAAAAACACCTAAACTAACGGAAAAACAAATTAAAGTTCAGGATATACAACCAAACAACGACTGGGAAATCTCAAATTTTCCTTTCAACAAAAAGAAGATTGAAAAGCTAAATACAGATATTGCAAATTATAATTTAAAGGAAATCACGAGTGTAGTTGTTGTTTATGATGAAAAGCTTCTGCTTGAAGAGTATTTTAATGACGCTAACAGAAATACTTTACATGACACCCGCTCAGCGGGAAAATCTTTTGCATCAACATTAATGGGAATTGCCATAAATGACGGTCATATTAAAAATGAAAATCAGATATTGAGCAAATTCTATAATTTAAAGGAATTTGAAAATTATGAACCTAAAAAGGACAGCATAAAAATAAGAGATTTACTGACGATGAGTTCTGCATTTGACGGTTCTGATCAGCATGGTGATTCACCTGGTAACGAGGAAAACATGTATCCTACAGACAATTGGGTGAAATTTACTTTAGATCTACCTATGGACAAATCTAAAACCAATGGTGGTAGGTGGGATTATTTTACAGCAGGTGTAGTTTTATTGGGAGATATTCTAAATAAATCTGTTCCTGAAGGATTAGAAAAATATGCTGATGAGAATCTTTTTAAACCCTTAAACATCACAAATTATCAATGGCAATATACACCTCAAAAAGTGGTCAACACAGCAGGAAGCCTACAAATGACATCTTTGGATTATGCAAAATATGCTCAATTGTATAAAAATAATGGCACTTGGAAAGACAAACAAATACTCCCGCTCAACTGGATTAAAAAAACTTTAAAGCATCAAATTCAGATTCTTGAAAGAGACAAGCAATTTTATGGTTATTTATTTTGGAATAAAACCTTTTCTTTTGAAGGCAAAAGCTACGAATCCTATTATTGTGCGGGAAATGGGGGAAATGAATTCATAATTTTCAATGATATTCCTATAGTAATTATTATCACTTCAAAAGCATATAATAAACCTTATGGACATGCGCAGGCAGAAAAAATTGTAGTTGATTATATACTCCCTTCTATAATAAAATAATAAAATTTTATCGTTCATAATATTATAGACGCCAATAATCACATTTGAATTCTATAGAAAAACAAAAACCCGTTTGCTTTGGCAAACGGGTTTTGTAATAAGTAGTCTTTATGATTATGCTTCGAATGGAAGGATAGATACATAAGATTTGTTATCTTTTTTCTTTTGGAACTTAACAACTCCAGCTACTCTTGCGTGTAGTGTGTGATCTTTACTGATGTAAACGTTTTCACCCGGATTATGTTTTGAACCTCTTTGTCTAACGATGATGTTCCCAGCAATAGCAGCTTGACCACCAAAAATCTTAACGCCTAGACGTTTTGATTCTGATTCTCTACCATTCTTCGAACTACCGACACCTTTCTTGTGAGCCATGACGTATGAGTTTAAATATTGTTATTATTCTTTAGTAGCTTCTTTTTTTGCTTTTGGAGCTGCTGCTTTTTTTGCTTTTGGAGCTGCTTCAGCTTCAGTAGCCGGAGCTTCTTCTGCTACAACTGCTTTTTTAGCTGCTGCTTTTTTAGTTCCGCCTGCTGCAGTAATACCTTCAATTACAATTTGAGTAAGATATTGTCTGTGACCATTTCTCTTTTTGTATCCTTTTCTTCTTTTCTTTTTGAAAACGATAACTTTATCTCCTTTTAAGTGTTGTAACACTTTAGCTTCTACTGAAGCACCTTCTATAGCTGGGGCGCCTAAAGTTACGCTTCCGTTATCATCAACTAAAAGAACTTTGTCAAAAGAAACTTTTGAACCTTCTTCGTTAGTTAAACGGTTAACATAAACCTTTAAGTCTTTGCTTACTTTAAATTGTTGCCCTGCTATCTCTACGATTGCATACATACCAAATTGATTTATTGATTTTTAAGGTTGCAAATATACAATTTAAAATTTACTGTGCAATTTCTTATTTCAAAAATATTTTTCATTCTTTAAAGTCTGCTTTTCAAGGTGTTTCATCTCTTTTTATAAATGATTCAGAAGTAAAAGATTGTTAAAGTACATCCAAAATAACCTCCTTTTCTTAATTGATAACTAAAAAAACTTATTTTTGATGTAACATAAATCAACTCTTGAGTACCTACACTTATTAGGTATTATAAATTATTAATCTTTATGAAAAAATCAATAATGATGTTAAGTGCTGCAATAATGCTCGGCGGAGTAGCTCATGCTCAAAAAGTAGCTTTCGAAGAATACAATTTAGACAATGGTATGCATGTTATTCTGCACAATGATCCCACCGCCCCTGTTGTTATTACTTCTGTAATGTATCATGTAGGATCAAAAGACGAGCGTCCTGACCGTACAGGTTTTGCACATTTCTTTGAACATTTATTATTTGAAGGAACCCAAAATATCAAACGTGGCGAATGGATGAAAATCGTTACCGCAAATGGAGGCGTAAACAATGCCAATACATCAGATGACAGAACCTATTATTATGAAGTTTTTCCATCAAACAGTTTAGAACTGGGTTTATGGATGGAATCTGAAAGACTGATGCATCCCATAATTAATAAAATTGGCGTTGACACTCAAAATGAAGTTGTAAAAGAAGAAAAAAGAATGCGTTATGATAATCAGCCTTACGGAAACATTTTGCCTGAGGTTAAAAAACACATGTTCAAAAACCATCCGTATCGCTGGACGACTATTGGCTCAATGAAAGACCTTGATGCCGCAACCCTTGAAGAATTCCAGGCTTTTAATAAAAAGTTTTATACGCCAAACAATGCTGTTTTAGTCGTAGCAGGTGACTTCGATAAAGCTAAAACCAAAGAATGGATTCAGAAATATTTTGGCCCAATTCCTAAAGGAGAAGTGGTAAAAAAACAAACTTTTACAGAAGAGCCTATTACACAAACTATAAAAGCCTCTTACGAAGATCCGAACATTCAGATTCCGATGATTGTTGCTTCGTATAGAACCCCATCAATGAAAACCAGAGATGCAAGGGTTTTAGATTTAATTTCTTCTTATTTAAGTGATGGAAAAAGCTCAAAATTATATAAAAAGATAGTTGATGATAAAAAAATGGCACTTCAAATTGGTGCTGTTGGTTTTAGTCAGGAAGATTACGGTATGTATATTTTGTACGGTTTACCAATGGGAACTTACACCACGGCAGACATCTTAAAAGAAATGGACGAGGAAATTGTAAAAATCCAAACCGATCTGATTTCTGAAAAAGACTATCAAAAACTACAAAATAAATTCGATAATAATTTCGTCAACGCAAACGCAAATGTTGAAGGAATTGCAGAAAATCTGGCCTCTTACTATTTACTTTATGGAGATGTAAATCTTATTAATACTGAAATCGACCTTTATCACTCTATTACCAGAGAAGAAATCAGAGAAGTCGCTAAAAAGTATTTAAATCCCAATCAGCGATTAATTCTAGATTATGTTCCTTCAACAAAAGTTCAAAACTAAGCATCGAATCATGAAAAAAATACATACAGTTCTAATCCTTTTATTCCTAACTGGAATTATGCAAGCACAAGATCGACCACAACCAAAACCAGGAAATTCACCAGTAGTCAACATCAAAAAACCACAAACATTTGTTTTGCCAAACGGCATGAAAGTTTTAGTGGTTGAAAATCATAAATTACCAAGAGTTAGTTTTAATCTTAAACTGGATAATGCCCCATTTATTGAAGGAAACAAAAAAGGCGTTGATGAATTAACCAGCAGTTTAATTGGAAACGGAACCAAAAAAACGACTAAAGAAGCATTTAATGAAGAAATTGACTTTTACGGAGCCAGCATAAATTTCTCATCATCAGGCGCTTCCGCAAGCTCACTTTCAAAATATTCAGGACGGGTTTTAGAATTACTGGCAGAGGGCGCTTTGCAGCCAAATTTTATCCAGGCAGAGTTTGATAAGGAAAAAGCAAAATTATTAGAAGGGCTTAAAGCCGATGAAAAAAGCGTTCCTGCTATTTCCAATCGAGTTGTTGATGTTTTGGCTTTCGGAAGAAATCATCCTTTTGGCGAATATTTATCCGAAGAAACTGTAAAAAATGTTACTCTTGCTGATATTCAGGCAAATTACAATACTTATTTTGTACCTGAAAATGCTTATTTAGTAGTAATAGGCGACATTAAATTTAAAGAAACAAAAGCAGCCGTTGAAAAACTTTTTGGCGGATGGAAAAAACAAGCCGCACCAAAAAACACCTATCCAAATCCGGAAAACGTTTCTAAACTTCAAATTGATTTTGTAGATGTTCCAAATGCGGTTCAGTCTGAAATTTCATTAGTAAATACAGTAAATTTAAAAATGAGCGACCCTGATTTTTTCCCTGCCGTAATTGCAAATCAAATTTTAGGAGGTGATTTTAACAGTTATCTGAATATGAATTTACGTGAGCAGCATGCGTGGACATACGGAGCGAGTTCAAATATTGGCAGCGGAAAATATGTAACCAAATTCAAAGCTTCATCTGCCGTTAGAAATGCCGTTACAGATAGTGCTGTCGTGCAATTTGTAAAAGAAATTAAAAGAATCAGAACTGAAAAAGTTTCTGAAGACGTATTAAAAAATGTAAAAGCAGGTTACATCGGAAGATTTGTAATGCAGGTTGAGAAACCTCAAACAGTTGCACGTTATGCTTTAAATATTGAAACAGAAGATCTTCCTGCAGATTTCTACGAAAAGTACATTCAGACCATTAACAATGTTACAATTGATGATATTAATCGTGTTTCGAATAAATATTTTCAAATCGACAACATGAGAATTGTAATTGTTGGTAAAGGATCAGAAGTACTTCCCGGATTAGAAAAACTTGAAATTCCAATTTCCTATTTTGATAAATACGGAAATCCTGTTGATAAACCTGTAACCAAAAAAGAAGCTCCGGCGGGAATTACCGCAAAAGTTGTTTTTGATAATTACATTAAAGCAATTGGTGGCGAAAAAGCCGTTTCTACTGTAAAAACATTATTCATGAACGGAACTACAACAATTCCGCAAGCACCAGCTCCTTTAACTTTTGTTTCAAAATTGGATTCGAAAGGAAAAATGATGGTGTCGCTTTCTATGGGAAGTATGGCTTTGATGAAACAAGTCGTAAACGACAAAGGAGCATACGTTGAACAACAAGGGCAACGCAAGAATTTAGAAGGCGCAGATTTAGCCGAAATGAAAGCTAGTGCAACACCTTTTGAAGAACTACAATTAAGCAAAAGAACAGATTTAACCGTAAGTGGAATTGAGAAAATAAACGGTAATGACGCTTACTCAATAAAGGACGGGAAAACGATTTACTTTTATGATGTAAAAACAGGTTTAAAACTAGCAGAAACCAAAGTGAAAGAACAAAGCGGACAATCAACTACACAAACAACATACTTTAATGATTACAAAGAAGTAAAAGGTGTAAAAGTTCCTTTTAACTTAATACAAAATGCAGGTTTTGAATTAGATATTAAAATGTCCGATATTAAAATCAATGAAGGGGTTACTGAAGCTGACTTCAAATAAACTTATTTTTTATAAAAAAGAAAGGCTGTCATCATAGACAGCCTTTCTTTTTTATATTATTTGTTCAGAATAGAAAAGTTAAATATCTACTTTTTAGCCGATAAATAAACTCCAATCAAAATAACAAATGCGCCAAAAAACTGAATTGGTGTCAGCATTTCGTTGTCTAATAATCCCCAGAAAAAGGCCACTATAGGAATTATATAGGTTACTGATGTGGCGAACACAGGTGAAGACATCTGAATTAGTTTAAAAAACAAGACATTCGCAATCCCGGTACCTAACACCCCCAAAATCATTACAAATAAAAGAGAATGCTGTGTTGCAGCAATATTAGTTTTTTGCGTAAAATCGGTTGTGCTTAAAATGATTAAAGCCGGCAAAAGCAATACCGCAAAATTTCCTGTTGTAATGCTTAATGAATTTAAATCAGATAAATACTTTTTGATCAGATTTACATTAATAGCATAACAAAGCGATGCGATGACGACCAAAATAAGGTAATAATAGTTTTGTCCCGAATTTCCAGAAGCACCATTCAATACCAATAACAAACAGCCAATAAGACCAATAAAAACTCCAATGACCTGTCGTTTTTGAAACTGAATTCCAAAAAAGATTATTCCTAAAACCAGAGTATTTAAGGGCGTGAGAGAATTTAAAATAGCCACTATTGAACTATCAACTTCAGTTTCGGCAATAGCAAAAAAGAAAGCAGGAATAAAAGTTCCAAAAACGGATGTCAAAGCAACAAATTTCCATTGACGAAGAGAGATTTTCTTTAAACTTGAAAATCCAATAATAAGTAAAAACAAAGCAGCAAAAATAATTCGGAGTGAACCCACCTGAATAGCCGTCAATCCAACAAGTCCTCTCTTGATTAAAATAAAAGAGCTTCCCCAAATTAGCGAAAGCAGGAATAAATAAAACCACTTTAATTGTTTTGCATCCATAAATCGAATTTTGATACAAATTTGTAATAATTTTATGAACTGACCTTCTGTTTTTTATTAATTTTGCAAGAAGCACATATTGATAAATAAAAAATCACAAAGATGAAATTCACAAAAATAATAGCCACATTAGCACTTGCAGGTTTAGTATTGGTAAGCTGCAAAAAAGAAGAAGATAAAAATCTGGCTAACATAAAAAACGAAAAAACAGCTGTAAAAGAGCACAAAGCAATCGCTCCTGAAAATGTTCAGACTGCAAGTTTTAATATCGAAGGCATGACTTGTGCGGTTGGATGCGCCAAAACAATTGAGGAGGAATTATCTGATTTAGATGGTGTAGAAAAAGCAACTGTTGATTTTGATAAAAAATTGGCTACTGTTACATTTGACAAAACGGTTCAAAATCCTGAATCTTTAACGAAAGTTGTTCAGT
This sequence comes from uncultured Flavobacterium sp., assembly GCF_946478785.1. The sequence continues at coordinate 28,226 of NZ_CAMLDD010000006.1, forward strand.
CAGCCGGGGACGGAAAGACTTATAAAGTTTCGAATATAAAATCGTAATAAAGTGATCTTATAATCCTAAAAAAAAACATACCGAAAATAAAATACATTTCGACAGTAGTAAATTATTTGGTTTACTACTGTCTTTTTTTTAAACATGTTTCAAAAAGTCACCTCAATCTACTAACATACAAAATGGAACTTAAATTTAGTCATATAGACATTTTAGTTAAAGACCTCGAATCAGCCTGCAGCTATTATGCAAAAATACTTGGTGCTGAAATCTCAAAAAAATTCACTTGGGAAAGAGGAGAACTTAATGTCACATATGCTATTGTTAAGATTGGCCAGGAGCGGTTTATGCTTGTTGAGCCTTTTTCCGGAAATTTAAAAAATCTTTTAGACACCAAAGGCGAAGGAACTATTTACCGCCATTGCTATTCTACTACTGACATTGAAACAGCTTTTGATGAATTAGTAGCATCAGGTGTTCAACCAGAGGACGAAAATGGAAATGCTTTATCACGAGAAACCCTTAACTCACCAAGTGGAGTCAGAATTATTTGGCTTCCAAAACGATTTGGAGAATTCTCAATTGAAATACTTGAAGCAGCAGGACTGGAGCAATTTATGAACGAAGCATTTTCATCTTAAATTAATATTCCATCTTAAAAAACAAGAGGCTTTAATTGAACTTCTTGTTCGTTTTATTTCCATTTTAAAGTTTCCATCAATCGCTGCATATCATTTTTGATATAACTTGCTGCCGGCATAACCGAATCAAAATTAGGTTTGGTATAAAAATAGACTGATCCTGTAATAAAATGCCTGGTACTGTCAGTCGCATAAAATTGCGAGTTTGTAGCAGCATTTCCGTTCACCTGATAAAACATTCCATAAACCTTTTTTTCAGGGTTTAAATAGGGCTGTTCCAATATATCATCTGCCTTGATAACATGCTCATAAGTCAATTTTTGGGCATCTCTCAAAAGTTCATCTATATTATTATTTACAGGCTTGTAAGTCAGATAAATAGTAGCTTTCATCTTGGGATATGTAATGGCAAAACCACACTCTTTTTCTCCTTTTATTACTGCAGTTTCGTTCATTTCGAAAGAAAAGGGACATGGATTTTGAAAATTCACATATTTAGCTTCCGGATAATCCAGACGCAAAAAACCAGCAGGCTTGGGAAGTACTTCATCCTTACAACTGCAGAGAATTAATAGCAGAGAAACTGTAGCCAGGAAAATTATTTTTTTCAACATCGTTATTCAATTGTTACTTTTATTTGTTTAACCCGTTTTTTATCAACTGCTTCTATGGTAAAAACACAGTTTTCAAACGTTATTTTTTGATCTTTTTTAGGGAAATTACCGAGAATTTCAAGAATAAAACCCGCCAAAGTTTCTGCTTCTCCTTTATGGGATTCGAAAACATCTTCATCGACATCTATAATCCTATAGAAATCTTTCATATTTATTTTCCCTTCAAAAAGATAATTTTTGTCGTCAATTTGAGAAAAATTCAGATATTCATCATCAAATTCGTCACTTATATCCCCTACGATTTCTTCAATTACATCTTCTAATGAAACCAAACCTGATGTTCCTCCATACTCATCGACTACAATAGCCAGATGACTTTTCAAAGTCTGAAAATCTTTAAGGAGATTATCCAGCTTTTTATTCTCAGGAACAAAAAAAGCTTTTCTGATTAATGAGGTCCAGTCAAACTCCTCTTTATCAATATGTGGCAATAAATCTTTAACAAATAAAACACCTTCAATCTGGTCAATGTTATCACGATAAACAGGAATTCTTGAAAATCCTTTCTCTATGATTTTTGGATAAATCGCTTTAAAAGATTCTGATATTTCTAAACCAAAGATATCAATCCTGGGACTCATTACCTGTCTGGTATCTGTATTCCCAAAAGAAACAATGCCTTCTAATATTTTTTGTTCTTCACTTGATGTTCCCTCAGAATCTGTAAGTTCTAATGCCTGTGAAAGCTGATCAACCGAAAAATTGGTTTTTTGCTTCCCTAATTTATTATACAAATATAAAGTAACTGCACGCATTGGCAAACTTACCGGAGAAAGTAATTTATTCAAAAAAGCAATTGGATAGGCTACCCGTTTGGCAAATTTTATATTATTTCGGCTGGCATACACTTTAGGAAGAACCTCTCCAAAAAGTAAAATCAAAAAAGTAACAACAATTACTTCTAAAATAAATTTTAATGAAGCAGAATTAATGTTCTCAAAAATATTTCTGCCGATAAATGAAAAGAGGATCACTACACCAATATTTAAAAAATTATTGGCTACCAATAATGTCGCTAAGAGTTTTTTGGGTTTATCCAAAAGATTTGAAATTATTTTTCCTTTCGGATTATTCTCTTGCAGCGTATCATCAATATCCTTTTGAGACAAGGAAAAAAAGGCTACTTCAGCACCTGAAACAATCGCTGATAAAAAAATTAAAATAAATATTCCAACAAAACCAATAATTAAATTAGTGTCTGTTGCTGCAAAAAATAAACTGGGCTCCGGGTCCAAATTAAAAAAAATTAGTTAAACAATCAAAAAGGCAAATCGTTGATAGGTAAGCCCTCATTAGGATTTCCAAAGTTAGTGTTTTTTGGTGATTCTGAAGCCTGATGCTGTTTGTTATCTGTTTCCTTTTTTGTTGTCAGAAAAGTAAACTCGGTTACCTGGATCTCGGTAGTATATTTTGTAGTTCCGTCTTCAGCCTGCCATTGTCTGGATTTTATACGGCCTTCAACATATATTTTGTCCCCTTTGGACAAATATTTTTCACAGATTTCAGCGGCTTTATTGCGCACCACCAAATTATGCCACTCTGTAGAGGTAATTTTTTCGTTTGTAGTTTTATTGATATACACTTCGTTTGTTGCCAACTGAAAACGGCCGATGCAATTACCTCCGTCAAAATAATGCATTTTAACATCGTCGCCCAAATGGCCTATCAACATCACTTTGTTTAATGTTCCGTTCATGATATAACATTTGTTGTATCAAAGATACTTTTTTTTAACGACTTACTTCTTCCTTTTCAATAAAATTATAAATAACAATTGGGAAAGGAAATGCTTTTAATTCATTATAATTCAATCCATTATGAATCAATTCGTTAATTTTTACTTTCCAAAACTGAATGTGCAAATGCTGATGGGAAAGTTTATGGATTACTGTTGCATGTGAACATTCCTCCACACCTTTAATAGTATAAGAAGAAAAGATGCCATGCTGAATTGTTTTCGAAATAAAATCAAAATCGACAATTTCATCTGTTTCAACTAAAGGGAATTCATATAGATTATGCCAAATACCTTTTGAAGTACGTTTTTGAATTAAAGTATTCCCTAAAACATCTTCTAAAATCAGGTAATTAAAAAACCGATTGGTGACTTTTAATTTTTTAGACTTTACAGGCAACACATCAACTTTCTTTTTTTTCAGAGCCAGACAGCTTTCATTAAATACACAAACAGCACAATTTGGATTTTTGGGCACACATTGCAAAGCACCAAATTCCATTATTGCCTGATTGAAAATTGCAGGATCGTCTTTTGGCATCAATTCCAAAGCAAGGGCAGTAAATTCTTTTTTAGTCGCAGGCAAAGCTATATCAGATTCGATATCAAAATAACGGGAAAGAACCCTGAAGACATTTCCATCAACAACAGGAACAGCCTCATTATAAGAAAAAGAAGCAATTGCGGCGGCTGTATACTCGCCAACTCCTTTTAATTTTAATAAATCATTATAAGTAGCCGGAAACACTCCATTTAAATCATTAGCAATGTATTGAGCTGTTTTATGTAAATTCCGGGCTCTGGAATAATATCCTAATCCCTGCCAAAGTTTTAAAACTTTCTCTTCATCGGCATTTGCTAAATCAAACACAGTAGGAAATTCCTCAGTAAAAGAAAAAAAATAGGGCATTCCCTGCGCTACTCTTGTCTGTTGCAGCATAATTTCTGAAAGCCAAATATGATAGGGATTGATAGTATTTCGCCACGGCAAATCGCGTTTGTTTTGTAAATACCAATTTATCAACAGGTTATGAAATCTCATTGTAAAATACTTAGAATGCAAAAGTAAATGTTTATGTAATTAAAATTTAACGAATTAGCTTGATTAATTATTTTTTTAATTCCTATATTTGCAAACTCAAAAAAATAGTACATCATTTATAAAATAAAAACAGGAAGAAAATGACGAAAGCAGATATCGTAGCAAAGATTTCAGAAAAACTAGGTCTTGAAAAAGGAGACGTTCAAGCAACAGTAGAAACTTTTATGGAAGAAGTTAAAACTTCTTTAGAAACTGGTGACAATGTTTACCTAAGAGGTTTCGGAAGTTTCATCGTAAAAACAAGAGCTGAAAAAACAGGAAGAAACATTTCTAAAAATACCACAATCAAAATTCCTGCACACAATATTCCTGCTTTTAAACCTGCAAAAGTTTTTGTAGAAGGGGTTAAAACAAATAACGAAGCAAAATAATACTATTAATTAATCATAAAATCGATACGATATGCCAAGTGGTAAAAAAAGAAAGAGACATAAGGTAGCTACTCACAAAAGAAAGAAAAGAGCGAGAGCTAACCGTCACAAAAAGAAAAAGTAGTTTTAAACTACTTTTTTCTTTTTAAACGTTCATTGAAATTGAAAAAAGATAAAAGAGTAAAGAAAATAGAATATAGATGTAAAATCTATGCTCTTTGTTCTATTCTCTATTAATCTTCTTTTCCCCGGGTTCAATACCTGTTAAAAATATTGTTTAATCCATCCTTGTAGAAGTTGATGGTTGATTTTTTGGTTGATGGTTTTACCAACAACTGACAACAAACAACTAACAACCAATTCACGGATAAAAATTTACAAATGAATAAAGAATTAATTATTCGATCAAGTTCAGATTTCGTAGATTTTGCCTTATTAAAAGATGGAAAACTAATTGAATTACACAAGGAAGAAGAGAAAAGCAACTTTCAGGTTGGTGATATTTTTATTGCCAAAATCAGAAAACCAGTTGCCGGACTTAATGCTGCTTTTGTAAATGTAGGCTTCGAAAAAGATGCTTTTTTACATTATCACGACTTAGGACCAAACTTAGCTTCCCAACTGAAATTCATAAAACTTGTAAGCGCAGGTAAATTAAAAGATTTCTCCCTAAAGACCTTTCAGTTTGAAAAAGAGATTGACAAAGATGGCATCATTACTGATATTTTAAGTGCCAATCAATCTGTCTTAGTACAAGTTGTAAAAGAACCTATATCTACCAAAGGCCCAAGAATAAGCGCTGAGCTTTCATTGGCAGGAAGATTTATTGTTCTCGTCCCGTTTTCTGACCGTGTTTCTATTTCACAAAAAATAGAAGACAAAAAGGAAAAGGATCGTCTAAAAAAACTTGTATTATCGATCAAACCTAAAGGATTTGGTGTTATTGTTCGCACAGTAGCCGAAGGCAAAAATACAGCCGAATTAGAAAAAGATTTGCAGAACCTGCTTGGCAGATGGACTGCAATGTGTAAAAAATTACCAACTGCTCATCATCCATCCAAGGTATTAGGAGAACTCAATAGAGCTTCTTCGATATTAAGAGATGTTTTTAACGATACCTTTAGTGGTATTCAGATAGATGATGAAGAGTTGTACCATCAAACGAAGGATTATCTGCAAGAGATTGCACCTTCAAAACAATCAATTGTGAAGTTTTATCAATCAAACGACACTCCGATTTTTGAGAAATACAATATAGAGAGACAAATCAAAACTTCATTTGGAAGAACGGTTTCGATGAGCAAAGGCGCTTATCTTATCATAGAACACACTGAAGCTCTTCACGTTATAGACGTAAACAGCGGAAACCGTTCTAATAAAGCGACCAATCAGGAAGATACCGCCATGGAAGTGAATATGATTGCTGCCGCTGAAATTGCCCGACAACTTCGTCTGCGTGATATGGGCGGAATAATCGTAATTGATTTTATCGATATGTCTAATCCTGAAAACAGGAAAGTTTTGTTCGACTTCTTGCGAGAAGAAATGAGCGACGATAAAGCAAAACATAAAATCTTACCGCCTAGTAAATTTGGTTTAGTCCAGATTACAAGACAGCGCGTAAGACCAGAAGTTAATATTAAAACCAGAGAAGAAGATCCAAACAATGAAAATGGCGAAATTGAAGCGCCAATTTTAATCATTGATAAAATCGCACTGGATTTAGACCGACTTTTAAAAACCCACAAAAATGTTGTACTTAATGTACATCCGTTTGTGGCTGCATACCTCAGTAAAGGTTTTCCATCCTTACGTTCAAAATGGTTTTTTGAGCATAAGAAATGGGTGAAAATCATACCTCGTGACGCTTACACGTACTTAGAATATCATTTCTACGATAAAAAAGGAAATGTTATTTCAGAATAAAAACAAAACCGCCTCTCGAAAGACTGGCGGTTTTTTTTATGGCTTTTTTTTATTAGGAGCAATTTCCAGCTATCCGTTTCAATCTTTTATTTTTTAAAGAAAAAAACAAAAGGATTTCCACTTCTATCTGGGCTAGGCTCTCATTTTCATAAGAATGTTATTCCCTCACAATTTCAATTCTTCTTCTAATTTCATTCCCAAAAGCATCTACAACAGTAATATAATGTATTCCTGAAGTTGGCGTAATTGGCAATTCATGAAACGTTTTGGTTGTGGCTTTATAAACATCATCGACATACCAAAACAATTCTTTATCCCTTTCAGAATAGGCTACTTTCAAAATTACAGGCTGCACTTCGCTGTTAAAATTCTTTGTCAAATAAATTTTGCTATTAGCTTTTGGATAAATAAAATCCATTGTTTTAGATTGAATTCCTTCGCAACCTTCTTTATAAGGAGGCAAAGGCAAATACTCAATATGCTGGCTTTTGTAATACCACGCCATTACCGGAGGCAAAACAAACCAGCTTTTAGTCACGATATTATCAACACTTTCACAACTGCTATTGACCTGAAATCTTTCTGCTTTATCCAAATGAACTTTTTTATGATACGGGCAAACTACAGTAGATTTTCCTTTTTTAGAAACCCACTGTTTTATTTTTGGACAATCTTCTTTGGCCAAATAGCCGCTTAAACGGCAAACCTCAACATTTTCTAAATCTTTATAAGGCGTTTCAAACCATCTTTGTCTGGGCAATAAATTAAAGACATCAAATAATATTGGTGCCGCACTTGTAACTCCTGTTAAAGTTGGTCTTCCTTCTCCGGTAGCATTTCCAACCCAGATTCCAACCACATATTTTGAATTACTACCAATAGCCCAGGCATCTCTATTTCCGAAACTGGTTCCCGTTTTCCACGCTATTTTCAATGAGCTGTCATAAAACTTCCAAGCTTCATCCCCTTCCGGCCTGTTTACCTCTTCCATTGCGTTATAGGTTAACCAAATTGCTCCGGCGCCAATTATGTTCTTTTGATCGGTTTCTGAACCAAAATCGGTTTCAAAATCGTTTTTATAATTCAGTTCTGCAAATTCCTTGGTTCTATACTTTTCTTGGTTTTTGGTATAATAATTCACCGTTGAAGACAATCCCGCATAAGTTCTGCACAAATCCCATAAATTACTTTCGGCACCTCCCAAAATAAGGGACAATCCGTAATGATCCGGCGTTTTATTAATATCTCTCAATTTAAATTTTTGCAATTCTTCATAAAACTTATTTACACCAAAATCCTGAAGCATCAAAACGGATGGAATATTCAGGGAACGCGACAATGCCCGATGTGCCGGAACAGCTCCGTCAAACGTCAAATTAAAATTCTGAGGTGTATAACCTGCTATTTGCGTTGGTACATCAGCCACTAAAGTATTTGGCAGTAATTCGCCGTCGTCTAACATTCCGGCGTATAAAAGCGGCTTTAGAATACTTCCGGTACTTCTTGGTGCATCAATAATATCGACATCTTTTTGATGATCATTATCTGTTGGAGCATTTCCAACATAACTCATTACATTTCGATTCGAAACATCAATAACCAAAATTGCCAGATTATTTACTTCATTCTGCCTGTATTGATTGTAATAATATTTTGCAATTTGATTCACTCTATTCTGCAAAGCATAATCTATAGTAGTTTTTACACGGGTTCCTTTTTCATTTTTTGCCACACGCTGCAATAAATGAGGCGAAATTTGAGGCAAATCATAAGGTTTTTGCGGTAATGGTTCTTCTACTGAAAGCTCATAAGTCTGTTTATCAATAATGCCTTCCTGATGTAATTTCAATAAAAGTCGGTTGCGTTTATTCAATAATTTCATTTGATTCTTGCCGGGGTAAATCAAACTTGGCGCATTTGGCAAAACGGCCAAAGTCGCATTCTCTGCCCAGGATAACTGATTGGACTGTACTCCAAAATATCTCCAGGAAGCCATTTCCAAACCAACGACATTTCCTCCAAAAGGAGCATGAGCCGCATACATTTCTAAAATTTCATTTTTAGAATAACCCAATTCTAATCTGGTTGCCAGAATAATTTCGATCAGTTTTTCAAAATAAGTCCTGCCTTTTCCTCTTCGGGATAATCTTATAACCTGCTGTGTCAATGTGCTTCCACCCCGAACCACTTTTCCAGCTTTTCTGTTTTGTTTAATGGCATTTACCATAGCAACAGGATTAAATCCGGGATGTTTATAAAAATATTCGTCTTCAAAATAAACAATACATTTTTTGAATTTATCCGGTACGCTATCCTGAGCTGGAAAACGCCATTGTCCGTCATCGGCTATTTTGGCACCAAGTAATTCTCCTTCCTTGCTTTCAATTACCGTGGAATAAGGTTCCTGAAATAAATTTTGTGGTATGGAGAAATAATAAATCAGCAAAAACACAAATGCAATTGCTGATTTTATCTTATTCCTTTTTATCCAATTTAGAATGCGTTGGGAAAACGCTATTAATTTATTTTTCAAAGTAATTTTGGCTTTTCTTATCCTAACAGGTTTTTAAAAACCTGTTAGGTATCTTTTTAATACAACAACTAAGAAATCCAATTGCTCTTGATATCATACCTAACAGGTTTTGAAAACCTGTTAGGATAACATGCTATGTATTTAATGGATTTTATTCATCACTTAAACTTATATCATTAAGTACTCCTTCATATATAATTCTTTTTTCATCATGATAGGATTTAAAATTCTCCAAACCATCAAATAATTCAAGAATAAACTTTCTATCAATACTACTTTGTTTATCTGATAAATAAGAACGGTACGATGAATGTAAATAAGTTTCAAAGTGTTCAGTAAATTTATGATTGACGGGATTCAAATGAACATAAATGATTAATTGTTTTAAATAATTTTCGTTTTCTATTCTATTACGTTGCAAATGTTCTTGAAATAAGCTCCCGGTCCTATCGTATGCCTTGTTAATACTTTTAGAATAAGCATTAAATAAATTCGAAAATGGCAAATGAATTTTTTGTTTGAATCTTTCCGGAATATCTTCTCTATCCTTAATGCGTAAAACTATATGAAAATGATTTTTAAGTAAACAATAAGCATAAATATCTGCGATTGGAACAATATATTTCTTCAATTTTTCCAGAAAATAATTATAATTCTTTTCTTCAATAAAAATATTTTCTTTGTTATTTCCTCTATTGTAAACATGATAATATTTTCCCTCTTCAAAAATATCCTTCTTCAACTTTATCAGTTTATTAATTTATTATTAGTCCGTTTGGCTATCCCAACAGGTTTCCAAAACCTGTTAGGTATCTTTCTTGCACCCTTAATCTTAAATATAAATACCTAACAGGTTTTGGAAACCTGTTAGGATACGTTTATTTCACCACCTCAACCCAAAATCCTTTTGTTCTGGCTAAGAAAGTATTATCATACATGGCTTCACATTGCAATCCTGGCAAATAATAATTCCCAAGATAAGAAGCATTCAATAAAATTCGGAAGACTTTTGTTTCTCCGGCTTTCATTCCAAAATAAAAATTAGTTCGATCGTCACGAATATCGATATAGTCTGCGATGTTATTAGTTGCATCTCCATAATCTGTAAAACGAGTATTGACAATTTCAAAACCTGAAGGCAGAATTTGAGACAATGCCACATTTTCAACATGTTCATTTCTTTGGTTTCTAATAGTAACCTCAGCAATAAACTCTGTTCCCTGACTAATTTTAGAAACATTAATAACGTCGCCTTTTCTGTTTTTGAAAATAATAGAAGCCGAAACATCACTCTGAATTGCTCTCTCCTGACCGATTGGCAATATTCCCGTATTCAAAACACGAACGTAGACTGTATTGTTTTTAAGGTTTTTTAATGTTACGCTATTAGAACCTGTCTGCACAACCAAACTTCTGTCGGCAACTGTTTTTTGAGTCTTAATTGTCTCGCCTTTTCCATTCTTGGTAAACTGAATATTGATTCCTTTTGGACCGTTACTAACAGCAAATTTAGACATTGCATACAAACAATAGGCCGTTGTCTGCGTGCTCATCCATTGATTGTTTGACATTTGTTTGGCTAATTTTGCAGCCATCGCAAATGCTTTTTGTTTTTGCCCCAAAAGCAACATAGTTTCCAAAGCCATTGCTCTGTTTCTCTCGCTTGAACCATAATAGTAATAATTATAATTACTCGATTCGTCTTCAATTTTGCTATGTAAAAACAAATTCAATCCGGCCGATTTTTGTCCGGCCAAAACATATGCAGCAGCTAAACGAAGCTTACTTTCGTTTGAAATTCCTTTGGTTTCTCTTAATCTGTTCATTGACGATAAATCAGCATTTCCGGCTAAAGCCAAAGTATATAATCTGTAAGCCTGTGCTAAATCATTTCCGTATTTTGGTTCAAAACGCCATTGTTTGGCTTCGCGTTGTTGGTACGAAATCCATTTTGATTTGAAATTAATCGGCAAAACATAGCCCTTTTTCTCTGCTTCAATAAGGAAATGTCCGGCATACGAAGTTCCCCAATCATCTGCAATTGTATTGCCTTGCCAGTAAGCTACTCCTCCGTTTGGTAATTGAAAACTTCCTAATCTTGTAATCCCGGCAGTGATATTTTTTTGAATAATTCCTTTTCTCGTGGCATCCAAATCAACAACATCATTTAAATATAATTGTGGAAAAACCGAAGAAGTCGTCTGTTCCACACATCCATGTGGATATTGAATAAGATATTGCAATCTTCCATTCAAATTCATTGTTGGCATTGACGAAACTTCCAGTCTCCCTTTATTGCTTCCTGAAACTCCAAAGGTTTTCCATGAAATTGTTTTGGTACTTTTGGGAGGCAGAATCACATCTGTAAAAGTATTTGTAACCGGATTTGGATTCGTCATATCAATTTCGACATCATAAACCGATTTTTCTTTTCCTGAAGTGGCAATAACCTGTACTTTAGCAATTCCGGTTGCAGAACCTACAACCAAATTAAAATATGCCATTTTTTCATCGGGTTGCGCAAAACTTAATTTCTGAACAGCACTTCCAATCACTTTTAAACCGTTGCTTGTCTTTATCTGAATGGAAACATTTTTGATATTATGTTCCGTTGCAAAAACAGTAACCGGAATTGTCACTTTTTCTGAAGGCGAAATTTTTCTTGGCAATGTTGCCAAAACCATCAGCGGACTTTTAACCGGAGTTGCTTTTTCAACACTTCCGTACGCACTTGTATTCGCGTCTCCCGCAACCACCATAGTTCGGACAGAACCAATATATTTTGGCAGTTTTAACTGATGTGATTTGGTTTCTCCTTTTTCTAATTTAAATGGACCGTAATAGAGAACAACTGGCTTAAAACGATTTGCTTTTTTAGCCTTTCCGCCGCCTAAATCCTGATCTCCACCAATACTGAAGATCTGATTTATTTTTCCGCCATAAGCTCCAATTACATCATCATAAATATCCCAGGTTTTTACGCCCAAAGCCTCACGAACATAAAAACTATCCCAGGCATTAGGTGTTTTAAAACGAGTTAAATCCAGTAAACCTTCATCAACCACTGCAATGGTATACGTCATTTCTTTACCTGACTTCTCTCCTACTTTAACTGTAAAATTCTGTTCGGGTTTCAAAACATCAGGCATTGACAGTGTTGGTGCCAGAATCGTATTTTTATCCACCACTTCAATTGGAACAATTCCGTACATCCTAATAGGGGAATCGTTCTTAGTTGAAGCATGAGGCTGTAATAAGGTAATATTAAAATACACATTTGGAGCCATTGCCGAAGTAATTGGAACTTCGACTTTTGTTTCTCCTTTTTGAGTTTTTGCCCAAATCGTCTGAACCACTTTTGAGCCGTTTTCTATGGAAATCAAAGCGCGTCCGCCTTCACTTGAAGGGAAAGAAATCTGAGCTTTTTCTCCAACAGCATAATTCTTTTTATCGGTAGAAAACACTAACATATTAGCCGTTGAAGCATCCCTGTTGCGTGTTTTTCCAGACCAGATTGGCCAGTCTATATTTACAGTTAATGCTGTTGCATGACCTGCGTTTGTATCCTCGACACGAATCAAATAGCGCCCCCATTCTTCATCAGTTAATGCAAACTGAAAACTTCCTCTTCCACTTGAATCGGTATTGATTATAGTAGACTTGTAAGATGTAGTCGCATTAGATGAATTATAATTCGACAAATTATCGCTTGAAGAATCCCACCACCATCTCCAATCTACTTTATAAATTCTTACTTCAAGATTTTTAACCGCTTTTGCCCTTCCGTTTTCATCAACCGTAACAACTTCAAAACGATTATTAGTCCTGGTTTCCAGCATTCCGTATCTATTTGGTTCTGGTGATTTAATTCCGACATAAGTTTTATAAGGCGAATATGTTGTCGAAATTACATCGGTACTAAAATCTCCTCCCTCTTCATACACCTTTGTAACAAAAGAAGCTCGAAGCATTCCCGGAGCCTGGCCTTGTAATTTTGGCTGGATATTAACCGATGTTTTTCCGTTTTCATTCAATTTTCCTGATAAAACATTAATTTCTTCTGTACTGAACTGACGCACTAAATCATCAAAACTAAATTTTTCATATCCTTTAAAAGTAGTTGCTTGCTGAGAAAACTTAGCCTGCATTTCTACATTCAGATTTTTAGCAATAGCCCCATGAAGCCAGGTCACTTCAAGATTGGTTGTATTAGGATAGGAAGACGAAAGTGTTTTTCTTGAGAAATTATTTTTGATTTTTAAACGATTCGGCTTAATAGTTTCGATTTTGATGCTTTTGTAAAATTTAGCCCCTCCAACGCTAACTAACGCTTCCCAGTTTCCGGTTGGCGCATCCTGGCTTGTTGGAACCGTAAAGGCATAATGATTCAATTCGTTTGTTTTCTGAACAGTCTGATAAACGGTTTTTCCATTCGGATCATTCAATCTAAATTTAATCGGGTGCGATTTTGGAAGTTTGTTTGAAGCATCATTCAAAATAAAAGACAAATACAAATTATCCCCAGGACGCCAAACACCACGCTCCCCATAAATAAAGCCTTTTATCCCTTTTTGCAGGGTTTCACCCGCAACGTCAAAATTACTTACCGATAAAGAAAGCCCGTCATCCAATTTCACGTATGTTGATTGGTCTCCTAATGAAATTATAGCAAAATAAGCAAATTTATCAAGTTGAAAAGAAGCAATACCTTCACTGTTTGTAGCTTCACTACCTATTTTTTGCTGTTGGAAATTATACAGGTCAACTTTTGCTTTTGAAACAGGCTCTGTTGTTACAATATTATTTACGGCAAATAAATACGATTTGTTTTCGCCTCTTTTTGCAATCACACCCAAATCTGTTGCCAGAATATTTGTTGCAATTTTAGCATTGTAATAATAAGAACCAGTACAGGGATCCTGGCTCTCTCTCCATTCATAATCATCATAATAGTAATCATCATAAGAATTACCGCTGTAGTTTACGTCATTTTCATCAATTTCTTCCTCCTCTTCCTCATTTTGGTCTGAGTCTGAAGATTCGCATTTGTATAAAGAATATTTCTTTTTATAAACAAATTCTACCCTGTAAATTGCTCCTGGCTCAGGCGTAATTATTTTAGATAAATCCAAAGCGAATGTGTTCCATTTACCTGGATTTATCAGTTTGCTTTCATTTAGATTCAGTGTTGTTTTCGCAATAGGCTGAGCAACTTTTTTAAGGTTCTGACTTCCATTTAAATCATTATACTGGAGAAACTGCAGAATATTGTTCTTGTAAATTTTATAAACCTTTACATCAACAGCACTTAAGTTTACTGCTTCAAAGTTAAGTTTTAAATTATTGGAGCTTGGCAGGATCGTTCCGTTTTTAATAAATCGAACATTTGGTTTTATCTGGTCAAATGAGATTTTTTGACTATAATTAGAATCCATTTTTTTGCCGTACTGGCTTTCAATTCCCTGAAAAATTTCAAGTAGTAATTCACCACTTACTACTTGTTCCGGCTCTGATTCCTCAACTTCTTCTTCCTGGACTTCAGGTTCTGCTACAGCAACATCCACAGCAGCACTGTCAGCCACAATAGCTGATGAATCAACTTCAACTCCAATTGTATCAACAGCCGGTACAGTAACTTCAGCTTCATGAATAATTTTCTCAACTGGTTTTTCATTATTGAAATAAACTTTCAAAACATTTCCCTGTGTAGAAAATTTTAAATTATTCGTATTTTGTATAGCAACCAATCCCTTAAAATCCTGTCCTTTTTCTAAAGGCTCTGAAAAATTAATCGAAACCGACTGATTATTCCCTTCAGGTATTTCAACTTTTACTACTTTAAATTCATTTATACTTGTAATCGGAACATCTATTTGCCCTTTTTGATCAATATCAAAATCGCTGCCATCATACAAGATTTCCAGATTTGTTGCTTCTGAATAACGTTGAATACTATCAATTATAAAGTGGAATTCCTTACCCAATCCTGAGCTTTTTTGAAATTTAACTTTAAGATTATTTCCCCTTTGTTTAGCTTCAACTAATTTTTTTGCTGTTTCAATATCAATATTATCGGCTGTTTTCAGAACGCAGTTCAAGTATTGAAACTCTTTGCTGTACGATTGAATATCAGCAGTATTTATAGTAAAATCCTGTCCGATAGTTTTGACTGTAAAATTAAAATCAGAAAGTTCTTTTTCTTTCTCTTTTGGAAGTGTAATCAGTTTATCCAGATTTAAAGTTACCTGGTATTCTGTTCCGGATTTCAGTTTTTTCTCTGGGATAAAAGCAATAGTATTTGGAGAAAGTGCCACGACTTTACCATCAATATCCGGAGAAATATCAAACAAATCGCTGTCTAAAACTTCATTGGCCTTCCATTCTTTTTTGTCGAAAGCCAAAACCACCCGTATATCAGAATCAGCAGAAACGATTCCGCCAGTAAAACTGTTTATATATTCTTTAAAGAGTGAAAAATCGGAATTGAAATCGGCAGCTGATTTTCTACTGCAGGATTGAAAAATAAAACACACACAAAACACGAAAACTAATCCTTTTACTTTCACTTTATTGGAGGTTAATGAGTTATAAATTTAAATTATCAGGAAATTTAACATTTTTCATAGTTATAGCCATAACTATGAAAAATGCAAATTACATTTGCAGTAAATGTAAAGTTTTTTTGCGTTTATTTAAGAAGAATTTTCTCGTAATGCATTTTATTTTTCTGTTGAAGTTTAGAAAAATGAATCATTAAAATATTATATTTCACAATGTTTTAATAATAAAAAATGGCAAACCAATCAAATAATTATTCTGTTGAAAATGAATTTATTGTAAAAAATAAAAATGTAATTATATATCTTTTTGGTGTAGTAACATTTTTTATTTTGATTGCTTTTATTGATTATTATGTTTTACCAGTTTCAAAAACCACTGATTTAATAACTCACTATAGTGTTCAAACTACTGGAAAATCCAAAGAAAAAGTTTCTTATCATTATTTTACACAAAAAGGATTTACATTCTCAACAACAAAAGAATACATTGAAGACAGTGATATCGAGATAGAAACTTCCTTATTATTTAAATCGATAACAGACGTAAAATCAAAGACAAGAAACTATACCAACCTACTTTCCAGTAGTTTAAGTATCAACGGCATCCTATTCTATTTTTGTCTTGTTCTGCTTTTTTCAATAGCAATAAGTTTAAAAATACTTCTTTCAGAAAAAGGTTTTTCAGAAAATACGTTTTATAATATAATCTGTTTTAATTCATTTATGATTTTCATATGTCTTTATATGACTTGCTTATTCTAAAATTATTTTCTCCTTTCCAGAAAAAATCGTTTCATTAAATCGGCCGCTTCATTAGCCATAATTCCAGAAACGACGGTAGTTTTTGGATGCAGTTTTGTTCCCATAACCATAAAACCGCGCTGTTCGTCACGGGCACCAAAAACAATTTTTGAAATCTGACTCCAATACAAAGCTCCGGCACACATTTGGCAAGGTTCAAGAGTAACATATAAAGTACAATCTTTCAGGTATTTTCCGCCAAGAAAATTCGCTGCTGCGGTTATCGACTGCATTTCGGCATGGGCCGTAACATCATTTAGCAATTCGGTTAAATTATGACTGCTTGCTATTACTTTATTCGCAACCACAATTACGGCACCTACAGGAATTTCGCCTTTCTCAAAGGCCATTTCAGCTTCCTGTAAAGCTTTCTTCATAAAATATTCGTCGGTGAAAGGATTTATCATAATTGCAAAAATACTGTTTTCGTATTTATTTTTTATTACTTTTAAATTTTGAAATGCAATATGGAAAGAAAATATAAAATAGCAATACTAAAGCCTTGTCATGAAAATTGGGATGAAATGACTCCTACGGAAAACGGCCGTTTTTGCTTAAACTGTTCTAAAACTGTTGTTGATTTCACGACAATGCCATCTGATGAAATACAGCATTTTTTTATTCAGAATCAAAACAATAGAATTTGCGGAAGGTTTAGAAAAACACAATTAGATACCATTACTATTGAAATTCCGAATCATATTTTATATAAACAAAAAAGTTACCATAAAATGTTTTTATTGTCTTTGTTCGTTACTATGGGTACAACACTATTTAGCTGTGCTGATAAGAATGGCAACAAGACAAAGATTGATAAGGTAGAAGTTGTAGCTGACACTTCTAAGGCCATGCCGATTGTTGTAGGTGAAGCTCCCATGGTTAAAAATTCTTCAGACCATGTTGCTTCGCCGCCACCTCCTAAAATTGATCATGTTAAATTTGTTAAGCCAGTTACTATAAGTTGTGGTGAAGCCATTAATGATAAAAAACAATCTTCAAAGCAAGTTAAAGAAGATGATTCACCATTTGTTGGTGCGGTCATGCAGAAAAATGCAGAATTTCCAGGAGGCATTGACCCATTTTATACCTATTTTGGAAATGAATTTAAAACACCAGAAAACACTTATACCAAAAATCTTAAAATCAGAATCTCATTTGCTGTAGAAAAAAACGGCTCTTTGTCTTACATACAATCTGAACCTGCTATTGACAAAGCTATTGAAACAGAAATCATACGTGTTTTAAGCTTATCCCCAAAATGGCAGCCCGGAGAATCAAATGGAAAAAAAATAAAAATGCAATATTCGTTGCCAATTGTCTTGCAATAAGATCTCGGTTTAAAAAATTAAATTTAAAACCCTAAATTTGCTTTTTATCTTATAATGAAAAGCAAATTACTCTCGAAAATATTAAATCCCGCAGATTTGCGCTTACTTTCTGAAGAACAGCTTCCGGAAGTTGCACGGGAACTACGTCAATTTATAATTGATATTGTTTCTGTAAAAGAAGGCCATTTGGGCGCCAGCTTAGGTGTTGTTGAATTGACAATTGCCTTACATTATGTTTTTAATACTCCTGAAGATTTATTGGTTTGGGATGTAGGCCATCAGGCTTACGTTCATAAAATTTTGACCGAAAGAAGAGAAAATTTTCACACCAACAGACAACTTGGGGGGATTTCAGGATTCCCAAAAAGAGATGAAAGCGTTTACGATACTTTTGGAGTTGGTCATTCTTCAACATCCATTTCAGCTGCATTGGGAATGGCGATTGCCTCAAAATTAAAAGGTGATTTCGACAAACAACATATTGCAGTAATTGGCGATGCTTCGATTGCATCCGGAATGGCATTTGAAGGCTTAAATCACGCTGGAGTTACAGATGCTAATTTATTAGTTATTCTTAATGATAATGCCATCGGAATTGATCCGAGTGTAGGAGCACTAAAACAATATCTTACAGCCGTAAAAGAAGGCAAAAATCCGAAGAAAAACAACATGATCAAATCTTTGAATTTTGATTATTCAGGACCAATTGATGGGCATGATCTTCCAAATTTAATCAAAGAACTTAATCGTTTAAAAAAGATAAAAGGACCAAAGTTTCTTCATATTGTCACTACTAAAGGAAAAGGCCTGCTGCAAGCCGAAGAAAATCAGGTAAAGTATCATGCCCCAGGCAAATTTGATGCTTTGACTGGAGAAATTCATTTAAAATCGGAAGAAAATTTGCCTCCAAAATATCAGGACGTATTTGGTTTAACCGTTTTAGATTTAGCCAGAAAGAACCAAAAAATCATCGGAATCACTCCGGCAATGCCATCAGGAAGTTCTTTAAAATTCATGATGGATGAAATTCCCCAACGTGCTTTTGACGTTGGTATTGCAGAACAGCATGCAGTGACACTTGCCGCAGGAATGGCGACACAAGGCATGATTGTATACTGTAACATCTACTCAACTTTTTTACAGCGTGCCTACGATCAGGTAATTCATGATGTTGCTTTGCAAAATTTGCCTGTTATTTTTTGTTTAGACAGAGCAGGTCTTGTAGGCGAAGACGGCGCAACACATCATGGCGTTTTTGACATTGCTTATTTACGGGCTATTCCGAATATGATTGTCTATGCTCCTATCAATGAAATTGCACTTCAAAACATTTTATATACAGCTCAGTTAGGCCTAAATCATCCCATAGCGATTCGATATCCGCGGGGCCGGGGCATTTTACCAAATTGGGGAATAGAAAATTTCGGACGTTATGAAGAAATTAAAATTGGAAGAGCAAATTGCTTAAAAACCGGAAGTTTGACAGCTGTTTTATCTACAGGAACAATTGGAAATAATGTAATAACTGCTTTAAACGAACTGGGCAATCCTAAAACTATAGCTCACTATGATTTCTCTTTTATTAAACCATTAGATACCAAATTATTGAATGAAATTTTTTCAAATTTCAATACCATATTTACGATTGAAGACGGTACAATAA
Organism: uncultured Flavobacterium sp.; assembly: GCF_946478785.1. Next base: position 47,560 of record NZ_CAMLDD010000006.1, read on the forward strand.
ATGGAGGTTTTGGAAGTGGCATCCTAGAATTTGCAGCTGCAAATAATTTTACAAAAAAAATAAAAGTTTTAGGCATTCCGGATACATTTATCGAACATGGCACAGTAATTGAGCAGCAACATTTGTGCAAAATTGACGTTAAAAGTTTGGTAAATCTTTTTTCTAACCATACAAAATAATTATTTTGCACAGCCAAAAAATCAAAAGTTAATCTAATGAAATTATTGCGACCAACCTTCTTATTATTTCTTTTTTTATTTTCTACAAACAATTTTGCACAGAGTATTATCCGGACTACATTAGATCCTGGTCAGTTGCCTCCGCCCCCTTCTAATTGGGACAAAAAAAACAGACTTGGTTTTGATATTTCTGAAATTGCTTTCGTAAACTGGAGTGCCGGGGGAACAAGTTCGATTTCAGGGCTCTTCAAAGGTGAATTTACAAGAACATATACCAAAGACAATCATAAATGGGCCAATGAGCTTATTGTAAAATATGGAATGAACAAGCAGGACGGAATTGAATTGCGTAAAACAGATGATGCAATGTTGTTCAACTCTACTTATGGTTTCAGAAGAGACACAACTTCAAATTGGTTTTATTCAGCTAAATTTAATTTCAATACCCAGTTTACAAATGGATATTCTTATCCTAACAAGGATGTTGCTATTTCTAAACCATTTGCACCGGCTTATATTTTCCTTGGAGCAGGAGCGGAAAATTCTAATAAACAAAAAAACAGAACCTTCTATTTCTCCCCAATTACATTGAAAACAACTTTGGTTTTAGATCAGTATCTGGCAAATCAAGGAGCATTTGGTGTTAAAAAAGCAATTTATATTACAGATCCAACAAATCCTGATAGTAAAATATTAGTAGAAGAAGGGGAAAAAGTAAAAGCCGAATTTGGTATTTTATTTACGGGTTATATGAAAAGTGAAATCTTTAAAAATATCTTTTTTGAAAACCGACTTAACCTTTACACTGATTACCTCAACAAATTTGGCAACGTAGATATTGATTACGATACACGCATAGATCTTGTCGTGAATGCTTATGTGAAAGCCAATATAGGTGTTCATATTGTATATGATGATGACATCAAATCTAAAAAAGATGGCATTGATCCTGCAACTGGAAACAAAATGCAAATCACAGAAGGACCTAAAGTTCAATTGAAACAGGTTTTAGGCGTAGGCCTTGTATATGCTTTTCAATAAATTAACTAATTATTTTTCTTTCCATTAATAGTTTCAAATAACTCCAGCGCATTTCCATCTGTTAAAAGTGAAACGTAATGACAAATATGAAGCAAACGTTCATATAAATTGGTTTTGTCTAAATGATGTTTTTCAGGCAGCATTTTTAAAATCAATTTATCATAATTGGATGCTGTTCCTTCATATTTGTTGTTAAAAGCGGTTATAAATTTATCGAGCAAAGTCTGAATAATTTGATAACCCACAATTTCTTTCTCAATAACTTCGCGGCTTTGATAGATTTTTTCGACACTCAACTTGATAATATCGTCCATCTGGGCTTTGTATTTGCTTTTATCAGTTAAAGGAAAAGGAAAATTTCCAGCCAGAATTGCTTCTTCATTTTCAATAAAAACATCCACAGCATCATTGATTAATGCTCCAATTGCTAAAGCGCGCAAATAACTAATACGGTCTTCTTTGGTTTCAAGCATTTTATATTTTGAAACCCCAATATTGTCTTTAACCAATTTTATCAAATATTCTAAAGCATAATCTTCAGAAACCAATCCTAAATTTATTCCATCTTCAAAATCGATAATCGTATAGCAAATATCATCTGCAGCTTCAACTAAATAGGCCAAAGGATGTCTTTCGAATCCAATATCACCATCAGATTTATTGGGAATCATTCCCATATCATTGGCGACTTCCTCAAAGAATAATTTATCGGTCTGAAAGAAACCATATTTTTTATCGGCAATATTGTTTGTTGGTTTTTTAGGCAAGCTTTCTTTTGGATATTTCATAAAAGCACCTAAAGTAGCATATGAAATTCGGAGTCCGCCTTCAATCCCAGGTCGACTTGCTGTTAATACCGAAAATCCGTTGGCATTTCCTTCAAAATCAATTAAATCCTGCCATTGTTTAGCAGTCAGTTTATCTTTGTATTTTAATCCTTTTCCGATTGAAAAATATTCTCCAATCGCTTTTTCGCCGGAATGTCCAAAAGGAGGATTGCCAATATCATGCGCTAAGGATGCTGCTGCTACAATCGCACCAAAATCGTTCATATGATAACCGTGAACATCTTTTAGATAAGGATATTTTTCGATGATTTTTTTTCCAACCAAACGCCCTAGCGAACGTCCCACCACCGAAACCTCAAGACTATGCGTTAATCTGGTATGCACAAAATCTGTTTTTGAAAGCGGAATCACCTGTGTCTTATCCTGCAAAGAGCGAAATGCAGCCGAAAATATGATTCGGTCATAATCTACCTCGAAACCTAATCGGGTGTCATCTTGTTCTGCACGTAATCTTTTGCTAGTATCGCCTTGGCGTTTTAGTGATAATAGTTGTTCCCAGTTCATTTCTTATTTTAGATTTGTGATTTTAGATTATTATCTATAGGCCTCAAAAATACATTTTATTTTAGGACTTTTCCAGAGATACTAATTCAAGATGTTCTTTTATTTGCTCATCAAGTTTAGATTTTACAACAACAAAAGTTCTAGAATTTTCATCATGCAGACCCAAAGTGCGTCCTCTTAAAAAACTTAATGGCTCGAAAGGTAAAATACGTAATAAAGTTCGGGTCAAGATAGTCATTACGGTTGGTTTTGAACCGTCTTCCATCACGACAATTGTTTTAGTAAAATATTTGGCCGTCGATCTGGAAAGAAATGTTTCTGTCATTCCATAATACACAAAACTAATAACGCTCCAAAACAAATAGCGTTCGATCATATCAAATGAATCTATTCGTTTGGAAACCTCTGAAATGTTTAAAAAATTTATTGCTAATCTAACGAAAATCAACTTTATTACCGCATCAATAATAAAGTTTAAAAATCGCTTTTGTTTTGATGCCAATAAATAATTTGAGATTTCAAAACCTTCATTTTTCATTTTATCATTAATTTAGAAGAATCAAAAATACATTTTATTTTATGATTTTTTATGCTTTAAAACTCCAACGCAGTACTGTGCTTAATTTCTCCCATTACAAAAATACTATTGGTATTTCCAATGTTTTCAATTGTTGATAATTTATTCATTACAAAATCCTGATAACTAGCCATATCTTTCACTAAAATTTTAAGCATAAAATCGTAATCGCCTGCAATATTATAACACTCTATAATTTCCGGAAGCGCCACAATATCTTTTACAAAATTGCTTCCTACGTTTTTTGCATGCTCTTTTAAACGAACATTGCAGAAAACGGTCATGCCGCGATTCATTTTTTGTTTATCCAATAAAGCCACGTATTTCGTTATATATCCGTCACGTTCTAATCTTTTTATACGTTCATAAACAGGCGTTACTGTCAGAAATAATTTACTGGCGAGGTCTTTTGTATTGATATTTGAGTTCTCCTGAAGGTATTTTAGAATCAATAAATCGGTTTTATCTAAGTTTTCCATAGTATTTTTTACGACTAAAAGTTCTTTTAAAAGATTTTATCAGTAATATAATCTTCTAAAAAGAATATTTAAAAGTTAAATCACTTAAATAACACTCAAATATAAGTATTAAAAACCAATACAATAAATTTGTACAGTAAAAAATACTGAAACAAAAATGAAAACAAATAATTTAGGTTACCCAAGAATTGGCAGCAACAGAGAATTAAAAAAAGCCTCTGAATTATATTGGGCAGGAAAAATTTCTGTGGATGAGCTTATCGATGCCGGAAAACAAATTCGTATTGCCAACTGGAAATTACAATCGGAAGCGGGAGTTGATTTGATTCCGTCAAATGATTTCTCTTTTTATGATCAGGTTTTAGATTTGACCCTGACAGTTGGAGCAATCCCGGAGCGTTATCATGAATTTGCAAAAACGAATTCATCCCTCGACTTGTATTTTGCAATGGCCAGAGGCGCGCAAAAAAACGGACAGGACGTTGTGGCAATGGAAATGACAAAATGGTTCGATACCAACTACCATTATATTGTTCCTGAATTTACCAAAAACCAAAAATTTGAATTGTTTTCTGAAAAAATAATCAATGAATTCAAAGAAGCAAAAGATTTAGGAATCGCCACGAAACCAGTCTTAATTGGGCCAATTTCTTATTTGCTTTTAGGAAAAGAAAAAGAAGAAGGTTTTCACCGAATTGATCTAATCGAGAAACTGCTTCCTGTTTACTTCGAAATTTTCGAAAAACTACAAGCTGAGAACGTGGAATACATTCAGTTAGATGAGCCTTTTTTAGCTTTGAATTTAACCGATAAAGAGCGTCATACTTACACAAAAGTGTATAACGAAATCAACAAACGTTTCCCAAATATCAAAATCATTTTAGCGAATTATTTCGATTGTTTCGGAGAAAATCTAGCTACAGCATTGGCTTTACCGGTTCATACTTTTCATTTAGATTTAGTTCGCTGCCCGTCTCAATTAGACGATATTTTAGAATCCGGACAATTAAAACCAAATGTAAATCTTTCTTTGGGAGTGGTTGACGGAAGAAATATCTGGAAAAATGATTTCGCAAAATCGTTAGAATTAATCCAAAAAGCAACGGCTGTATTAGGAGAAAACAGGATTTTAGTTGCTCCGTCCTGCTCTTTAATTCACAGTCCCTGCGATTTGGACTTAGAAACAAATGATCAGACATTAACACCAGAAATCAAGCAATGGTTAGCTTTTGCAAAACAAAAAATCAATGAAATTGTGCTGTTAAAACAGTTCGCTTCTAACGAAGTTAACCTTGAAAGTTCTGTTGATTTCAAAGCAAATGTTTTGGCTAACGAAAACCGTAAAACCTCAAAATTAATTCATAATAATAAAGTTAAAGCAAGAGTTTCCGGAATTTCTGCTTCTGATGACAAACGTAAAAGTACTTTTGCTATCCGAAGAAAAAGCCAGATTGAAGCTTTAAACCTTCCTTTATTTCCAACAACCACAATTGGTTCTTTCCCTCAAACAGCTGAAGTGAGAAGCTGGAGAGCGAAATTCAAAAAAGGAGAATTAACAACAGAGCAATACAACGATTTAATCGAAAAAGAAACCGAAGCTACGATTCGTTTTCAGGAAGAAACCGGAATCGATGTTTTGGTTCACGGAGAATTCGAACGTAACGATATGGTGGAATATTTCGGAGAGCAATTGTCCGGATTTACATTTACCAAAAATGGCTGGGTTCAAAGTTACGGAAGCCGTTGCGTGAAACCGCCGGTTATTTATGGCGACGTTTCAAGACCAAATCCAATGACGGTAAGATGGTCCAAATACGCACAATCATTGACTCCAAAATGGGTAAAAGGAATGTTGACAGGCCCTGTTACAATCCTGCAATGGTCGTTTGTACGTAACGATCAGCCGCGTTCTGAAACCTGTACGCAGATTGCCCTGGCGATTCGTGATGAAGTGGTCGATTTAGAAAAAGCCGGTATCAAGATCATTCAGATTGATGAACCTGCCATTCGCGAAGGTTTGCCTTTAAGAAAAGAAGAATGGGCAAATTATCTGGATTGGGCTGTAAAAGCTTTTCGAATTTCTGCTTCCGGTGTAAATGACGACACACAAATTCACACGCACATGTGTTACAGCGAATTCAACGACATCATCCAAAATATTGCCGACATGGATGCCGATGTAATCACAATAGAATGTTCTCGTTCACAAATGGAGCTTTTGGATGCTTTTGCCGACTTTAAGTACCCAAACGAAATCGGTCCCGGAGTTTACGATATCCACTCGCCACGCGTTCCCTCAAGCAAAGAAATGGTGCGTTTGTTGGAAAAAGCTTCTTCAGTTATTCCGGTAGATCAGTTGTGGGTAAATCCAGATTGTGGTTTGAAAACCCGCCATTGGGATGAAACCAAAAAAGCATTAATCGAAATGGTAGCTGCCGCGCAGGAAATGAGAGTTACTGTAGAAAACGCCGTGAGTTTATAATTTTCTTTAAATATTTTTGTTTTTTAATGCCAGCTGGTGAAGTCGAAAATCTTGTAGTTATGATTTTGTTTCGACTTCACTTAAGTTGGCATTTTTTTTTGAAGCAGAAGTTTTTAGTTTTCAAAACACCTGTATTCCCGCTATCCGCTATATCTTTTCCCGGCTAAAGGAGCCAGAAAAAGGATACCACTTCTATCAAGGCTAAGCGACAACTTTTATTTTCAAAAGTTTTTTTGCAAAAAAAAACACTCCAACCGGAGTGCTTTTTAAATTGAAATTTTTAATTAGAAATTTTTAGAAATCCCGAGAGAAAATCCTTGTCCGAAAGTAAAATTGAAATTTTCATAACTATCTATGTCGCCATTATCTCCATCATAATTAATAGAGCTGTACCCCAAGCCTCCAATATTAAAATTCAAACCAAATCCATTACCAACATTAATCAAAATTGCCGGTATAACAGTAATATAAAATCCATTTCCTTTATTTGTATAATCGAAAGGCACATCGCTATTGCTTCTTCTTTCTTTTCTGTTTTGGTAACCAGTCCCTAAATCTGCATACGCAGAAAAAGTTTGATTTAATGGTTTAGAATACCGTAAAAAACCACCTACTGCGTAAGTATCAGTTTTATACTCTGCATTGTTCATGTATTCTTGTTTTGACCTACTAAATTCTGCGTCAATACCTGCTGTCCAGTTTTCATGAAATTGATATCCAGATTTTGGAGAAAAACTAAAATAATTGGTTTTGTCTTCCAAACCTGAGTTTGTAGTATTTTGCGACTGATAAGTAAAGCTTCCCATTGCTAAAATCGACCCTTTTTGAGCATTCGCAGCGTTTGCTACAATAATAGCAAGAATAAATAGAATTCTTTTCATAGTTATAAGTTGTTAAATTTTAATACTACTTTAACAATAAAGATGCCACAAAAATTTTTAATTATTTTCCATGCTTTCTTAATGTCAAAATGTAGCAATCAAAACTATTTCTGTTTACTTTTGCATCAAACAATAAGTCATGTCAATAGAAGTTAACAACATATCAAAAAGTTACGGAACTCAAAAAGCATTAGATGCTGTTTCATTCTCTATTCAAAAAGGGGAGATCGTTGGATTTCTGGGACCAAACGGAGCCGGAAAATCTACTTTGATGAAAATTTTGACCACTTATTTGCTTGCCGATGAAGGTTCAGCTATTGTAAATGGTCAGGATGTCATGACAAATGCAAAAGAAGTTCAGCGTTCTATTGGTTATTTACCGGAACACAATCCATTATATCTGGATCTGTATGTCCGTGAATATTTGGCTTTTAATGCCGATGTTTACAAAGTGGCTAAATCAAGAATTGAAGAAGTAATTCAATTGACAGGATTATCTACAGAAAGCCATAAAAAGATCAGTCAGTTATCGAAAGGATACCGTCAGCGTGTGGGATTGGCCAATGCCTTATTGCATAATCCTGATGTGTTAATTCTGGATGAACCAACAACAGGTTTAGATCCGAATCAATTGATGGAAATTCGAAATGTGATTAAAAATGTCGGAAAAGACAAAACCGTTTTTTTATCGACTCACATCATGCAGGAAGTAGAAGCAATTTGCGACCGCGTGATTATCATTGACAAAGGAAAAATCGTAGCTGATAAAAAACTGGACAATTTAATTTCTGCAGATAAGGAACAAGTAATCGAAGTTGAATTTGATTATAAAATTGAAGAACAGGTAATTGCTGCAATTCCACATTTAAAATCATACATAAACATACATGATTGTTTATGGGAATTAACTTTCCTGGCTGACAAAGACATGCGTCCGACTGTTTTTGACTTTGCTCACGATAACGGATTAAAGACTTTACAGCTTAACCAAAAAAATAAAAATCTGGAAGCTGTATTTAGGGAAATCACTAAATAGGTTTTCATATTTCAGATGATAAAAAAGCTCGTTTTAAAATTTTAAAACAAGCTTTTCTCTTTTATTTTACCAATGACTTCAAATAAATGGTAAATAATAAAGACAATACAATTGCAGAAATCCGAAGTATGTTTTTTAGAATTCTGCTTCTAAAGTTTAGTGAAGGCAAATTAGATTTTGTCTTTAAAAAAAACACGACAAGCTTTTTATAATCTAATAAAATCAAAAACAAAACCCCAATGCTCAGCAACACCGATTGTAACAATGCACCAGCATTCATTTGATAAAAAATGTTAATCAGAGTCAGATTGAAGAGTAAGGAAAATAGAATTATTGCTCCAATTAATAAGGTCTTTCTAAACAATAATAGATATCCTCCCACTATTTGTATGAGCGCTATTATGATTCCAAAAGTATGTGAATATCCAAAATAAAACCACGTCAGCCACTCGCCCGTTTGTTGATTCATTGGCATACTTGCAATTTCTGATGGTACAATAAACTGAAGCCCGTAAAATTTCTTCCAGCCAAAAGCAGCAATAGTAAAGGCAATGCAATATCGAATACTGCTATACAAAAAACCATATATTTTCGCTGAATTGATTCTTTGCTTTTTTTCTAAAAAATGCCAAATCAGAGGAAAAAATAAAACAGCTGCCATGGAAATTCCAATTAAGGAAAAAACCAAAAATGGAGGAAACCAGGGTATATTTCCACCATTTCCAAGCAATAATAACAAAGCGGAAAACTCAAGTCCAAAAATTAAGGTTGTGAAAAATTTTTTTCCAATGGAACTTGGAATTTCTAAAGAGGTTTGTTCTAACATGGTTATAGTCATTTGAATTAATATTCCACAAATTTGAATATTACTCAAAAACTAAACGTTCCGATGTACCCTTTCGAACGTAATTAAGCTTCTTTTTTTACTAGAATAGCATTTGTTTTTACAAACTCTGTGGGAGACATTCCGGTATATTTTTTAAAAGTGGTATTAAAAGTGGTTTTCGAATTAAAGCCGGATTCATAAGCAATCCCCAAAACGTTTAATTGATTGTACTTATCAGACAGTAGTAATCTTTTTGCTTCTTCAATGCGATATCGATTTATGAAATTATAGAAGTTATCCTGATACAATTCATTGATAACAAACGAAGTTTCATTGCAGCTGGCTTCTAATTTTTTTGCTAATTTGGGTAAGCTTAAATCATTCTCTAAATATATTTTTTCATAGTCAATAAGCGCTTTTAATTTTTCATCCAGCTCATTCAGTCTGTTTCCGGAAACTCTTTTTGGATTGTCTTTTTTATAAATTTGAATGGATGACAATTCATTTAATTCGTTTTTGCTGAAATCAAAAATTTCTTTTTGCTGCAAGGAAAAATACGCCAGAAAAAAGACACTTAGCAGATAGGTGAAAGGTGTAAATTGAATTAAGGATTCTAGATTGAAAAATATGAGATTGAACCACACTAGCATTATCAACACCAAAATCAGTAAAAAATATTTTAGCCAGATCAGATCATTTTTTTCAGTTGAAGATGAAATTTGATGTAGTTTTTTCAGGTGTTTTTGTAGTTTTATAAATGATAATATCCAATATATCAAAGCTTGGAGAGGCAACGCAATTCGCAAAACAAAAAATACTATTCTGCCGGTTTCATAATTAAATTCAATGTTTTTTCCTGTAATAAAAAAAAGAAGCCTGAAAAGTAAAAAAATGCTAAAAGGCAAAAAATGCCATAACATTTTTTTGTTAAATTTTTTATTTATGGATGTAAAATAGAGAATACTGATATAAAGCAAGGGAGCTGTAAGAAATCGGGAAAGCCCTATCATTTCAAACAAATTTTGGTGTTCTAAATGAAAATTTTTATAGAACAACGGTATTTCTAACATCGCCAAACCCAACGTAATGACAAATAACCCCAAATAGCTGTTTGCTGCAACATTAACTCTTCTAAGATGAGCAAGTAATAAAAACCCAAGCAAAAATGCTGCCCCTGAAGTAATGCTCATTGTAATTGGAGAGTCCATCATAACCATAATTATTTGAAACTTATTTCACAAAATAATTATTATCTTCAAACCAGTCTGTCAATCTTTGCGGCCAGGTTTTCAGGGAATTTGTCTTTGCTCTTTTTCCCATATTAAATGCATGTCCGCCTTTAGAATACAAATGCATTTCTACAGGAACATCCGCTTTTCGATAGCCGTTAAGTAATTCAACTATTGGTCCCGAACAACACGAATCATCATTTGCGGCTACTAAAAATGCAACAGGTGCATCAGCCTTAATTTCTTTCGGAATAAACAATGGTCCGGGATAAACCAATATTTGAAAATTAGGCTGTGAATTCAGCTTATCAATTGCATCCGAACTATTTTTCAAAACATTATTAGAATTATAAGCAATCAGTGCGACAACTTCTCCACCTGCCGAAAATCCCATAGCACCAATTCGGCTGGCATCAATTTTAAATTCGTCAGACTTGCTTCTTATTAACCTTATTGCTCTTTCGGCATCCTGCTTAACGTGAGTTTCTAATTTATATGGAGAATCTTTTGTTCTTGCCAGACGGTATTTTAAAACAAAGGCAGTTATTCCAATACTATTTAAATATTCTGCGGCATCCTTTCCTTCTGAATTAAAAACCAAATTTTCATGTCCTCCTCCCGGACAAATAAGCACTGCCATTCCGTTTGGTTTCTCCGGCAAATATGCTGTTATTGATGGATTATGAATATTTCTGACCCACCAGTCCTGAGCTTGTTCCGGTTCATCTTTTCGGTTTTCGAAACCGGGAGCTCCATTTTCCCACAGGTAGATTTTTGTACCGTTTTGTTGTGAAAATCCCTGATTACACAAAATTAAAAGAAATAGATAAATGCAAAATTTTGTTTTTTGTATCATTCCAAATTCATTTACAATTGATGATAAATGTACTATAAAGCTTTGAATATCAAATTCATTTCGTCAATTACAATTTTAATATCCATTTCGGTTGTACGCCAATTTACAAATGATGCCCTGATTCCTTTTCGGTTGTTGTAAAAAGTTGGTGTCATAAATACTTTTCCGGTATCGTTGATATTTGTCAAAAATTGAGATACTTTTTCCTGATTATGATCTCCTTTTAATGTAAAACAAACATTATTCAGGCGAATTGGGGCCAGAAGTTCAAAAAAATCATTTTCAATAAGAGCATTTCCAAAATGCTGAGCCAATTCAATATTATTTTCAACTATATCCTGAAAACCTTCTTTTCCATATGCCAATAAAGAAAACCAAACAGGCAATGCCCTTAAGCGTCTTGAATTTTCTGGCAATACATTCAGATAGTTAAAATTCTCTAATGGATTCCCTAAGTAAGGTGCATTTGAGTTCTGAAAAGTTTCAATTTGTAAAGCTGTATGTTGTTCTTTTACTAAATAAAAAGCATTTTCATAAGGTACATTTAGCCATTTATGACAATCAATCGTAATACTGTCTGCTCCTTCCCAACCTTCAACCAAATGTTTAAATTTACCCGAAACAGCTGCAAAACCTCCAAAAGCAGCATCAATATGCCACCAGAAATTGTATTTTGATTTAAGTTTTGAGATAGCTTCAAAATCATCAAAATCGGCTGTATTTACTGTCCCCGCACTTGAAATTAAAATAAAAGGTTTTCCGTTTAAACTTTCGATATTTTTCTCTAAATCATTTACATCAACTGCTTCACGATTTCCTTCAATTGTTTTAATTACAGTATAATTCTGGCTTCCAATACCCAACATTGCCAATGATTTTATAGAAGAGGAATGTGGTGTTGCCGTCAATATATTTATTGGTGCTGAAATCCCATCCTTGGCAAAATCTTTACCAAACTGTTTTCCAAGCCATTGTCTGGCAACTCCTAAACAAGTGAAATTCGACATTGTTGCTCCTGTTACAAAGCCTCCTAAAAATGATTTTGGAAGTGCTAATAACTGCAAAAGCAAATTTATTGTTTCGAATTCAATTAATGCCGATGTACCACCCTGTCCTTTTACAGCTTGTGTATTTTGATCGCAAACTGAAGCCAGCCAATCACCAACTATAGATGCAGGTGTTGAACCGCCCGTTACGAATCCCCAATATCGTGGTCCTGGAGAAGCTACCATTAGTGGGGCCAATCTTTCATTAAACTCTTCTAACGCAGCCAAAGATCCCAAACCTAATTTGTTTAATTCTCTGGCATAATCAATTGAGTTTTTATTAGAAGTTGGAATGTCTTGAAGATTATTTAAAAAGTCAATTCCTTGTTTTTTAGCTTCTTCAAGTATATTTTCAAAATTATTTAAATCATGTTGTAGAGCTGAATTCATTATATATCAATTTTGAAATTAGACTAACTATTTTTTAGTAAAAGTTACTTTTCTAAAACAATGGTAGTAAAATCCCGATCAACCAATTCGCCTGTTCTGGTTTTTACTTTTTCGGTTAAAGTTTCCTTGTGTACCATTTTGAAAAGTGTCTTTTGGACTAATTGCTCCACTTTTTCACTACTGTAAAGCTTAAATTCATATTGTGTAAAAGGAAGCGTTTTCATGAAACTTTCTTCTGCAAAAGTGATGCAGAATACTCCATTTGGTTTTAAAACCCTGTAAATTTCTGAAAGCAATTTTTCTGGTTCTTGCCAGAAATAAATGGTGTTTACGGTAAATATTTTGTCGAAAAAAGGATCTTGAAACGGAATTACATTTCCGTCATAAACCGAAAAGAAAGCCTGTTTTTGAGAAACAAAATTTCGGTTGATCTGGCGTGCTTCCTGAAACATTAATTCAGACATTTCGAGTCCGTAATATTTCAGGTTTTCAGCCTGTTCGAATATAAATTCTAAATGTCCTGCATTTCCGTGACCTAATTCCAGAATTACATTTCCTGCTGAAATATTTAGATTTTGAAACGAATGGCGTGTCATGTTGATGTTGGTTTCATGCATCATGTTGGCCATTTCTATTCCTTTCTCTCCGGTTGGGTGTTTTAATTGGGAGGCAATTTCGTGTAATTCTTCTTGTTTCATAATGTTTACATTTATAACCAATTGAAATTAGAATTCCTGATGCCCTAGCCCAGATGGAAACGGCATCCTTTTGTGGCGGGGTTCGCCATAAAAGATATAGTGAACAGCTGGAATAGCTTCTGAAATTAAATTCCAAGCTGCATTTTATTGCTAGGAACGAAGCAACCATACTAGCAAATATATGTAGCGTGAGATTGCTTCGTTCCTCGCAATGACATTAAAAAACCTGACTCGCAATTTGGCGAATATTTTCCGATTTCCCCATTGAATAATAATGCAAAAACGGAACCCCGGCTTCTTTTAATTCTTTTGACTGCTGAATCGCCCATTCTATTCCGACTTGTTTGATTTCAGCGTTGTTTTTGCATTTGTCAACTTCGTGAATCAAATCTTCCGGTAAATCGATACGGAAAATCTGAGGCAGAATCTGCATGTGTTTTTGAACCGCGATTGGTTTAATTCCTGGAATAATTGGCACCGTAATACCCATTTCCCTTGCTTTTTCTACAAAAGCAAAGTATTTAGCATTGTCGAAAAACATTTGTGTAACTACATAATCTGCACCGGCATCTACTTTTTCTTTTAATCTCCTCAAGTCAGACTGTAAGGATGGTGATTCTAAATGTTTCTCCGGATAACCTGCAACACCAATACAAAAATCGGCTCTGTTATCGATATCCATCACTTCATGAAGATATTTCCCACAATTCAAATCGTTGATTTGTCGCACTAAATCGACAGCAAAATGATTACCTCCATCTTTAGGAACGAAGGACTGCTCATGTTTCATAGCATCACCGCGAAGTGCCATTACATTGTTGATTCCCAAATAGTGGCAATCTACCAGCATATACTCGGTTTCTTCCTGTGTAAAACCTCCGCAAAGCAGGTGCGGTACGGTATCAACATTATATTTGTGTTTTATAGAAGCGCAAATTCCAAGCGTTCCCGGACGCATACGAGTTAATTTTTTGTCTAAAAGTCCGTTGCCTTTATCGATATAAATATACTCTTCACGAGAAGTCGTTACGTCAATAAATGGTGGTTTAAATTCCATCAACGGATCGATATTATCGTATAATTCCTGAATGCTTTTCCCCTTTTGAGGCGGAATAATTTCGAATGAAAATAATGTTTTTCCTTTGGCGTTTTCTATATGTTCTGTTACTTTCATTTTTTATTGGTTGATAGTTTTTGGTTGCTTGTTGTTAGTTTTAAGTTTAAGTTTTGCTGATGCAAACCATCAACTAACAACCCACAACCATCAACTACATTGTTTTTTTATAATAGTTAATAAATCCGTTTAATAGCTTTTTGCAAGTCTGAATTTGTTCTAAAGCAATATTGAAGTTATTTTCATCAATATATTTTTGATCAAACGCCAGATAATATTGCGTTTCCAGTTCATATAATGATCCTCTTGAAATATGAAGGAAATGAATTGTATCTTTTGATGTCTGTCGTCCACAACCTTCAGCAATATTTGAAGGGATTGAAATAGCAGCTCTTCTCATTTGGTTCGTCAAACCAAATATTTCATATTTAGGAAACAACTTGGTAGAATCATATAAAAAGTTTACCAACTTCCGAGCTTCAACCCAAACATCTAATTTACTGTAATCCATTTCTTTTTTGGTTGATAGTTGTTTGTTGTCAGTTGATAGTTTAAGTGCTATATCTAACAACCAAAAACTATCAACTATCAACCAATTTTAGTCTGCTATATTAGGATTTAACCATTTCATTGCGTAATCCGTTGGTACATTGCGTCGTTTGGCGTAATCTACCACCTGATCTTCTTTTATTTTTCCTAGGCCGAAATATTTACTTTTCGGATTTCCGAAATAATAACCTGAAACGGATGAAGCCGGCCACATTGCCATGCTTTCTGTCAGCGTTACACCAATTTCTTCAGCAACATTTAAAAGTTTCCAAATGGTTGGTTTTTCCAGGTGATCCGGACAAGCAGGATATCCCGGTGCTGGACGAATTCCTTTATAATTCTCTTTAATCAATTCTTCGTTTGTTAAAGCTTCTTCCTTATCATAACCCCAAAAATCTTTACGTACTTTTTCGTGAAGATATTCGGCGAAAGCCTCTGCAAAACGATCGGCAAGTGCTTTCACCATAATCGAATTATAATCATCTAAAGCCGCCTCAAATTCAGCTGCCCATTCGTCTACACCAAAACCAGTTGTTACACAGAAAGCTCCCATATAATCTGTTATTCCGCTTTCCTTTGGCAAAATAAAGTCTGCCAGAGCCATATTTGGGGCTCCTTTAGTTTTTTGCGACTGCACACGAAGCGTTAAGAACTTCTCTAAAACTTTTCCGTTTTCATCACGCAATTCGATATCGTCGTCGTCAACCTGATTACAAGGAAAAATTCCGTAAATCCCTTTTGCTTTTAGTTTTTTCTCTGCCAAAATTACTTTCAGCATTTCCTGAGCATCCGCAAAAACAGATGTCGCTTGTTCACCCACAACCTCATCAGTTAAAATGGCCGGATATTTTCCATGCAATTCCCAAGTTTGAAAAAATGGAGTCCAGTCTATATACGGAACCAAAACATCCAGTTCAACTTCAACAATTTGTTTACCAATAACTTTTGGTTTCGTTGGCGTGTATTCACTCCAGTCTAGTTGTAATTTGTTTTTACGCGCATCTTCAATACTTAAGAAGTTTTTATCTCTCGAACGATTTAAAAACGTTTCTCTAAACGCATCGTATTCTGCACGAATATCGCTTGCATATATCTTACGGTTATGATCTAAAAGATTTCCAGCAACCGTCACGGCGCGCGAAGCATCGTTTACGTGAATTACAGTTTCTCTATACTGCGGAGCGATTTTCACGGCAGTATGCGCGCGAGAAGTTGTTGCCCCACCAATCATAATCGGGATTTTAATATTTTGTTTGTCCAATTCTTTGGCCAGATATACCATCTCATCAAGCGAAGGCGTGATCAGTCCGCTTAATCCGATAATATCAACATTATGTTCAATCGCAGCCGCAATAATTTTTTCCGGAGGCACCATAACACCAAGATCGACGATCTCATAATTGTTACACGCCAAAACTACCGAAACAATATTTTTACCAATATCATGAACGTCTCCCTTTACGGTTGCCATTAAAATTTTTCCGTTTCCTTGTTTGTCTCCCGCTTGTTTGCTTGCTTCAATATATGGCAATAAATACGCCACGGCTTTTTTCATAACACGTGCCGATTTTACTACCTGAGGCAGGAACATTTTTCCGCTTCCAAATAAATCTCCAACGACATTCATTCCTGTCATCAAATTGATTTCGATAACTTCGATTGGTTTGGTTGCAGCCAAACGAGCTTCTTCAACATCTTCTTCAATAAAAGCATCAACTCCTTTTACTAATGAATGCGTAATTCTTTCCTGAACCGTTCCCAAACGCCATTCCTGAATCGCTTTTTCATCACTTTTTACTTCGCCTTTTACGTTCTCAGCAAAATCTAAAAGACGCTCTGTCGCATCGTCGCGTCTATCTAAAATTACGTCTTCTACGTGCTCTAATAAGTCTTTCGGAATATCATCGTAAATCGAAAGCATCTCTGGATTCACGATTCCCATTGTCATTCCATTCTTGATCGCGTGGTATAAAAACACCGAGTGCATCGCTTCACGAACATGATCATTTCCTCTAAAAGAAAACGAAACGTTACTCACTCCACCGCTAATGTGCGCGTGAGGCAAGTTTTCGCGAACCCATTTTGTACCTCTAAAAAAGTCTAAAGCATTTAAGCGATGTTCTTCCATTCCAGTTGCAACGGGGAAAATATTTAAATCGAAAATAATATCCTGTGGAGGGAAACCCACTTTGTTAACCAAAATATCATACGAACGCTGACAAATCTCCACTCTTCGGTCAAAATTATCGGCCTGACCTACTTCGTCAAAAGCCATAATAATTGCTGCTGCTCCGTAACGTTTGATTAATTTGGCGTGATGAATAAAGGCTTCTTCACCTTCTTTCAACGAAATCGAGTTGACAACACTTTTTCCTTGTACTACTTTCAGACCCGCTTCGATGATTTCCCATTTTGAACTGTCGATCATAATCGGCACTCTCGAAATATCCGGTTCTGATGCAATTAAATTCAGGAATTTTGTCATTGCCTGAACACCATCAAGCATTCCTTCATCCATATTAATATCGATGATCTGTGCTCCACCTTCTACTTGTTGTCTTGCAATATCAAGCGCCTCATCATATTTCTCTTCCTTAATTAAGCGGAGGAATTTTCGCGAACCCGTTACATTCGTACGTTCCCCAACGTTTACAAAAACACTTTCGGGCGTAATGATCAACGGTTCTAATCCTGCTAATACAAGGTCTCTTCTTTTTTCTGCCATTTTCTTTTAATTTTCAACGGAATAAATTCCGTCGCTACAATATTTTTCGTTCCTCTGGAACTGTTTCTTCAACGTCATGCTTGTCTTTGCGAGGAACGAAGCAATCTCACTCTAATATTTCAAATTCTAAAAGATCTATAAAATCTTTCAGGTATTTATGTTTCCATTTCTGGGCGTGTCCCAAGGGCCGGGCTATCCGTTGCAAGTCCTCGATCAATTTCGTTATCACTGCATTGGTCTGCGGGCTTTTCACTTCTATCCCTCACGCGGCACTCGGTTTTATAAGACGTTTAATTTTTCCGAGATTTCACGAAAATAAATCATTGAAACTACATGTGCCGTTCCTACGGAACTCCTTTCACCTCTTCTTTATTTCAACGGAATAAATTCCGTTGCTACAAAATATATCGTTCCTCCGGAACTTACTTTTTTTTGCTAGCGCGAGCGTCACGCTCGTGCACATTCCAATTGAAAATTTAAAACTATTCTTTGTGGGCACGAGCTGGAAACTCGCTCTAGCAGAGGCTATCCGTTACAAATCCTCGACCAATTCCGTTATCACTGCATCGGTCTGCGGGTTTTTCACTGCTATCCCTCACGCACTCGGTTTCATAATAACATTTTCCCTCCGAAACCATTTCCATTTTGACTTCTCTATATATTTACATGTTACGCCGCCATCATAGATATAATATTTAGTTTTGGTAAAGCCTGCCTTAACTAATGTAAGTGAATCAGGTTTTAACTTTTCCTTCACAATAATATAATTTTCCTTTTCAGGACTATTTAAATCATATTTCACTTTATAAAATTTGTTTAAAGCTGCACTATCATTATTATTTACAAGAACCTTCGATATGATTTTTTTATCTAAATAAAAATAATACTGTAAATATGTAACCCTGCGTCCATGTTTAAACCTAGTTGAAAGTGCTATAGATTCTCCTTTAAATGAATCCCCATAATTATCACTTTCATTCTTTTGATAGTAAATAGATAATATAAATAAACCCACTAATGCAAAAAAGATAACGACTTTTCTCCAATTTGTTTTTTCATCTAATCTAATATCCTCTTTTATCATCTTCAATTCGATGCAATTGCACCTGCTAAATTACAAGAATCTTTATACCAAAACCGGCGCCACTCTCGGCTTATAATCCTTCGCCACTTCAGCAATTAATCGAATATGATCCGGAGTTGTTCCGCAACAACCACCGATGATGTTGATTAAATTATCGTCTAAATATTCTTTGATTAACGCCTGTGTTTGTTCCGGTGTTTCATCATATTGTCCGAACGCGTTTGGCAATCCTGCATTGGGGTGTGCTGAAACATTGAACTGTGTATGCTGAGATAATGTTTTTAAATACGGTTTTAACAAATCGGCTCCAAGAGCGCAGTTGAAACCAACACTTAATAACGGAATATGTGATACTGAAATCAAAAACGCTTCAACTGTTTGCCCTGAAAGTGTTCTTCCTGAAGCATCGGTAATCGTTCCTGAAACCATGATTGGAATATCCAGATTACGTTCTTCTTTTACTTCTTCAATAGCGAAAAGTGCTGCTTTGGCATTTAAGGTATCGAAAATGGTTTCTACCAAAAGTAAATCGCATCCACCATCCATTAAAGCTTCCACTTGTTGTTTGTAAGCAATACGCAAATCATCAAACGTTACGGCTCTGTAACCTGGATCGTTTACGTCTGGAGACATACTTGCCGTACGGTTTGTCGGTCCGATTGAACCGGCAACGAAACGCGGTTTGTTTGGATTTTTAGCGGTAAATTCATCCGCTACTTCACGGGCAATTTTAGCCGATTCGTAGTTTAATTCATAAACCAGATCTTCCAGAAAATAATCGGCCATACCGATTGTCGTTCCTGAAAAAGTATTCGTTTCTACAATGTCTGCGCCGGCTTCGTAATAAGCAGCATGAACATCACGGATTGCCTGAGGCTCTGTGATGGATAGTAAATCGTTGTTTCCTTTTAACGGATGCGGGAAATCTTTGAAACGCTCTCCACGAAAATCTTCTTCGGAGAAATTATAGCGCTGCAGCATGGTTCCCATTGCCCCGTCAAGGATTAGGATATTCTTTTTGATTGCTTCCTGAATTGTTATTGACATATTTTTTATCTTTTAGCTACTGAGACGCTAAGGCGCTAAGGTGCTAAGTTTTTTATTTAATTATATTTCCTCATTTAAACCCGACAGGTTTTTAAAAACCTGTCGGGTTTAACGCTTGGCTTTTTTGATTTACACTAATTCCAAAAGTTCACTATTGACGCTAATTAGCCCCGATTAAGCCGGTATCCTCGCAGTGAAACGGAGAGATATAGGCGAAAGCGGGAACCCATGACTGCAAAAAATGCGTCAATGATTCGCTCATGATACTGAAATTGATTCAGTAAAATTGTATTGTAAGTTTTTCAGGAAAGTTTTTGAGAAATACGTGATGTATTTTGTGTTATCTATCTTGAATGCCAAAGCATTAAGTAGAATGTAGCACCTTCTTTATGGTAAAGGGTTGCTAAGGTTTCATTGGGTCTTTCCCTCCGCCTTTCGTGATAACTTTCAATAAAATTAGGAACGGCGCAAAGGTATGAAATAGCCTTACGACTTGCAAGTGTTTTTTTAACTTTTCTAAGCAACTAAGATTCTGAGGTTCTAAGCATAAGTTCCTTTAAATAATAAAGCTCAAACTACAGTAGCAGTTTGAGCTTTGATTTAAAATTTTAGTCTGTAATCCCTAAGATAAGGGTTTATTATATTGATCAAAATGAGTGTTGGTTAAAAACTTCTGTCCCATCTTAGAAATGTATCCATGACTTCCTGATGATCTGAAAATTCATTATCTGTCGCAGCCATTTCGTTATCAATTTTAGACTTTTCTTCTAGTAATTCTTCTTCATTCCAATTGTTCATAATAGATAATTATATTGATACTTCCTTAAAGTTAGTATTTTATCTTTGTTATTCAAAATACCTCAGTCAAATTTTTTTCCTTTCAAAATTGATGTTGTAAAGATAGTTCGCTAATAATACAGTAAGTTTAAATTAACATCAACAAAAAAGCCCAAACTTTTAAAGTTTGAGCTTTCATAACTATTACAGCACCTTTTTAGTGTTTGTGCTTTTGTTTTGTACCTCTAAAATTAATTATTTCGACAGTTCTGTATTCTTTATTTAATTTATAAACCAGATAATTATTTTTATCAATAATTGCTTTATGTAAAGACTTTTTTCTTAGTGATGTTGGAAACTGTTCTGGATTTATCCTGATTTGATTAAAAACCTGCTCGATACTTTTTTCAAGATTCAAAATTTCTTTTAATGTCCAGTTTTCTTCCAGATAATCTAAAACTTTATTAAAACCATTGACTGCTTGTGAAGTCCAAATAATTTTTAATGCCATTTCGAAAATCTTTTCATAACATCTTCATGTCCTGTGAATTCCCCTTCTTTAGCTTGTTCAAGTCCTATTTGAATTTCAGCTTTTTCTGATTCTGACATATCATCAAACCAATCATCTTGATTTGCTTTCAATATTAACTCCAGTTTTTCTAAAACACTTTCATCTTCCACATTAACCAATTTCTGAATAAATTGATACTTTCTTGCTTCTAAATTCATGATAATCAAAATTTATTTAACCCAAAGATACAAATTATATTAAAGCTTCTGAGAGACTAATTCTAAAACAAAAAAGCCCAAACTAAAAAGTTTGAGCTTTTGTATATAAATCTTAGTCGCTAGACCCTATCTTAGCATTTCTAAAATTAAACTATCGCTTTTACAACCGCTTTTGGAGCTTCTTTACGAGTTCCGTCAAAACCGTCAACACCAGAAACTGTTGTATATTTCAATACATATTTTTTACCCGGATTGATGATTTGATACGCTGCCTGACACATTAAAGTTGCTTCGTGGAAACCACAAAGGATTAGTTTTAATTTACCAGGATACGTGTTTACATCTCCAATAGCAAAGATTCCCGGAATGTTAGTTTGGTAATCTAAAGCGTTGTTTACTTTAATTGCGTTTTTCTCGATTTCTAATCCCCAGTCCGCGATTGGTCCTAATTTTGGAGTCAATCCGAAAAGTGGAATAAAATAATCGGTTTCGATTTTACGGTGTGCTCCGTTTTCTTCGATATCCAAAGATTCAACATGCTCAGCACCGTTGATTCCGATTACTTCAGCAGGGGTAATTAGTTTAATTTTTCCTGCAGATTTTAATTCCTGTACTTTTTCTACAGAGTCCAAAGCGCCTCTGAATTCATTTCTACGGTGAATCAAAGTTACCTCTGAAGCTACATTGGCAAGGAAAATACTCCAGTCTAAAGCTGAATCTCCTCCTCCTGCAATAACCACTCTTTTATCTCTGAATTTCTCCGGATTTTTGATGAAGTATTTTACTCCTTTATCTTCATAAAACTCGATATCTTCAATAAGTGGCTTACGTGGTTCGAAACTTCCTAAACCTCCTGCAATAGCAATCACAGGTGCGTGGAATTTCTTTCCTTTATTCGATGTTACGATAAAACTTCCGTCTTCTTGTTTTTCGATTGTTTCAGCACGCTCTCCTAATGTATAACCCGGTTCAAATTGTTTAATTTGTTCCTGTAAGTTATCAATTAAATCTCCTGCTAAAACTTCCGGAAAGCCAGGAATGTCATAAATAGGTTTTTTAGGATACAACTCTGAAAGTTGTCCTCCTGCTTGTGGCAAAGCATCTAAAATATGGCATTTTAATTTTAATAACCCTGCCTCGAAAACGGCAAATAAACCTGTTGGTCCTGCTCCAATTATAAGTATATCTGTTTTAATCATTATGGTGTTGTTTATAATCATTCTTAATAATACAAAGAAACGAATAATTTATTCTATTTTCAATGCTTTTTTACTCTTTCCTATAATCAGCGGGTTAAAACCCGACGCTATAATCATACGACCATCGGGTTGAAACCCGACGCTACAATATGTTTCACTCCTACGGAGTTTTTTTATTATTCTTTATTTTTTAATGAAGCGGTAATTTCGTTCATTTTTTTTACCTTATCTTCAAAATCGCCTTTTAAAGTTTTTCTGTATTCATTGAGGTTCTCAACCATACTGTTGATATCCTCTGGAATTACCTCTTCAAAAAACTCCCGCAGCCTTTTTGCTGTTGTGGGTGATTTCCCGTTGGTCGAAATGGCAATTTTTACATTTCCTTTCGTTACGATTCCGCCTAAATAATAATCACACAAATCCGGTGTATCGGCAATATTACAAATCAAATAACGCTTTCTTGATAAATCGTAAACCCTTTTATTCACTGCTAAATCATCAGTGCAGGCGATTACCATATGGCGTTTTTTGAGCATTTTCTTTTTGAATTTCGCTTCCGTCAATTTAATTGAAGGATGATTTTCTGCTAACACTTTAATTTCTAAATGAAAGTCCGGTGCTACAACCTCAACATTGGCATTTGGACTTGATTTCAGTAAAAAAGAAAGCTTTTCTAATCCCACATTTCCTCCACCCACAATCAGCACATTGAGATTGTGAAGTTTTAAGAATATCGGATATAATTCGTTTTGTTCCATTTTAATTTATTTTCATCCAGCCAAAATTAGATGATTTATATTTTATCGAATTGATAAATTCAATTCTATACGTTTATTGGGTTGAAACCCGACGCTACAATATAAATCGTTCCTCTGGAACTTATCTTGCGATTTCTTTTGATAAAAATTCTTCGTAAAACCCCTTTAATTTGCTGCTTTCGCGAACTACTTCTCCGAGAACAATAATTGCCGGCGAACTTAATTTTTGCTCTTTTACGATTTCTAAAATTGAGTCTACTGTTCCAACGCCTATTTTTTCCTCGGTTGTTGTTCCTTTTTGAATAATCGCAACAGGCAAATCGCCTTTGTCTTCTTTTTGAAACAATTCGATAATTTGAGATAATTTATGCATTCCCATCAAAATCACTACTGTTGCTGATGACTGCGCTGCCAAAGCTACATCCGAAGACAATCTTCTGTCGGAAGTTGTACCTGTAATCGCCCAGAAACTTTCAGAAACACCTCTTTTTGTAACTGAAATTCCCTGACTTGCGGGAACTGCAACTACTGAAGAAATTCCCGGAACAACAGCTGTTTCGATTCCAAAACTTTCTGCAAATTCTATTTCTTCACTTCCACGTCCAAAAATAAACGGGTCACCGCCTTTTAAACGCACTACGTTTCCATAGGTCAACGCATTATCAACAATCAATTGATTAATTTGATCCTGCGTGTAAGCGTGGTTTCCAATTTGTTTTCCAACAAAAATTTTGATAGAATCCTTTGGTGCATGTGCTAATATTTCATCATTTGCCAAGGCGTCATACAAAACCACATTCGCTTCAGCCAATGCTTTTACACCTTTCAGCGTAAGCAATTCCGGATCGCCGGGACCGGCACCGACTAAAGTTACTTTTGGTTTTATATTATGCATTTGCTAATTCTTGTGCTCTGTATTTTTCTATAATTGCAAAAAATGCAATTCCTTCCTGAATGTATTGTTTTGCAAATGCTTCAGTTGGTTCATTTGTATTGATTTGATATACCAACTCTCTGAATGTTGTTGGCAATCCTATTTTACCTGTTGTGATAAAAACAGTATCAAACAAATCAATAATTCCTGCGTGATTATTTGTTTTTTGGTTTTCCGAAAGTAATATAGCTTTGGCACCATTTACAAATCCTGCATAAGCGTGATAAATTGCATCAGACCATTTTCCTTCGTCGAATGATTCCTGTGCGAAAGTCAATTTATCTTTGGCTTCTAATAATAAGGTAGCTACCAAATCAATTACAACTCCGGCACATTCTCCAACTCCAACTGCTTTTACATAATTGTCTGCGTTACCCCAGTCAATAAAATCAGCTTCAGTTAAATTGGTCACATCTGCGAAAGGTTTTAAAATTTCATAGAAATATTTCTCTCCTTTTGCATCATAATAATTTAGGAATTTTTCGCCGTTTGCATTCGCATCAAAATCATTTAAGATGGTACGTAAAGCATCTGGTCCTCTACGGCTTGGAATTTTGATTACTTTATCAGCAAAACGTCCTTCTCCATTTCCTAATCTTCCTCCGCCTAATAAAACTTGTAATGCCGGAGCTACTAATTTTCCTGAGTTGATTGACATTCCCTGAAAACCAATTGCAGACATGTTATGCTGCCCGCAAGCATTCATACAACCACTGATTTTGATTTCAATTTCACGGTTGTTTTTGTACTGTGGATATTCTGCATTTATAACTTTTTCAAGTTCTTCTGCAATACCGGTACTGCTTGCAATCCCCAAATTACAAGTGTCAGTACCAGGGCAAGCTGTAATGTCTGCAGTAGAATTATAACCTAAATGAACAAAGTCCAATTTGGCCAATTCCTGATAAAAGAAAGGTAAATTTTCTTCTTTTACATGACGTATTACAATATTTTGACGCAATGAAAAACGCAATTCATTTGCAGCATAATTTTTAATCAAATCTGCTAATAATCTGGCTTTATCGGTATAAAAATCCCCTAATAAAACTTTGATTCCAATAGCACAATAACCTGCTTGTTTCTGAGCAATTACATTCGATTTTTTCCAGGCTTCATAAGCTTCTGTATCCTCAATAGTAACAGATGGAACGGCTAATAATGGTTCCGGAATTGGTCCGTCAAAATCTGTTGTATCAATTTCGTATGTTTCAAAAGCGATTGCTTTTTTCTCTTTTTCAACCAAATCAAGGAAAACATCTTTTCCAATTTCCTTGATTAAGAATTTCATACGTGCTTTCATTCTTTTCGCACGCTCACCGTAACGATCAAAAATTCGGATGATTCCTTCTGCTGTTGGAATGATTTGGTTTACCGGAATAAACTCTGAAAGTAATTCGGCATGAGCTGGCTGTGAACCTAAACCTCCACCAAAAACTACTTTAAATCCTTTTTGTCCGTCTTTGATTTTTGGAATAAATCCTAAATCGTGTAAATAACTCAAAGCCGTATCTTCATCAGATGATGAGAATGAAATTTTAAATTTACGTCCCATTTCCTGACAAATAGGGTTTCTTAATAAATACTGAAACATTCCATGAGCGTAAGGCGTAACGTCAAACGGCTCATTTACATCTACACCTGCTAACTCACTTCCAGTAATATTTCTAACTGTGTTACCACAAGCCTCACGCAACGTAATATCGTCTTTAGCCAGATTTGCCCAAAGTTCAGGGGTTCTGTCCAAACTCACGTAGTGAATCTGAATATCCTGACGTGTTGTAATGTGCAAACGTCCTGTAGAATATTCATCAGAAACTTTAGTAATACGCACTAATTGCTCGCTGGTAACTTTACCATAAGGCAATTTGATACGAATCATCTGAACACCTTCCTGACGCTGTCCGTAAATTCCACGCGCTAAACGAAGACTACGAAAACGCTCATCATCAATCGTTCCTCCGCGAAAAGCGTGTATCTTTTTTTCTAAATCGATAATCTCTTTCTGAACTATCGGATTTTCTATTTCTGTTCTAAAACTTTCCATTTCTTTTTAGTTGTTGGTTGTCAGTTGTTGGTTGTTGGTTTGCTAGCAGAAAAACTATCAACTAAAAACCATCAATTATCAACTAGCGAATGAATCCTACTCCTGCTGTTGTATTGGTTACGGCATCAATCAAAATAAAAGCACCGTTTGATTTATTTTCGTTATAAGAATCAAAATATAATGCTTTGCTTAATTTGATACTTACTTCTCCAATTTCGTTAATTGCTAATTGAGAAGCTGGCGTAGTTCCTGAATAATCAGTCGCAATTGTATTGGTAACGCTCTCAATTTTTGCTAAAACTCTGTTCGTGTTATGCTGTACAAAATATTTAGCTCCCGGAACTAATTTTTTGCTGTCCATCCAACATACAGTGGTTACAATATCTTTTTCAATTTTTGGAAGCTCATCAGATTTTACGATCATATCGCCTCTTGTAACATTGATATCATTTTCTAATTCGATTGTAATCGAAGAACCTGCAGAAGCCTCATCAAATTGCTTATCAAAAAAGTGAATGTTTGTGACTTTTGATTCTGTTAAAGAAGGCAAAACGGTTACAGCATCACCAACCTTAATTGAATTCCCGTATAATTTACCAGCATATCCTCTAAAATCATGGTATTCTTCTGTTTTTGGACGAATAACAGTCTGAATCGGGAAACGTGCTTTTCCTGCTTCGTAAACATCATGAGAATGTAATCCTTCTAAATGTTCCAAAACAGTTTGCCCTGTATACCATGGCATTCCATCTAATTTATCTACAACATTATCTCCTGTCAAAGCACTTAACGGAATGTAACTTACATTTTGTTCCTTGAAAGTACTTTTTGCATTTAGCGCCTGAAAATCAGCTTTGATTTTATTGAAAACTTCTTCAGAATAATCTACTAAATCCATTTTGTTGATAGCCACGATAACTTCTTTAACTCTCAATAGATTGTTGATAAAAAAGTGGCGGTATGTTTGCTCGATAACTCCCTTTCTTGCATCAATTAAAATGATTGAAACCTGAGAAGTCGAAGCTCCTGTAACCATGTTTCTTGTATATTCTACGTGACCTGGAGTATCGGCAATAATGTAACTTTTCTTTGCAGTCGAAAAATAAATATGTGCTACGTCAATTGTAATTCCCTGCTCTCTTTCTGCTACCAATCCGTCGGTTGCCAATGAGAAATCAAGATAATCATATCCTTTTTGCTTACTGCTTTTTTCGATTGCCTCGATTTTATCTGTAGTCAATGATTTTGTATCGTACAATAATCTTCCAATTAAAGTACTTTTTCCATCATCTACACTTCCTGCTGTTGCTATTTTTAAAACTTCCATTCTAATATTTTTGTTTCAGGTTTCAAGTTTCAGGTTCTTATGAAACTTATGATCTGTATGTTTTTTGAATCTTACTTTTTAATTAATAATTGATAATTAACAATTGTCAATTAAAAATATCCTTGTTGTTTTCTTTTTTCCATTGCTGCTTCAGAACGTTTATCATCGATTCTGGCACCTCTTTCTGAAATTGTAGAAGATCTGATTTCACCCACTACTTCAGCAATTGTTGCTGCGTAAGAATCAACTGCTGCCGTACAACTCATATCACCTACAGTTCTGAAACGAACGATTCTTTCTTCAATTTCCTCATCTTCTTCCTGATATACAAAAGGAGAATGTGACCAAATCATACCATCTCTTAAGAAAACTTTTCTTTTATGCGAAAAATAAATAGATGGAATTTCGATATGCTCTTTTTCGATATAACTCCAAACATCTAATTCTGTCCAGTTTGAAATTGGGAAAACACGAACGTTTTGACCATTTTCAATTTTTCCATTTAAAATATCAAACAATTCAGGACGTTGGTTTTTTTCATCCCATTGACCGAAATCATCACGAACTGAAAATATACGCTCTTTAGCTCTTGCTTTTTCCTCATCACGACGCGCTCCACCAATACAAGCATCAAATTTGAATTCTTCGATTGCATCTAAAAGTGTAATTGTCTGCAAACTGTTTCTACTAGAATATTTCCCAGTTTCTTCAACTACTTTCCCTTCGTCAATGGCGTCCTGAACATTACGAACAATTAACTCTAATCCTAATTCTTCAACCAATTTATCTCTGAAAGCAATTGTTTCAGGAAAATTATGTCCCGTATCAACATGCAAAAGTGGAAACGGAATTTTTGCGGGAAAAAAAGCTTTCTGTGCCAAACGCACTAATGTTATAGAATCTTTTCCTCCTGAAAAAAGTAAAACCGGTTTGTCAAACTGAGAAACAACTTCTCTAAAGATGTATATCGCTTCACTTTCTAAAGCATTTGTTTTTAATACTGAACTCATTTTTGTTTTTTGTTTTAAAAAAGTTTCAAGTTTCAGGTTTCAGGTTTCTCTCTCAAATCTAAAGCTCTCCGCTTCTATTTTATTCTAATCTATTATCTTAATTCTTTGTTCTATTTTCTTGATTCTATTTTCTCTACTCTTTCTTCGCGCTATGTAAACCACATTCTTTATGGCTCGATTCCCACCACCATCTTCCGGCTCTAATATCTTCACCCGGAAAAATTGCTCTGGTACAAGGCGCACATCCAATACTTACAAAACCTTTTTTATGCAAAGCATTTTGTGGTACGTTATGCTCTTGTAAATAGTCTTCAACTTCCTGCAAAGACCATTTTAATAATGGATTGAATTTTATAATGTCAAAACCGCCATCGTATTCAAACAATTGTAAATCGTTTCTGTTCTCAGATTGTTCTGCTCTTAAACCTGTAATCCAAACTTTGTTTCCTGCCAAAGCTTTTCTTAATGGAACTACTTTTCGAATAAAACAACATTCTTTTCTATTCTCAACCGAATCATAAAAGCTGTTTGGTCCTTTTTGTTTTAGTAAATTTTCAACCGCTGCTGCTTCCGGAAAATAAACCTCGATATGGTTTTTATATTTTTTTAATGTCTTGTGAAAAACATCATATGTTTCCTGAAATAATCTTCCTGTATCTAAAGTAAAAATGGTAATATCCTGATTACTTTTTACAATATAATCTGTAATTACCTGATCTTCCTGACCAAAAGATGTCGAAAAAGTCACTTTGCCCGGAAATTCCTTTGCCAGAAAAGCTAAGGTTTCTTCAAGCGAAAAATCTTTTGTTATATCTAATAATATATTTATATCTTTTGCACTCATATTCTATTTTCCTTCCTAAAAGAATGTATTACAATAATTTAGATAATGTTCTTAAACTTAGTAGTATAATTAAAACTCCTACTGCCACCATCATTGGTTTTCTTTTTATTTTATTTACCAGATAAGCTGCTAATGGCGCCGCCATTACTCCTCCTAAAATCAGTCCGATAATAATCTGCCATTCTTCAATTCCGCCAAAAAGCATAAATGTAATTCCGCTTGCAAATGAAACGGCAAATTCTGCTGCATTTACAGAACCAATTGTATATCTCGGATTTCTTCCTCTTCCTAATAAAGTAGATGTTACGATTGGCCCCCAGCCTCCTCCGCCAACTGCATCCATAAATCCGCCAAAAGTAGCAAGAATTCCTAATTTTTTTGTTTTCTTTTTTATAATGTTTTTTGCCAGTGCTTTTCTAATAATTATTATTGCCAAAACAATCATATAAACTGCAATAAATGGCTTTATAAAATCACCATCAATAACATCAGACAATAAATAAGCTCCTGTTATTGAGCCTAAAACTCCGGGAATCAATAAATTTCTAACTAACTTCTTATTTATATTTCCAAACTTATGATGCGATATTGCAGATGCACCTGTAGTAAACATTTCTGCTACGTGAACCCCTGTACTGCTGATAACTGGAGGAACTCCGTAAGCTAACAAGAACGAGGTAGAAGTCGCTCCATAACCCATTCCTAAAGTACCGTCTACTAATTGTGCAAAAACACCAATAAAGAAAAAGATTAAAAACTCCTGATTAAATCCACCAATAAATCCATCCCAGGAAAACTCAGCATGATGATTGTATATTAATGTAGCGATTAAGCCCAGCAATAAAGCAACTGGTATGGCAACCCATAATTTTTGCTTTAGTGATGCTTCCGATTTTACACCAACACTGTTAATTTTTAATTCTTTTTCCATAATCCTTAATAAAATCTATTACCCTATCGGGTTAGTAGATTGAAAGGCAAAATTACTACTTATTTCCAAATATCAAAACAATATTATAATTTTTTTACAACTCTAATTCGCTTTAAATCAAACAAGAAGGCTTACAGAAAAGTCGTTAAATAAATTAAATTCCAACACAAGCCGTATTTAACTGTATTTCAACAACATACAACTAAAAATTATTTTCTTAATAAAATGCACTTTTAAAGCCTACCATTTCTATAGGATAATTATAAAATTGTTTCTATTTTTGTGCCAAACTTTTATTTATGGATTTTCAAATAGGTCTTGTTATTGCAGGTTTATTGGTTGGTTTTGTCGTTGGTCTGACAGGTGTTGGAGGCGGATCTTTGATGACTCCCATTTTATTATATTTTGGTATTCCGCCAACAAAAGCAGTTGGTACCGATTTATTATATGCGGCTTTTACCAAAATGGGAGGCGTGTTTGTACATAACAAAAAAAGCAACATCAACTGGTCCATTACGGGATGGTTAACTTTAGGCAGTGTTCCGGCAGCGTTGTTAACTTTATGGATATTAAATAGTATTAAAACAGATATTGAAACTGTGAATGAGGTTATTAAGAAAAGTTTAGGCTGGGCATTGCTCTTCACTTCTGTAGCTATTATATTTAAACAGAAGATATTAAAATTTTCCCAGAAACATGCCGGCGATAAATTTCACAGCGAAAGCACCACTCAAAATATGCTAACCATAGCAATTGGTGTTTTGCTAGGCGCAACAGTAACTTTGACTTCTATTGGCGCTGGCGCCTTGGGGACTGTTACGCTATTTTTTCTTTATCCTTTATTACCAACCCCTCGCCTAGTGGGAACTGAAATTGCGCATGCTGTTCCATTAACATTAGTTGCCGGAGTTGGACATGCGTCAATGGGAAATCTGGATTTGATATTATTGGGGCAATTATTATTGGGATCGCTTCCGGGAATTTTTATAGGAAGTATGCTGAGTGGAAAAGTTCCGGATCAATTTCTTAGAAATGCAATTGCAATAATGCTTTTTTTAGCAGGATATAAATTAGTTTTTTAGATGAAAATATAATTATAAAAAAAAGACCATTTCTGAAATTTGAAATGGTCTTTTTTATTTTAGTTCAAATAGAATTAAAATGCTATATCAGCCAAAGAATTACTTTCCAGTATCTTAAGCGTGTTGTCACGAACTTCGGTCATTAGACGTCTTGCCGCGCAGGTTGTTTCATCATCACAATCATCACATTTTTCATAAAAATTATGACTCGCACAAGGCAGCAATGCAATTGGCCCTTCAAGAATACGGTACACTTTTGCCATACTGATATCCTTAGGATCTTTTATCAGATAATAACCTCCGCCTTTTCCTTTTTTGGCACCCAAAAAGCCGGAATTACGCAGCAGTAATAAAATACTTTCCAGAAATTTAATCGAAATATGTTCGCTTTTTGCAATTTCAGCAATTTGTACAGGCTCGTTGTTTTCGCGTCTGGCCAAATATGTTAAAGCTTTAATTCCGTATTTTGTTTTTTTTGAAAGCACTTTGTAAATAGTTTAGAGTGTAGATTTTAGATTTAAATAAATATTCTACATGTTTTTCTATAACAAAAATATACTTTTTGCGTGAAGAATTGCAAAAGAATCAAAAATCATGATTTTGAATTACAATTAGCAAAGTATATCAATTAAAATTCAGCACAAATTAAAGAAAACTGTGTTTTTTCTAAATACAATTGGTGATTTTGATTCTTTAAGATTTGAAATGGAATTTTCAAATCAGAAAACCATTGGGATTTTGGTTTATTGCGGTCATTTTCTCCAAAAAATAATTTTATTTCACAATTTGGGAATTTGGTTTCATACCTTACTCTTGTAGATGAAACAGCAACCAAATGAAAAACATTCAATCCTTTTAAAGCAGCTTTCCAGGCAATTGTACCGCCAATACTAAAACCTAAAACTGCTATTTTCTCTTTTTCAAGTCTTAATAAATTTTCAACTGCTGCATCAATTCCTCCATTTAGAAACTGATTGTGAATATTAATTTCTCTGAAATCAGAAGCATCAATATTAGCTAATTCAAGAACATCATAATATTGGATATCAAATTTCGGCTCCAATAAATCTGTATATCGTTTTATCCACTGGGGATTTTCTCCTCCAAATAAATCTGATAAAATGACTAATCTTGGTTTCATAATTTAGAGAAAATAATTTATGACTCTACTTCCTGAACACCAATTAGATTAAACTCATGAAACGTTTTTACATTTTCAGCTAAAGCTTTTTTATATACAACATAAGTATCAGAAATAGAATCATGCCAACCCCTCCCCGAACCTAAAAAAGAAAACGCTTCAAATGGAATTAAGCGGCATAAACTTCTTTTAAAAAAAGCAACAAAAGATGGCTTTTCACCATTTTCATCTACCACTATTGTACCTGTAATAAATTTAGCCAATGACCTTCCTAAAAAACCTTCACTAACTGTGTAATAAAAGATTGTAACTCCAATAAAAACTAACTGACCTTCAAGATCGCTCATATTACCTAACCATAGTAATATTCCATTCCATTGTAAAAAACTAGCCAAAATTGCAAATATAAAAGCTAAAGCAAATATTGAACATAAAATAAAAATAATGTCTAAAATATAATTTAAAATACGACTTCCTTTAGAAGCTAATAATTCTTCATCAAGAATGTAAGTAGAGTTACTCATGGTTGATTTGTTTTAAGTTTATAATATTAATGAGGCTTTAAATTTTAATCAAAACAAAAATATACTTTTTACTCAAACAATTATAAAATAGAATAACGATTCATAACAGTAATAATACTACAGTTAAAAATCGTTATTTAATATAATTTAAATCTAGAGTCTTAATAATAAAATTAAGAAAGCGCCTGCTCTAAATCTGCAATCACGTCTTTTACCGTTTCCAAACCTACAGAAACGCGCACCAGACCTTCGGTAATTCCAACTGCCAATTTTTCTTCAACAGACAATTTACTGTGTGTTGTTGAGGCAGGATGTGTCACAATAGTTTTAACGTCACCAATGTTTGCAGAAAGCGAACATAATTTAATATTATCCAAAAATTTCCGTCCTGCTTCGATTCCGCCTTTAATTTCAAATGCAATAATGTTACCGCCTAAAAGCATTTGTTTTTTTGCAATTTCATACTTCGGGTGTGATTTTAAGAAAGGATATTTCACACTATTTACATTCGGGTGACTTTCTAAAAACTCAGCAACTTTCAAAGCATTTTCGCAATGTCTGTCAACACGAACAGCCAAAGTTTCTAAACTTTTTGACAATACCCATGCATTAAATGGCGACATTGCCGGCCCTGTATTTCTTGAAAACAAGTATATTTTACGAATTAACTCTGCATCACCAACTGCAACACCTCCCAAAACACGTCCTTGCCCATCCATTAATTTAGTAGCCGAATGAACGACAATATGTGCTCCATATTTAATAGGCTGCTGAATGTATGGCGTTGCAAAACAGTTGTCAATTATCAAAATCAAATTGTGTTTCTTAGCTATCTGACCTAACAATTCCAAATCAATAACATCTACACCAGGATTTGTAGGTGTTTCAGCATATAAAATTTTAGTGTTTGGTTTAATGAAACTTTCGATTGTTTCCGGCTTATTGATATCAAAATAAGTCGTTTCAATATTCCATTTTGGAAAATAAGTCATAAACAATGCGTGAGTCGAACCAAAAACGCTTCCAGCAGAAACAATATGATCACCAGAATTCAACAAAGCGGCAAAAGTCGAATATATTGCTGCCATTCCGGTTGCAAAAGCATAACCTGCCTCAGCACCTTCCATCGCACAAACTTTATCTACAAACTCTGTAGTGTTTGGATTACTGAAACGAGAATAAATATTACGCACTTTTTCTTCTGTAAAAGACGCTCTCATATCTTCTGCATCTTCAAATACAAAACTTGATGATAAGTACAATGGAGTGGAATGCTCCTGAAATTGGGTTTTTTCTAAGTGATTACGGATGGCTTGTGTTTCAAAACCAAATTCTTGTTCGTTCATTTTAATTAGTTTATTGTTAATAGTTTGTAGTTGTTGGTTAGATCTTCGCCAATTCAACTCCGTTCAAAACTACTTTATAATGTATGGTTGCTGTTGGCTCCACTGTTTTAGAAACCGAGCAATATTTTTCGAATGATAGTTGTGCTGCTTTTGCCGCTTTGTCTTCCTTGATATTTCCCTCCAAAGAAAAAACTACGTAAATGTCTTTGAATGGTTTGGCTTCCCCTATCTGAACACGCTCACCTTCGACCTCAGCTTTAAAAGATGTAATTTCCTGGCGTTGTTTTTTCAAAATTGAAATCATATCAATTCCGCTGCACCCTGCTACACCCATCAACACTAATTCCATAGGACTTGATCCCATATCATTTCCTCCAAACTCCGGTCTGGCATCCACATTTACTATATGTCCACGTTCATTTTTTAATTCAAAATGGAAGTTTTCGTTTACTCTGTCTAATGTTATTTTCATTGTTATCTTTTTTGAACGCTGATGACGCGGATTTTCAAACGCGGATTCAACGGATTTTTATTTAAAACTGAATACTAAAAAACTGATCACTGGTTACTAAATGCTATTACCCTTTATCCGATAATCTCAAAATATCTCCAAAAACGCCTCTCGCAGTTACAGCAGAACCGGCGCCGGCTCCCTGAATTACAATTGGTCTGTCTCCGTAAGATTCTGTGTAAATTTCGAAGAAAGAATCTGAACCTTTTAATCCTCCAAGGGCAGTATCAGAAGGCACTGAAACTAATTTCACTTCCAGATTTCCTTTGTCGTTTTGTAAATCACCGGATAATTCACCAATGTATCTTAGCACATGATTTGGCTTTTGCTCGGCTTTTATTTTATCGTAAATTGGGTCGAATTCTTTTAGTTTTGTTAAGAAATCTGAAACATTTCCTTCACGCAAATGTTCCGGAATTAAATTCTGAATCGAGATTTCTTCAAATTCGTTTTGTAAATCTAATTCTCTCGCCAAAATCAATAATTTTCTTCCCACATCATTTCCGCATAAATCCTCACGCGGATCCGGTTCTGTATATCCATTGTCAATTGCTTCCTGCAGAATTTCACTGAATGGAGCCTCTTTTGCAGAAAAATTATTGAACAGATAACTCAACGTTCCTGAGAAAACACCTTTTATCTTCGTGATATTTTCTCCTGAAAGATGCAATAATTTTATTGTGTCAATTAATGGCAATCCCGCACCAACATTGGTTTCGTACAAATAATTCTTTTGATTTTCTGCCAGAACTTTTCTTAGTTCCTTATAAAAACCATAAGTCAAAGTATTGGCAACTTTGTTAGAAGAAATCAAATCGAAACTGCTTTCTGCAAGTGGAATATAATTTTCAACAAATGCAGCGCTTGCCGTATTATCAATCGCAATTAAATTTTCTAAATGATATTTATCTGCATAATCAATAATATCCTGAATAGTATAATCTAATCCTCTGCTCTGAATTTCATTTTTCCAATCAGCAGCTACGCCATTTTTATTTAAAACAAGCTTTTTAGAATTCGCAATGGCAAAAACATTCAGTTTAATTCCTTTACGCTTTTCAATAGCATCCGCTGATTCTAAAATTTGGTTGATTAACGTTCCACCTACTAATCCATGACCAAAAATCGCAATATTGATTTTTTTGGAAACCCCGAAAATCTCTCCGTGAATTACGTTTAAAGCTTTATTAAGCTCCGATTTTTTAACCACCAGACTCACGTTTTTACCCGTAACCGTGTTGTTAAACAATATTGGAACAATTTTATTTTTGATTAATGCGGTGTATGGTTTATGAAAAGTACTTAAATCCTGACCAATAATTGAAATAACCGAAACATTATCTGTTACTGTAATCTGATTTACATCTTTCGAATAAAAGTCGTTTTCAAATTCTTTCTCCAATTCAACCATCGCTGTAGTCGCTTTATCTGTAGCAACAACAAGTCCGATTCCTCTTTCTGAAGAACCTTGCGAAATAATACTTACACTAATATTGTGATCTCCCATTACCTTAAAAATTCGGGCGTCTACTCCTGCTTTTCCAAGTAATCCGCGACCTTCAAGATTTAAAAGGGAAACATTTTCAAGAACAGAAAGCGTTTTAATTCCTTCTTTTGCAGTATCAGAAGTGATTAAAGTTCCACGATTTTCATGGTTGAATGTATTTAAAATTCGAAGCGGAATATTTTTTTCCAACAAAGGAATAATAGTCTTTGCATGCAAAATAGTAGCCCCAAAATTGGCTAATTCGTTTGCTTCATTGAATGATAAAAATTCTATTTTTTTAGCATCCGCAACTAAATCCGGATTTGCGGTATAGATTCCGTCAACGTGTGTAAAGTTTTGTAATTCTTCTGCATTTAAATAATTAGCAATTAAAGAAGCGGTATAATTACTGCCGTTTCTTCCTAAAGTTGTTGTATCGTTGTTATTATTTGAACCAATAAAACCTGTTATGATATTAACAGTTGAACCATTATGTTCTTTAAAATAATTGACAACGTTTTTCTTGGAAAGCTGCTCTAAAGGCTGTGCATCACCAAATTTAGAATCCGTTTTAAGTAACTCTCTTGAATCGGCAAAATTAGCCGGAATCCCTTTTTCGATTAAAATAGCCGTCAATAATTTTGCAGAAAGCAATTCGCCTTTAGACAAAATCTGATCTTTAATTTTGTTGCTATAATCACCAATTAAGCTCACTCCTTCGTAAAGTTTGTCCAGAATAGTAAACTCTTCAGATAAATCAACATGAGGATAATCTGAAATTTGATATGTTTTGAAATTTTCTAATAATCGTTTGTAATCACCATTTTTAGCGGCAATTTTTAAAATATATTCTAATTCATCTGTAGCATTTCCTCTTGCAGAAACTACTACGGCAATTTTTTCGCCTTGGTTTACTTTCTCGGCAATTATAGAGACAACTTTGTTAAGTCCTTCTCCATTTGATAATGATTTACCTCCAAATTTTAATATTTTCATTTTATCTTTTTATTATTTCTGCTTAAAAATAGCAGCAAGTAAATTATCTAATTGTTTGTACTCGATTAAAAAAGCATCATGTCCGTGTACCGAATTTATTTCGCTGTAAAAAACATTTTCTTTGAACTTTTTTAACTCCTGAAACGTCTCCTGATTTTCTTTTGGCGTAAAAAACAAATCAGAATCGATTGCTATAATATGGATATCTGCGTTTGTTTTTGACATTAAAGTTTGAAAATCTTCTCCATTTCTGGAAATATCTATTGTTTTTAGCAACTGGTTCATTAGTTTGTATGAAGCCAATTGATATCTTTTTTGTAATTTCTCTCCGTGGTGTGCCAGCCAGCTTTCAATATTAAAAATCAAAAGATCCTGATTAATGGTTCTTTGAAATTTTTCTTTGAATGATTCCGGAGAACGATAACACAACATGGCGTGAATTCGGGCATCTTCAATTGGTTTTGACGAATTGTTCAGGATCTGTTCCTGTAAATAACAATTTGCAATCATCCAGTCTGTCGATTTCCAATCTGTTGCAATCGGAATTAAATGTTTGGTGATGTTAGGCTCAAGAGCCAACATTTCCCAGGCAATCCCTCCACCTACAGAACCTCCGATAATAGCATAAAGCTGCTCAATTTTTAAAGCTTCGATTCCTTTTAAAAAAATACGGGCAACATCTCTGGCCGTAAAATCCTGATAATTTTCGATACTAAAAGAATCGTTCCCATTACCCGGAACATTAAATGCCAATACTGAATATTTTGTAGTGTCGATTGTTTTTCCCTCACCAATCAAATCATTCCACCAGCCATTTTCTCCGGTAACCTGTGCATTTCCTGTTAAGGCATGATTTACCAAAACAATTGGAGCACTGTGAAGCGGCAAACCAAAAAGTGCAAAACTTAAGGGCAATGAATTATATGAAGCACCACTTTCGGTAGTGAAATTTTGTAATAGAATAGGGCTTGGTATATTTTCCAATTTCAAATCTTTTATTTTTTGATTTGTATATGGAAATATTAGAAAGAAAGTCTAGAACGAAACTAGAAAAACTCTTTTTGTTATCTTTCCACGTTGGGCGTGGTAGAATGCAGCACCTTCTTCGCTTTACCGAAGGGTTGCTAAGGATTCATCGGGTCTAATCCCTCGTCCTTTCTTTATAACATTTCAATACGTTTCTGAACTTAACGGTGCAAATTAACTACTATTTTCTTAAACAAACAAATTTATCTCAAGAGATTCTTTCGCTTATTCAATATATCACAAACAAAACTATTGTACGCAAAAAATTACCGAACAAATTGCCCAGTAAATTTAAGCAGGTTATTACCTATTTGAAAACTTTTTCGATTTAAATAAAAAGTGTTTCATTTTCTTTAGAATACATCAAAAACAATAAAGAGTTAGGCTCTTTTTTTTCAGCTTTAATATCCGCCTCAGTGATTCCAAATCTTGGGTGTATCAATTCGTTTTTTGGCGGTGGATTATTTCTTTTTGCCCTAATGTTTTTCAATGTAGAAAATGTCTTTGTTAAGTAGTTTAAAGTGCTCATGATATTTAAGTTTAGTTTGTTTATTATGTTTAATTATTTTCTTGATTTATTAAGTCCTCTAAAAACAAAAAACCCTTTTGGATTCAGATACCAAAAGGGTTTAAGTCGTTTTAACTTATTATACTTTTGGAATCAACAGACGCATACGGCAATAAATGCGACATTGAACATCTTGTTCATCTGTAGGGACTTATTCATCTGTGATTTATTTGTTATTTTAAAAATTTCTAGCATTTGTTGTATAAATTAAAAAAGCCTCTCAAAATATTTTGGGAGGCTTTGCTATAATGATATTGTTCTTACAATTTTTAAGCAATAGACACCCCAACGGTTTCTTTCGAAATGGCGCAAAACATTTTATAGGAATTAAACATATCTTCAGTAGTTTTTGGGTTTAGCAAATATGCAAAAGTTTTTTTAATTTACCAAATAAATACGGACAAAATCAATATAAAAACAATATTTTAACTTTAAAAACATCTTACAAAAATTACATCGTTTGAAATGCAGTCAAAACTTACAAATTATCTATCATTGAAATCTCTCCATAAATCAGTCTTTCAAAGAACATTGTATGAATTTTTCTTGCAGCCTTTCGAAACAAAATTTAATTCAAAAAAAATCACCTTTAGCAAATGATACTAAAGGCAATTTTCAAACAAAAAACAAAAAACTTAATTTTTATTAAAGATTGTGTTGTACGATTTTGAAACACTTTTAAAAACCGTTTTCAGGTCATTAATTAAATCTTCGATATCTTCAATTCCAACTGAAAGGCGAATCAAATCTTTTGAAACTCCAGTTTCCAGTTGCTCTTGATCTGTTAATTGCTGATGAGTGGTGCTGGCAGGATGAATAATAAGTGATTTGGTATCCCCAATATTTGCTAAAAGAGAAAATAGCTTGGTTTCGTCAACTACTTTTTTGGCCGCTTCAAAACCTCCCTGCAAACCAAAAGTTATAATTCCGCTTTGACCTGCAGGCAAATATTCCTGAGCCAGGTCATAATATTTACTTGATTTCAAGCCTGGATAATTTACCCAAACCACTTCATCTTGTTTTTCTAACCATTCTGCTAAAGCCAAGGCATTTTCACTATGCTTTTTGATTCGGATAGGCAAGGTTTCCAATCCCTGAATAATCTGAAAAGCATTAAACGGACTCAAAGCTGATCCAAAATCACGTAATCCTTCAATTCTTGCTTTTGCGATAAAGGCTGCATTTCCAAGTGCTTCATGATATACCAATCCGTGATAACCGGCAGAAGGTTCTGTAAATTCAGGGAATTTTCCGTTGGACCAGTCAAAAGTTCCGGAGTCTATAATGACACCTCCCAATGAAGTTCCGTTTCCTGCAATATATTTAGTCAATGAATGGATAACAATGTTGGCTCCATGTTCTATTGGCTTTAATAAATAAGAAGTAGCAACTGTATTATCTACAATAAAAGGTACTTTAAATTTTTTGGCTTCCGCCGAAATTGCTTTCAAGTCCAATACATCCAATTTTGGATTCCCTAGAGATTCTACAAAAAAAGCTTTCGTATTTTCTTTTGCTGCTTTTGTAAAGTTCTCAGCTTTTGAAGGATCTACAAAAGTGGTGGTAATTCCTAAACGAGGCAAAGTCACTTTTAAAAGATTGTATGTTCCGCCGTACAAACTATTTGAAGCTACAATATGATCTCCCGCTTTTAGCAAAGTCAGAAAAGTGGTTGCAATTGCCGATGCTCCGGATGCTGTGACTACCGCCCCTATTCCGCCCTCTAAAGCCGCCAGTCTTTGCTCTAAAATATCGTTTGTTGGGTTGTTTAATCTCGTGTAAATAAATCCAGCTTCGGCTAAGCCAAATAAATTAGCCGCATGATCAGCATTGTTAAAGACATACGATGATGTCTGATAAATTGGTACCGCTCTGGTTCCATTATTTTTTGTTACGTCATGTCCTGCGTGTAGTGCGCTTGTCGCGAATTTTTGTGTACTCATGATTTTTTAGCTTTTAGTATTATTAATATTGTTGTTTAAATTTACTTTATTTAAATGAAAAGATTCTCATTTTCAGCTGAATACATATGCGCCAGCAATGAATTTGTTTCTGTGGAATACAATTTCCCTTTTTGCAGATTTAAATTAGTTTTTTGAGTCTGAATTGTTCCAAAAATATTTTTCGTTTTTATTATTTTTAAGATTCTATGTAGTGTTTTCATGATTTTAATTTTTAAGTAATGGAAATAAAAAAGCCCTTTCGGATGACGGCCAAAAGGGCTATAGTAAGGAAACTATAACAAAGATTTTATCTTTCACTTTCGGCAACAGCAAATTGGAATGCACATCGGCATCTTACAACACATTATCATTTTATTTGCTACTGAATTATTCATTTGTTTTTATTTTTTTCACCATGTAAGTGATATAAGTTCATTTAGCTTCTCTTTGAACACAAACTTATATTCTCTTATATGAACTTATATGGTTTAATTTTTTTTATTCTTCAATTTAAAGTCAAAAAAAAACCTCCGCAAATTGCAGAGGTCTTATTGTTATTTAGGTTAGATACTAAACAATAGTGTGCCCTGCGGAAGTTTCCCACATCATACAGCACATATTTTTAATAACTAAATTCATTTTTCTAATTGTTTTGTTTTGCAAATTTGAGAACTTTTTTTGAAACCACCAAATAAAAAGCAAATTAATTTCTATTACCCTATCAGAATAGTATGGTATGTTAAATTTATGGTTATAAAATAAAAAACATATAACTTTAATTTGCAAATCAAAATGGTTTTGTACTTTTGCACCCGAATACAGAGGAAAAATTTGAACTGATTGCAACCTCTTCATAATGAAATGGTTCGTTATGAATGCTGAAAATTGATTTCAGTAGTAAAAAATGCTAAAGCAGGAACTCTCCTTTAGCCTTTTTCAGCAATTATTTCCTCGCTTAATTTTAATTTAATACATTATTATGGCTTATTTATTTACGTCAGAATCTGTTAGTGAAGGGCATCCGGACAAAGTTGCAGATCAAATTTCGGATGCATTAATTGATAATTTCTTAGCATTTGATGCTGACTCAAAAGTAGCATGCGAAACTTTAGTTACAACTGGTCAGGTAATTTTGGCCGGAGAAGTAAAATCGAATACTTATCTTGATGTACAGCAAATCGCTCGTGAAGTAATCCGTAAAATTGGATATACCAAAAGTGAGTACATGTTTGAAGCAAATTCTTGTGGAATTTTATCGGCAATTCACGAACAATCTGCTGATATCAATCAGGGTGTTGACAGAGCTAAGCCAGAAGAACAAGGTGCTGGTGACCAGGGAATGATGTTTGGTTACGCTACAAACGAAACCGAAAACTACATGCCATTGGCACTTGATTTATCTCATAAATTATTACAGGAATTAGCCATTTTAAGACGTGAAAATAATGAAATCACTTATTTACGTCCCGATGCTAAATCTCAGGTAACTTTAGAATATAGCGACGATAACAAACCGACTCGTATTGATGCGATTGTAATCTCAACTCAACACGATGATTTTGATGAAGAAGCTACAATGTTAGCGAAAATCAAAAAGGATATTATCGAAATTTTGATTCCGAGAATCATCGCAAAAAATCCAGCTCACGCTCATTTATTCAATGATAAAATCAACTACCACATTAACCCAACAGGAAAATTCGTTATTGGAGGACCTCACGGAGATACTGGTTTAACAGGAAGAAAAATTATTGTAGATACATACGGTGGAAAAGGAGCTCACGGTGGTGGTGCTTTTTCTGGAAAAGACCCAAGTAAAGTAGACCGAAGTGCTGCTTACGCTACACGCCATATCGCTAAAAACTTAGTTGCTGCAGGTGTTGCTGACGAAATTCTTGTACAGGTTTCTTACGCAATTGGAGTTGCTCAGCCAATGGGTATTTTCATTGAAACATACGGAACTTCAAAAGTAAATTTAACGAACGGTGAAATTGCTAAAAAAGTAGAGGAGCTATTCGATATGCGTCCTTACTTTATCGAGCAACGTTTAAAATTAAGAAACCCAATTTATAGCGAAACTGCTGCTTACGGACACATGGGACGTAAACCAGAGGTTGTTACTAAAACTTTTTCTGCTCCGGGAGGACATTTAAAAACAGTTACTGTTGAATTGTTTACCTGGGAAAAACTTGATTTTGTAGACAAGGTAAAAGCTGCTTTTGGACTTTAATTTTAATTCAAACGAATATTAATTCTTAGACTAAGTCCATTTTTTAATCTTACTTATAACATCCCCGATTTCTATTCATTTAGACTTCGGGGTTTTTATTTGGTTATTAGACTGTATTTGCTTTTCTTTAATGCAAAAATAATCTATCAGGATGAGCAAATTTCCATCGTTTCAAAACGTATTAAACGCAATACAAAAAACAGTTCTTAGATTTCCTTTAGAAGTTTTAACTGCCATTATCGGGACTATTCTTGCTATTATTCTTAATGAAATAAAGTATGATAATCCTGATAG
This sequence comes from uncultured Flavobacterium sp., assembly GCF_946478785.1. Next base: position 90,851 of record NZ_CAMLDD010000006.1, read on the forward strand.
AGCGTTTTATGAAAAAGCTTTGATGAGTTCTTCACTCTGCCTTGTTCTTTTTCTTTCTCTCAGTTTATTTTTTCTTAGTTCGAACAAAAAACCAATTTTACGTTTTATTACAAGCTTAATACTTGGCTCCTTAATTGTTGCTTTTATATTTAGTTTCAGAGAAAAAATAACACAAACAGAATTTCAGCAGTTTTTTGTTCTCAATATTGCATTACATTTATTGGTGTCGTTTGCCGGATTTTTGCCAAAAAAGTACAATCAGGAAGAATTTTGGGAGTTTAACAAACAGCTTTTCCTCAGAATTTTAACCTCTGGTTTATATAGTGTTGTTTTGTATGGTGGTTTGGCTTTGGCTATTTTAGCGGTCGAAAAACTATTTAAATTTGACTTTTACAATAATATATACCTGTATATCTTTTTCACCATTTCAGGTATTTTTAATACCATTTTCTTTTTAAGCGGAGTTCCAGAAATAAATGATGAAGAAATTCCTCTTCAATTAAATTATCCAAAAGGACTTAAAAACTTTACGCAATATGTTTTATTACCTTTAATAAGTCTTTATCTGATAATTTTAATTTGTTACGAAGCCAAAATCCTCGTTACGTTATCATTACCAGTTGGATGGGTTTCGTACCTTGTTTTAGCATTTGCCATTACCGGAATCCTTTCATTTTTACTCGTTCATCCAATCGCAAATGAAAACGGAAACCTTTGGATGCGAACTTTTAACCGCTGGTTTTACTTTTTATTAATTCCGTTATTAGCTTTATTATTCTGGGCTATTTTATACCGAATTAATCTTTACGGATTTACGCACGAACGTTATTATGTGCTGCTGTTGTCGATTTGGCTTGCGGTTGTTGTCGCGTATTTTTTAATTCGAAAACAGCCTAAAATCAAATTCATTCCTATAAGTATGTGCATCGCCGGATTGTTTTCTATTGTTGGTCCGCAAAGTGCTGATTCTGTTTCAAAATATAGTCAGTTGTCCCGATTTGAAAATTATCTTCAAAAAACTGATAAAAAACTAACGTTTGAACAAGAACAGGAATTAAGCAGTATTGTTGCTTTTTTAGATAAAAATTACGGTTTTGAAGTTATGCTGCCTTATGCTGATAAAAAATTAGATAAGCTTTATAAAAAAGATAAAGACCCAGGGATAAATCAGATCATGGAAAGCTTAGGTTTCAAATATCGATCTGAATATGCACGCAGAGATGATGCAAACGATTCTTTCAACTACTATTACTATGAAAACGATAACAATGTCGTGGCTAATATTCATGGCTACGATTTCATGTTCACTATAAATCAATATAATTCTTTTCAATGTAATAACTGTGTCACTGTTGAAAATAAAATATTCTCCATAAAAGCAAAATCTACAGATTACGGTCAGGATTTACAAATTAACGAAGATATAATCCCTCTTAAAATAAATGATTTTATAAATGCCGATCGTCGATTTAAAAATAATCCAAGTCAGGATGAAAAAATTGAACAAAGAATCGAAAGCTCAAAATACACTATTTTAATGACTTACATAAGTGCCAATGGTATAATTGAAAAGAATAAAAAATCTCCCATAAATTACCAAATAAAAGTAATGGTTGGTATTAAAAAATAAAAAAAGAACCCGGCAAGATTTTACTTTTGCCGGGTGTTTGGTTTTTGACTCATAAACTGCCATTTACTGAAAATACTTTACCTGATTAAAAGCGAGTGTTAACAGGAAATAATATGCTGTTTTTTTCATTGATTTTCTTTTAAATTGAACAAATCCGATAAAACTTACATTCAAATGTGTTATTAATTTTAATATGGCTATCCGTTACTTGTACAACTTTGAGAATGGGACACGGATGACACGGATTTAAACCGATAAAAACGGATTTTTATAGTAATAGCAGCGAAAATCCGTCTAATCTGTGTCATCTGCGTCCTTCATTGGACATTAGTCCGCTTAGCGGATAGTCATAAATTTTAAAATACTGAAAGTCAAATATGTCAACACCACTTAGATATAGACAAATAGGGTATTGCTTAGACTATTAGAATCCTGAAAGTTTAAAAGTCAAATTCAGCTAAAAATCTATTTAAAACAGCTTCATTCTATAGTTTTTTGTAATTTGGCTTTTCAGAAACCAATTTCAAATGATTCAAACAGCACGCAAAATTTTATTTCTTTTTATTTTCTGTTCTTTCTCAGCGGTTTTTGCACAAAATCAAAAGAAAACCCCAATTCCGGTTTCCCATTTTACTATTGATGCAGATGAATTTTTAGGTTATGATTCTTTTGGATTTTCTTATCATATAAAAAACAATGTATTCAGCAAAGTAAAAGGAAAAGAATTTTTTGAGTATAAAAATGTCTCGTTAGGAAAAATTACTAAAACCGATATCTTAAATCCTCTGAAAATAGTTTTGTTTTATGAAGATTTCAATAGTGCAGTTTTGCTTGACAACCAATTAAATAAAATTACAGAGATTAATTTTTCTCAAAATAACATTCCTATTGTTGTTACTGCGATAGGCATGTCAACCCAAAATCAATTATGGCTTTACAATTCCCTGAATCAGCAAATAGGACTTTTCGATTATTTAAAAAATGAATATAAGACGGTTTCTACTCCATTGACAGAAAATATTAAATTTTACCAAACCGATTTTAATACTTTTTATTGGATTGATGAAAAAAACAATTGGTTTTCCTGTGATATCTTCGGAAAAACAACTGACTTGGGAAAAGTTCCTGAATTTGATAATATCGAGATTTTAGGTCCAAAACAATATATCTTCAGCCGGGCTAATTTGCTGTATTTTAAAGACATTAATAAGGATGGATCTGAAACAGTTTCTGAAATTGAAACTTTAGAAAAATCATTAAATAAATTTTATTACAAAGACCAAATTTTATCTATTTTTACAGCTAAAGAAATTACCAATTATAAAATCGTAATACCGTAATGCACATAGCAATAGCAGGGAATATAGGCGCTGGAAAAACAACCTTGACAAAATTACTGGCTAAACATTTTAAATGGGAACCCCATTATGAAGATGTTGTCGATAATCCGTATCTGGATGATTTTTACCATCAAATGGAACGTTGGTCATTTAATCTGCAGATTTACTTTTTAAACAGCAGATTTCGTCAGGTACAGCAAATTCGTGAAAGCGGAAAAAAAATCATTCAGGACAGAACAATTTACGAAGATGCTTATATTTTCGCTCCCAATTTATATTCGATGGGATTAATGACAAGCCGTGATTTTGAAAATTACACCTCCTTGTTTGAGTTAATGGAATCATTGGTAAAAGCCCCAGATTTATTGATTTACTTAAGAAGTTCTATTCCGAATTTAGTGGGACAGATTCATAAACGCGGACGCGAGTACGAAAACTCTATTTCGATTGATTATCTAAGCCGCCTGAACGAAAGGTACGAAGCCTGGGTTCAGACTTATACTAAAGGGAAACTATTGATTATTGATGTTGACAATATCAATTTTGTTGATAATCCCGAAGATTTAGGAAACATCATTAACAGAATTGATGCTGAATTGAATGGATTGTTTTAATCTAAATTCAAAATTCATTCAAAAAAATAAATTTTAAATCCTGAGCTTTCAGGATTTTTTTATTTCAATCTATAATAAAATATGATTCTTAAATCAATAACGAAAACGAAAATATTTTTTCTGAGTCTTGTATCGGGTGTTGCAGCTTTATTTCTTGCCATTTTTATATTTGACAATCGAGTATATAAAATGTATTTTTGGATACCACTACTTGTTTATTTTCTTATACAATGTTTTGTACTCTATTCAAGTATAAAAACAAAAATTAAGCAGACATGGATAATAGCCTTAATTAATGTAATCATCGTGTTTTTTCTTTGTCTATCCTTAACTTTTTTCTTGTTTATCTGTACTGCAATTGGGGCAATGAGAGGTTAGTATTTTCTAAATACTCATTAAAAAACCAATAAGGTTTTCTTTCTTATTTAAACCAAGCTTTTTTCTCAATCGATATCTGGCCAATTCTACCCCGCCATTCGATATATTCATAATTTCTGCTATTTCTTTGGTTGACATATTCATCAGCAAATAGGTCGATAAATCTAATTCCCGGGGTGAGATTGTTGGATATTTTTCTTTTAATCTTTTTAGAAAATCAAAATGAACATTCTTAATGTGTTTTTCTAAATCTTTCCAGCTTTTGTCTGTATTGACTTCTTTTACAATGCTTTTATGAAGCTTATTAAACTCTGATTTAGTAGTATCATCCAATATATTGGCATCTATTTCTTTGAGTTTACTTATAATGGTATTCAAAGTTTTGTTCTTCTTTACAACCTGCAAAGAGTTATTTACTAATTCCTTGTCCTTTGCAAGGATTTTAATTTGAAGTTTATCACTTTTTAATTTTTCAATTTCTTTTTCAAGTTCATGCTGTTCATGCCTTATTTTAGATTCTTTTTCAAGATATAGCCTTCTTTGCTCAATCGTTTGATAATATTTGTTTTTTCTGATTTTTAATTTAATTCTATTTGAAATCAGATAAATACCTGCACAAATAACTAGGAAATAAAGAAGATAAGCCAGAAAATGCCTGTACCATGGCGGTGAAATTGTAAATGAAATTATTGAAGGCTCAGACTGGACACCATAACTATCCCTGACTTTTACTTTCATTATATAATTGCCTTCTCTAAGATTGGTATACTCTTTAATTGAAATTGTTGACCAGTTGCTCCACTCTTCATCAAAATTTTCTAATTGATATGAAAACTGTACATTTTCAAGGTTTTCATAAGTTGGTGATGAAAACGTAAAACGGACATGATTTGAAGAATATGGGATTCTTATATTTTCAATTTTATTTTGATTATTGTTGTTTAATGTAATTGTGTCACCTGGAAAAGAAAAACTGCGTATAAAGGCTTTTGGTTTAGCTGTATTATCAAGCAATTCAGAATCATAATGTGCCAGCCCATCAGTTAAGCCTATAAAAATATTATTGGGATCAATTGTATTCACGGATAAAAAATTATTGACAATATTTCCCGTCAACTTAGAAAATGGTGCATCAATTTTTTTGTAGCTATTTTTTTCTTTCATTAAAACACCCAAAGATTCATTATATGTATACCATAAATTTGATTGAGCATCTTCTTTTAATTCATTTATAATTGGAATATTTTTAAATAAATTAGACAGTTTTTTATCTTCATAAAACACTTCCTGTTCGGTCGAATACTTATAGAAATGATTATTGGTTTGGAAATAAATTTTACCGCCAATTTTTTGAATCCCCCCTATGCTTTTAAATTCATCAGTAAGCCGATCTATTTTTTTGACTTCTGAAAAACTTTTCAAATCATTATTTAAAGTCATGCGATATAAAGACTCATCTTTTTTAAGCCATAAATAAGACTGATCAAACTCAAAATCCCTGGAAGACGTGTCAAATCCATCAATTTGATTTTTAAATTGAAACCCGTTAGGTGTTTTTTGGAAAACAGCAAATCCTTCATAATTCGAGCCGATAAAAAATCCTGGATGATTTGGTATCATTTTAAAACCATAATAACCTCTTGAATCAATTACCTGAGCAACTTTTCCGTTTTTAATTAATAATGCACCTCTGTTATTTGCACATATGAGTACATTGTCAATTACCTGTACATTCCATGATTGGGCAGTAGTGCCTTCAACAAGTTTAAAAACATCTTCTTTAAAACTATCATTCCATGAATGATAAAATACTCCCTGATTTGTTGCTACATACAAATTCCCTTCATAAAGAACGGAAGCATAAACGGTACTAATATTGTAACTAAAACCAAAATAGGTAAATGGAGAACTTTCATTAACAAACGCAATTCCATTATCAAGTCCAAGCCACAGATTATTTTTATTGTCGATAAAAGAAGTCAAAATAGTGTTATTCTGAAGTCCTTTTTGACGATTTAAATGCTGAATAATTTTTCCGTTTAAATCACAAATTACCACACCATCTAATACAGAATTTAAAACAATGAATTTGTTTTTTATAACGGAGCCACCAAGTGAACTATTTTTTTTAATAAAATTATTTGCTTCTGTTTGCCAGGGTTTTACTGTTTTGTAATCATATACAAAAAGACCTTCCTCTAAGGTTGCCAAAAGCAAATTATTATTAGGCAACATAAAAATGCCCCAAATTTCCTTATCATTTAAAGAAGTGGTACCCTTTAGCGGAAATAGCCTTTTGTCCTTATATTCCAGAACACCTAAAACTTTATCCTGAAAAAAGAGCCTGTTATTGACACGGAAAGAAAACTGAAATTTTCTGGGAGCATTAAGTACCGTTAATTGGTTGTTATTATAAAAAAAAGCTTTAGTAAAGGATTGAAAAACGACTTCTCCATTATAAACATGAATCTTCCAAATCAAATTTATATTCTTAATATCCTTTTTGTTTGCCATTTCAGAAACAGAAAAATATTTGAGATCTCCTTTATTATTTGCTTTAAAATAGCCAAATTCATTGTTTCCCCCTACAAATATTTTTCCAGAAGAATCTATTTTTAGACTTTTTATAGGTTCGCTATTAGGTAGGGAATAAGTTCGCCAGGTTGAACCGTCAAATTGTATTAGCCCGCTATTGTTGGCAAAATATACGTTACCATTCTTATCCTGATCAATACTCCAGTTTTGTGTACCTCCTTTATATTCTGTTCTTTTATAATTTTTTAAATCAGGCAATCCTATATTTTTTACCTGACAAAAAACACAAATAGGGAGTAAAAAAATTAGCTTAACTAAAACATAACGCAACCCTATAATTTTATTTCCCATTTTATTATTAATGATTTTTAATTCTTAAAATTTTAATATTAAGTATTGGAATTCGGTATACTTTCTAAAGCAAAATACAGCTTATTTTCATTTATGATAAATGTAGTGTTTTTTATATAATTAACATTACAATAACAATTAATAATATAGAATTAAATAATTGTTAATCAATAAATTAATTTGATTTTGATGTGTTTTTGTAGCATAATAAATTATAGGTTGATGTGTTTTTGTAAAGAAATTAAAGTGCATTTAGTAAAAAATTAACTTTATAATTGCATCAAATTACTAATTAATTAACCAAAATTTTTAGAAAAATGAAATTAACAAAATTACTTATTTTTTGTATTTCGTCTCTACTGTTTTCAGTTATTGCAATGGCACAAGACGTTACGATAAATGGAACTATAAATGATGAAAATGGATTACCCGTCCCTGGGGCCACAATTTTGATAAAAGGCACAAAGAAGGCAACCGCTTCTGATTTTGACGGAAAATATCAAATTAGTGCTCCATCTAATGCAACGCTGGTTATAAGCTTTGTAGGATATAATACTATTGAGCAAGCCATAAATGGAAAAACAAGACTTGATATTAAATTGAAGACAGAATCTCAGGGATTAAATGAAGTTGTCGTTATTGGATATGGTACGCAAAAGAAAGGTTTGATTACAGGAGCAGCTTCTAACTTTAAAGGAGAAGCATTACAGGAGTTAAATACAGGATCAGCCATGGAATCTCTTCAGGGTATAGCTCCCGGAATTTCTATCACAAGAAATAGTGGTGCACCTGGTGCAGGTACAAAAGTAACTATACGTGGAATGGGAACAATTAATAATTCAAATCCATTATATGTTGTAGATGGAGTACAAACAGGCAACATTGATTATTTGAGTCCTGCCGATATTGAATCTATTGATGTTCTGAAGGATGCGGCTTCAGCAGCTATTTACGGATCCAGAGCAGCTAATGGTGTTGTTTTGGTAACAACTGTAAAAGGACGCAAAGGACGACCTGCAAAAATCAGTTATGATTACTTTTTTGGAATTCAAAACACATATAAAAACCTTGATCCTTTAAATGCTCAGGAATACATGTATATAATGGATGAAGGTAATGTTAACGATGGGAAGGCTCCTAATGACTGGCATGCGATGTTAACTAATAACACTTGGCTGAACACTAATTATCCTGGTGCCGGCACACAATTAGGTAATGAAATTTGGGACAACTTGCAAAACGGCTGGCAAGGCACAAATTGGATCAATGAAATGTCGAAAAAAGATGCACCAGTCGTAAGTCATTCCATTAACATTACTGGAGGAAGTGAAGACATTACATATTCAATGGGAGTTTCTTATTATGATCAGGATGGTATTATTGGAGGAAATTTGGTAGATGCCGGTTTTAAAAGATTAACTACACGATTAAATACTCAAATGGTGTTAAAAAAGAATGATCGACACAATATTATTACTGTAGGTGAAAACTTTACTTATACAAATACTAAAAATAGAAGCGTATCAAATGGAGATATTTATGGTAACGATTTGCACAACGCATTAGTTCAAAACCCTTTGCAGCCTGCTTACTGGCAACCGGCTATAGAAAGAAATATCAGTCCATTTGGATTTACACCAACTTTAGACGGTATTCATAACACTCAAACGAATCCACTAGCTGTTATGTATTACAGAAGTAACTTTAGCTATCCTAGCGATAATAAAATTATTGGAAATGTTTTTGCAGAGGTAGAACCTGTACTGAATCTAAAATTCAGATCAGCGTATGGAGTTGACTCCTGGTTTGGGTACGGAAGGTCTATGAATCCTACGTATCATTTAGGAGTTCTTTATAACGATGCTGTCGATGGAGCTTCACAAAATCAGTATATGGGAATCAATACAACCTGGACCAACACTGTTTCTTATGAGAAAAGAGTAGGAAATCATAAAATCACTGGATTAGTAGGTACAGAATTAATTCAAAATGACTTAAATAATGAAATGAGTGCTTCGAGAAACGGTTTATTGTTCCCTGGAGACCCAAAATATGCTTATTTAAATAATACAAAACCTCACGCTAGTATCAATGACATCACCGCAAGTGGTCAGGATAAAGCCGCTGGCGGTGGTGGTATTATGTCCTATTTTGGTAGAGCACAATATGATTATAATGAAAAATACCTGCTTTCAGCAACAATGCGTGCTGATGGTTCATCTAATTTTGCAGATGGAAAAAGAATGGGATACTTTCCATCAGTATCTGCAGGGTGGGTAATTACTAAAGAAAACTTTATGTCAGGTACATCCAATATCCTTAATTTCGCTAAATTAAGAGCAAGTTGGGGACAAAACGGAAACGAATCTACGGATTACGCTTATTATTATGCATCTAGTATTGCTTATGCATTCCCAGGGTATTTTTTCGGAGACACTAAGCCTGTTTCGGGTGCTACTGCTTATCCAAGAAGACTTCCAAATCCTAATATCTCATGGGAAACATCGGAGCAATTAGATTTAGGTCTTGATTTAGGACTATTTGACTCAAGGTTAGGTCTAACATTAGACTGGTACAAAAAAACGACTAAAGGCTGGTTAGTTAGAGATGCTATTTTAGGAACAACGGGATTAGAAGCTCCATACATAAATGGTGGTTCTATTGAAAATTCAGGACTTGAGTTTTCTGTTAACTGGAAAGATAAAATAGGGGATTTTAAATATGGTGCAACAATAAGTGGTGCTTTCAATAAAAATGAAGTAACAGAAATTAGCAATGCTGATGGAATAATTCACGGAAAATCTCATGTATTATCTCAGGGAACTTCTGAAATCTCAAGAGCATCAGTTGGTCAGCCAATCGGATATTTCTATGGCTATAAAACAAATGGCATAATACAAAACCAACAAGAAGCTGATGCTTATGTAGGACCTACAGGGCAACCTTATTTTGCAGATCAGCGTCCTGGTGATGTCCGTTTTGTAGATCAAAATCAGGATGGAAAAATTGATGAACTGGATAAAGGCTATTTAGGTAAACCAAACCCGGATTTTGAGTTAGGTATCCAGTTGAACTTTGAATATAAAAATGTATATCTAAACACCACCATGGCAGGTAAATTTGGAAGACAGATTATGCAATCATACCGATCTTTTTCTGATAGTCCTAAACAAAATTATACTTCTGATGTTTTTGACCGCTGGCATGGTGAAGGGACTTCGAACAAAATGCCAAGACTGTCTTCTGTATCCAATAGAAATAGTAACGAAATCTCGGATATCTACATGCACAATGCCGATTATTTAAGAATTAATAACTTAACTATAGGGTATAATTTTAATGAAATATTAGCGAATATAAAATTTATATCAAACTTAAAATTCTATGTAGCTGTAAACAACTTATACACTTTTACAGAGTATGATGGCATGGATCCAGAAGTTCGTTTTGGAGGAAATGATACAGATTATGGCTGGGCTTCAGGAGTAGATCTTGGTTTATATCCGCAATCCAGAACAGTAATGTTTGGATTAAGTGCAGATTTTTAATAAAAAACACATTATAACAATGAAAAATATAAAATATTTAATAGCAATTTCTTCAGCCATCTTTGCTGTAAGTTGCAACGATTACCTCGATAATGATAATATTTATGAAAAAAATCTAGATACATATTACAAATCGCCTACGGATATTAATGAAGCTATGGCAGGTGTTTACAATGCTATCTATACAGTAAATATTCATAGTGAAGAACAAATGGCAGCCAACCTGATGGATAACATGATGTTAGGTGGTGGTGGAGCTGATGACAAAACCGCTAAATGGGTCGATAATTTTGAAGATCCTACTGAAGACACCTATCATGATATGTGGCTACAGTCATACAAAGGAATTACAAGAGCAAATACTATTATTGAAAGAACAGCTGAAGCAGATTTCAAAACGTATTTTCCTACTCCGGCTGAAGGGGAACAATTCAAAAAACAAGCCATTGGTGAGGCTTTGTTCATGAGAGCTTTTTTCTACTTTAGATTGGCTAAATTCTTTGGGGGAGTTCCTTTAATTATTACGTTTGATCAAGACAGAAAAGCACCAAGATCTTCTTATACTGAAACCTATGCGCAAATTGCTGCTGATTTAAAGCTGGCTATCGAAACAATGCCGGCTACACCAGTAACCAGCATTCCAACTTCCAGCTATGGACATGCCAATAAATGGGTAGCTCAGGCATATTTAGCCCGTGTCTATTTGTATTATACAGGCTACATGACCAATATCGAAAAACAAGCTACAGAAACACTTCCATTAGCTGGCGGCGGATCGTTGAGTGCCACAGATATAGAAGGTTATTTAAATGATTGTATATCTAATAGTGGTCATGGCCTGGTATCGGATTTTAGAAATCTTTGGCCATACTCTTATGTAAACAAAGCAGCGAACACAACAATATTGCCTTGGGCCGCTACTGAAAATTTATCCTGGGCAGGACAAGATGGTTTGACTCCAAAGTTTGGAGCTGGTAATAACGAGTCTATGTTTGTACAAAGATTTTCTTTTGGAGATTGGGGATGGACAAATGGTAATATTTACACCAACAGACTCGCTTTGTTTAATTCAATGCGTGGACAGTCCTTAGTTCCTTTTGGAGAAGGCTGGGGATGGTGTACAGTAAATCCTAAATTATGGGGCGGTTGGGATGATATTGATCCAAGAAAAAAAGGCTCTATACTTCAGGTTGGTCAGGCTGACCAGCGCACCGATACTTATGCTGCAGGAAAAGGAGATCATGAAACAGGATTTTTTAATAAAAAATATGCTTCATTACAATATCCAAATGATAAAGGAGCTAACGTAGGTATGTTTATCCAATTATACAAATGGGCTAATACTGATATGCAGCTAATGCATGCACAGGATTTTATCCTTATGCGTTATGCTGATGTTTTGCTGATGCATTCAGAAATTACTAAAACAGCTACGGGAATAAATGCTGTAAGGCAAAGAGCTGGAGGATTACCCCCAGTTGGTTATTCTATTCAAGCTTTAAAAGAAGAGCGTTTACACGAATTTGCGTTCGAAGGCTTACATTGGTTTGATTTGGTACGCTGGGGAGATGTGGAGACTGCTTTCAATGATGTTATTCCTGTAGTAAATTCGGGAACGGCTGCCAATTATACTGCTAATTACAGAACGGAAACTAAAGGTTTGGTACCAATTCCTGAAACTGAAATGAGATTGGCTAATGGACTTTACAATCAAAATCCAGGGTGGTAAAATTAATAACTATTAATAATTAAAATATGAAAATTAATAAAATAATATATCTCATCCTTGCTTCGTTTTTGCTTGTATTTACAGCATGCGAACCAATTGTAGATGAATCAAGTTTAAGCGATTCAACTGATGTTGCCGGAGTTGAACTGGTAGCCAAACAAAGTACACCTGGTGGGAATAAGGTTACCATTAGCATGGTTACACCAGGAATTACAGGATATTGGGATTTCAATTTAGGAACAGCACTTACTAATGAAACAACAATTGTTTATCCAATACCAGGTAAATCAACATTTACGTATGTAGGAACTTTAGGCTCTCAGTTTTTTACCAAAACAATTGATGTACAAATTGATCAGCTGGATACACGATTAGATCAGGATTGGTATGATTTAGTTAGTGAAAATACAACTGCAGGTAAAACATGGGTGTTTGATCTTATGGCGGCTGATAATAAATTTTGGTTTATGTCTCCTAATGACAGCCCTGATTCTGCAATGAGTGTATGGTGGAACGCTGGAGTAGATGCACCACCTTCAGATAAAAACGGAAAAATACATTTTGACTTAGATGGTGCAGCTAATTACAATCATTACGAAGAGCCCGGTTCAGCTCCTACAAAAGGAAGTTTTGTATTAGATATTTCGAATAAGAAACTTATAATTAAAGGTTCAAAAATTTTAGGACATCAAGCAGAAACTCCTGATAACACTTATACAATAATCACTCTTACTGAAGATAAATTGGTATTATATGTTCCTAGTAAAGGTAAAATGAATGTAGGAACAGGATGGACATTCGTGTATAAAGCCCAATAAATATATTTGTTAGTTTAGATTTCAAAAAGGGAATCCTACCAACTTCCTTTTTCGAATTATCAAGACAAACAATTAAAGAGTAATACAATATTAAAGCAAGTTTAAGTTTGGTTGTTAGAATAGTCCATATTCTTTGATTATGGGCTATTTTTTTAATCAATTTTTACTGGAAATAGACTTTTAAAGTCAAAAAAAACATTAAACAGAACAATGAAAAAAAAAATATCCTTTATTATTACTTGTTTATGTTTTTCTATAGCTGTTTTTCCACAACAGAAAAACAAAAAACAAGAATTCACAACAACCAACAAAAAAATCACAGTATACACCACTGCTAATAGTACCAAATTAAGGTTAACCCCTACTGATAATTTATTTTTTTCTGCATCATCGCAGCCTTTAGAAACGGAAATTTCCATTTTTGTAGAACCTTCCAAAAAATTTCAACGTTTTATGGGAATCGGAGGAGCCATTACGGATGCCAGTGCCGAAATATTTGCAAAACTTTCAACAGAAAAACAAACTGAATTCTTAAATGCCTATTACGATAAAGAAAAAGGAATTGGCTATTCTTTGCTAAGAACAACGATACAAAGTTCTGATTTTGGCAGTGAAAGCTATTCTTATATCGATGAAGGAGATAAGGGTTTAAAAACTTTTTCTATTGAACATGATAAAAAATACCGTATTCCATTAATCAAACAAGCCATACAAACTGCTGGTGGCAAACTAACGACTTATGTTGCGCCATGGTCTCCAAATGCCTTCATGAAAAGCAATAAAAATATCCTAAAAGGCGGTACTTTACTCCCTGAATATTACCAGACATGGGCGCGCTTTTATGCAAAATTTATAAAAGCCTATCAAAAAGAAGGAATCCCGATATGGGGAACCTCAACCCAAAACGAACCTATGGCTGTTCAAACCTGGGAGTCGTGCATTTACACTGCTGAAGCAGAAAGGGATTTTATAAAAAACTTTCTTGGTCCCACATTAAAAAAAGAAAAATTAGGTAATGTTAAAATCATAGCATGGGATCACAATCGTGATTTAATGAACCAAAGAGCGAATGTAATTTATTCAGACCCTGAAGCTTCAAAATATGTCTGGGGAATGGGTTTTCACTGGTATGAAAACTGGTCTGGAGGCTTGCCAATGTTCGAAAATGTTGGTAAAGTAAATCAAGCTTATCCTGACAAAGCATTGCTGTTTACAGAAGGATGTGTCGAAAAATTTGATGCCGCAAAATATCAATTCTGGCCTAATGCAGAAAGGTACGGCACTTCTATGATTAATGATTTCAATAACGGAACCGTCGGCTGGACAGACTGGAATATTCTTCTGGATCAGAATGGAGGACCAAATCATGTTGGCAATTTTTGTTTCGCACCTATACATGCTGATACTACAACGGGAGAATTAATTTATACACCTTCCTATTACTATATTGGACATTTCTCAAAATTCATTCATTTGGATGCAATACGTGTAAGTTCAGCAGTAAGCAGAAGCAGTTTATTAAGCACTTCTTTTTTAAATACTGACGGAACAATGGCAACCATTGTAATGAATCAGACAGATAAGGAAGTGATGTACAATCTTATTATACATTCTGAAAAAACAATAGTTAAAATTCCGGCGCACGCGATACAAACTTTAGTGTATTAATAATTATTCCATTAAAGTTGTTCAAAAGAAAATTGATTTCAGGATTAAAATTGATGTAGAACAGTAAAAATTAATTTGTTCAAATAGTTATTAAAATCACGAAATCAAATACATTTTTGTTAGTGTTCACCTTCACCATTAGTGAATTAGTCTGTACCAGTAAATAAAAAAACAGACATGAAGACATCTCTTTTTTAAAATATAATTTCATTAAATAAATCATGACTAAATTAATTTTAACCTTACTGTTACTATTGTTTTCAATAGCTTTTTTTGGACAAGGCTTTTTGCATCGTGATGGACAAAAAATTGTCGATGGCGAAGGAAAAAATGTAGTTTTAAGAGGTTTGGGATTAGGTGGGTGGATGGTTCAGGAGGGATATATGCTCCAGACACAGTCTTTTGCCAGTCCACAGCATATGATTAAACAGAAAATTCAGGATTTAATAGGAGAAGAAAACACAAAAGAATTTTATGCCGCTTATAAAACTAACGGAATTACAAAAAGGGATATAGATTCGTTAGCAGTCTGGGGGTTCAATTCTGTTCGTTTGCCAATGCATTATAATTTGTATACACCTGCTGTTGAAGAAGAGAGAAATGGCGAAATTACATGGATTGAAGAAGGTTTTGCCATGACAGACAATCTATTAAAATGGTGCGCTGAAAATAAAATGTACCTTATTTTAGATTTGCATGCTGCTCCCGGCGGACAAGGAAACGATGCGGCAATTTCAGATTATGACAACACTAAACCTTCTCTGTGGCAAAGTGAAGCCAATCAGAAAAAAATGATTGCCTTGTGGAAAAAATTAGCCTCACGTTATAAGGATAGCCCGTGGATTGGAGGTTACGATATCATCAATGAACCCAACTGGAATTTTACCGGAACCAATATAAATGGCTGTGACGAGAATTCAAATGCCCCTTTAAGAGAATTAATGGTGGCAGTTACAAAAGCAATTCGTGAAGTAGACACAAATCACTTAATTTTTATTGAAGGCAATTGCTGGGGAAATAACTACAACGGAATTTTTCCTTTATGGGATGAAAATATGGCTGTGAGTTTTCATAAATACTGGAATTATAATACCACAGCTTCCATTAAAAAAATGCTGGATTACAGGACAAAATACAACGTTCCGATATGGTTGGGAGAAAGCGGAGAAAACTCGAATGTCTGGTTTAAAGATGCTATTTCTTTAGTTGAAAAAAATAATATCGGATGGGCCTTCTGGCCAATGAAGAAAATAGAAAATATTGCCGGAATAACTTCGGTTACTAAAATTCCTGAATATGATGTTTTATTAAAATACTGGAAAAACGGCGGAGAGAAACCTTCTGTAGATTTTGCCAAAAGAGCTCTAATGAAAATGGCAGAAAATTACAAAATTGAAAACGTAACTGTAAAACCAGATGTAATCGATGCCATGTTTAGACAAGTGCAGACAAATGAAACAAAACCTTATAAAAAACATTTAATTCCGGGAAAAATTTTCGCAACTGAATATGATTTAGGAACAAATGAACAAGCTTATCTGGATAAAGATTTTGTAAATTACAAAGTTGATACAGGAACTTCTGTAGAGTGGAACAAAGGAAATTCCATGCGAAATGATGGCGTTGATATTTTGCCCTGCAAAGAAGCTGATTCAAATGGATTTCAGGTCTCATTTATTGAAGATGGTGAATTTTTACAACTTACTGCTGAAGTCAAAAAAAGCAAAATATATAAAATTGCTTTTCGTTATTCGGGCGAAAGTGCTACCGGTAAGCTCTATTTAGAGATAAATGATAAAAAAACCGAAAGTATTGTATTACCATCAACTGGTGGGAATGAGTATTGGAAAACAGCAAATTTATCAGGAGTACCATTAAAATCAGGAAACAATACAATCAAAATAGTTTTTGAAACAGGAGGTTTTAATTTAAATTATTTAGATTTTAAATAGTCAAAAAAAATCATCTAAAGATAATAGTAAAAAGCATTTTTAAAATTTATTTTGATAAAATTTGTAATTAAAATAAAGATTTAAAAATATAACTAATATGAAAAGATTCTGCTGCCTATCTCTAATTTTAATGCTGATTTTTATTAGCCTTTCTTCTTATGGTCAAAACTTAAAAGTCATGTCCTATAATATTCGTTTGGATACTGCTTCTGATGAAGAAAATGCATGGCCAAACCGAAAAGACTTTTTTACTTCCCAAATTCAGTTTTACAACCCGGATATTTTTGGTGTTCAGGAAGCAACGCCAAATCAGGTTGTTGAAATAACTTCATCTTTACCCGATTATAACAAATTTGGAATAGCCAGAGAAGGTGAAGGAAAAGGAGAAGCTTGTACTGTTTATTATAAAAAAGATCGTTTTAAAATCCGGCAATCAAATACATTTTGGTTATCTGAAACTCCAGATATTATTTCAAAAGGCTGGGATGCCGCCTGCAATAGAATTTGTACATATGGATTGTTTGAAGATTTGAAAACGAAAAAAGTATTTTGGGTTTTTAATACACACCTGGATCATGTTGGTGTTGAAGCAAGAATTAAAGGTGTTGAACTTATTCTGTCTAAAATAAAAGAAGTTAATACTAAAAAATATCCTGTAATTTTTATGGGCGATTTTAATTCTGAACCCAATACTGAACAAATTCTTGAGATAAAAAAGGTAATGGATGATACCCGGGAAATCTCAATACAAAAGCCATTCGGTCCATCAGGCACTTTTAATGGCTTCAAACATAACGAACCAGTTAATCTTTTAATAGATTATATTTTTATTTCCAAAAACAACAGTTTTAAAGTATTAAAACATGCTGTTTTGAGCGATGCAGTAAATTTAAAATACCCATCAGATCATCTTCCCGTTTATATTGAAATTAATTAATCAAAAATGAAAAAAACAGTAACACTTCTCTTGCTATCAATGTCTTTTTATGGATTTGCCCAACAAGAAACAATCGATCAAAAAGTCAATACTTTATTGAAAAAAATGACAATTGAAGAAAAAATTGGTCAGCTTAACCAATATACCGGTGACAATTCGGCCACAGGCCCAATTACCATTAATCCAAATAAACAAGCCGAAATCAAAGCAGGTTTAGTAGGATCTATGCTGAATATCATCGGAACCAAATATACCCGACAATATCAAGAATTGGCCATGCAGTCACGTCTTAAAATTCCGTTGTTATTTGGTCAGGATGTCGTACATGGGTATAAAACCACGTTTCCTATTCCATTGGCAGAAGCTGCCAGTTGGGATTTGTCTGCTATTGAATTAGCTGCCAGAGTTGCCGCGAAAGAAGCATCTGCAAGCGGAATTCACTGGACATTTGCACCAATGGTTGATATTGGCCGTGATCCACGTTGGGGACGCGTGATGGAAGGCGCCGGTGAAGACACATATTTAGGTTCTAAAATAGCTTATGCCAGAGTAAAAGGTTTTCAGGGTAATAAATTGGGCGATTTGAATTCAGTTATGGCCTGTGTAAAACATTTTGCAGCTTATGGTGCAGCCGTTGGAGGAAGAGATTACAACTCTGTTGACATGAGCGAAAGAATGTTATGGGAAACGTACCTCCCTCCTTTTAAAGCCGCTTTAGATGCCGGAGCCGCTACTTTTATGAATTCTTTTAATGATGTTAATGGAATTCCAGCTACCGGAAATTCATATCTACAACGAGATATTTTAAAAGGAAAATGGAACTTTCAGGGATTTGTAGTTTCTGACTGGGGTTCTATTGGAGAAATGGTAGCACACGGCTATTCAAAAGATTTAAAAGCAGCTGCTCTTTCTGCCATTACAGCCGGAAGCGATATGGACATGGAAAGTAATGCATATCGTTATAATTTAGCCGAACTGGTTAAAGAAGGTAAAGTTTCTATTGATCTGATTGATGATGCGGTAAAAAGAATTCTTCGTAAAAAATTCGAATTAGGATTATTTGATGATCCTTACCGATATTCAGATGGAACGAGAGAAGAAAAAGAATTAAACAATCCTGAAAACAGAAAAGCTGCTCTTGAAGTAGCTAAAAAAAGTATTGTTTTATTGAAAAATGAAAAACAGACTTTGCCTCTTTCTAAAAATCTGAAAACCATAGCTTTTATTGGCCCGATGGTAAAAGAATACAAAGCCAATATGGGATTCTGGGCTGTTGATTTACCAGAAGTTAATTATGATAAATGGGTAGTCTCGCAATGGGATGGACTGCAAAATAAAGTAGGCAAAAACACTAAATTGCTTTATGCTAAAGGATGTGAGGTCGATGGAGATAATAAGAATGGTTTCGCTGATGCTGTTGCAAAAGCAAAACAAGCAGATGTAGTGATTTTAAGTATTGGAGAAAGACACAATATGAGCGGAGAAGCAAAAAGCCGCAGTGATATACATTTGCCTGGCGTTCAGGAAGATCTTGTAAAAGCCATTATGGCTACAGGAAAACCAGTTGTTGTTTTGGTAAATGCCGGAAGACCGCTTGTTTTTAATTGGACTGCTGATAATGCACCTGCGATTTTATACACCTGGTGGCTTGGAACAGAAGCTGGAAATGCCATCGCAGACGTTTTGTTTGGCGATTACAATCCGTCTGGTAAGTTGCCTATGACTTTTCCTAGAGAAATTGGCCAAATTCCAATTTATTACAATCATTTCAGTACCGGAAGACCTGCCCCAAACGATGAGGCTACTGGTTATGTTTCCGCCTATATTGATTTAAAAAACTCTCCTAAATTTCCTTTTGGATATGGATTGAGTTATACCAAATTCAATTATAGTGATTTGAAATTATCTTCTGTAAAAATGAAAAATACAGAAACCATTAAAGTTTCTTTTCAATTATCAAATGTTGGAAAAGTAGCTGGAGAAGAAGTCGTTCAGTTGTATTTGCAGGATAAATTTGGTTCTGTTGTACGGCCAGTTTTAGAATTGAAGGATTTTCAGAAAGTAAACCTGAATACCGGAGAATCCAAAACTATTGAATTCACAATTGACAAAGAAAAACTCTCTTTCTATAATAATACATTAGAATGGGTTGCCGAACCGGGAGATTTTGAAGTTATGATTGGTACCTCATCCGCAGATATTAAACTGAAATCTCGTTTTGAGTTAGTAGATTAAAAATAGATTTTAAATGAAAATGCCTCTAAAAACTAGAGGCATTTTTTTTACTGATAAATTTCTTTATTGTGCTGCTTCAACTTTAGCTGTTACCTCAGCTTCCGTTCCTTCAAAAACTTCTGTTGTTGTTTTACCTTTTTCAGTTTTTGTAACAGTTCCAACTGTAACGCCATTTGTGGTAGACAAATTAACCTCAACACGTTTTTTATCGTATTTCGATGTATCAAAACAATCTGTTTTTTGATGAGCGTACTTTCCTTTTGCATCAAAATGAGCCAGACATTTTGCAGTTTCTTCGGCTGTACAGCCTTTTTCTTTGCACATTTTAATGCATTCTTCTTTGGTCATTCCTGACATATCGCCGCATTTAGAAACTAAACCAGCGTGTAGTTCTGATTTGGAACAACACGAAAGATTTCCAGCGATATCAGATGGTGCTTGTCCATCACCTAAAATTGGCGCAATTACCAATCCGATTAAACAGGTCAGTTTAATTAAAATATTCATTGATGGTCCCGAAGTATCCTTAAACGGATCTCCAACTGTATCTCCGGTTACGGCTGCTTTATGTGCATCAGAACCTTTATAAGTCATTTCACCATTGATCATTACACCGGCTTCAAAAGATTTTTTAGCATTATCCCAGGCACCTCCGGCATTGTTTTGAAAAACGGCCCAAAGTACTCCCGAAACGGTAACTCCTGCCATATATCCGCCTAACATTTCAGCAATCAACTGATTGTTGTCTGCATAAACTAATTTCCCTAATAACACGATTGCAATTGGAAAACCAATCGTTAAGATTCCAGGCAGCATCATTTCACGCAATGCAGCTTTTGTAGAGATTTCAACACATTTTCCATATTCAGGTTTTCCGGTTCCTTCCATAATTCCCGGAATTTCCTTAAACTGGCGGCGAACCTCATAAACCATGTCCATCGCTGCTTTCCCAACAGAATTCATAGCTAATGCTGAGAAAACTACAGGAATCATTCCACCCACAAATAGCATGGCCAAAACTGGCGCCTTAAAAATATTAATTCCGTCAATTCCTGTAAATGTTACATATGCTGCAAATAATGCCAATGAAGTTAAAGCTGCAGAAGCAATTGCAAATCCTTTTCCGGTTGCTGCAGTTGTGTTTCCAACAGAATCTAAAATATCTGTTCTGGTGCGAACTTCTTTTGGCAATTCGCTCATTTCGGCAATTCCCCCGGCATTGTCAGAAATTGGTCCAAAAGCATCAATTGCCAACTGCATTGCTGTAGTTGCCATCATTGCCGAAGCTGCTAAGGCAACACCATAAAATCCTGCCAAAGCATAAGATGTCCAGATTGCTGCTGCGAATAATAACACTGTTGGAAAAGTCGAAATCATTCCGGTTGCCAAACCTGCAATCACATTTGTACCTGCTCCCGTTGAAGATTTTTGAACAATTGCCATAACCGGTTTTGTACCTAATCCTGTATAGTATTCCGTAACTGATGAAATGGCTCCACCAACCACTAATCCGACCAAAGTAGCATAGAAAACCCTCATTGCAGAGATATATTTAGAACCTTCTCCAAAAAAACTCATCTGCATGGTCTCCGGCAACATATATTGTACTAAAAAGAAACAGGCAATTGCAGTTAAGACAATCGAAACCCAGTTTCCTATATTTAGTGCTTTTTGAACTTGTGCTTCTTTAGCATTGTCATCAGAAATTTTTACCAGCATTGTTCCGATAATAGAGAATATGATTCCGAAACCGGCAATGGCCATCGGGAGTAAAATTGGACCAATTCCGCCAAAAGCATCCTGAATATTTCCACCCATATCTTTTATAACATAATTCCCAAGTACCATAGCTGCAAGAACCGTTGCAACATAAGAACCAAATAAATCAGCTCCCATACCTGCAACATCACCTACATTATCACCAACGTTATCTGCAATTGTTGCCGGATTACGAGGATCATCCTCCGGGATTCCGGCTTCTACCTTTCCTACTAAATCTGCACCAACATCAGCTGCTTTTGTATAAATCCCGCCACCTACTCTGGCAAACAATGCAATTGATTCTGCACCAAGTGAAAATCCTGCTAATGTTTCCAGAACAACAGTCATGGTTTCGGTATCTTTCCATACTCCTCCTGATAAAAGATTAAAGAAAATTATAAAAAAACCTGTCAAACCCAATACTGCTAAGCCTGCAACTCCTAAACCCATTACGGTTCCGCCTCCAAAAGAAACTTTTAAAGCCTGAGGCAAGCTTGTACGTGCGGCTTGTGTAGTCCTAACGTTTGTTTTGGTTGCTATTTTCATCCCAATATTACCTGCATAAGCTGAAAATAATGCGCCAAAAATGAATGCCACTACGATTAATAAATGTGTTTTTACCCCCGGAATAAAAGTAATTCCTGCTAAAGCAATACTGGCAATAATTACAAAGATGGTTAATAATTTATATTCGGCTTTTAAGAAGGCCAATGCACCTTCATAGATGTAATCTGAAATCTCTTTCATCTTACCGTCTCCGGCATCTTGTTTTAACACCCAACTCCTTTTTATTCCCATGAAAAGTAATCCTAAAATTGCCATTACAATTGGCAAGTAAATCATAAATGCATTCATAATATTTAATGGTTTTGGTTAATAGTCAACTAATTAAACTAATTTAAACAAAAAAGCAATACTCTTAACGGAGTATTGCTTTTTTTATAAAATTATGTAACCTTAAATTATTTAATGCTAAATAATCCTTCCGGTTTGTTTTCTATGTCATTAAAACGCTTTGTGCACTCATCAATAATTGCAAAAGCTTCATTTACATCTCCCCAGCCTTCAACATCTACTTTTTTGTTTTCAAGGTCTTTGTAAACCTGAAAGAAATGCTCGATTTCTTTCAATAAGTGTCCGTTGATATCTGAAAGGTCATTTAATGAATTCCAGATGGGATCTGAAACTGGTACACAGATAATTTTTTCATCCGGTCCTTTGTCATCAGCCATGTGGAAAACTCCAATTGGTTTTACTTCTATAACACATCCAGGAAAAGTTGGTTCGTTTATCAAAACCAATACATCAAGAGGATCACCGTCAAGAGCTAAAGTTTCCGGAATAAATCCGTAATCTGCCGGGTACATCATTGAAGAGAACAACATTCTGTCGAAACGCATTCTTTTGATTTCAAAATCGTACTCATATTTATTTCTGCTTCCTCTTGGTATTTCGATTAATACATCGAAAGTTGTTAGTTTGTCTGCGGTCATTTTTACTTTTTATTATTTCTATAAATTCGATTGCAAAAGTAACCAAAGAATCCTTTTTTACAATAAAAAACGATGTAATATCTTTATTAAGTTTTAAGAAACAAGCAATTAATACGTGATTTTTCGATTTCGCTTATTTAAGTAATAATGCCAAAGCAAATAGGTCGCATAAGATCGAAACGGACTCCATTGTTGGGCATGAATTTCCATCTCCTGTTTATCATGAATATTGAATAACTCTTTGATGGTATTTATTACTGCAATATCACCTAATGGAATCAAATCGGGTTCTTGCATACAGAACATCAAATAAATATCAATCGTCCAATTACCGATTCCTTTTAATTTGATGAGCTCTTCCCGAACTTTTTTTCCCGATTTTGTGGCTAAGCCTTCAATATCTAATTCTTTGTTCACAACAGCTTCTGCAAGAATCTTGATATATGTTGTTTTTTGACGGCTTACACCCAGATTTCTAAATTCTTCATTCGGTAAAACCAACATAGTTTCAGGATTGCAAATTGTATAGTTTTTAATTTTTAAAAATGTGGCTTTCGCCGAATCTATAGAAACTTGTTGTTCGAGAATTAATAAAACCAAAGTTTCAAAACCCTGAGGACGTTTTGGAATGGTTGGCAATCCATATTTTTCAATAATCTCCTTAAATATTGAATTTTTGGTTAATAAAAAATCGAAAGCTTCTTGCATAACGTGTTTTTGAGTCCCGATTAGAAGTGTAAATCCTTTTATTTTTTCCTTTAAAAAATAAAAAATTGAAACGGATAGTGGGATTGGCTTCTAAAATTAAATAAAAAAAGAATCTCGCAAAGGCGCAGAAACGCAAAGAATTTTAAAAACTTAGCGACTTGGCGTCTTTGCGAGATTATTAAAAGTTTGAACTTTAAAATTTTTAGAAATAGAATCCGAAAGATCCTTTTACTGCAAATTTAGCGGCATCCGGCATATCCAAATAATTTCCTCTCCATGAAAAATCAATTCTGAAAACTTTAAAAATATTCCCAATTCCGGCGTTGTATTCCCAATATATATTTTCTGGTGCATTATAAGGCAAACCAGAAGCGTTAATGGCTCTATTTTCATCAGAAATTGTTCCATGAACTGCTCTGACACCCACAAATTCTCTCCAGTTTAATTTTCTCATAAATGGAATTCTGGCAAATATTCTTCCTCCAAAATCATGATTCCATTGCAATGTAGTGTATTGATCAGTGACAAATTCGTAGAAATTCAGGTTACTAAAAGTATTTTCTATTGTAAAATACGTTTGATTACCCGGAATTACACTCATTAGACCTAACGGAATGGTTCCGAAAGTTTTTCCCGTTTCAAGTATAATATTTGTTCTTCCTAAAGGTCCTATAATAATGGGCTGTCTATAAAACAACTGTACTTTTTCATAAGCAAAATCACTATTTAAAACACCTTTAATACCATAAGTGAAATTAACAAAGAAGTGACTAAACGGACTGTCAACAAGATCACGCTCAACTCCATAACCGATGGTTTTGCGATTTGGCATAAACTCAAACTGAATATTAGCCTCGGTTTGTGTTACTTTACTTTCAACAACACCAGCCGGATTTGAAACCGATGGTAAAGTCTTATAATAATCTAAACTAAATGTTGGAGATGCCGATTCTAATGTCCGATACGAGAAACCTGTAGAAACTATGAAATTCTTCTTAGCTTCCATTTCAACAGAAACATTACTCAAATTAATATTCGTCAATTTTCCGTTACTTCCTGTAGTAAATAAAGCCGAAGAAGCAAAACTCCTCCCTAAAACATCATTTGTTGAGGTTAAACTTGCACCAATCTGCTCGATGTCACGTCTGTTACCTCCGGAAATAATCAATCGGTTTTTCTTATCGAGCATCCATTTTCCGGAAACTCCATATTTGAATTTATTGTCATCAAAACCATATGCTGTATAGGCTTGTATACGCCATGGATCATTTGGACCAAAGTAGGTCCTTCCTCCTACTCTTAACCGCAGACCTTCAACTTCATTATATCCAAATGTGGAAAAGATAGGACCGTAATCAAAGTTTTTAAATTCTATATAACCGCTTCCTAAAATAGAAACAAGATTATACAATTGCTTAAATTTTTTGACAGTCTGCAAAGTATCCAGCATTTTGTAAATACCCTGTTCGTCTTTATTCAATTTTTCAAAACGATTTTCATCCCAGAATTCATCCGGCCGGTCATAAACAGCATTGTCTATATAATTGACTTCTTCTTTATAAAATTTTTCAGGTTTCTGAATATTGAATTTATGGTTTCGATATAATGTGGTACGCTTTCCATAAACTCCTTTTGATTTTTCTTTTTTGTTTAAAGCAAAATCAGACATCATATAATCTCGTGTCAAAAGGAAAACCGAATCATTTTCTACTTCAAATTCCTGCTCGATATAAATATCTTTTACCCAGTTAATATTGGCACTTTTGGTAACACCCATATTAATTTTCTTGATAGCAAAAGTGGTGTCGTTTACCCAAAAATCACCTTTAAAAGTCAGTTCGTTTTTACGCCTTGGATAAAAAACAATATTATAACACCATTTTTTATCAATGTAAGCACTGTCTTTCAGGACATAATTATAGACATCAATTCCTGTTTTTGAAAGCGGGCTTGTGAAACTTTTATCAAAAAATTTCAAATGATTGTCGTAAATATTATAATCAGAATAAAGGTCTTTTACAAAAGATAAAATTTGCTGATTTCCGTTGAAGCCAGACATTTTGTTTCCTGTAATATTTTCTTTTACTTTCTTTAATTTATTATCCCCATAAACATCGTAAACAGATTCATTGATAAAAATTGGCAGATACGTTTTTCCGGTAACATCAGAAGTATCAACATGGTTGAAAACAAACTCCATTCCTTTAAAAAGCTTGTTTTTCATAAAAGTACTGTCAATCGTGTTCATATCAAACTCGACTTTTTCGTACTTCTGCATTTGATACTGATTAAATATGTAAAGACCGTTTTTACGTTTTCTCTCCCATATTTTTCTCAAAATATCCAAAGCAGGATTATTTTTTTTAGATGTTTTTCCAGTAAAAATTACAACTTCACTAAGTGCTTCAGGTTCACTTAAAATAATTTTGAAATTATAATTTACAGCTTTTTCCAAAGGAACTTCCTTATCTGAAAAACCTGCCGAAGTAACCAATAAAGCTGTATATGTATTTGGTGATTCCAAATAAAAGCGCCCATCTTCATTAGAAACTATACCGGTATTGGAACCTTTAAAAACAACATTTGCAAACGGAATAGGCTGATTGGATTTATCCGTGACAATTCCACTCACTTTCGTTTGTGCGAAGACAATATTCGCAAAAGCAAATACAAAAAACAGGCTGAGCAAAATTATTCTTTTCATATCCGGCAAAAAAAAACTTCATCAATTAATTATGACTGATGAAGTTTTATAAGTATTGTTTAATTTACTATTTGTACATTACTTTCTTTACTGCTTTTACTACATCAGCTGCATTTGGCAACCAGTCTTTTAGTAAAACAGGAGAGTAAGGCGCAGGAGTATCTGCAGTTGTAATACGTTGAATTGGAGCATCAAGAAAATCAAAAGCCTGTTCCTGAACGATATAAGTTATTTCAGATGAAATACTTGCAAATGGCCAGGCTTCTTCTAAAATTACCAAACGATTTGTTTTTTTAACTGATTTCAAGATCGCTTCGTTATCCATTGGACGAACTGTTCTTAAATCGATAATCTCACATGAAATCCCTTCTTTAGCTAATTCATCTGCAGCGATATAAGCCTCTTTAATAATTTTACCGAAAGAAACGATAGTCACATCTGTACCTTCACGTTTAATATCAGCAACTCCTAATGGAATAGTATATTCCCCGTCCGGCACTTCGCCTTTGTCACCATACATTTGCTCAGATTCCATAAAAATTACAGGATCATTATCACGAATAGCAGATTTTAAAAGTCCTTTTGCATCATAAGGATTTGATGGTACAACCACTTTTAAACCCGGAGTATTAGCAAACCAGTTTTCTAAAGCCTGAGAGTGTGTTGCTCCTAATTGACCTGCAGAAGCAGTTGGTCCGCGGAAAACGATAGGCACATTGAATTGTCCACCAGTCATTTGACGCATTTTAGCAGCGTTATTTATAATTTGATCAATACCTACTAAACAGAAGTTGAAAGTCATATATTCTACAATCGGACGACAGCCATTCATCGCTGACCCTACTGCAATTCCTGTAAATCCAAGCTCAGCAATTGGAGTATCGATTACTCTTTTTTCGCCAAACTCAGCAAGCATTCCTTTTGAAGCTTTGTATGCTCCGTTGTATTCTGCAACTTCTTCGCCCATTAAATATATGGATTCATCGTGACGCATTTCTTCGCTCATCGCTTCGCAAATGGCCTCTCTAAATTGTATTGTTCTCATAGTTGTATATTATGTTCTTTTTTCTGATGAGCAAAAATAAATATTTTAAATAACTTAAAAGCATAAATTGAGTTTAAAATAACAGTAACTTCTCCTTCTTCTTTCACTTTTAACTTTTTAAAATTTATTGTGATATTTACAAAATAGATATAAAGCTTCTTTTCCTTCCTAAAAGATATTTCATAAAAACTCAATTTTACTTGCTTTATTTCTAAAAACATATGAAATATTTTCAAATGAGAATGCTACTACAAACACTAATCACCTACTATCAAGCATTATACAAGTTTTAAAAAAACAAGAGTTCCCAAATAATAAATATTATTCAATGAAAATTTATTATTGATTTCTGTTTAAAAACGTCCAAAAATCACCAATCTTCGAAATCGAAATAGTTTTTAAAAATATTATGCATGCATAGTATAATTATTCCAAATTAAATTCTAAATTTGTAAAAGAAATTAATAAATATAAAATATATACTTATGAAAATATTAGTTTGCATCAGCCATGTGCCTGATACTACTTCAAAAATTAACTTCTCTAATGGTGACTCAGAATTCGATACAAATGGTGTACAATATGTAATTAATCCTAATGACGAGTTTGGTTTAACACGTGCAATTTGGTTTCAGGAGCAGCAAGGAGCTAATGTAACAGTTGTAAATGTTGGAGGCCCTGATACAGAACCTACTTTACGTAAAGCATTAGCAATTGGCGCAAATGAAGCTATTCGTGTAAATGCAAACCCTACTGACGGCTTTTTTGTTGCAAAACAATTAGCAGAAGTAATTAAAAATGGTGGTTACGATTTAGTAATTGCCGGAAAAGAATCTTTAGATTATAATGGTGGAATGGTTCCTGGAATGATTGCAGGAATTTTAGGTTCTAACTTTTTAAACTCTTGTACATCGCTAACAGTTGACGGAAACAATGTAAAAGCAGTTCGCGAAATCGATGGTGGAAAAGAAACTGTAAGCACTACCCTTCCTTTAATTATTGGTGGTCAAAAAGGTCTTGTTGAAGAAAAAGATCTTCGTATTCCCAACATGAGAGGAATTATGACAGCCAGAACAAAAGCCTTGACTATTCTGGAGCCAGTTGACGCTCCTGTTAATACAAAAGCAGTAAAATTTGAAAAACCAGCTCCTAAATCAGCAGTAAAACTAATTTCTCCTGATAATTTAGACGAGCTAATCAATTTATTACACAACGAAGCAAAAGTAATCTAGTAATCAGTTTTTAGTATTCAGTTACGAACTTGAAACCTGAAACTAATAACCTTTAAACAAAAAATCATGTCAATATTAATATATGCAGAATCTGCAGAAGGAAAATTTAAAAAAGTGGCGTTTGAATTAGCTTCTTACGCTAAAAAAGTAGCAGAATCTTTAGGAACAACCGTAACTGCTTTAACTATAAACAATAGTGATGTAAGTGAATTATCAAAATACGGAGTTGATAAGGTATTAAAAGTTAGCAACGATAAATTAGCAGGTTTTACAGCTAAGGCTTACGCCGATGTAATCAAACAAGCTGCT
The DNA here is from genome assembly GCF_946478785.1 of uncultured Flavobacterium sp. The sequence continues at coordinate 119,838 of NZ_CAMLDD010000006.1, forward strand.
GAAAAAGAAGGGACAAAAGTAGTTTTACTTTCTTCTACAACAGACAGTATTTATCTTTCATCATTAGTAGCAGTAGCTCTAAATGCTGGTTTTGCTTCAAATGTTGTTGGACTACCGGTAAGCACTTCACCTTTTCAGGTAAAAAGAAATGCTTTCTCAAACAAAGCTTTCAATATTACAGAAATCAATACAGATATAAAAGTTCTTGGTTTGGCTAAAAACTCTTACGGAATTTTCGAAAGTGCAGAATCTGCAACTGAAGAAGATTTCAACCCAACAATTGGAGACAATGATTTTGGTGTAAAAGTAGAATCTGTTGAAAAAGTAAGCGGAAAAGTATCTATTGCTGATGCTGACATTGTAGTTTCTGGCGGACGCGGATTAAAAGGTCCTGAAAACTGGAACCTAATTGAAGATTTAGCTGCTGCATTAGGTGCAGCAACTGCCTGTTCTAAACCGGTTTCTGATTTAGGATGGAGGCCTCATAGCGAACACGTTGGACAAACAGGAAAACCAGTTGCTACCAATTTATATATTGCAGTAGGAATCTCAGGTGCTATCCAGCATATTGCAGGCATCAACTCATCAAAAGTAAAAGTGGTTATCAATAGTGACCCTGAAGCTCCTTTCTTTAAAGTAGCTGACTATGGTGTTGTTGGAGATGCTTTTGAAATCGTACCTAAATTAACAGAGAAATTAAAAGCTTTTAAAGCACAACATTCTTAATTTAAGAAATTCTCTATAAAAATATAGCTGCCTAAAAATAAGATAATTGTATCTTTGTTTTAGGTAGCTTTTTTGTTCCATAATTTTTGATTAAAATTGCACCTTTATTTTCCAATCAAAAAAAGTATTAAAATGAGGCATTAAGTGCCCTTTTTTAACCATAAATATGAGTCTAGTAAAATTATCCATAAAGGGAATATCATACAGTCAAACTCAAAATGGCGCTTATGCCTTAATTTTGAATGAAGTTGATGGTGAAAGAAAATTACCAATTGTTATCGGTGCTTTTGAAGCCCAATCAATTGCTATTGCCTTAGAAAAAGAAATCAAACCACCTCGCCCGCTAACACACGATTTATTCAAGAACTTTGCTGAAAGATTTGATATTGTCGTAAAACAAGTCATTATTCACAAACTTGTTGATGGCGTTTTTTATTCAAGTTTAATCTGCGAAAGAGATAAAATTGAAGAAATTATAGACGCTAGAACATCAGATGCAATTGCATTGGCATTGCGTTTTAGCGCTCCGATTTTTACCTATAAAAATATTTTAGATAAAGCTGGAATCTATTTAAAGTCAAATACTGCTGAAACTGATCAGGGAGCGCAAGAAATCGATGATGCTCTTTCCAATCCGGAAACTTTCGGACACGAAGAAGAAACAAACCAGTCCGGAGATGTATATGCCAAACATAGTTTACAGGAACTAAACGAACTTTTAGACCAGGCAGTTTCTCAGGAAGATTACGAAAAAGCTGCTAAAATTAGAGACGAAATCTCGAAAAGATAGATTTGATGATTAATCGTGGAATCTGTTTATTCGTTAAATCGATTAAACAATTAAACGAATAACCAAATAAAAAAAGATGAAGCAATACTTAGATTTAGTAAAACATGTTTTAGAAAACGGCTGCCAAAAAGGAGACCGAACAGGAACAGGAACAAAAAGTGTCTTCGGTTACCAAATGCGTTTTGATTTAAGTGAAGGTTTCCCAATGGTTACAACCAAAAAATTACACTTAAAATCAATTATTTACGAATTGCTTTGGTTTTTAAAGGGTGATACCAATATTAAATATCTTCAGGAAAACGGAGTAAAAATCTGGGATGCCTGGGCAGATTCTAATGGCGATTTAGGGCCAGTTTACGGACACCAATGGCGCAATTGGAACAGCGAAGAAATCGACCAAATTTCTGAATTGATTACCGAATTAAAAACAAATCCAAATAGCCGAAGAATGCTGGTTTCAGCATGGAACCCTTCAGTTTTACCTGATACTACGAAATTATTTGAAGAAAATGTAGCGAATAACAAAGCAGCTTTACCTCCTTGTCACGCTTTTTTTCAGTTTTATGTTTCGAGTCCCGATGTTGAAAAAGGCGAAACAAAAGGAAAACTTTCTTGTCAGTTATACCAACGAAGTGCTGATATCTTTTTAGGTGTCCCTTTTAATATTGCTTCGTATGCATTGTTAACTATGATGATTGCTCAGGTTTGTGATTTAGAATATGGTGAATTCATTCACACTTTTGGTGACGCACATATTTATAATAATCATTTTGAGCAACTGGAACTGCAATTAACCCGCGAGCCAAAACCATTGCCAAAAATGATATTAAATCCTCAAATTAAAAACATCTTTGATTTTGATTATAACGACTTTACCCTTTTAGATTACGAACCTCATGCAGGGATAAAAGGTAGTGTTGCAGTATGAAAATAAAATCCGCTCAAATTAAAGCGGATTTTTTTATACTACCAAGACACTATTTTCACTTCCGGCAAAGTCATTCCATTTATAAGAATCTGCTTCCGGATCGTTGATATAGAGTCCATCAACTACATACTTAAATTCATAAACAGCATCTTTAACTAAATCATAAGTAGCTTTAAAAGTTCCGTTTTTTAGCTTACTCAAAGTTCCTTCTTCTATATTCCAGTTATTAAAATCCCCAACTACCGCGGCAGAATTAGCCTCTTTCGCTTCAATTGCAAATGTTACTTTACAAACTGGTTTCGTTTTTACAAATTGCTTTTTTAAAGACATAACTGTTTCATTTTTAGTTTTATACATCAAAGTTCGCAAATTCAGTTGAGTAAACAATGCCCTTTCGTATGATTTGTTATTATAGCAATTAAAAACTATATTTTTACATCATTACTAATTTTAAGCTTTTAAATTTATGAATTCGGATTTACAGTTTATTTCTGGACAAATATTATTTATTCAAAATAGTGAGTTTTCAAAATAAATTATAACTTTATAATCTTATTTGACTTAAATTATGGAAAAAGAAGTGCATGAACAGTACGAGTATGCTCGTAAAAGGATCAGACAGAAAAAAGCATTATATTTTCATTTTGTCCTTTTTCTGTTAGGAAGTTTATTTCTATTTGTTGCTAATAGATTTTTTGGTTTTAGTATTGGAACAGAACAAAATTGGTGCATTTGGATCATTACTTCATGGCTCTTTATCTTTATTCTGCACTTCATAAAAATCTATATAACGGACAGATTCATGAACAAAAAGTGGGAAAGAGAGCAAATTGACCGATTGGTTGCCCTTCAACAGAAGAGAATTAATCAATTAGAATCTTCCATCAATGATAATCCTGAAAATAAAATCTAGTCTTAATACACTATGCTTATAATGATAGCGGCTGTTGCCGAAAACAATGCACTTGGAAAAAAAAATAAATTAGTCTGGCATCTCCCAAACGATTTTAAAAGATTCAAATCTCTTACTACCAATCACCATATCATAATGGGACGAAAAACTTTTGAAAGTTTCCCAAAACCATTACCCAACAGAACACATATTGTAATATCCCGACAAGAAAACTATAATCCGGGAGGCTGTATCGTTGTTGACAGTATTGAAAAAGCGATTGGACTTTGCCCTGAAAATGACGATTCGTACATTATAGGAGGTGGAGAAATTTACACTTTAGGATTACAATATGCTGATATTATGGAAATCACACGTGTACACCATACTTTTGAAGCTGATGCCTTTTTTCCTAAAATCAATGAAAGGGAATGGGAGTTGGTAGAAACTGAAGCTAATTTTAAAGATGAGACACATCTCTATGATTATACTTATGAGACATACATTAAAAAATAAAAAAACATCCTCAATTGCTTGAGGATGTTTTTATTTAAATCCAATGATTAGAGCAATGACCTACTCCAGAAACAATATTTGATAACATAAAATAAAAATTACAAATATTAAAAACACTCCTGAAAGGAATATGATAACATTTGATATTTTTTGAGAGTACATCTCAAAAAAACCCTTAATACCAAATACCACGAAGGTACTAAAGGCAAAGAAAATTAAAATTTCCAAAAACAAATTTAATCCTAAGAACGTATTTTGCACTTTAAATATACTACTGCTCTCAAAAACAGCACTTTCAAAACAGCTTACAAGAACAAATGAGATGCTAAGCGCAAAGAGCACCCATTTGATTTGGGTCATTGTATCTCTATTTATCATTGAAAAAACATTAAATTTTTACAGATGCTAAATTGACCAATAAATACTTTACCTACAATACCCACTTTTAGTGATTTTACAAATAACCTTCTCAAATCTGAAAAACATTCTTATCGTAATTAAGAAACACAATTGCAGTTAAATACTTTATGTTATATTTGCGTAAACAAAAGAAATGTCTGAAAAAATAACTCCGTACAAAAATTCAACATTAGGCAAAAAAGAACAGGTTGCACAAATGTTTGACACTATTTCAGGAAACTACGATAATTTAAATCGTGTGATTTCGTTTGGAATAGATGTAAAATGGCGTAAAAAAGTTTTGAAAATAGTTTCTGACTCAAAACCAAAAACCATACTTGACATTGCTACCGGAACCGGAGATCTGGCTATTTTGATGGCACAAAGCAATGCTGAAAAAATTATTGGGCTAGATATTTCTGCCGGAATGCTGGAAGTTGGAAGAAAAAAAGTGGAAGAAAAAAAACTTTCCAACACTATTGAATTAGTTATAGGCGATTCTGAAAATATGTCTTTTGAAGACAATTATTTTGATGCCATTACAGTTAGCTTTGGGGTTCGAAATTTTGAGAATTTAGAAAAAGGCTTTACTGAAATTTTAAGAGTTTTAAAGCCAAATGGCGTTTTTGTAATTTTAGAAACATCGGTTCCAGTAAAAACACCATATAAACAAGGATATCGTTTTTATACCAAAAATATACTTCCAATTATAGGAAAATTATTCTCTAAAGACAATTCAGCTTATGGATATTTATCAGAATCTGCGGCTGCTTTTCCATATGGGGAAGCACTGAACAATATTTTGAGAAAAATTGGGTTTATAGATGTTGTGGCTATGCCTCAAACTTTTGGAGTTGCAACCATATATTCTGCTTCTAAAAAATAGTATGAAAAAAACAGTAGTCTTAATCTTATTAGTATTATCGGCACAAGGATATTCTCAATTTGCTAAAAGCATGTTTAGCAAAGATCCTATTATCAACCTGGAAAACTGGCAGAAACAACGCCTGTACTTTGGGTATTATTTAGGATTTAACAGCTTTGATTTTAAATTTGATTACAAAGAAGTTGCACAGGATATTCAGGTAAAAAAAACAACAGGATTTAATGTTGGGGTTGTAGCAGATTTAAGACTGCAGGAATATATAAATTTACGTTTTGAACCTGGTTTATATTATACAAAACGTGATTTACATTTTCCCGGAGTGGGTGAATTAGAAAATGATTATTTAAGAGAAGTCAACAGTACTTATATTCATTTTCCCTTACTATTGAAATTTTCAGCTTTACGTACCGGAAATATTCGCCCTTATTTAACAGGGGGATTTTCTACCACTTTAAATTTATCCAGTAATTCAAAATCCAAGGATGATAATTTTGAAGGTACGTTTAGGGTTAAGCCGTGGAGTTCTGCTTATGAAATTGGTTTCGGTATCGATATTTTCTCTGAATATTTTATTTTCTCACCTTCCATCAGGGGTATGTTTGGAATAACCGACGAGCTTATTAGAGATAATCCCGGCCAGGCAAGTCCATGGACAGACAATATAGATTCTATGAAATCAAGAGCGATTTTAATAAATTTTACTTTCCACTAAAACAAAATTCTAACTATTTCGTTTAAACTCACTAAGGACAATAGCGGTAGCGGTGGCAACATTTAAACTTTCGGTTTTTTGTAGTTTACCAAACCTGGGAATTGTGAGTCGGCTTGTTACCATTTTTTCAATCTCTGCCGAAATACCATTGGCTTCATTACCCATAATAATGATTCCGTTTTGAGGTAAATTAGACTGATAAATGTTTTCACCATTCATAAAAGTTCCAAATACAGGCAGTTTGGCGTTTGTTATAAAAGATTTCAAATCAACATAATTTACATTTACTCTTGCAATGGAGCCCATTGTGGCCTGGACGACTTTTGGATTGTAAATATCAACTGTTTCTTTTGAGCAAATTATTTGTTGAATTCCAAACCAATCGCAAAGCCTCAAAATGGTTCCTAAATTTCCAGGGTCCCGTATATCATCCAAAGCTAAAATTAATCCTAAGTCGATTATCGTATTTTCGGCAGGGATTTTGAACACAGCCAGACATGTATTTGGAGTTGATAAAGCACTTATTTTTTTAAGTTCTTGTTCTGAAATAGAAATACGTTTTGAAAATTCAACCGTTTCAAAATCATTTTGCGTGGTAAACAAATGCTCTAATTCAAAGTTGGATTGCAACAATTCCTGAATTACCTTTATTCCTTCTGCAAAAAAAAGTTGATTAGCAAAACGTTGCTTTTTTTGGTGTAAGCCTGATATAAGTTTTATTTGGTTTTTACTAATCATAAAATAATGTACTTTTGAATTAAATATTTAAAAACACTTGAAAAAGATTTTTACAAAAATAACAGCATTTATTCTAATAGCAATACTTATTTGCGCTTGTAATGCCGTGAAAAGAGTTCCAGACGGAAAAAGTTTACTTATAAAAAATGATATTTTGGTTAATGGAAAGTCAACCAATGACGAAACTGCTTCTAATCAGATGTATCAAAAGCCAAACAGCAATTTATTAGGCTATAAACTACGTTTGAATTTATACAATTTAGCCAATCTAAATCCTGACTCAACTTATCAGGCCAAATTTAAAAACAACCCTGGCAAATACGAAAGAATGTCTAAATTATTATCGGCAAAACAAGTTGATCGGCTTGGACAATCATTTTGGTATAAAGGAATTCATGAATTTTTAAAAAACACCGGAGAAGCTCCTGTAATTATTGATACTTCAAAAACTAAAAAAACGTTGTTGCGTTTAAAATCATATTATTTCAATAACGGATATTTTAATGTGGCAATGAACTATGATATTGACAGCGTAAGTTATAAAAAGGCCAAAATCAATTATAATATTACAACTGGACCGGTTTATACTTTAGATACTATTACAACCAGTATTAGCACTCCGGCTTTAGATTCATTATATACAAAAAATCCTGAGCCTTCTGTTTTAAAATCAGGAAATCAATTTAAAACCACTGATTTTGAGGAAGAAAAAAATCGTATTACCACGTATTTCAGAAATCATGGGGCCTATTATTTTCAACCCACTTATGTTACTTTCGACGTTGATACCATCGGTAAAAAAAACAAAGCCGATATAAATTTAATTATAAAAGACAACAGCATACAAGAGAAGGATTCCAGTAGAACGGAACCTTTTAAACTGTATAAAATAAGCGATGTAAATATTTATACGGATTATTCACCTGCACGCGCAAAAAGCCAAATTAAGGACAGTACTACCTATAACAACTTTAATTTGTACAGCTATGACAAATTAAAGTACAAACCTCGTGCTATTACAGATGCTATTTTTATCACCAAAGGTGGCACTTATGCCGATTTTAGAACGACTCTTTCATCGCGTTATTTAAACAACCTAAAAATTTTTAATTATCCGTCTATACAATATGAGGTTGACAAACGGGATTCAACAGCACAATCATTAATCGCAAAAGTTTATTTAACGCCAAGAAAAAAATATAGTTTTGGAGCTACTTTAGATTTAACGCATTCTAATATTCAGGATTTTGGAATTGGGGCCAGTATCTCAGAAACGATTCGAAATGTGTTTAACAGGGCCGAGACTTTAGAAATTTCTGCACGAGTAAACGTTGGTTCATCAAAAGACATGGCCAATCCTAATGATAATTTCTTTAATGTTTCGGAATATGGTGTTGACATGAAACTTAATTTCCCGAGAATTTTAATGCCTTTTGGAACTGAAAAAATTATTCCAAAAAGTATGATTCCGTCTACATCAATAACCAGTGGTTTTTCTAAACAAAGAAACATAGGACTTGACAAAGAAAGCTTCACTGGTGGTCTGTCTTATCTTTGGTCACCAAAAAGATATAACTCTGCAAAATTAGACCTGCTGAATGCGCAATATGTTCGCAATCTAAATCCTAATAATTATTTCAGGGTTTATAATTCTTCTTATGATGAGTTGAATAATATTGCAGACGTTTACAATACAAATCCTGACAATGTTGATATTAATAACGGAAATTTAATTATAAACGAAGGAACGACAGGGTTTACTGATGATGTTTTATCAGGAAAAACTGCTCTTACACCTCAAAACAGCGAATATCAAAGCGTTGAAAGCATAGAAGAAAGAAGAATCAGGCTAACAGAAAATGACTTCATTTTGGCCACCAGTTATACATTCACCAAAACAACCAAAAAGGATTTAGCAGATAATACTTTTTATCAGTTTAAAACCAAAATAGAATCAGCCGGAACTTTACTATCGGCCATTTCAGGCGTGGCAGGTTTGCCGAAAAATTCAAATGGCAACTTCGAAATATTTAATCTCGAATATTCAGAATACATTAAAACAGAATTTGATTATATAAAACATTGGGATTTTGGAAAAGAAAAGGTTTTGGCCGTAAGGAGCTTCTTTGGTATTGCAATTCCTTTTGGAAATTCAAATTACGTTCCTTTTTCACGAAGTTATTATTCCGGAGGATCAAATGACAATCGTGCATGGCAACCTTATGCCTTAGGTCCCGGAAGTACAAATGCCGTAAATGATTTTAATGAAGCCAATATGAAACTCGCCCTAAGTGGTGAATTTAGGTTTAAAATTTTCGGAGATGTTAAAGGTGCAATTTTTGCAGACGCCGGAAATATCTGGAATGTACTTGATAATGTAACAGACGAAAAGGCAAAATTTTCCGGCTTAAACGATTTCGAAGAAATTGCTTTAGGAACAGGATTTGGTTTGCGATATGATTTAAGCTTTTTTGTTATTCGTTTAGATTTAGGCTTTAAGACTTATAATCCGGCACATGAACCGGGTAATCGTTGGTTCAGGGATTACAATTTTAGACACTCGGTTTTAAATTTTGGGATAAATTATCCGTTCTAATGCTAATTAATTCTTATTTTTGCAACCTAAAAACCTAAAAACAACTAAAAAAAATTACAATGGCACACAATATTAAACCAGGAGTAGCTACAGGAGACCAAGTACAGGAAATCTTTAATTATGCAAAAGAAAAAGGTTTTGCACTTCCGGCAGTAAACGTTACCGGATCGAGCACAATTAATGGAGTTCTTGAAACTGCAGCAAAACTTAATGCTCCGGTTATCATTCAATTTTCTAACGGAGGAGCACAATTCAACGCTGGAAAAGGATTATCTAATGCAGGTGAAAAAGCAGCAATCGCAGGAGGAATCGCAGGAGCAAAACATATTCATACTTTAGCAGAGGCTTACGGTGCAACTGTAATTTTACATACCGATCACTGTGCAAAAAAATTATTGCCGTGGATCGATGGTTTGTTAGATGCATCTGAAAAACATTTTGCAGAAACAGGAAAACCATTATTCAGTTCTCATATGATCGATTTGTCTGAGGAGCCAATCGAAGAAAACATTGAGATCTGTAAAGAATATTTGGCAAGAATGAGCAAAATGGGTATGACATTAGAAATCGAACTTGGTATTACAGGTGGTGAAGAAGATGGTGTTGATAACTCTGATGTTGACAGTTCAAAATTATACACTCAGCCAGAAGAAGTAGCTTATGCTTACGAAGAATTATCTAAAGTGAGCCCTAAATTTACTGTCGCTGCAGCTTTTGGAAACGTTCACGGTGTTTACAAACCAGGAAACGTAAAATTAACTCCAAAAATCTTAAAAAATTCTCAGGATTTCGTTCAAAATAAATTCAACACTGGTCATAATCCGGTAGATTTCGTTTTCCACGGAGGTTCAGGTTCTACACTTGAAGAAATCAGAGAAGGAATTAGCTACGGAGTTATCAAAATGAACATCGATACCGATTTACAATTTGCATATACGGAAGGAATTCGTGATTATATGGTTAAAAACATTGATTATTTAAAATCTCAAATTGGGAACCCTGAAGGCGCTGATGTTCCTAACAAAAAATATTATGACCCAAGAAGATGGGTTCGTGAAAGCGAAGTAACATTCAACGCAAGATTAGAGCAAGCTTTTGCAGATTTGAATAACGTAAATACTTTATAAAAAAGTTTTCAGTATACAGTTTTCAGTTTCAGTTCACAAATGCTGAAAACTGAAAACTGATTATTAAACTGAACACTAAAATTTGATTACTGAACACTGAATACTATTTAAAGATGGCTTGGTTTAAAAGACAGGAAAAAGGGATTACGACCGCTACGGAAGATAAGATGGACGTTCCGAAAGGATTGTGGTACAAATCTCCTACCGGGAAAATTATTGACGCTGACGAATTAGCCCGAAACTTATTTGTTAGTCCTGAAGATGATTTTCACGTTAGAATTGGAAGTGCAACCTATTTTGAAATTTTATTCGACAACAACGAATTTGTTGAGTTAGATAAAAACATGACATCAAAAGATCCTTTGCATTTTGTGGATACAAAAAAATATGCAGAGCGATTGAAAGATGTAATGGAAAAAACACATCTTAAAGACGCTGTACGTACTGGAGTAGGAAAATCTAAAGGAAAAGAACTTGTAATTTGCTGTATGGATTTTGCCTTTATTGGAGGGTCTATGGGAGCTGTTGTAGGTGAAAAAATAGCAAGAGGTATTGATCATGCTATCAAAAACAAAATGCCTTTTGTAATGATTTCTAAATCTGGTGGAGCCCGTATGATGGAAGCTGCTTACTCGTTAATGCAATTAGCAAAAACATCTGTAAAATTAGCGCAGCTTGCCGAAGCCGGTTTACCATACATTTCTTTATGTACTGATCCAACTACTGGGGGAACAACTGCATCTTATGCCATGTTGGGAGACATTAACATCTCTGAACCAGGCGCATTGATTGGTTTTGCTGGTCCGCGTGTGGTTCGTGATACTACAGGAAAAGATTTACCGGAAGGTTTTCAGACTGCTGAGTTCCTTTTAGAGCATGGTTTCCTTGATTTTATTACACCAAGAAAAGATTTAAAAGACAAAATCAACTTATATATTGATTTGATTCAGAATAATAATATTAGATAGTTTTTAACTTCTAAAACATTAAAATCTCATCCGCGTAATTGCAGGTGAGATTTTTTTATTCTATAAACATGTGGCCCCTACTGGATTTTTTAATCCTTGACATTCATTTTCAACGGAATCAATTCCGTTGCTACAAAATGTATCGTTCCTCCGGAACTTTCCATAAAACTCAAATCATTGAACTTTGAGCCTTCAAAAAACTACATTCCCGTTCTAATTGCTTCAACCGGATCTAAATTTGCAGCTGAAATTGCCGGTAAAATTCCTGAAATTAATCCGATAAGAGCAGCCAGAGTTGTTCCTAAAATTATATTTCCAAAGCTTAAAACAAACTCAAAATCGAGTGCTTTTGTTAAGATTAATGCAATTCCCCAAACCATCAACAAGCCGATAATTCCGCCAATTACAGAAAGAATTATGGCTTCAAATAAAAACTGAAATAAAATGAATCTGTTTTTAGCTCCTAATGATTTTTGAATTCCTATTAAATTAGTTCTTTCTTTTACAGAAACAAACATAATATTGGCAATTCCGAAACCTCCTACCAAAAGAGAAAACCCACTGATAATCCACCCTACAACATTCATCTGTCCTAAAATTCCATCAATAAAATCGGTAAATCCAGAAAGTACATTGATGAAAAAATTATCCATCTCCCCTGCTTTCATACCGCGAATAGCTCTTAGTTTCTGTGCTACCTCGGCTTTGTAAGCCTCCATATCGATTCCTTTTTCAGGCTTTAAAACAATTACCGGTGTCATTGCATCGCTGTCACCGTACATTCTGCGTAAAAAATTAGCCGGAAAATAAACCGAAGTATCATTACTATCTCCAAAAAAACCTGCACCTTGTTTTTTCATTACGCCAATAACTGTAAAACGCTGTCCATATAAACGAATATTTTTTCCGATAGGATCACTATCTCCAAAAAGTCCGTTGGCAATATCATATCCTAAAACAATTACCGGAGTTCCCGAATTTGATTCGGATTCGTTGTAAAATCTTCCTTTATCAAAACTTAATCCATCAATATCAACCATTTCAAAGGATGAAGGAACCATATTAACATCTGCAACCGTTTTCGAATCATATTTTAAACTTTCACGGTTTACAAATAACTGATATCCTACCTGATCTGTATTGTTAAGAGAATTTTTAAGAGCGACATATTCATCATATTTTACATTTGGAAACTGCTCTCTTTTCCATTGCGGAATTTCTGAAGGTCCAAAATTGTATTTCATCAAATAAATCGTATTTTTATCTAAGCTGCTCAAATCTTTAGAAATTTTTTTATCCAGAGAATCAACTGCGGCCAAGACTGCAATTATTGAAAAAATACCTATTGTAACACCCAGCAGCGACAATAAAGTACGAAGTTTATTATTTCGCAAAGCATTTATGGCAAAGCTTAAACTTTCTTTTAGTAATCTTAGATAAAGAAGCATATAATCGTATTTTTCAATAAAGTAAAATTCAATAATTTAAAAATGAAAACCTAATAAAAGTTAACTTACTCATCAGTAGATTTTTTTGCGAGATTGTTACATTAAATCTTTTAAAATAATATTTAAAAAAACTACTTTTGCAGTCTGAAAATCATAACTACACAATGAACACAACTAAAACAATACAATCAGCCTTAATATCTGTTTTTTCTAAAGATGGATTAGAGCCTATCGTTAGAAAATTACACGAACAAAATGTTACACTTTACTCCACTGGCGGAACTGAAGATTTTATTAAAAATCTTGGCATTCCGGTAGTTCCTGTTGAAGATATTACATCTTTTCCTGAAATTCTTGGCGGAAGAGTCAAAACGTTGCACCCGAAAATTTTTGGCGGAATCTTAAATCGTCAGGATAATGAAAGTGATGTTCAACAAATGAAGGAATTTGATATTCCTCAGATTGATTTGGTAATTGTAGATTTATACCCGTTTGAAAAAACGGTTGCATCTGGTGCAAGCGAACAAGATATTATTGAAAAAATTGATATTGGCGGAATTTCATTAATTCGTGCCGGTGCAAAAAACTTTAAAGACACTGTAATTGTAGCTTCGGTAAATGAATACAGCTTGCTTTTAGATTTAATTACAGAGCAAAATGGAGCAACAACTCTTGAAAACAGAAGATTACTTGCTACAAAAGCATTCCACGTTTCTTCTCACTATGATGGTGCTATTTTTAATTATTTCAATACTGACGAAACGATCTACAAAGAAAGTATCGCAGACGGTCAGGTTCTAAGATACGGAGAAAACCCACATCAAAAAGGATTTTTCTTTGGAGATTTTGACGCTATGTTCAAAAAAGTTCACGGAAAAGAGTTGTCTTACAACAATTTGTTAGATGTTGATGCCGCAGTAAATTTAATTGCTGAATTTAAAACTGACGGACCAACATTCGCTATTTTAAAACATAATAACGCTTGTGGTTTAGCCTCAAGAAAAACAATCAGTGAAGCTTATTTAGCGGCTTTGGCTTGTGATCCTACATCTGCTTTTGGTGGAGTTTTAATTGCTAACACTAAAATTGATTTGGCTACAGCTCAGGAAATTAATAAATTATTTTGTGAAGTAGTTATCGCTCCAGATTATGACGATGAAGCAATTGCAGTTTTACAAGAAAAGAAAAACAGAATCATATTAGTTCAGAATGAAGTTGAATTGCCTTCAAAACAAGTAAGAACATGTCTTAATGGTTTGTTAATTCAGGACAGAAATAATATTACAGATACTAAAGAGCATTTAAAAACCGTTACTATTACAGAACCTACTGCTTCAGAAATTGAGGATTTAATATTTGCTTCAAAAATTTGTAAAAACACAAAATCGAATACGATTGTTTTTGCAAAGAATGGAACATTAATTTCGTCAGGAACAGGTCAGACTTCAAGAGTTGATGCATTAATGCAGGCTGTTGATAAAGCAAAGGCTTTTGGATTTGATTTAACCGGAGCTTCTATGGCGAGCGATGCATTTTTCCCTTTTCCGGATTGTGTCGAATTAGCCAAAAAGGCAGGAATAACGGCAGTAATTCAGCCGGGAGGTTCAATAAAAGATGAATTAAGCATAAATTATTGCAACGAAAATAATCTTGCAATGGTATTTACAGGTACACGTCATTTTAAACATTAATTTGTTTAACTTTGTTCGATAAATTATTTATAACATTTTAAACCCCTAACAAACTTATGGGATTTTTTGATTTCATGACCGAGGATATTGCGATAGACCTTGGTACCGCAAACACTTTAATCATTCATAATGATAAAGTTGTTATTGATAGCCCATCTATCGTTGCACGCGATAGAATTTCTGGCAAAATCATTGCTGTTGGTAAAGAAGCCAACATGATGCAAGGTAAAACGCATGAAAACATCAAGACCATAAGGCCTTTGAAGGATGGTGTAATTGCCGATTTTGATGCTTCAGAAAAAATGATCAATATGTTCATTAAAAGCATACCAGCATTGAAAAAAAGAATGTTTACTCCAGCTTTAAGAATGGTAGTATGTATTCCGTCTGGTATTACCGAGGTTGAGATGCGTGCCGTAAAAGAATCATGTGAAAGAGTAAACGGAAAGGAAGTTTATTTGATTCACGAGCCAATGGCAGCAGCGATTGGTATTGGTATCGATATCATGCAGCCAAAAGGTAATATGATTGTTGATATTGGAGGTGGTACTACAGAAATTGCCGTTATCGCTTTGGGAGGAATTGTATGTGATAAATCTGTAAAAATTGCGGGAGACGTTTTCACAAATGACATTGTTTATTATATGCGTACACAACACAACCTTTTTGTGGGAGAAAGTACTGCTGAAAAAATAAAAATTCAAATTGGGGCTGCTATCGAAGATTTAGATGGACCTCCTGAAGATATGTCGGTTCAGGGTAGAGATTTACTTACCGGCAAGCCAAAACAAGTTGATGTATCTTACCGTGAAATTGCAAAAGCATTAGACAAATCGATTCAGCGTATCGAAGATGCAGTAATGGAGACATTATCTCAAACCCCTCCTGAGTTAGCTGCAGATATTTACAATACTGGTATTTATCTTGCCGGTGGAGGATCAATGCTAAGAGGTCTTGACAAACGTATTTCGCAAAAAACTGATTTACCTGTTTACATTGCCGAAGATCCTTTAAGAGCTGTTGTTCGAGGAACGGGAATGGCACTTAAAAACATTGGGAAATTCAAAAGCATCTTAATCAAATAAGACAAAAATTTAAATATATTAAGAGTCGAATTAATCATTCGGCTCTCATAGAATTTGAAACAAAAAGCATATCCTGAAACAAAATAACCAAACAAGAAATGCAGCAAATTTTTAATTTCATTATAAGAAACAGTAATCGATTGCTGTTTTTGCTGCTTTTAGGTATTTCGTTGGCACTCACAATTCAATCCCACTCATTTCACAGAAGCAGAATAATCAGTTCGGCTAACTTTATTAGCGGCGGCGTTTATGAAAAGATAAACAACGTAAATGAGTATTTGAATTTGAGAACCGAAAATGACGAACTGGTACTTGAAAACGCAAGATTAAAAAGCCTTTTATTTAATAAGGAAGACACCACCAAAGCACCAATGATTGACAGTATCAAAGGTGTTAAGCCAGCTGATATTATTGTTTCAAAGGTAATTCATAACTCATACAGTACACACGAAAACTATCTTACTTTGAACTCCGGATCAAAAGAAGGGGTTAAACAAGATATGGGGGTAATAAATAGTTTAGGTATTATTGGTATCGTAGACAACACCTCTCCTAATTACGCTACCGTGATTAGTATTTTGAATATGAAATCTCAGATTAATGCCAAAATAAAAAAATCAAATCACTTTGGTTCACTTACGTGGAATGGAAAAAGTACAGGCTTTGTGCAATTAACAGATGTTCCAAGGCTGGCTTCGGTTAGAAAAGGAGATACTATTGTGACAGGTGGACAGTCTGTTATTTTTCCTGAAAATATTAATATTGGAGTAATTGATAGATATTACACTGACAAAAAAACTACATTCTACACTATTGATGTCAAATTATTTAATGACATGACTAATTTGGGACATGTTTACATTATTAAGAGTAAGGGCAGAGAAGAACTTATTAATTTAGAAAACAAAAACAAGGAAAAAGATGAATAGCGCACTGTTAGTCAATATTTTTCGATTTATTATGTTGCTGGCGATTCAAATTGTTATTTTTAATAATATGAATTTCTTAGGATACATAAGTCCTTATCCTTATATTTTATATATTATTTTGTACCCTGTAAACAGTAATCGGTCAGGTTTAATAATTTCAAGTTTTTTATTGGGCCTTACAATGGATATGTTTTGCAACTCAGGAGGTGTACATGCAGCCGCCTGTGTGGTTTTGGCCTATTACAGACCTTATATTTTTAAATTTTCTTTCGGGTTAAGCTACGAATATCAAACTATAAAATTAAACGAATCCTTAACTCCTGAGCGTTTCTCATTCATACTAGTCTCTGTTTTATTACATCATATTGTCTTGTTTATTCTTGCAGCTTTTCAATTTAATTTTATTTGGGATATTTTACTTAGAACTTTATTTAGTTCTGTCTTTACGATACTCATTTCTATAATAATCATATATCTTATTAAGCCAAATAAACGATGAGAAAAGTCCTGCTGCCCACATTAATTATTATTGCAGCATGTTTGCTGGTAATCAGGATATTTTATTTGCAGGTTATTGATGATTCTTTCAAACTAAAATCAGAAAATAATGCTATAAAAATAAAATATGATTATCCTGAGCGCGGTTATATTTATGACAGATACGGAAAACTGCTTGTAGCAAATCAGTCTTCTTATGACATTATGGTAATCCCAAGAGATATTAAAGAAAATCTTAATATTACTGAATTCTGCGAATTATTAAATATCACAAAGGAAGATTACGAGAAAAGAGTTGCGAAAGCCAGAGTATACAGTCCAAGATTGCCTTCTGTTTTTTTATCACAACTTAATAAAACAGAATTTGCAGCCTTTCAGGAAAAAATTAGAAAATATGACGGTTTTTATTTTCAAAAACGTTCCCTTCGTGATTATGAAGTTGACTATGGTGCTAATGTTTTTGGAGGTGTCACCCAGGTAAACGAAAGCCAGATTGCAAAAAATCCTTATTACAATAGTGGTGATTTAATTGGAAAACAAGGTGTTGAAGAAAGCTATGAAGAAATTTTACGCGGAATTAAAGGTGTAAAATATATTCAAAAAGACAAATACAATCGTGAAATTGGTTCTTACAAAGAAGGAAAATACGATACTATTGCTGTACAAGGAGAAGATATAAACCTGACTATTGATGCTGAACTGCAAAAATACGGAGAAGAGCTAATGATCAACAAAAGGGGTGGTATTGTTGCTCTTGAACCTCAATCAGGTGAAATATTAGCACTCGTAACTGCTCCATCATACGACCCGGGAATACTAGTGGGAAGACAGCGTTCTAAAAATTACACGCTTTTATATCATGACTCTATAGCAAAACCTTTGTATGACAGAGGGCTTTTGGCAGAATATCCTCCAGGCTCGCCTTTTAAAATCTTAACAGGTTTGGTGGCACTACAAGAGGGAGTTATAGACGAAAATACGTCAGTATCCTGTCATCACGGTTTTAGTTATGGAAGAGGCCGTTTTATGAGATGCCACTGCCAGGGTGGGCAATTGCAATTACACAGAGGTATTTATCAATCTTGTAATTCCTATTTTGCAACAGCTTACATGAAGACCATTAATAAATATACTAAACCTGCTGCTGCAGTAGATGTATGGAGCAATCACCTTAAAACCTTTGGCTTGGGGCAGTTTATGGGATATGATTTACCAACAGGTAAAAGAGGAAAAATTCCGACTTCAAAAACCTATAAACGAATGTATCCAAATGGAGGCTGGAGAAGTACCGCAATTGTATCGAATGCTATTGGTCAGGGTGAAGTTCTAATGACTCCAATCCAGTTGGCAAATATGATGGCAACAATTGCCAATCAGGGATATTACTATACCCCTCATATCATAAAAAAAATTGAAGGCAAAAAAATAGATTCAAAATTTACCACTAAACATACAACATCCATAGATAAGAAATATTTTGAACCAATCATAAGCGGCTTATTTGATGTTTACAATATGGGAACAGCAAGCAGGTTAAAAGTCGAAGGAATAGACATCTGCGGAAAAACAGGTACAGCTGAAAATTTTGCTAAAATTGGCGGTAAAAGGGTTCAGCTTGAAGACCACTCAATATTTGTAGCGTTTGCGCCAAAAGACAATCCAAAGATTGCAATTGCAATTATGATAGAAAATGGGGGTTTTGGGGCATCAATTGCAGGGCCAATTGCCAGCTTAATGATCGAAAAATATTTAAAAAAGAAAATATCAAGAACCGATTTAGAAGTTAGGGTTTTAAACAAAAGCTTACAAAGTGAATATGCCAAATTAGGTGGCCTTTCAGAAAACATTAAAAAAGAATTAAGAATAAAGGACTCTATTGCAAATTCCATTAAGCTGAAAATACAAAGAAAAGATTCTATTGCAAAAAGCAAAAAAATAATTCCAAAAACTAAAGCAGATTCAATCAAACGAAATTAATAAGGGATTCATTTCAAATGAAAAATCAAAGCGTAAAAAATAATATTGATTGGATAAGTGTTATTATCTACTGTGTTCTGGTTATTCTGGGCTGGCTAAATATATACTCCTCTTCCTTATCATCTACAGAAGGAACTTATGAAAAACAGTTCATATTTATTGCCTGTACTATACCATTAATTTTCATTGTCTTGTTTGTTGATGGTAAATTCTATGAAAAATATGCCAGTATCATTTTTGGAGTTTCCTTATTATCATTGGCCGGATTATTTCTCTTTGGAAAAACTATAGCAGGACAAAGATGCTGGTATGCTATCGGAAGTTTTACACTACAGCCATCTGAATTTGCAAAAGCAGCCACTTCATTAGCTTTAGCCAAATATCTAAGTGATACCCAAATTAATCTTAAAGAAACTAATAGGCAAATTCAGGCACTTGCCATAATATTGCTGCCAGTGCTTTTAATTTTACCTCAGCCGGATCCAGGTAGTGCTTTAATCTACAGTGTTTTTATTATTGTTTTGTATAGGGAAGGTC
Organism: uncultured Flavobacterium sp.; assembly: GCF_946478785.1. The sequence goes on from NZ_CAMLDD010000006.1 coordinate 139,281, forward strand.
TTCCATCCTGGTATGTATGGACAGGTTTTATCACTATTTTGTTATTTGTACTAACGTTAATCCTGGAACCGTATGTAGTTATTTTAATCTCTGCTGTAGTGCTGGCCATAATATATTTTAGAGGACGAGCTGTTGATCGAAATATTATTTTAAATGGTATTCTCCTGGCGATTATTTCTGCATTTGTCTTTTCTGTTGATTATGTATTTGATAATGTATTTAAACAACATCACAGAGACAGGTTTAATATATTATTAGGAAAAACTGTCGATATGAAAGGTATAGGATACAATACTAATCAATCAGAAATTGCGATAGGTTCCGGAGGATGGATTGGAAAAGGCTTTTTAGAAGGAACACAAACAAAAGGTGGTTTTGTTCCTGAACAGCATACTGATTATATATTTACAACTGTTGGCGAAGAATGGGGTTTTGCAGGTTCTTTTATTGTTATCAGTTTATTTGCCGGATTACTTTTAAGAGTAATTTATTTAGCCGAACGACAAAAAACAAAATTCAGCAGGGTTTATGGTTATTGTGTTGCTGCTATTTTATTTATTCATTTTTTTGTGAATATAGCCATGGTAGTTGGTGTTTTTCCAACAATTGGAGTTCCATTACCTTTCTTCTCTTATGGTGGTTCAGGTTTGTGGGGATTCACCATTTTACTTTTTATATTCTTAAAAATGGATGCTAACAAAGTCAATGAATGGTAATCCAGAAAAATAAATAAAAAAATCCGAAGCTTTTAAACTTCGGATTTTTTATTACATATAACTTAAAATTTCTTTTTTATATGAATCATATTCTCCCTGAAGGATTAAACCATTATCCAGTAACTTTTTATAATTCTGTAATTTATCAAAAAGTTCTTCTTTAGATAGTTCACTTAATTTACGCTCTCCTGTAGAAGCTGGAACAGGCTGGATTGTCTCAAAAGTTTCTGTGTAAGAAGGTGTTGTTGCCGGCATAATTTCAGCATAATTAGTTACCTCTTCTGTTTCTGTTTCTTCAATTTCTTCTTCCTCTTCATATTCATATTCTGGTTCAATAATTTCCTGAATAGGTGTTGCAGTAGAAACCGGATTCTTTAAAATATCCAATTGCTCTTTAGCATAGGTATAGATTTTTCTTGCCTGGATTTTAGGAATATAATCGATTGATACCTGAATGTCCGTTTTTGTCGAAAAAGAAAACTCTGAACCTAGAATATTTTCTTTTACAAAAGTACCCACGATTTCGTCCCAGGTATAATCTGTAAAATCCATTGAAAGACCTAAATTCTTAGGTTTACAAATAATGATTCTCTTATTTGTTAGCACAATACTATCCGGGAAAACAGTAATTGCAGGTTTTTTTTGAACAGCTATATATCCAATTTCCTCACTTTTCATCAATAAATCATTGAGTTTTGAAGTGATTTTTTCAATCGCTTTTGGATCTTGTTCTTCGTTCAGAAACTTTTTAAATTGTTCTTTCATCTTTTTATAAGTTGCTAAGTTACAAAGTAACTGAGTTGCTAAGTTTTTTTCTTACGTTGCAAATGTAACGCCTAATTTTCTAATTCAATAATTTCATTCTGAATTTTCTTTGTCAAACTTTTAAAAACTAATTCATACGAATGATCGATGAGTTCTTTTACAAAAGCGGTGGACAAATTACCGTTCAACGAAACAGTATTCCAATGCACTTTGCTCATATGAAAGCCTGGCTTTATTTCATCATATTCTGCCCGAAGTTCCTGTGCACGTTCAGGATCGCATTTTAGATTAACAGATGGTTCGTTCTTTTCCCATTGTGATAAGGAAGACAGAGCAAACATTTTTGCTCCCACTTTAAAAACCAAAGTATCTTCATCAAAAGGAAAATGTTCTGTAACCCCTTTCTTAGACAGACAATATTCGTAATACATTTCTAGATTCATAATCTTTATTATTTACCAATTTTACCTAAATGTGTATAATTAAAACCACTTTCAAATTTTAAACCGTAACCAAACATCCGATCCATCGAAGAATGTGAAAACAAAACAATTCCAATCAATTGTAAAAGTTCCATTTTTAAATAACAGCCTAAAATATAAACTAAAATCGCAATTCCCCGATGATGAAATATATTATAGAAAAAAGCTCCGTTTTTATTTCCAAAAATATACCCTAGCATTGCTAAATCTGGCGCTAAGATTAAAACCAAAAACCACCACCATTCAAAATTTAAAAGGCTGAATAAGTAGATGCCCAAGATAAATAATCCTAATTCTTCAAGTTTTATTATTGTTTTCATAATTTCTTTTCCATCATTTTTTCCGGATGTTCTAAAGCTTTAAAGCCAAATTTCTCATATAAAAAATGAGCATCACTTGTAGCTAAACGCCAAATTTTAATATTTTTCAATATTGGTTCGTTTATCATATTTTCGATTAGAATTGACGAATATCCTTTGCCACGATGCTCTTGAGTAATAAATACATCCATTACATAGCCAAAAACAACATAATCTGTAATGACACGGGCAAAACCAATCTGATGGTCATTTAAATAAATCCCAAAACAAACCGAAGCATCAATCGTAATTTGTACTTCCTCAATTGTTCGGCCGGCAGCCCAATAAATATCTTTTAAAAAGTTTTGTATGAAGGGAACATCAAGTCTGGCTTTGTCTGTCGAAACGGTAATTTGATTCATAATTTTTGCATTTCAATATATAGCTTTTTAAAGCAGCTTAATATCTACATTTTAATTTTATCGTCGATTTTTTCTACAGTTTTTGCAATAAAACCCGGGGCATCAAAACGGTAACCAAAATACAATAATCCGTAAACTTTATCATTACTGATAATATTGTTTCTATCCTCATTATAAGAACTGATGCTGAAATTTAAACTCGCACCAAAAAGTATTCGATCTGAATTATATCCCATCTTTAGGCCACCATCAAGATTTCTGGTGAAATAGGTTTCTTTCTCGACAGTCTCAACACCAGAATCCCTGCTTTTGTCCTTCATGAATTTTACTCCAATGGATGAAGATAAATTGGGAACAATATAAAAATTTTTATGAATAATAAAATTGTAATAATATCCTGCAGCAAGCTTAAGGTCAAATTCTTTTTGTCTCCCATCAAGATCATCTGATTCTGACCGAATCATGTTGTAACTGTAAATTAGAGATGGGATAAAACTCCCGGCACTCTTTCTTTGCCATTCGGTAAATGAGGTTATACTTTTAAGAGAGAATTTTGGATTAAAAAGGTAAGATGTTGACATTCCGTATTGAATCGTTTTAAAATCTGGAAACTTCAGATATGGATCTTTTCCCTCAACCCAAGTGGGATCAAATTCAGACATATTCGCCACATAATACCCTTTAGTTTTACTGTAATTAACCGTTTGGAGCCATCTTCCTAAAAAGAAACGAAAATTATAATCTGAAAATGAAGATTTGCCTTTTAAATCATTGTCTTTATTTCCTCCAAAAAATTTAGGATAAAACCCATAACTAAAACCGATAAATTTATAATCAACACTTAAAAATAGTTTGTAACTGTTGTTGGTTTCCAAATCAAGATTCAATCCTTTTTTGTTGTTTAACAGATAGGCATCAGTTTGCGTACTTAAATTTGCCCGCAACATTATTTCATCTGGATAGTAAATAAAATTTATGGTATCTTTTTCGGTCTTTTTCTGACCATAAACTATTACATTGTGGATAAGAAAAAACATTAATAAAAATAAAAACCCCGGAGAATTTGGTTTAATCAGTTTTGGATATTGATGTTCTTTTTCTTTCGACATAAGTAATTTCAATTGGCAGCTGTAAACTACTGATTAAAAGTTTGTAAAGCATATAAAACAGGTTTACTCGGACTTGCATCGTTTTCAAAAGAAGCAATTTGCAGATTAAGCAAATAATTTCCGTCTTCAATTTCATTCGGAACAAAAATCATCTCGGTAATTGTGGCGCTGAATCGAGCATCAGAATTTAGTTGATGTGTGTCTTTAACATTCCAAAACGCTTTATGAGCCAATAATTTACCCTCATCATGTTCTTTGTCAACGCTTGGCAAATCCATCAAGAGATGTTGGATTTCGCTTTCGCGGATGAAAATTGCTGCGTCTTCAGACAAATAAGGCGGATTTGTATTAGAATATTTTCTTGATTTTTTTTCTTTTTGGTTTGGAAGGGTTCTTATAATTAGAGCTTCTGGTGTTGATCCATTTAAGGAAGCTGAAATTTGCCCTTTAGTTATAACAAAATCATCCCCAATTTTTTCGGGTTCAATTGTAATTAGTTTGGCAAAAAAGAAAAATTGTTTTAAGGCCTGATTGATGCTGTAAAAATCATTGGTAATATGTCCCAGACATTCTGTATGCGTTCCGTGCCCATGCGGATTAAAGAAAATATTATTGAAATTCGTTGATGATTTTCCCTCAGAAACTTTTCCAATCCAATCACCAAAAACGACTGGCTCAATAATAGGTTTTTCAAGATACCAGGCAATTGGATTTTCATCCGTATTTGTTAATGAAATGGAAATATCAATGGGTTTTGATAAGTCGATTTGATATTTATTGTCAAGAATTGCTAACATAATGGAACGCAGATTTACGGATATTAACGCAGATTTTACGAATTTACAATCAGTGTTTGCTTGTATCCGTTTCATCAACAGTCTAATTTATTCTTCCAAATTTAAATAAAATAAATCTGAAGCTATTCCATCCGTTAAGAATTTTCCTTTTATTGTAGGTTTTAGAATGTTATCTTCGATAAAAACCAAATCATCTTTTAAGAATTTCTCACTCTGCTTTTGTAGATAATTCAAATAATCTAAACCAAATTCTTTCTCAATTCTTTCTAATGAAACGCCCCAAATCGTTCTCAATCCCGTCATAATATATTCATTATAACGATCGGATTTTGATAAAACCTCAGTTTCTATTGGTAAAATATTTTCCCGAATCGACTTTAAGTAAAGTGAATTATTGGCTACATTCCAGCCGCGTTTTTCTCCATCATAACTATGTGCCGAAGGTCCGATCCCTATATATTTTTTACCCAACCAGTATGCCGAATTGTTTTTAGAAAAATAATTCTCTTTTCCAAAATTGGATAATTCGTAGTGAATAAAACCGTTTTTTTGAAGTATATCGACTAAAATCATAAAATGATTCGAAGCCACTTCATCTTGTGGTTCAGCAATTTTTCCTGTATCGATTAATTTTCTTAAAGCAGTTTTGGGTTCAACTGTCAAAGCATAACTTGAAATATGTGGAACGCCAAAACTCAAAGCGGTTTCAATATTTTCCTTCCACATTTCATCTGTCAATCCCGGGATTCCATAAATTAAATCCAACGAAATATTATCAAAATATTTGGTCGCTTCTTCTAAACATTTTATGGCTTCCGCCGAATTATGAGCGCGATTCATCATTTTCAGATCTTCTTCGTAAAAAGACTGAATTCCAATGCTAAGGCGATTTATTGGACTTTTGGACAATTCTAAAATTCTTTCAGAAGATAAATCATCCGGATTGGCTTCGAGAGTAATTTCCGGATTTTCAGAAACTTTATAGTTTTTATAAACTTCTTCAATTAAAAAGTTTATTTCCTTGTTACTTAAAACAGAAGGTGTTCCACCGCCAAAATAAATGGTTTCAACGACATCTTCCTTAAATTCAGTTTTGCGCATTGCAATTTCTTTGGCCAAAGCCAAAACTATCTCGTCTTTCTTTTTCATGGAAGTTGAAAAATGAAAGTCGCAATAATGGCAAGCCTGTTTGCAGAATGGGATGTGAATGTAGATACCGCTCATTTATTTTAGTGTTCAGTGGTCAGTTTTTTAGTGTTCAGACTTAGCATTGAAAATATTATTAGAGTTCAGTTTTAGTATTAAAAATTATTTTTTGACTATAAGGAAGGCAATTTGAATACTAAAAAACTATTTACTGATCACTTCTTTTAACTCCAAACTTTTCAGGATTTAAAAGCATGTAATTAATTAGTTTTCCTATTTCATTACTTGTATTTAGCAATTCCTGATATAATTCACCAGTAATATAGTTACAGGCCAAAGCAAATTCTAACCAAACTTGTGTTTCAGAGTTTTCACCATCGGAATCTGTTAGTTTGCTATAAAAATGTTTTGGATAAATTCGTTTGCGATATGCTTCAGCAATCGTTACTGGAACACTTCGGGAAGAACGTCTTATTTGATCAGTTAATGAATAAGTTTCTTCTTTTGGAAATGATTTTGTGAGCTCAAAGATTTTCATTTCTAAAGAAAAAGATTTTTTATAAGCGAGTAAATCTTGAAATGTCATTATATATTTTATTCTTTTAATTGTTTATAAAACTGAATACTAAAACCTGATTACTGAACACTACTTCCTCACTTTGTCTTCATTTTGTTTCACAAAAGCATCCCAACCCGAATAACTTTTTCCAGCTACGATTTTCCCAGAATTGAAGAAATGACAAACCGCTGCTGCCAAACCATCAGTTGAATCAAGATTTTTTGGCAATTCTTTCAAACCTAAAAGTTGTTGGAGCATTTTGGCCACTTGTTCTTTACTGGCATTTCCGTTTCCGGTAATGGCCATTTTTATTTTTTTGGGTTCGTATTCTGTAATTGGAATATCTCTTGAAAGTCCGGCAGCCATTGCAACGCCTTGTGCTCGTCCTAACTTTAACATCGACTGAACGTTTTTACCAAAGAATGGCGCTTCGATCGCAATTTCATCAGGATGATGCGTATCGATTAATTCTATGGTACGTTCAAAAATGATTTTTAATTTTTGATAATGGTTGTCGTATTTGGACAATTGCAGTTCGTTAAGCTGCAAAAACTCCATTTTTTTATTGGTAACTTTAATCAATCCAAAACCCATGATTGTGGTTCCGGGGTCGATGCCTAATATGATGCGTTCTTTTGTCAAGGTTTTTTTACTTTAAATAAGAGAATTTATCTTCAACTTCTGTTTTAGAGATATTTTCTTTAATAATTTTATTTTTATTATTTATCACGAAATATTTACCATTTCGTAAAACATAGAATTCAGTTTCTTTCTTTTTTGTTTCAAAGGCTAAATCGATATATATTTCATCATATTCAAAAGGAATTACGGGTTTATTTTGAATGGTTACTACGCCATATTTGCCTTTTTTAGAAAGAATAATTGTGTTGCTATCATTATAAAATAAACTATCATATATAGTCGGAATAACAATTTTTCCATCTTTAGTTATTAAACCTTTTTTTCCATTTTTAGTCACAAAATGATAATTAGAACCTGGACCATATTCAACCCAATTTGACATTTCTGTATAATCGAAAGGAATAATCAGTCTTCCTATTCTGTCTATTACTCCATATTTGCCATTCTGTTTTGCGATAAATCTATTTTTGTTATCATAGAAACAAGGCGACAAATCCTGATAATTAAAATTTAAAACCGTTTTTAAGTTTTTATCAATAATTCCAGCTTTGCTGTTTTTGGTTATGATGTAATAATCAAGATCTTTCCAAGTCATTATTGATTCACATTCAATTGGATAAACAATTTTATTATCAGAACTTACCAGTCCAAATTTTCCTTTAAGTTTAACTATTGTATTTGAAGTTCCGTGAAAATCGTCAATTTCCTCAAACATAAAAGGAATTATTACTTTTCCCTGATTATCCACTACACCATATTGATTTTTTAAATTCTGAATTATATAAACTCTCTGAACTTTGCTTGCCAGACGACTAAAATCAAAATTGTAACTTTTTATATTATCATAGATTTTATTTCCACGTTTATCCAGTAAAGTGATGTAATTTTCATTCTTTCCTTCAAAGATTTCAGATTCATGGTAATCATCTTCAGGATGTACTAATGTATCATATTTAGGTTTAACTATTTCTTTTCCAAATTCATTTATGATTCCGTATTTACGATTTTTGGAAATAATTGCAATTCTGTTTTGATTGAATTTTTCTCCAAAATCATATTTCCCAAAAGGAATTACTTCTTTCAAATTTTTATTTAAATAAGCAACTCTACCATTTTTTCGAACTAAAATCAATCCGTTTTTCCAAAAAGTGCTCTCACTTTCTCCATTTATATCAATATCAGTTAAAACAATTTGATCATAAATAAAATCTGTTTTTTGTTTTCCAAAAGAATCAAAAAATGCCCATTTTCCCTTTTTTTTCAAAGTAAGCAAACTATCAATAGTTGAGTCATTAGCGTCTTGATAATTCAGTGGAATTATTTCTTTACCTGTCTTATCAATAAAACCAAATTTGTTATTTTTTTCTACCAAAGCCAAACCGGAATTTTGAAAATCACTATTATTGTCAAATTGAACAGGGATTATTAACTTTCCAGATCTATTTACAAATCCATATTTGTTATTTTTTTTAACGGAAGCTAATTCATGATTAAATGGATCTATGTCATCATATTGAAAAGGAACAATTATATTTTCATGAATATCAATATAACCATGTTTATTTCCTAATTCAGCTAATATCATTCCCTTCTCATCAATAGGATTTAAAAATTTGTACTTGTTTAATGGAATAATAGAATTCCCTTTTTCATCATTGAATCCCCAAGAATTTTCTCCCATTATTCTAATATATGTTTTAGATTGAATGACTGGTTTAGTCTTGTTACATGAAAATAGAAGAAAGAATATGAAGAGTAATTTAATGATTGATTTTGTCATATTTTGATTCTTGAATGATTGAATTTACACTAAAATTGATTCTAATTCATTTTCTAATTTTCAAATTGCCACATTTTCAAATTGATTACTTTTGCACCATGATTTCAATTCCTCACAAAGCTAAACAATTCCTTGTTCTTCTGATCAAACTTTTGATTGTAGGTGGCGCATTTTACTTTATTTATAATCAGTTGGCGAATAATGACAAATTGGACTGGCAAAAATTCATAACTGTATTTCGTAAAAATCAGTCGGTTTTAGGAATTGGCTTTATATTGCTTTTGAGTGTTTTAAACCGGTATTTTGAGATTTTAAAATGGCAAAATTTAACCAAAGTTATTCATACAATCTCTTTAGGCGAATCTACAAAACAAGTTCTGGCTGCTTTAACCGCCGGAATTTTTACACCAAACGGAGTTGGTGAATATGCAGGAAAGGCACTTTTTTTTCAAAAATCAGAAGCTAAAAAAGTAGTTTTTCTAAATTTGATCTGCAACGGAATCCAGATGATTTTAACTGTTATATTTGGAACAATTGGCCTTTTGATTATCGGATACTGGAAATGGGTTTTAGGAATAATTGGATTGTTTTTATTTTTTATTCTATTTTCTTTTCTCTTTAAAAAAATAAAAATAAAAGGATATTCTATCGAAAAATTATTTGAGAAGATCAATGAAATTCCGAAACCAATTCATCAAAAAAATATTGTTTTAGGAATTTTACGTTATCTCGTTTTCTCACATCAATATTACTTTCTGTTTTTGGCTTTTGACGTCGATTTGCCTTATATGACCTTGATTTCGACAATTGCAGTTGTTTACTTTTTAGCTTCGTCTTTACCCACTTTTCAGTTTTTGGATTTTGCTGTAAAAGGAAGCGTTGCTATTTATTTCTTTGGGATTTTAGGTGTAAATGAATGGATTGTTGTTTTTATCAGCACGCTAATGTGGTTTCTAAATGTAGTGTTGCCCGTTGTTTTAGGAAGCTATTATGTATTGAATTTTAAAACAAAAACGGGAATAGCATGAGTTTGGTTTTGTTCACCATATTAATGATTTACGTAATCAGTATTGGCTTGCTTATTTATGGTTTTTCCAAAGTAAAAAAATATCAAAAGAAGAATTTAACACCGCAAACGAGTTTTACTATTATTGTTCCGTTTCGGAATGAAGCTGACAATTTACCAAAGCTTTTAGAAAGTTTTTCAAATCTGAATTATCCGAATGATTTATTTGAAGTGATTTTGGTGGATGATAATTCCGCGGAAAAGTTTCAGGTTTCAGGTTTCAGGTTTCAGGTTTCTGTGATTGACAACATTCGGGTTTCGAATTCGCCTAAAAAGGACGCCATTTCCACTGCAATGCAGGACGTAAAAACCAATTGGGTCATTACTACTGATGCAGACTGTATTGTACCTGTAAACTGGCTGTTAACATTTGATAATTATATTCAGGAAAATCAGGTTTCTATGTTAGCTAGTGCTGTTTCTTACGACTGTAAAAACTCATTTTTAGATCATTTTCAACAATTGGATTTAACAAGTTTGCAAGGTGCCACAGTTGGAAGTTTTGGTCTTCGAAAAGCTTTTATGTGTAATGGCGCTAATTTTGCCTACACAAAATCATTGTTTGAAAAGTTAAACGGCTTTGAAGGAAATGATAAAATTGCAAGCGGAGATGATGTTTTTCTATTGCAAAAAGCGGCAAATTTATTTCCTGAAGAAGTATTTTACTTAAAAGCTGAGGAAGCTATTGTGATTACCAAACCTACAGAAAACTGGAAATCATTATTTTATCAAAGAGTGCGGTGGGCGGCTAAAACCAGTTCGTATCAAAGCAGTTTTGGAAAGTTTTTAGGTTTGGTTGTTTTTTTTGGAAACCTAAGCTTTGTAATTGGTTTTGTGTTTTTTCTTTTTGGGATTTGGTCCTTGAAGCTTTTAGCCTTGTATGCAATTTTAAAATTTACTGTAGATTTTGTTTTGATTTATATTACCAATCAATTTTTGACAAAAACCAGACTAAAACATTTGGTATTAAGCAGCTTATTTTATCCTTTTTTTAGTTTGGCTGTGGCTTTGTACAGTTTGTTTGGTTCTTATGAGTGGAAAGAGCGTCGATTTAAAGTATAATTTCTCTTGGATCTTAGCGTCTTAGCGCTGATGGAAGCAACATCCTTTTTATTTTTCTTTAAAAATAAAAAGATACAGCGGACAGCGGGACACGAGCGACAGCGAACTGACGAAAGTAAATAGCTTCTAAAAATATCCTAAGTTTATTTTATTTCTTTTTCCTTAAGAATTACGGGTAAAATAAATTGTGTTTTTACCGGGATTCCACGTTTTATGGCAGGATTAACTTTTGGAAAATCAATCAATCTGGCACGGAGGATACTGTCGATTCTTATTGTGTCATACGTTACAGAATCTGTTGGGAATTGTGGTTCAAACTTCAGGCTGGCATTAGGAAAAACAGTTACCTTGACTTCTATGGTATCTAATTCGGGATATAAAATGGAGAGTGTATCAATGTCTAATTTTTCCTGAATAAGCTGCGACATAATTTCAAAAAAACATTGCTGACGCTGTTTTTTATCGTTGATTTTCTCGCAGTCTGAAACTGATGGGTATTCATCTACTTCTTTCCAGTTAATTGATTTTAATTCCCTTTGCAGTAATTCTTTCTCAGAAGGCACCTGCTTGTCAAAATATTGGCAAGAACTAAAAAATATAAAAAAGAAAAAAAAGAAAAACTGCTTCAAGGTTTTGATGTTGAATTGTACTATTTATGATATAAAAATACGATTATTTTTTTTGGGAAGCTTTTATATTGTAAATTTTCTTGATAGCTTTTCTGAAAGCCATTTCTTTTTTTGCACTATAACATCTTTTTGTTCAGGGCATAAAGTAAAATATAATGTAAAATGTAAATCAAATTCTTTCAATAGAAGGAATTTGAACTTTTTCTTATTACTTTTATAAAGGGTATCTTTCATTTAGCTACTTATATTGACCAGTTTATGCTTGCACAAAGAGCTGCTATTTAGTACTAAAAGAAAAATTATAAAAGTATGATGGATTTACTATTGGTGTTATTAGGTTTTATATGCATGATTGTAGGAATTATGGGTAGCTTTTTACCTGTATTACCTGGCTTGTCGAGTTGTTGGCTTGGATTATTATTACTTTATTTAACAAAAGCAGTCGAAAATAACTACTGGATTTTAGGAATCACTTTTGTGATTATGATTATCATTACGATTTTGGACTACACAATTCCGGCAAAAGGAACTAAGCGTTTTGGCGGCAGCTCCTACGGCATTTGGGGAACTAATATTGGTTTGATAATTGGTATTCTGGCGCCAATACCATTTGGAATCATTATTGGTCCTTTTGCAGGGGCTTTTATAGGCGAAATACTATATGACTCAAAAGATCACAAACGAGCATTTAAAGCCGCAACAGGCTCATTAATTGGTTTTTTAGCTTCGGGTTTTATTAATTTTTTATTTTGTGTTGTTTATTTTGGTGTATTCCTTACTATAATGTGGCAAAACAGGAATCTCTTATTTTAAAAGAATAATTATCCTTAAGCTTTTTCTTATTTTTATTTTTTAGGGGTAAAATATTAAAAATATTTTTTATAAAATTCTGAGTTTATTTTGATAACTAGGCATCATATTTATTGATATTCGAGTTTTTTGTTAATTAAATTGCAAAAAAGTTAAAACAAAATATTTAACTTATTTTTTGGATATGTTAATTTATTTTATATTTTTATCACAATAAACGATAAAATACCACATTTAATCGTTTATCGACAGCATTTATTAATTAATATAGTATACAATTATGACCCCAAATCTACAAATTGAACTACGCCGTTTTATCTCTTCCAATGTTATCTCCAAACTAAACAAATTTTATTTCGAAAATGATGCTTTATTAATTAAGGCTATTGATGTTTCGCTAGGAACAGTTTTGATGGGTTTCTACAACAATTTTGATGAAGAAAAGTTACAAGAAATGACTGATCTTGTGCAAAATTCTACATTTTACAAGGAAGTTGATTTTACTTCATCCCGGATCTTATCTGTCGACGAGAATTATAAACTTGAAGGAAACCCACTTTTAGAACAGATTTTTACCACTAAAAAGTCCAGAATTACCGAAATGATTTCGAATGAAGTAGGGATCAAAAGTGAAACAGCCCGCGAGGTCTTAAATTTTTCAGCTTTGCTTATCATTTCATATTTGAACAATAACCCAGAATTGACTTCAAGCCTTAAATTACTTTTAGATGATCAACAGAGAGACATCTTAAACAGCATTCCTCCTGGCATTAAAATTATTTTAGGGTTTTCATGTTATGAAACTGTTGAAGAAAAAAATAATTCGCGCTTTTCCAGATCTATCTTTAATCTTTTTGGGAATATATAATTTTTAGATATCAGCAAATTAAATTTTCTCAATTGGCCTTTTCTTCAAAAGTTTCAATAAAACAGGGAATGTAGAAATAATCACAATGATAATAATTATATACTCAATATGATGTTTCAAATCGATTCCTTGTTTCAAAAATATGCCATATAAGTAATGGCCTGCAAAGATCAATATAAAAGACCATAAAAAAGAACTCAAAACATTATAGAACATAAATTTCTTTTTGTCCATAGAAACTATGCCAGCTATAATTGGGGCAAATGTTCTGAAAATTGGCAAAAATCTTGCATAAATAATAGCCTTACCTCCATACTTTTCGAAAAAATCCTTCGATTGTAAGAGGTATTTCTTTTTAAACCAGAAACTATCTTCTTTTTTAAACAGATAATAACCGCTTTTGGCTCCAAACCAATAACCGGTCATATTTCCTAAAACTCCCATAACGGCTACTAAAAATGATAATAAGAAGACATTTAGGAAATCATTAGAAATAAAAATCATAGTTTGCATCAGCTCTCCACTATATATTCCAGCCAAAAACAAAAGGCTGTCACCGGGTAAAAAGAATCCCGCAAACAGTCCGGTTTCTGCAAAAACAATAAACAGCACAATATACACACCAATTTGAACTCCGCCTATGCTTAAATTAATGTAAAACTCAGGGTTTATTAATTGCGTCCAGTCAAAATTATTCATATGCTGTATTGGGTTTGTTATTGAAAAATTATACGGCGTGAAAGTATGAATAATTTAATTTAACCACAATATAATATGCTTTTTTAAAGATAAATTAACTATTAAAAAAGCCCGGGATTTTTTAAACACCGGGCTTCGTCATTATTCTCTTTCATACTTACAACAATGGTGCAAATTATCATAATCTTCCTTAGTCGCTTTTACTTCTTTTGTATCATGTCCAACTTTTGCAACTGCTTTATTTAAATCAGCAGTTGATGATTTTTCTTCATTTAAAATCACTGTAAGCTGATGTGAACTAATGTCCCAATTTGCAGTTTTTACCCCCGGAACACTAAAAGCTGCTTTTTCAATACGCTTTTTGCACTGTTCGCAATTACCGTTTACTTCTGTAGTATATTTTAAGTTCTTATTTTTTTTAGTTTGGGCCTCCGCCGAGAATCCTAAAAAACTAATCATTGCTATTAAAATTAAATTTTTACTTAAGCCTTTTATATAGTTTTTTTTGTGTTCGTGAATCGCTAATTTCATTTGTTTATTTTTTTTTAATGTTATAAATTTATAATTGTTATTGATGTTTGAAATTGATATTGCCATTTATTTTATTTTAAAACGCAAGCCTGCGTAATACATTTGTCCAAAAATTGGCGCATAGGCTACTGACGCATCAAAGTTGGGTCCAAAAGGATCATTGGTACCTAAAATTGCTTTTTCCTGTTTATAATTCCCGATGTTCTCTCCTCCAATATATACCTCAAATACCGAAGAAAAAACACGGGTAACCTGAGCATTCATAACAGCAAATGATGGTGAAAAATCAGGAAACTGATCTGCAACAGGGTTTGACGCTGTGAAAGGTAATTGTTGTTCTCCTGACCAAATAAATGTATAATCAAACTTCCATTGTTTATCATCATCAATTGGGGTTTCATATTCTAAATTTCCTAAAAAACGGTGTTTTGCCTGAAGCGGACGCTGGAAAGTCCCTTTTAAATAATCCGTTTTGATATCATAATATTTATAAGCCGTTCTTAAATTCAGATTATGAATTAACTCGTAATTGAATTCTAATTGAAAACTATTCGCAAATGAGCTTCCTTTTAAATTATAGAACAAAACATCCTGTGGACTTTGCATCAAATCGACAACGGCCTGATTTTGAAAATCGGTTCTGTATATGTCAAAACCTGCTTCGGCATTTTTATTAAAAAGTTTAAATTTCTGAGAAAAACTTAAACCATAATTCCATGCAATTTCAGGATTCAGTCCATAGATTTTTCCACTCGTGTCTAAAATCGAAAAAGTTCTGGAGCTTGCAAAAAGCTGTTGGTTCTCTGCAAAAATATTAGCAGAACGTTTTCCTCTTCCTGCAGAAAAACGGAGAACTCCATATTCCCACGGATTGTATCGCAAGTGCAAACGTGGCGTAACGAAAAAACCTAAACGGTTATGATTATCAACTCTTCCCCCCAGAATTAAGCTAAAATCATCCGTGTTGTCATAGGTGTATTCAAAGAATGCTCCAACCGAATTATCAATTCTGCTATAATCATTCACATTTACAAATTCCTGATATTGATCATAAGTAAAATTCAAACCCGTTGTGAATTTATGCATCGTATTATTGATAATCGAATTGAAAATTAAATTCGAATAAAAACTATTCTGCTTAATATCATAAAGATTTAAACCGAAATAAGAGTCTTGATTATGACTGTTAAAAGCATTTTGAAAACCGATGCTTTGGTAGGGCATATCTTTAAAAACGTAACCAATTTTAGTAGAAACTTCAAAGCGTTCTGTATTGATTTCTGAACCCCAATGATTGGTTGTTCCTCTATCTGTATCTTTATCAAAATCAACTTCTCCAGTCTGTTTTTCATCATTCATATATCTGAAATTGATAAAACTTACCAAACCACTTTCGGGATCATAATATTGATATCGGTTTAAAACATTGATTTGTTTCCCTAACGGATTATCCAGAAACCCGTCATCGTTCATATCGTTTTTTGCCACACGTGTATTTCCGTGAAGGAACAAACTTGTTGCCCATTTATCTGAAAGTTTTTTATTGAAGTGTGTATTCAGTTCAAAACGGGCATCTGTAGAGCCGTAAGCATTCAGAAAGAACGGAATATCACTTAAGGGTTTTAAAAGTTCTGTATTTATTTGCCCCGAAATACTTTCGTATCCATTGATAACACTTCCGGCACCTTTGGTAATCTGAACACTTTCAATCCAGGTTCCGGGCGTAAATGACAATCCATAAGCCTGCGAAGCACCTCGAACCGAAGGGATATTTTCCTCAGTAATCATCAAATAAGGACTTGTTAAGCCCAGCATTTTTATTTGTTTCGTCCCTGTTAAAGCATCAGAAAAATTGACATCGATTGACGGGTTTGTTTCGAAACTTTCGGCCAGATTGCAGCAGGCAGCTTTTAGCAGTTCTTTACTGGTAATTACAGTTGTATTGGCAGTAACCGTATAGGATTTTTTAAGTCCTTTTTGTTTTTTTATAATTTTGACTTCCTCTAAATCTTCTTGTGAAAACACAGAAACTGAAAACAAAACCATCATAAAAAACATGATATATTTTTGCATAAAAAAAGATTTTAATGTTAATAGAAACTGTTTTTAATTTCTTCAACTGAGAAAAAAACAGCATAATACAAGCCATAAAAGGCTCGATTCTAAACATTAAAATCAGGCGTAAAAAATATATTGATTATATAATTTGTATAAAGGCGGCGCATTCGCATCAGAATAATACGAAATGATCTGTTTGCTTTTAAAACCTGGAATCGATAAAAAAGCAATTGGTAGGTATTCCTGAATTACTGTTGGAAAAGCAATCTGAAAAAAGAAAACCTTAAAAGTAGCATCATCTGATTGTTTCTCAAAATGAACTGTTTTGTCTTTACAGCAAGAAGATTTTTTTTCTTTAGCTCCGCAGCATTTTTTTTCAGGAGAAGCAGAAGCTGTAGTATTTAATGAAACAGAAGCTATTTTTCCTCCGCAATAATGCACATCAAAAGCAAACCCGATGTTGGAAACCAACAATAGGAAAGCCAAAAATAATCCTGTGCATTTCTTTAAATTCATTTTGCAAAATTATTAAAAAAGCCTCCAAAAATATCTAATAAAATGTTATTTTTTAAGATTTTGCTGCTGATAATAAAACGCCGGAATAAACAGTAATACAAATATGGGCTGAATAATAAACCTTCTCACATAAAAAAGAAGCCAATTTGCTTCGGAAAAATAATTCAGAATTATAAAAAACATTCCGAACAATATCACTAAAAAAAATCCATACATAAAAATGCTGAAATTTAAAATATCACGATTGAGAAATAAAGCATAGATAAGTATCAGTGATAGGATAGTATTTAAAAAATAACGGAAAATAAGTCCGTAAAAAAGCTTTAAAACATCAACTTCGGGAAGCGGCAAATTTTTAAAATCCGAATCAAAATAATCCAAAAAAGGATCATAAAACAATTGATTTTCAAAAGTCCTTATTATTCCAAAACAAAATACAACTACTATTGTAATTAGAATTTTAACCTTATGTTCAATTAATTTATTTAGCATATTTTGAAAATTTACTAATCCAAAATATCCATAAAACAAATACCAATCCGTAAATAACTAAAGGAAAAAGAACTCCATGCAAGATATGCACCTGCTCTGGAAAACGATATAACAGAACGGTCAACAATGCAATTCGAACTACATTCAAAATGTAAATAATAAGACTGCCCGTCAAAATGAATAATAAAGTAGTCTTGAACTTTCCGGAAAAAGCAATTACAAAAGAAACAAATAAAACAATAACACTTACCGCATTACAACCTTCTACAATTCGAACAGTATATTCTCTATTGTACCAAACTTCCAGATAAGGATTGAACAGGCTTTTCTGAATTTTGATGTCACAGTTAAACAAATACATTATTTGTTCGACATTTAGACTAACAACGTTTGTAACTCCATCCAAATCATTCGTGTCAAAACTATTCAAATAAAGTTTGTAAACTAAAGTGAGTACAATATAAGCGAAAAAAAAGGTGCCTATGAAAACCAAAAAAGGCTTAAATTGTATTAAATATTTTTTCAAGAGAATTTTTTCCAAATTTATATATTTTTTGAGTTCAGCTTTAAATACTTTTGTACAAACTTTTTAAATTATGACATTTCAGGAATTACAACCCAAAATAAGCGCTATTATAGCCGATGCAAATATAGTTAGAGACGAAAAATTATTGGCAATCTGTCAATTATTAAATGCAAATATAGAATATTACAATTGGGTTGGCTTTTATTTTGCCAATCACGAAAACAAAACATTGCACTTAGGACCGTACGTTGGTGCCGAAACAGATCATACCGTAATTCCTTTCGGAAAAGGGATTTGTGGGCAAGTTGCAGAAAGCAACGCAAATTTTGTTGTGCCTGATGTTGCCGCCCAGGACAATTATATTGCCTGCAGTTTCACAGTAAAATCAGAGATCGTAGTTCCTTTATTTGTTAATGGAGTAAACATTGGCCAAATTGACATTGACAGTCACGTGATTAATCCATTTACAGAGGCTGATGAACGATTTTTAGAATTTGTAAATCAGGAGGTTGCTAAATTATTTTAGAAGCCCTATTTTTATATAAAAATAGATCTGAAATGAAAAAAAACAGCTCCATAATATTTCTCCTTCTAATTTCAGCCAATCTATTTGCACAAATTAACATGATCTCGAAAAAAATTTTTCTTGATTCGTTAAATCGTGAAGCAACACCTGAAAGCTATAGTTACACACGAGTAATTACCAACTATTCTCAAAAAAGTGTCAGATATGTTGTTACTGATTTTTATAAGAATGGAAGAAAGAAAATGACAGGCGCAACTTTAGACAAGGATGTTTTGAAGAAAGACGGAGAGTTTATTTACTATTATAAAAACGGATCAAAAGAATCTGTTGTTAATTACGCTGATGACCATAAAGTTGGAAAAGAATTAAATTGGTATGAAAATCAAGCTAAAAAATCAGAGAAACACAACTTTTGGGACCCAAAAACAAAAAAATCCCAAACCTTAATTCTTAATTTTTGGGATGAAAATAAAAATCAAACAGTAGTTGACGGAAATGGGGAATATGAGGATATAGGCAAATTCGTATCAGAAAAAGGAGTTATTAAAAACGGCTTGAAGCATGGCGTATGGCAGGGAAACGATACTGCACGTAAAATTACTTTTACCAATAATTATGATCAGGGAATTCTAGTTTCAGGAGTAAGCATAGATGAAAATAATGTAAAAACTTCTTATTCTTCTTTATCTAAAAAACAAAGTGCTAAGAAATAACTGTTCCTTTTTATTAACAGCTACGCAATAAATGCGTTTATAGAAAACTGACGATTCTAAAATTTGCAAATAAGCTGACAGCTAAAGTTGCCCTAAGAATCAATCTCGAAAGATTAAAAAAAGAATATTTTCAAAGGCAAAATTGTCTAATCTATTAAATTTTCAATCTTTATATTTATTTTTCGAAAAAAAAGTATTATTTTTGCACCCGTCTTACAAAAGCTGTATGACATACATAAAAATCATTAAATAATATTGGAATGTATTTAACTAAAGAAAAGAAAGAAGAGATTTTCGCACAACACGGTGGTGCAACAAACACTGGAAGCGCAGAAGGTCAGATTGCATTGTTCACTTACAGAATTTCACACTTAACTGAGCACTTGAAAAAAAATCGTCACGATTACAACACAGAGCGTTCACTTGTACTATTAGTAGGTAAAAGAAGAGCTTTGTTGGATTACTTGAAAAAGAAAGAGATCAACAGATATCGTGAGATTATCAAAGTATTGAATATCAGAAAATAATCAATATAGGAAAGAGGTGCGAAAGTGCCTCTTTTTTTATTTAAATTTAGAAAGCAGATTTTAGATTTTTAAATTTACTAACGCATTAATATTGATTTTTGAAATTAATATTAACATTAAAAAAAGTTTGGTTTTTCATTGGGTTTTAGAAACAACAACTACACAACAACAACACAACTAAAACCCATTGTATAACCAATTAGGAAAAATTATGATTCCACAATTATTTGTAGAAAAAATCGATTTAGGTGATGGCAGAAGCATCACAATCGAGACAGGACGTTTAGCAAAACAAGCTGACGGTTCTGTAGTAGTAAGAATGGGCGACACGATGATACTTGCAACAGCAGTATCGGCACGTAGCGCTAACCCAGCGGTAGATTTTTTACCATTAACTGTAGATTACCGCGAAAAATTTGCAGCAGCTGGTCGTTTTCCAGGAGGTTTCTTCAAGAGAGAAGCTCGTCCTAGCGATAGCGAAGTATTAACAATGAGATTAGTTGACCGTGTATTGCGTCCGCTTTTTCCAGATGATTACCATGCTGAAACACAAGTTATGATTCAGTTAATGTCTCATGACGAAGAAGTTATGCCAGACGCTTTAGCTGGTTTAGCTGCATCTGCGGCATTAGCAGTTTCAGATATTCCTTTTTACAACTTAATTTCTGAAGTACGTGTTGCACGTATCGACGGAAAATTTGTAATCAATCCAAGCAGAACAGAATTAGAAAAATCAGACATCGACATGATGATTGGTGCTTCTTTGGATTCTGTTGCAATGGTTGAAGGAGAGATGAAAGAAATTTCAGAAGCTGAAATGGTAGAAGCAATTAAATTTGCTCACGAAGCTATCAAAGTTCAAATTCAGGCACAATTACGTTTGCAGGCTGCTTTTGGTAAAAAAGAAATTCGTACTTACGAAGGTGAGAAAGAAAACGAAGAAATTTATAAAAAAGTAAAAGCTGCAGCATACGATAAAATTTATAACATCGCTAAAGTTGGATCGGCTAAACACGAAAGAAGCGCTGCATTTGCTGAAGTAAAAGAAGAAGTAAAAGCTTTATTTACTGAAGAAGAATTAGCTGCTGACGGAGATTTAGTTTCTAAATATTTTTACAAAACTAACAAAGAGGCTGTTCGTAACGTAGTATTAGAATTAGGTGTTCGTTTAGATGGTAGAAAAACAACAGACATCAGACCAATCTGGTGTGAAATTGATTACTTACCAAGAGTTCACGGTTCTGCATTATTTACTCGTGGAGAAACTCAGGCTTTGGCTACTGTAACTTTAGGAACTTCAAGAGAAGCTAACCAAATTGATTCTCCATCTGAGCAAGGTGAAGAGAAATTCTATTTGCACTATAACTTCCCTCCTTTCTCTACTGGTGAAGCAAAACCTTTAAGAGGAACTTCAAGAAGAGAAGTTGGTCACGGTAACTTAGCTCAAAGAGCTTTGAAAAATATGATTCCTGCTGATTGTCCTTACACAATTCGTATTGTTTCTGAAGTTTTAGAATCTAACGGTTCTTCTTCTATGGCAACAGTTTGTGCAGGAACAATGGCTTTGATGGATGCTGGGGTTCAAATGGTAAAACCAGTTTCTGGAATTGCTATGGGATTGATTACTGACGGTGAGAAATTTGCCGTATTGTCTGATATTTTAGGCGACGAAGATCACTTAGGAGACATGGACTTTAAAGTAACAGGAACTGCTGACGGTATTACAGCTTGTCAGATGGATATCAAAATTGATGGATTGCGTTACGATATTATGGAACAGGCTTTAGGACAAGCTCGTGAAGGAAGATTGCATATTTTAGGGAAATTGACTGAAACTATTGCGACTCCAAGAGAAGATGTAAAAGCACACTCTCCAAAAATCATTACCAGAACTATCCCTGGAAACTTTATTGGAGCATTAATTGGACCTGGTGGAAAAGTAATTCAGGAATTACAAAAAGCTACAGGAACAACTATTGTAATCAATGAAGTTGATGAACAAGGAGTTATCGAAATCTTAGGTACAGATCCTGCCGGAATCGAAGCAGTATTGGCTAAAATCAAGTCAATCACTTTCAAACCACAGATGGGCGAAGCTTACGAAGTGAAAGTAATTAAAATGTTAGATTTTGGAGCTGTAGTGGAATATACTGCTGCACCAGGAAATGAAGTTTTATTACACGTATCCGAATTAGCTTGGGAACGTACTGAAAACGTTACTGATGTTGTAAACATGGGTGATGTGTTTGAAGTAAAATACTTAGGGCTTGATCCTAAAACTAAAAAAGAAAAAGTGTCAAGAAAAGCACTTTTACAAAGACCTCCGCGTGAAGAGAAAAAAGAGTAATCAGATCTTAGTTTACTAAAGGTTTATTCATAGAAAACCCCAATTCATTTATTTTGAATTGGGGTTTTCGTTTTAAAAAACAACAAATAATTAAATTACAAATACATTACACCATTCTTTACACAATTAAAAATCAAAAAGTTACTAGATAAAGATGCAGGAAATAAATTAAAACTAAAAAAGACTACTATTTTTTTTAAAAGTTATTGTAACATTATTGCTACTTCTTACGTATAACCATTCGTACACTTTAAAAATAAGGAGACAATACAATGAGACAACTTAAAATAACCAAGCAGGTAACTAATCGTGAAACTGCATCATTAGATAAATACCTGCAAGAAATCGGAAAAGTTGACCTGATTACCGCTGATGAAGAGGTAGAATTGGCACAAAGAATAAAGGCTGGGGATCAAAGAGCATTAGAAAAACTTACAAAAGCCAACCTACGGTTCGTAGTATCGGTTGCTAAACAATATCAAAATCAAGGACTAACACTTCCTGATTTAATTAACGAAGGAAACTTAGGTTTAATTAAAGCGGCTCAACGTTTTGATGAAACCCGTGGTTTTAAATTTATCTCTTACGCAGTTTGGTGGATTCGTCAATCAATCCTTCAGGCTTTGGCAGAACAATCACGTATCGTTCGTTTGCCATTAAACAAAATTGGTTCTATCAATAAAATCAACAAAATGTATGCTTTATTAGAGCAATCTAACGAGCGTCCGCCTTCTGCTGAGGAAATTGCAAAAGAACTTGACATGACTGTAAATGATGTAAAAGAGTCTATGAAAAACTCTGGTCGTCACTTATCTATGGATGCTCCACTTGTTGAGGGAGAAGATTCTAACCTTTATGACGTTTTACGTTCTGGAGAATCTCCAAACCCTGACAGAGAATTAATTCACGAATCATTACGTACTGAGATTGAGCGTTCATTAGAAACATTAACTCCAAGAGAGGCTGATGTTGTTCGTTTGTATTTTGGTCTTGGCGACCAGCACCCAATGACTTTAGAAGAAATTGGAGAAACTTTCGACTTAACCCGTGAGCGTGTTCGTCAGATTAAAGAAAAAGCAATCCGTAGATTAAAACATACTTCCAGAAGTAAAATCTTAAAAACATATTTAGGCTAATTAGTCTTAAAGTTAGAAAGTTTATAAAATCCAAAAGTTTTCTTTTGACTTTATGTATTTGACTTTCGACTAACAGTAAACAACAGTTTGATTGACTGTTCGTTTTTTGATTGATGATTGAAACTCCGGCTGATTACCGGAGTTTTTTATTTTTTATAATTACCTTTGCAAAAATAACACAACACACAATTAAAATGAAGAATACACTTATTGCTCCTTCTGTTCTTGCAGCTGATTTTGCCAATTTACAACGTGATATCGAAATGATTAACGACAGTCAGGCTGATTGGTTTCACATTGATATTATGGATGGAGTATTTGTTCCGAATATCTCTTTTGGAATGCCGGTTTTAGAAGCAATTTCAAAACATGCAAAAAAAACAATTGATGTGCATTTAATGATTGTTGATCCGGATCGTTACATTAAAACTTTTGCAGATTTAGGAGCAAACATTCTAAGCGTACACTATGAAGCTTGTACACATTTACATAGAACATTGCAAGCCATTAAAGCTGAAGGGATGAAAGCAGGAGTTGCTATTAATCCGCATACCAATATTGATTTATTAGAAGATGTGATTAACGATATTGACTTAGTTTGCATTATGAGTGTAAATCCAGGTTTTGGCGGACAATCATTTATTGAAAACACTTACGATAAAGTTAAAAAACTAAAAACCTTGATTACAAGCAAAAATGCTTCGACACTTATCGAAATTGACGGTGGCGTAACAAATAAAAATGCAAAACAATTAGTAGAAGCTGGTGCTGATGTTTTAGTCGCAGGGAGTTTTGTTTTTAAAGCAGAAAATCCAACAACAACTATTGCTGACTTAAAAGTCCTTACTGCTCTTTAAGTTTTTTAAATTAGGAAAGAAATCAATTCCTGTCATTTTTTCTAAAGTTTCAACAGGAACTACAAACTCATAAATTCCTTTTTGGCTTTTTTCATTTGGAACTAAAAAAGCAATTGCCTTATGTTCCTTTCCTGATTTAGCTAAAACAATTTTATAAAAATATTTAGGAACAGAAACCTCTTCTGTTCCTATTCTTTTATCTGCATCTTTCAAAACCCCTCCTGTAACTACATATACATTATTGTACTTCCCGGCCCAATAGCGCACTTTATTTTCTAAACGGTTCCAAACTCCGCTATTAAAATCATGTTTTTGAGGCGAAATATTCGAGGTATAGAATGTATCATCATATGCCTTTTTATCAAACTCCATATCGCCTGCCGGACAAAGATGTCCTTTATCATATCCCGATTTTTTATAATTCCTCCAGTCAGCCGAGCCTGTTGTTACCTTCGGGTCTTCAATAAAATAAGGCCTCTTAAAATCATTATTTTTCAGATACTCTTTTTTTAATTCATATGCTACCCATTCTGCTTGTTCAAATTTTTCATTATATGATAATGTATAGTAATCGTGTTTTACAATCTGCCGTGTTGTCGAAGTTGGTAAATATGCAATTGAATAGCCTGATTGAGAAACATTTTGCATTGGAGGAACAAAGGCATTTTGAGTCAAAAGCATTTCCTTTTTTTCATTTCGCTCATTTTTACAAGAGACAATAAATAGAGTAATTAAAAATAAAACGAGTATGTTCTTCATATTATGCAACTAAATATTTTAAAAAAAAAAGCTCCATAAACTTAAATATGGAGCCTTAACTATATGTTTAAACTGATTCAAAAAATTAAGATTTAACCAGTTTGTCTTTTTTTATTTTAGAAGAAGTAGTTTGTTTGTTACTATTGTTTTTAGACTGCAAATCATCTAATACATTCAAAGCTTCTTCTACATAAACATCTTTTGCCAAAGCCTGATGCCAAGCCTCTCTTTTTTCTTTTAAAGAAGCATCATTTGCCATTTCAATATTTTCATAAGGCAGTGATTTAAAAACTAAGTTGTTTTTATAATCAGCAATTGGTTTGTATTTTTTGCCTTCACTTTCTACTTGCTCTTGCGTAGCTTTGAAGCTTTTAATGTTCAAGCTGTATGTGTTTTCCTTGTTTTTAACGTCAATCCATTTTGCATTATCCTCTATTAATTTAAATTGAGGATTTTGAGCTATTCTAAGCTTACTATTTAGTATTGCCTGATTGAAATTCTCATTCGGATTCCATGTATTATAGTTTGCCGGATCTATTTTATCCCAAGGCATTGCATTATCCATATCACGTTCGCCCATTTTTAAATAAGCATACCGGTCAGGCATTACAACATCACTTTTCACACCTTCTAACTGTGTGGAACCACCATTAATCCTATAGAATTTTTGAGCTGTTGCCTTTAATGCGCCAAAATCACCAAAATCACTATTACGAACAAATTGATTTAAATCGATAACTGTCTGTACTGTACCTTTACCATAAGTTTGTTTACTGCCGATAATAACACCACGTTTATAATCCTGAATTGCAGCTGCCAATATCTCAGATGCAGATGCAGAAAAACTATTTACCATTATTACCAATGGTCCATCCCATTCTATTTTCTTATCCCTATCATACAAAACCTCTTTCTTTTTTCCAGCTGATTTTACCTGAACAATTGGACCTTCCTCAATAAATAGTCCAGCAATATCAACTACAGTAGAAAGTGATCCGCCTCCGTCATCACGCACATCAAGTACAATTCCACTAATATTTTCTTTTTTAAGTCTTTCTACCTCCAGTGCAATATCTTTACCGGCATCGCGACCATCTTTGTTCTCAAAATCGATATAAAATTTAGGCAGATAAATCACCCCATATTTCAATCCGTTTTTTTCTACAATACTTGACTTAGCGTAAGTTTCTTCAATTTCGACAACATCCCTGATAATTGAAATAACTTTGATAGTCCCATCTACCTTTTTTACGGTAAGCCTTACTTCTGTTCCTTTATGTCCTTTAATTTTTTTCACAACGTCATCAAGACGCATACCTACTACATCAACAGGCTCTGCGTTTCCTTGTGCTACTTTCAAAATTAAATCACCTGCTTCCAGTTCTTTTCCTTTCCAGGCAGGACCTCCTGAAATCAATTCGTCAATTTGTGTAAAATCGTTTTTCTTCGTCAAACGAGCTCCGATACCTTCTAATTTTCCACTAATATTTACATCAAATCGATCTTTATCCTCTGGTGCAAAATAGCTTGTATGAGGATCAAAACGGGTCATAATTGAGTTTACATACACCGAAAACCAATCTTGCTTGTCAAGATCTTTTATTAAACTAAAATTATCATCCAAAGATTTTAAAGAACTCTCGCGTGTTTCTTTTTCCAGTGCCTCAAAAGATTTTGCTTTATAAGCGGGATCAGTTTTCTTCTTATCTTCCTCCAGCTTTTGTTTTGTAACCAAAGATGAAAGGGTTGACAACTTTATTTGTTTTCTCCATCTTTCATTAATTTCAGCCGTATTTTTTGCGTAAGGAATTTTCTCATAATCTGCATTAAAAGTTTCATCAACATCATAATTGAATGGTTGGGACAAAAGGGCTTTATATCTTTTTTTGCTCTCTTCCATACGTTTCATCAATCTGGTATAAGTAAGATTAAAAAACGTCAGGTCCTTATTAAGGAACTGCTCATCAAGCATTAATTCATATTGCTTAAATTCATCTATATCAGATTGGAGAAAAAAACGTTTCGAAGGATCAAGTGCTTCAATATAATCCTTAAAAATTCCTTTTGAAAAAGCATCGTCTATAGGTGGTGGACTATAATGCCCTTTTTCTATAACAAAAGCCAATAATTCTAATAGCATTTTGTCTTTATTTGGATCCGGATCTACTGTTTTATCAGCAGTTACCCTGAATGCAAATAAAGTTAAGGACAAGCATAATACGGCTATGAGGATTTTATAATTTCGTTTCATAAATTTAATAATAGCATTCATCAATTTTTTAATCTAAGTTATGGTAAAAACCAAGCCAGTAAAGCCAAGCATACTATAATTTTTTGTTAAAGATATGAAAATCTTTGAATCGCAAAAAGCTTAGAGAATTTAGTTGATAAATTTTAATTTATTTGTTAGTATTCTAAAAAATTCTGTCCCTACATTTGTCTTGAAAATCTTATATTCAAAAATAATCCTATCATGAAAAACAAAAAACCTTTAATATTAGTAACTAATGATGATGGTATTACTGCTCCTGGCATAAGAAGTTTAATTGAGGTTATGAAAACTATTGGAGAAGTGATTGTTGTAGCACCTGACAAACCACAAAGTGCTACAGGACATGCTATTACTATAAACAATACTTTATATTTGAACAAAATATCTAAAGAAAATGACCCTATTACAGAATATAGCTGCTCTGGCACTCCTGTAGATTGTGTAAAACTGGCAGTAAATGAAATTTTGAAGAGAAAGCCTGATTTATGCGTATCAGGAGTCAATCATGGTTCAAACTCTTCTATAAATGTAATTTATTCAGGAACTTTGAGTGCTGCTGTTGAAGCAGGAATCGAGGGAATTCAGGCTATAGGTTTTTCATTATTAGATTATAATTGGGATGCAGATTTTGAGCCCATAAAATCTCTTATAAAAAAAATAGTTTTAGAAACTCTTGAAAAAAAATTACCCCCGGGCGTTATTTTAAATGTTAATTTTCCCAAATTAAAAGAAAAAGAAATCAAAGGCATTAAAATTTGCAGGCAGGCAAAAGCTCTTTGGATAGAAAAATTTGACAAACGACAAACACCGTTCGGAAAGGACTACTATTGGCTTTCAGGTGAATTCGTAAATCAGGATAAAGGGGATGACACCGATGAATGGGCATTAGAGAATGGTTATGTTTCTGTAGTACCCGTTCAATTTGACCTAACTGCACATCATGCAATTCAGCAACTAAACACCTGGGATTTAAACGAATAAAACATATCCAACGAGCCATCTTTTTTAGATTCTCGTCCTTATTTTAGACTCATGTTTTTTTGTTTTTATTAATGAGTCATTTTGGAAATGATTGTTTTAGCAATTTCAACTTTACTGACTTAAGTTACTATCTTTGTATTAGATTCCTTTAAAAATACTATCGACGTATGAAATGAGCATGACCCTAACTTGGTCGCAAGCACTAATAAAAATCTGCGAATTACATATGCCCGATAAATATCAATAAGTTTTACATATGAAATACTACATTATTGCTGGCGAAGCCTCTGGTGATTTACACGGCTCTAATTTAATGAAAGCCTTATATCAAGAAGATCCCGAAGCTGAAATTAGATTTTGGGGAGGCGATTTAATGCAAAAAACTGGTGGGACTTTAGTAAAGCACTACCGAGAATTGGCCTTCATGGGATTTATAGAAGTAGTTTTTAATTTGAAAACAATCCTAAACAATATTAAATTCTGCAAAAAAGATATTTTAGAATTCAAACCTGATGTCATTATTTTTATTGATTATCCGGGATTCAATATGCGTATTGCAAAATGGGCAAAAGAATTACATTATAAAACTCATTATTACATTTCGCCTCAAATTTGGGCCTGGAAAGAAAGCCGAATCAAAGCAATAAAAAATGATGTGAATAAAATGTTTGTGATTTTGCCTTTCGAAAAAAGTTTTTATGAAGACAAACATCATTTTCCGGTAGAATTTGTGGGACATCCGTTAATTGATGCTATTCACAACCAACCTGTTTTTGATGAGGCTGTTTTTAGAAAAGAAAATCAATTGAGTGACAAACCAATTATTGCTGTTTTACCAGGTAGTCGTAAACAGGAAATCACGAAGATGTTAAGCGTAATGCTAAGCGTTGTTGATGATTTTAAGGATTACCAATTTGTCATTGCAGGAGCACCTAGCCAGGATTTTGAGTTTTATGAACAATTTATTTCGAATAAAAACATAAAATTTATTTCAAACAAAACATATGATTTGCTTAGATCTTCAACAGCAGCTTTAGTAACTTCGGGAACTGCAACTTTAGAAACTGCACTTTTTAAAGTACCGGAAGTTGTTTGTTATAAAGGCAGCTGGGCATCCTATCAAATTGCAAAACGTATTATTACTTTAAAATACATTTCTCTTGTCAACTTAATTATGGATGAAGAAGTCGTAACCGAATTGATTCAAAACGATTGCAATACCAAAAGAATCAAGGAAGAATTGCAAAAATTATTAACTCCTGATTATCGTCAGGAAGTATTAAAAAAATATGATGTCTTAGAACAAAGACTTGGAGGAATCGGCGCCAGTAAAAAAACTGCCAGACTTATTGTTGACGATTTAAAAAAATAATAAATTTATCGTTTTGAAAAAAACATGCTTATTAATTTTTCTTTTTATTTTGTTTGCATCATGTAAAACAGGTTCAACTTCTGTAAGTAAAGAACCTAAACATGAAACAAAATACATTGTAAATAATTTAATTGAAACGGCAACTGATAATATTGGTGTTCGTTACAAAGCTGCAGGAACTACTAAAACAGGTTTTGATTGTTCAGGTTTGGTGTTTTATACTTTTAAAACAGAAAATATTCAACTACCCAGAAGCTCTTTCGAACAATCTAAAATTGGAAAAATAATCAAATTAAGCGATGCCAAAAAAGGAGATTTAATATTTTTTAAAACCAATAAAAGCAAGCAGATCAATCATGTTGGACTCATAACAGAAGTCAGCCGTGAAGAAATAAAATTTGTGCATTCTTCTACATCCAAAGGAGTTATTATTTCATCTACCAAAGAAACCTATTATAAAAATTCATTTGTTCAAATCAATAGAATGGTTGAATAAAATATAAAAAACAGAATTTTCTTATATTTTTTAATACTTTTATAAAATGAAAGTATTAAATTTCCCTTTGACAAAAATTACGATTTGTTTTACATTAGGCATTTTGGCAGCCTATTATTGGCAACCTTGTCTGCATATTATAAACTTGGCTTTAATAGCTTTATTAAGTTTGTTATTCTGTTTGTATTTTTTATCCAGAAAACGAAAGAAATTTATCATTCCCTTTAGTATAAATACTTATTTTATATCATTTTTTATTGGTTGCCTAACCTTATTTTTTCATACCGAATCTTTACACAAGACAAATTATACAAATTGTAAAAAAGCTTTTGGAAAACCTCAAAATATTACACTTTGTCTTCGGGAAAAATTAAAAGGCAATGATTATAATGACAGATATATTGCTTTGATTAAACAAATTGATAATCACAATTATTCAGGAAGAATTATCATCAACATTCAAAAAGACAGTTTGCCCAATACGCTGATAATTGGAAACATAATCCGCTTAAAAACTATATTACAACACAATCCTGTACCCAAAAATCCTAACCAGTTTGATTACAGCAAATACTTAAAGGACAAACAAATTTATGCCCAGGTTTATGCTGCTAAATCAGAAATCAGCATTAGTAAAACTATACATAAAGACATCTGGTATTACACGGCAAAATTACATTCGAGAATTTTACTTAATCTCAGGCAAAATCATTTTAATCCTAATGAAATGAATGTTGCCTTAGCGCTTATTTTAGGTCAAAGACAAGAAATATCACCCGACATTGTTCATGATTATCAATTCTCGGGCGCAACGCACATTCTTTCTGTTTCAGGACTGCATGTTGGTTTTATAATGTTGTTTATGGGTTTTATCTTAAAACCTATTGCTAACACACGAAAAGGTTCACTCGTAAAATTAATTGCTATTTTAGCCTCATTAGTCATATTTGCAATAATCTCCGGTCTATCACCAAGTGTTTTGCGTTCGGTGGTAATGTTCTCATTTCTGGCAATAGGAAATCATTTGCGACGAAGTGGCAATACCTATCACACTTTAGTAGTTTCCATACTGCTGATATTGCTTTTCGCACCTCATTTTTTGTTTGACATTGGTTTTCAGCTTAGTTATTTGGCATTATTTTTTATTCTTTGGCTACAGCCGATATTAAAAACCTTATGGAATCCTAAAAATAAAATTATAATCAACATTTGGAATGTCTTAACCGTTTCGTTTGCTGCACAAATAGGAACATTGCCCCTTTGTTTATATTATTTCCATCAGTTTCCAGGATTATTCTTTGTAACTAATATTATTATTATTCCTATTTTATCTTTCGTGATGATTATTGGAATAATCGTTATGATGTTGGCTGGTTTAAATGCTTTACCACTATTTTTAATTCAGCTTTTAGAGAAAAGCATATATCTATTAAATAAAATTATTCATTTTGTAGCTTCTTTTGATTCCTTTGTAATAAGAGACATTAGTTTTAATAATTATTATTTATTTGCATTTTACCTATGGATAACTTTTACCATAATTTGGATAAAAAAACCAAATTATTTAAAATTGACTGGAGTATTAGGATCAATAATTATTCTGCAGCTTGCTTTTCTACTAACTAAAAAAAACATACAGAGCCAACAGGAAATTATTATTTACAACATAAAGAAAAGAACAATCATTTCTGAAAGAAATGGAGAAAATGTTACCTTTTTTTGTAATGATGATTTTTTTAAAGAAGTAACAAAAAACAACATTTTAAATTCTTATCTGGTTGGCAATTATAGTAATCTGAAAAAGAAAGCCAGAATTAAAAACACGTTATATTATAACAACAATAAGATTTTTATCATTGATAGTTCCGGTGTATATCAAAAAAAGATGAACCCTGATATTTTACTTTTAACTCAGTCTCCAAAAATCAATCT
Organism: uncultured Flavobacterium sp.; assembly: GCF_946478785.1. Next base: position 171,173 of record NZ_CAMLDD010000006.1, read on the forward strand.
GGATCGAATTCTAAAAAATTTACATCCTAAAATAATTATTGCCGATGCATCTAATTCATATTCCATTCAAAAATACTGGAAAGCAAGTTGTTTAAAACAAAAAATCCCTTTTCATGCGACAAGTGAAAAGGGATATTATAAATTGTTGAATTAAATTTTATTCGCTTGGATGCAAAATAGCATCAGATTCAGAAATCCATGCTTTAGCACCTCCGGCTTTATAACCAAGTTTACCCAGTGCCTGAAATGTAGTTTTATTTTTTCTTACAGAAGCACTTGCAAAACAAACTTCTGGTAAATCGCGAACTCCAAATGCATTTTTTAGTTTAATATTTTGTTCTTTATCACTATCAGATGCATTGACGTCAGAAAGATCTAATTTAACTAAAATAACATTATCTCTTGACCAAACTGCAAAATCAGGAGTTTTAAAAACTTCATTTTGAAGATTATTTGGAGCACTTGAAGCAGTAAAGAAAATTAACATAGGCTTGTTTTCATCATTGCTGGCAGTTATAGCATCATCCATACTAGTCTTCCAAACTAAATTTTGAGCTTGAAAGGATATTGAACCTAAAAAGAAAATTAGTAGAAGTAATTTTTTAATCATAATACATAGGATTTGGTTAGTTAGCAAAACGAAATTAACATTATATTTTAATTCTACAAGTATTTTTAGGACTAAAATTATATTATATGTTTTTTTATTTATAATTTTTTATCAAAAGGAAATATTTAACAAAATAACACTTATAATACAAGCCTTAACAATAAAAAAAAATCCTTTCACAGATGTGAAAGGATTAATATTAAACAAAGTAGTGGTTTACTTTTTTTGAGACTTAATTATTCCGTCTGCCACCGCCAGCCATGCTGTTGGACCTCCAGCCACATAACCAGTCTGACCAAGACCTTTAAAATTTACTTTTCCATCTTTACTTTCTGCGCTGGTAAAATAAACAGTTGGAAATCCTTGTATTCCGAAAGCTTGTTGCAATTCGGCATTTTGATTTTTAATTTCTGGAGTCTGAGCTGTTCTTCGAGGATAATCCAATTCAACTAAAATTACATTTTCCTTAGCCCATTTTTGAAATTCTGCGGTTTTTAAAACCTCGTTTTGCAATCTAATACACCACCCACACCAATCACTTCCCGTAAAAAACATCAGCAAAGGTTTTTTTTCCTTATTACTTACTGTTATTGCTTCCCTTACATCAGTGTGCCAATTTAGTTCCTGAGCGTCTACAGCAAAAGAACCTATTATAAAAAATGCCAGTATAAATATTTTTCTCATGTTTATTTAATTTTCTTCAAATTTAAACAAAATTTTATCTGACACCATGCATTAATTTTTTGATAATTGGAGTCATCAAAATTGAAAATAACGCAACCAAAACAGAGATAATCGTCAGCATCCAAAAGAAATAACTTAGTCCGTGTTCGTTGGCTATTTTATCAATGTTTTCTCCAAACATACCGGCACCTTTCATTCCAATTGCTACTGCTAAATACCAAACACCAAACATAAACGCAATCATTCTGGCCGGAACCAGTTTACTCACATAAGATAATCCAACCGGCGAAATACACAATTCTCCCATGGTATGGAAAAGATAAACCAGAATCAACCAAATCATACTTACAGAGGCTGTCTTTGCACCCGGCTCAATTCCACTTGCACCAAAAGCAACGCAAGCCATTCCTAATGCCAATAATCCCATTCCGATTCCGTATTTCAAATTTGCAGAAGGATTATATTTACTTTCCCACCATTTTGAAAATAAGGGAGCCAAAGAAATAATGAATAATGAATTTAAAGTAGAAAACCATGTCGCCGGAACTTCCGTTAATGGAGTAGTTACTTTATCAATTTTCAAAGTCTGCAATGTTGCATCCGATAATGACAGGTATCCTGCTGTATAATAATCTTTTGTCAGCATCCAGATGGCAATTGCCCAAATAATGATAAAACTGACACTTAGAATGATATTTGCAACAGCATACAATTTAAAAGTTTGTTTGAATAATAAAATTAAAACCCAGGTAATAATAACCAAAGGCAAAATGGTAATTAGTGAATTAACGACTAAAAAGATAACACTCCAATTACCGACCAAAACACGATCAGTATAATCATTAGCAAAAATGGTCAGACTGTTTGGGGATTGTTCAAAAATTGCCCAGAAGAAAATAGTCAAAAAAGCGAAAAAAGTTACGGCTATTAATTTTTCTTTGGTAATCTTAGAATATTGTGTAAATCTATAAACTAATAAAATAATGAAAACAATCAAAGCCGAAAATATCGCTATAGAATTTCCATTTGGACCCAGAAAAGAAAAAAGATTTACTTTGCCACCTGATATTTTTGAAGCAGGATCATTTATCAGCCATAACAATGCTACAATTGCAGAGAAAGCTATTGCCGCCAACTGCAATGGAGAAAAAGGATTTCTTTTATCTGTATCCAAAGCTTCCGCTTTTGCTTTGCTTTCCTTGTTTGGCTTTAAACCAATATCACCAAAAATGTTTTGAGAAAGCCAAAACTGCAACATTCCGAAGAACATAAAAATTCCTGCTAATCCAAATCCATAACTCCATCCTACTTTTTCGCCTAAATATCCGCAAAGCAAAATTCCGAAGAAAGCACCAGCATTTACTCCCATATAAAATAGAGTATAAGCTCCGTCTTTCTTTTCAGGACGATCCTTGTACATTTCAGATACTATAGAAGTCATATTAGGCTTGAAAAAACCATTTCCAAAAACCAATAATACCAATCCTAAATATATTGAAAATTCAGTTTCAACAGCCATCGATGCATGTCCTAATGTCATCAAGACTGCTCCTACTACAACAGCCCAACGGAAACCTATTACTTTGTCGGCAAAATAACCCCCAAGCATGGTAGACAGGTAAACTAATCCAACATAAGAGCCAAATAAGGCTGAGGCATTTTCGCGAGTCCATTCCCAACCACCATCTACAAAAGAAGTGGTTAAGAATAGTATTAATAACGAACGCATTCCGTAAAATGAAAAACGTTCCCACATCTCTGTAAAAAACAAAACGAATAAACCGGCAGGATGACCTAAAACGGTACTTTTGAAAAATTGATCTGTATTATTTTGACTCATTTATACTATTTATTTAATTCTTTATCAACTCCATGCATTAATTTTTTGATGACAGGAGAAAGTGCTAGTAATACGATTCCGAAACCTAATCCTGTATAAAAAAGATATTCAAAAAGAACCAGGTAACTTTGTTTTGCCAAATTTAAATCCGGAGCCGTTCCATTTGAAGTATCAACCGAAGCTATGTTTGCCAAAATAGAAGCGATAAATTCAGAACTTGCGGTAGCTAAAAACCAAACCCCCATCATAAATCCTACGATTTTCGCCGGAGACAACTTAGTAACAGCAGAAAGTCCAACAGGAGACAAACATAATTCACCACAAGTATGTAAGAAATAGGTAAGGATCAACCAAATCATGGCAACTTTTCCAAGTCCAGACAAACTAATACCCAAAACCAAAGAACCAAAACCTAACCCTACAAGCAATAATGCCATAGAAAATTTCACAGCCGTATTCGGATTATATTTTCCAAGTTTTACCCATAACCACGCAAAAACAGGAGCCAATAAAATAATGAATAATGCATTAAAACTTAGAAATTGTCCTGCAGAAATAGTGTGTCCAAAAAAGTCCCTGTCTAAGATTCTGTCTGCAAATAAATTTAATGATGTGTAAGCCTGTTCGAACAAAGCCCAAAAAATAACTGTAAAAACAATCAAAATCGTCAGAGCCATTAGTTGCTCTCTTGCTTTTTTGTCTAATTGGGTGATACTGTAATAAACAATATAAATAAAGGATGCCGCACCGGCGATCATTAATGAATAGGAAACTACTTCATGACGCTGTACCATTTGCCAAAAAACCAAAGCAGATAATACACTTACAGCATAAATAATCCATTCGTTTTTGATACCAAAAGATTTTTTTACCAACAATTCCGGAACTTTTGATTCTCCTTTACCTTTCAATAATTTTCTTCCTGAAATGAAAGTCAACAAACCAAAAAACATACCTACACCGGCAGCACCAAATCCATAACTCCATCCATATTTTTCTCCAAGCCATACGCAGATTAAAGTAGCCAAGAAAGAACCTAAATTTATCCCCATATAAAATAAGGTAAATCCCGAATCCCTTCTTTTATCCCCAACTTCATACAGTTCTCCTACCAACGATGAAATATTGGCTTTAAGAAAACCAACACCTACGATAATCAATGAAAGTGAAAAATAAAATATCTGTAATGCAGCATCATCCCGTGTAATTTCACCAGTTACTGATTCTGTGGCGGCATTTCCCTCATAAGCCATTCCTAGATGACCCAATACCAGCATGATGCCTCCAAAAACAATTGCTTTTCTGAATCCCAGATATCGGTCTGCAATAAAACCTCCAATTACCGGAACTGCATATACTAATGCAGCGTAGCTTCCTATTAGTAAATTTCCGTTTGTGTCTGTAAAAAGATGATAACGTGTTAAGTAAAAAATCAATAAGGCTTTCATTCCGTAAAACGAAAATCGTTCCCACATTTCTGTAAAAAATAATATAAAAAGTGCTTTTGGATGTCCAAAAAATTCTTCTTTGTTTACTGAGTCATTTGTCATAAAGCGCTGATTATTTATAAATTTTCCTTAATAAAGTTAGTCATTTTATTGTAAAGCTGAATTCTGGTTTTTCCTCCATAAATCCCATGATTCTTATCGGGATATATCTGAGAATCAAATTGTTTGTTAGCCTGAATCAAAGCTTCCATCATTTGCATGGAATTCTGAACATGAACGTTGTCGTCACCAGATCCGTGAATCAATAAAAATTTTCCTTTTAATTTATCAACATGATTTATTGGAGAGTTCTGATCGTATCCGCTTGCATTTTCCTGAGGTGTCTGCATGTATCTTTCGGTATAAACACTGTCATAAAAACGCCAGTTCGTTACCGGAGCAACTGCAATAGCCATTTTAAAAACATCATTTCCTTGAAAAATACAGTTTGAAGCCATAAAACCTCCATAACTCCATCCGAAGATGCCAATTCTTGAAGCATCAACATATGGATAAGCACCAATTACTTTTGCCGCATCAATTTGATCTTCAACTTCATATTTTCCTAATTCTTTTTGGGTCACTTTTTTAAAGTCTGCTCCTTTAAAACCAGTTCCTCTTCCATCTACACAAGCTACAATATATCCTTGTTGAGTAAGGGATAAAAACCAATAATCATCTGTACCGTTCCAGTCGTTATTTACCTGCTGAGAGGCCGGACCTGAATATTGGTACATAAAAACAGGATATTTTTTGGCTGGATCAAAATCTTTTGGTTTCAAAATCCAGGCATTCAGTTCGTTTCCTTTAGCGGTTTTTAAAACAAAGAATTCTTTTGTTGGCAAATTATATCCTTTCAATTTATCAGCAAGCGCTTTATTGTCTTCGATTACCTGAATTTGTTTTCCGGTTTTAGCCTCGTTTAAAGTATAAGTTGTCGGCTGAGTCGCACTTGAGAAGGTGTTAATGAAAAATTGAAAATTAGGGCTTAAAGTAGCTGTATTTGTTCCTGTATTTTTGGACAAACGCGCTTTATTTTTTCCGTCTAAAGCGATACGATAAATATCTCTGTTGATTGATCCATTTTCTGTAGACTGGTAAAAAATGGTTTTTGTTTTTTCGTCGAAACCGTAGTATGAAGTTACTTCCCAATTTCCCTTTGTAACCTGATTTTTTAGTTTTCCGGCTTTATCATAAACATAAATATGATTAAATCCGTCTTTTTCGCTTGTCCAGATAAAGCTGTTATCTTTCAGGAATGTCAAATTATCGGTAACATCAACATAAGCTTTATCCTTTTCATTCAGTACTACCTTTGCAGTTGCTGTAGTTCCGTCAATAAATAATAAATCCAGGTTATCCTGATGGCGGTTTAAAACCTGGGCAGACAATGTATTATTATCATTTGTCCATTGTAATCTTGCAATATAAAAGTCATTATAATTTCCTAACTCAACTTTTTTAGCTGTATTTACAGCTGCATCATAAATATGTAACGAAACTTCTGAATTTTTCTCTCCAGCTTTCGGATATTTAAATGTCTCAATTTTTGGATATAAATCTTTATGGAAAACAGACATCGAAAATTCCGGAACAGCACTTTCATCAAAACGAATGTAAGCTAATTTTTTACTGTCCTTACTCCAGTCAAATGCCCGGACAAAAGCAAACTCCTCTTCATATACCCAATCCGTAATACCGTTTATGATCGCATTTTTCTTTCCATCTGTTGTAACAGCAGTCGATTTTTTTGAAGCTACATCATACACATAGAGGTTATTTTCTTTAGCATAAGCAATTTTAGTTCCATCAGGAGAAAAAGTGGGTTCCTGAACCTGAAAATCAAAAAGTTTGGTCAGCGATTTAGATGCTATATCGTATAAAAAATAATCTGCTGTAAAAGAATGACGAAAGATTTGGCTGGAATTATTAGCAATTAAAATCTTTTTTTCTGAAGCATCAAAAGTATAACTGTCAATTCCTTCAGCCAATTCCTTATGATTTTTTGTATCTATTAAATTTGATACTTTTTTGAGGGTTGCAAAATCATACAAATCAATTTGCATGCTTCTGCTTGCATAATCAACATTTAATACTGTATATTGATTTGTATTTCTTAAAGATTGCAATTCATCCATTCCTCTGGCCCGAAAAGCTCCATTATAAATATCTTCAACAGTAATTTTTTGTTGTCCAAAAACGGTAGCAACTAAAAATAAAAGTATTACAGTAATTTTACTTGAATTCATCAAAATTATTTTAAATATAAAAAGAGCCCAATTTTAGTAAAAAAAACGAACATAATACACATTTTGATTGTTAAATGTTAAAAAAATAAAATTTTGGTTCTTATCAAAATAAAAAAACATTTTAAACAAGAGGCTGAAAATGGTATCTTTGTCGCAACAATACCTCTTAAAATACTGAGAATGAACAACGCTGTTGCCGGATTTTCTAAATTATCCAAAAAAGAAAAAATAAACTGGATTGCAAATGAATATTTTTCAACCCCCGAAGAAACTTTAAACATTATAAGAAATTACTGGAATTCAGATGAAAAGCTTCAGCAATTGCATGATGAATTTATTGAAAATACTATAACCAACTTATATATTCCGCTTGGAGTAGCTCCTAATTTCTTGATCAACGGTAAATATAAAACCATACCAATGGCAATTGAAGAAAGTTCTGTTGTCGCTGCAGCCTCTAAATCGGCAAAATATTGGGCAACACGTGGCGGATTTAAAGCAACCGTAATCGATACCGAAAAAATAGGCCAGGTTCATTTTACTTATACTGGAGATACTCAAAAATTAGAAACCTTATTTAAAATAATCAAACCAAAATTATTCTCAGACACCCAAAGCATCACCAAAAATATGCAGCAACGTGGCGGCGGAATTCTGGATATTCAATTAAAAGACAAGAGAAATTTACTCGATAATTATTTTCAGCTTCATGCTACTTTCGAAACCAAAGATAGTATGGGAGCCAATTTTATCAACTCGTGTTTGGAACAGTTTGCGAGTACTTTAAAAGAAGAAGCTCAAAATGCAGGCTTAGAAGTACAGGTTGTTATGAGCATTTTGTCAAATTATGTGCCTAATTGCATTGTAAGAGCCGAGGTCTCCTGTCCAATTGAAGATCTGGCTGAAAAACATATTACTAATCCTCAGGATTTTGCAGAACGTTTTGTTCAGGCCGTACAGATCGCAGAGGTAGAACCTTTCAGAGCTGTTACTCACAACAAAGGTATTATGAATGGTGTCGATGCTGTCGTTCTGGCAACAGGAAATGACTTTAGGGCTGTCGAAGCAGGTATACACGCTTATGCATCCAGAAATGGTCAATATGCAAGTTTATCGCACGCTAAAATCGAAAACGGTATTTTTACCTTCTGGCTTGAACTTCCACTTGCTTTAGGAACAGTTGGCGGATTAACTTCCTTACATCCGTTAGTAAAATTATGTTTAGAAATCCTTCAAAAACCGTCTGCCAAAGAATTAATGGAAATTGTTGCCGTAGCTGGATTAGCTCAAAATTTTGCTGCATTGCGTTCGCTAACCACAACCGGAATCCAGGAAGGACATATGAAAATGCACCTTAATAATATCATCAACCAATTTGAAGCTAACGAAGAAGAACGCCATTTAATCAAAGCTCACTTTAAGAAAGCCGCAGTTTCGCATAGCGCTGTAGTGGAATTTATTGAAAATTTAAGAAAATAATTAGAAGCTATTCCCGCTGTTCACTAAATCTTTTGTGGCAAACCCCGCCACAAAAGGATATCGTTGCCATCGGGGCTAAAAAATACAGAATGAAAACAACCTTTTACAGTAACGGAAAACTTTTAATTACAGGAGAATATCTAGTTCTTGACGGCGCTAAAGCTTTTGCATTACCCACAAAGTTTGGTCAAAATCTAATAGTAGAAAATGGTACAAGGAACGAAATCATCTGGAAGAGTTATAACGTTGATCAAAAAATTTGGTTTGAAGATACTATTTCGTTCAATGAAATAATTAATAATATAAAGGATGAAATTGAAACTGTAAAATCAACGCTAATTAATATTCTGCATGAAGCTTATCTTTTAAATCCTGTTTTCATTGATACTGCTAACGGATATAAAATAAGAACACACCTAACGTTCCCTAAAAATTGGGGTCTTGGTACCTCTTCAACCTTATTAAACAATATTGCCCAATGGACACAAATTGATGCTTTCACATTACTTAAAAACAGTTTTGGCGGCAGTGGTTATGATATAGCCTGTGCTCAAAATGACACACCAATTATTTATCGTTTAGAACAAGATTTACCTGTTGTCGAACAAGTGAATTTCAATCCCAATTTCACTGAAAACATCTATTTTGTTTATCTGAATAAAAAGCAGAGTAGCAAAACTGCCATAAAAGCATATTACAATAATAAAAATAATCATTTAGCCAAAAACATCATCAATAACAACAAAATTACTGATACTGTTATTAAGGCTCAGACCTTAAAAGAATTCGCTCAATCCTTAGAGAATCACGAGATTCACCTAAGTAACATTTTAGAATTGCAAACTATTAAAGAAATGATTTTTCCGGATTTCAACGGAGTAATTAAAAGTCTTGGTGCCTGGGGCGGTGATTTCGTAATGGCTGTTTCTAAAGAAAATCCATCAGCATACTTCGCAAAAAAAGGATATGAAACTATTCTTTCTTTTGAGAAAATGATTTTACAGAGATAAATTATCTAAAATAGATTATTAATTCACTTTTTTGTCTTTAACATGTTTTGATGTTTTGATTCAAGACGACGAACTTTTTGAGTTTCCAGTTCGTTAGATTCGATAAGAGTGTTATGTAAGCGCTCTGCCATTTTTTCTATACTGTTTGTAATAGAATCATATACTAGTTCCATTCTTCGATGTTTCTCTTCCTTTACTGCTTTTAAAACATGCTCAACAAAAACCTTATCATATTTTTCGGCAACAGAATCACGGGTATTAGTTAGCCTGATCACATAATCATTACTTAATATAGTAACTTTAAAGTGTTGTTCTTCATTACTCAAATAGTATTTCCCTCCTAATTCATCAACATTAATATCTGTAGTACTAACTTTTAGAAGTTCTGTTATTATACCAAAAATATGATTTTCGATTTTAGAATATACCTTAGGTTTTTTTCTTAACAAATTAAACATAACGAAAATTAAATACATGATTAATATTGAGCTTATCTATCATTCGTCTGATTTTTATTTAGCATTAACATAATAAAACCTACTTAATTAAAAGCAAAAATTCTAACAAATTAAATGCAATAATTTGAATATCCCAAATTTTTTAAATCATATTTCGATCACCCCATATATCTTAAAGAACTCATCGTAATTAAATACGTAAAAACCTTACATTCTGCATTTTAAAAACAAAGAAAAACCCGAAACGTTTTGAAGCGTTTCGGGTTTTTTTATATTTTTTGTTATTACTAAACTAGTAATTGAATTGCAATCTATTATCTTCAATTTTAGCATTACTTTTTAAAGCTGGTAAAATTCTGCTTGCATCAGATGCACTTTGGGCTTTTATTTTAGATACATATTCAGCATGATTTGCGATAGCTGGTGCTTTAATAGTACTGATGTTTTTTACAACATAAACTCCTGTATTTCCTTCAATTGGAGCAGAAACTTTATTTGGTGCTAAAGCAAATGCATTTCCAACTACTTTAGGCTCCTGACCTACACCACCTGGTAAAGTTGGGTTTTCCATAGTAACATTAGTTGCTTGTTGTACTTTAACTCCTGCACTTTTAGCAATAGCTTCAAGGCTTGAACCTGCCATTTTAGCTTTTAATATCTCTGCTTTTCGCTTGTTTTTCAAGATTGGCTCCACATAAGGTCTTGCTAACGTAACAGACACTAAACCTGATTTGTTTTCGCTTTTGTATTGTGCAATTACGTGACCAATATTTGCGATTTCAAAACGTTTTACATCTCCTTCTTTTGTTTCTTTATCAAATGCCCATCTTACAATAGAACGTTGATTTCCTAATGGTCCAAAAGCTTCATCCATAGCTTTAGCAGTAACTGGCGCTTCCACTTTTAATCCTAATTGTTTCGCTGTAGCATTAAAATCCTTATCGGCAGCATCCATTTCAAATTTGGTTGCCAATGTAAATACTTTATCAGAAGTAGCTTCAGAAGGCTGAATTTTTTGAGCAATTGTAGCTAAACGAATTCCGTCTTGTTTATCAGTAATTTTGATAATATGGAATCCAAATTGAGTTTCAACTAAACCAACTTTTCCAATTCCGTTATTGAATACAAAATCATTGAAAGGCTTTACCATTTGGTTTGGACCAAAATATCCTAAATCGCCACCTTGTTGTGCAGATGAATCATCAGAACTTGTAAAAGCCAGCATCATGAAGCTATCCGGATTAGCCTGAACCTGTGCTAAAATACCTTCAGCTTTGGCTTTAGCCTCTTCTTTTGTTCTTTTTTCTTTTTGGTTTGGAGTCTGAGACCCTTCGTAACCAATTAAAATATGACTTGCTTTTGCATTAACACCTGCTTTAAATCCTAAAGATTTAGAAATAGCATAGTATTTTCCAAAAACATATGGTCCATAAATTTGTCCAGGAGCTAAACTGAATAATTTATCTGCATCAACTGCAGGCAAAGAATTTTTAGCAATATAGGTCGAATCATAAGGTACATCTGAATTGGCGTTTACAAATTCAGCAACGTTTGTAGCATTCCTAAATCCAGGTAATGTATCATTTTTACCGGTTTTAGCATTATACTCTACTCTTCCATTTAATAAAGCTGTAATTTTAGCTTTAATTTCAGCTTCATCTTCTTTTGAAGGTTTGTCTTCAACTAATACATATTGAATTTCACGAGTTGCATCTGCTTTAAACTTTTTCTCGTTTTTCTTCATATAATCCACAATCTCTGAATCAGAAATTTTCACTTCACTATCTTTAATAGAAGAATATAATGCGGCAGCATACGCAAAATTCACTTTGTTAGCTTCCATTTCATATTTTAGCTTCCCTTCGCTGGCAGTAGTGTAAAGACCTGATTTTACAAGTGTGTTGTAGATTTGAAATTTCGCATTTAATTCAGCGTCTTTTTCTTTTTCAGTAATGAACTGAGCTGCTTCCGGATTTGCTTTGAAGTATTCTTTGAATTTAACAATATCAAACATACCAGCAGCATTTAAGAACATTGGGTTTTTACCAATATTAGGATCAGCTTTTAAAACTTCTAATAGGTGTTTTTCTCCCACTCTCAAACCTAATTTATCAAACTGACTTGACAATAAGGCAATTGAAACCTCCTGATCCCATACTCTGTTTGCAGCTTCAGTGGAAGTAATTCCCTGCCCACTTTTTTCAACATTACTAACTTTAACTCTAAAGTCTTCAAATGAAATATCCTTTCCATCGATGCTTCCTACATCCTTTGAACTTTGACCAAAACTACCGCTACTGAAAAGATCCTGTATTATAAATGCAAATAATGCAAGTGCAATAACTCCTATCAATAATGCGGAACGCTGTCTAATTTTTGCTAAAACTGCCATTTTTATTATAGTTAATTTTATATTCAGTTTGCGAAAATACAATTATCTAGTTAATAACAATACAACTAGTGTTTTATTTTGCACATTTTTTTTTTAATTAATAAAAAAATTACTCCTTTGTGGTCATTTTTACTAATTCGATTTTCTTGTTGGAACATTCTTCTATCACAAAATGATAATTTCCAACACTCATTTTTTCACCTTTTTGAGGAATATCCTTTGTAAAATCCATTATAAATCCACCTAAAGTTCCGTAAGAATCATTTTCGGGAATATCTAATTTATATGTTTCATTTAAATAAGCCACCTCTAATCTTGCTGAAAAAAGATATTCATTTTCTCCTATTTCCTGCTCAATTAATTCTTCGTCCAAATCATGCTCGTCTTCAATTTCACCAAAAAGTTCTTCTACAATATCTTCTATAGTTATAATACCTGAAGTTCCCCCATATTCATCTAAAACAACTGCAACATTTTTTCTTTTTTTGATAAGCAGACTCAAAACATCTTTTATCAAAATTGTTTCGGGCACAAACTCCACTGCCATTAAAACCGACTTTATTGTTTTTGGTTTTTTAAACAAGTCAAAAGAATGTACATAACCCACAATATCATCAAGGGAATTTTGACTTACAATGATTTTCGAATAGCCTGTTTCTACAAATAATTCTTTGAGATCAGGAACTGTATCAAACAAGTCTATATCTACAATTTCTGTTCGGGGTGTCATAATATCACGCGCCTTCATTCCCGAAAATTCTAATGCATTCTGAAAAATCTGAATTTCAGAATCTACTTCCTGGTTGTCTTCAACAGAATTCATCTGCTCAGTAATGTAATTTCCTAATTCAATTTTACTGAAATATAATTGAACCTGATCCCCCTCAGTTTTAAAAAATTTTCGCAAAATAAAATCAGAAATCCAGATAAAAAAAGTTGAAATGTAATAGAATAACCGATAAAAAATATAAGCCGGAACAGCAAAAACCCTAATTAAAGAATTGGCATAAATCTGAAATAAGATTTTTGGAAAAAACTCTGCAGTTATTAAAACAATAAAAGTAGAAATAAAAGTGAGAAGAAATAAATTTGTGTATCCAGAAAATTCATAACCAAAATTTGTAATGCCTTGCAGGATCAGATCTGCAGTAAAAAAACCATAAACAACTAATGCCACATTGTTTCCAATAAGCATTGCTGCGACAAATTTAGATGGTTTTTCGGTAAGCTTCGTTAATATTCGGGAAACAAAGTTATCTTGTTTCTTTTCGATTTCAAGGTAAATCTTATTAGAGGAAACAAAAGCTATTTCCATTCCTGAAAAAAAGGCTGATAGTATTAAACATAGTATTATAATACTAATTTCCATTTTTATTGCTTTTTATAATGATCGTCAAATTTCTTAGAAAATTTTCTCCTGAAAAAAAACATAAAAATACTTACACCTGCAATCAAAAAACTCAGCCAGGGTGTTTCATTCGAATCATTCAGCTTTGTAATCCCGTCATAAATAAAAGCAACTGCAATTAATAAGTAAACGTATTGTGTATATTTTAAGTAATTCATAATTTTTAATTTTTAATCTTCATCTGCTTCAATTTCTCCGCTTACCCGCTGTGAATTTATCACTTTAAAATCTTTACTAAAATCTATTCCCTGACCATTCGAAACACCTTTAGCGTCTGTAAGCTTAAACTTTCTTTCGGTGTAAAACCATTCGTTTTTCTGATCAAAATACAATTGTTCTGTTTCAAGGACCTGTCCGGCTTCCGAAGTAATTTTTACTTTTCCCTGTAAATCAATTATACCGGTCTGTTTATACGAAACTGCATAATTTGCTACAATAAAAGTGCGTTTTTGCTTTTTATCATACAATGTAACATCAATACCTTTTGGAAATTCGGTAAAAGGAAAATCAACACTCGCATAATCCAACATTTTTCGGCTTTTCAAAACACCGGTTATACGACCCGAATCTGTGTATTTTATATTAACTGTATCAGCATCTGTAGCAGGAAAAAATTCTGAAAAGTTAATTTTCTGAACCTCCTTAAAATTACTTTCGCATCCAAAAAACAGTGTCACAGCAAAAACTGTGACAACGGTTATGATATTATGTATTTTTGGTAAATTCATGCGCCAAATGTAGTAAATTCTGCTGAGCTAATAAAAACCAAATAAAGCATTAGTTGAACTTACTTTTCACGAACCATTTATCATTAAAAGAGAAACTAAGGCTAAAATTTATATAATTTTCCTGAATCAAATTGGAAGAAACGGTTCCTTTTTTACCGTATTCAATTCCAAAATTCACATTAGAGAAAGATCCGGTAATAGGAAAACCTGCTCCCAATGTCAAACCAACATCTTTTATGGATTCATTATTAACCACAAGGCCAATTTTTTCATATTTTAATCCTGCTCTATATGTAATCCTGCTAAAATAACTTGAGAATGAAGTATAGTTTGGAAGGTAATATCCTCCAATTGCATATTTTGCATATTTTTCATAACGCACATTTTCTCTTGTATTATAATAATTTTCAAACTGACCACTGCCTTGAAAAGCTAATGTCGTACCTACTAACCATTTTCTTGCTTCTCCAATACCTGCGCCAATAGTTAATTTATTTGGCAAATTTAAAGTTGAGCTATCCGATTCATTAATTGCACCGGTAGTATCACCATCTACTTCAATATTCCTTTCACTGTCTGAATTTAGATTGCTTCCAAATGTATAGGCCAAACTGGTAAACAATTCCATTTTCTTGTAGATTTTGGTTTGATACATCGTACCAATATTAAAATTAACTCCGGACAACGTAGAAGTATTAATCTCTCTTGTAGCACTTGAAACTCCGGTAATAGCTTCTATACTGGTAGTTTCAATTTTTCCAAAATTATATTGCATATCGGCACCCACATTCCAGTTTGGTTTTATTTTATATGCTAATGCTAAAAAAACTTTATTCAAACCTCCTTCTCCTTCATATTGTCTACTTGTTTCACCTTCAACAGTTGAATTGTCATCCCTGATTTTATAACCCACTGATGAAACTGGAACCAAACCAAATCCTGCCCCAAATTTGCCCATTGGAATTCCTAAAAGCAAATAATCAAAAGTTGACCTTGTAGCACTGGCTTTTTCAGTATCTGATTTTATTTTTGAAGTTCCGTAAGTACCTCCCACAGTAAAAGTAGTCTGTATAAGACTGGCATAACTTGCCGGATTTTCTACATTCAAATGTATACTATCCTGTTCAACCGAAACACCTCCCATCGACCTGTTTTCTAAGGTCCCTTTAAATCGTACATCCCCAATTCCGTAAAAAGAATAAGGAGAGGCGGTACCTTGCTGAGCTAATGTAACGAACGAAATAAGCAAACAAGCGCTTAGTATAATTTTTTTAATCATTGTCGATTTTATATTGAAATGTTTGGTTCAAACTCTCAAGCAAGAAATTTGAATTGGCAAATATGGTATTTTTTAATCGTTTAGCCAAAAATTCTGTATCGCCTCCCGTTAAAATTATTATAAAATTTGAAAAGTTTCTACGATATTCATCGATAAAACCGTCAATCTCATAGACGAAACCATTCACAACTCCGGAATGTATTGCTTGTGCGGTAGTGTCTCCTATATATGATCCTGGTGTTTCCAACTCCAGCAAAGGCAGCTTAGCTGTGTAATTGTGCAATGCTTCGTAACGCAATCGCAAGCCTGGGGAAATAGCCCCACCTAAATAATTATCAAATTCGTCGATAAAATCGTAGGTTATACATGTTCCGGCATCTATCACCAATCTGTTTTGTTTAGGAAATTGTAAAGTCGCTCCAGCAGCCAAAACCATTCTGTCAATCCCTAATGTTTTTGGAGTTGCATATTTATTGATGAAAGGAAAAATATCTTCATGAGTCAAAAAATGAATATTAAGTTGTTTTTCGAAATTTAAAAAAGATTGTTTTTCGACATTTCCGACAGATGCAACGACCAAATCAGAGCATTTTTGAAATTTTTTTAAAATTTTTTCAATTTTTTTTTCAAGCTCTTTTTTCTCAAAAACAAAATTCTCAAGAACAGTATTCCCCTCAAAGACAGCAGCTTTAATTCGGGTATTACCAACATCAACTATTAAAACCATATTTATTTATTTACCAATGCGAAGGTACGAATTGATTTTTTTAAAAAAATGTTTTGGATAAACGAAAAATGATTCTATCTTTGCACCCGCAAACACGTTCACCCAACGCTACTAAAATAGAGAAAAAGTGATGTGATAAGCAAGGTACCTTAGCTCAGATGGTAGAGCAATGGACTGAAAATCCATGTGTCCCTGGTTCGATCCCTGGAGGTACCACAAAACCCGAATAGCAATATTCGGGTTTTTTGTTTTTATATTTCTCCTAATACAGGATCAATACGAAAACGGATCCTCAATACGAAAACCTGTGGAGCAGCAAAATTCCGGTATAAATAAAATGGATTATTCATTTCTTATACCGTAAACCGCGTTAGGGATGGAAGCGGCATCCTTTTGCGATTCTAAATCCCTTGCCAAATCAAAAACGCCATCGCAAAAGATACAGCGGACAGCCCGGCCCGTAGGGAACGCCCAAACTATTGTTTACTTAGTAATATTTACGAAAACCTGTAAGTTTACTTGATTTGCATTCCTGTCGATAAAAAACCTCTCATTATTATTACGTGAAGCTTTCCAACTGCCTAAAAGCTTAAAATAAACAATTAATGTCCTTTTGTTAAAAAAGTATCAGTTAAATAAATAAATATCTTTTATATTCGTAAAAAAATATTTTAATTATTTATTTATTACCAATTACATTATTTGCAGTTTATGAGTAATACATCTACAAAAGGCATTTGGAAAGTGATTTCGGCCTCTTCTATGGGAACTATGATTGAATGGTATGATTTCTATATTTTTGGAAGTCTCGCCGTTGTAATTTCAACTAAATTTTTTCCAAGCGACAATCCTACCGCAGCATTTTTATCGACACTGGCGACTTTTGCCGCAGGATTTGTAGTTCGCCCTTTTGGAGCCTTATTCTTTGGAAGACTTGGAGATATTATTGGTCGTAAATATACTTTTATGGCTACCTTATTATTAATGGGAGGTTCTACGTTTTTAATTGGATGTATTCCGAGTTATGAAACAATTGGATTTTTTGCCCCTTTATTGGTTTTAATTTTACGCTTATTACAAGGACTTGCATTAGGTGGAGAATATGGAGGAGCAGCGACATACGTTGCCGAACATGCTCCTGCCGGACAAAGAGGCTATTGGACTTCCTGGATTCAGACCACAGCAACAGTTGGATTGTTTATTTCATTAATGGTAATTCTGGCTACGAAAAACGTTCTTTCTGCTGAAGATTTTGATACCTGGGGATGGCGTGTACCATTTTGGGTTTCAATCGTTATGGTAGGGGTTTCATATTTGATTAGAAAAAACATGGATGAGTCTCCTGAATTTGCCAAAGCAAAAAAAGAAGGCACTACAAGCAAAAGTCCGCTAAAAGAAAGTTTTGGTAATCGTTACAACTTAAAATTTGTACTGCTTGCTTTATTTGGAGCAACGATGGGACAGGGAGTTGTTTGGTACACAGGACAATTTTACGCCATGAGTTTCATGAAAACCGTAATGAACATAGATTCTTCTCAGGTTGATAGTTTATTAGGTATTGCGCTTTTAATAGGAACTCCGTTTTTTATTGTATTTGGATGGCTGAGCGATAAAATTGGCCGTAAATATATTATGATGGGCGGAATGTTACTGGCTATTTTGCTGTACAGACCAATTTACAAAGCAATGTACACCACAACAGACACCACTCTTAAAACTGAAATTACAGAAAAAACAAAAACTACGGTTGAATTAACTTCGGCCCAAGATTCTGTTTATACAACTCATAAAGAATTCACTGACGGAACGGTTTCAATTGAAAAAAGGACTCATTTTGCAGCTAAAAAAGACGATCAGGTTACGACATCGGTCATTATTAATTCAAATGATGAATGGAGTTTGATTTTCTTCGTATTCATTCAGGTATTGTTTGTTACGATGGTTTACGGACCTATTGCTGCTTTCCTGGTAGAAATGTTTCCTGTTAAAATCAGGTATACTTCAATGTCGTTGCCTTACCATGTTGGAAACGGAATTTTTGGAGGATTGCTTCCTGCCATTTCTACTTATTTTGTAACTCATGCTAAAAGTTCCGGCAAAACAGATTTCTATCTGGACGGACTTTGGTATCCAATTGTAATCGCTTCGGTTTGTTTTGTAATTGGAATGATTTACATTGATAATAAAAATAAAACTACACATCTTTAATCTGATAAAAATGAATCTAATTAAAAAAATATTAGGCGTATTGTGGATATTATTTGCAATTGCTGCAGCTTATTTTTGCATTTTTGAATTTGGGCTGCCAAAATTTTTATCAGACCAACAGGAAGATTTAGTATTTGGAATTATTATTCTGTTTATCCTGACACCATTAATTGTGTTAGGACTGGGAACATTTGGTTACTTCTCTTTGATTGGAGAATATGATAAAGAGGATTAATCAAAAAAACAATTTATGAACCTCAACTTAATTATTAATTTTTGAAGCAGAAAGATTAAGTGTTTTTTCAGCAAGCATCGTCCCGCTTTCCGTTACAATCTTTTATGCCGAACACCGGCAAAAAAGGTTTCCACTTCAATCGGGGCTAAAAGTAAACATTTTGCTTTTTTATAAACATTCAAAAAAATAATTGTTGAAGGTTAATTATTGTGCTATAAACAAGGGCTGTCTTAAAATTAAGACAGCCCTTTCGCATTACTAACTAACCTACCAAAATATGAATAGTGTGATTATTCTTTAATAAACTTCACTACTTGTATTTCACCATTAGAATCCAATGCTTTTACAATATATAAACCCGATTTCAAATCGCTTACGCCAAATTGAAAGTCCGGATTTTCATTGGTTGTGAAACTCTTTACCAATTGACCGGTGATTGCATAGATTTCAACTTTTGCAGCAGCAACATTTAAGGTGAAATAATTTGAGACCGGATTTGGATACAAACTCACTGAATTGCCTTTTTCGAAATCTTCGATGGCCAAACTAGCTTGTTTGTTTCCGTAAATTCTGAATTCCCCTGCCGGAATACTCATAACAGCATTCACGTCGCTAACATTTATTGTGGTATTGTCCATCAAATTATACCAGGTTCCGAGATATGAAAAACCAGTGGCAACGTTTTGTGTTGTTACATTAAAGTTGGCTAAAATCAATACATCTTTAAGTTGAGATGAATTTAAAGCTGCATTGGTAATTTTAATATTTGCATACAAAGAGCTTGTATTTGCTATTGTTGCGGTTCCTGAAAACACTGGTTCTTTGATTTTTAACGCAATCATTTTGGTCCAGTCATTGTAAATTTTACTTCTGCTGGAATTTGCCAGCCAGTTTCCTGTCCATTGTGGCTGTGGTTTGGTATCTAATTTACAATCTCCTGAAATTGTCGCCGAAGCATCATTTACGGTTCCGTTATTACAAGTAAAAATAGAAGAATCCCATCCTAATTCTCCGAAATGCCAGATCATTTTTGGTCCAGGAACTAATAATGAAACTGCCCCGATAGCCGACATTCTTGACAATGCTGTATTTAAGTTTTTTACATCATGTGAAGGATTGTTTGAATTTCCGTACTGGATATTTTTATACATCAGGCGTTCTTCGTCATGACTTTCTGCATACCCCATTAAACGATTACCTGTAAAACCGCGGCTTGAACTTGTCATTCTCGAAATATTACCGTTGTATCCCATAGACAATTCATTGTACTGATCTGTCATTTTGCCCCACATCATAATCCCTTTGCTTGGAGATTCGGCAATTTTGTAATTTGCCCATTGCTGCTCTTCCAAATCAATTCCTAAATGTTCGAAAATAGTGTAATGTGTTGGGTCTAATGCCCAGGAATAGTCAGCATATGCTTTTAAAACATCCACTCTGTCCTGTTGGTACACATTCGTACAGCTTTCATCTGAAGCCGTACAATTTTGAGTAAATCCTTTGGTTAAATCCCAACGCAGACCATCAATTTTATATTCTTCAATCCAATGTTTAACTATGCGCTTCACATAATTCTGAGTTCTGATCGATTGATGATTAAAATCTTCCCCAACATTATAACTATGCCTTGCAACGGTATTGAAATAAGGGTTTTCTGCAGTTGGAGACCCAAATCCGTCTCCGTCAGGATCGTTCATCCACATTCTGACCATCGGATTTCTTCCGAAGGCGTGATTTAAAGCGACATCCAGAATAACTGCGATTCCGTTTTGATGGCATAAGTCAATCAATTCTTTTAATTTGTCAGAAGTTCCGTAAAACTTATCCAAAGCCATGTGGAAAGAAGTATTATAACCCCAGCTTTCATTGCCCTCGAACTCCATTACAGGCATCAATTCGATAGCATTTATCTTCAAATTTTTAAAATAATCGATTCTGTCAATTAAACTCTGGTAGTTTCTGTTGGCATCAAAATCACGAACCAAAACTTCATAGACTACTAATTTATCTTTTTCAGGTTTAATAAAGTTGGTTACCTGCCAGTTATAGGGAGTTTGCCCGGTTTTTAAAACGGTTACTTCAAATTGCTGTCCTGACGGATAAACCGGCATGTTAGGATAATTTATGGCAGGAATAGAACCGTCATCATAAGGAGACAGAACCAACGTCGAATAAGGGTCGGCTGTTTTAATTAATGAAGGTGAATTGGCTAATGGTGTTGCGTCTCCAACCCAATATTGATACGTATTATGAGCGCCTGAAACCAAGCCCGATATTTCTAACCAAAATTTTCCTGAAATCGGATCTTTTTTCATAGCATACGCCGATGTGGGCTGCCAGTTATTAAAACTTCCCGCAACGTAAACAAAATCTTTTAAAGGCGCATCTAAAACTAAAGTTGCTTTAGTAAAATCGGCTGGATTATAATTAATTCCATCCACTACACCTGAAGGCAAAGCTTCTGAAATCGTATTAGGATTTACAATTGCGGAAAACTTTTTAGAAATCGTTGTTGTTCCCTGCGTTATCAATAATTCATAACTCTGATTTGTTGTAATATTGGTGTCACTAAATGAATAACTGGCAGTATTTGCGTTTGCATTAATAGTGTTTCCGTTTGATTTTAATACATAACTGGCAACACCATTTGTATTTGCAGCAGCAATATTAAAATTAGATCCTGATGCTAAAATAGCTGAACTGTTTTCTACAGGAGAAGTAAGTGTAACCTGAAAAGTTCCCACTTCGACCAAAATATCCTGTGATTTTTTGTCTCCGGTTCCGTCTTTGGCTTTGACCAAAAAGCCAATTCTTCCAATTCCGGTTGCATTATAATAGGTAGCCGGAGTTATGGTTTTGGTATACGTATCGGTTCCTGCATTGTAAGTGAAAATACTTCCCACGCTGGATGCTGTCCAGGCTCCATTATCAGGAGTTCCTTTTGCAGTAGTGTCATTAATATCAAAACCCCAGGTCCATAAATACAATTCGTGAGTTGCATCAATTCCCCAGGAAGTTTCATTGATACTGCTTCCGTTTATGGTAATGGTGATGGCATTTGTTTCTTCAAAAGTTGTTGGAGTTACGGAGTAGGTAACCGTTTGTATCTGAGCAAAAACAGTTATTGACACGAAAAGAAATAGTGATAGTATAATTTTTTTCATAATGTGGTTTGGTTGAGTTAGCAGTATAAAAAAGGGCTATCATAGAGACAGCCCTTTTGAGTATTTTAAGAAAAATTATTCCTGATTTGGAATCATTAAATAACTTCCGTCTAAATCATTAAAGTAAATTACATACTTAGATTTTGCTACTGGTATATTATCTCCGGTGTTTATACCAACAAAAGGAGTTTTTCCTCCCCATGAAACATCCCAGGCATTATTCGCTCTAAATTTCATTTCACCATCATTTAATGAAGTTACTCCAAGAGACCAAATATGCGGATCAAAAGAAGATTTTACCATTGGAGTAGAAACATTCCAGCCTGATTCTACACTGCTTCCAACAATACCAATTGTTGGATATGTTACAGCTGCAGATGCATCGTATGGAGTTAGCTTATACGATAATTTTTGAACATCCATAGTAAACGTATAATATCCATCAGCAGTAATTTCAAAACTAGCAGGATCCGGATCAGAATCTTTTCCTCGGTAAGCAAGAGTTCCGCCAGAACCTCCATACATTGGCGCCCAGCTTCCTAAAGTAGAAATAGCTTTAAAATAACCTTTTTTGAAGAATCCTGTAATTTTATATTCGTTAGCGTTTGTTGCACTTCTAAATAAGATTTGGTTTCCTTTGTTATTCTCCCATCCGGAAACCGTTGCATCTCCTACTAAATACCATTCTGTAAAAGCATAATCCACTTTTCCTGTATAAGGAGTAATCTTCATTGTGATTAATGTCTCAGAAAGCTGAGGAATTCCACCAGAAACTGCTGCTTTGATTTTTAGATCATAAGATGCTTCCTGTTCTGCTATTCCGCCAAGATCAATTGCCGCCTGATTTAATGTTCTAACCAAGATGGATGCATTTGTAACATTTTTAGTCATGGCAAGCGTTTTTGCAGCTGTAAAATCGCCCCCTTTTTTATCAATCAGCAAAGTGTATTCAACAACAACATCGCTGGAATATTTTGCAGCAGACCATTCAAATTTGGCTGCTTCTTCTGCAGCTTCATTTACATCCAGAACTAAGGTTTGTCCTGTTGCCGGAGCACTTATCTCTGCTGTAGAAACCGGGTCAAGAATTGTTCTCGTCTCTACATCATCACCATCACAAGAGACTGATAACACACCAATAAATGCGATTAGAATTTTATATATATTTTTCATTTTACCGTTTTATAGATTAAAATATCCTGTATTTTGCTGTAAAGTTGGATTTGCCTGAATATTTCTTGCAGGAATAGGCATTAAGTCCCTGTATGATTCTGTAGCAGAACCATTTACAGATCCGCCTTTCCATTGCCAGATTTTAGATCCTCCTGTGAATTTTCCAAAACGAACTAAATCAGTTCTTCTTTTACATTCCCAATATAATTCTCTGCCTCTTTCTGCTAAAATAAAATCAAGAGTTAAATCTCCGGCAGATATCGGTGCAGCCTGAGCTCTCGCTCTAATTTGGTTGATGTAACCTAATGCTGTACCAATGTTACCTGTACTGGCACCTCTCACGGTTGCTTCGGCGTACATTAAATAAGCATCTGTTAATCTGAACATTGGAAAATCAATATCCGGTATATCATTTCTTTGTGCTGCAGTTCCGTCTGAGTTTACGTTTCTGAATTTTGTAATGGCATAACCGTTTGTAAATGTTCCAACATTATCAATATCCAGAGTCTGGCCAGGTGTATAGGACGAAATTCTCTTATCGGACCAAACTTGCTGCTTTCCTAAAGAAACCGGAGGATTATTACTAAAATTAATCGGAGCAGCCACTGCAACACCGTTTAAAGTAATTTCTCCTGTTATCAGATTAAACAAGTATGTATTGTTTGCGTTATATCCGGCATCTTTTTCATTTTTGTCACTTGAGTCAAAAGCTAAACCATCTTTGTTAACCAAAATTCCAGTACTATTAACTAAATTCTTGCTTTTAGTCTGATAATATTCAAATGAACTTACGGGCGCTCCAAAACTCGCTACAAATTCTCTACGGGTTCTGATTCCCTGCCAGCCACCATCCATACCTCTGTATGCCGCATCAATACTGCCTCCAATAGAAGCGTGCATAATAAAACTCATTCCTCCACCCGTTGCTCTAATCGCATTTCCGTCTCCAACGATTGGGAAAATAAATTCAGACTGAGCGCCGTTTCTGTTGTTATCTGCTGCAAATAAATAATTGTAAGGAACATTTGCAAAAGCATATCCTGAATTAATCACTTCACTACACAATGTAGCCGCTTCATTATTTCTTTCTACTCCGGTATATACTTTAGAATTTAAATAAATTTGTGCCAATAAAAATTTAGCCGCCGTTTTATCTACCCTGCCATATTCATTTTGTTTTGAAGCAGCGAGGCTGTTATCAATATCTTTCAATTCCGATTCGACAAAAGCAAAAACTTCTGCTCGTGACTTTTGTTCCGGATAATAAAATCCAACAGGATCATTTTCTGTAGTGATTGGCACATTTCCAAACAAATCCATTAAGTTATAGTATGAAAAAGCTCTTAAAAAACGGGCTTCAGCTCTAAAAACAGCGATTTCAGCTTTCAAATTTGCATCAACACCTCTGGCAGTTAATTTTTCATCAGTAGTTTGTCTTAAAAATTCATTGGCAACACTAATGTGATAAAATGCTCTTGAAAATGTCCCTTCTAAAAATTCATTGGCAGGAGACCACATTTGCGTATTGAGTGACGGTAAAGCACCATCAGCCCAGGCAATAATTGCCTCATCAGTTGAGAATTCCTGTGTAACAAAAAGCAATCTTAAGTAACTGCTAAAGTCACCTCCAAGCCCTGCAATATCAGGAGTATTATCTCCATCATTACCACCTACATACAAACCTGCATATAATTTAGCTAATACTTGTTTGTACGATGCCGGATCTTCAAAGAAAGATTCAGATAAAAACTCATCATCGTCTTTCGGTGTTACATTTAAATCGTCGGTACACGAAGTAAGTGTCATACTTAATCCCAAAACGAATAGGAAAAAATAAGATATATATTTAAATGATATTTTCATTTTGTTTATTTTTAAAATTTTTGATTTCAGTCTGTTATTAGAAATTAGCATTGACTCCAAACAAGAAAGTTCTTGCTCTCGGGTAAACATTATTGTCAATTCCGTTGAATTTCTCCGGATCCAAACCATCATATTTCGTAAGTATCAAAACATTCTGAACACCGGCGGTAAATCTTAATGAAGCCGCTTTTATTAAGTTTTTATCAAAAGTGTATCCAACCGTTACATTATCCAATTTTATGAAAGAAGCATCTTTTACGAAATAATCAGATAAGTAACGTTGCGTTCCGTTATCTTCAAAAGTGAAACCAGTATTAAAATAGTCTGAACTCACGTTAGATAAATCAGACTGTCTTCTTAAACCTGCATCAGAATATCCTAAATTAGAACTTACGTTATCAAAAATCTTATTTCCAACACTTGCTCTCCAGTTCATTGTAAAATCAAAATTTTTGTAGTTTAAAGTAGAGAACAAACCGAAAGTATAATCCGGAGCAGTTTTACCAGCTCTGTAACGGTCACCCACATCAATTATTCCATCTGCATTTCTATCTACATAAGCCCCTGCAATTGGTCTTTTGTCTGCATCATATAATTGTTCATATACAAAAAATGAATTTGGCGCATATCCTACCGAGTTAATAAGGATTTTATTTCCATTTCCACCCGCGATATTATCTCCTGCTAAGTAACCCTGAAAACCAGGAACTGTGATTCCTAAATCAGAAATTTCCTGATCGATGTAAGTAGTATTAAAAGCTACATTCCAAGTTAAATTGTCATTTTTAACAATATCAGACGCAACACTAAATTCAATACCTTTTGTTCTTACACTTCCAATGTTAAAATAACCCTGATTTCTAATATTTGCCCCATCAGGAACTGCAATATCAGCTAATAAATCAGTTGATTTTTTATCAAAATAGTTAATAGATCCTGTAATTCTGTTGTTTAAAAACCCATAATCAACCCCGACATTCATCTCAGCCAATTCTTCCCATTTAATATTTTCGTTATATCCTTCTGGTCTTGCTGTAGTATAGATCGTGTTTCCAAAAACATACTGGGAATTAATCGTACCTAATGTAACGCGACGCAAATAATCATATTGAGGCAAAATATCTTGTTGACCAGTTGTTCCGTAACCCACTCTTAGCTTTAATTCTGAAAGGGTATTGTTATCTTTTAAGAATTCTTCTTCAGAAACATTCCATGCAAAAGCACCTCCGGCAAAATTACCCCATCTGTTGTCTTCAGAAAAACGGGAAGTACCATCTCTTCTATAATTTAAAGTAAGCAAGTATCTACTATCATACCCTAAATTCAAACGTCCGAAATAGGATTGTAAGTTAACATCCGGTTCAGTAGTAACATCCTCATTTGGATTTGGCTGCCTGGTCTCTCCCGATTGGTATTTTTCTCTTTGAAACAATTGGTAGTTGTAACCAGCTGTAGCATCAATTTTTATTTTACCAATGTCTTTTGTATAATTAAAATATGCATTTAAGTTTTTATTTTGAAGCGCATCTGTATAGCTGGAATAGTTTCCTAAATTTACATATTCAGGATCCGTAAAAGCTTTTGGCTGAAAACCTAAAGCACTTTGCGTACTAACTTCAGTATAACCACTGCTATCAAACCTGTCAATACCTGCTTCTACAACAGCTCTTAGATCTTCAAAGAAATGGAGTTTATAATCTAATCTTACATTTCCCCACTTTCTTGTCGAAGTAGCTCTTCTTTCATCCTGATTTAATCTTGCTACAGGGTTTCTGGCAGGTAATAAGGGTAAATTTCCATTAGGGTCAAGCCATTCAAAATATCCTCCATAACGAGAATTACTATCATAAACAGATTGTGTAGGGTCAAAACCAATAGCACTGCTGATTACCGGACCTTCATCCTGAAATTGATTTTTACCGAACGACAAGTTTCCGCTAATGTCAATTTTTAAATGATTGTCAAACAAAACAGGATTTAATGATATCGATGTCGTAGTTCTTTCAAAAGAAGTATTTCTTAGGATACCCGGATTATTAATATTTCCAACAGATAATCTTACAGGAAGTTTATTAAATAAGGAACCGCTAGCAGAGATATTATTGTTTGTCGTTAAAGCAGTATGAAAAATTTCATCCTGCCAGTTTGTGTTGGCAGTTCCTAATAAAGCTTTTTGATCAGGAGTACCTTTGGTATTTACCAATTCACGAAATTCATCTGCACTCATAACATCAACAGTATTGGCGACAGTATTGATACCCACCTGAGAGCTAAAGTTTACCTTTACGCCACCTTTTGCTCCTTTTTTAGTGGTAATAACGATTACTCCATTTGCAGCACGAGAACCGTAAATTGCTGCCGCAGATGCATCTTTAAGAACCGTAAAAGACTCAATATCATTAGGATCAATTGTTGACAATATACTTGTCGATCCTTCTGGTTTAGTATTGCTTAACGGAAGTCCGTCTAATACAATTAATGGCTCATTTGAAGCATTTAAGGAAGATCCCCCACGAATTCTGATATCCGCTTTAGC
The DNA here is from genome assembly GCF_946478785.1 of uncultured Flavobacterium sp. The sequence goes on from NZ_CAMLDD010000006.1 coordinate 198,703, forward strand.
ACCCGGAGCTCCTCCTCCGGTTACATTTACACCCGAAATACGGCCGCTAATTAATGTTTCAGGTGTTACGTTAATCCCTTTATTGAATTCTTTTGAAGAAATTTGAGATACAGAACCCGTTGCGTCTTTTTTCTTAACGGTACCGTAACCTACCTGAACCACAACTTCTTTAAGAACATTTGTGTCTTCTTCCAGCGAAATGTTTAGTGTTTTTTGTCCGTTATAATCAACGGTTGCGGTTTTGTATCCAATAAAAGAAACCGTAATTTTGTTTCCGTTTTTTACATTAGACAGTTCAAAATTACCGTCAAAACCGGTAGATGTCCCTGCCGGAGTACCTTGTATATTTATATTTACTCCCGGGATTGGTTGTCCTGTCGCTTTATCGACGACTGTACCTTTTAATATGCTTTGAGCCAGCATAGTAAATGGCAACAGCAGGAATAAAAATAACAACTTTTTCGAAATTGTTTTCATACTTTTTGTTTAAATTAGTTTGAGTTAGTGATTTGTTAGTTAAGCTTTTAATTTTACTTCGAATTTCAAAATTAGAAATTAATTAACATGCTCAACGTCAGCCAATTTTAATTAGGCTACGAAAACGTGGTAGTGTTGAAAACTTTATGTATTATGTCGGTTTTTTAAGGATAAAATTACCAATTTATAAAATTAAGCATACCTTTATTATCAATAACATTTTTTCCAAATTAGCATTATGAAGCGAAAAGTGACCCTGAAACAAATTGCAAAAGAGCTGGATGTGTCTATTTCAACTGTCTCAAAATCATTGCGAAACAGCTCTGAAATTGGCGAAGAAACACGATTAAAAGTCCAGGCTTTTGCTAAATTTTACAACTACAAACCCAATAATATTGCCCTTAGTTTAAAAAACCGAAAAACAAAAAGTATTGGCATTATCATTCCGGAAATTGTACATTATTTTTTCTCTACCGTAATTGACGGAATTGAACAGGTTGCCAACGAGAATGGGTATAGTGTTGTAATCTGTTTATCTGATGATTCTTTTGATAAAGAAGTATTAAATATGGAAATGCTGGCCAACGGAAGCATTGACGGATTTATCATGTCTCTTTCTAAAGAAACACAGTTTAAGGGAGATTTTCACCATATTACCGAAGTCATCAATCAGGGAATGCCGGTTGTCATGTTTGACCGTGTAACCAATGATATTTTATGTGACAAGGTAATCATTGATGACAAAGCTGCCGCCTACGAAGCTGTCCAGAGCCTGATTGATAATGGAAGAAAAAAGATTGCTCTCGTAACAACGGTTGATTATGTAAGTGTTGGAAAATTGAGAACAGATGGTTACGAAAAAGCCCTTTTAGATAACGGACTTCCTTTCAATGAAGACCTAATCATAAAAATTGAAGATGTTGACACCTGCGAAATTACCATCAGCCAGCTTTTGCATGACAGGGCATTTGATGCGGTTTTTGCGGTAAATGAACTTTTTGCGGTAACCATTATTAAAACAGCCGGCAAAATGGGTCTTAAAGTTCCTGAAGATCTGGCCGTAATTGCTTTTACTGACGGAATTATCTCTAAATACTCAACGCCAACGATAACAACAGTGAGCCAAAGCGGAAAAAAAATGGGTAATAAAGCCGCTAAAATGCTTATTGAAAGGCTTGAAGCAGAACATAATGAGGAAGAAGAAGAAAATGAAAATTATACCACTGAAGTAATCGAAACACATTTAATAAAAAGAGAATCTACTGACTAATTTTCTCAAAATCAACCTATTCTAAAGCCATAAAAAACATTTATGGCTTTTTTGTTACGATATATCTAAAAATAATTTATACTTTTACGCCCATCAAGGCTTTTACTTTTACTTCGAAAAAATAGTAGGTTTTGATAAGCAAAGCGCTTATCGTATAATTTTTACAAATTACGATAATGGAAAAGCGTAAATTAAGTTTCTGGGAAATTTGGAACATGAGTTTCGGTTTCTTGGGAATACAAATGGGGTTTGCACTGCAGAATGCAAACGCCAGCAGAATTCTTCAAATTTTTGGTGCTGACGTACATGAATTATCATGGTTCTGGATTATTGCTCCCCTTATGGGATTAATAGTGCAGCCAATTGTTGGTCACTACAGCGATAACACCTGGGGAAAATTTGGCAGACGAAAACCTTTTTTTCTTTTAGGCGCCATACTCGCTTCAGTTGGATTAATTTTAATGCCTCAGGCCAATATTTTCATTTCTGTTTTACCCGCTTTATGGGTTGGAGCCGGAATGTTAATGATCATGGATGCTTCTTTCAACATTGCCATGGAGCCTTTTCGCGCTTTGGTTGGAGATAATTTAAGAACAGATCAGCGCACTGCAGGTTTTAGCATTCAGACTTCATTAATTGGTTTTGGAGCCGTAATTGGTTCTGCCCTGCCTTATGTTTTAACAAACTACTTTGATGTTTCAAATAGTACTATTCCGGGAAGTGTACCACTAAATTTAACGCTCTCTTTTATCATTGGAGCAGCCATTTTAATTGGCTCTATTCTGGTAACACTTTTTACAACCAAAGAATATTCTCCTGAAGAACTGGCTAATTTTGAAGACCATCAGAATCAAGGAGAAATTCCATCGGAAGAAAAATCAAAACTGACAGACATTTTTACCGACTTTGCAAAAATGCCAACCACAATGCGCCAGTTAAGCTGGGTACAGTTTTTTTCCTGGTTTGGATTATTCGGGATGTGGGTTTTTACAACTCCAGCAATAGCGCACCATATTTACGAATTGCCTTTAAGCGACACTTCAAGCCAGCAGTACCAGGATGCCGGAGACTGGGTCGGCATTTTATTTGGCGTTTATAATTTGGTTTCTGCCATAATTGCACTTTTCTTTTTGCCCTACATTGCTAAAAAAATTGGCCGAAAATCGACACATGCCGTATCGCTTATCATTGGAGGAATCGGATTAATCTCTATTTATTTTATGCCAGATGAAAACTGGGTCGTATTACCAATGATTTTAATTGGAGTGGCCTGGGCAAGTATTCTGGCAATGCCGTATGCTATTCTTGCTGGATCGATTGCACCTAAAAAAATGGGAGTTTACATGGGAATTTTCAACTTCTTTGTTGTGATTCCGCAAATTGTAAATGCACTAATTGGCGGTCCAATTGTAAAATACCTCTACAATGGCAATGCAATTTATGCCTTAATTACAAGCGGAGTCAGTTTCTTAATCGCCGCTCTTTTAGTTTACAAAGTAAAAGATGTAGACGACACTATTCAAAAATCATAAATAAGAACCTCCTTATAATGAAAAAAGCATTCATATTCGACCTTGACGGAGTCATTGTCGATACCGCCAAATATCACTTTTTGGCCTGGCAAAAAATCGCTCAGGCATTACATATAAACTTCACACACGAACATAACGAATTGCTTAAAGGTGTAAGTCGGGTACGTTCATTAGATATAATTCTTGAATTAGGAAATGTTCAGGCCTCTCAGGAAGACAAAGACAAATGGCTGATTCAAAAAAATGAAGATTACTTATCTTATTTAGTTGATATGGATAAAAGCGAGATTCTTCCGGGAGTTTCTAAAATTCTGCAATTATTAAAAGATAAGAATCAGGGAATTGCGTTAGGCTCTGCGAGTAAAAACGCCCGGCCAATTCTAGAAAAAACCGGAATCTTTTCGTATTTCGATGTTATTGTTGACGGAAACGATGTTACCAATGCAAAACCGGATCCGGAAGTTTTCCTGAAAGCGGCTCAACTCCTAAATATTGACCCAAAAAATGCAATTGTATTTGAAGATTCTGTTGCCGGAATTCAGGCAGCAAATATTGCAGAAATGGTAAGTGTTGGAATTGGTGAGAAAACAATTTTACATGAAGCCGACTATGTTTTTAAAGATTCTGCATTAATAGAAGAGAGCTTTATTGACAAGTTAATCAATTAGAAAATGTGTCAATTAGAAAATGAGATAATTTCTATAACCATCAATAAAAAAACAAAAATTCAATTACATCATCCAATCAATAAAACATTAAAACAATCAGCAATTAAAAAGATAAAATCAAAATTAGAAGTGTAATTATCTAATTGACACATTTTCTAATTATCTAATTGCCCAATTATCTAATAAAAGAAAAAATGAATCAGGATTATATAAAACCAGACAATTGGTCCATCATAGAAGAAGGATTTGATGCAGAAAGCATAAAATCGTCCGAAAGTCTTTTCAGTCTTGGTAACGGCGCCATGGGGCAGCGTGCCAATTTTGAAGAAACGTACTCTGGCGAAACATTTCAGGGAAGTTACATTGCCGGCATTTATTATCCGGATAAAACCAAAGTAGGCTGGTGGAAAAACGGCTATCCAAAATATTTTGCAAAAGTTCTAAATGCACCCAACTGGATTGGAATCAATGTTGAAATCAACGAAGAAAACCTGGATTTAAATAATTGTACAGAGGTTCGAAATTTCCGCAGGGAACTGAACATGAAAGAAGGCTGGTACAATAGATCTTTTGAGGCAGTTTTGAAAAACGGAACTGAAATTGCCGTAAACGTAAACCGATTTCTGTCTCTGGATCTGGATGAAGCGGGAATTATAAAATACGACATTACACCTTTGAACAAAGATGCCAAAATTGTTTATAAACCTTACATAGATGCAGGCGTAACCAATGAAGATGCCAACTGGGACGAAAAATTCTGGGAACCGCTTGAAGTAAAAAAAGGGGCAAACGAAGCTTTCGTAACAGCCCGGACTTTTAAAACTCATTTTAAGGTTACGACCTTCATGCACAACACAATTTTGGCAAATGGGGAAAACATCAATGTTTCACCATCTACAATTGATTCCAATACAGAAAAAGTTCAATATACTTACGGAACCATTATCGCAAAAGGGAAAACCTCATCCATTCAGAAAATAGGTGGTTATACCGTTTCTTTGAATCATGAAAATACTTTGACTGCAGCCGAAAAATGTATCAAAACTGCCGTTAATTTAGGATATGATGCTTTGCTTCAAAATCAAATTGAAGCCTGGGCTAAAATCTGGGAAATGTCAGATATCACAATCGAAGGCGATGTAAAAGCACAACAGGGAATTCGTTTTAACATTTTCCAGTTAAACCAAACCTATTCAGGAAAAGACAGCCGATTGAATATTGGGCCAAAAGGTTTTACCGGAGAAAAATACGGCGGATCTACCTATTGGGATACCGAGGCCTATTGCATTCCATTTTACATGGCGACAAAAGATCAGCAGGTGGCGAGAAATTTATTGACTTATCGTTTCAACCAATTGGATAAAGCGATTGAAAACGCTAAGGATAATTTAGGCTTCAAAAATGGCGCAGCTTTGTATCCAATGGTAACCATGAATGGAGAAGAATGCCACAACGAATGGGAAATCACACACGAAGAAATCCACAGAAACGGAGCGATTGCTTTTGCGATTTTCAACTATCATCGTTACACCGGCGATTACTCTTATATTCCTGAAAAAGGTTTGGAAGTCTTAATCGGAATTGCACGTTTCTGGCATCAAAGAGCTTCTTTTTCTAAGCAAAAAAGTCAATATGTGATTCTTGGAGTTACGGGTCCAAATGAATATGAGAACAATATCAACAATAATTTCTACACCAATTATATCGCAAAATGGTGTATGGATTACGCAGCACAACAAATTAAAAAAGTAGCTTCAGAATATCCTGCAGATCATAAAAGAGTATTAGAAAAAGTAAACCTTTCCAAAAATGAAATTCAGGAATGGAAAAAAGTAGCAGATGATATGTATTTTCCAACTTCTGAGGAATTAGGGATTTATCTTCAGCAGGATGGCTTTTTAGACAAGGATTTGGTTCCTGTAAAAGATTTAGATAAATCACAACGTCCAATCAATCAAAAATGGTCTTGGGATCGTGTTTTACGTTCGCCTTATATAAAACAGGCCGATGTTTTACAATGTTTCTATTTCTTCGAAGATCATTTTTCAAGAGAAGAATTAAAACGCAATTTCGAGTTTTATGAGTCGTTTACCGTTCATGAAAGTTCGCTTTCGCCTTGTGTTCACTCGATTCAGGCTGCTGTTTTAGATAAAATGGATATGGCGTATGCGTTCTATTTAAGAACTTCCCGTCTGGATTTAGATGACTATAATAAAGAAGTGGAAGAAGGATGTCATATTACCTCAATGGCGGGAACATGGATGAGTATTGTGGAAGGTTTTGGCGGAATGCGTGTTAAAAATGACCAGCTTCATTTTTCTCCAAAAATTCCAAAAGAATGGAAAGGCTATTCGTTTAAAATTAATTTCAGAAATCAAATTTTGAAGGTTTCTGTCAACCATAATGAAACGACTTTTGCTGTAGACGGTGATGAGGATTTAACGATTATAGTAAATGGAAAATCGATAATTGCAAGCAAGCAGCTTGAGAAAATTAATTAAATTACAATCTTTAAAACTAAAAATATGAAAAACTTATTTTTCGCAAGTTTAATCTTGTTTGCTTTTAGCTCGCTTGCAGAAGCACAGCAATTAAAATCGCCAGAAGGAAAGTTCGTAATGGAATTTTCGCTTCAAAATGACGGAACTCCAACTTACAATTTAAAATACAAAAATAAAGAGGTTGTAAAAACCAGTAAATTAGGTCTTGAACTTAAAGATGACAAAAAATCGTTATTGAATGACTTTATTGTTGTAGACACCAAAACAGCCACTTTTGATGAAACCTGGAAACCGGTTTGGGGAGAAGTGGACAAAATCAGAAATCATTATAATGAACTGGCTGTTACTTTGAATCAAAAACAAACGGATAGACAAATTGTAATTCGTTTCCGTTTATTTGATGATGGTCTTGGATTTAGATATGAATTTCCAACACAAAAAAATCTGACTTACTTCACAATCAAAGAAGAAAGAACACAATTTGCCATGGCGGGCGACCATACAGCATTTTGGATTCCGGGAGATTATGATACGCAGGAATACGATTATACCAAATCGAAATTATCTGAAATTAGAGGTCTTTCTGAAAAAGCATATACAGCAAATGTTTCTCAAAAATCTTTTTCTCCAACAGGCGTTCAGACTTCTTTGATGCTAAAAACAAACGACGGAATCTACATCAACCTGCATGAAGCGGCTTTGATCAATTATTCTTGTATGCACTTGAATCTGGATGACAAAAACATGATTTTCGAATCGTGGTTGACTCCGGATGCCAAAGGAGATAAAGGCTATATGCAGGCGCCAAGCCACTCGCCTTGGAGAACGGTTATGGTTAGTGATGATGCGAGAGAAATCCTGGCTTCAAAAATGACGTATAACTTAAACGATCCATCAAAAATTGAAAACACTTCATGGATTAAACCGGTAAAATATATTGGTGTATGGTGGGAAATGATTACAGGAAAAAGTTCATGGTCTTACACCAATGATTACCCAACAGTTCAATTAGGAGTTACTGATTTCTCTAAAGCTAAACCAAACGGAACGCACGGAGCCACCAATGCAAACGTAAAAAAATACATTGATTTTGCTGCACAGCACGGTTTTGATGCTGTATTAGTTGAAGGCTGGAACGAAGGCTGGGAAGACTGGTTTGGACATTCAAAAGATTATGTTTTTGATTTCGTAACGCCTTACCCGGACTTTGATGTGAAAGGTTTGCACGAATACGCAAAATCAAAAGGTGTAAAAATTATCATGCACCACGAAACTTCTGGTTCGGTTAGAAACTACGAGCGCCATATGGACGCTGCTTATAAATTCATGAATGACAATGGATACGATGCTGTAAAAAGCGGTTATGTGGGTGATATTTTGCCTCGCGGTGAAAATCATTACAGCCAATGGATTGTAAATCATTATCAGTATGCCATCGAAAAAGCAGCTGATTATAAAATTATGGTGAATGCGCACGAAGCGGTTCGTCCAACAGGAATTGCCAGAACATATCCGAATTTAATTGGAAACGAGGCTGCAAGAGGAACAGAATATCAAGCCTTTGGAGGTTCTAAACCAAATCACGTTACGGTTATACCTTTCACACGTTTAATCGGAGGCCCAATGGATTATACTCCCGGAATCTTCGAAATGGATATCAGCAAAATGAATCCGGATAACAAATCGCATGTAAACAGTACAATTGCAAACCAATTAGCATTATATGTCACGATGTACAGTCCGTTGCAAATGGCGGCTGATACTCCGGAAAATTACAACCGTTTCCCGGATGCATTTCAGTTTATTAAAGATGTGGCTATAGATTGGTCTGAAAGTAAATATATCGAGGCTGAGCCGGGAGATTTTATCACGGTTGCCCGAAAAGCAAAAGGAACAAACAACTGGTTTGTTGGAAACGTAAACGGAGAAACGCAGCGTACCTCAAACATCGATTTCAGTTTCCTTGAAAAAGGCAAAAAATATACGGCAACCATTTATGCTGATGCAAAAGATGCGCATTACAAAACAAATCCGCAGGCTTATACCATCAGAAAAATGGCTGTAACTAATAAGTCAAAAATATCGCAGCTTTCTGCTCCTGGCGGAGGATATGCGATTAGTATAATCGAAACCAAATAATTTTTAAAGACAGACTATTCCCCCGAGATTGCTCCTGCAAGGTTTCCAAAACCTTGTAGGTTTAAACTTTTTTTCAAACATACCTACAAGGTTTTGGAAACCTTGCGGGAAAACTTAAAATATAAAATACCTAACAGGTCCTGGAGACCTGTTAGGAAACTCAATTTGCTTATCCTAACAGGTTTTAAAAACCTGTTAGGTATTTTTATAAGCGTACTCAATTATACCTACAAGGATTTTCAAAAACTTGCAGGAAAAACTAAAACTATAAATTATGAGAATTCAAAACCATATCATTTATAAAACACTCCTTTTCATTCTGATTTTTTCCGCTTCCGCGAAAGCGCAAATACAAAAAGTTGAACCGCCATTTTGGTATGCCGGAATGAAGAATCCAGAGTTGCAAGTTATGTTCTACGGAAAAAATATTGCACAATATGAAGCTTCGGTTTCTAATAATGTGGTAATAAAAAACATAGAAAAAACAGAAAATCCAAACTATCTTTTCGTTACAATTGATACTCAAAATTTAAAGGCTTCTGAATTGGTTTTCTCTTTCAAAACAAAAAATAAAGTTGCCTTTACACAGAAATATTCGCTTAAAGAAAGAAGAGCAAATTCATCAGACCGAAAAAGTTACGACTCATCAGATATGATTTACCTTATCATGCCGGATCGTTTTGCTAACGGAAATCCGAAAAATGACAGCCATGCTTCTTTAGCGGAGAAAGCAAATCGGGTTTTGCCTGGCGGACGTCATGGCGGTGACATCGAAGGAATCATTAAAAACTTAGATTATATTTCGTCTCTTGGTGCAACTACAATCTGGAGCACGCCTTTATGCGAAGACAACGACAAGGAGTTTTCGTATCATACCTACGCACAATCTGATGTTTATAAAATAGATCCACGTTACGGAACTAATGATGATTACGCTCGTTTATCGGCAGAAATGCACAAAAAAGGCATGAAACTGGTAATGGATTATGTAACGAATCACTGGGGAATCACGCATTGGATGATGAAAGATATTCCGACCAAGTCTTGGTTCAATCAATTTGAAAATTTCACACAGACACATCATCGTCGCGAAGTAATTACGGATATCCACGCTTCAAAAATAGATCAGGAAGTTTGTGTTGATGGCTGGTTTGTACCTACAATGCCGGATTTGAACCTGAGAAATCCTTTGGTTGCAAAATACCTGACTCAAAACGCCATCTGGTGGATTGAATTTGCAGACCTTGACGGATTTAGAGTTGATACTTATAACTATTCTGATGCTGATGCAATGGCAAATTGGGTAAAATCTGTTACCAATGAATATCCAAACTTTAATATTGTTGGCGAAATCTGGATGCACAATCAGGCAAATTTAGCCTATTGGCAAAAAGACAGTAAAATTGGCGCGATCAAAAACTACAATTCGAATTTGCCAAGCGTAATGGATTTTACGCTTCAAAGTCAGGTAGTTTCTGCATTTAATGAAAGCGAAGGGACCTGGGACAACGGAATGATTAAATTCTATAACAATTTTGCTATGGATTATCTGTATCCAAATACCAATAACATTTTAGTTTTTGCTGAAAATCATGATACAGATCGTATAAATGATAAGTTTAAATACGATTTCGAAAAATACAAACTGGCAATGACCTTATTGGCAACCGTGCGCGGAATTCCACAAGTGTATTACGGTTCCGAAATTGGAATGGGCGGAGACAAAAGCAAAGGTGATGCTGATATTCGTCAGGATTTTCCGGGTGGCTGGAATGGGGATAAAAACAATGCTTTCAAAAAAGAAGGAAGAACAGCTGAACAGGCAAAATACTTCGATTTTACATCCAAATTATTCAACTGGAGAAAATCAAACGAAGCGGTTCACTTCGGTAAAATGACACATTATATTCCTGAAAACAACACTTACGTTTATTTCAGATACACCGAAGCTAAAACGGTAATGGTGGTTTTTAATAATAATAATAATACAAAAGGGCAGGTTGTTAAAACCAGTCGTTTTAAAGAAAACATCAAAAACTATACATCCGGAAAAGATGTTTTGACCGGAAAAACTTTTGATTTAGCTACTGAAATTATTTTAGAACCAAAATCGGTTGTGGTTTTAGAATTGAAATAAAACAAATTGCAATGTTAGACGCACTGCTGTGCGCCTCTACAATATAACGCATACACGTAGAGGCGCACAGCAGTGCGTCTCCGCAACGTAAACATTTAGCAGAAACACAAAAGTTTAGCCATAGATTAAAGGATTACCAAGATTTAAAAAATCATTATAATCCTTTAATCTTGGCAATTATTTTTTTAATTAATGATTACCGTACTTTGCATAAAACTTTGCGACCTTTGCAGTTAAATTCATTACAAATGCTAAAAATAGCACATCGCGGTGCCAAAGCGTACGAACCAGAGAATACTTTACAAGCTTTCCAAAAAGCAATAGATTTAAATGCTGAAGGAATAGAACTTGACGTTCACCTGAGCGCTGACGGACATATAATCGTAATGCACGATGAAACTATCGACAAAATGACCAACGGAAAAGGAGCTGTAAACACATTTACTTTACCCGAATTAAAGCTATTTTTAATTGCTGAAAAACATGAAATCCCTACCTTAAATGAAGTTTTTGATTTAGTGGATAAAAAATGTTTCATCAACATCGAATTAAAAAGTAGAGACGCGCTGCAGTGCGTCTCTACACTGATTGAAGAATATGTGACGAAAAAAAACTGGAATTACGAACATTTTATCATTTCAAGTTTTGACTGGAATGCTTTAAAAGAAGTTCAAAATTTAAATCCAAACATCCCGATTGGTGTTTTAACCGAAGAGAATCTTGATACTGCTTTGGCTTTCGCCGAATCAATAAAAGCAAAAGCGATTCATCCTGATTTTCAATTATTGGATAAGGAAAATGTTCGTCAAATTCAGGAAAAAGGATTTCTGGTTTTTCCTTGGACGGTAAACACCGAAGAAGACATTCAAAAAGTAAAAAGTTATAATGTAAACGGAATTATCTCTGATAATCCAGATAAGATATGAGTCAAAATTTCGACATACTAATTGTTGGCGGTGGTGCTGCAGGATTTTTTACAGCAATAAATATTGCAGAGAAAAATCCGAAAATTAAAATCGCCATTTTAGAAAGAGGAAAAGAAGTGCTTTCTAAAGTACGTGTTTCCGGTGGCGGAAGATGCAATGTAACACACGCCTGTTTTGAACCGAATGAACTGGTCAAATTTTATCCGCGTGGCGAAAAAGAACTTCGAGGTCCTTTTCATCAGTTTTGTTCCGGTGACACAATTGAATGGTTCGAAAAACATGGCGTTGAATTAAAAATTGAAGACGATGGCAGAATGTTTCCGGTTTCAAATTCTTCACAAACCATTATCGATTGTTTTTTAAAAGCAACCGAAAAATTAGGCATAAAAGTATTGACAGGACAAAGCGTACAATCAATTTATAAAGCCGAAAATCATTGGAAAATTGATACGCAAAACGATAAATTTATTTCTGAAAAATTAGTAATGGCGACAGGAAGCAATCCTAAAATCTGGGAAATGCTTCAAGAGAAAGGACACGCTATTGTGAGCCCGGTTCCTTCGCTATTTACTTTCAACATCAAAGATCCACGTATAAAAGAATTACCGGGAGTTGCAGCTCAGGTTACCGTTAACGTAAAAGATACCAAACTAGAATCAACCGGACCATTATTGATAACACATTGGGGAATGAGCGGCCCTGCTATCTTAAAACTTTCAGCCTGGGGTGCGAGAACTTTATTCGATAAAAATTATCAGTTCACTATTTTTGTAAATTGGCTGAATGACGTTGATACTGAAGATGCGGAGAAAATCCTGAAAGACTTAAAACAGGAACACGCCAAAAAAGCCGTTTCAAAAAAATCACCTTTTGATTTTCCGAATCGGTTATGGGAAAGTTTAGTTTTGGCTTCACAAATTGAAGCAGAAACCAAATGGGCCGATTTATCTAAAATTCAATTACAGAATTTGGCGTCACAATTGACAAAAGCCACATTTCAGGTAAACGGAAAAAGCACTTTTAAGGAAGAATTCGTTACAGCAGGCGGAATCGATTTAAAAGAAATCAACTTTAAAACAATGGAAAGCAAACTGCATCAAAATCTTTATTTTGCAGGCGAAATTGTAAATATCGATGCGATTACAGGAGGTTTCAATTTTCAGAATGCCTGGACAAGCGGGTTTATTGTTGCGAATGCTTTGTAATATTTAGAAATAAAGCTTAATAATAAAGGGATACTTCTGCTGTTTTGTACAGAGGTATCCCCTTTATTATGACAAAAAATATTTTTCAATTACCAGATTCTAACTCTTTTTTCAGGAGCCAGATATAATGAATCTGTTGGTTTTACATTAAACGCTTCATAAAACTCCGGAATATTTCTCACGACACCATTCACTCTAAATTTTGGTGGTGAATGTGGATCACTAGCTATTTGATTTCTTAAAGTTTCTTCCCTATCTTTATGTAACCAGCTTTGTGCCCATCCTATAAATAACCTTTGTTCTCCTGTAAAACCATCTAAAACTGGAGAAGCTTTTCCATTAAGACTTCTTTTATAAGCTTTTAATGCAATTGATAAGCCTCCTAAATCTCCAATATTTTCACCCTGAGTAAATTCTCCGTTAACATTTAAATCAGGAAAAACTTTGAATTCGTTGTATTGTGCGACTAAAGCTTTTGTACGTAATTTAAAAGCAGCTAAATCTTTTGCTGTCCACCAATTTCGCAACAAACCGTCACCATCAAAAGAGCTTCCCTGATCATCAAAACCATGTCCTATTTCGTGTCCGATTACAGCTCCAATTCCTCCGTAATTAACAGCATCTTCTACATTTGAATCAAAGAAAGGGGCTTGTAAAATTGCAGCTGGAAAAACAATTTCATTTTGAGTAGGATTGTAATATGCATTTACTGTCTGTGGAGTCATTCCCCATTCTGTTCTGTCTACAGGTTTTCCCAGTTTATTAATTTGCCTGTTGTATTCAAATTCGGTTGCTCTTTGTATATTGCCGTAAAGATCTCCTTTAATGACTTTTAATTTTGAATAATCTCTCCATTTATCAGGATATCCAACTTTTACAGTAAACTTAGAAACTTTTTCTAAAGCTTGTTTTTTAGTTTCAGGAGTCATCCAATCTAGCTTTTTGATACTTTCTTCATAAGCTTTAAGCAGATTCTTAACTAGAATAGTGACGTGCTCTTTAGATTCTGATGAAAAATGTTTTTCGACATACACTTTGCCTACTATTTCGCCAAGGTTGTTGTTAACAGCCTGAACACCTCGTCTCCATAATGGCTTTTGCTTTTCGATACCATACATAACTTTGCCATAGAACTCAAAGTTTTCATCCTGTAGAGCTGTGCTTAATGATGACGCGGCTCCATTTATGGTACTCCATTTTAAATAGTTTTTCCATGTTTCTAAAGGCGTTTTTTTTATGATCGTGTTCAGTGATTTGATGTATTCAACCTGAGTAATTGTAATATTTTTTTGATTGAAAATTCCAGCACTTTTTAACATAGAATCCCAGTCAAAATCAGGCATAAGTTTATTCAAATCTTTTATAGCATACTTGTTATATAGTTTTCCATAATCACGAGTTAACTCTTTTTTCATGTGATTTGAAGCCATTAGGGTTTCCAAAGCCATAATTTGTGAAGCAAGTTTAGTTGGATTTTCAACTTTAGCAAGTTGAAGCATTTTAGCGATATGAATTACATATTTCGAACGAATTTCTTTTGATTTGGAATCTTCAAGAAAATAATATTCTCTATCAGGCAATCCAAGTCCGCCCTGCCATGTGTAAAGCATATATTTAGTAGGATCTTTAAAGTCTTCTATGACACCCATTTGAAAAGGGATGTTATTTCCATATTTATTAGCAATCCCAAAATATTTAGCCAAATCAGAATAATTAGCAATTGCATTTATTTTTTTGAATTCAGAAAGCAGAGGATTAATTCCTTTTTCATCCCTGGTTTTAACATTCATAAAAGCCTCATAAAAGTCTCCTATTTTTTGTTCATCAGAACCATTAGCAAAATTCCCTTTCGAAGAATTTTCGATAATTGCTTTTACATCTTCCTGTGCTTTGTCATCTATAATCTGACCAACTCCAATGCTTGCCTTATCTGCTGGAATCTTGTTGTTTTTTGTCCAATTACCATTAACATAAGTGTCAAAGTTATCTCCTGGTTTAACTAATGTGTCCATGTTTTTTAAGATAACACCAGAATTTAATCTTTCTTTTTTATCACATGACACAATCATTAACAAGAAAGCAAGCAAAAGTGAACATTTAAATTGAAGTGATTTGATTTTCATAATTTTAGAGTTTTTACTGCGTAAATTTAACAAAAAAAGCATATTTTTTTATAAATAACACAAATAAATAATTATAGAAGATATTAGGAGTTGTGTTTTTTTTTAATAATCTATTTTGTTTAAATAAATTCACAAAATATTTTTTCAGAAGCCAAAATTGAACGTAATTGCATTGGAGTTTATCAAAATTGTAACAGTAGTTGTGAAAAACTTAAAAACAAAAATAAGACACTTTAAGAATATATAATATTCAAATAATTTAAACAGGTGAGATGAAATACAAAGGAATCATTTTTGACTTAGACGGAACGTTAGTAAACTCATTAGAGGATATTGCAGATTCGATGAACAAGGTTCTTCAGGGTCTTAATTACCCTACTCATTCATATGATGTTTTTCAATATTTTATCGGCAGCGGCCTACGTAATACTGTTTCCAAAGCATTGCCTGCATCAAATAATAGTGATGAGCAAATTGAAATCTGTCTCGAAAGAATGGTAAAAGGATATAGTGAATCCTGCACGCTAAAAACAAAACCATATGAAGGGATTATCGAATTATTAGACACTTTGGCTACCCGAAATATCAAAGTGGCCGTTTTCTCTAATAAAGCAGATGAACTGACTAAAAAAATAGCAACCGAAATATTTCCTGATTATTTTAATACTGCTGTTGGTTTGAGTGTTGAATCCCTTAAAAAACCAAATCCGTCTAAAGCGCTGGAAATAAGCAAAAATTGGAATTTAAAACCCGAGGAAGTTATTTTCGTAGGAGATTCTGATATTGATATGCAAACAGCAGTTAATGCTAACATGTTTCCTGTTGGAGTGACTTGGGGTTACAGAACAGAGGAAGAGTTGAAAGCCAGCGGTGCAAAATTGGTACTACATAATCCTACGGAGTTGATTAACGTATTATAAGCCGTAAATCTTTTTTTTAAAGGGCGACTACAAAAAAAGGAATTAACAAGAATTTACAGATTTAGTAAGTTTTCATTAAGACAAAAATAATAATTTTACTCTCAGCAAATCAACCATTTATGAGAGTAAAATTACTTACCACAATTTCTTTTTTTACGTATCAGTTAAGCATTTCTCAAACAGAAAAATTACTTCATGGAAAAGTTCTTTCTCAAAATGCTGTTCTTAAAGGTGTTGAAGTCATAAACAAAACAGCTAAAACCAGTTCAGTTACAAACGATTTAGGAGAATTTTCGATTTCTGTCAATGTGAAAGATAGCTTATTATTTTTTGCTAAGGATTATTTTTTTAGCCGATTAAGAGTTACCAAAGAAAATATGGAAACTAATAATCTGGCTATCAATATGATTCTAAAGCCGGAAGAGTTACGGGAAGTTGTTATCACTAAAATAAAATTTGAAAAAGTAAAAACTTCTCAACAAGATATTGATGAAATAAAATTAACAAAACAAAGCCGGTCTTTGCAAAAATATACCGGTGTTTACGATGGAACTATCACAAATGGAATAGACTTTATCGCAATTGGAAAAGGAATTTTTAGTTTATTGAAAAAAGAGAAGGAAGAGCCCAAAAAGAAAATTCCTCAAATTGATTTTAAAACACTCATGTCCACAACCGTGCCAGATACTTTTTTCACTAAAGATTTAAAATTAAAAACTGAGGAAAAAGAACTTTTTATTGAATTTTGCGATGCTGATCCAAAATCTAAATTACTTCTTCAACATCCAAACATTTTGGCTACAATGGATTTTTTATATATTAAAAATGAAGAGTTTAAGAAATTAGAAACTGATATTAAAAATTAATGAAGTTACAGATTAACACTCCTAAAGAGTGAGACTGAGATTATCTATTCAGCCACCAGATACTGGCATTCAAAATTGCTGCAAATCCAACCCAAGCCATATAAGGAATTAAAAGATATCCGGCAGTTTTATTGATTTTGGTGAACTTTAAATAGGTTTCATAAATCATCAGCCATAAAAGGGCAATTTCAATTAAAGCCAGCATAGGATTTTTTAATCCGAAGAATAAATACGACCAAATTGCATTTAAGGCTAATTGTATTAAAAAGAAACCCAAGGCTTTTTTAACTGCTGCATTTTGTTCCTTTATATTATCCCAAACCAATCCCGCAGCAATCCCCATTAAAATAAAAAGCAAGGTCCAAACCGGCATAAAAACCCAATTGGGAGGATTAAAAGCGGGTTTTATAATAGTAGGATACCATGTTTCTACTCCTTCCTTTGTAACAGTAGAAGAAGAATATCCAACGGCTAAACAAACGATTATGGCTATTGCTATTCGGGTTATTTTGTTCATTTTATCTAAATTTTATTCAAAAATAGTCAAAAAGCAAGTTTAAACCATATAAGTCACACAAGTTCATTTAGCAAACACAACTTAACTTTTCTTATATAAACTTATATGGTGAAAAAACTATCTTTGCCAAAATTTATAATTCATGTTTACAGCAACTGATTTTATTCCTAAAAAATATACTTCAATCGTAGAAAACGGAAATTTCGAATGGAGCGCTCCCAGCAATATTGCCTTGGTAAAATATTGGGGCAAAAAAGAAAATCAAATTCCGGCGAATCCTTCGGTAAGTTTTACGCTAAATAATTGCAAAACGATTACTAAATTAGGTTTTGAAAAAAGAGAAAATTCCGGTTCTTTTTCTTTCGATTTGCTTTTTGAAGGAAAACCAAAGGAAGATTTCAAGCCGAAAATTCAGAAGTTTTTAGAACGAATTGAACTGTATCTGCCTTTTTTAAAAGAGTATCATTTTACGATTGATACCCAGAATACTTTTCCACATAGTTCAGGAATCGCTTCTTCGGCTTCGGGAATGGCGGCTTTGGCAATGAATTTCATGAGTTTGGAAAAAGAATTAAATCCTGAAATGACTGATGACTATTTTTATCAAAAAGCATCGTTTTTAGCCCGTTTAGGATCTGGAAGTGCCTGCAGAAGTGTGAAAGGAAATGTTGTAGTTTGGGGAAATCAGAAGAATATAAAACGAAGCACAGATTTATTTGGTGTGGAATTTCCATATACGATTCATGAAAATTTCGTGAATTTTCAGGATACCATTTTATTAGTTGATAAGGGAGAAAAGCAGGTTTCAAGTACCGTTGGTCATGATTTGATGCACAATCATCCGTATGCTGAAAGACGTTTTGCTCAGGCACATGAAAATCTGGATAAATTGATTACAATTTTTGAAAATGGAAATCTGGAAGAATTCATTAAAATTGTCGAAAGCGAAGCCTTGACTCTGCACGCCATGATGATGACTTCAATGCCATACTTTATTTTAATGAAACCAAATACTTTGCAGATTATAAATGCTATTTGGAAATTTAGAAATGAAACCCAAATTCCGGTTTGTTTTACTCTTGATGCCGGAGCTAATGTGCACGTTTTATATCCAAAAAATGTAACTGATAAAGTATTACAATTTATTAAGAACGAATTAGTTGGCTATTGTCAAAATGGTCAGTACATTTGTGACGAAATTGGCACTGGAAGCCAATTGATAATTGATAATTGATAATTGTCAATTATTCACTAACTTTATGGAGAAGAAAAACATTATCAAAGAAAAATCTTTTGCTTTTGCAATTGACATTGTTAATCTTTACAAAATTTTGAGCGAGAAAAAAGAGTTTGTGTTATCCAGACAAGTTTTGAGATCCGGAACTTCGATTGGTGCCAATGTAAGAGAATCTGAACATGCTCAAAGTAAGGCTGATTTTATTCATAAATTATCTATTTCATTAAAAGAGGCAAACGAAACAGAATATTGGTTAGATTTGCTGTATGAAACAAAATATCTGTCTGATGTAGAGTTTCAAAATATAAAACCAAAAATAATAGAATTGTTAAGATTGCTAACGAGCATCATAAAAACTTCTAAAAACATATAATTAATTATCAATTGTTAGTTATTAATTTTCAATTATGAAAGGACCATTATTTTACTCAAAAATATTACTCTTTGGAGAATACGGAATTATTCGTGATTCTAAAGGACTTTCTATTCCTTATAATTTTTACAATGGTGCTTTGAAGCGAAACGAAGATCCTTCGGCTGAAGCTATAGCATCTAATGCAAGTTTAAAACGTTTTACAGCTTATCTTGAAACGTTGCAAACGGAACAACCTGAATTGGTTTCTTTTGATCTGACTGCTTTAAAAAATGATGTCGATACCGGAATGTATTTCGACTCCAGTATTCCGCAAGGATATGGCGTAGGCAGCAGTGGTGCTTTGGTCGCTGCTATTTACGATAAATATGCTACACATAAAATAACGGTTTTAGAGAATTTAACTCGCGAAAAACTGTTACAATTAAAAAATATATTTGCTCAGATGGAGAGTTTTTTCCACGGAAAAAGTTCTGGTTTAGATCCGTTAAACAGCTATTTGAGTATTCCGATTTTAATAAATTCTAAAGATAATATTGAAGCAACAGGTATTCCGACTCAAAGTTTTGACGGAAAAGGGGCTGTCTTTTTATTAGATTCGGGAATTGTAGGCGAAACGGCTCCAATGGTAAATATTTTTATGGAAAACCTGAAAGACAAAGGTTTCCGTGCCATGCTAAAAAACCAATTCGTAAAACATACAGACGCTTGTGTAGAAAACTTTTTGCACGGTGACATGAAATCTTTGTTTACGAATACCAAAAAACTTTCTAAAGTTGTTCTGAATAACTTCAAACCAATGATTCCGGAGCAATTTCACGGAATCTGGCAAAACGGAATTGATACAAACGATTATTATTTAAAACTTTGCGGTTCCGGCGGTGGTGGTTATATTCTGGGTTTTACTGAAGATTTAGAACGTGCTAAAGTTTCTTTGAAAGATTATAAATTAGAAGTTGTTTACCAATTCTAATTAAAAAAAACCTTTTCTAAAACTTTAAACTCGTATGTTAAGCAGACAGCACAAACTTTTAGTAATGAAAATTGTCAGTCTGTTCTCTGTAGTAAGAGGTTACAACATTCCGATTATTGTTTTAGCCCAATATTTATCAGCTATTTTTATATTGGCTCCTGAAAAAAGAGCACTTGACATTTTACTTGATTTCAATTTATTTCTGATTGTTTTTGCTTCGGCGATTACAATTGCTTCCGGTTATATCATCAATAATTTTTACGACAGCCAGAAAGATTTAATCAACAGGCCCAATAAATCGATGCTGGATCGTTTGGTGAGCCAAAAAACAAAGCTATCAGTATATTTCGTACTTAATTTTACCGGTGCATTAATGGCGTTACTTGTTTCCTGGCGTGCTTTTTTATTCTTTTCGGGTTATATTTTCCTTCTTTGGTTTTACTCTCATAAAATAAAAAAATATGCTATTATTGGAAATCTGATGGCTGCTCTTTTAGCTGTTTTACCTTTTTTTGCTATTTTGTTTTATTTTTATAACCAAATTTCATTTGAAGAAATAGAGAACCACAGAAGCCATTTTACTATTATTTCATCACATGCTATGTTTCTTTTTTTATTATTGCTGATTCGTGAAATGATAAAAGATCTGGAGAACCTAAAAGGTGATTTAGCGAATGATTATCAAACTATTCCAATTCTTTATAACGAAACGGTTTCAAAACAAATCATTACCGTTTTAACTTTTTTGACGGTACTACCGGTTTATGTCCTGATTAACATTTATGATGTAGGGTATATGGATATTTACTTTTATAGCTGTTTTATTGTCATGTTGTTTTTTCTGATGTACTTGTGGAGATCTAATTCAAAAGAACAATACTTACTGCTCCATAATGTGCTGAAGTTTTTGATCGTTTCGGGTGTTTTTTGTATTGTTTTGATTAATCCAAGTGTTTTGTGGCATGGGAAAGTTCTAATTTCTCGATTCTAAAAAGGTTATTTCACAGAG
The DNA here is from genome assembly GCF_946478785.1 of uncultured Flavobacterium sp. Next base: position 219,576 of record NZ_CAMLDD010000006.1, read on the forward strand.
ATTCACTAAGAATTCCCGCAGAGACACACAGAGTTTTCTTTAAAAAGCTTTGTGAATTTTCGTATAAACTTTGTGAATCTCTCTGAAATAGTTTCTTTTCAAAATGTTTAAAAAAAGCCAACTGTTTGAACCTAGCCCCGATTGTGCGGAAATCCTTTTATTTTTTTCTTTAAAAAATAAAAGATTGAAGCAAAAAGCGGGAAAACATGCCTGTAAAAAAAACCAATTGTGAGGCTCCTAAAACTTGAAAAAAATACTGCTATTAATCTAACAACATTGAACTTAAGATTATTTAGCAGGAATAAACTATCTTTGCACAAATTACAGAATTTATGAATAATAAGGAAGGCAATAATAAAAGAGGCGGATCGAGACCAAATAGCTCCAGATCAAACTCAAGCAAGCCAAAACCTCCTATGGCAAAGCGTGCTCAAGGGCCGAAAAAAGTGAAGCCAGCTGTTAAGGCAGCGGAAGAAGAGAAAGCAGAAAAACTTAAAAAACAGAATCAGGCTCCGAAAAGACAAAAAGCAGCAGACGAAATTCGTTTAAACAAATATATTTCGAATTCTGGTGTTTGTTCGCGTCGTGATGCTGATATATACATTCAGTCCGGAAATGTTAAAGTAAACGGTGTTCCGGTTACTGAAATGGGATATTTAGTAAAATTGAATGATGTTGTAAACTTTGACGGTGTTGTTTTGACTCCTGAAAAGAAAGAATATATCTTATTGAACAAACCTAAAAACTTTACAACGGCTCTTGACGAAGGTCAGGAATACCGTAATGTTTTGGAATTAGTTCGCGGCTCTACAACGGCAAAAATTGCTCCGATTGGGAGAATGGACAAGAACACAACCGGTTTATTGTTGTTTACTAATGATACTGATATGATTCGTAAGTTTACTTTACCGAGTCAGAAATCGTCTAAAATTTATCAGGTTTCATTGGATAAAAATTTGAAATTTGAGGATTTGGAAAAAATCAGCAAAGGTTTGGTTTTAGATGGACACCGTGTTTTTGTTGAAGAAATCAGTTATATCGAAAAAGAAGCAAAAAGTGAAGTGGGCCTTAAATTACGTTCATCGAATGTAAAAGTGGTTCGCGCTATTTTCGAAAACTTTGACTATGATGTTTTACGTATTGACCGTGTATCTTTTGCAGGTTTGACCAAAAAGAATTTACCAAGAGGCAACTGGCGCTTTTTGACGGATCAGGAAATTATCAATTTGAAGAACGTTTAAAGCATAAAGATCAGAATAATATAAAAAACCCTAATTCATCAAGGTGAAGTAGGGTTTTTTGTATTTTCATGAAGATTCTAAATGAAAACTTATTCTTAAATAAAAAGCCGAAAGAAGTATAACTCCTTTCGGCTTTTGCTATAAAAAAGAATTAGTTAAAACACACCAATATAATGATTTCCCGGTTTGTTGATTAATTTAGCACCTTTAGTAACAACATTTGTTTTACTGTTGACAATGTAGATGTTACCATCTTTCCCTACAGGAGTAATAGCAATGAAAACCTCATCTCCATTCACTACAAATCCTTGATATTGACCAAAATCAAGATCTGCGTCATAAGGAATTCCGGTTACAAGTTCAGCTTTTTTATTGTTCAAATCTACGCGGGCAACAAATCCTTGGTTGTTAGCGTTTGCATGTGTATAAAGCACATAAGCAATTCCGTCACCAGCATATCTCCATGCGTCTATGTAAGTACCTGTAACGCCCAATGCTGTATCTAAACTAAAATCATAAGAGTTGTCATACTGATTGTTTTGATTAATTTTTAAGAAACGTGAACCATTTGTATCATTTTGAGTGGCCTGATAGATGTTTCCGTCTTCTGCCAAGAAGTTATTAAAACTACGGTAACCATTTGTATTTCCATCACTAAGCGTGGAAGAGATTATTGTAGGGTTTTCTAATGAAGGATAATCTACCACAAGTGATTTCGCTGAAATTTTTGTAAAAGTTGTACCTGCTGGGTGAGCTGCTCCAGTTGCAGGATCATGCTTCCCTTTTGCAACTCCAATGATTAATTTGTTACCTGCTTTATTCAATACAGGACCATCTAAACGAGAAATATAATGTCCTAAAGCTTCTTCAGATGGTGATAGAGGAAGTTCGTATTGTTTGTAACCATTAATCAAAACATCTTGTAGATGTAAAGCCAGCACAGTTGCTTTTCCTCTTGAATGTTTGTATGTTTTTCCGTCAGCCTCAGTTGTTACTTTAACACCAGAAAGATTTACCGCAACTCCTGTTTTGTCACCGTCAAATAATTTTACCCATCTTGGAGATGTTGTAGCATAATCAGAGATGTTTACAGTAACATCTGATTGTACCATTTTTTTTCCTCCACCTACAGCATATCTTGAAAATTCACCTCCGTCAGGACCTGTATAAGCAATGTTAAATAGGGTGGCTCCATCTTCTGATGATTGCAAACGTGCTGTTCTTTGTGATTTCACATGAAAACCATCATCATAAGCATTAATTGACTTTTCAGGGTTTTTAGCATCATCTACACTAACTGCATATACCATAGTACCTCCATTTCCATCTCCTGGATTAGTTCCCATCAACGCACCAGCTACAGTAATCCAGCGACTACTGTTTCCTAAATCTGGCTCATATCCACCATCATTATTATTGTCACTGCTGCAACTGGTTAAAGCGAGTCCTGCTAATACAGCAGTGCTCATAAAAAATTTTGAAATTTGAGTTTTCATATTGTATTATTTAAAAATTATTAATAGTATAGTTTAATTTTAGATAAAATGCTCTGCCAGGTTTTTGTGCGGCAAAGTTGTCATAGGCCTCTCGGTTGAATATGTTTTTAGCATCAAAACTCAGTATGATTTTTTTGCCTGGAAATATATAGCTCAAACCTAAATCTTGTATAAATTGAGTAGGAGTCATATAATTGTCTGATTCTACCCAAATGGTATTATAGGGTGCTACATATCCGCAATAATAAAATAAGTTTAGAATAGCTTTTTCCTGAAAAAGGTTTTTTAACGTATACTGAACATTACCATTGGCAGTAAAGAAAGGTTCGTTAGGTATCTGTACATTATATCTGTTACTGATCTTTTCGCCATTAAATTTACTCTTGAAAAGGGAATTAAATTTTGAAAGATTAAATCTAATATCTAGATTTTTAAAGCCATAATTCATTTCTGCTTCAAATCCAATGGCCTGGCTGGCGGCAAGATTTTCAAATGGAAAAGTTTCGATATTATTTACTGGTCTGTCATTCGATAAAGCCACAATTTTGTCTTTTGTATCTCTTATAAATCCCGTTGCAGAAAGTGAAATACGGTGGTCATTTATTTTATATGAATCGAGACGAAATCCTAAATTGAAATTATTACTGATTTCTGGTCTAAGATTAGGGTTTCCAACTAAATTTTCGCCCTGGTCGCCAAAAACTTGTGATTCTGAAGGCATTCTTACCGCCTGCTCTGCTGAAGCAATAATGAATAAATTTGGGGTAACAGCATAAGAAGTTGCAATACCATATCCTGTTGTTGTTCTGGTGTCATTAGTAATTTGCTCCACTCTTACATTCTGCCCGTTTACCACTTGTGCTTTTGGGTCTATTCTTTCTACTTTCTGGCTATAATATTTACCGAAAAAGTTGGCTTTTAAACGGGAATTGAAAGCCTGCATTTCATAACCCAATGAAAATACATTTTTTGTAATATTACTTGTTGCCTGATAATTGTTTTCAAGAATTGTTAGCAAAGCGTCATAATCTTCTCTGTCCGCAATATAAAATAAATGGTTAAATTCTAATTTATGATTGGTCGCAATTCGATATTGCAAATCAGATCGAATATTGGTTATTTTTCGATCAATAGTACTCATTGTTGGCCTTCCTTGTTGTGCTCCACTTTGAGTTAGTATAGGTTTTCCATATAAATCAAGAACCTTTTCATTATACCAGTTGTAAGCCCATTTTACAGTATCCTGAATATACTGCGTTCTGTTGCTGTGTACACCATTAAGAGTGAACTCTAATCCTTTGGTAAAAAGGTTTTTCTTATTGTAATTTAACGTTAATATGTTTGATTCTGATTCTGTAAACCTTCCTTTGTATGGGGTTGCCATATATTGACCGTGTTGCACTTCTTTGTATGCTTCAGAACCTGTATAACCAATCATAAAATTATTTGCCCATTTTACATCTGTATATCCCAGTTCAAAACGAGAACCATAGGAACGAAACGCATCGTTAAAGCGTTTTGCCCTAACTCTTTCTTCTCTACCGTTTGGCTGTTTGTTTTTTACAAATTTCCCCCATACTTCATAATTATTATCTGAATAACTAAAAAAACCGGACCCTCTTGCAGTGAAACCAGTTTTCTCATCCCGATACATTCCGCTAATGTCTGATTGTACCGTATTGAATGAGCCATAAGAAGTTGAAACATTCAAATTGTTTTTCAATCCACCTTTTTTAAGAATTACATTAATGGCGCCTCCAAGGAAATCACCAGATAAATGTGTTGGCAAAACACCTTTATAAACTTCAATTCGTTCTATCAATGCTGGTGGAATAGTATTTAAATTAAAAGACGAGCCATAAGTACTAATATCTATTCCATCAATAAAGATTCCGACAGAACTACCGGCCATTCCATTCAGGTTATATTCAACAAACGACCCTAAACCACCTGCTTGGCGCACTCTTACACCGGCACTTTGATTTAATAATTCGTTAGTTTGAATATTTCTTAGAGATGCTTCTTTAGTTTCTATTACATTAACGGCAAAACCTTGCGTTTCTATTTTTTGCTTTTTAGATTTTCCCTGAACTTCTACATTCTCCAAGGCTTCCACACCTGCATCTTTATTATCTGCTTTTTCCGTTTTATTATCCTTTTTCTTAATCACATTCTCTTGTGAAAAAACAGAGAGAAACATTAAAATGAATAGAAAGGAAAAGATATATTTGTTATTCATGAAATTTTAGTTAATTTTTTAACAGAAATTTATCCTTAATTAGACTTATTATAAATAAATTTGCTGCAAAAATACTCGTGCAGGGCATAAAATAAATAGGGAAAAACGGATTATTATTTTGTAAAAACGGATTATTATTTTGAAATTTAAATCTACTATTTTAGGGCAGGAAGAGCCATTTATAAACATAAAAGCAGACGCTTTCACTCAAAAGAGTCATTTCACTGAAGAAAGTATCAGTATAAAAAATGAACATTTAGGAGAAATTACAAGCATAAATCTGATTTCTGATGCCATTTTGATTATTGATATTCAAATGTGTTTTTCGACTGTCCAAAGGATCATGACAGAAATGACAGGTGAATCTGTAGTACTGAATTTTATTTGCTGCAATAATGTGGAAGCAGCTATTGAAAATGTAGAGAGTGAAAAGTACACCACAGAAAACACACATAACATCCTATACACTTCGAAATTAAATGCAACATTTAAAATTCCCGCTCACGAAGAAATAAATTACCTTTCTATTATTCTGTCTCCCGATTTTTATTCTGAATTAATTAACGAAGACTGGACGGTTCACGAAAAATTCTCAAAAAACATTGTACAAAAAAAATCCGGCTATATAACCCCTAAATACCTTCCTTTCAATGCTGGCATTCACTGGGTGCTTCATGAAATAAAAAATTGTAAATACGAGGGTTCTATGAAGAAAATGTATCTGGAAGCCAAAATAAGAGAACTTTTAATTTTACAGCTGGAATCATTAAAAGAAACTCAAAACAAAACTGCTGTTGATGAAAAGGATTTTAAAAAACTGCTGGAAGCCAAAAAAATCCTGGAAGAAAATTTTACAAATGCCCCAACCCTGTCAGAGCTTTCAAGATTAATTTCGCTGAATGAGTTTAAACTGAAAAAGGGATTTAAGGCTTGTTTTTCAACTACAATAAAAAGCTATGTGACTAAACTCAGAATGGAACATGCCAAAAAATTATTTAAGGATAATGGCTCAAATGTTGGTGAAGTAGCCTATAAATGTGGGTATAAGGATGTATCTCATTTTTCAGCCGCTTTCAAATTATTTTATGGTTTTACACCCATAAGTTTTAAGAAAATCAATATTTTCACAAAATTACATTTTATATTATGGGAGTTCATTGATGTGTTTGCCGTAATAGATCCTTTTATAATTTAAACTTTGTAATTACAAAAAAAGCCCTGAATTGGGCTTTTTTGTTTTATCAGTTGTATTCTAAAAAGTGTTTTTTTGTTTTTCGACAAAACTATTAGACTGAAGTTCCAGCAGTTCAGATGCATTTTTTCGCTGTAAATCGTAAAGATTCTTATCTTCTGCAATATCAGCATATACTTTATCATGCATTGACGCGCTGGTATTTATCAAGAGTTCACGCTGGTATTTATTTTGTGTCAAAGTAGCTTTCATAGCTGTTTCGGCTTCTTCCTGTTTAAAATCGAATTCGCCTTTTGATGCCAGTAATTTTGCAATAATTGGAGAAGTCTCAATTGCTAAAAACAATAACATTATAAAAAACGATGGAAGCCAGGGCAATTTATTCAAAGCATTAATACGTGCCATTAAGCCGTCAAAACCTTCTATGATGGGCTGTGTCTGCGAAACCTTTTTATCCAAATCGGCCTGTAGTTGTTTACCTGTTTTTTCTTTTTCGGCAATTTTGGCTTCATTAGCTGTTTTTAAAGCTGCAAATTCTTGTAAAGAAGCGTCATGTTTTTCACGCTTTTCCTTATAAACTGGACCTTTTCCTAATTTCTTAGTTCCTGCAGTTCCTTCTGCTTCGGTAATATATGTCGAATAAAGCGCATTCACTTCTTTCTCTTTCTTTAAAATATCAGCTTTTAAGGCTGCAATTTCAGCCTTGTTTTTATCTAAATCCGATTGGAAATAAGTGCCAATTTGTTTTTTATTCGCCAATTCCATTTCGTTTTTTTCTTTCAATAAGACTGTGTTGATTTCTTTTTCGAAAATTTTAATTTCTAATGGCTTTGAAATTACGATTGCAATGATAATGGCCAGCATGATTCGGGGAGTCGCCTGTAGAAATTCATCCATAAAACGATCTCTTTTTTTAATTGTCGAAACAATAAAACGGTCTAAATTAAAGATGAGCAAACTCCATACAAACCCAAAAATTATGGCAGGATAAATAGAGTCAAAAACAGTAAAAAGCGCATAAGCACTGGCCAGAAAAGCCATAACCGCAGTAAAAAAAACAGTGGCGCCAATACCAACATATTTGGTTTGTTCGCCTTCTGAACAGCCTTCGAGAAGATCCTTATCCGCTCCGGAACAAAGGATAAAAAATTGTTTTAACATGATTGATGATTTTTGATTGATTGATAAGGCAAATTTAACGCCAAAAATTTAATTCTGATGTAATTAGTTGATTTGTTTTTAGTTGTGAATCAATTATTTGTCTCTTTAAATGTTATTTAAACATTAATCCAATTCTGTTTTACAAGACGAATCATAACAGTATGTTAATTTTTTTTAAGGAGTTTAATAATACTAAGGTTTTAGTTTCGCACCAAAATTAAACCAAAAACAAAATGAAAAATTTTTATTTAGTAGCAATGCTCTTTTTATTAACGGTATCTGGTTACGCTCAAAAAGCAATAATATCAGGAAAGGTATTAGACGCCGATGATAAACTTCCCTTACCGGGAGCCATGATTCAAATTGTAGGTGAAAATAAATATACCGTATCTGACTATAATGGCCGATTTGAATTGCTTAATATTAATATTGGAACGTATCAGGTAACTGTAAAATATATAGGATATACTGCTATCACTCAGGAAATCACAGTAGAGCAAGGCAAAAATAACGTTGTCGATTTTGCTCTTAAAGCTTCAGGAACAGAATTGGATGAGGTTGTTGTAGGAGATATTTTGAAAGGGCAGGCAAAAGCACTAAATCAGCAAAAAAACAGTAAAAATATCGGAAATGTAATCTCATCAGATCAGGTAGGTCGTTTTCCTGATGCCAATGTGGGTGACGCTTTAAAACGTGTTCCGGGTATCACAATGCAAAATGATCAGGGGGAAGCGCGAAATATCATTATCAGAGGTTTGGCTCCATCATTGAACTCTGTGACTTTAAATGGAGACCGAATTCCATCAGCAGAAGGTGACAACAGAAATGTTCAGATGGATTTGATTCCTTCTGATATGATTTCGACTATCGAAGTAAATAAAACACTGACTTCAGACATGGATGCTGATGCAATTGGAGGTTCTGTAAATTTAGTGACAAGAGCAACTCCAAATGGGGAGAGAATATCAGCAACACTTGCGGGAGGTTATCTTCCAATTCGCGAACACGCCTCTTACACTGCAGGGTTAGTTTATGGAAATCGTTTCTTAAACAATAAACTAGGATTTGTCTTCAGCGGTTCTTATAATAATGTAGATTACGGATCTGATAACATCGAAAACGAATGGGTAAAAGATGATTTTGGTAACGAATTTGTACAGGCATCAGAAATTAGAAAATATGATGTACAGCGTATTCGCCGCAGCGGATCTATTGCTTTAGATTATAAATTTGATGAGAACAACAGCATTTTCGCCAATGCAATCTATAACTGGAGAGATGATCGAGAAAACCGTTTCAGAACCACTTATGATGATATCGAAGCCATCTACAATGGTGAAGAAATTACTGGTTTCGAAGGCCGTGTAAAACGTGAAACTAAAGGTGGCGTTGATAATAATCGTAATAAAAACAGAAGATTAGAAGATCAAAGAGTTCAAAATTATTCGTTACGCGGAGAGCATTTAATCAACTCAAAATTAGATCTGGACTGGTCTGCAAATTATGCAAAAGCAAGAGAATACCGTCCGGGCGAGCGTTATATTGAATACCGTCAGGAAGGATTAGGAATCAATCAGGATTTTTCTGAAAACAGATTTCCTTTGGTTACAAGTGTAGGGGAATCACTTGATGAATTAGAATTTGATTCGGCTTCTGAAAATACAGATGAAACGAGTGAAAGTGAATTTGGAGCTAAAATCAATATCCGTTTTCCATTTTCTGTAATTTCTTCTGAAAAAGGAAGAATCAGAACCGGACTTCGTTTAAGAATGAAAGAGAAAGAAAGAAACAATACGTTCTTTTCTTATGAGCCAATCAACGATGGAATGGGTTTATTATCTGAAATTCCAACCAGTTATTTTGATGGTAAAAACTTCAATCCGGGAAGTAAATATGTTCCGGGAACTTTTGCTTCTGCCAGCTTTTTGGGTAATCTGGATTTGAATAACGCTTCTTTATTTGACAAAGAATCAGATCCTTCAGAATATTTAGCGGTAAATTATAATGCTAAAGAAAATATTTATGCCGCTTACATCAGATGGGATCAGGATTTTAACGATAAACTTTCAATGGTTTTAGGTTTCCGTTTAGAAAATACACATATTGATTACACAGGAAACCGTGTATTGGATGAAGAAGAATTAGAAAGTGAAATCAACACCACAAATTCATACACTAATTTATTGCCAAGTATTTCTTTTCAATACAATGCCACAAAAGATTTAGTTTTAAGATTGGCTGCAACAACAGCTTTGGCACGACCAAATTATTATGCTCTGGCTCCTTATGTAAACAATATTGCTTCAGATATGGCGATTACAGCAGGAAATCCAAACCTTGATGTTACCTATTCATACAATTATGATTTTATGGTAGAAAACTATTTCAAGTCGGTTGGATTAATTTCAGGGGGTGTTTTTTATAAAAAGTTAAACGATTTCATTTACAACTACAGCGATAATCAATATACTACAGAGAAATTTGCTGCTGATTTTCCGAATCAAATCAATCCGATTCCAACTGGTGAAAACTGGGAATTTGTACAATCCAGAAACGGAGATAATGTTGACGTTTACGGTTTTGAAGTAGCGTTTCAGCGTCAGTTGGATTTCTTACCGGGGAAATTTTTGAAAGGATTTAATGTGTATTTGAATTATACGTATACTAAATCTAAAGCAAAAGGTATTGCCGATGAAGACGGAAATGAAAGAAACGATATCAGCCTTCCGGGAACAACGCCACACATGTTTAATGGTTCATTATCATGGGAAAACAAACGTTTTTCTGCCAGAATTTCTACCAATTTTGCGTCTAATTATTTAGATGAGTTAGGTTCAGAATCATATAACGACAGCTACTATGATAAACAATTTTTCTTGGATGCAAATGCTTCGTATAAAATCACACCAAAACTTCGTGTTTTTGCAGAAGCCAACAATCTGACCAATCAGCCATTACGTTACTATCAGGGAGTTGAGAATCACACCAAACAAGTAGAATATTACCAGGCCCGTTATAATTTAGGTTTGAAGTTTGACTTGTAATTGCAAATTATAAAATTCTTAAATTAGACAGAACAGAACGGTTCTGTCTAATTTTTATTCAAATGAAAATTCATGAAAAATAAACTTACACTTGCTCTTCTATTTTCAGGCCTTTTATTTACGGCTTGTAAAGATGATAAATTAGCTCCCGTTGCTGCAAATGCAGTAAAACCTACAGCCGTTACAGAAGCTTTGCCTCACGACACAGATGATCCATCGATCTGGATTGATCCAACTGATGCTTCAAAAAGTATTATTGTTGGAACAGATAAGGACACAGACGGCGGTTTGTATGCTTTTGATTTGAAAGGAAAAATACTTAAAAAATCCATTCCGTTAAAACGTCCAAACAATGTTGATATCGCTTACGGATTGATTATCGATGGAAAAAAAGTGGATATTGCTGTTACCACAGAACGCGAAAGCAACAAAATAAGAGTTTTTAGTTTACCTGATTTAAACCCAATCGATAACGGAGGGATTTCGGTTTTTGAAGGGGAAGAAATGCGTGATCCAATGGGCGTTTCTTTATACACACGCCCAAGTGATGGTAAAATATTTGCTATTGTTGGAAGAAAATCAGGACCCTCAGGAAGTTATTTATGGCAATATGAACTTTCCGGTTCAGGAAAATATGCTATTGCAAAAGTGGTTCGAAAATTCGGAACCTACAGCGGAAAGAAAGAAATCGAAGCTATTGCTGTTGATAATGAGTTAGGTGCAATTTATTATTGCGATGAGCAAGTCGGAATCAGAAAATACAAAGCGGATCCTGCTTTAAACGACAATAAAGAATTGGCTTTCTTCGGTCAAAAAGATTTCAAGGCAGATCACGAAGGAATTGCGATTTACAAAAAAACAGACTCGACAGGATATATTTTAGTTTCGAACCAACAAGCCAATTCTTTTATGGTGTATCCGAGAGAAGGTATAGATGGTAATTCAAATCAATATACTTTATTGGCAGAAGTTCCGACTTCAACCATTGAATGTGATGGTGCAGATGTAACCAGTGTTAACTTAGGAGGATCATACAAAAACGGACTTTTCGTAGCCATGAGTAACGGAATGACATTCCATTATTACGCCTGGGATTTGATTCAACAACGTATTGACGAAGCCAAAAAATAAAGTTTCAGTGTTGTTTTCAGTCGCAGGTTAGTGTTGTGTTTATTTTTTTTTACTGCGATTGGAAACCAAACAAAAAAGCTGTTCATAACGAACAGCTTTTTTTAGTTTGAATTAAATAATCTTCCTTATTCTGTTTTTGGTGCGCCAGCTAAAATTTCAGCATTGGCAAACTCTTCAAATTTGGCAAAATTGGCTTTGAATTTCTGAGCCAGTTCGATTGCCTTTTTATCATATAACGCAGGATCTTCCCAAGTATTTCTCGGATTTAAAATTTCACTAGGAACATTAGGGCAGGATTGCGGTTTTGCAATTCCAAATACAGCGTGATCTTTATACTCAACATTGTCCAATTCTCCGTTTAATGCTGCGGTTATCATGGCGCGGGTATATTTCAGTTTCATACGCGTTCCTGTTCCGTAAGCTCCACCTGTCCAACCTGTGTTGATTAACCAAACTTTTACATCGGCATCTTTCATTTTTTTAGTCAGCATTTCAGCATAACGAGTTGGGTGCAAAGGCATAAACGGTGCTCCAAAGCAAGCTGAAAAGTTTGGCTGAGGTTCTGTAACTCCTGCTTCAGTTCCGGCAACTTTTGCTGTATATCCTGAAATAAAATGGTAAGCCGCCTGACCCGGAGTCAATTTAGCGATTGGAGGCAAAATTCCGAAAGAATCTGCCGTTAAGAAAAATATATTTTTAGGATTATGTCCGATAGAACCAGGCTGAATATTATCAATATGTGTTATTGGATAACTTACCCGTGTATTTTGAGTGATGGAAACATCTTCATAATCCACTTCGTTTGTTCCAGCTTTAAAAACCACATTTTCTAAAAGCGCACCTTTTTTGATTGCTCTAAAAATGTCCGGTTCATTTTCTTCTGATAAATTAATAACTTTTGCATAACAGCCTCCTTCAAAGTTAAAAACAGTGTTTTCGCTTGTCCAACCATGTTCGTCATCACCAATTAATTTACGTTCCGGATCTGCAGATAAAGTAGTTTTTCCTGTTCCTGATAAACCAAAGAAAATAGCAGTATCTCCTGATTCTCCAACATTGGCACTGCAATGCATTGGCAATGTATTTTCGAAAACAGGTAAAATAAAGTTTAATGCAGAGAAAATTCCTTTTTTCATTTCTCCTGTATAACCTGTTCCTCCAATTAAAGCTACTTTTTTAGTAAAATCTAAAATAGCAAAATTAGACTGGCGTGTTCCGTCTACAGCAGGATCTGCCATAAAACTTGGTGCACAGATCACCGTCCATTCAGGTGTAAAGTTGGCTAATTCACTTTCTTCCGGTCTTAAAAACATATTGTAGCAAAACAAATTAGACCAGGCAGTTTCTGTAACCACGCGAACATTCAATCTGTAATTGGCATCTGCACAAACGTATGAATCACGGACAAAAACTTCCTTATCCGATAAAAACTGCGTTATCTTATTATATAGTTTTTCAAAAGCTTCTGATGAAAACGGAATATTTACATTTCCCCACCAAACCTGATTCTCAGTAATACTGTCTTTTACAATAAAACGATCCTGCGGTGAACGGCCGGTATACTCGCCTGTATTAATCGCTAATGCTCCTGTCGAATTCTCAAAACCCTGACCGGATTCTACCGTTATGGCATGAAGTTCTTCTGCAGATAATTGATAATGAATTTTTGAATTTTTAATTCCTAAATCATTTAGCGAAATCGATTTCGTGGAAAGTGTATTAGTCTCCATAAATTTAATGTTGTGTTATATTTGTTTATTTTAAAATATCAAATTTTAAAATGTAATTCAACGCAGATGATGTTATATTATTTATTTTTAAACGTATAAAATACAAAATATTAACATCATCCAAGTCGCATGTTATATATACAACAAAATTAAGTAATAATATCTAAATAGAATTTTTTAAAAGCAATTTTATGATTTTTTCTTAAAAAAAGTAGTAAAAAGAACCAACCAAGCGAAGATTAATAGGAGTCCGCCTATTGGAGTTACGAATCCTATAATTTTGAAGTCAATTGTAGTTACATTTTTTGTTGTCAGTAAATAAATAGAACCTGAAAACAAAAGTACGCCTGCTAACACTAAATTATAGATAACTTTTAAGGTTTTTAATGATAATTCTTTTCGTGAAGCAACAAAAAACAAAAAGAAAGCATGATACATTTGGTAACGAACTCCGGTTTCAAAACTGGTCAACTGTTCAGGTGTAAGTGTTTCTTTTAAAGCATGTGCTCCAAAAGCACCCAGAATAATTGCTATTACTCCAAATAAAGTGGCGGTCAATATTATTTTTCTTTCCATTTTTAGCTGTTTTAATATCACAAAAATAGTCTTAATTCAATCAAACAAAAAACATTTCAAATACACTTTTAAAAAAATTCTGGTTTACTTTGTTTCGTTTATTTTAAAAATTTTCAAACACTAAGTGTTGTTTTTATAACAATTTACTATGTTTGTGTTATATATGTAAATTATGAGACGTATTCTAATAGTGGGAGCCGGAAGATCCGCATCATCTCTGATTCGGTATTTACTTTCAAAATCAGAAAGTGAAAGGCTGCATATTGTGGTTGCAGATTTATCTTTGGCTTTGGCCGAAAGAAAGACAGAAGGCCATCCAAATGCCACTCCGCTTGCCCTCAATATTTTTGAAATTGAAGAAAGAAAGGCAGCAATTCAGAATGCCTCCATCGTAATTTCGATGCTTCCCGCCTATTTACATATTGAAATTGCAAAAGACTGTTTAGAATTTAAAAAACACTTAGTTACGGCTTCATATATAAGTGATGCGATGCAGGAATTGGATGAGGAAGCCCAAAAAAACAATCTGATTTTCATGAATGAAATTGGTCTGGACCCGGGAATTGACCATATGAGCGCCATGAAAGTAATTGATGAAATCAGGGCAAAAGGGGGAAAAATGCTCCTGTTCGAATCTTTTTGCGGCGGATTGGTTGCTCCGGAATCTGACAACAACCTGTGGAATTACAAATTTACCTGGGCGCCCAGAAATGTGGTATTAGCAGGTCAGGGCGGTGCAGCAAAATTTATTCAGGAAGGCACTTATAAATATATTCCGTATGGAAGTTTATTTCGCAGGACAGAGTTTCTGGAAGTGGAAGGTTACGGAAAATTTGAGGCGTATTCGAATCGCGATTCGCTTAAATATCGCTCGATTTATGGTTTGGATGATATTCTGACCTTATACAGAGGAACCATTAGAAGAGTCGGTTTCTCGAAAGCGTGGAATATGTTTGTGCAATTGGGAATGACAGATGACAGCTACATCATGGAAGATTCTGAAAACATGAGTTATCGCCAGTTTACCAACTCTTTTTTACCTTATCATCCAACGGACTCTGTCGAAATAAAAATGCGTTTGATGTTAAGAATCGATCAGGACGATATTATGTGGGACAAACTTTTGGAACTGGATTTGTTCAATGCAAATAAAAAAGTGAATTTACCCAATGCAACTCCGGCACAGATTTTAGAAAAAATACTTTCAGACAGCTGGACATTGGAACCCAATGACAAAGATATGATAGTGATGTACCATAAATTTGGATATGAAATGAATGGTGATAAAAGACAAATTGATTCAAAAATGGTCTGCACAGGTGATGACCAAACTTATACAGCGATGGCAAAAACGGTTGGTTTGCCCGTTGCCATAGCCACATTACTGATTTTGAATGGTAAAATAACTACTCCCGGCGTACAGCTTCCTATTAATAAAGAAGTGTATTTACCTATTTTAGAAGAATTAGAAAGTTATGGTGTTGTTTTTTACGAACAGAACATGCCCTATTTTGGATATAATCCTGACCTTTTTTAAGGAGGATTTATTTTTAGTTTTTGAATTTTTTTTATTATCCGCTTCTAGTTTAGAAGCGGATTTTAATTATTTATCGGTCTGAATTAGAATTGGTAAACTATACAATACTCTAACTGGTTTGCCATTCTCAGAGCCAGGAATCCATTTAGGAGATAATTTTAAAACACGAATAGCTTCATCTCCTAAGCCATATCCGGCGTCTTTAATTATTTTAAGTTCAGATAATGAACCATCTTTTTCTATCATAAATTGTGTGAAAATTTTTGCTTCAACCTTATTCTTTGAGGCTTCTGATGGCATTTTAAACCGTTGTCCTACGAATTTATAAAACTCCACCATCCCTCCAGGAAACTCGGGTTTTTTAATTTCCAAATTCACTTGTCTGGCACTGTAGTTTATTTTAGGGCCATTACTGTTAATTTCCTGAGCATTTGTTTTGTTACTAAAAAGAAACAGCGTCAAACTATAAACAACGCCAACAGTAAAAACTTTTAGTATTATTTTAATTGTAGATTCTTTTTTGGTCATCATCAATAATCTTTTTTTTGTTACCGAGTAATTAATCGTACTGGCCAACGCAACATTTTCATCGTTCGAAACAAAATTCAATAATAACTTTTGGTATTCTGAAACAGATTTAAACTGATTATTTACAGCTTCATCAGCGAGAAATTCGTGATTAAGTTTAATTGCTTTCTTGTACAAAATTATAAGCGGATTACACCATAATAAAATCTGTAAAACTTCTATAAATAGAATATCTAAAGTATGTTTTTGTTGCAAATGAGCTTTTTCATGAACGAACACCTCTGAAGGGATTTTTCCGTTTTCGAACTCTTCTTTGTTAATAAAAATGGTATTCCAAAATGAATGTGGCAAAATAGGTTTCTGAATTAAAACAACTTTTTCATTATTTATTAATTGTGAATAGTGTTTTATCTTTTTATAAAATGAAAAAACATTCAAACCAAAACGAATACTTAAAATTAGCACAACAATAAAATAAAGCCCAGCTAAAACCCAAGGCAATATGTGGTTTTCTTTGTTTGTATCTAAGACTTTAATTGTTCTGATTACAATTTCATCTAATTGTACAGTGTGTATTGTTGTAGAAAAGAAAGATTGAATAGAAAACAATTGCAGTGGAATTATTAAACTAAAAAGCACACTCAACAAGAGATAAGCACGGTTAAAACGGAACATTTTTTCGTTTTCCAGCCACAATTTATATACTGCAAAAAAAATAAAAAGCAATAATCCTGATTTTAAAAGATATGTTATCATTTTTTCTTTTTTTGAATTTGACTGTCAATAATTTTTTTGAGTTCTTCTAATTCCGAAGCTGATAAATTGGTTTCGGTAGTGAAAAAAGAGGCAAACTGTGATGCCGAATTATTAAAAAAGTTACTTATTAATCCGTTTACATGTTTAGAGAAATAAGCTGTTTTTTTTACCAGCGGATAATATTCGCGTGAGTTACCAAATTCGTTATAAGCTACGAATTTCTTATCGATCATTCTTTTTAAAAGCGTTGCAACGGTTGTTGTTGCAGGCTTTGGTTCAGGATAAGCTTCGAGTAAATCTTTCATGAAGGCTTTTTCAAGTGTCCACAGATGTTCCATTAATTGTTCTTCTGAGTTTGAAAGTTGCATGTTTTTATATTTTTAAGTTTCTAAGTCTATTTTATGCTTTGTTCAGAGATTAACTCGCCTTTATTATATTTTCGGATTTCTGTTAATTTTCCTTTTTCTGAATAAAATTTCCATTTTCCAAAATAAAACCAGTGTGTCTCGACCGAATCAATTTCAACACTGGTTTTCCCTTTAGACTGTAGTTTTCCGTTTTCGTGATAATACTTTACAATACAAATACCGTTTCTATATTTCTCTGTTTTGTAGATTTTACCGTTGATATAGGATTTCCATTTTTTTACCGGCTGATTATCCTTGTAATATTCGTAAGATTTATAATGGGTACTGTCTTCTGAATATTTCTCAATCCAGACACCTTCTTTTTTCTTATCAATCATTTGATTGATCGGTTTGCTTTTACATCCCGAAATCAATATGGTACAAATCAGTAATATAAAAAGTTGACGCATCCTGATATTTTTATTCTACAGTTATAGATGTTATTCTACAAATGTAGAGATAAAATTTTAATGTGCAAGAAAAAGGTTGCAAAATTGAAGAAATTTAAATTCACAAGGTTTTATAGCCATATAAAAAACGTTTTTTTGAATAGCCTCCAGCTTTAGCTGGAGATTATAATAAAGATAGAGTAAATGGCTTTAGCCGAATTTTTCGTGAAGATTTCCAATCAAATGGTAAATTTTTTGGCTAAAGCCTTCCACACAATGCATTTTTAGCTCCAGCTAAAGCTGAAGGCTATTCAAATTATAAACACAGCATCTTGAAAAATTATAACATCAAATAATTTTGAGTCCGCGTTAGGGATGGAAACGGCATCCTTTTGCGATACCCTGAATGTCTGGCTAAACCAAGACCTCAATCGCAAAAGATACAGTGGACAGCCCGACCGTAGGGAACGCCCAACTTAATATCAATGGCAAATTTCAATATCAATAGCAATTTCAAAACTCAAAAAAAAAATCCGCTCATTGCTGAACGGATTAAATTATGTGGATAGTTTAATTACTTCGAAAGTTCTACAAAATATTTGTAAAACAACGGAATAGTTTCGATTCCTTTTAGGTAATTGAAGATTCCGAAATGCTCGTTTGGTGAGTGAATAGCATCGCTGTCCAAACCGAAGCCCATTAAAATAGTTTTGCTTTTCAGTTCTTTTTCGAACAAAGCCACAATCGGGATACTTCCTCCGGAACGAACCGGAATGGCAGGGACTCCAAAAGTTTCTGTATAGGCTTTATTGGCAGCCTGATAACCGATACTGTCGATTGGCGTAACATAACCCTGACCTCCATGGTGCGGCGTTACTTTTACGGTAACTCCGGCCGGAGCAATATTGGTGAAATGTTTTGTGAATAAATCTGTGATTTCATGCCAATCCTGATTAGGAACCAAACGCATCGAGATTTTCGCATAAGCTTTGCTTGCAATCACTGTTTTGGCACCTTCGCCCTGATATCCGCCCCAGATTCCGTTGACGTCTAAGGTTGGACGGATGGAGTTGCGTTCGTTGGTTACATAGCCTTTTTCGCCGTAAACGTCATTTAGGTTTAAGGCATTTTTATATTTTTCTAAACTGAAAGGCGCTTTGGCCATTTCGGCTCTTTCTTCGGTAGATAATTCCTGTACTTTATCGTAGAATCCTGGAATCGTAATGTGATTGTCTTCGTCGTGCATAGAAGCAATCATTTTTGCAAGAACATTTATTGGGTTTGCTACTGCTCCGCCATACAATCCTGAATGCAAATCGCGATTTGGACCCGTAACTTCGACTTCAACATAACTCAAACCTCTTAGACCTGTCGTAATTGAAGGCTGTTGATTCGAAATCATTCCGGTATCTGAAATTAAGATTACATCGTTTTTCAGTTTTTCCTGATTACGCTCTACGAACCAGGCTAAACTTGCTGAGCCTACTTCTTCTTCGCCTTCGATCATGAATTTTACGTTGCAAGGCAAAGTATTGCTTTGCACCATATATTCCAACGCCTTTACGTGCATGTACATTTGACCTTTGTCATCGCAGGCTCCACGTGCGAAAATGGCTCCTTCTGGATGAATATCTGTTGTTTTGATAACGGGTTCGAAAGGTGGGGATGTCCATAATTCCATTGGATCCGGCGGCTGAACATCATAATGTCCGTACACTAAAACGGTAGGCAAATTTGGGTCGATTATTTTTTCTCCGTAGATAATTGGGTAACCCGGAGTGTCGCAAACTTCGACTAAATCGCAGCCTGCTTTTGATAAACTTACTTTTACAGCCTCGGCCGTGTCAATAACATCTTGGGAGTATGCGGTGTCGGCACTTACCGACGGAATTTTTAATAATTCGATCAATTCATTGATAAACCGATCTTTATGTTGTTGAACATATGCTTTTATATCTTCCATTTAAAATATTTTTGTAGAATTTCAAATATACAAAAAAGAGAATAAATATTTTTTTTTAGAAATTGCTTTGAAAATTGGAAGTTATGCTTATCTTTGCACCCACAATTACGCGGATATGGTGAAATTGGTAGACATGCCAGACTTAGGATCTGGTGCCGCAAGGCGTGTAGGTTCGAGTCCTATTATCCGCACTGAAAAAAGCTTCTGAAAAATCAGAAGCTTTTTTTATTTCATTTATTAAAGTTGGGATTATGAAATTATTTCTTCCCAAAACTTTATCTTAATAAATTTCTTTATTTTGGTTACTCTCATAACTAATATTTTTTAAAAAGCGTACAAGTTCCATTTCTTTTTTGATAATTTTAATCATAAAAAATCCAAAAAGCAACAGAAAACCATATCCGCTTAGAATTATATAGAGATAAAAACCTTCAGAAAAGTTTTCTTTAAAAACAGGCAATAGAAGCGTAAAAGCCGTAGTATATACCAGATAAATCGCTGGCGTAAGGACATAATGTATTTTTTTTCTCCATTGATAAAACTGATATGCCAGTTTACTGTATTCTATCAATGAAACATCTGCTTTTAGGCTCTTTAGCTTTTCAATGCTTATCCATTCTAGTATTATACGGAATATAAGCATGATTATCATAATACCTAATCCTAAACTAAACAAGGTATCTTTGTTAGCACCCATCCAGATATAATAAAAGATTAATATTACAGAGGTCACAGTTAATATAGCCTTAGTCCAAAAATGATTACGTCTAATTTCTTTAGTATTCGCCTCTGCTTTTTTAATAATATCCACTGCATCTGGTTTTGTGCCAGAGTCCTTTTGCTGATTCCAAGTCGTTTGTAATTCTTCAAATGTTTTCATTTTGCACGCATTGAGTTAAACTTTTTTTAATCCGATGAATTCTAACACGAAGTGCTTCTTCGGTTATTCCAATTACTTCTGCTATTTCCTGATACACTACACCATCTAAAGTCATCAGAATTATCATTTTATTTGTTTCTTCAAGTTTTTGGATACACTGATACATTTGTTGAAGTTGTTCTTCTATTTCACTTGAATCTGTTTCCGAAATGACCTGAGACTGAATAGCAGTTCTGATTTCTTTTTTAGATGATGATTTTCGTAAATAAAGAAGACAAGTATTTACGGTGATTCTATAAATCCATGTACTAACACTTGACTCATTTCTGAATGTATCTAATTTCTCCCATACTTTAATAAAAATTTCCTGAGCCGCATCTGAAGCCAATGCTACATCCCCACAAAAATAACCCTTACACAAACGAAATACCTTAGCGTAATGACTATTGTATATGTTGTTAAATTGCTCTTCGGTACCCACGTTATTTTATTTCTGATTTTACTTTTTCCATAAACCACTCTGGCTGATCATACATTACAAAATGTGCAGCGTTTTCTGCGTAATGAATTTTAACCGAAGGTAGATTTTTGTATTGATTATTATATGTATTTTGTACTGTACTTAGAGCTGGATTTGTTGCTGCAAGAATCACTACGGGAATTTTAATTTTAGCAATTTCATTTCGTAAATCTAAATTAAGCATATCAATATAACCATAAACATAAGTTTTTCTATCAGCAATTTTCATCCATTCGGCAATTGTTTTTTGTTTTTCTTTATTAAAGCACATATAGGAAATCGATTGGGCATTCATTGTATTGAACGCATTTTCATCCATAGTAAGCATCATTTCGCTCTGTGGATTATCATAAGGAATAACTTCTCCTTTGTAATTAGGAATCATTAAGGCCGCACTTGCAGGTAATCCATCTACAACAATTGCTTTTTTAAAAAGATCCGTTTCTGTAGATGCCAGCCACAAACTCAAGGTCCCACCTAAACTATGGCCCATTAGCGTTGGTTTTTTTAATTTCTTGTCTTTTACGTAGAAAATGATTTCATTTTTTATTTTAGACAGCCAAGGGCCTTCAATTGGAGGAACATTGCCAAATCCTGCAAAGGTGAAAATGTGGCATTCATGAGTTTTAGAAATTTCAGCTACAGTTTCATCCCATACTTGTCCTGTACAGCCAAAGCCAGGAAATAATAAAACAGGATCTCCTTTTCCTTTTACCTCTACTTTAAAGGACGTTTGAGAAAAAACAGATTTTGAGACAAGAAGTACAAATACGATAAAGATTGATTTTGTTTTCATAGTGTGTGTTTTTAAAAATTTACCTTTTGATACAGCACTATATGATTTGTTACATCAAAAAACATATTTTTTTTAAAAACTCTCAGTAGCTGATTTTACTTGCCATACATTAATCCCCTTTTTTGATAGCGACATTCTTTAAATAATGAATACATAAAAGCACATGATAGATCACAATCAAAGAATCTTATGAGAACAAAACTAAACCATAAAAAAAACCTCCAGTTAAAACTGGAGGCTATTCAAATTACGCCCATTTATTTAAATTTAAATGAACTTATATTTCTTAAATGGTTTAAAATTTTAGCGATTTAATAATTCCAAAACCTTATCTACATTTACTTCGCTGTAATCATTAATATAAAAATCACACGGAGGCAATTGTTCTTTTGTATGTGTACTCAAAACACCAACCACTTTCATTCCGGCATTTAGTCCCGCTGTAACGCCCGAAAAAGAATCTTCAAAAACTACACAATCCGAAGGAGCTACACCAACACGTTCTGCCGATTTTAGATATACTTCCGGATTTGGTTTATGAAATTTCACGTCTTCGCTTGACATCATAGAATCCATTTTGTCTTTGATGTTTAGAGCACTTATAATCAAATCAAGATTCGCACGCGGGGCAGATGTTGCAACGGCCGTTTTAAAATTTCGGGATTTCAATTCATTTAAAAACTCCAAATAATGCGGAATCGTTTCGACTTTGTCTTTATATATTTCACGAAACATTCCTTCTTTTTCATCTTCCAGTTTTAGAAGTTCTTCTCCGGTAACAGGACGCTTAAAGAAATGCGTCATGATATAACCGTTGTGTTTTCCGTACATATGCTCTTCAAACTCTTGTTCTGTATACGGAATTTGATAATTATTGAAAAATGCCTCAAAAGCCTTTACATGATGTGGATTGGTGTGGCAAATTACGCCGTCCATATCAAAAATTACACATTGCTGTTTCATTATATTTTGTTTTTAACAGCTGCAAGATAGGGTAATAAAGGGTTATTTCACAGAGATTTTCGGAGGTTTTTTGAATCACGCAGAGGTGCAGAGACGCAAAGTTTTGTTTCACGCAGATTTAAAAATGATTTAAGCAGATTTGAAATGATTTATTGTAGCTCTCCAATTAATCTGCTAAATCTGCGTGAGAAATTCTTTCTAATCAATTTATGACATCTGGTTTTTTTTGAATCGCGCAAAGTCGCAGAGACGCAAAGTTTTGTTTCACGCAGATTTAAAAATGATTTAAGCAGATTTGAAATGATTTATTGTAGCTCTCCAATTAATCTGCTAAATCTGCGTGAGAAATTCTTTCTAAACAATTTATGACATCTGATTTTTTGAATCGCGCAGGGACGCAGAGGCGCAAAGTTTGTTTTGCGCAGATTTAAAAATGATTTAAGCATATCAATTATAAAAAAAATAAATCTGCTTTAATATGCCAAAATCTGCGTGAAAAAATATATAAATCAAAAAAGCCTTTCCGTTAAGAAAGGCTTCTCCCAATATTGCGGTCTGGACGGGACTCGAACCCGCGACCCCATGCGTGACAGGCATGTATTCTAACCAACTGAACTACCAAACCCACTGCTTATTGTGACTGCAAAAATACAATAGAACTTTGATTCTACAAGGTTTTTCACGTTTTTTAAACAAATAAAAACGTTAATTTTTTAACCATTTGATTTCTATTGAAGTAGAATGTATTTTTCCCACCATATAAGTGATATAAGTTCATTTAATAAAAAGCACCTAAACTTTTTCGGCAATTTTTACATTCTTAAATGGTGAAATTTTATGGTTTATGATAATTACAGCTCTGCTTTTACGGAAGTTTTAAATGAACTTATATTATATGATCCAATTCGCAAAAAGCGTTAAATCAAAAAAGCCATCCACAAAAGTGGAAAGCTTTTCATTGGTCTAACTACTAAACCGAGCTACGAGTTACAAAGTCGTAGCAAACAACACAACTAATCTTAGATACCGTATTTGGGCAAAAAAGCCTTTCCGTTAAGAAAGGCTTCTCCCAATATTGCGGTCTGGACGGGACTCGAACCCGCGACCCCATGCGTGACAGGCATGTATTCTAACCAACTGAACTACCAAACCTCTGCGTTATTGCGGTTGCAAAGATAGTACAGATTTTCATTTCTGCAAGCCTTTTGCTAAAAAAATTGAATAATTATTTTAAACACTTAGCCAAAGTTTTGTTTTTCAACCAAATATGTTGTCAGGATTTTTTCAAAATTATCGCCAACATTCACCGGAACGTACTTTATTTGGTTCTTGGCGCAGGTTAAAGCGAGTTTTTTAAAGTACTCTCCTGCCCTTTTTTCATATTCAACTTTAACATTATCGGCAAAAATCGATACTTCATCCCCTGATTCTAAGTCAATAAACTTTCTGGGTGTATTATCAAAATCAAATTTCAGCTCGGTTTCATGGTCCACTACATGAAATAAAACCACTTTATGTTTATTGTGCTTTAAATGCTGCAAGGCGTTAAACAGGTTTTCATCATCTTCTGACTGAAACATATCCGTAAACAATATAATCATTGAACGACGATGCATTTTCTCCGCAATTTGATGCAGATAGGTAATGGTATCAGTAGTTTTTTTGACTTTTGGCTGTTCTAATAATTGTTCCAATTTATTTAGGAGCATTCTATGGTGACGATCGCTTCCTTTTTCTGGAGCGTAATATTCGTAACTGTCCGAGAAAACGCTTATACCAACGGCATCTCGTTGTTTCTTTAAAATGTTCATCAAAACTGCCGAAGCCAAAACGGCAAAGCCAATCTTTTTTTCGTAAAAAGGCTGATTCGATTTGAGTTCCGGATAATGCATCGACGAAGAATTATCGACAATAATATGACAGCGTAAATTGGTTTCTTCCTCAAAACGTTTCGTGTACAAACGATCGGTTTTAGCAAATAATTTCCAATCGATGTGTTTCGTGCTTTCTCCTACATTATAGACTTTATGCTCGGCAAATTCAGCCGAAAATCCATGAAACGGACTCTTGTGCATTCCGGATATAAAACCTTCCACAACCTGATTCGCCAGCATTTCAAGATGCTGAAAACTGGAGACTTTCTCTATTTCCGATTCGATTTTCATTCGGTTTCTTTTTTAATATTTTGAGCGCGATATAAAGCGTCAGTTGCCTGAAATAATTTTCGTTTTAATATCGGACTAAAATTAGGGTTTTCTTTTAAGAATCGCTGCACTTCATCAAAAGCATATTTCGAAGAATATTTTCCAATTGTATTACTCAGCCAGTCTTTTGGAAAAAATATATCTCCCGTACGCTGAATTTCATCTGTCAAATCTAATGAAAATCGAATGTATTTCTGCGAATTTTCCTGACGCAGCGGATGATGAATATTTGCCAGCGCAATAGAAACCCAGGATTCTTTCTCCCTGTTTTTATCGTCTTTTAACGATTCCATAAAAGCATTCCGAACCGATTCGTCTTTGGATAATGAAGGTAATAAAAACTCAAAACGTTTCAGTTTGTCCGGATTTGTAATGGCAGTTTTGGCTCTCCGTAAAATTTCATCTGCTTTTTTATGCTTGAAAATAGCAAGATTCATTGCCATATTCGTGTAATCATCTTCATTTAATTTTAGATTTTGAATCACAATTTCTTTGTTCCATATCTGATATAATTTGGCTTTCGCCGAATTTGAATGTGCAATGGAACTGAATAAATTGAATAAAGTCTTTTTAATATTTGGAGATAAATTGGTAGACAAACATGTAAACAAGGCAGAACTAAGCTCTTTTTGAACTTTATTTTGCTGTTTTTCTGTAAAGAATCTCCAATAAATCGTATTCAAATTATTAGATGCAATTCTTAAAACCAATTCATTTTCTTCCTTTTGAATTCCTCTAAATAAACAATCAAAAGCTTTTTGTGGCGAGACATTTCCAATCAGCATATTTTCATAAAGATTGCTGTATGAAGAAGCTCTGGCAACCTCATCTTTCAATGTTGCAATATAATTTAAATTATTCCCGTCAAGCGGAAAAACACCATATCCAAAACCATTATAATTGTAAATAATGCCAAGCGGCTTTTCAAGTCCGACAGCTTCTCTCAACAGAAGGTTTTTATCTTTTATCGTAACATTTAATACTTTTACATTATCCGCATAAATTAACCCAATCTGAAAAACCTGAGGCCAGATATTTTCGGATTTGTCTTCTGCATTTTGCTCAATTTCAAATGTAGAAATTCGGTTTTGAGCGTCGTATTCAATTTTATCCGAGAAAATAGCTCTTCCGGATTTGTTGACCCAGACTTCACTCCATTTTTGCATATCCAGAGAAGTTTCTTCATCGAGAATTCCCACCAGATTATTCCAGTCGGCATTGTCGTTGGCGTATTTTTTAATGTATTTTTCAATTCCTTTCTGAAAAGCTTCCTTACCCATCGAAGCTTCTAATTGACGCATCATAATAGGTGCTTTGTTGTAAATAATGCTCCCGTAAAGTGAACCGGCATCTTTCAAATTAGCCAAATTCTGTTTGATCGGATGAGTTCCCAAAGACCGGTCTTCTGCATAAGCGCTGGCATAATGTGCTGAAAAGAACTGCAAATTATGATTGACTTTGGGAAAAATTGGGTTCATGATTTTGTCTGCCATGAAATTCGCAAATACCTCTTTCATCCAGACATCGTCAAACCATTTCATCGTTACCAGATCGCCAAACCACATATGCGAGGTTTCATGGGCAATCAGTTTTGCACGATTTAGTTTTTCACTGTCAGTCGCACTGTTATCCAAAAACAACGTAGATTCGCGGTACTGAATTGAACCCACATGCTCCATTCCGCCATACTGAAAACCCGGAATCGAGGCAAAATCCAGTTTCTGAAAAGGAAATTTATAATTGGTGTATTTTTCTAAAAAATCTAAAGACTGCTGATGCAGACTGAAAATCGTATCGGTACTGCTTTCAATTTTGCCTTTATCATTTTCACGGTATAGAAAAGTCATTTCCAAACCCGGCTTCTGCGTCACACTATTGAATTTTCCGGCGACAAAAGAAAACAAATACGTACTCATTTTATCTGACTCACCAAAAGTGTACGAAGTAAAATCACCTTTTTCAACTTTGGCTGTAACATCGGCTCCAGCCAAAACCGTCCAGTCTTTTGGAACAGACAAACTCAGTTTATAAGTTGCTTTAATGTCCGGCTGATCAAAACACGGAAACAGCGTACTAGCGCGATCCGGAACCAGTAAAGTGTACAAATAATCATCATTTCTGTTTAATGATAAATTGCCGGCGATAAATGAAATTATAACTTTATTTTTTCCGGAAATCAAACTTTCAAAAGGAATAATAATATGTCCTTTTTCGTGTAGAATGGGAATATTTTTTCCGTTTGCAGAAACTGATTTTATTTTTTCAGATTTCTCTTTAAAATCCAAATACAAAGGCTGACTCAAATCTGACAAAGTCAAATCTAAATTTAAATTGGAAATAATATCCCGCTCTTTCTGATTCGGAATTTCAAAAGATAATTCATAAGAAACATTGGAGATTTGCTGTTTACGAAAAATAGCCAATTGTTCTGAAACGCCATTTTCTAAAAGAGAACTTTCTTTTTGTTTTGATTGAGAAAAACCAATTGTAATGATCGTAAAAAAAATAAGAAAGCTGTAGAGGATTTTCATTTTAAGGAAATATAAGATTCATTAAAAATAAAAAATGTTTGTTATGGATTGAGAATGTTTGCCACGAATTACACAAATTTTCACAAATTATTATTTTGATTGCTCTTAAAAGAGGTTTGCCACAGACTAAGGGCTAAAAATGAATTCTTTTACTTTATAAATTCTCCCGCAAATCCCGCAGATTTGGCATTAAAATTTAGATTCCTACATCTGCTAGATCTGCAAAATCTGCGAGAGAAATTAATTAAAAATCCTATTATCTATAGGAATCTATAGCAAAAAATAAGTTCAAACCTTCAAATATTTTAATTTGTGAAAATTTGTGCAATTTGTGGTAAAAACACAACAATTTCAAGCCATTTCAATTAGCGAAAATTAGTGAAATTAGTGGCAAAAAACTTTTACAAATAAAAAAGGCCTGACTTTGAACTGCCCCCAAAAAGTTAGACACTATTTGGGGGCATTTTTATGGAAAGAAAG
>NZ_CAMLDD010000007.1 GCF_946478785.1 uncultured Flavobacterium sp.
ATACAAATATAGAAAAAACAGTAAAATAAATTAGGAATTAAAGATAGTACCTAAACAGGCTGCAATCATAATTTTTGGTTGTCATTTTACCATACTCATCTTCAAAATCCTTACTTTTGCATTATGGAAGAAAATCTAAAACGCCTTAATAAGTTCATTGGAGAAACAGGTTATTGTTCTCGTCGTGAAGCTGATAAACTCATCGAAGAAGGACGCGTAACCATAAACGGTGTTGTGCCTGAAATGGGAACCAAAGTTTCACCTGATGATGAAGTGCGTATAGATGGAAAACTAATCGTTGAAAAACACGAAAAGATGGTGTATTTAGCTTTTAACAAACCAGTTGGAATTGAATGCACAACCAATCTTGAAGTCCGAAACAATATTGTCGATTATATCAATTATCCAAAACGCATTTTTCCAATTGGAAGATTAGATAAAGCCAGTGAAGGACTAATTTTTATGACTAATGATGGCGATATCGTAAACAAGATTTTACGTGCCAGAAACAACCACGAAAAAGAATATACCGTAACGGTAAACAAACCTATTACGGATCGTTTTATACAACGCATGGGAAATGGTGTCCCAATTTTAGATACCGTTACCCGAAAATGCAAAGTAGAACAAATTAGTAAATACACGTTCAAAATTATCCTGACACAAGGCTTAAACCGCCAGATCCGTAGAATGTGCGAGTATTTAGGTTACGATGTAACAGCGCTGAAACGTATCCGAATCATTAATATCTCTTTGGATATTCCTGTTGGGCGTTATCGCGATTTGACAGATGCTGAAATCAAGGAATTAAATGAATTAATTGAGCCATCAAGCAAAACCGAAGAAGCCAGCTTACCAAAAGCAGAAGCGCCGATACGTGCTACACGAAGAACAGAATTCATTTCAAAACATGATCCCCGATTTAAGAAAAAAGGAGATTATTGATTCTTATAAAACTAAAAATCCTTCAGAGATCATCTGAAGGATTTTTAGTTTGTTATATTCCTCAAAGCAAAGTAATTACTTTAAAATGCGAAAGTTCTTTACGAAGTCTTTATACTTATCACTCAAAGTTACTTTATGATCTCCTTTTAAAATGATAAGATTATCGTTTACATTTATTTGCTCAATTTTATTAAGATTGACGATGTAATTACGATGTGTTTGGCAGAACTTAGCAGGATCCAACAGTTGAATAATTTTAGTTAAAGATATCAAAATAACAAATTTTTCTGTTTCAGTAATGATATTGCAGTAACGGTCTTCCACTTCTATGTACAAAATATCCTTGATTTGAACTTTCTTTAAAACCTTGTTTTTTTTGATAAAAAGAGTATCACTGCTTATTACCGTATTTTGATCTTCACTATGAAAAACATTTGTTTGTTCGTAAAATTTCTCTAAAGCCATTTCAAGTGCATAGAGAATTTCAAGTTCATTAAAAGGTTTCAATAAAAAGCTAAATGGTTTGGTCAGTTTAGCTCTGTCAAAAATCTGTCTGTCTTTAGAACTGGTTAAAAAAACGAATGGCTTTTGTCCGTTAGGCACAATATTGATCGTTTCTGCAAAGGTGATTCCATCTGGTTTTCCGTCAAGAAAAACATCAATAACTATAATGTCTATTGAATTTTGATAAAATAGGGTAAGTGCTTCCTGATGCGTTCGGGCTACTCCAACAATATTATAATTGTTTTCGGTAAGCACTTTTACAAGCGCATCACTTTCGGCAGGTGTATCTTCTATAATAAGTACATTTATATTATCCATGGTTTTTAAACTTTGGTAAAGCAATAATCATTTTTGTTCCCACATTTTCTTCACTTTCTATTTCGAGTTTGCCTCCATTTTTATAAATCATGCTTTTACATAACTGCAGTCCTAAACCGGTTCCTATGGCATCATCGTTTTTCTTTCTAGAAAGCAAAACGGTATCTTTCAATAATTCTTGTCTCGTCGTGTCGTTCATTCCTGATCCGTTATCTTCTATAACCAAATAACAAAAATCTTCTGATGAAGGGCGTGTATAAATGGAAATCGTTCCGTTTTCCTGAGAGAATTTAATAGCATTGTCCAACAGGTTTCGGATCACTATTTTAAGGGAATCCAAATCTGCAAATACATAATCTGCAGTTGATACTTTATTTTTAAAATTGATGTTTTTATTTAACATCAAAGGTTTATAATTGTATTCGACATGTTGTACAATACTAGACAGATGCAATGATTCCTGATAAAAATAGGCTTGCTGGGTTTGCAGTAAAGCCCAATTAAGAAGGTTATCTAATAAATTGTATGCACCACTGGCAATTGAACTGTTTTTGTGCAGTAAAACATCGAGTTCTGTGTAGTTTTTACTTTCCAGATTTTCTATTAATTTACTGTTACTGGTTTTTAAAGCATTTACAGATGATCGTAAATCGTGACTTACTATAGAAAACAATTTATCCTTTGTTGCGTTCAATTCATCCAGCTGATTCTTTTGTGCTAGAATGATCTTGTTATTTTTAATTTTTTGCCTGTAAAAATAAACTCCGGCTCCAAACATGATAAACAATAAAACCGAAGAAATGAGAAACCCATTTCTTTCGGCTATTTTTGCTTTATTCTCAGCAGCAAGAACGTTGACTTCTTTTTGTTTTTGTTTGACAGCAAATTTCTTTTCGAGATCTGCAATTGCCCAGACTTTATTTTGGTCGTTTAGAGAGTCTTTCCATGCTTCGTATTCTTTTCTGTACGTTAAGGCTAAGGGAAAGTTTTTTCTATTTTCCTCAACTACTGCCATATTTAAAGTAGCTGTACGTTTCAGTTCAAATGCTTTTACTTTTTTGGACAAGTGATAAGCTTTTGTAAAATAAGCAATTGCTTCCTTGTCTTTATATTGTTGATAATACAAAGAAGCAAGCCCAATATATGATTCTACAAGTAATAAGGTATCTTTTTGAACTTCTTTTAATGTAGAATACTTAATTAAATATTCTTCCGATTTATCAAATTCATTAAGATGTAAGTAGCACAATCCAATATTCTGGAAAACATCACCCTTTTTAAAATTATAACTGTTTTCAGGAAGTTTTTCAATAAAATTAAAATATACTAAAGCAAGCTTAAAGTCATTTTGCTGTAATGCTATTTCTCCTAAATAAAAACTGACATTAGGGTAAAAGACAAATTTCTTTGAAACAATTTTTAATTCATTTTTTGCTTCTTTAAAAAGCTTTTTCCTTAAAAAACTAACAGCTCTAAAATAATGACAATAATTCTTTAATTCTAAAGAATTGTTCTTACTAAGTTGTTTCATTGAATAAATCAACGTAGAATCCCATTTTTTTTCAAAAAAGAATTTTTGGGCTTTATTAAAATCAATTTCTTCTTTATATTTAACTATATTTTTTTTTATTTTACTATTCAATAGAACCTCAGACGCTTCTTGAGAATAAAGATTATAAGGAAAAGAAATTAATAATAAGAAAACTAAAAAAAATATTCCTTTTTTTTTATCTTTCACCATCATTATTAACCGATTGTATGAACAACCGTCTCAGTTCCTCTAGATGTTACAGGATCTATATCCCAAAGAAAAGTTTGAATGGTTTTCACACTCATAAATGGATTCTCTTCCTTCTCATAAGGATCTTTTACAGCCTTAAAACTAATCTCGTAAACATCAAAATTTTCACTTAAAGTATCCTCTATATCATAGCTTATAAAAAATTGCAACTGACGCTTTCCATCAAGATCCACATACCAATTTTGATAAATGTCAAATGCTAATTTATCATTATTTAGTGCTGTATTGGTTGATACCAAAAAAACAGCTCTAACTTGTAGTGTATCAGGATCTGTAAAAGTAGCCTGAACTATAGGAGAGAAAGGAATTATTGAAGTATTCTCCGGAAAACTTATAGGTTTTTGCGTTAGTTTAGGTTTAGTTGCACTTTTAATACATTTGCCTGGTGGGTAAATTTTTTCATCTTTAGAATAAAGAGTAGTTTTTTCCATGGTAATAATTTTTAGGGTTAGGGTTAATTAATATTTTAAATCTATTGCTAATTAAGGCATATTTAACTGTCAAAATAAGCGAATTTTAAGAACCAAATATAGTAAAGTATTTCCTAATAACTTTTGTTTACAAGTTATTAAACGGTAAATATTGACTTTAAACGTTAAATAAAAACATCATAAATAAAAGTAAATCAATATTTTATAAAAAAATCCTACTCTGGAATGGAGTAGGATTTATTGCTTTTTATTTAGTATCTCAAAATTGTTCTTCGTTTTGTCCGCCAATATTATGTTTCATTTTTTGTCCCATAGTAGTAGTGACATATCCTGCTACGCTTTCTTGCTTTCGGTTTCCATCAGACAAATAATCGATACTTATCGAGCAGTCACCTGTTATTTTAACCATGCCGTTTCACTTTTTCCACTTTCTAATTTATCAATATGTCCACCACCGCAACCAACAATGTTTATGTTTGTCAAAGTTGTCTGTGTTGAGTTGGTAAAAGTAATTCTCATTGTACCAAGCAGAATAATTGTAAGCCAAACATAAATTAACATTACAGGAATATTGAGCAACATTAGTCCACAGGTGGTAAATAGTTTTTTTCGGTTGTCTTTGTCCTTGATAGCCTTCACTAAAAGTATAAATAATATTCCAAGATTTACAAGACCTATCCATATGGTTAAACCATAACCCAGATAAAGTAGTTCAAACGAAGAAGTCATAAAGTAAAGTCCGAAAATACTTGATCCAAGCAAGAACGAAATTACTGCTGTTTGTCTTCCTAACTTTATATATCTTCTGTCTTCATACGCTTGGTGATAATTTTAATTCATTCCAAAACAATCTATTATTTTTCAACATTTTATAATAAAAAATGATAATCAGTAGCCCTATTAAGCAAATAATTTCTGGTATTGCTAAATAAAATGCAATTACAATTTGTTTCATTTGTATTTTATTTATTTGCAACTATCTAAGAATTCAAAATAGAGTGTTTTGGATAAAATAGTTTCGTTATCTAAACTCTTTTCATAGCCTTGCTTATAATCATATTTATCTTGCATCTGTTCCGGGTGAAGTTTAAAATATTCAAAATATGCCTCATGATTAAAATTTAAATTTCTTAGAAAACGCTGCTCTACACCTTTGTTTACCGAAATATTATATTGGGTAATCAAATTCCCCCAATTAACATAACTGCATAAAAGAATCGTTCCATAAAAGTACCAAACCATTTGATTTACCAGATACGCATTAGTTTTTTGCTTTGCAATTTTTAGAAAAGCGTAAACCAAACCAATAATTGCCAATATTAAAAAGGCATACACTCCCAAACGTTTGTAAGTCAAACCGTAAAATGAAACGTATTCTGAATTTTTAATAATCGTGCTTACAATCAAAATGCCATTTAAAAAAATCCAGATTCGGGCCAGTCTTTTTAGCGGAACTGCTTTTTCATCAAAGTTGAATCCGCCTTTAAAATAAAACAAAATCACACCCACGGCCATAGCAATTGAAAAGATTACTGAATTTACTCTTTCGTGTGTTGCCGCACTCAATTGAGATTTTTCTATTATTTGGAAAAACTGCTCGTAATTATAGGTTACAATAAATACTAAAAGCATCAGGTTCAGCATTACTAAAGTGATTACGCCACTTTTTCTTTCGAAGTCCAAATCAAGAAACGAAAATGTATTTTGATTTTTGATTTCAGAAATATTTTTGAAATCATTATCAAGTAATTCATTTTTTTCATAACAAACTTCCGGAACCCAATAATTCCAAAAAGTGAAAGAAATATAGAAACCCAGAATACCAATTATTAACAATTGCGGAATATCAATATCTAATGTATAATCTGTAAACAATGAAGAGAAATGATTGCTTCCAAAAGAATAAACGATGAAAAAAAGCACAAGGAAAATTGTCGGAATAATAACGAAGGCTACCAGTTTTTTAGCGAAATCATTATGGATTTTCTTTTCAGGAAGCCATTGCTTAAACATGAATATTCGGCCTAATGAAGCTATTCCGTTTAAAAAGATAAGCGGAAAAATCTGCACAGTTTTAAGTTTTACATCCTGGGTTTTAAACTGTAAAAAAAGCAAAGACAATGCTAAGGCCAAAAAAGAAGTGAAATCCCCATACCAGGCAAAAGCCAGACAAGACAAAATTGAGGTTACGACCAAGATCAAATGTGACCGCTCAGAAAACCGATCCTGAAAGAAATAACAAATAAAACCCGTTAAGACTAATCCAAATATGGCAAGGTTAACGCCAAGATCTTCTTTGTAAAAAAGCAGTAGGAATATTAAACTGCAAGCTAAAATAATGTGATGTTTTTTCATAATTGTAGAATTTATTTATTGTTGGTCAATTATGTTATCGCCTTTTGTTTATTGGTTATTTTTATTGGCGATTTCATAATATTAAATTTAAAAGTACTTTGTTTTTCAAAGTAATTAGACAAAAAAATTTGGTTATTAGGATTTCATTAATTTTTCAAGGTACGACAGGTGTTCTTTGAAGGCTAAACGACCTCTTTCAGTAACACGGTAGGATGTTTTTGGCTTTTTACCAACAAACTCCTTTTTAACTTCTATATATTCAGATTTTTCAAGTGCTGATGAATGGCTGGCCAAATTACCGTCAGTTATATTCAATAAACCTTTCATTTCTGTAAAATCAACCCATTCATTAACCATCAGAATGGACATAATACCCAATCTGACACGGCTTTCAAAATCTTTATTTAATTTATCAATGATTCCCATTGGTTTATTTATATTTTTTGAACATTATTAGTCCGTACAAGATATGTAAAATACCAAAACCTATGATCCAAAAAATTAAACCATA
Organism: uncultured Flavobacterium sp.; assembly: GCF_946478785.1. The sequence continues at coordinate 6,866 of NZ_CAMLDD010000007.1, forward strand.
TCCAATATAGAAAAGAGAAATACATCCTAAAATCAATTCAGAAAAACCTAAATATTTTATATCTGAAAAAGTATACTTTTCAGCATTTATCAAAGCCAGGCCATAAAAAATCAATGTAGCCGGGGCAACTAAACCGTAAATTTCGTGATACAAAAGTGCCAGACAAAATATACCGCCAGTAACAAGCGGAATAGCTAAATTTAACAACATCTTTTTTGTTGCAGATGTCCAAATAGGCAAATTATATTTTTTGCTTTTTCTGATGGTAAAAAAGATTCCGAAAGTAAGTGCAAATACTAATATAATAAAGGCAATGAAAAATAATTCTGACACCAAATCAACTGCATACAATTTATGATATCCGTCAAAATATTCAAGTCCATTCGCTTTGAATAGTTGATAAACATACAGTCCGCCAATAAGAGCAGATAAACCTGCAAAAACTCCTGAGAGTCCGCTTAAGGATATAAATCTTGAAGAGCGTTCCATCATAGAACGAATGTGTGCTAAATCTTCCTGGTGCTTCTGATTCATAATTAAAGTACTTTGTATTGCAAAGTTACTAATTATTATGGAATAACAATATGTCAAACAACATTTTTTAAAAAATTAAATGAATTGAAATTTGCTTAAGAATTAACTCTGCTCTAAATAAGTTGGTCAAAAAAAATCCCAATAAGCTAATATCTTCTTATTGGGGTTATTATGGACGCATATCTTCCTAATTCATTTAGTCAACTATAATAGCCACTAAGGAGTTTTTACATAATGCTTTACTATTTTTAATGCTGTTTTTGTAAATATATTAAGCTAATTAGCCAAGTATATTCTACTTGATTTATCAGATTCAAGATTCACAACCATACTGCTTGGACAATCAAAAGTAGAGGTGTTTTTTATTTTTCCTGATATGCTTTTTACATTTTTTTTAGAATCGATATTCAATTGTGTTTTATCTAATTTCACATCTATTTTATCCAGTTTTTTACCTTCTAAAAAAACATAAGAATCCCGACCTTCAACATACAATAAAGCTACTTTCGTAAATCCCCTCCATTCTAAATGTGATTTTCTAATGGCAAGATTTAAAGTATCAGCCTGAAGCCCTAACAATCGAATAACTGAGTTTTCTTTAGCCACAATACTTTTCGTGTTTATACAAAAAACTTCCGTTACATTTTTAGTATGTATCACTTCGTCTTTTTTTAATTCTTTCGAAGAGATAAAAAGTGTATCGTTCCGAACTTCAAAAGATGTAATATTAGGGACAGTACCTTTCAAATAAAGCTGATGGGCTTTGTTTTCTTTACCACTTTTTAAATTAAAAATGGTGCCAGGCTCAGCAACTACTACAGAAAAAGAAGACAACGGTTTCTCTTCACTTAAAAAATTGGTTGGATTATCATAGTATTTTGAACCCATATACAGTAAGATAATACCGCTAAAAAGAAAGATTAAGAAAGAGGTGATTATGATATTACTTGTTTTCATATTTGTAATTTTATTGGTTAAAGGTCAAATATATTATTGCCATTATTGATTTATTTTTGCTTTGTTACAAGTTATTTTTTGGCGATTTCATCATCGTTATTTTTAATAGCTGCTAATAATTCATTTAAATCGGTACTATTAAGCTGCAGTAATTTTACTTTAAGAATAAAATCCGGCAGGTCCTGACCAAAAAAATTTGCCTTTTCATTCATCTTTATCAATTCCAATGCTTTTTCAGAAACAAAAAAGCCGATTCCTCTTTTATTGTCAAAAATTTGGGTTTCCTGCAAATTAGCGTAAGCACGCATGACTGTGTTATGATTGACTTCAAATTCTGCTGCTAAATCCCGAACCGAAACCACCCGATTGCCCGCTTTCAGTTGTCCTTCTAAAATTTGTTGGCAAAGGTTATCTACTATTTGGAGATATATTCCTTTTGTTGATTTAAAATCCATATTAAGCCTCCTTTTCTTTTAATTTAAAATAAGCTATCACAAAAAAGAATATCCAGGAAAGCATCGATAGGGCTAAAAAGAATACTTCATAACTAGATAGGTATTCTGTTACAGCATACTCTTTTAATTGAATATCAAAACCATGGGTTTCATTAGGATAAAAAATATTCGATAATAGCATTGAGAATGAAATAGAAATAAGCAAAATAACGATTGAAAGAATTACTGTTTTTACCAAAGCATAATGTTTGAAATATGTTGCACCTGCAAAAAGATAAGCTCCGTAAGAAAACAAACCAAAAATCCCAAATAATATCTGCCAGACATCCCAAATTTGATTAGGCCATCTCGTAATCACAAAACGAAATTCAAAATAAGGAATTAAGGAAGGATCCAAGCCCGATTCTCCAGCAGTTAAAGAAGCTTTAGCTAAACGAATTGCAATCCAAAATATAATTAATGCAATAGGAATAAACAATCCAAATCTAATTAGAAACTGGAGTATTAATTTTTCAAGAGTTGAACCTGGATTCAGTAAATAATTCCCCGATTTAATTTTATCTGTCAAATCAGGAAATGCCGTACCAACTATAACACCAACTAAGATCATATAAAATGCGAAACTAATCATGTAATTTTGATATATTAAATATTTGAATTCAATCATATTATATTTACTAACATTAAGAAACCAATAACTTAATAAATAGGTTACAAGTCCTAATCCTAAAATAGTGAGAAGATATTTTGTTTTATTGATTAGTAAATCCTGCTTCAATAAACAGCCAAATCTCTTTAAATTAAAATAGTTATTAAACGACATGATTTTCTGATTTTAAGGTTACTTTATTGATGATTGCGTTAAAAAGCAATTCGATATCTATTTCCGTTTCTTCCAGTTGACTAGCTTCCATCATGATGCGATAGCCTCCAAGACATTTCTCTTGATATATAGGACTTTCAATATCTGATAAGCTTGAAACTGTTTTAAATTGCAATTGCTGACTGATGGTAAATACCGATTCGTTATAAACTATGTTTCCTCCGTCAAGCACTACAATAGTATCAATTACCGTTTCTATATCTTTTACCTGATGGGTTGATATTAAAACCAATTGTTCATCGGAAACAGAACTCACCAATATTTTTCGAAACAAACTCTTAGATGGAATATCCAGACCATTTGTTGGCTCATCCAGAATCAGCAAACTACAATTGGTGGATAGAGCAAAGGCAATAAGGAATTTTTTGCGCTGTCCATGTGAAAGTCCGTTCAGATTTTTTTTAGGATCTAATTCGAATTCCTGTATAATGCGATTCATTTTTTCATAATCGAATTTTGGATACAGAGGAGCTGTTGCTTTCAAATAAACTGCAATGCTTATTGAAGGAAACGAAAACTCTTCGGATACCATATAGATGTCCGACAAAAAATTGGGCAATCTATCAAAGGGCTTAAAACCTTTAATCACTAATTCCCCCGTTTGTGGTTTAAGCAAACCAGAAATTAATTTAAGTAATGTGGATTTGCCAGCACCATTCTTGCCCAATAATCCCACAATACTTCCTTTTCCCTGCTGGAAAGACAAATCAGTAAACAAAGCATCTTGCTTTTTGTACTGAAAAGTTAAATGTTGAATATTTATCATATAATATATTTTATTAGTGTACTAGTTTTGTAGTACACAAAGAAAAGAAAACTTTTCTAATAAACAATTAATTTTAAAAAAAATCTTACTTAGCATATTTATTATACTCTTTTTTTAAAACTTTTAAACAAATACAACTTAAATACTACAAAGTTTTTTGAGGATAAAAACGGCACGGTCTAATTAACTACGAGCTGCGTGAGGGATAGGAATTAGCTACCGAAGTAGCATGGATAGCCCGACCGTATTTGCGAAAGGCGCGCATAAGCGGTATGTTAAATAGCGCCTTTTGTAAATACGGTCACGCCCAGATAACAAACAATAAAGCCCATTCGAATGAACAGGCTTTGCTATTTTATTTTTGATTTTCTATTAAAACCATCTTCTTCTTTTGAATAAAAACACTCCAAAAGCTGACAATAAAACCGAAACTAAAAGAAGAATCCAGATACCATATTTACTTTCTTCAAGACCATTTGGAACGTTCATACCGTACAAACTGGCAATTAGTGTTGGGATCATTAAAATGATAGAAATCGATGTCATTTGTTTCATGATGTTATTCATATTATTCGAAATTACCGAAGCATAAGCATCCATCATTCCGGTTAAGATATTGCTGTAAATATTGGCAGTGTCCTGCGCCTGACTTAACTCTATTTCGACATCTTCGAGCAAATCTGAATCATAGTCTGCTTTGTGGGCCTTTAAGTTTTTAATGCGTTGAAATAAAACATCGTTTGCTTTTAAGGAGGTGATAAAGAATACCAGACATTTTTCGATTTGAAGCAATGCCTGCAATTCTTCATTTTTAATGGATTTTTCCAAATTATCTTCGGCGAGTTTTATTTTTTGATTGACTTGTTTCAGGTATTTTAAATACCATACGCTTGAAGAAAGCAGTAATCGCAAAACCAAATCTGGATTGTCTTTTATTTCGATATTTTTACGCTGTGAGTACAAAACAAAATCAGAGATGATTTCTGTTTTGTAAAAAGTGATGGTTACGCATATTTCATCTTTAAAAATGACCCCAAGCGGAATGGTTTGAAAAGGTAATTTTACATCGTCGCTTTTTATAGGAACGCGCATGATAATTAAAGTCCACCCGTCTTCGATTTCGATACGTGGTCTTTCGTCGATATCTTCGATATCATTGTAAAAGGCTTCGGGAATTTGAAGTTCTGCGAGTAAGTAATCCTTTTCTGTTTCTGTTGGGACTTCGATATTGATCCAGCAGTTTGGCGTCCATTTTGGGATTTGGATTAATCCGTTGTTGTTTGAGTAAAAGACTTTCATTTCAAAATACAGGTGTTTATTGCAGCATTTTGAAATTTCAAAAGCTACTTTAATTTAATACTAACGAATCATAATCGTCCATTTGGAGAAGTGTTTTTTAAGTGGTGCAAAAGTATCTTTTATTATCAAGAACCGAAATTTTAAACTATTAATTATATATTAAAAACAACAAAGCCCGCTAAATAAGCAGGCTTTGTTTATAAATTGTTTGCAGGATTATTTTCCTGCACTTCTCATTTTACGAGCTAGCAATGTATTTTTCAATAACATTGCGATTGTCATTGGCCCTACTCCACCCGGAACCGGTGTGATAAATGATGATTTTTTGCTTACTCCGTCAAAATCAACATCTCCTTTTATTACATACCCTTTTGGATTTGATGCATCGTCTACACGGGTAATTCCAACATCTACGATAACGACTCCGTCTTTAACCATATCTGCCTTTAAAAATTCAGGAACTCCTAAAGCTGTAATGATAATATCGGCGTTTTTAGTAAATTCTGCTAAGTTTTTAGTTCGGCTGTGTGTCAGGGTAACGGTTGAATCACCAGGATTTCCTTTACGACTCATTAAAATACTCATTGGACGTCCTACGATGTGGCTTCTTCCAATCACTACAGTATGTTTTCCTGAAGTTTCTACTTTGTAACGTTCAAGCAATTCCATAATTCCAAATGGAGTTGCAGGAATGAAACTTTCCATTTCCAATGCCATTCTTCCAAAGTTTGTTGGGTGAAAACCATCAACATCTTTATCAGGATCGATTGCTAAAAGAATTTTTTGTTCATCAATATGTTTTGGCAAAGGCAACTGAACGATATATCCGTCAAGATTATCATCTTCGTTTAGTTCTTTGATTTTAGCTAGCAACTCTTCTTCGGTAATGTCTTCCGGTAAACTTACTAAAGTAGAATCGAAACCAATTTGCTGACACGATTTTACTTTACTTCCTACGTAAGTTAAACTTGCTCCGTTGGTTCCCACAATAACGGCTGCTAAATGAGGCACTTTTCCTCCGGCTGCTTTTATCGATTGAACTTCGGCTGCAATCTCATTTTTAATATCTTCAGATGTTTTTTTACCGTCTAGTATTTGCATTTCTATTAAGTTAAATATTTTGTGTTAGAAGTGAGAAGTTTCAAAAAACTGAAACTTATTTTATTTTAATTAAAAAGTTTCAAGCTTTAGCCTCATAACCTGAAACCTTAAACTTGAAACTTTTTTATATTATCTCGGCATTCCTCCTGGCATTCCTTTCATGCCTCCCATCATTTTCATCAGGTTTTTTCCGCCAGGTCCCTGCATCATTTTCATCATTTTGCTCATTTGCTCAAACTGCTTCATCAACTGATTTACCTGCTCGACTTTGGTTCCGGAACCTTTAGCGATTCTGGCCTTCCTTTTTACATCGATAATTGCAGGCTTGCTCCTTTCGATTGGTGTCATCGAGTGAATGATTGCTTCAATATGTTTGAAAGCATCATCTTCGATTTCTACATCTTTCATGGCTTTTGAAGCTCCTGGAATCATTCCGACCAGGTCTTTCATATTACCCATTTTCTTTACTTGTTGAATCTGCGTTAGGAAATCATCAAAACCAAATTCGTTTTTAGCGATTTTCTTTTGAAGTTTTCTGGCTTCTTCTTCATCAAATTGTTCCTGAGCTCTTTCTACAAGCGACACAACGTCACCCATACCAAGGATACGCTCTGCCATACGATCCGGATAGAAAACATCAATTGCTTCCATCTTTTCGCCTGTACCTACAAATTTGATTGGTTTGTTTACAACCGATTTAATAGATATTGCAGCTCCACCACGAGTATCACCATCTAATTTTGTTAAAATAACTCCATCAAAATTTAATATATCGTTGAAAGCTTTTGCTGTATTTACAGCATCTTGTCCTGTCATAGAATCAACAACGAACAATGTTTCCTGAGGCTGAATTGCTTTGTGTACACGCGCAATTTCGTCCATCATTTCCTGATCTACAGCCAAACGTCCGGCCGTATCGACAATAACTACATTAAAACCGTTTGCCTTGGCATGTTTGATTGCGTTTTGAGCAATTTCTACAGGATTTTTATTTTCCGGCTCCGAGTAAACCTCAACACCTATTTGGTCTCCCACAACATGCAACTGATTAATCGCCGCAGGACGGTAGATATCACAAGCTACCAAAAGTGGTTTTTTATTTTTCTTAGTCTTTAAAAAGTTGGCTAATTTTCCTGAGAAAGTCGTTTTACCAGAACCTTGCAATCCTGACATTAAGATCACAGATGGAGTTCCTGAAAGATTAATTCCGGCAACATCACCACCCATTAATTCAGTCAACTCATCTTTTACCAGCTTCACCAATAATTGTCCTGGCTGAAGGGTTGTTAAAACATCCTGACCAATTGCTTTTTCTTTTACTTTGGTTGTAAAATCTTTGGCAATTTTAAAGTTAACATCGGCATCTAATAAGGCACGACGAACTTCTTTTAAGGTATCGGCAACGTTTACTTCTGTAATTTTACCGTGTCCTTTTAATATATGGAACGCTTTATCTAACTTATCACTTAAATTATCAAACATAATTTTGTTTTCTTTTATTGAAGTGCAAATATAAACTAAAGTTACAAAGTCACAAAGTCAGCAACTTGTAAAATTTAATGAATATCAATAAAAAAACCAGCTTAACTAACTGGTTTTTGTTATACTCTATAATTCTGATGCTAATAGTGTTCTCTTATAAATTTATTTTTTTTCAAAATAAAGATAGTTACTGTTAGTTATGTCGCGAAAGCGTATTACAGAATTATTATATTCAAATAATACCCAGCTATAATCTAATTTATGAAGCAGTAATGAACTGTAACTAAAGTATATTTTGAACTCTTTGGCCCCGTTTACTATATTACAATTCCATTGTCCTGTGGCAGAAACTCCATCTTTTGTAGCAACCACAGTTTTGTCATTTTTAAAAACAAATTCATATCCATTATAGGAAGAAGTTTCATCTGAATCCTTAAAAAAATAAGCAATCTTCCAGGAACCATTAGTTATTGCTTCTGTAAAATCAAGCGATACAATGTTGTTTTCTGAGCAATTGTCAATTGCATATTTAATTGCATTTTCGAACTCTAAATTATTTGTTATCGATTTTGTCTGATTATTATAATCTGTTATTGAAATAGGATAACTTAATGAAATATACTGGCTGGCGTTTAAATTTTTTATAAAATTAAAAAAAGCCTGATCATTAGGTATAGAAACAGAACTTGCAGTCTGATTATAACTATTGTAAATATTAATTGTTATTGGATAATTGATATTTAAACCATTAATTTTAGATAATAGATCAGGGTACATATTCCAATAATCTATTAGGGAATCAAAATCGGCCTGATCGGGAATCAATTTTTCTATATAATTATAATATACCATTGTTACCGGAAAATCAATTTTTACAATATCATCATCAGTCGTATCTGCATTAATATTATCCAACACTTTTTGATAATCTGCGGTAGTATTTATGGCAATATTTGTATTATTAACAGTAACTGTATAGGGCAGTTTTATAGTGCAATAGCTTGACCCGTCGATTACATTATCCTGGACTGTTTTTACCATGGCAACTCTTTGTAAATAAGAAGTGAGCGGAGAAGCGTTCGTAACAGTCTGAGGATTATGCCCCTGTTCGTCTGTTTCGCTTTGGCAAGAGAATAAGAACAGAAAAGCCACTATTGATAAATATTTATTAAAAGGGAACATATTTATATTTTTACAAAGGTAATAATTTAACAATCTGTTTGAGTAAATTACTCACCGGTTAATACATAATTAGGCTTATTTCCAACATCCGTAATCCTTTTTTTACAAAGAATAAATTATGTTAAAAATGAAAGTGGCTTGGGCAAAACCGGATTTAGAAATAATGAATAATTCAAAATGTCTATACATGAATAAAAACAATTTACTTCGCTTTTACCCTACTTGATTTAAAAACAAATACTTTTGCAGATTCCAAATTGAAAGATAGCACTGCTAATGCCAAATAAAAACCAATCAAATACCTGTAACGAAATCATTTTTTCGTCTTTTTTTAAAAGTCATATCAAAGCGCTTCGGAATTTTCTTTTTTACAAATTTGGTAATAAAGATCAGGCAGAAGATGTAGCTCAGGAAGCCTTTATGAAACTTTGGCAGAACTGTGCTTCTGTACCTATAGAAAAAGCAAAATCATATGTTTATACGATTGCAAACAATAGTACTTTAAATGAAATCGCGCATCAAAAAGTGGTTTTGCGATATGAAAAAAGTTTTACTGCTTTAGACAGAACTAATGAAAGTCCCGAATTTGTTTTGGAAGAAAAACAATTCCAGGACAAACTTTTGAAAGCCATTGAAAGCCTGAATGAAAAACAGCGTGTGGCTTTTTTAATGCATCGAATTGACAAGAAAAAATACAGCGAAATTGCCGAAGCATTGAATATTAGCGTGAAAGCTGTAGAAAAACGCATTCATCTGGCTTTGTTAAGCTTACGCAAAGAAATTGATTTATAAAAAGTAGGGTAAATCCAGCCCAAATTGTTTAATGATATAATGCCACTAAATACAATGAAAAAAAATTTATTAGCCAGATGGCTCAATGATGATTTATCAGAGAAAGAATTAGCCGAATTTAAAGCAAGTCCTGATTTTGAAAAATACGAAAAAATAAAAAATTACTCTGCTCATTTAGAAGTAGATGATTTGGATGAAAATGCGATATTGTCCAACATTCTTCAGCAGAAAAAAGCGACTCCAAAAGTGATTCCGTTATACAAAAAATGGATGTTCCGAGCCGCGGCAATTTTTGTTTTGGCTCTTGGAATTGCTTTTGCGATGAAAAATTTTGTTTCACATACCGAAACAGCAAATTTTGGAGAAAAGACAACTTTTTCATTGCCAGATAATTCTGAAGTTGTCCTTAATTCAGGCTCTGAGATAAATTATAAAAAATGGAACTGGAACAGCAACAGACGTCTTGAATTGGAAGGTGAGGCTTATTTCAGGGTTTCTAAAGGCAGACGATTCGAAGTGCAGACCAGCCTGGGAAAAGTATCGGTTTTAGGAACTCAATTTAATGTTAAAGCCCGAAAAAACAGATTTGATGTAATGTGCTATGAAGGCCGTGTAAAAGTAAACTATGGGAATACACAAATCGTATTGACACACGGACAAAGCGTGACTTTTGAGAACGGAAAACAATTCAATACCGCTGTAGAATCATCAAAACCGGGATGGATAGACAACCAAATGTGTTTTACTAAAGAAAATATCAAAAGCCTTTTAGACGAACTTGAAAGACAATATAAAGTTACAATTGAATTGAATGCCAAAGATACAACGTCGCTGTTTACAGGAAAATTACCTACCAAAGACTTAGATATGGCACTACAAATTATTAGTACAACATATCATTTAAAAGCAAAAAAAGTTTCAAAAAATAAAATAATTTTTGACGAAAAATAGATGTTGCGTCCCAAACAGTTTCATTTTTCGCTTTTTTTGTTTTTCCTTGTCCTGAGCTTTTCTGCACAGAACAAAGGAAAAGCTATGCCATTAAAAAAAGTTTTAATTAAAATTGAGCAACAGCATCAGGTAAATTTTAATTATACCGAGGAGAATGTTTCAGAACTGCAATTAACCCCTCCAAAAAAATCACTCTCTTTAGAACAAAAACTGGAATATCTCTCAAAAAGAACAAATTTATCTTTTGAAAACCTCGGAAATAAATTTATTAATATCTATAAAAAAGATGCTAACTCAATATGTGGCTATGTTTTTTCGAATACAGACAAAAACCCTATTGAAAATGCTAATATCCATTTAGCAAATAACTCCCTGATTACAACAGATTCAAACGGCTATTTTGAATTTAGAAAAAGTATTAAAAATAATTTTTCCATTAGCCATATCGGATTTAGAACTCAAAAAATTATTCCAGCTGATTCAGATTCCAAAAATTGCCTCAAGATAATATTAGAACCAGAAATTACAGAACTTGAAGAAATTAAAACAAACTCTATTCTGGCCTCCGGAATTTCTAAGAATGGTAATGGCTCTTTTGAAATTAAACCCAAAAAATTTGGTATTCTGCCCGGACTTATCGAACCTGATGCCTTGCAGACCATGCAGCAGATTCCCGGTGTAAATAGTCTTGACGAAAGTGTCGCAAGTATCAATGTTCGTGGTGGAACTCATGATCAAAATTTATTTTTATGGAATGGTATACGAATGTTTCAAACCGGACATTTTTTTGGTTTAATATCAGTTTTTAATCCCAACTTGGCGCATACCATTTCTATTTACAAAAACGGAAGTTCCCCTTTTTACGGCGAAAGTGTTTCAAGTGTCGTGGCTATTTCTTCTACTCCAGAAACTCCAGAAAAAAATACTTTTAGTGCAGGAATCAATATGATTAACGCTGATATTTATGCTAAATACAACCTTTCAAAAAAAACTTATATTGAAATTTCAGCACGTAAATCGATTACTGATTTTGTAGAGACCCCAACATACAAGGAATATTTTAATAAAGTGTTTCAAAACACTACCATGACGGATTTTTCTAAAGACCAAAATATCAATTATCAAAGTGACAAGGAATTCGACTTCTACGATGTAACTTTTAAATATGCACAAAAAATAGGATTGAAAGACCAGTTAATTGTAGATTTTATAACGATAAAAGACAATCTCAAAGTTTTTCAAAGCGCATCGGTAAACGACATAAACAAATCAGAAAACAATATCTTGCAACAACAAAATTATGGTGGAAATGTATCATGGAAAAGAAACTGGAATAACTTCAATACAACTAAAATTAATGTCTACAATTCCTCTTATGAACTTTTGGGTAACCAAAAAACGACCAATGAAAACCAAATAGTTATTCAGGAAAATACGGTGGGCAATAACGGGGTTAATTTAGAAAACAATCATACTATTAATCCTAAATTTAGTTTTAATAATGGGTATCAGTTTAACGAGATTGGGGTTACTAATTTAGAGCAAGTCAGCAACCCGGATTTCTATCGTAAAACCAAGGATGTATTAAGAACCCATTCTTTAATTTTGGAAGGAAAATTCTATGATACAATTTCGAGAGTAATTTTTAATGCCGGAATCCGATTAAACTATATTGAAAAATTCAAAAAATACATTCCTGAACCCCGCATACAGTTTAATTATGGGTTTAACAAAAATTTGAATCTGGAACTGCTTGCCGAATTAAAAAGTCAAAACTCCCAACAAATTATTGATTTGCAAAAGGATTATTTTGGCATTGAAAAAAGACGCTGGATTATTTCTAATAATACAACAATTCCAATTCAAAGAAGCAAACAGATATCCCTGGGTTTATTCTATAAAAAGAATGACTGGCTGCTGGACATAGAAAATTTTTATAAGAAAGTTACCGGAATTACAACTTCCAGTCAGGGGTTTCAGAACCAATTAGAATTTGTACGTACAACCGGTGACTATGAAGTTTTAGGAACAGAATTTCTGGTTCAGAAAAAGATGAATCATTTCCTGACCTGGTTAAGTTATACTTACAACAAAAATAATTACCATTTTGCGAGTTATGAATATCCCCGTTTTCCAAACAATTTCGAGTTGACTCATACAGTATCGTGGGCAGGGATTTATGAAAAAAACAATTTTAAAATTGCTTTAGGAACAAAATGGTCATCCGGCAGGCCAAAAACTTCTCCAAACCTCTCTGTAATTGATCTTTCAGATCCTGTATTGGTTTACAATCGACCAAACAATACGCATTTGCATATTTTTTCGCAGGTTAATTTTTCTTCAACTTACAAATGGAAAGCTGCAAATGGAATTCAGTTCAAATTAGGAATCTCTATCCTGAACATCCTGAACAGGAAAAATGAAATCGGCGAATATTACAGGATAAGCTCGCTCTCGAACTCCATAGAGGAAGTCGAAACATTCTCACTGCAAAGAACTCCAAATATGAGTTTCAGAGTTTCTTTTTAATCCACTAATTGGTTTATTAAAACTCTTTCTTCATTCTTTTTTACTTTTTTTTAAAAAATATAATTTTTTGGTAGGGTAATCCTTATCAAGGCTGTTTTTACTATTGAACCCCTTTAAAAGAAATAAAAATGAAGAAAAAAATAATACTAACAGTTTTGGCAATAACTGTTGTTGCAGTTTTTGGTTACTGCTATGTTTGGTATGGCGGAGCCCGAGATGTATCTGCTGAAGATGCTGTTTTTAATGTTTCCTCAAAAAATATTATAGCAGAGTTTGATTCTGATATTGCTAAGTCAAATGCTAAATACCTTGAAAAAGCAATTGCCATTACAGGAAGTGTTAGCAAAATAAACGAAAAACAAATCATCATAGACAATACAATTGTGTGCGATTTGAAAGAGCCTGATTCCTCCATTAAAGAAGATCAGCAAATAACCCTGAAAGGAAGAGTTGTAGGTTATGATGACTTGATGGGCGAGATAAAATTAGACGAGTGTTCAGTAATAAATAATAATTAATAAAATAGAAATGAGGAATTTTTTAGGCTTTATGCTTGTGTTTTTTTTGACAGGAAATTTATTTGCCCAGGATGATTTGCTGAGCCAGCTGGATACTGTTAAATCGGATGAAAAACAAATTGAAACAGCAGCTTTCAAAGGATTGCAGATAGCGAATATGCAATCTACAAAATTGGCTGCAAAAGGCGAATGGTACATGCTTGTTTCCCACCGTTTTGGTGACCTGTCCGAAGGATTTAATAATTTCTTTGGTCTGGATAATGCCCTGACCAAATTTGGTGGAATTTATGGTGTAACAAACTGGCTGAGTTTTGGTGCTACGCGACATACATACAACAAAATTTATGAGGTAACAGCCAAATATAAAATGGCTAATCAGCAAGTTAATGGCTTCCCTGTTACGATTGTAGGCTATAACACGATGGATATCAATAGCGCATTAGAAAAAGATGTATATCCAAATTTACAATTTTCGGATCGTTTGGCTTTTACAACCCAGTTATTGGTTTCCAGAAAGGTAAATGAAAAATTATCAGTCGAATTGGGGCTTATAAATGTCTATAAAAATTTATATGACGATTCGATTGAGCAGCAAAATGTATTCTCGGCAGCAGGAGGATTACGATATAAAATTGCCAAAAGAATGAGTGTTAACCTTGAATATGCTGCCCGTGTCATTACAGAAGAAAAAGCAATAGACCCGTATCATAATCCGCTTACGGTTGGTTTGGATATTGAAACTGGCGGACACGTTTTTCAGCTTGTATTTTCAAACAGCCAGCCTATGAATGATGTAGCGGTATTTTCGGGAGCCGCAGGAGATTGGAACAAAGGGAAAGTCTATTTTGGATTTAACATGTACAGATCCTTTTAAAAACAACAATTATTTAAGTTAAAAATATGAAGAAGAATATAGTATTACTATTTGCCTGTGCGGCAGTTTTAGTTTCCTGCACAGACAGAACTTATGAAGACATTTCAGAAAAGGAAACAAGTACTTCACCTACCTATACAGCAAATATTGGGGCAATAATACAGACAAATTGTGTTGGCTGTCATTCAGCTGGAGGCCGATTCCCAACTTTAGAAACATATGATCAGGTAAAAGATGCTACTCAAAATGGCAATTTAATTTGCAGAATTGATCAAACACAATCTTGCGGAAGCGTCATGCCAAGATCCGGGCCTATGCCAAGACAAACTATTGACATGATTATACTTTGGCAGAAAGAAGGTTATAAAAATTAAAACTCTATAAAATGAAAGAAGTAATAGTATCAGCATTGTTTTTATTGATGGGAAATTTGGTTTTTTCACAAAAAATGGTAACCCGTACAGGAGAAGTCAAATTTGAAGCATCAATGCCCGCTTTTGAAGAAATAGCAGCAGCAAACAAAACAGCTTCCTGCATTCTTGAAAAGAGTACAGGTGATTTTGTGGCTCTGACTTTGATAAAATCATTCAAATTTAAAGCGCCGTTGATGGAAGAACATTTTAATGAAAATTATATGGAATCTTCCCAATTTCCGAAAGCGACTTTTAAAGGCAAGATTTTAAATTTTGACGCTAAAAAGTTATCACCCACAAAAACTACTTATGATTTAGAAGGCGATTTAACCATACATGGAGTCACAAAAAAGATAAAAACGAAGATCAGTCTTGCTTTAAGTGGAGCAAAAATTCTGGCATCAAGCGCAATTTCAGTGAAACCACAAGATTATAAAATTGAAATTCCAAGTTTGGTAAAAGGAAAAATTGCTGAGAATGTAAAAGTCTCCATGAATTTTGTTCTGGAACCTAATTAATTCAAAACTGCTATTAGTATGAAAAAACTATTTTTATTTACTGCGCTATTATGTTTTCTTGCTTCTACAGCACAAGAAAAAAAAGTTTTTGATATTGCCCGAAGCGGCACTTTAACGGAGATTCAAAATCTGAACAAATCAAATCCGGATTTGATTAATTCTCTTAATGAAAGTAAAACAAGTCCATTAATTCTGGCTTGTTACAGAGGGAATATTGAGGTTGCCAAATTCCTAATAGAAAATGTAAAAGACATCAACTACAATTCGGATATGGGAACGGCACTCATGGCTGCAGCTTATAAAAATCAACCTGAATTGGTAAAATTATTATTAGAGAAAAAAGCCAATCCAAATTTAACAGACACCAATGGAACAACAGCATTATCACTTGCTGTTCAATTCAAAAATGAGCAATTAGTAAAATTGCTTTTAGATTATAAAGCAGATAAAACAATTAAAGATAACAAAGAAAAAACAGCATTTGAATATGCTGTTTTTTCTCAAAATGAACAAATCATTAACCTTTTAAAATAATCAACCATGAAAAAAATTACTCTTTTAGGACTTTTAATAATTAGTGTAAGCATCTTTGCTCAGCAAAAATCTACCGGAAACGTGGCTTTGTCAAACAATACGACAGCTAATTTAACATTAAACAATACCACATCAAAGGCCACTCTCACACTTACAGGTCCTTCTGACAGGTGGTTTGCTTTGCAATTTGGAAGTTTTGCTGAAGGCGATGGTATGTCGCCTGGAGAAGATTTAGTATATGCAAATGCCACTACGATAGTTGATGCCAGTCATAACGGAGTTGGTTCTGCTCCCAGTACGGATGCAGCTCAAAGCTGGACAGTCACTTCTAACACCGTAACATCGGGAATTAGAACCATAACGGCCGAAAGAAGTTTATCAACCGGAGATACAAACGACTACACTTTTAATTATAATAACACTACTATTGATTTTGCCTGGGCAAGAAGAAGTAATGCTGGTTATACACTAAACAATCACGGAGGAGGAAATCGCGGATATAACGTAGGCGTTTCTTTATCTACTACTTTGGGTGTGGATGATTTTAGTTTAAAAACTTCTTCAATATATCCAAATCCATCCAACGGAAATTTTACCATTGAAACAAAAACAGGTTTAGACCAAATAAATGTATACTCTCTAATGGGAACTCTTGTTAAAACTATCGAAGTAAAGGACAAATCTACTACTGTTGAAGTATCTTTAAAAAATTTACAAACAGGAATTTATTTAGTTGAACTAAAAAATGAAAATGATAAATCCTGGAAAAAAATAATTGTTGAATAAACATTACCATTTTTACATTCACAAAATTATTTTTCAAAAAAAAGAGGTTAGAAAAATCTAACCTCTTTATCAAAAAAAAAAAACCAAGTTATTAACTAATTGAAAATACTTTTATCTGAAAATAAACTTTCCAGATTTAACTTCTTTATTGTCTGATAAAATTTTATAAAAATAAACCCCTTTTGAATAATTTGAAGGAATATCCCAGTTTACAGTCTGATTTGGGGTAACCCGCCCTTTAAAAACAGATTTCGCTTGTTTTAAGTTTTCTGAATAAACAGTAATTTCAATATCCTTATCAGTAGAAAAAGCAGTTGAGAAATTTACTATATCAAATGTTGGATTTGGGTAAATTGTTATTAGTCCTTCTACAGACAAATCACTTTGAATATTAGTGGATTCATTAGAGGCTATTTTGTTGCTATTTAAAAGTGGAATTTTCAATCCATCACTCCATACTGTTTGACTTCCAGATTTTACAATTCTGTTAATATACAACCCTCCAAGTAAAAAATTTAACCTTTCGTATGTTTCATTGTGTATCCACGAAGGAAGTTCTAAATTTTGTCCATCACCCGGCAATAAAAATTGTTCCTCACCCCCTGAATACCACCAGCTATAATTATATTCTCCAGTTCCACCTGTAGGTAAACTACCAGTAATCGTATTCCCATTTAAGCTAATCGTATTATTTTCTACAGTTGGCAAAAGTGGAATTTTCAATCCATCACTCCATACCGTTTTACTTCCAGATTTTACAACTCTGATAATATACAACCCTCCAAGTAAAAAATTTAACCTTTCATATGTTTCATTGTGTATCCACGAAGGAAGTTCTAAATTTTGTCCATCACCTGGCAATAAAAATTGTTCTTCGCCCCCTGAATACCACCAGCTATACTTATACTCCCCAGTGCCTCCAGTTGGCAAACTACCTGACACCGTATTCCCATTTAAACTAATTGTATTATTTTGTATAGGTGCTGCGGGTGGTAATATTGTAACTGTTATTTCATTACTTGTATCAGTAAGTGTACCAAACAATGATGTAACAATTCTTCTATATGATATTGTAGAAACTGAAAGATTTGTAGGTTGAAAAGTAACACCTGTTGCTCCTGATATAGTTGTCCACGCACCTGCACTTCCAATCCTTTGCTGCCACTTATAGGCATATAATCCATCTCCCCCACTTGGAGTTGGTCCATTTATTGAACCTACAGGATCGCCTTCGTAGACTGTTTGATTTCCTATAATGTAGTTACTAGTTATTAACGGAACCGTTTTTACAGGCACACTTGTTCCTAAAATGGGACTATTATTTACCGGTAAAAATTGTGCATATATAGATCCTGTACCAGAAGGGAAATGGCTGGATTTTAGCTCTATTGTGCATTGTTTGCTCACAGATCCTGATATAGCATTTTGACCATAGAAAATTGACACATGTTGTATTTTTGTACTACTATTTAATTTACTATATACTGACAAGGTTCCCCCTTGTATTAGTGCAAAACCAGGATTATTGATTCCTAAATTAAACGTTACAGAAACAGTGCCTCCCTCAGCAATCCTAATTGGTGTTCCAGTGGGGATGGCACTTCCATTTGTATATTTTAAATTCGTTATTGAAATCATTTGGGTTTGAGAATAGCCCGGAATCGCAAACAGTACCAGAAAAAACAGTACAAAAATTGATAGTAATTTTATTTTCATAATATGATTGATTATTTGACATGAAATAAACATTCTCATCTGGTTCAAAATTTTATTTTAGATTTCTATTTATCAATTAAAACTTAAAACAAAATTCACAACACAACAAAAGTAAATTTCTTCATGTTAAAATTTATTATTGGTTAAAAAATAACCTTGAATAATAATTATCCAAGGTCTTTTTAATATTTTCTTAGAATGTTGTAGTACTATTAGCCTGATAAGCAAAATTAAAAGTATAGAATCTAGTATCCTCCATTTTTGATGGGTCTGGAGTTACAGGAGCCCCTTTATAGTAACTCAAAATTTCGAACTTTGCATATTTACCGTCGTGAGTTTTCACAACAAATACTCTTCCTGCTTTTGCAGAAATAACATGAGTTAAACCATTATAATCATACCACGCATTTGCTCCTGAGGCTGGAAATGCATAAACTGAAGCCGCATCCTGAGCAAATGTAGAAGCAGTTGGAAATGCTGTAACGCTGGAAAATGCTCCAGAGACAATGCTCACTGATCCTGATCCTGTTCTTGTTGGTTCACCTGAATCCCCAACATTGTATTTAGCCCCTCCATTTACTATAATTACTGTACCACGAAAAGCTATATCCCATTTATCTGTAGTAACAATTTTATTTTCAGAAAAACTGAATTTGGTAAAAGGTCCTGAAGCTTCTGCTCCTCGTTCTCCTCCAATTTGTGGAGCTGGAAGGTCAGAAACTTTTGTTGTAACAACTGCTGGAGGAGTTGTGTTTTTATCATCATCACTACTGCAAGATGCTGTAAATATTACTAATGCTAAAAGAGACAGTTTTAAAAAATTTGTTTTCATGGTAAAATGTTTAAATAAATATTGATTAAAAATTATATTGAACTCTTGCAAAAAGCTGTCTCCCTGCAAGATTAGCAATCTGGTCAGGATCTGTATAATCAAATAAATTATTGGCTCCGGCCTGAAGCAATAACTTGTCCATAATGTATTTTGAAATTGATAAATTTGTCAGGAAATATTCATTTACAAACTTGTCGTATTTGTCCAGAATGTTATTGTTATTGGTATCAAACATTCCGTATTTGCTTCGGTAGAAAACACGTAAATTGATATCCGTTTTTATTTTCGGAATGGTATAGGCAAATTTAATATTGGCTGTATGCTTGGATCGATTGTATAATCCGAAATAATCTGATTTACTGATCTGAACCGTTTGTAATTGTGAATTTCGAATGTATTGGTGTTCTTCAAAATTATCCAGAACCGATTTGTCTTTTGCTATTAAATATTGATATCCTAGTGACACAACAAATTCGTTAGTAAAACTATAAGTTGAATTATACTCTACCCCATAAGTAAATATTTTGTCATAATTGGTATAACTAAAAATATTCTGCCCATTGTTTTTTTGAGCTACAGCCTGTGTATCAATTAAATTATCTATCAAATTATAGAAAGCATTTACATCTATTTTTAGTTTATCCTTTTTATAAGAACCTCCAAAATTGAAATTGATTGAACTTTCTGCTTTTAATGGTTCGTCAAAACTTATTCCTGCTGTTCTGGACAGAAGCTGACCTTGTTCTTCAAATTCGTTTAAGCGAAGCTCAGCAACATTATATCCTAAAACAGTATAACCAACTGAAGGATTGGTGAAATCGAAAAACAACTGTCTAAAATCCGGTGCTTTATAACCGTAACCTACTGAAGATTTTAAAGAAAAATTATTATTAAACTTATAATTCACCGCCAGTTTCGGACTAAACTGCGAAGCATATTCGCTATGATTATCATATCTGAATCCGGCAAGAATATTCAATTTTCCGGATGGATTGTAATCATATTGTACAAAAACATATTGAGAATTAAAATTCACATTACTTTCAAAATAGGTTCTGTCCAGGGTTTCATAATTCAAACCAACCCCAGCAGTTAATTTGGCATTTTTTATTGAAAAAGTTGTTCTGATTTCTGGTCTAAAAAGCCATTGATTGTAATATGTCTCTTCAAAAAGCACGTTATTTTCATCATACAAAAATGAGTCATTTTTATAATTGGTCGTATATAATTCGTATTCAGAATATACTTTAAAATTCCATTTGTGTTCTAATTTGATTTGTGAGTTCCATTCGTTTTCCTTTGCGTCACCTTTATACTTTTGAGAATCAATCTCGGCAGCATTATCTGCTTTCTGATTAAAAAAACGATTACTTACAATTAATTTCAGGTTTTCCGAAAAATCATAATATAATTTGGGTTGTATTGTGGTATTATGATATCCTTGCACATTTTTCAGAAATGTACTTTTATCCAAATCATACCCATCTGTTGTATAATAATTAGCAAACAAATTGGCTGCAAATTTTTTCTTCTTCCAAAGTAAATTAGCATTAGCATCACTAGCATCAAATGTTGCATATCGATAGGAAAGACTGCCTGAAAACAGATCTTTTACCGGTCTTTTTGTAATTACATTAATAACCCCACCCATAGCTTCTGAACCATATAAAGCTGACGAAGCGCCTTTTACAATTTCAATTCTCTCAATATTTCCAACAGAAACCCTTGACAAATCCAGAACTCCCGAAGTTCTTCCCACAAGCGGAACACCATCAATCAGAATCATGGTATAAGCTGCATCTAAACCCTGCATTTGAATACCTTCGAAACCACTTTCGTCCGGAATCAAAATGATTCCTGTCTGTTCACTTAAAATTTCGTTTAATCTTGTAACCCCTGATTTCACAATTTGCTCTGATGTAATGATTACCATTGGCAATGGCAATGATGAAAGTACTCTTTCTGTTCTTGTACCAGTGATAACCATAACTTCTGATAATTCATTTGCAGCAACACTGTCTTTTTGTATTTCCTGAGCAAACGAAATTTGACAAAAAACAAACAGCATAAAAAGGGTAATTTTAATTTTCATTATTTTTATTCAGTCTTAATAACCGATGCAAATATATAATTATTTTTATTTATTCTAAATAAAGTTTATATATTTGCCAGAAAAAATTAAACTAATAAATAGTTATGATTACAAAAAGCCTCTACTTATCAGCCGCTATGGCTTTAATTTGCAGTCTTGGTTTCGGTCAGGATAAAAAACAGCAAGACATTAAATCAATCAAATCAATGTGTGGTTGTTATGAAGTGAAATTTAATTTTGCAGAAACTTTTCAGTATTCTAAAGATTCGGCTACTTATAAACCTTCACAAACCAAACATGAATCTGCTTTAGAATGGGTAGAATTAGTAGAAGACACTCCAAATAAAATTTCCATGCAGCATCTGTTAATTGTAAGTGATGACATGATTATTAAACACTGGAGACAAGACTGGCTATTCGAAAACACAGATTTTTATTTATTTGACAAAAACACTTCCTGGAAGTATAAAAAACTGGATAAAAAAGCCGTAAAAGGACAATGGACTCAAAAAGTTTATCAGGTAGATGACAGTCCAAGATATGAAGGATCTGCAACGTGGCTTCATGTAGACGGACAAGACTATTGGGCAAACGTTACTGATGCTCCTCTGCCAAGGAGAGAGCACACAAAACGTAATGATTATAATGTCCTTAAAAGAAGAAATATCCATGAAATCACATCAACAGGATGGAATCATGAACAGGATAACCAAAAGCTAATTAGAGATGACAGCGGAAAAGATGTTTTGTTAGCAGAAGAAAAAGGAATGGATATCTATACTAAAGTTGCAGATAGTAAATGTCTTGCTGCTCAAAAATGGTGGAAGGAAAATAATGCTCTTTGGAAAAATGTTCGTGATAAATGGCAAACACTTTTTGAAAGAAATAAAGACTTAAACTTAGAAGCTAAAGTTAATAAAAAAGCATTGTATTCTCTTTTGTTTGATTTAAAACCAAATGCCACAAAAGCAGAATCTGATGCTATTATTGACAAATTTGTAAAATAAATTGTTTTGTGTTAGTTGTAAAAGAGCCGATAGTTTTAGGACTACCGGCTCTTTTTATTTTCTTTCGAAATTATATTAGGTAACTTTTTTTACATTCTCTCAGGAACTTCAATCCCTAATAAAGTAAAAGCAGATTTAATAACCTCAGCTACTTTATGCGAAAGCTGTACTCTGAATATTTTTTTAGTCAAATCTACTTCTCCTAAAATGTGAACCGATTGATAGAATGAATTATATTCTTTTACCAAATCATAAGTATAATTTGCAATTAAAGCCGGACTATGATTTTGTGCTGCATTTTGAATTACTTCCGGGAAAAGTTGGATTTGTTTTACCAGTTCTTTTTCCTTTTCATGCAATTCTTCTATATCAGTTCGTGCAGAAAAATCAAAATCAGCTTTACGGATGATGGACTGAATTCTCGCGTATGTGTATTGAATAAATGGCCCAGTATTTCCAGCAAAATCAACAGATTCTTCAGGATTGAATAAAATACGTTTCTTAGGATCTACTTTTAGAATGTAATATTTCAACGCACCTAGACCAATCGTTTTGTATAATTTTGCTTTTTCTTCTGCAGAATAACTTTCCAGTTTTCCTAAATCTTCTGAAATCTGTTTGGCTGTATCGGTCATATCCTGCATCAAATCATCGGCATCTACAACTGTTCCTTCACGGCTTTTCATTTTTCCGGAAGGCAAATCAACCATTCCGTATGATAAATGATATAAGCTTGAAGCCCAGTCAAAACCTAATTTTTTCAGAATCAGGAATAAAACTTTAAAGTGATAATCCTGTTCGTTACCAACGGTATAAACCATTCCGCCAACATCAGGCATATCTTTTACACGTTGAATTGCGGTCCCGATATCCTGTGTCATATAAACGGCAGTCCCATCAGAACGCAAAACAATTTTACGATCTAAACCTTCATCAGTCAAATCAATCCAAACAGAACCGTCAGGGTCTTTTTCAAAAACCCCTCTGTCAAGTCCAACCTGAACTACATCTTTTCCTAATAAATAGGTATTGCTTTCGTAATAATACTTATCGAAATCAACTCCAAGATTCGTATAAGTCGTTGCGAAACCATCATAAACCCATTGGTTCATCATTTTCCAAAGCGTTATTACCTTTTCATCTCCAGCTTCCCATTTCTTAAGCATTAATTGAACCTCAGATCCAATCTCACTATATTTATTAAAAAAGAGATTTTTTATAAAAGTCTTTTTGGCTTTTCTAACAATAACTTCTGGAAGTTTTTCATCGTTTATATCTCCCCCTTTATCTTGAAATTTTAAAATTTCTTCCTCATAGAAAGCTTTAAACTCCTTTGAATCTAATAGATTTTGAAAAACATTTAAGATATCTTCTGAATAATCTTCCAAATCTAACCATTCATCAAATTCTTTTTGAAATTGCTTTTCAAACTCAACATAATATTTACCAACTAATTTATCTCCTTTTAAGCCAGTACTTTCAGGGGTTTCTCCATTTCCAAATTTCTCCCAGGCTAACATCGATTTGCAGATATGGATTCCGCGATCGTTGATGATTTGTGTTTTATATACTTTTTTACCAGAAGCTTTAATAATTTCAGCCACAGAATATCCTAACAAATTGTTACGAACGTGACCTAAATGCAAAGGTTTATTGGTATTTGGAGAAGAATATTCGACCATGATCGCTTTGTCCTCCGGATTAGGCGTCACATATCCAAATTTAGAATTGTCTTTTATTCCATTAAAGAAGTTAAGATAATAACTATCTGAAATTACAATATTCAAAAAGCCTGAAACAACATTAAAACGAGCTACCTCAGCAACATTTTCAACCAGATAATTTCCAATTTTATTTCCTAATTCTCCAGGATTGCTTTTAATCACTTTCAATAAAGGAAAAATTACCATTGTAATATCGCCTTCAAACTCTCTCCGTGTAGTCTGGAATTCGATTTTATCAACAGTAACATCAAATAATGCCTGAATGGCGCTTTGTATAGAAGGAGTAAGAATTTGTGGTAATGACATGTAAACTTATTTTTAAAGTGAGCAAATATACTGCTTATTCATCAATTAGAAAACATATTAAATCTCAAAGCATGATTAGAAATTCACAAAATCAGAACAACAACAATTGTTAAAATTATCAAAAAATCAAAATGCTAACTTATTAAAAAACAGAACTTCTAGGGAGTTTTATTTTTTTATTATAAAATTCTTGTAACAAATCGTTAAAAAAAAGGTCTTATTAACAATTTAAACACAATCATCATCAATCAAATCAAAATAATCAATTTAACAAATTATGAAATTAAAATTCTTTCTGTTCGCATTACTGGGTGTAATGGCAACAGCTCAAGCCCAAAATACGGGAACAGTTTCGGGCAAAATTATTGAAAAATCGAATAATGCCCCTATTTCTTACGCTACGGTTTCAATCAAAGACAACGGAAAAGTAATTTCCGGGGTAAACACTGATGACAACGGAGATTTTTCCATTAAAAACCTGGCCCTAAAAAGTTACACAATCGAAATTCAGTACATAGGTTTCAGAAAATATATTGGATCTGTACTTTTAAGTGATAATAAAAAATCGGCCACAGTGAATGTTTCTCTCGAAGAAGAAGCTACTCAGCTGAAAGGTGTTAATATTGTCGCTGAACGTTCTACAATCGAGCAAAAAATTGATCGCAAAGTAATTAATGTTGGTAAAGATCTGACAACAGCAGGGGCTTCGGCATCTGACATTATGAGCAATATTCCATCTGTAAATGTAGATCAGGACGGAAAACTTTCGCTTCGCGGAAACGAGAATGTTCGTGTATTGATTGACGGAAGACCAACAAACCTTGATCCGGCTCAATTGTTAAAACAAATTCCGTCAACGTCTATTAAAAAAATCGAGCTGATTACCAATCCAAGTGCTAAATACAATCCGGAAGGAATGTCGGGAATCATCAATATTATTTTACACAAAAATGCCAATACAGGTTTCAACGGAAGTTATAGCGGCGGAATTACTTTTGGCGAAACGGCCAAGTACAACCAGTCTTTGGATTTGAATTATAAAACCGGAAAAGTAAATTTCTTTGGAAACGGAGGAACTAATTTCGGAACTTATTTTAATGATGGTTTCATTTCAAAAACAGATCAGACTATTTTTCAGGATCTGGATATTTCTAACGAAAACGAATCTTACCTCTACAAAATTGGTATGGATTATCTAATTGATGACAATAATACCTTATCGTTTTATACCACTCAAAATAAGGCGACAGGACTTGGATTAATAGATACTGATATTGATTATCTTAATTCACCTGAAGGAATTAGCAATATGTACCAAAAAGCAAGATATCAGGGACCAAACAAAACTGGAAATTACAACCTGGCATACAAGCATATATTTAAAAAAGAAGGCCATACACTGGATTTTGAAGGAAATTATAGTAATACTGAAGAAACTCAAAATGCTAATTTTGATACTCAGACAACAAAAACGGATAATACTTCAAACAGCATTGTTTACAATGATTTTATAAATGACGAAAGAAAATTAAGCACTTTTAACGTTGATTATGTAAATCCGTTAAACGAAAAGACGACTTTTGAAGCGGGTGCAGAAGCCAGAATAACCAGAACGGAGAACAATTACACAACTGACAATCCATTCGTTGCAACTGCTGCCAGAGTTTCTAATTATACTTATGATATTGATATTTATTCTGCTTATGTAACTTTTGGTCAAAAATTTACCAAATTCAGTTATCAGGTAGGAACCCGTTTTGAGAGTTACAAAGTAGCTGCTAATTTAAATCAAGGCGAAACTAAATTTGATGATGATTATATTACACTTTACCCATCTGCCTATTTAACTTATAATTTGAATGAGAAAAACACTTTGCAATTGAGCTACAGCCGTCGCGTTGACCGTCCGAGTTTAGAACAGACAAAGCCTATTCGTGAGTTTTCTACTCCGCTGATAACATCTTACGGAAATCAGGAATTAAGACCGCAGTTTACGAATTCTGTTGAATTGAATTACACTAAAACTCTTGAAAAGGGAAGTTTTTCTACTGGAGTTTTCGTAAGAAGTATCAATGACCCGATTAGCAGAGTCTTGCAGCCTGATGAATCAGATCCAAATAAACAAATTATGACTTTTACAAACTACGATAATAATACTGCTTACGGATTTGAAGTTTCTTTCAATTACAAAATTACCAAATGGTGGGATATTCAGCCGTCTATCGACTTTTCAAGCATTAACCAGACAGGAGTTGTGTTTATATATGATGAAACACAAACCCCAAAAAGCATTGCAAAGGAAAGAACAGTTACAGTTGCAGCATTTAACGGTCGTATGAATTCTAACTTTAAAGCCACAAAACGTTTAAGCTTCTTATTATTCGGATTTTACAGAAGCCCCGTTGAAGACATACAGCAGGATAGAAAAGAAATGTACAAGATGGACATTGGTTCGCGTTATACATTGCTAGAAAACAAAATGAACCTGAGCTTACGTTTTAATGATGTTTTCAACACTATGAAATATGCTTTTGATACCCAGTATCCTTATGCTCAATCAGGACAATTTACCTGGGAAAGTCAAACAGTCTATTTAGGTTTAACCTACAATTTTGGAGGTGGAAAAATTAAAAACCTTCAGCGTAAACAAAGAGAAGACAACACTAATAAAGACGGTGGCGGTATGTTTTAACGCTACTCTTAATTTTTTGAATATTTTTTAATTAGTACTTGTAGAAAAAAAGGACTGAAGTTTGCCAACTTCAGTCCTTTTTTATTTGTTGTATAATCTTTATAAAAAATTTCGAATCTCTTTTACCTCTTCGGGATTAGCTGTTTCTGTATCATCCGTTATGGCTGATGAATGATAAAATGTCGGTTCTAGTTTATCCTGTAACAATTTAATATTTGAAGATCGTAATCCTCCGCCAGGCATAATTTCGATTCTCTTATCGGCTTTCTTTTGAATTTTCTCCAGATTAAAAATACCTTCTTCAACGCTTACTTCCTGCCCGGAAGTTAAAATGGTTTTAAAACCGCAATCAATTATATCCTCCAAAGCTTGTTCGACATTTTTAACGACATCAAAAGCGCGATGAAAAGTACAGGAAAGCGGATGAGCCAAACTGACTAATTCCTGATTTTTCTTTTTATTGATATTCCCGTCTTCATTTAAAATCCCGAAAACAAACCCATCAATACCTAATTTTTTGAACTGTTTTATATCCTGCTTCATTTCAACAATCTCTTCATCCGTATAAACAAAATTGCCGCCTCTCGGTCTTATGATAACGTGCATTTTTATCGAAAGCTTTTCACGAACTTTTACCGTTAAAATAGAATTAGGAGTTGTGCCGCCAAGTTTCATGTTTTCGCATAGCTCTATTCGATCAGCACCATTTTCCTGAGCAATCAAAGCCGATTCGTAATTAAAACATGCTATTTCGAGTTGGTTTTTCATTATTATGGGATAAAACAGCAGTAAATCAAATATAAAAAAAACCTGCTTCAAAAAGAAACAGGCTTTGTATAAATATCAGTAAAATTAAATTTACCACTTGATAATTGCACTTGCCCAGGTAAATCCACTTCCAAAGGCTGCTAAAACAACTGTATCGCCAGACTTAATCTTCCCTTGTTCCCAGGCTTCTGTCAAAGCGATCGGAATCGAGGCTGCAGTTGTATTTCCGTACTTCTGAATATTATTATGCACTTTATCATCCGATAACTTGAATTTGTTCTGAATGAATTGTGAGATTCTCAAATTAGCCTGATGCGGAATCAGCATATCAATATCGGAAACCTGTAAACCATTCGCTTCCAAACCTTCATTAATTACCTCAGCAAAACGAACGACTGCATTTTTAAATACAAATTGCCCATTCATATAGGGATAATAACTTTCGTCATTCGGATCATTATCTGCAATAATATCTGTTACCCAACGTGCTCCCATTCCTGGAGCCTGCAAAGCCAATTCCTCCGCATGCTGACCTTCTGAATGCAGATGAGTAGATAAAATTCCTTTTGATAAATCTTCTTCACGGCTTAAAACTGCCGCTCCAGCCCCATCTCCAAAAATTACCGAAACCCCTCGTCCGCGAGTTGTCATGTCTAATCCGGTAGAATGTACTTCTGAACCAATTACCAAAATATTTTTATACATTCCGGTCTTAATATACTGATCGGCAACAGAAATTGCATAAACAAAACCTGAACATTGATTTCTGACATCTAATGCACCAACAGTTCGTAAACCTAAATCACGTTGTACTAAAACTCCCGGTCCAGGAAAATAATAATCCGGGCTCAATGTTGCAAAGACTACAAAATCAATATCTTCCTTAGCAACACCAGAACGCTCGATTGCTATTTTAGCCGCTTTTACTCCCATTGAAGTTGTGGTGTCTTCCCCACGGATAATATGTCTTCGTTCCTGAATTCCGGTTCGCTCCTGAATCCATTCGTCATTGGTATCAATAATCTTTGACAAATCATCATTTGTTACCACATTTGAAGGAACATAATATCCTAAGCCCGCTATTTTTGAATGATACATATTCTTTTTTTTATTTGTTAAAAACTGGACTGCAAATCTAAGTATACTTTAAAATATTACTATCCAAATTACTATTTTTTTCGCAATTAACAATTTAAATTTTCTTCTAAAGTAACTGTTTAATTATTTCTACTTCTTTAAAACTTTAATTTGTTTAATAAATCCAAAAAAGAATACATTTACTCTAGAAATGTAACAAGATTGCAATACTTTAGACTAATCAAATATTCCCATTTTTAAATAACAAAAATTAAAATTATGAAATTAAAGATTAGCCTGCTGCTATTTTTAAACATTGGTTTTATTGCTTTTGCACAAGAAAACCTAACATACCAAAAACCATCCAAATCAATTTTAGATCTGGCCGATTATCAAAGAGGCCCTACAGTATCAATGGATACTAAAAAAGAGTATTTGCTTTTATCTTATAGAAGCACATATAAAACTTTAGACGATTTAAATCAGGAGGAACTTCGTTTGGGAGGGTTAAGAATTAATCCAATCACAAATATTTCGAGTACCGTTACGTACATCAATAATTTTAAAATTCGAAAAATTAATGGAAAAGACGAAATACAGGTTTCAGGCTTGCCTCAAAATCCTAAAATAAGTAATGTGCTTTGGTCGCCAAACGACAAGAAAATCTCATTTTCGCACACCACAAATTCAGGAGTTGAACTTTGGGTACTGGATGTTGCCAGTGCCAAAGCTAACAAACTCACTGACGCAATTGTCAATGCCAATCTTGGAAATCCTTTTAGCTGGTTTTTAGATAACGAAACTATTTTGGTAAAAATGCTTCCAAAAAACAGACAACCTTTGCTTGACTCTAAAAAAGACCTTCCAACTGGCCCCATTATTTCAAATACATCAGGAGAAAAGTCTCAAAACAGAACTTATCCTGATATGCTGAAAAACAAAAATGACGAAGCTAATTTTGAAAACATCATTACCTCAGAACTATACAAAGTTAGCCTTAACGGAACCGCTACATTATTTAAAGAAGCAGCAATGTATGCCGGAGAAAGGATTTCACCTGATGGAAATTACGTCATGCTGACTACCATTCAGAAACCTTTTTCGTATGTTGTTCCGTTAAACAGATTTCCATCTAAAACAGTGATCTATGATAAAGATGGTGCCGAAATAAAAGTGGTAAATGAAGTTCCGCTTAACGAAGTTATACCAAAAGGTTTCATGGCTGTCAGAAAAGGAAAAAGAGAAATGGCATGGCGAAATGACAAACCGGCTACGTTATCTTATGTAGTAGCTTTAGATGAAGGTGATCCTGCCAACAAAGTAGATTTTAGAGATGAAATTTTTCTTTGGGAAGCACCATTTGCAAATAATGCAACTACCTTAATGAAAATTCCTCAGCGATTTAATACAATTACCTGGGGTAACGACAATGCAGCAATCGTTTCTGACGAATGGTATGATACACGAAATATCAAAACATACTTCATAAATCCTTCTAATCCGAATCAACAGCCAAAAATAATTTCAGACAGGAACTCTCAGGATATTTATGCTGATCCAGGTGTTTTTGAAACCAGAAAGAATGCTTATAATAAATATGTATTGGCGATTGAAAATAACAACGCTTACAGAATTGGGGAGGGCTTTACTAAAGAAGGACAATTTCCTTTTATTGATGAGTTTAATTTAAACACACTTCAGACTAAGCGTCTTTATACATCAACTTATAAAGACAAGAAAGAAGATATCCTGGAGATTGAAGATTTTAAAAATGGAAAAGTTTTAGTTCAGATTCAGTCAAAAAATGACTATCCAAATTATTATTTCAGAAACATTAAAAAGCAAAATAGCCTGACTCCGATTACAACTTTTAAAAATCCGTTTGAAAGTATTAAAAATGTCAGCAAAGAAGTAATTAAGTACAAACGAAAAGATGGTGTAGAATTATCCGGAACTTTATATTTACCTGCGGGATATGATAAAAACAAAAAAGAAAAGCTGCCGTTATTGATCTGGGCTTATCCGGCAGAATATAAAGACAGAAACAGTGCTGGGCAATCTAGTCAAAATCCAAATGAGTTTACGTTTCCTTACTATGGCTCATTTGTGTATTGGGCAACTAAAGGATATGCTGTTTTGGATGACGCTGCCTTCCCTATTATTGGTGAAGGAACAACAGAACCAAATGACAACTTTATTGAGCAATTAGTTGATAATGCTGAAGCAGCAATAAATGCAGTTGATGCTTTAGGCTATATCAATCGTAAAAAAGTAGCCGTTGGAGGACATTCTTACGGTGCTTTTATGACAGCCAATTTGCTGACCCATTCCAATCTTTTTGCTTGCGGAATTGCAAGAAGTGGAGCCTACAACAGAACACTGACCCCTTTTGGTTTTCAGACTGAACAACGCAATTATTGGGAAACGCCATCAGTATACAACACAATGTCACCATTTATGAATGCAGATAAGATGAAAACACCTATATTATTAGTTCATGGAGAAGCTGACAATAATCCCGGAACTTTTACTCTGCAAACTGAACGCTATTTTCAGGCCTTGAAAGGGCTGGGTGCTCCGGCAAGGATGGTAATTTTACCAAAGGAATCTCATGGTTATGCTGCCAAAGAGAATATTTTGCATTTGCTTTGGGAACAGGATCAATTCCTAGAAAAGTATTTAAAAAATTAATACTTTTTCGACTTATTTAGTCATAAAAAAACCCCTAAAAAATAAAAATTTAGGGGTTTCGTTTATAACTTATTTTGTTAACCTTTCAACCAGGCATTTCTAAGTTTATCTTTTGAAGCATCAGTTGCTTTAAAAGTTTCGCTTTCTTCGTATGGTAATTTTACAGTACCTTTTATGGTTTCATCTTTACCACCACGCTTTATCTGAACAGTAATTGCGTCATTTTCTTTCCAGTTTTCACTCTCTCCAATCAGGTCATAAATATTATCTAATGAATACGGTTTCGTATTTATAGACAAAATAACATCTCCTGGCTTAAGGTTTAAATTTGTAAAAAACGGATTTAATTCAACATCAGGACGAACACTGATTTCTTTTGTTTTTGGATCTATTCCGATGTACGGAACCTGACCTTTTAAGAAAACGGAACCGGCTTTTTTCTCAGATGCTTTTGTCACGCCTACTTTTGCCAAGTATTGATCGTAAGGAATTGGAGTTGTTCCGGCTACATAAGTCTTTAAAAATTCTCCAACCTCAGGATATGTTAATTGCGTGATTTTATCAAAAAGTTCATTATCATTAAAAGGTTTTTCAACTCCATATTCTTCAGATAATTTATGCATCAAATCAAGAATTCCACGTTCACCGTTACTTTTTTCTCTAATGATTATATCAATACACATACCTATTAAAGCTCCTTTTTGATATACATTCAAATATTGGTCTTTATACGGCTGTTCCAAAACATTTTTACTCATTACGGTAAACGACATCGTATCATTCAAGCCTTTTGCCTGCTCGATTTTATCAGCAATACGCGTATAAAATTCAGCTTCATCAATTAAACCCTGATTAATCTGGAAAAGATTGGCAAAATATTCTGTCACACCTTCATACATCCATAAATGTTCAGACATTTTTGGGGCGTTATAATCAAAATACTGAATTTCTTTTGAGTGAATCGTTAAAGGTGTTACGATATGGAAGAATTCGTGCGAAACTACATCTTTCATAGATTCAACCAATTTATCTTTTGGCATTGATTCCGGCAAAACAACTGTAGTAGCCGTTGGATGCTCTAAAGCTCCAAAACCGTGCGCATCATCTTTTGCCATGCTTGACAAATACAATAAAACAGTATACTTTTTAGTAGCATTTACTTTTCCTAAAAAGTTTTTTTGAGCTGTCATCATTGTTTTCATTTCCGGCGTAATACTTTCTGCAGTAAATTTTCCAGTTGGCGAATAAACAGCAATCAAAATATCCATTCCGTTAACGTTGAATGTTGTATAATCAGGTTTTGAATACATAATTGGATTTTCAACCAGAACAGCATAACGAGGTGTTGTAAAAACATCACTCGTTTTGCTTGCATCTTCATCTGTCATTGAGGTTGCTCCCCAAAGTGTTTCAGGATGTGTAATAGTAACTTTATAAGGGACATCTAATTTATCCTGAAAATATCCCACAAACCCATGTGTATTAACCATAAAGTTGATTCCTGCATTGATGTTTGTTCCAGCTGGCGAAAATACATCATCATTACCGAAACCAGTTCCTTTTTCAGTGTCAAAAGTATCTCCTACTAAATAGGTTATCGTTTTTAATTTTTTTGCATCCGAAATTGACCAGGAATTATCGTCGATTCTTTTTACTGTTAAGGCATTTCCTTTTACATCAAAAGCTTTAAAATCATCAGAATATTTTCCGTAATTATCTGTAGAATAAGTCCCCGGAACTGTTTTAGGTATACTATAAACTACTTCATCCGTTTTTATATCAGGTGCCGTAACTGTTACCCAAACTTTATCATCTTTTACATC
Organism: uncultured Flavobacterium sp.; assembly: GCF_946478785.1. The sequence goes on from NZ_CAMLDD010000007.1 coordinate 40,168, forward strand.
AGTTAGGTTTATGCTGACCTCTACATTGTTTTTCGTAACACCTGACATTCCTGTTTTACAGCTCCAAAGTGTAACTGCAAGAGCTAATGTGCAAATTATTTTTTTCATTTATTAAAGTTTAATTTTTATATAAGTCTTACAAAATGCAAAACTGTTACAGTAAAGATATAAATAAAAAAACTCCTGCAATTCAGGAGTTTTCAATTAATCTAATTTATTTTTTATATAGTATTTTCCGTCCAAATCTTCATCAAAATCGTCTATTTTAACTGGTTTGGGTTTGGGTTTGTTTGCTATTGCCTTCTTTTTCCACATCTCAAATTTCTCAAGAGGCATTTTCTTTTTCATTATTTCCAGCACTTCTTTTTCTGACAACCCAAATTCTTTTTTTATAATTTCAAATGGATTTCTTTCTTCTAATGCCAACGAAACAAGTTTTTCAGTTTGTTCCCAATTCAACTCTTTACGGTTACTCTTTTTCATCACGTGAAAATTAATTCAAAATAGAGGTTAATGATTAATAGATTGATTTTCAATTTAAGTATCAATATTAATAAAAAAAATAATTAGTTGATTAGATTGGGTATAATTTTTTTATTGATTTGAGCATTTTTTTACGGTATGTGAATTTTCAGTGATAAATTTGTAAATCTTTCAATTTATCATTTATTCTCAGTCCATAAATATATTCTAAACATATTCAGAACTAATTTGATTAAGCTAATTATTGTAATACAAATTCAATTGCACAAAACAGTATTTTATTTGGGCTACTAAATTAAAAGGTATATTGGTATGCCCATAAAATAAACAAAAGCTGTACTGGCATACGAAGCAATAAAATCCATTTTGGCAAACCAAAACTTGCTTTTTTGTTTTGATACATGAAAAGATTTGCCGGAAAAACAGCAATTAGCAAAGCTATAATTCCCCATGCAGCAAAATGGCTCAAAAAAGGAAACATCAAGAGAAAGCCTAAAATAATTTCGGCAGCACCACTTAAAATATTCACTAATTTTGGGTTAGAAAAATAAGGAGGAATAATTCTAATATACATTCCCGGAGATCTGAAATGATTAATTCCTGCAATAATATAAAGAGAGGCCATTAAATACAAATGCCAGGGTAGATCCATGATAGTCAGGTTTTAGAACGAATTTAATTTTTTTAAGACATTTTTTTCAAAGCATTTTTTTTACAAATAAACAAATCAGTTATTTCTTCTGAAATTGATATTCATAATGATGATAGCTAAAATAATCAGCACTATTCCGATCCATTGTAAAAAAACCACCTTTTCATTTAATAAAACAAAAGCCATCATTACAGAAACGGGCAGCTCAAGTGCCGAAACAATGCTTCCTAATCCAATTCCCGTTAACGGAAAACCCGCATTCATAAGCATGGGAGGAATTATGGTACCGAAAAGAGAAAGCACAATACCCCATTTCAGGAAAATTGAAAAGTTGAAAGGTGTGTTTTGTGTAGCCAAAGCAAACGAAAAAACAACAACAGCACCACCCAAAAGCATGTATAAACTTCGTTGTGCCGAAGAAATTTCGACAGCAACACGATTTGCGGTAAACATAGTGGTTGTAAATGATGCCGCAGCAAGAACACCCCAGCCAATACCTCTCCAGTCTAATGTAATATCGTTGTTAAGAATATTTGTTGCCAAAACAGTTCCGACAAGAACGATAACAACGGCTATTATCTTTTGGAGTGACGGGAACTTCTTTTCTAAAACCATTTCAAGCAAAACACCCATCCAGACAGTCTGCATCAGCAAAACAATACCAATAGAGACCGGAATATACTTAACAGCCAAATAATAAAATAAACTGGTCATACCCAGCGAAGTTCCTGCCAGCATTAAATTAAAAATATTTTTCGTAGTTGCTTTTACTACATTCGCTTTATGTTTTGCTTTTTGAAAAGCATTAATCAACAAAATACCTGAAATTCCTAATATAAATTGAGCTGTAGTAACTTCGGCAGTAGTGAAACCTTCGTCATAAGCCATTTTTACAAAAGTAGCCAGCATACCATAACTTGTAGCACCTAAAGCAACCAGAAAAACCCCTTTCAGGACATTTTTTTGTGACATTTTATTTATTTTAAAAAAATTGAGCCTGCAAAGATAGTACTTAGTTTTTAGTTGCATGTTAAAATTGGAAAAGGCAAAATTTAACTTAGAAAACTTTAATATTTATTTCTGAAAAATCAAACCCTCAATCTGCTTCATTTAAAAAATTTCTTTATTTTGCACCCAAATCTAGAAACCAATGAAAAAATCAATTATTGCATTTATTGCAATTGCCTTATTAACTGTCTCATGTGAGAAAAAAGAATCAACTGACAGTTTACATCTTACAGGAAACATAAAAGGACTAAAAGAGGGGACTTTGTATATCCAGAAATACAATGATACTGCTTTGGTTGCTGTAGACAGTATCAAAATCGATGGCAATTCAGCTTTCGAAAGCACCATCAAATTAGAATCACCAGAAATGCTTTATTTGTTCCTCGATCGTGGCGTAACCAATTCATTAGATAATAATATTATGTTTTTTGCTGAACCAGGAAACATAAATATCGACACCAATCTGGATAATTTTATTTATGGAGCCAAAGTAACCGGTTCAAAAAACCATGAATTATATGAAGATTATCAAAAAGTAAACTCTCGTTTTAAGGATGAGAGCCTTTCCTTAATTGAAGCAAAATTCAAGGCCTTAAAAAGACAGGATCAAAAAGCGATTGACAGTATAATGGCGAAAGGTGATTCGAATATCAAGCGTAAATATTTATATGCAACCAATTTTGCAATAAACAACAAAGATCACGAGATAGCTCCTTATATCGCCTTAGCAGAAATTTATGACATCAATATCAAATTTCTGGATACGATACAAAAATCTATGACTCCTAAAGTAGCAAAATCGTTTTACGGTAAAAAGCTTACCAAATATGTAAACGATATTAAAAAAGAAGAAAAGAAATAAGTTGAATAAACAAAAAGGCCTGAAAAAATTTTTCAGGCCTTTTTGTTTTATTATCTATTGTTGAAAGTGTTTTTTTTTAAATTGCACCCATTTTTTAAAGATCAAAAAAGCCATAAAAAAAGCCTCTCAATTGAGAGGCTTTTTATGTTGGTCTACTAGGACTCGAACCTAGAAAGACTGCACCAAAAACAGTTGTGTTACCATTACACCATAGACCAGCAGTGCGGTTAAGCGAGTGCAAATTTAAAGCTTTTTTTAGTTTGCGCAAACTTTTTGACAAAAAAATTTGATTTTTTTTCATTTTTTTTCTTGACAATTTGCAAGATTAATGCAAGTATTTCAAAAACAATATATTACTATAGCCAAATAGTTTTGTGGATTTTTTTGTTAATGCTCGTTTCTTTACACAAAAAAACATTTTCTTTGTAATATAGAAAACATATAAAATTTTAACATCAGAATATGGCACAATTCAATTTCAATAAATGGAATACAATTATGGGTTGGTTTGCATTTGCAATCGCTTTAATTACCTACACATTAACTGTTGAACCTACCATGAGCTTCTGGGATTGCGGCGAATATATTGCTACAGCTGCTAAGCTTGAAGTTGGACATCCACCGGGAGCACCTCTATACCAAATGATGGGTGCTTTTTTTGCCATGTTTGCAATCGATGACCAGCATGTCGCATTAATGGTAAACATGATGTCTGTCTTTTCTAGTGCTTTTACCATTTTATTTATGTTTTGGTCATCGTCTATGATTTTGAAAAAAATTGTAGCCCGTTCTGCCGAAATCGATCAAAATAATTCAATTGTTATCTTAGGAAGTTCTTTAGTTGGAGCTTTAGCCTATACATTTTCAGACAGCTTTTGGTATAATGCTGTTGAAGCCGAAGTTTATGCTATGGCTTCATTATTAATTGCATTGCTTTTCTGGCTTGGATTACGTTGGGAGCAGGATATGAACGAACCAAAAGGAAATAAATGGTTGTTAATTATTTCGCTTGTTGTGGGGCTTTCGTTTGGAGTTCACTTCATGGCGTTATTAACGATTCCTGCCATTGGTTTTCTTTATTATTTTAAACATTACGAAAAAGTTACTATAAAAAATTTCATCATTGCCAACGCTGTAGTTATTGCAATTTTGTTGTTTATTTTTAAATTACTACTTCCCTTAACCATGGCTTTCTTTGGCAAAACAGAAATATTCATGGTAAATAGCCTGGGATTACCTTTTAACTCAGGAACTATTTTTGTTGCATTGCTTTTTATTGCTTTCTTTTATTTTGGATTAAAATACACCAAACAAAAAGGATTTGTTTTCTATAACACTATTATTCTATGTATTCTGTTTATCCTGATTGGTTTTTCTACCTGGATGATGCTGCCTGTACGTGCTAATGCCAATACAGTTATCAATGAAAATAAACCATCGGATGCTACAGAAGTCTTAGCATATTATAACCGGGAACAATATGGTGTAAACCCATTGTTTTATGGCCCTCAATACACTGAAGTTTTTGCCGGTCTGGACGAAAAGACTCCTTATCTTGACAAAGCGCCAAATTACGAAAGAGATTATAAAACTGGTAAATACATCATTACCAACAATTATAAAAATGCAGAACAGAATAGCGATGACAACCAAAAAACGATTCTGCCGAGAATGTGGAGTACTGAAAATGGACATATCCAAAACTACATCAATTTCACAAATCCTCCAAAATTCAGCATCAATCCTAATTATGACTATGAAGATGACTTAGGAAAATACGGAATTGATGCAAATCAGTTAAGTGAAGACGAATACAATAAAGCCATTGCTCAGTTGCGCAACGAGGTCGAAAAGACAGTTCATGAATTTAGACAGGCTTACGCACAAAAACAAATTGACAACGAGGGTTATGTAAAATTCTTAAGAAGTTACAGTGATTATTTAATAATCGAAAAACCATCAACGGTTGATAATTTCAGTTTCATGTTCGAATATCAGTTTGGCTATATGTACTGGAGATATTTTATGTGGAATTTCGTAGGACGCCAAAGTGATGTTCAGGGAAAATACGACAATTTGGATGGTAACTGGATTAGCGGAATTAAACCCTTAGATTCATTGCATTTGGGTTCTCAGGATAATTTACCTTCAGACGTTTTAAACAATAAAGGGAGAAATGTTTACTTTTTCTTACCATTTATTTTAGGACTTATCGGGCTTATGTACCATGCAAATAAAGACCTTAAAAGCTTTTACGTACTTTTAGCACTGTTTTTATTTACAGGAATTGCACTTAAAATTTACCTGAACGAAAGACCTTTTGAACCCCGCGAAAGAGATTATGCCTTAGTTGGGTCGTTTTATGTTTTTGCAATTTGGATAGGTTTCGGGGTTTATTCTTTATATGAGACTATTCAAAAATACCTGGCCCCTAAAATTGCAGGTCCAATTATTATTGCCGGCAGTTTATTAGCAGCACCAGTCCTAATGGCTTCGCAAAATTGGGACGATCATGACAGATCAAATAAATATACAGCTGTCGCAATGGCAAAAGCATACCTCACATCGTGTGATAAAAATGCCATTTTGTTTACCATTGGTGACAATGACACATTCCCATTATGGTATGCACAGGAGATTGAACACATTAGGACCGATGTGAAAATTGTCAACACAAGTCTTTTCATGACCGATTGGTATATCGATCAAATGAAAGCCAAAGCTTATGAATCTAATCCGTTACCAATATCATTTACACATGATGAATACGTAGGTGATAAATTAGATTATGTAGCCTATATCCCAAAAACAGAAGCGCGCTGGGATATTAATGATTTTATTAGTTTTATTAAAAACCCAAAATCAACTGTTGGTTTACAAAATGGTCAAACAATTCACTTTTTTCCAACTAATAAAATTAGAATTTCAGTTGACAAAAATACAATTATCAAAAACAAGGTTGTAAACCCTAAATACAACGACTCAATCGTACCGTATATGGATATAGACATCAAAGGAAGTGCTATATATAAAAACCGCCTGATGATGCTGGATATATTAGCAAATAACAACTGGAAAAGACCAATCTATTTTAGTGGTGGAGCTTTTGACGATGAAGATTATTTATGGTTAAAAGATTATCTTCAATTAGACGGAATGGTATACAAATTAGTTCCAATCAAAAACACTCCTTCAAAAGACGGAGGACCAATGGACATGGGACAAATTGATGCCGATAAAATGTATGATATCGTAACCAAGTGGGATTGGGGAAATAGCAATGGCAACATTTATCATGATCCTGAAACAAGAAGAAACAGTATCACATATCGTACAAATCTTTCCCGTTTAATGAATCAGCTTATTGAAGAAGGTAAAATTAACAAAGCTAAAAACATCATCAATTTAGCAATTACAAAAATGCCATTAGATAAATTTGGATATTATTCTTTGGTAGAACCTTTTACAGGTGGCTATTATAAAGTTGGTGAAAAAGAAAAAGCACAGGATTTGCTAAACAAACTGATTCAGAAATACAAAGAGAATCTTAATTATTATGCCACTTTAAGCGGAGCTGACCAATCTGATTTGGCCATTGATATCATAACCGATATCGAACGCTACAGAAGCCTGCTTCAGGTTATGAAAGAAAATAAAGACATGACTTTTTATAACAATCATAAAACAGTCTTTAATACTTATGTAAATGTGTTCGAACGTTTTGGTCGTGAAAAAGAATAATATACGAAAAATATACTGATTAAAAAAATGCAGCACTGTTAGATAAATAGAGCTGCATTTTTTAATTTTACATATCTCTAAATTGTTTCAAAATGAGCTTTTACTGGGTCAAAACAAATTCATTTATAAAAACGGTATTTTCTAAATATTGTTGGGACATTCCGAACAAAGAAAAGAAAATATACCTCACATTTGATGATGGCCCAACTCCCGAAATTACTGATTGGGTTTTATCTGAATTGAAAAAATTTGATGCAAAAGCAACCTTTTTTTGCATTGGCAAAAATATTAATGCAAATATTTCCTTATTTGAAAAGTTAATCGCAGAAGGTCATTCAATTGGAAACCACACCATGAATCATGCAAACGGATGGAAAAGTCAAACAAACGATTATATTGAAAGTGTAAAGAATTGTGCTGCCGTATTAGCAGGCAAAAAACTAAGCAGTTTATTATTTCGTCCTCCTTACGGAAAAATCAAAAAGGCACAATCGAAAATCTTAAGAAATTTAGGCTACAAAATAGTGATGTGGGATGTTTTAAGTGCCGACTTTGATCAAAGCATTACTCCTGAAAAATGCCTGGAAAATGTAACTAAAAACGTAAAATCAGGAAGCGTAATTGTTTTCCACGACAGTATAAAAGCATCGCAAAATTTAAAATTTGCTTTACCTAAAACTTTGAGCTTTCTAAAAGAAAATGGATTTGTATTTGATGTTGTCAGCTAACTACATCATCTAATGAAGAAATCTTTATGAGCCGAACTGTTCCTGAACAATTCCGATAATAGTATTAGCATCCAATTCTCCGGATTGCCTCCAGATCATTTGCCCTTCTTTATATATCATCAAGGTAGGAAGTCCTTTAATTCGTAAAGCTTCTGCCAATTCCTGATTTTTATCAACATCAATTTTAATTACCTTGGCTTTATCACCAAGCGCAGCTGCAACATCCTTAATAACAGGATGCATAGAAACTGACGATTCGTTCCAATCCGTGTAAAAATCAATTAACACAGGAACCTGAGCATTTATTAGTTCTCCAAATTTTGACATAAAACCAAAAATTTAAATTTTTAAATCCACAAAAAGAGATTACCGTTATACAAATGTAGCATTTTTACCGAATTAAGCCACATTGTTACCTTTTTTTAGTTCGATAACTGTGATTTCCGGCATTATACCGACTCGTCCCGGATAGGCATGAAAACCAAAGCCTCTGTTTACATAAACATATCGCCCCATGTTTTCATATAAACCAGCCCATTGTTTATAAATGTATTGTGCTAAACTCCATTTAAAATATCCCGGAATCTCGATTCCAAATTGCATTCCATGGGTATGACCTGACAAAGTCAAATGAAAGTTTTTAGGATGATCTTTAATTTCTGCATCCCAATGACTTGGATCGTGAGTCATTAAGATTTTAAAATCATTTTGATCAACATATTGTGATGCCTTATTTAAATCTCCGGCTTTCTTAAAATTTACACCCCAATTCTCTACTCCAACTAATGCAATTTTATCATTTCCTTTTTGAATATAAGCATGCTCGTTCAGCATTAATTTAAATCCAATTTGCCCATAAAGGCTTTTAATTTCCTGAAAATTTTCGTCTTTTTGTTTTTCTGAAGGCCATGTAACATATTCTCCATAATCATGATTGCCTAAAATCGAAAACTTTCCGTATTGATAGTCTTTTATTCTGTTAAAAGCATCTAACCAGGGATGCATTTCTTTAGCATGCGTATTAACAATATCGCCAGTAAATAAAATCATGTCTGATTCCTGCTCATTGATTAAATCAATAGCATAATTTATTTTCTCTGAATCGTCAAAACTTCCACTATGTACATCTGAGATCTGCGTAATTTTAAAACCATCAAAAGCATCTGGCAAATCAGGAAAAAAAATCGTTTGTTTAAAAACTTTAAAATTATATTTTCCTTCAAAAATTCCGTAAATTAATGATAAAAAGGGAACAGCTGCTAATCCTAAGGCAATTTGACTAATAAACTTTCGCCTGTCTGGCATCATCTCTTTTCGTGGCGAATTGTACATGAAATAGTTTAAGATACTGGCTCCAATTCTAAAAATGTCTTCTCCAAACAAAATAAGCGTAATTACAATTTTAGGAACGTAAACCAACAACATTAAACCCATTGTAAACATGGTGTATTTGGTTTGTCCAATTGAGCGGTCAAACTGCATAAAAGAATAGATAATGAAAGCTAATAGCAATACACTAATAACCTGATAAGCCACTAAAACCCATCTCAATTTAATCAAAGTACGAAAGGCCTGATAGGCATAGAACTCAATAAGTAAAAAAAGAGCGCACAGAATTACAAAACGAAGAATCATTATTTACAGTTTTAAACAAAGTAACAAAGAATGGCGTTTTTACAACTGTACATTATAAAAAATTTAACTAGAAACAATACCATTTCAATGAATCAAAATTCATTTATTAAATTAACAATTAACATTACATAAATTCAAATAACAAATTAGTTTTTAAAACCCAATTGCTTATTTTTACAGACTAATATTTTTTTTATGTCAACACAAAAACGTCTTTTTCTTCTCGATGCTTATGCACTCATTTTTCGTGGTTATTATGCCTTTATAAAAAATCCCCGAATTAATTCAAAAGGAATGGATACATCAGCAATCATGGGTTTCATGAATTCGCTTTTGGATGTTATTAAACGTGAAAAACCAGATCATTTGGCCGTAGCTTTTGATAAGGAAGGAAGCCAGGTAAGAACTGAAATGTATTCAGATTATAAAGCCAATCGTGATGCAACTCCCGAAGCCATTAAAATTGCGATTCCATACATTCAGGATTTATTGAGAGCCATGCACATCCCGATTATTGAAATGGCGGGCTGTGAAGCTGATGATTTGATTGGAACAATTGCCAAACAAGCCGAAAAAGAAAACTACAAAGTCTATATGGTTACACCGGACAAGGATTTTGCACAATTAGTTTCTGAAAATATATTCATGTACAAACCAGCCCGTATGGGAAATGGTATAGAAATTTGGGGAGTCCCTGAAGTTCTGGCAAAATTTGAAATTGAAAGACCGGAACAGGTTATTGACTTTCTTGGAATGATGGGTGATGCCGTGGATAATATCCCGGGATTACCAGGCGTTGGTGAAGTTACTGCCAAAAAGTTCCTGAAAGAATTTGGCACAATGGAAAACCTTTTGGAGAACACGCATTTACTGAAAGGTAAAATGAAAGAAAACATTGAGGCCAATAAAGAAAAAGGAATTTTATCTAAAAAACTGGCTACTATAATCTGCGATTGTGATGTTGTTTTTAACGAAAACGACTACGAACTTTCACGTCCTGATATCGAAAAAACCGATGCTATTTTCCAGGAATTAGAATTCAGAAGAATGGCAGAACAATTTGATAATTTGTTTAAAGTGGGCGGAGGAAATGAATTAGCTACTTCATCAACTCCGGTTTCTGATGCCAAATTATACAAAAAACCACAACCCAAAAACGAAGATCAATTTGATCTTTTTGGTAACGGAGGAACTTCTGATGAAGATATTGAAGCTTCCAGAAATTCATTTTACAATACTTTAGAAAACACACCTCACTCCTATCAACTTGTTCAGGGTGACTTAGGAATTAAGTTGCTTTTGCAAAATTTACAAAAACAGACTTCGGTTTGTTTTGATACCGAAACTACAAGTTTGGATGCGTTAAATGCTGAGTTGGTTGGGATTTCTTTCTCTTATGAAAAAGGAAAGGGATATTATGTTCCGTTTCCGGAAAGTCAGGAAGATGCTCAAATATTAATTGAAAAATTCAGACCATTTTTTGAGAATGAAGAAATCGAAAAAATTGGTCAGAATTTAAAATATGATTTAAAAATTCTTTCAAATTATGGCGTAACTGTAAAAGGAAAACTTTTCGACACCATGATTGCGCACTATCTGATAAATCCGGATATGCGTCATAACATGGATATTTTAGCTGAAACTTATTTGAAATATTCGCCAAAATCAATTGAAACTTTAATTGGAAAAAAAGGCAAAAATCAGATTTCAATGCGTGATGTTGCACTTGAAGATATTAAGGAATATGCTGCAGAAGATGCTGATGTTACTCTTCAATTAAAAGAAATCTTCACCACTGAATTAGACAAGACCGAAACCAAAAAGTTATTTGACGAAATAGAAATCCCATTAGTAAGCGTTTTAGCGGATATGGAAACAGAAGGAATTCGTTTGGATGTAGAATTCTTAAAATCAATGTCGACCGAAATGGAGGTTGAAATTAAGACTTTGGAAGAAAATATCTATGAAACTGCTGGGGAAAAATTCAATTTAGCTTCGCCGAAACAATTAGGAGATGTTTTATTTGACAAACTAAAAATTGGCGGTGCAAAGCAAAAGAAAACCAAAACGGGTCAATATGCAACCGGAGAAGAAGTTTTGACTTATTTAGCCAATGATAATCCGATTGTGAAAGAAATTCTGGATTGGCGTCAAATGGTAAAATTACAAAGCACTTATATTTTGGCTTTGCCGGAACAAGTTGACAAGAAAACATTGCGCGTTCATACAGATTATATGCAAACTGTTGCCGCAACAGGTCGTTTGAGTTCTAATAATCCTAACTTACAAAACATTCCGATTCGTACTGAAAGAGGTCGCCAGATTCGTAAAGCGTTTGTCGCTCGTGACGAAAACCACACCTTAATTTCTGCCGATTATTCTCAAATAGAATTAAGAATCATTGCAGCATTAAGTGGCGAAGAAAATATGATTAAAGCTTTTCAGGACGGAGAAGACATTCACAAAGCTACAGCTGCAAAAGTTTTTAATGTTCCTTTGGATGAAGTTTCCCGTGAACAGAGAAGTAATGCTAAAACCGTAAACTTCGGAATTATATATGGTGTTTCCGCTTTTGGATTAAGCAATCAAACTTCCTTATCCCGTAGTGAAAGTGCTGCGTTAATTGAAGCCTATTACAAAACATACCCGAGATTAAAATCATATATCAGTGAGCAAATAGAATTTGCACGCGAAAAAGGCTATGTCCAAACTATTTTAGGACGTCGTCGTTATCTGAAAGACATTAACTCTGCAAACGCAGTCGTTAGAAGTGCTGCTGAAAGAAATGCTGTAAATGCACCAATTCAGGGAAGTGCTGCCGATGTGATTAAAATTGCCATGATCAACATTCATAAAAAATTAAAAGAAGAAAACTGGAAATCTAAAATGCTGCTTCAGGTACATGATGAGCTTGTGTTTGATGTACACAACGACGAACTAGAAAAAATCCAGCCTATGATTAAACATGAAATGGAAAATGCTTTTATTATGAGCGTTCCTTTAGATGTTGAATTAGGTTTGGGTAATGACTGGCTAGCGGCCCATTAGAAAAAATACATTTATGTAAACGAGAAACGTCCTGAAAATTCAGGACGTTCTTTTATTCATCAATAAAAGTTCTATTAAGATGCTAATCCTGCAATAACTGCAAATACTAATATCAATCCGTACACTATCATAATAGATAAAGTAAAGATTCCGACAAATTTATAGTGTGATTTTAAATATTCAAAAGAATTAGTAAGTGCTTCTGAATCATTTTCTCTAAAAGCTCTTTTTGCATTTGTTGCGAATTTATTTAAATAATAAACAGGAAAAAAATAGATCGCCGCTAAAACAATATAAAGTATAGCTATCATTAGACCAAAAGAACCTCCCATTCCTCCCATTCCGGGGATAGTATTACCTAAAGTCGAAAAAATTGTTCCAGCAAAAATAGCCGCAATAATTAAAAATCCAATGCCTATAAACCCAATGATGGATAAAAAATAAGCCCATTTTGCGGTTTCTTTTAAAAAGTCTTTTGCAGATTGTTCGAGATGCAGCTCAAATTTTTCAAAAACTGAAGATTCTTCCATTTTGTATGTTTTTTGGTTAAGAAACAAACATAAGAAAATTAATGTTATAATTTTTAAATTACTTAAAGCTACTTCAATTTATAAATGAAGATATTATACTCTATTTAAAAATCTGAGTTTTTCCTTTTTCAGTTTACACAAAAAAACCATCACTAAAAAAGTGATGGTTTAAAATCTGAGCCGGCGGAGGGACTCGAACCCACGACCTGCTGATTACAAATCAGCTGCTCTAGCCAACTGAGCTACGCTGGCGACTCATTACGGGTGCAAATATAAAATGGTTTTTTGTATTTCCAAAATAAATTCACAACAAAATTAAATAAAAAACCACCACTAAAAGTGATGGTTTTATGTTGAGCCGGCGGAGGGACTCGAACCCACGACCTGCTGATTACAAATCAGCTGCTCTAGCCAACTGAGCTACGCTGGCGACTCATTACGGGTGCAAATATAAAGCGGTTTTTGGTTTTACCAAAATAAATCTGCACTTTTTTATATTACAATTCGTTGATTTTAGCAATCAATTGATTAGCAGTTTCTTCCAATTCAATATTGATTTGTTTGAAATGTGCTTTTTTGTTTTCAACGTTCTTTGCATTCACTTTTGTGATCAAAGTATCAAAAGCAGCGATAGCCTGATCGATCAAAGCATTCGTTTCTGGAGTAGGATTTCCTGTAGTAGACATCTCAAATAAGTAAATTGCCTCAATAATATCTCCTAATACGAAATTGATGTCTTTCTTTAAATTTTTAACGTTTGCCATTTTTATTTTAATTTTAATTTGCGTCTGCAAAAGTACACATATTCTTTATATTACATGCTATGAAATGTAAATTTCTAAAATTGAAGCATTTCCATTCAAAATAAATGCATTTATCTCAGCCGGTACCAAAACTGTATCTCCTTTTTTATATGATTGTTTAAATCCATCATATTCAATTTCAAAACTTCCTTCAATACACATATAGACTGTAAAACTTGTTCCCGATTTAGAAACTTCCAATTTGTTTTCTAAAGGAAGAAAATTGGTCGTAAAATAAGGACAATCAACCACAGCATTTGATGTATTTGTTTTTGTCTCATATTTCTTCTGAGTATCGACTTTATTATAGTTGATAGCATCAAGTGCTAAATCTACATGAAGCTCTCTTGTATTTCCCTGCGCATCTTTACGATCAAAGTCGTACAAACGGTATGTAATATCAGATGTTTGCTGAATTTCGGCAATAACCAATCCTGCACCAATAGCGTGAACGGTTCCTGTTTCTAAAAAGAAAACATCTCCAGGCTTTGCCTCCACAGTATCTAAAATTGAAAGCAAGGTTTTATCATTCAAATGTTTTAAATATTCTTCTTTGCTTGAATCTTCTTTAAAACCAACAATAATCCTTGCATCTGCATCTGCTTGCGTTACGAACCACATTTCGGTTTTACCAAAAGAATTGTGCCGCTCTTTTGCCAGTTTATCATTTGGATGAACCTGAATAGAAAGGTCTTCACGGGCATCTAAATATTTAAAAAGCAAAGGAAATTGTTTTCCAAAACGTTTGTAAACTTCTGTTCCCAAAATTTCGTTTGGCGCTTCATTAATAAGTTCCATTAATGATTTCCCTTTTAACTCCCCATTAGCAATAATACTTACATCACCTTCTACTGTTGACAATTCCCAGCTTTCGCCAGTAATTTTAGAGGTAATTGGTTTATTAAGAATTGTTTTTAGTTTTTCTCCTCCCCAGATTCTTTCTTTTAAAATCGGTTCAAATTGTAAAGGGTAAGCTTTCTGTTTCATATATTTAATTTTGGCTAATATCTTATTAATTCAATCTTCTATTAAAAATACTAATTTGTTACTCTATAACACTAATTCTTTTATTGTTTCTAATGCTTTGGGAATGTGCTTAACTGCATTGATACTGTCAAAAATCAAAATTACAACACCGTTCCTGTCGATAACATACGTAACTCTTCCTGGTAAAAGTCCAAATAAATTATTTCGAACCCCAAAAAGATTCCTTAATCTCTTGTCCTCATCTGACAATAATATAAAAGGTAAATTGAGCTTCTTGGCAAACTTGTGATGTGATTTTACACTGTCACTACTTATTCCGATAACCTCAGCACCTAAATCTTTAAAATCTTCATATTGATCCCTAAAATTACAAGCCTCGGTAGTACAACCTGGTGTATTATCTTTTGGATAAAAATAAATCACGAGTGGCTTTCGACCCAAAACGTTTTTGCTTTCAAAAATTTCTCCGTGACTATCTTTTGCAGTAAAATTCGGAACTATATCTCCTATTTTTAATGACATTCTTTATTCTCCTTTATAAGTTACAAAATTGCGGTCCGTTTCATTCAAAACGATTTCTAAATCAAAATCAGGCTGAATTCTTTTTCTAATTTTATTCCATATCACAACAGCAATATTTTCAGCTGTTGGATTCAAATCCTGAAATTCCGGGACATCCAAATTCAGGTTTTTGTGATCAAACGGAATTTCTACTTCCTCAAGTATAATATCCGCTAATACTTTCACATCTAAAACAAAACCGGTTTCCGGGTCAATTTTTCCTGTAACACTTACTGTTAAACCATAATTATGACCATGAAAATTGGGATTGTTGCATTTTCCAAAAACAGCATTGTTTTTTTCAAATGTCCAATCTTTCCTATGCAATCGATGCGCAGCATTAAAATGTGCTTTTCTTGATATGGTTACTTTCATTTGGCTTATGGTTAACAGGTTTAAACTTTATGGTCTTCTAAATAATGATAAAATTCGTCAAAAATTATTTTGAACCAAACTGTATAGATTTCGGGATGTTTTTCAATATCTTCTTTTATATCTTCGATTTTCATCCATTTCCAATCCTCAACTTCTTCTAAATTAATCGCCGGATTTTCGTTATAATACCCAATCAATACGTGATCAAGCTCATGTTCAGTCAGACCATTATCAAAGGGAGCTTTGTATATAAAGTGAAAAAGCTCTTTTAATTCGGTTTTAAAGCCCATTTCTTCAAATAATCTTCTGGTTCCTGCTTGTATGTTTAACTCCCCTTCCCGCTGATGGCTGCAACAAGTATTTGTCCAGAGTAAGGGCGAATGATATTTTTGACGGGCACGCTGCTGCAGCATGATTTCATTTTTACTATTTAAAATAAAAACTGAAAAAGCACGATGCAAAACCGCTTTTTCGTGTGCTTCTAATTTTGGCATCAAGCCAATTTGCTCGTCATTTTGATTAACTAGTATTACGTTTTCTTCTGTCATAAGGCGTGTTGATGTAACAAAAATACGAAAAAAGAATTTGCTTTAAAATCTCAGAAAAGATTGTGAAAAGTTTAACGGGCGGAGAACTTATTAAGCATCTGATTACCAACAGCCTAGCACTTGTTCAATATTATGATAAGCCTTTAAAAGCAAGCTACTAAAACTATAAGAAGTATTTTTACGTAAATAATATAAAGTTAAAACATACTTAAAAAAATCTCAATTGTAAAACATACGACATTTACTGATAATATCTAGTCGTACATTTGAAGGAAAAAGTAAAAACATTCAAGACAATGAAAACAAGAACACAATTTTTCAGCCTTTGTTTTTTAATCCCTCTTTTTATTTTTCAGGCTTGCGGGCAATCTTCGAAAAAGCAAAGTACAAAAAATATCATTATGGAAAATAAAATTAATAAATCAGGAAATCCTTATTATTCAAATACTGATACAACAAAATTAAATGTGACTGATGAAGAATGGAAAAAAGTACTGCCAGAAGATGTTTACGCAGTAATGCGCGAAGCCGATACTGAAAGACCTTTTACCGGGAAATATTGGAATACTGATGAAAAAGGGACTTATTATTGCGCTTCATGCGGAAATAAACTCTTTAGGTCCGGAGCCAAATTTGCCAGCAGTTGTGGATGGCCAAGTTTTTTTGAACAAGACAATAAAAAAAGTGTTGTTTATAAAAATGATAATTCATTAGGAATGGAAAGAATTGAAGCCCTTTGCGGAAGATGCGATGGTCATTTAGGTCATTTATTTGATGATGGTCCCCCGCCAACCGGAAAACGTTATTGCATGAACTCTATTGCATTAGACTTTATTCCTGATTCTCAAAAATAAATATTTAAAACTATGAAAAACACAATCATATTAGTCCTTTTTGCATTGTCTCTTAGTGGATTAGCACAAGAAAGCAAAACAAAAAAAAACTCAAAACTGGAAACTATTACACTAGGAGGCGGATGCTATTGGTGCGTTGAAGCAGTTTATGAAAACTTAAACGGCGTAAAATCGGTAGTTTCAGGCTTTTCAGGAGGAAAAGTTATTAATCCAACTTATGACGAAGTTTGCACTGGAAAAACCGGGCATGCAGAAGTTATACAAATTACTTTTGATAAAAATGTAACCGATATTAATGAGATTTTCAAAGTTTTCTTTACTGTTCATGACCCTACAACTCTAAACAGACAAGGCGCTGATGAAGGAACCCAATATCGTTCTGTAATTTTTTATAAAAATGAAGAACAAAAAAAAGCAGCTCAAAGCATTATTGCCGAACTCAATAAAGCAAAAGTTTACGAAGATCCAATTGTAACAAAAACTGAGCCTTTTACAAAATTTTATAAAGCCGAAGATTATCATCAAAATTACTATGCAAATAATAAAAATCAGCCGTATTGCAAAATGGTGATTCAGCCAAAAATAGAGAAATTTGAAAAAGTTTTTAAATCTAAATTAAAAAATAAGTCTTAAAATAATCTAGTTACCTTAAACAAGAAAGTCCGTGTCACAATCGACACGGACTTTTTCTTTGTTCAGTATTATTAAAAGAAGCTATTTTTTAGTGAGTAACATCCAATGAATAAAATTTCACGTTTGCGAAGGCCCCTGTTTCATCTCCCTGAAGATTACATCCTACAGTAAAATAATTATCAAATGAGTTCCATAACTTATAATCAGATCCAGAATAGACCTTATCTTCACCATCCACGCTAACTTTCATTTTTCCGTCAGTAATTTCAATTTGAAAATTAAATTTATCAAAATCAACTTTCTTTTTAAATGTATAGCCATCATCATCAATCCATGAATCTTCTTTTAGCACATCAACTCCTGTGATAGAAGGGTCGGCTAGCCTTTTAGATCTTAATTTCACATATCCGTTGTCCCAGAAAACTTTTAAGATTGAAGGAGCCGATTTATCTTTTGCTCCAATCAGATTAACCTGATCTTCTTTTAATCTTCCGCCAATCTGAGCAAATATAACACGTGGATGCACATCATTTTTCTTATAAATATCTCCCATTTTTATTGTAGCCTTTAATTTAGCCCCCTGTTTAAAAGACCAGCCCGCATCTCCTCCAAAAGAATTTTGTTCCTTTAAATCTGTCTTATTAAATGATCTTTTAGATTTGATCGATGGATATACATAAAAAACCAATGACCTGTCAGACAAATCATTAAACATAAATTTGTGTATATCCATATTTTCAGCATAATCCAGAATTTTTGGTGCTTTGTAAGTTGTAACTGCCCCCTCCGGAATTGTTAATTTCCACAAGGTTAAATCTATTTTAGGTGCCTTTTGAGCATGGCTTACAAAAGCAACACAAGTAAATAACAGTAAAAGATGAGTAATTTTCTTCATTTTAATTGATTTGAATTAATAATTGTAATAACGATTCAAAAGAGAATTATTCAAACAAACAATTCTATCAAAAAAATGCTTTTTGAATTTATTTACGCTAAAAAAGCACAACTTATTCTAATTGTAATCGATTGCATAAAAATAGTTTTTTTTTTCAATTTTACTTTGTTTTTTTGGCCTTTTTTTTTCATTCGATAAAAATTACGAATAAAAAATAAATTATATTTAATATTTCTATTAAATTAGCACCACTCATTAAAGAAATATAATCGCTAAAGCATAAACATTAAGAATTTTATAAAAATAGATTTTTATAAAATCAAAACATCAAACATCATTTAGTTTTACACAAACAGAATTACAAAGTAATTACAGACAAAAAAAATATAAGAAGGCATTGTTTAAAGAAAAAAAGGAATTGATATAACTAAAATTGTACGAAATGTCGATTTGATAATAATATTTATCAAAATAAAAACCAGAATAATGGAAAACTTAACTACCTAGTTTATCCTAAATAGTTTATTGAATAGTCAGATAAAATAGATTTATTTTGATAAAATTTTAAACTATTTCAAAGATTCGGCAATCATCAAGGCACATTTTTCTCCATCAATTGCAGCCGAAATAATTCCGCCAGCATAACCAGCTCCTTCACCACACGGATACAATCCTTTTATTTGCAGATGCTCATAAGTCAAAGGATCTCTAGGAATACGGACTGGCGATGAAGTTCTGCTTTCAGGTGCATGCAAAATAGCTTCATTAGTTAAATAACCACGCATTGATTTTCCGAACTCCTTAAAACCTTCTCGTAAAATCTGTGATAAAAAGCCAGGAAAAACCTGTCCCATTTCTACCGAAGTTGTTCCCGGAACATAGGAGGTTTTTGGAATATCAGCCGAAACTTTATTTTGTGTAAAATCAATCATTCGCTGCGCAGGTACTTTTTGAGTTTGTCCTGCCAAATGCCACGCTTTTTGTTCGATACTTTTTTGGAATTCCATTCCTGCCAAAGCACCGAATTTTGCAAAAGGTTTAAAATCCTCTAATTTCAATTCAATTACAATTCCTGAATTTGCCGTAACCTGATCACGTTTTGATGGCGACCAACCATTTGTAACTACTTCACCAGGGCTTGTAGCACAAGGCGCAATTACGCCGCCCGGACACATACAGAAGGAATACATTCCCCGACCGTTAACTTGTTTTACGATAGAATAAGGTGCCGGAGGTAAATTTTCCCCACGATAATCACAACTGTATTGAATACTATCAATTAATTGTTGTGAATGCTCTGCACGAACACCCAAAGCAAACGGTTTTGCTTCAATAAAAATTTTCTTTTTATCTAATAATTCAAAAATATCACGTGCAGAATGTCCCGTTGCTAAGATTAATTTATTGGCAGTAATTTTATCTCCATTTTGAGTAACGATTCCTTCCACTTCATTATTTTTAATTAAAATATCAGTTACTCGGGTATCAAACAAAACCTGACCTCCAAATTCAATAATTTTATTTCGAATGTCTTCGATGATTTTAGGTAATTTATTGGTTCCAATATGAGGATGTGCTTCTACCAAAATATCTTCTGAAGCTCCAAAAGCAACTAAAAGTTCGAGAATTCTGGTAACATCACCACGTTTTTTAGAGCGTGTATATAGTTTTCCATCTGAATACGTTCCGGCTCCGCCTTCTCCAAAACAATAATTAGAATCTTCATTGACCAAATGATCTACATTAATTGCTTTTAAGTCACGTCGGCGTCCACGAACATCTTTTCCGCGTTCGATTACAATTGGCTTTAAGCCTACTTCAATTAATTGTAAAGCCGCAAATAACCCGGCTGGTCCAGCACCAACAACAATAACTTCCTGTGCCCTTGATACATCTTTATATATAGGTAAACCTATTTTAGTTTCCTGAAAAGATTCACCCTGAAGATAAATAGTTACTTTTAAATTGATTTTTATCGCTTTTTGTCGCGCATCAATCGATCGTTTCAGAATCGAAACATGTTGAATTTCTTTGGGAGAAACTTTTATTTGTTTAGACAAATAGTCTTTTAGCAACGATTCATTTGCAGCTATTTCCGGTGTTACCTGAAGTAAAAGTTCTCTTGGCATTGTAGTTATTTATTCGATTAGCTTTTCTATTTATGAAAAGAACATGCAAAAATAACATTTTGAACTGAGACTTCGTACCTTTGCTTCTTTGAAACTTTACATCTGTTAATAATGTCCAGAAAAATAAAATTAATTTGGGATTTTCGTGGTCCGGCTTCAGCAAAAACAGCTGAACATCATGAAATTCATTTAAAAGAATATATCGCAATTGAAAAACTCCCATTGAATATTACGGGTTTTAAAATCATAAACGATATGCAGGCAATTGCTTTTATGGTGGTTACTGATGATAACATGATTAAGGTAAGAGATACCTTGAAACCGCATCGTGGGGAAGTATTTGAAGGATAAATTCAATAAAAGATCACAAATTTCAATTACGTTGTAAATCTTAAAATAAAAGTTCCAAATTCCACACTATCACTAGCATCGGAATTTGGAATTTATTTTTTTTTGAATTTAATTTAATTTGCTACCTCACTAATAAATTTAATTCTCATTAGGCGTAACTCATCAATATCGTATTCACCATCGAATTCTTTAAGTGCATCTTCGATTTTATCAGACTCTGATTCCATGAAATAATCGTGAATTTCCTCCTGCTGATCATCATCGAGCATATCATCAACCCAATATTTGATGTTTAATTTGGTTCCGGCATATACGATCATTTCCATTTCTTTGATGAGGGCATCCATAGAAAGGCCTTTTGCGGAAGCAATGTCATTTAGAGGCAGTTTTCGATCGATATTTTGAATAATATATAATTTATTAGCTGAATTGACACCCGTAGATTTAACCACTAAATCATCAGGGCGAATAATGTCATTATCCTCAACATAACGACTTATTAAAGTAATAAAATCGTTACCATATTTCTTGGCTTTTCCTTCACCAACTCCGTGAATATTATATAATTCTGTTAAAGTGACAGGATATTTTAAAGCCATATCTTCAAGTGAAGGATCCTGAAAAACTACAAAAGGAGGCACCCCTAGTTTTTTGGCTACTTTTTTACGCAATTCTCGCAACATACCCATTAAAACTTCATCAGCGGTTCCTGATGATTTTGCAGCTGTAACAATTGCTTCATCTTCAGATTCGTTATATTCATGATCTTCTGACATCATAAACGAAACTGGTTCATTAATAAAATCCAATCCCTTTTTCGTGATTTTAACAACACCGTAAGTTTCAATATCCTTAGATAAATATCCTGCTACAAGAACTTGCCGAAGCAGGGCCATCCAGTATTTCTCGTCATGATCAGATCCTGAACCAAAAAAAGACTGCGTATCCGTTTTATGTGCCTTAATGACTGCATTTATACGTCCTATTAAAGTATATACAATCTCCTTTGACTTATATATATGTTTGGTATCACGAACAATTTCCAACAATTTAACAACCTGATCTTTGGCTTCAATTTTGTTTTTAGGATTACGAACGTTGTCGTCCATATCAGCTCCGTCACCATCATCCGGAAATTCTTCACCAAAATAATGCAATAGAAACTTTCTTCTTGACATTGAGGTTTCGGCGTAAGCCACAACTTCCTGTAATAAGGCAAAACCAATTTCCTGTTCAGCAACTGGTTTTCCAGACATAAATTTCTCCAGCTTTTCTACATCTTTATAAGAGTAGTATGCCAGACAATGCCCTTCTCCTCCATCACGACCGGCACGGCCAGTTTCCTGATAATAACTTTCAAGTGATTTTGGAATATCATGATGAATTACAAAACGAACATCTGGTTTGTCGATTCCCATTCCGAAAGCAATAGTTGCCACCACCACATCAACATCTTCCATCAAGAACATATCCTGATGTTTGGCTCGGGTTTTAGCATCTAAACCTGCATGATACGGAACAGCACTAATTCCGTTAACTTGTAAAACCTCAGCAATCGATTCAACTTTTTTACGGCTAAGACAGTAAATAATTCCGGATTTTCCTTTATGCTGTTTGATAAACCGAATAATATCCGATTCAATATTTTTAGTTTTAGTACGAACTTCGTAGTATAAGTTTGGTCTGTTGAATGATGCTTTAAAAGTATTCGCATCAGACATGTCCAGGTTTTTCAGAATGTCTTCCTGAACTTTGGGAGTTGCAGTTGCAGTAAGCCCAATAATTGGTACGTTACCTAATTGTTTGATGATGTTTTTCAGATTTCGATATTCCGGTCTGAAATCATGCCCCCATTCTGAAATACAATGCGCTTCATCAATTGCTACAAATGAAATGGGTACACTTTGTAAAAAAGCAACATATTCTTCTTTTGTTAAAGATTCAGGTGCTACATACAAAAGCTTAGTCAGACCAGATGTGATATCTGTTTTAACCTGGGCAATTTCGGTTTTTGTGAGAGAGGAATTCAGTACATGAGCGATTCCATTTTCAGAGGAAAGGCTCCTAATAGCGTCAACCTGATTTTTCATTAAAGCAATTAGAGGAGAAACAACGATTGCTGTTCCGTCCTGAATTAAAGCTGGCAGTTGATAACAAAGAGATTTACCTCCTCCTGTAGGCATAATTACAAAAGTATTTTTTTTATTTAAAATACTGGTAATTACTTGTTCCTGCAAACCCTTAAATTGGCTAAAGCCGAAATACTTCTTTAATTCTTTATGTATTTCAATTTCGTTTGAATTCATTCTTTATATTAATGGTATTTTGTATAAATTTGCATCATAAAGATACGAATTTCTTTCACATTCACAAATTTTAACATTCCTGTTTTGATTACAAAAGAAAATATTTTAGCTATCGCAAAAAAAACAATTCTCTCTGAAAGTGAAGCAATTACAAAGCTAATTGATTTTCTTGACGAAAATTTTTACGAAGCAACCCAACGCATTTACGAAACAAAAGGCCGATTAATTGTTACAGGGATTGGAAAAAGTGCCATCATTGCACAAAAAATGGTTGCCACATTCAACTCGACCGGAACACCTTCTATGTTTCTTCACGCTTCTGAAGCCATACATGGAGATTTAGGAATGATACAAAATGAGGATATTATAATCTGTATTTCAAAAAGCGGGAACAGTCCTGAAATCAAAGCCTTGGTACCTTTATTGAAACGTTTTGGAAATATTTTAATTGGAATAACAGGAAATATAACTTCGTTTTTAGCAAAAGGTTCTGATTACGTTTTAAACACTACTGTTGATATGGAAGCCTGTCCTATAAACCTGGCTCCTACAAATAGCACAACAGCACAACTTGTTATGGGCGACGCACTTGCAGTATGCCTTATGGAAATGCGTGATTTTAAACCCGAAGATTTCGCAGTTTATCATCCAGGCGGAGCTTTAGGGAAAAAATTATTGCTTCGTGTAAAAGATATGATTGAGAATTCTTTAAAACCCATGGTTTCACCAGACACATCCGTTAAAAAAGTAATTTTCGAAATCTCCGAAAAAAGACTTGGTGTGACTGCTGTTGTCGAAAACGATAAGATAATAGGAATTATTACCGACGGAGACATCAGAAGAATGCTCAATGACAGAGATTCAATTGCAGATTTAACCGCCAAAGATATTATGAGTAAAAACCCAAAATTAGTTTCTTCAAATACTATGGCTGTAGACGCCCTGAATATTTTAGAAGATTATTCGATAACACAATTGATTGTTTCTGACAATGGCGAATATAAAGGAGTATTGCATTTACATGACATTTTAAAAGAGGGAATTGTATAATGGCAAAGAAAAATCTTAACGAAATGTCGTTTTTGGACCATCTTGAAGAATTGAGATGGCTATTAGTTAGAAGTACGATTGCGATAATCATTATGGCTATTGCAACTTATTTTATAAGTGATTATTTGTTTGACACTATTCTTTTAGGCCCAACACGACCTACTTTTTTTACATATCAATGGTTTTGTGACGTGTCACATCAATTAGGCATTGCGGAAACCATTTGTATTACCGAACTGAATTTCATCATTCAAAACACAGAGATGGAGGGTCAGGTAAATATTTTTGTATGGATGTGTCTTTTGGCTGGATTTATTTTAGGTTTTCCTTACATATTATGGGAAGTATGGAAATTCATCAGCCCTGCTTTATATGAAAAAGAAAGAAAAAACGCAAAGTTGTTTATTTTTGTATCGTCATTACTTTTCTTTTGTGGGGTGGTTTTTGGATATTACGTAGTAATTCCGATGTCGATAAATTTCGTAGCCACTTTTTCTGTTAGTGATGCCGTTGTCAACCAATTTACCTTGACCTCTTACATGGGAATGGTAAAAACAAGTATTCTGGCCAGCGGATTATTTTTTGAATTGCCAATCATCATCTATTTCCTAACCAAATTAGGTTTGGTAACGCCAGATTATTTAAGGAAATATTGGAAATATGCCGTTATACTTATTTTAATTATTGCAGCAATCGTAACTCCTCCTGATGTGGTAAGCCAAACAATCGTTGCAATACCAATGTTGATTATCTACGAAGTGAGTATCCTGATTTCGAGAATTGTTTATAGAAATAAATTGAAAGAAAATGTCTGATATCATTCAAGAATTTAACGATTATCGTTCTAAAATGAACGATAAGTTACTTGCCGATAATAATAAAATCGTAAAGCGAATTTTTAATCTTGACACTAATGCTTATGCACCAGGTGCTTTGGATGTAAAAACAAAAGAGCTCTTAGGTTTAGTTGCTTCTGCTGTTTTACGCTGCGATGATTGTGTAAAGTATCATTTAGAAACAAGCCATAAAGAAGGAATTACCAAAGAAGAAATGATGGAAGCCATGGGAATCGCAACTTTAGTTGGAGGAACAATTGTAATTCCGCATTTAAGGAGAGCTTACGAATTTTGGGAAGCTCTCGAAGAAGCTGGTAAATAGAGAATTCATCTATTAGATATTAGATAATTGCCTTAAAACCGTAATTATCTAATTTGGAAAACGCAATAATTTGTTAATTCATTTATCTGATTGATTATTTTACTCTTAATTTGTCTCTTGTAATAAACTTTAAAATTGAATTGAGTTAGTTTTTTTTCAATTATCTCATTTTCAAAACATCTAATTATCTAATTGAAAAAATGAAGCTAAGAGCCGATAATTTAATAAAAACCTACAAAGGGCGCAGTGTTGTAAAAGGAATTTCTGTTGAAGTAAATCAGGGAGAAATTGTGGGGCTTTTGGGACCAAATGGTGCCGGGAAAACAACTTCGTTTTATATGATTGTGGGATTGGTAAAACCAAATCAGGGAAATATTTACCTGAATGATTTAAATATTACCGATTATCCGATGTATAAGCGTGCCCAGCAAGGCATTGGTTATTTGGCGCAGGAAGCTTCCGTTTTTAGAAAACTAAGCATCGAAGATAATATCCTAAGCGTTTTGCAACTGACTAAACTCTCCAAAGAAGAGCAGATTGCAAAAATGGAAAGTTTAATTGAAGAATTCAGCTTAGAGCATATTCGAACCAACCGGGGTGATTTGCTTTCGGGAGGTGAACGTCGTCGTACCGAAATTGCGCGTGCCTTAGCCACAGATCCAAAATTTATTTTACTGGACGAGCCTTTTGCAGGAGTTGATCCCGTTGCGGTTGAGGATATCCAAAGAATTGTAGCACAATTAAAAAATAAGAATATCGGGATTTTAATTACCGATCACAACGTTCAGGAGACTTTAGCCATTACAGACAAAACATATTTAATGTTTGAAGGAGGAATTTTGAAAGCCGGAATTCCCGAAGAATTAGTTGAAGACGAAATGGTTCGCCGTGTATATCTGGGACAAAATTTTGAATTGCGTAAAAAGAAACTTGAATTTTAAAAAGAAGTAATCAGTATCCAGTTTTTTAGTATTTAAACTGATCACTAAAAAACTGATCACTGAACACTTTTAATCCACTGTTATAAACTGCAATTGTTCTAAATCACCGTTATAAATATTAACATCAACCCGATGTTTAACACCCGTTAATGAAGCTTTTTCTGTAAATTGCCAAAAGAGCCAATCCTCATCAATTTTTTCTCTGTAAAAATTATAATTGGCAATCCAAAATAGATATTCAGTGAATTCTTCTTTCAGAAAATCATCGTAATAACGTTCTCCAGTATAAATGATAGGGCGAACTCCATAATGAGTTTCTACTTTGTTCAACCATCTTTTCAAACCTTTTTTCAAACTGTCCAAAGGCTGATTTTTGGGTAATTTTTCAATATCCAAAACCGGAGGCAAATCACCGGTTTTCAGTTTTACTGTTTTTATAAAAAGATTGGCCTGTTCAATAGAATTTTCGTTAGGCCGATAATAATGATAAGCCCCTCGCATTATTTTATGTTCTTTGGCACCTTCCCAATTTCTTTTAAATTTACTATCAACTTTGTTATTTCCGGCTGTCGCACGAATGAAAACAAACTGTACAGGATATTTCTCTTCCAAAATATCTATTTCATGCCAATCGATTTTCCCTTGAAATTCAGAAACATCTATTCCAATTACTTTGCCTTTATGTTTTTCCAGAACCTGAATGTTTCGCACATCAGAAAGATGCTTATCAACCTCATCTTCACCTAAAACTTTATCCGACTCAAAGCCAAGATAATAAGACAATCCATCACGATAATGATAAATTATGCCTACAAAAAGCAATACAAAAAATGAAAAAATGATGAACCGCAAGCTTCGTCTAAAAATTGATTTTTTAGGTTTCGCTTTACGGGAGTAAGAAGTTTTTCTTGCCATTCGAATAAAACTACTTTTTCAGAAAATTATTATTTACAATTGACAACAGTACATAAAAAATAATTATTAATGGAATTGCCAGGTAATGAAGCAACAGCACTAAAATAACAGCACTCAATAAAAACACGATTTGGAGCGCATTATCTTTTAGATTTAACTTTTTAATCTTCAATGAAAATAATGGTATTTCTGCATTCAGAATATAAGCACTGAATACAGTAATTAACAGTAAAACCCATTTATTAGTTAAAATTTCAAGTATTATTAAAGAGTCCGAAAACTTAAGTACTAAAGGCAGACTCAAAATAAAAAGTGCATTTGCCGGAGTTGGCAGACCAATAAACGAATCGGTTTGACGGGTGTCAATATTAAAATTAGCCAATCTGTAACATGAACCTAAAGTGACAATAAAACCTAAAAACGGAATCAGAGGACTTGTCCCTAAATCGTGGGCACTGTTTGTAAACATCGAAAACATTACATACCCTGGCACTACTCCACTAGTTACCATATCAGCCAAAGAATCCAATTGCAATCCAAGCGGGCTTGAAACCTTAAATAATCTGGCGAAAAAACCATCAAAAAAATCAAAAAATATCCCTAAGCAAACCATGTAAAAAGCCATTTCATAATTTTGTCCGGAAACAAAAACTACGGCAACACATCCACAAAAAAGATTGATTAGTGTAATAAAATTAGGAATATGTTTTTTAATGTTCATCTTTTATTATTTTGAAGATTTAGAGAGCAAATTTAGCATAATAAGTTATTCTTATCTGCGTTTTTAAGAGAGTTTTTTATTCTAATGCCAGACTTTTATATTATTTATGAAAAGGAAGAAATAAGCTCGGTAAAAAATTATATTTTTGATAAAAATTATACAGGCTTAGGTTTGAAAAAATAAATACCTTGAAAAAAATCTTAGTGTTTTTATTGTTTTGGAATTGCACTTCACATTATGGACAGACGGTTCGGAAATATTCGAATGAGTTTATGAATATTGGTGTCGATGCTGCAGCATTAGGAATGTCCGGTGCTGTTGTCGCTTCTACTAATGATGTAAATTCTGTTTATTGGAATCCGGCGGGGCTGAAACATCTTGAGGATCATCAAATCTCATTAATGCACGCCAGTTATTTTGCGAATATTGCACAATACGACTATATTGGATATGCAATCCCGATTGACGACAGAAGTGCATGGGGAATTTCGATGATTCGTTTTGGAGTTGATGATATTTTAGACACAACACAATTGATCGACAATCAGGGTAATATTGATTACAACCGTATCAGTTTATTCTCGACTGCAGATTATGGCTTTACGTTTTCGTATGCCAGGGAATTGCCTATTGAAGGATTTCAATACGGTGTAAATGCCAAAATCATCAGACGTGTCATTGGAAAATTTGCTAATTCCTGGGGATTTGGTTTTGATTTTGGTCTTCAATTCGAGAAAAACGATTGGAAATTCGGATTGATGCTGCGGGACATTACAACTACTTACAATGTCTGGAATATTGATGAGGAGGAATATAAAAAGATTTCAGACGCCATTCCCGGAGAAAATCAGGAATTACCGGAAAGTACTGAGATTACATTACCAAAAGCACAATTAGGAATTTCAAAAAAGTTTGAATTTCATAATGACACCAGCCTTTTGGTTGCTACAAATCTAAACATGCGTTTTGAACAAACCAACGATATTATTTCATCAAATGTCGTTAGCATCGATCCGGCGCTGGGATTTGAATTTGGTTATACAGAGCTTGTTTTTTTAAGAGCAGGAGCAGGAAACTTTCAAAACGTAATGCAATTAGATAACTCAGAAAAATTAAATTTTCAGCCTAATATTGGACTTGGTTTTAAATATAAAGGTATTCAGGTTGATTATGCTCTTACTGATTTAGGCAATCAAAGTACAGCACTATAT
This sequence comes from uncultured Flavobacterium sp., assembly GCF_946478785.1. The sequence goes on from NZ_CAMLDD010000007.1 coordinate 69,293, forward strand.
TCGAATATTTTTTCGCTTAAAGTAGATTTAGGTATCTTTAGATAAGGATTTACTATTTAAAAAATCAAACATGAAAAGTTTTACATTTCTACGAATAATGTTTCTATTACTACTATTCAATTTTAGTTTTGGACAAAATTTACCATTATCAAAAGAAGCACGTGTAAGTGTATTAACATGCGGTCTTGGCAACGAATCTTATTCTTTTTTCGGACATACTGCAATTCGTGTTGCTGATTCTGCAAATAATATTGATGTTGTGTATAATTATGGTGCATTCGATTTTAGAACCCCAAATTTTGTAGCCAAATTTGCAAAAGGCGATTTACAATATTTTGTCATTGCACATTCGTATGTTGATTTTATAAATGAATACAATTATGAAAAAAGAAGCGTTTACGAACAAGAGTTGCTTATTCCTGAAGATGCAAAACAAAAACTTTTTGACAACTTAAACACTACACTTCTTTCAGAAGATCGTTATTATACTTATAAATTTATTGATAAAAACTGTACCTCTATGGTCGTTGACATTATCAATAAAACATTAAATCAAGAAGTAATTACTAAGAAAGAAGATACTGATAAAACATACAGAAGTATTTTATTCCCTTATTTTGATGGCCATTTTTATGAAAAGTTGGGTACGAGCATCATATTTGGAACAAAAGTGGATCAGTTAGGTACCAAAATATTCTTGCCATTTGAATTGAAAAACAGTTTAGAGAAAACTACTTTTCAAAACCATTCTCTTGTGAGTAAAAGCAAAACTATTTTAAACTTTGAAAAAGAAACACCAGCTTCGTGGTGGAACAATGTTTACACCTATATTATTTTGCTTGGTTTCATTGTTTTTATAAACAAAAGATTCGTTGATAAAATCTATTTATTCATTCTGTCTTTAATGGGAATCTTTTTTATTTCAGTTGGATTTTATTCCTTTCATCTGGAATTGGCAATGAATTATAACACTTTATTGTTTAGCCCGTTTTTATTGATTTTGATTATTCTTTCGGCAATAAACAATAAAAGATGGACATATAAATTTGCTATATTACATCTGGTCTTATTGATTATTTATACACTTTTCATAATTAACAAAGCGCATTTTTTTATAATCTTACCAATGATTATTACCAGTGGAGTTGTTTTGGTAAGAGTAGCCCTCAGAAATAAAAAAAGAATTCCGATTATAATTTAAAAATTATTGTCCCCTGTAGAATAAAACTGTTGTTATGGTTTTGAAGGTTATACTTAAGTCCAGAAAAACACTTCTATGTTTGATGTAGTATAGATCATATTGCAGTTTTATTAAGCTTTCTTCTATCGATTCTCCGTATGAATAATTGACCTGTGCCCAACCTGTAAGTCCTGGTTTAATTACATGACGGGTTTCATAAAAAGGCATTATTTCTGCAATTTCCTTAACAAAAAACGGTCTCTCTGGCCTTGGCCCAATAATAGCCATGTCGCCTTTTAAAACATTTATAAACTGTGGAAATTCATCAATTCTTGTTTTTCGCATGAATTTACCAAATGGCGTAATCCTTTTATCATTTGATTTTGCAAAAACAGCACCGTTGCTTTCAGAATTTTCAACCATTGTCCTGAACTTATAAATCTGGAATATTCTTCCGTTTTTACCAACCCGCTCTTGTGTATAAAATAAAGTCCCCTTGTTCCAAAACGTATTGGCTATAAAAATCAATGGAATAAAAATAGCACAGAGACACAAGCCTGTTAAAGAAAAAGCAAATTCAAGAAAACTTACCAATAATAAGTACAGCTTGTTGTTATTACTGCGGCTGAATGGAAAAAAACGATAAAAATCCTTGGAAATGTACTGAACAGGAATACGCTGTGTTTTGCTTTCGTACACCTGTGTATATTCTCTAATGATGTTCCCCGACTCTAACAAATGAAGTAAATGCTGATACAAATCGGCTGTAATACCATCGGTTTTTTGAGCAGCTATGATAATTTCAGAGATATTATTTTTACTAACAAAAGCCAATAAATCGTTCTTATGAATTTCTTTTATGTAGTTCAAAGAAAAATCCTCTTCAGCTAAAAAATCTGAATTTACAAAACCTACAATTTTATAATGAGGATCGACATTTTCAAGACCCAAAACAAGTTCATCAACCTGATGTTTATTACAAATTAAAATTACATTTTGTGAAAATCGATGGGTGGCCAAAAAGAAAACATAAAAAAAACGCCAAAGCAATAATAACCCAAGAATAGTAAAATAAAAGATAAGAATTACCAATCGCTGTTTGGGAAGTTCTGGTGACAAAATGGGTGTAAAGAGATAAACCAAAGTAGCAGTTGTGACAGTAAGAATAACACTTCGAAGAACCTGAAACTGATTACTGGCAATCTGAAGATTGTACATCTCGAAAATCGCTCCGAAACCAAATAGATAAAAGATGAACAAAACCGGCCTAAAATAATGTGCACTATCCAAATCGAAATAGGGATAATAAAAAAGCCAATCCATTAAATATAGGGCAAGCAAAACAAAAGCAATATCAAAAAGCCGAAGAAGCACTTTTCTTTCTGAAATTTCAAAATGCATTTTTTTGTTTGTTGGCATGTATTCTATTTTGATTTTAAACTCTTTAACTTGCGACAAATGTATTACAAAAAAACAGAGTTTAGTCGTCTGAATTTTCAGTTTTTTCAGGATTTTTAACCTGGACCAAAAGAAGCGACAAAGCATAAACAAAAGCTGGTGCAGCTGTTCGCATTGCGGCATGGTTAATTGTTAAAAGCCAAAAAAAGTAAAAAGATAAAAAATAAAGATGTTGCCTGTTGTTGATATAAACAATAAATGGAGCTATAAAAAGTATCAAAAGTCCAAAAATCCCAAACAAACCATGCTCGCTTAACATTCGTGTTATCTCATTGTGTGAAGCTGCTTCTATGCCAAAAGATTCTCTTCTTAACGTTTTCCCCATTCCTGCCCCTACACCTGTAACAGAATTATCCATAAATAGCTTAAGTTCTGTATCAATAATTCCTTCTCTTCCTCCCAGTCGATCCTTTTTTGTTCTGCCTGCTGCATCCTGATTTGCATAGCGCTTATTAATAAGACCGGATGTCTGCAATGAACTATACGTCCATATTCCTCCAGCCATTAAAGCAGTTACTGTAAAAACTAAAATAAATTTACTTTTGCCTTTTGCGTTTGAAAAAAAATATAATAAAAACAACAAACAGACAATCATAACTACCGCTGTCATAACCCCTCCTCTTGAAAAAGTAACTACCGCCCTATAACTAATAAATAGTAATAAAATCCCGTTCAGGATCATCATTTTTTTTGATTTTGAGAATAATATCAATTGTGTAAAAAAAATGAACATTCCCAAACCTAAAATGGTCGAAACCTGATTAGGCCCAAATCCTCCTGAAGTTGCAAAATTTGATTGTGTTCCCGTAACAACATCCTTTACACTTGGGTTATATAAAAACAAATAAACAGCAGTTGTAATCACCGGAAGCCCCATTGCAATGACAACATTCTGCAAATCAGCAAATAAAATTCTCCTTTTGTACATATATATAGCAGAAATTGCCAGACAAACAGGCCCCGACAAATTAAAAACTAATAATTTTCTAATATCAGCATTAAAATCAGCAGTTGATGATGTCACTAAAATACCTGGAACCAACAATAATAAAAAAGACCAATAGACAAAAGCATTCATCGAAAAATTACTATATATCATACCTAAGAGCATAAAAAACAACACATTTACCTTGACATATTCATTGTTAAAATTACCGCCTGTCATACGCAAAAAAACTTCAACACCAACCATGTATGCAGCGACCATAATAACCTCGTTATTTTTATTTTTGGTTCTATAAACAACGAAAAAGCCAATAACAGGGATTAATAATGCATATACTTTAGATAAAAAAGGTAATGCAAAAATTACCAAAGCAATTACCGCATGGATTATAAGAAGATAGACATATGACAATGAAATATTTTTCATTAATTATTTATTTTTATATGCTAAAATTAACTTTTCAATCACAACTTCTTCCGAATAATTTTTCATAACAGCTTGTTTAAAATTATCTCCTAACTTCTTTTTAAGCAAATCATCATTAACTAATCTAGACAATTGATCTTTTACTTCACAACTTGAAAAAGGATTAAATAACAAACCACTAAATCCATCTTTAATAAGAGCTGAACAATATCCAACATTTGTTGAAACTACAGGTAAATTCTCTGAAGCATATTCAAGCAATGTAACTGGAAATCCCTCTTCTGTTGAAGCTAAAACTCCGATGGATGCTTGTGATAAAATAAATTTTATATCATTTTTTTCTCCATACAAATGGATATCATTCTCCAGAGAATAAGATTTTATAAAAATTTTAATTTCATCAGAGTATGAGTCATAATAATCTTTTCCTATCAAATGAAGGCTCCATCCTAATTCATTTAAGTTTAATTCTTTGAAAGCTTTCAAAATCAAAATATGATTTTTAGGATTTTTTAAATTTGCTAAAAAAATAATTTTCTTACCTTCTATTCCTTTTAAAATTGTTGTGTGTTTATACACATTTTCAACTGAGGCAAAATTAGGAATAAAAATTACTTTTGAACATTTCATGTTTTTCTGATTCCAATCTTTCAGTTGAAGATTAACAACAAAAATAGAGGAAAAAAAAACAGACATGGAAATCAATATTTTATTTTGCTTCACAGACTCTTTAACACGAGATCCATAATGATCATGCCAAATGATTTTTATCCTTGGAAATATCAGTTTTAATAAAACAGCAATAAAAAAAGAAGAACCATGAGCATGAACTATATCAATTTTGTTTTTTTTTGTAAACTCCTTTAATTTAAAAACTGCTTTTAAATCTATACTTTTCTTTTTTTCCAAAAACAAATAAGGTACCTTTGAATCAATTTGAGTTATCAAACTCCCTTCTTTTCTGGTTGCAACCAATCCTGAAAACGCTGTTTTTTTTGCTAAAGCATTTGCATAATTTACAGCCATCCTTTCTGCGCCTCCAGCATCCAAAGAATCTATGATTTGTACTATCCTCATTTAGCTAATAGCTTTTTAATTTCGGTTTCAAAACCATCTATAGTATATTTTTGCGACCAATCGCTTGCTAACTTACTTTTAGTAAAAAAACTATTTTCATCACTTATCATTTTTTCTATTTGCTCTACATCTTCTTTTAAATTCATTTCTATTAGAATACCTCTATTCCCATAATCTAACATAATAGGAACACATGAAACTTGGGTAGCAACAGGAACACAACCCCAGAACATAGCCTCGGCAATAGCTTTTGGCCAACCTTCACTTTTAGAAGGTAATAACATAAAATGACTTTTTTGATAAGCTTTTTTTATTGTTTCTTTATCTTGATTACCATGCAAGATAATATTTCTTTTTAGTTGCTTTTCTTTAATATATTGTTCTAAAACACTTCTTTCAGCTCCTTCCCCATACAAATTCAAAACCAGATTTTGTCTCATTTTAATTAGTTGCTCAACTAATTTTATAGCATATATTGGATTTTTTCCTGAAACTAAACTTCCAACAAAAACAAATTCTATAGTTTCTCCAAATCCTGTTTTTTGAAAAGTCTCTTTCTCAGGTTCTGAATATGTTGCTGTAAAAAAAGGCTTTATATTTTTTGATTGATTTTCCCAATCACCATAAACTAAAACCTGCATATTTCGGGTTAGAAAAGTGTTCCTTAAAATTCTTTTTTGCAATCTGTATGTCCAGGGCTGTTTACTTTTTGGATCCCAATTTCCAGCATATTTAGCCGTTTTTATTTTATTTGGAAATAAAACCTGAACAATACAGCCAATCAAACCAACATTTCCAGGGCATCTCAAATGAATATGATCGGAGCTTTTCATAGCCCAAAATATTCTCCAGAAAATCTTCGGTAATTTTAATAATGCCAAAAAAACATTCCTAAAACCTATAAAATTAAAATTAGGAACTATTTTAAAATCAATTTTATTATGCTTATAGGCCAAATCAATTGCTGTTATTGCTTTATTCTCCAAAGGACCCACTACAATAACTTCATCAACATATTTAAGCCAAATATTCATTTCACGTATGTAAGGTGCATACCCAAAATATTGGTTTCCTTTTTGATTGTGAATGACATGTGTAATAATTGCAAATTTCATTAAACTAAATCTTTAATGTTTTCATTCAAAACAATTAATTCACTGTTTCCATTTTCGTTAAAAACATAATTATTATAATATTTCTTATAATATTCAATTACATTTTTTGCGATTTCAAGTTTTTCATCAACAGACATAGAGAGTGCTTTATCTATTATAAATTTAATATCTGAAACACCTTGATAGGCTAAGCAATTAAAATTATCTTTCAAAGAAGGATTTAGCCAGTGAGGATAATTTAAAATTGGAATTACACCAACAGACATAGCCTCTAAAACATTATGACACATAGGCATTGTCATTCCCGGAGCGCAAAAAATAAAATGAGCGGATGAGAGATAATACCGCCACTTTTCTGTGGAGATCGCCCCAGATTGCCATTTCATTAAAACGAAATTATCTTTAAAACGGCCTGTATGTAAATCCTGAATCAATTCATCTCCTGTAATCGAAAGTAATTGATTATGTTTCAAAACTTCCTGATAGATCTTCCATCTATTGAGCATTCCAAAATTATCAGTTATGACATTAGTACTATAGATTTTCTCTTCCAAATTACCACTCATCAATATTCCAATATTTTTGGGCAAAGTTTCAATTCCTGGATACAAATAATTACCAGGATGCATAATATATGGCAATGCATTTTCCTGATATTCATCAGATGAATATATTTTTTTATAGTTATAATTAACTCTAAAATCTGCTTTTTTATGATGACTGAAAGTTTTGAGTTTTTTTATTTTTGAAAATGGTTTTTCAAAATAAATGTACTCGAGTTCATTAAACCATTTTGCCAAAAAAATCATTCTCAATAATGAAAATTTAATGACTATTGGTTCTTTATACACTTCATGAATTCTAAAAAAAAGATTCAGGAAAGTTCTGACTTTCGTGCGATGATTTAAGTTAATATAAACTACCGGTTTATTCTGATCGTAAAATCGAACATATGAATAATTTAATCTAAATTCTTTCAGCTTTTTTAGAATCTTCTTTTTTAATATAAATATCATTTTTGTTTTGGCATATTAAAGAGTAAGCTTAACCAACCCATTGTTCTACCTACCGCTTCAGTAAAGGCTTCTTTTTTATTATGTTCTGTTATTATATTAGTAAAACGGATTAGAATTAATAAAACAGTTATAGCATTCCACTTAAAACGCTCTTCTAAAGTTGGATTTGAGTTTTTAATACGCCATACATACCATCCGTTCCTAACTACCATTTTACCATATTGAAACTTATTTGGGCGTCCGGATTCAGCATGAAAATGAGACAACTGAGCAGCAGTATTCAGATACAAGTTTCCGACTTTTGAAACTCGTAATGTAAAGTCGGCATCTTCATATAGTCCATATCCCTCAAAATATGTAGAAAATGAAAACTTTTCAAAAATATATTTTCTAAATGACGAAACTCCTCCCATTAATTGTTCAACCTGGTATATTTTATTTGTTGGAGGCAAAAAACCTACACTGCGTCCATGAGAAAAACCAGGAGAGAAACCAGGTAGACAATTAGTATCTAAATTGAGCTTTTTTCTTAAAACAAACCTACTTCCGTCTTTACGTTTCCATCCATCAAAATAAAATTCGTTTATTTTTGGAAAATAATTGCTCTCTACTTTTATCCATTGGACTTCATTAGAAATATATCCTCCAGCCCCTAATGCGTCAGGAAACAACTTGTATGTTTTTAATAAATTTTCAAAATAATCAATTTCAAGTACAATATCATCATCCAAAAAACAAACAACTTCAATATTCTCATTTACTCTTGAAACACCAAAATTTCTTTGCTTAGTAAGTCCTCTGTTTTCTTCAGAAACCAAAAAATAGCTTAGATTTTTAAATTGGTTATTTTTTAATACAACTTCCGATAGATTATTTGTTGAACCATCTATAATTAAAATTTCATCAGGATACAATGATTGTTTTTGGACCGAATCTAATAATTTCAGCAACGGTTCCGGACGCATGTAGGTACAAATAATTAAGGAAAATTTCATTCTTGATTCTTTAATTGATTGGCCCAATACAAACTTCTCTTCCATTGCTTTCTAAAATTATAGAAATACCTAATTGGATTTTTTATTGACTGCGTTTTATAGAATTTAAAAAACAGAATAGTTTTATAACCCGATATTTGCTTTTTATTTAAATGCAATATCTTATACAGCATAACTGTTGGTGATGGCTTAGGCTGAATTACATCATTATGCCATGCCAAAACTGGTTTTGTTCTAAATCCACCAGATGGTGCTTTTAAATGGATAATTTCCGGGTTTGGCAAATACAAAATATCAGTTCCTAAATTTCTTAATTGCATTCCAAAATCACTATCCTCTCCATAACCAAACTCAAAACCCTTTCTAAAAGAAACTAAGTTTAACAAATCAGACTTCAAGAAGCTATTTCCCGAACCAAAAATAGATGATTGAACCGCTTCATTGGCTTCTTTTTTTTCATTTAATCTCAGATATGAATTGCTGGCAACTTCGGTACCGTATTTTATACAATTCTCTAGTGTTTTATCAATTAAGTCATTGTTGAATCTATTATCATCATCATTTAAAAACACCCATTCATTTTTAACTTCGGCCAAAGCTAAATTCCGTGCATTACATGCACCTGCCTGATGTGTAAAAATGTGTTTAATCTCGAAATTCCAAATTTCATTTTTAAGATAATCTAATTCAGAAATACTATTAGGATCTGGATTTTGTTCAACAATAATAACATTTTCAGGAAGATGGGTCTGTTGAGATAAATCTTTTAAAACATCATACAAATAATCCTTTCTTCCAATAGTTGGTATGATGACATCTATAGTTCCTAAATTAACTACTTTTTTTGTTGACTGAACTTCAATAGTATTTAATAAATTGTTTTTTAACTTTCGTTGAAAATAAAAAAATGAAAAAACAAAAGGCAAAACGACAATTTTTCTTTCGTATAAAAATAAATTCAAAAACAATAAAAATGACCAACGCATTTTATAATGTTGTTTTACAAATTGGAATAAAACAAAATTACTGTTTTTACGAATTTTGGTCTGATTAGGAACTCCTTTCAATAATTTTGGCTCAGAATAACACAAAAGACCTTTTGGCATTGCTAGTTTTGCCAATGAAAGTAAAAAATAATCAAAGTTATCTGAAACATTAATTTCCCCTTTCAAGGCTAATAAAACACAGGCCTGAATCCCTCCAACATGACTACTCATTTGCCAGGTAGGGTACCTGACATTTTTATTGATATTTATAAAAACAGATTCCTCAACATAACCAATAGCATCTGACAAAAATGAATTTTGAAAAGGATTGTAAGAAGCCATTATCTTTTGATGATGGAAAATTGTTTCAAATTCAGCAAAATTCAAATTGGATTTCAAATCAAAATGGCACCAAATTACCAAATCACCAGGAAAAGCAATTGCAATTTCAAATAAAGTTTCTGCAATATTTTTCCCGATAAAAGGCAAATTTCTATCAGCATACCTAACATGAATTACCTCATTATTTTTATGATAAACAAATACCATTATTGGTTTGTATTTTGGCTAATTATTTTCTTATAAAATTCTATATTTTGATTGGCTATTACATGAATATCAAAATATTCTTTTACCTTATTTCTTGCAGCATATCCTAATTTAGCACACAACACTTCATCCACCAGAAAATCGTTAATTCTTTGTGCAAAAACCTGATGATTTGTTGGATGAACTAAAAAACCATTATCGCCATGATCAATCATTTCTTTGGCCCAACCAACATTTGAGGCTACAATTGGTTTTCCCATTGCCATAGCTTCTAACCAGGAAACGGGAAAGGCTTCCGCAAAAGAGGGAAAAACACAAACTGTTGCTTGTTGAATTTTTTCTTTTATCTCAATATACGGAACACTTCCTAAAAATTTTACATTTTGCTTAGCGTTATCTGAAAATAATTTCTGCATCATTTGCCAGGTCGAAGAATTTCCAGAAATAATATCCCGAACATCTTTGCCTATCAAAATCAATTTAGTATCCGGGTGATTTTCTATTACTTTATTAAAAATTAATGCTAATTCTAAAAGTCCTTTTTTCCTAATTAAACTTCCAAAATATAATATGGTTTTCTGTTTCTGTTGATCTTCATTATTAGTTTGAAATAGATTAATATCAATCGGATTTGGAATGATGGTAAATTTCTTATTCAAGCCAAACGCCATATTTGTTATATCAGCTGTAAACTGGCTTACGGATAGTAATCCATCTGCATTTTGTAAAGCGCGTTTTTCATGAAACTTATTAATCGATTTTACAGGGCGATTATCCAAATGGCAAAAATAGGTGTCTGATCCGTTTAATCTTACAACTAATGGACATGATTTTGGTTTTATAAATGATGAAATACCTGTCCAGTCAGCAGCTTCAACTAAATCAATTTTTTTATTGGAATACAGTTCGTTAATTATTCTTTCTATTTTTTTTCTCGTTAATAACCATGATAAGCCTTTGAATTTTACATTTTTTATTTGCTGAACAAATATTCCATCATCGGTAAACACATTATCCTCTTTTTGCCCATAAACTAATATGCTTACAGAAACTCCTTTAGCTAAAAGTCCAATTGCTAAATTCTTAATACTTGTTCCAATTCCTCCTGAGTTTCCTGTTTTAGAGTGTGGGTATTCCGGAGTTAAAAAAGCTATATTCATCTTTTATTTATCAAAAAAATCTTTTAATATTCTAGCAGTAAAAATTTGAGACCCGGCATCGTTCATGTGACCACAGGAAGAAAAATAGTTGTTTTCGATAACCACATTTTCATAATTATGAATCTCCGGATAGACTTTCTTTACTTTATTAAAATAATTCATTCCTTTTACATTTTCACACATCGGTGTCATTACTGCAATAAAATTGATATCCTTTTTTTTGCAAATATTCTTTATTTCTTCATAATATTTATTGTGTTTTAAAGGATTTAGATTCTCAATATTATTTTTCATATTGCCATTTTTATGTTTTATTAATGGGTAATACCCTAAATTATCTAAAGCATTAGTTTTTTTATGGATTGCAGTAAAAAATGTTTCCCTGAAACCAATTTTACCATCATATTTTATATATCTGTAAAATGGAATATAATAAAGCTCATTAAAATTTTCTTGCGATTTAAAATGTTTTCTAATCGTTTCTGAATTATGAACGTAAGGTAAAAACAAAGCTGAAATTCCTTCAGCGTGTTGATCATTCGAAAGATTTAAATCAGCTTCCAAAATAATATTTTTAATAGTATATTTTCTCTCAATCATTAATTTCAATAATAATGAAGCTTCAAAGAGATGCCCGCCACTCATTCCGTAATTAAATGTTTTCAATCCTTTGTCTTCAAACATTTTTGAAACAAAATGATTATTTGCTCTGGATGAGCCTAAAATCACGACATCATAATTTTGTGGTTTTGAATTGAAAACAGTTTCAATTTTTCCTCTGTTTTTGGATTGTAAAAAAACATACGTATAGAATCCATCCAACACAGTAGCGATTAAAACTGTTATAAGTAAAATTTTTGCAGTAAAAATTAAAAATTGCCTCATTAGAACTGGAAATATATAAATTCTTTATAATCTGAAAAGGTACCAAAGGTCATAATTGCCGTAATAGCCAAAGCCATTTTCAGCATACTCATTTTACCCGAAATAGGTTCTGTTTTATTTCTATTATTCCATTCCACCAAAACAAATAAACCAATCATTAGAAGCAATTCGTAATTATAACGCTCGTTGTCTAAATACTGAAAGCTAAAATCTTTATTAATAAAAATTCCTTTTATATACAAGACAGCATCAGTTATGGTTTTAGCTCTAAAAAATATCCAGGCCACGCAAGTAATCATAAAGGTCAAAAGAATACTAAAGATTGTTCTCACGGAATTAAAATTCCATGAAAGTTCTATTGCATCCATATTGTTTCGGTTACTGTTGCGTAAAAGTAAAGGCAAAAAGTAAACTGCGTTTATAAATCCCCAGACTATATAGGTCCAATTGGCTCCATGCCAAAATCCGCTTACGACAAAAATGATAAAAGTATTTCTGATTTTCATCCATAATCCTCCTCTACTTCCTCCTAACGGAATGTACAAATAATCACGAAACCAGGATGAAAGGGAAATGTGCCAGCGACGCCAAAATTCGGCTATATCTCTTGAAAAGTAAGGATAATTGAAGTTTCGCAGTAAATCTAATCCGAATAATTTGGATGTACCCAATGCAATATCTGAATACCCGGAAAAGTCTCCGTAAATCTGAAAAGCAAAATAAACTGCTCCTAAAATTAATGAAAATGAATTCATTGATGGATAATGATCAAAAATAGCATTGGCGTAAGAAGCACAAGTATCTGCAATGACTACTTTTTTGACTAATCCCCAAATGATTTGATAAATACCTTCTTTGGCTTTTTCAAAGTTAAACTCCCGTTTTACTTTTACCTGAGGCAGTAAATGAGTCGCTCTTTCTATTGGGCCGGCTACAAGTAGCGGAAAATAGCTTACAAACAATGAATAATCTACAAAATTATATTCGGCTTTAATTCGTTTATAATAGATATCAATTACATATGACAAACCGTGAAAAGTATAGAATGAAATTCCGACAGGAAGAATGACATTCAATAAAATAGGGCTTGCTTTTAGTCCGACTGAATTTAGTAATTCTGAAAATGATACTGAGAAAAAATTATAGTATTTAAAGATTCCTAAAAATCCTAAATTAACCACAATACTGAGCCAAAACCAGAATTTGCGGCTTTTCTCAGATTTCGCTTTTTCAATTTGAATTCCGGTATAATAGTCTAAAAAAGTAGAGAACACTAACAGAAACAGAAATCTCCAATCCCAACAAGAATAAAAGTAATAACTCGCAATAATCAATAAAGCATTTTGGGTGCTTTTGGTTTTATTAAAAACAAACCAATACAAGAAAAAAACGATGGGTAAAAAAACAGCAAATGCTATGGAGTTAAAAAACATAAATTAGTTGAAATATTTTATTCTAATTTGAAATTCAGGGAAAGATTATTTATCAGAAATTATATTCGTTATTCCATCCCAAATTCGTTTTGAAGCTTCTTCTGGAGGATGTCTGTTGATTTTTTCGAACCATACCTTTGCATCTTCAATAGTATGTCCCGGGTGCTTTAAACCAAATCCAATCTTATCAGCGATTGTATTGGTAGAATCTAACCAAATCACCGCATTTTTATTGGGCATCGAACGGAAGTGAACGTATTTGTATATTTTTGAAACCGACCAATTTTTATCTATTTTATCCTTTACATCATAATTTATAAAAGCACATGGTTTTCGATAAGCTGCATAATCAAAAACCATAGACGAACCTAAATTTACAACCATTTCAGTATGTTGTATCGTGTTGGTCTGCAAAACCATATCTGCTTTGGTTGGTAAAATTGTATTCCATCCTTCTCCAATCTTTTCCCATAAAGGTGTAACTGGTGTTATAATGTCCTGGTATTCACTTATTACGGGATCAAAGCGATTCGAAAAATCCACAGGGCAGCGTCTCAAAAGAATTCCCAGGGAATGTCCCTTTTTGTTCAACTCTCTCAAAGCTTCTGCTACATCACTCAGGTATTGCGGATCATCCGGACAGGTTGTAACATCATCACCAGAATAACAAATGTATTTTTTATTTAAATCGAGTTGGTATTCTTTATAAAATTGCTCTTTAGAAACACGCAGTTTGTTGTCAAAATGATTTTCAAATTGTGGCGTCCCTGTTATAATTATCTGTTTCTCGCTTATGTAGGGGTAATAATGAAGTAATTCCTTTTTCATGTGTTCACTCCACACAAAATAGAAATCAGTTTCGACCACCATGGTTGCTTTTGGCAAATTATCCCAGGAAAAGATAAATGTCCCGGTTGGAATGTTTAATTTTTTTGCTGCTAATAAAGGAGCGATTGCTAAAACCGGACGCTGATTGGTGCAAAACACAAAATCTGGTTTTTGATCTTGCAGAGTTTCCAGACATTCATTAAAATAAGAGGTACTACTTTCTAATTCTACAATTTTTTTTCGAACTTTTTCTAATCCTTTATCTGAGGAATATAAAGTAATTAAAAATCTTGAAAATAGATTCTTTAAGGAAGATTTCAATTTATTATAAGAAAACGGAAATCGATACGAATCATAAACAGAATCGTTTTCTTTTTTTATATTTAAATCAAGTTCTATATGTTTCCGGGCGTTTTTAAAACTATCGGTTAAAGGATTTAATTTTGCCTTTTTGACTTTAATTTCGTTAAAACCTAATGCTGCTAAATCAAACGGTGTATTATTCCAATAGGTTATATCAAAATTTTTCTCTAAACCTATTTTATAAAAATTAGAAAAAGCAAAGTTTCGAAGACCAACTCCGTCAGGTAATAAAATAAATATCTTTTTATTTGGCATTAACTGTCTCTAAATTGTGTTTGATGATTGAGCTGCCAAATATCGGATTTTTGGAGACACTTAAGAAATAATTCAGCATTATTTCCTTTCCAAAAAATCATTATTTGAAACTTGAATTTTGTGCCGGTCTATTATTTCTGCAATACCAAACATTATTTTAATTTATTTTGAATCATCTCTTCTGCTTTTCTCCAGTCTTCTAAGGTGTCAATATTAACGTAATAGTTAGGCTCTGATTCTATAAAAGCAGTGCTGTTTCCATACAATGAATGTTGTTCTAAAACAACTTTGGTTTTAACAATATAAATACTGCCATCTCTATGATAAGCAATTGGCAATTCTTGTCGTCTTTTAATAATTTCGATTTCTCCGGTTGCAATTTTTAAATTGCCCTGATCGTTCTCCTCAAATGTCCAGTGCGGATTATATTCATGAGGTACTTGTTGTACTGACACCAAAGAATCTGCATCTTTTTCTATAAATTTTTCTACAGCCTTATCTAAAAAATCAACCGTTCTAAAGGGGCTGGTTACTTGCAGAAGACACACTGCATCAAAAAAAATATTTTGCTTTTTATACCATTCTAAGGCATGAATAATCACATCAATTGTTGGTGTTGTGTCTAATGCTAATTCTGCTGGTCTTTTAAAAGGAATTTTCAACCCCAAACCTTTACCAACTTCTGTAATTACATCATCTTCTGTAGAGAGAATTATTTCGGTCAAATATTTTGATTTCAGGGCAATTTCAGATGTGTATTCTAACAATGGTTTGCCATTCAATAACTTGATGTTTTTTCCTGGAACTCCTTTAGAACCCCCACGAGCTGGAATTATAGCCACAATTCTCATCTTAATACATAATGGCTTTATGAAACTGCAAAGGCAATTTATCTAACAAGTTTGCTATTTGCTCACCCGATTTTCCATTTCCATAAATAGAAGATGAAATAGTTTTCCCTTTTTGAACAGAAGTTAATATTGCTTTTTCGATTTGTGCTTGTGAATATTCAACATCTACACTATTGCCTCCACGGTCTCTCCGATTTTGACGTGAGCCAATGTTAATAACCGGAACTCCTAAATAAGCGCATTCGCGTATTCCAACGCTTGAATTTCCTATTAAGCAATCACTATGCTTTAACAAATGTAAAAAGTCTCTTCCCTCCATATTTTTAAAGAAATGGACATTGGGCAACTGATGCTGTTCTCTGAAAGCACGAATTCCTGTTGAAGTGCCATCGGCTCCTGCATCTACATTAGGCCAAAACCAAAGCGTTGGTTTCTCTAATTTGTAAACAGCTTCTAATGTAGCTTCTATATGTTTTCTGGAATCTTTGTATTCAGTAGTAACCGGGTGCTGCATTACAACCAGATAACCTTGAGTCAAATCAGGTTTTGCCCCAACTCCTCCATATTTTTCATATGGGTCAAATGGAAGTTCTTTGCTGTTGATCACCTCCTCTGCCAAATCGATGGAAGGACAACCTGTATTAAAAACCATCGCTGGATCTTCACCTAATTTTATTACTCTTTCCTTAGCATTTTCCGAAGCTACAAAATGGTAATCAGCCAGCTTTGTAATGGCATGACGTACTTTTTCGTCAATATTTCCGGTCACTTCCCCTCCCTGAATGTGCGCCAGAGGGATATTCATATAAGAAGCCGCTATAGCTGTTGCCATTGTTTCAAACCTGTCTGCAACTGTTACGACAATATCCGGTTTTAGATTATCAAAAACAGTGGATAGCTCTAAAATACCTATCCCTGTAGTTTTTGCAGCAGCAGTCAGATTCTCTCCTTCAAGGACATTAAATACCTTCGCAGCGATAGTAAACCCATCTTTTTCAATATAATTAACTGCTGAACCGTAGCGATCTAATAAGGCCGATGCAGCCACTATCAGTTGTAATTCTAATCCTGAATGTCTATCTATGGCTGCCAATACTGTTTTTACCCTGCTATAAGATGGCCTTGCAGTAATGACAACTGCTATTTTTCGTTTAATACTCATATAAATCTTCTACATTTAAAAAATCCCATTGTTCTTTTCCCAGCTTTATTTTTTTACCTATTACTTTCTCAAAATCTACAGCAGATATTCCTAAACCTTTTGGTTTTTTTGCTTCTAAATCATCAAAAGTTAATATATGTCCTTCGGGTATTTTTTTGTTTACTGCTAATGATTTTTCAAAAATATTTTTTAGGTTTTCAAAAGCTGATATGTCGTTTTTATCGATTGGATGCTGAATGGCCTTACTTATATTTCGCACACTTTCAACTAATTGTTTAGTTTCATCAATAGTCAGCGATGAATTAGAATCAGGCCCGAATTGCCTTCTGTCAAAAACTACATGAAATTCTAAAATGGCTGCACCGAGGGCTGTGGCTGCAATAGCCGTGGCAATTTTAGCCGAATGATCAGAATAACCAACATGAACCTGGTAACGTTTTTGCAATTCAGTTATCACATTTAATCCGTACTGTTCAGGTTGTGTTGGATATGCAGTTGTACATTGCAAAATTGAATAGGAAACATTCCTGTTTTTTAAAAACTCAACCGTCATATCTAATTCGGCAAAGCTGCTCATTCCTGAAGATAAAATTATCGGTTTTTTTGTTTTCGCTATTTTTTCTAAAAGCAAAAAATTAGTGATTTCACCTGAACCTATCTTATATCGTTTAACTCCAATTTCTTCCAGCCAGTCAACAGCCAAATTGCTAAAAGGTGAGCAGATAAATTCTAATCCGACAACATCACAATGATTTTTAATTTCTTTCCATTGCTGCAAAGTAAAACTCATTCGTTTCCAATAATCAAATCGGGTTGCATCTTCATAAGAAAATTTTATCCGAAATGGCTCTTCTAAACTGCTTTCAGCTTCTGCAATATGCATTTGAAATTTTATCGCATCAATACCTGATGTAGACAAAGCATCAATATAAGAATGAACCATTCCCAAACTTCCCTCATGAGCCTGACCTATTTCAGCAATAACGAAAGGCATAAGATTATGTTGATTCTTACCTTCTGAAATTTCTATATTTGATAAATTCATATAAATCTGCTTTTATTATTTAGATGTAAAAAGGCGGCTCAAAAAAAATAAATCCTTTTGTATTGGAAGTTTTCATTTATTAAAACCCGTTTTTAGCATCTTCGATAATTTTATTCATACCTGAATTCCAACTTTGAGCTGAATACAAATTATCCGGAATTACAATATCTATTATTTTTTCTTTATTTAGAAACTCTAATATGCCCTCTTCCCATTCCTGCTGAAAATGTGGATTTTCTATCAACCTGCCTAGTGCTCCATATTGTAAAACTTCCGGAACGCCTCCTATTGACGATGCAATACAATAACAACCTGAATGCAGAGCTTCAATTAAACTCATACCAAAACCTTCATGGCAAAGTGTTGGAAACAAATAGCAATCTGCCATTTGATAATATTTTGGAAGCTCATTATTTGGAATTTTCCCTAAAAAATGAACTCCTTCAATTTCATAATTTCGTGTAGCTCCAACGACCAACAAAGCTGTGTTTTTGTTTTGTACATGTATCTTTTTCCAAACTTCCAGTATAAAATCTAATCCTTTTTTAGGAAGATCTTTAGAGCACCAAATAAAAACTTTTTTGTCTTTTAAATCAAATTGTTTTTTTAAAATTATTTTTTCTTCAGAGGAAACTTTATGAAATTGATTCGTATCGATTCCGTTATGCAATACTGAAAATTTACAAGGTAATGTAGTGTAAGTATCCTTATGCACTTTATAACTGTCATGTGTCAGTAAAATCATTTCGTCAATACTTTCGAAAAACCATCTGCCATGAAAATTGGCTAAATAGGGTGGAAATCCATGGTAAAAAAATTGAACCTGACAATTTTCTCTCAAACCATTTTCAATCAAAAATTTTTGTAAAGGCTTTATTATGCCAAAATTATCAACGATCTGGATGATGTATTTTTTATCCTTTTTAATTACATGATTAAGAGCTTTTAGATATCCTAAATATGGTCTTTTTAAAAATTTCCTTTTTATTTTATCAATTATATTTTCAAATACAAATTGATATTTTACAGTATTCAGTACCTTCTCAGGTTTTTGGCAAATTATGTAATTTATCTGATGGTTACTACTCAAATAATTGTAATACATTGTTGTCCAGCTTCCCGTTTTAGAATAAGGAAGAGGGAATTGTGATACTAAAATTACTTGTGCCATTTTCGTTTTGTAGAATTATGTTTTAACCGCTTTTTTTATTTTAAAACTTATACTTTTTAAATCATTACTAACTTTATACGTATAGGGAAATTGGTGATAAAAAGAAATAATATGTAAGAGTAGCTTATCATTTATTTCTTTTAAACTATAATATTTTGGCACTTTTTTGCGCAGTAGCTTTTTGAATCTGTATTTTAAAGATCTTCTAAAATCATCTTCAACAAAACAAACTGATAAAATACCTTCTTGAAATTGTGGCAATTCAATAAATAAAAAATGCTCAATTACTTCTACTTTGCTATTTAAAATCAAATTGGCCCCACACTCCTCTAATTCATTAAATTCTGAGTCTGAAATTATTTCCCCCCAATTTTCTGAATTTACATTCCGGATTTCATTTTCAGAATTAAGTGCCAAATGGCGATGATTTATTTCTACAATCCCGGATAATTGCAATTCTGTATTTAAATGTACCTTTTCTCTGCTTCTGTAGTTTTTATGCCATTGATGCAGCATCAATACTTTATCATCATAAAATTCCAATTCACATCCGGTTTTTTTAATCCTGCAATGAATTTCAGTATCCTCTGCTCCCCAAAAATGAAAAAACTCATCAAATCCCTGAATACTTTTTAACCTTTCAACCGGGAAAAGGGTCATTCCGGTGGAATCTCTACTGCTTAAAAATTTAATATTATAATGATCATAATTAGCACCCTCTTTTTTATTTTCGTCATCAGACATATACCCAACCTGAAAATAAGTTGCTTTGCCAGGATTACATTCTTCTTCTAAAACTGACGTAAATTCAGGATGAAAAATCATATCCACATCAGCTGTAAAACAATATTGAGAATCTAGATTTTTTAAAGCATAATTAAAAGCCTTACTCTTATTCCAGGGCTGAAGCTCCGTAAACAAATAATGATAATTGCAAAAAGAATAATGTTTAACAAGTTCTTTTATTTCTGAAGCAATTTCTTTTTTAGAACCATAATCTACAAAAATAACATTAAAATTTTGTTTTGTCTGGAAAGCTAAGGAATCCAGTGAACGCTTGATGCGTTTAGACTCCCTATTCCGATATGCATATAAAATAGTTATCATTTCAAAAAGTGTATAATTTCCTTAGCTACAAAAATTGGAGTTTTAGTCAACTTTAATAAATATTTTTAGTAGTCTAAAAAGCACCCTTCTGTTTGTTCCGTAATATTTTAAAAAATATATAAAAAAGCCTGAAAATTGTGTTTTTAATCTCTCTTTGTGTGAAGTATATTTTGTTTTTCCCTTACTTGTTAATCCTTCTAAATCATAAATTGCAAAGGGAATATTTAAATGAATAAATTTAATTTTCTTTTTAAATAAAGAAAAATGCATTTTCCAGTCTGAAATATATTTTAATTTTTCATCAAAAAAATTATCGTAAAAAAGAGATTTGTGATAAATTACAGCTTGTTGACATATCGTATTAGTAAAAACAAATTTCTCATCGATATTCTCCGGATAGTCTGTCCTGTTTTTAATTACTCCATTTTGTGATAAAAATATTGGGGTATAGTATAATGCTTTTTGATTTAGATTCAACACAACCTTATTAAGTGTTTCTGTATCATCCAGCAGAACATCTCCACTATTCAAAAACAATATATATTCTCCGGAAGAAGCTCTTATTCCTTTATTCATTGCATGATAAATACCTTTATCTTTCTCACTGACCCAATAATTTATCTTGCTTTGATGAAGTTCAATAATGTCTTTACTTCCATCCTGGCTTCCACCATCAATGACAATAAATTCTAATTCACTACAATACTGATTAACAACACTCTCTACTGTCTTTTTTAATTCAGCTGAATTGTTATAATTTATAGTAACTATGGAAAGTTTGAATGTCATACGAAATATATTTTACTGATAAACTTAAATTAAACAAGATAATTATTTGTTTTGAAGATCATAACACTTCAAACTCATTAAACGATATCCTATTCTGAAGAAAACAGATAAAAACAATCCTAATTGAAGATTAAAAATATACTTAAGTTCTATAAAGG
Organism: uncultured Flavobacterium sp.; assembly: GCF_946478785.1. Next base: position 90,248 of record NZ_CAMLDD010000007.1, read on the forward strand.
AGACACATTGAAATATATTTTTATAAAACTTGAGATACTTTACTCTTTTTAAGAAGTTTTTTTCCTGTACAATCACTTTAAAAAGTTGCCCCATAACTCTAAAAATCAAGTACCTCAAAAGTTCTTCTCTACGCTCAAATTGCATTTTACTTACAACCTTAAAAGCTTTAAGAAAATAACGCAGGACGGATAGCTGTGCTTCATTACTATAAGATAAACTCTCAATACTGTCGTGTCCTCTTCTTACTTTATATAAAAAATCTTCGTGAAGCAAATATTTAGGGGAATAAGTAAGCATTCTGAAATGAAAGTCGGCTTCCTGACCTCTGAACAATTTTAAATCAAATAATTCTTTATCTTTTAAAAATTGTTTTTTCCACAGAGGAGATTGTGTTATAAAAATATGACTCTCTAAAAAATAAGAATATATTGGATGATTATTGGGTTTTAAGTTAATATAATTTTTTACGCAGCTTAAATTATCTCTAAAATACTCCCACTGACAAGCACAAAAATCAAGATTTTTGTTAGTTTGCAGTATATTTACTTGTTTCTCTAAGAAATTAGAAAACATAATATCATCACTATCAAACCATTTTATATATATGCCTTTGCTTAACTCAAATCCGTAGTTGCGACAACTATTTCCTCCCTTTGGGAGATTGACAGGTCGTTGATAATAACGGAAACGATCATCCTTTCGCATATAGACGCTTACAATTTGTTCCGTAATGTCATCTGAGCCATCATCAACAATAATACATTCCCAATTTTTATACGTCTGAGATATAATGCTATCAAGCGTTTCACTAATCAAATAAGCTCGATTGTAGGTGGGAATAATAATAGATACTAATGGAAAATTCATATGGTCTTATATATACTAATCAATTTCTGGACAAGTGCTATTCTATCATAATTAAGTATAATATTTTTACGAGCATTTAAACCATACATTTCCCACTTATCTTTATTGTCAAACATTTTTTTTAAACAATTTTCTATATCTTTTTGTGTTACGTCAGACAAAAAACCTGTGAAGTCATCAATCACTAAATCTTTAACGGCCCCTACATTAGTCGCTATTACTGGAAGCGAATAAGACTGAGCCTCTAAAATAACAGTAGGTATAGCCTCATTTTTACTCGTAAGAAGAAATAAATCTGCTTCTCGCATTTTACTTTTAACATATTCTGAATTTTGAGATAAATGAAATGTAACAATTTTATCTAGATTTAAATCATTACATATTTTTTTAAGTTTTTCTTCGAGAATACCACCTCCTATTATATCATAATGAAAACTTATTTCTAAATGTTTTTTATGAAAATTTGAAATCGAATTCAAAGCTAAGTCATAGCCTTTTTCATCAACTAATCTTCCAACTGATAAAATATTTATTTTTCTGTCCCTATTATTTCTTTTTGTTACTCCGCGTATTACCTCAACACCATTATTAAGTTCTATAATTTTTTCCCGCTTAAACCCGAAAGAAAGCAGCATTTGCGTATTATAATTAGAAATTGAAATAATTGAATCAGCATATTTCAATAAATCTTTATAAAAGTTCCCTTTTTTTATGCCTAATCGGATATCATATCCGTGAAAAGTACAAATTAATTTTATTGGTAATTGAATTTTTTTTAGAAATACGGCCTTGTTACCCACAGGTCCGAAATGACAGTGAACAATATCAATTTTTGTTTTTAAAATATAATCCACTATAAAAATGGAACTAAACGTGTATTTTTTTTCTTTTAATAGAAGTTTGGTAAAATTAATATAATAACGATAATTTCCTGTAAATAAGCTTCTTGCTAAAATCTTTAATACACTTTTTATTTTTTCAATTTTAGTCTTAGGTGATATATCTGCAAAATCCAAAGTTTTATTTAATAAAGCATATTCTTCAAATCCTTCAATTCCTTGCTTATCCCTGTTTTTTAAAGAACATAAAATCTGTACTTCTATTCCTTCTTTTATTAGATCAACAATTTGATTTCTAATAAACGTTTCTGAAATGACTGGGAAAGAATTTACCCAAAATAAAATCTTCATTTACTTACTATTTCCTTTCAAAAACAAACATTACGTTTTCACCTATAAGGTTTTTTTGCTTATACATTTTGTATAATCTTAGTCGCGTAACTAAAAAATTTGTCCATCTTTTCACCCTATTTAATTTTTCAGGATTGATAACAATTTTATTTTTTGGATATAGAACATTCAAAACTTTTTTTAATAATACTGCTTTGACATACTGTTTTTTGTCAATTGCGTCAGGAATAGAAATGACTCTAAAATCCACTATTTTCAAATCAAAGACAGTAATTATTTTTTGAAGAGAGCTTAATTTCCATCTTGTGATATGGTGAGGAGGAAGATTTAGTATATGGTTATGATTACTTGTTAAAACAGAGTCATTACAAGGCACGGCTAATATAAGCTTACCTGCAGGATTCATTTTACTTATTGAGGCTTTTAAGAACTCATATGGGTCCTGAACATGTTCCAAAACATGAAAAGAACATACAACATCAAATTTTTCTTCATTTTCAGCAGCATAGCTTTCAATACTTTGCTTCACTAATTTAATTTGATTTTCAGCAGCTTTTTTAATTGCTTCATCATTAAATTCCAAACCAACATAATTATCATTATTAATTTTCTGAGCAAAAAAGCCGGAACCTGATCCTATTTCTAAAACTGAGTCTTTTTTACTTATAAATTGTGCTGCTATGTCAAATTCTTTCCTGCCACTGCTATAGTAGATTTTCCTTTTTAATTGTAATTCTTCGTAAAAAGATGCTTCACCTGCGAATTTTGGATCAAAAAAATCTAATCTGCAATTTTTACAATTATATAGTTTTATTTCATTTTCATTTTGAAGCTCTTTTGAAATATCAATATTTAATGTATCGTAATAAATATTTTTTAATAATTCAGATTTAATTCTTTCGGAAACTTTAACTTTTTCAGATTGGCATAAAATACATTTTTTCATTTTAAATAAGTTTTAATAAATCCATTCTGTTTTGGCAAATGTGGATCCCCAGTTTTTTTTAGGCACTATTACATTATCATTATTCCAGAAAACATTAAATAAAACAGCATTTTCTATAATGTCCAAATCATAAGCACCATTACTTAAATATAATGAAAGAGAGTATTGTCCCGGAGCAAGAGGCAATTTTTCAATACTTACCTTTATTTTATTTTGACCGTTGTCAATTTTGAGGCTTTCACCATATTGGTGCATATTAGCTGCCATAACTGTATTTCCACTTTCGTTTTTAATTAAATATCCTAATGAAGCATATTCTAATTTTTTATTGTCAAAATGAATTGAAAATTTAAAAGGCTCGCCAGAGAGAATTTCTGATTTCTCAGGCATTATAATATCAGTAATTATTTTTGCCCCTTTTTTATTAATTACTGATTCAGAAATAGTATTAGCTTTAAAATACTCCTCTATCACATGATCAGTGCCTGCAATCAGTTGAATTCCACCATTATTCAACAAAATAGTTTTTGAGCACAATGCTTTAATAGCTGCTAGATCATGACTCACAAATAAAACAGTTCTTCCTTCTCCTTTAGAAATGTCCTGCATTTTCCCAATAGCCTTTTTCTGAAATTCTGCATCACCAACAGCTAATACCTCATCTACTACCAGAATTTCAGGTTCTAAAAAAGCGGCTACTGCAAATGCGAGACGAACAGTCATCCCAGAACTATATCTTTTTACTGGTGTATCAATATAACGCTCGCAGCCTGAGAACTCAATAATTTCATAGAGCTTAGAAGTGATTTCTTTTTTAGTCATTCCCAAAATCGCTCCATTCAAGAAGATGTTTTCACGCCCTGTCATTTCACTATTAAATCCTGTACCAACTTCTAAAAGTGAAGCAATACGACCACGTGATTTAATACTTCCTGTTGTAGGTGCTGTTACTTTTGACAATATTTTTAAGAGTGTAGATTTCCCTGCCCCGTTCTTACCAATAATTCCGAGTACTTCACCTCGTTCTACCTCAAAATTTATATCCTGTAATGCCCATACATAATCTGAAGATCCCTTTGTAGAACGGTCATTGGTATCACCAATTTTTAAATAGGGATCTTCCTTACCACGTATTTGATGCCACCAGCGATTCACGTCATGACTCAAAGTCCCTGTACCAACCTGACCTAATCGGTATTGCTTCGATATATTTTCGGCTTTTAATATAATGTCTTTCATTTTTAAGTTCTAAGTCATAATAACATTAAATTTTAATATCTATTTTTTAATTTTTTGATATAATTCCGCAAAAAAAGTATTTTGCTTAATCATTTTCTTTAATGAATATAATATTCCGCCTTTATCAATTAATCTAAAAGTCCTGAGGGCCTGATCGCCTTGTTTTGACTCAAATTCTTCATCTGTAACTAATACATCATTATTTAACTCATAATACCGAACCAAAGCCGAAAGAATGCTTTGATCGTGCCTATGCTCTGAAAATCTTTCTATTTGCTCCTTCTTTTCAATTTCGAATAAATCTGTTACAATCAATGGAAAAAACAGCATTGTTTTCAGCCATTCGTCAATAAGTTTTACAGTAGTCGCTGTTTTTTTTAAAAGAAAAAAACCTGCAACTAATTTATTTTTTTCAAGCCATTGATCATCGCTACTAAATAAATTTTGAAAATGATCAACTGCACTTTTTTTAATCCAGTATTTCAACTTAGGACTATCATTTAAATGTATGTTATTTTTTGACCACAAATAATCCATATTATCTTTATACTGAAAAAATATACTATCATAATTTTCAAGTATTCGAATATATTCTTTCCATTTATTTGATTTGAATAATTTATTACCTGCATCAGAATATATAACGATATCATTTTTTTGAGCCTGCTCTAATACCTTTTGTATTATAAATGGCTTCCAAAGCCAATAGCCTCCTCCTTTAGCACTTGAAAACAGTATTGACGTTTTTATGTATGCCGGCAAGTCCTTTTCAGAGAAATGTAAAACTTCATCAAAAACACGAATCTTACGAGATTCCTTGATAATTCTTTTAACTGAATATTTAAATTTCTGATTCCCGTAAGTGACAAAATATATGGTCATATTTAAAAATTAATCTGGACTCAATTTCGAATTAGACTTCTAAATTATCTAAAGTCCATATCCTTTTAATGAATTAAACAGTATCAATAAAACTTTTTTCAGTCCTATTAAAAATCAAAAGCCCAATAAAAAATAGTGCTATGGCAACAAATAATGTATAACATAATCCCATAACTGAAATTTCGCCAGTATCTAAAAGCATATAACGAGAGGTCTCAATTATATAGGCTAACGGATTATATTCTACCATCCAGCCAAATTTAGGCAATTTATTCTTTATCAATCCCATAGGATACATTACTGCAGACAAATACATCAATAATGAAATCCCAAAACTAACCAAATGACTAAAATCACGATATTTAGTAACCATTGACGAAATCAGCATTCCTAATCCTAATCCTAAAATTCCCATAACAGCGATTAAAACCGGAAAAAACACCACTAAGCCATTCAATACTAAATTCACTCCCTTGATGTAATAAAAAACGTAAAAAAACACAAAAATAAAAAATTGAATTCCGAACTTAATTAAGTTGGAAATCACGACTGAAAGTGGTGTAATAATTCTTGGGAAATAAACTTTCCCAAAAATATTGGCATTTGCTTTAAAAGTATCAGAAGTTCCGGAAAGGCAAGCCGTAAAGTAATTCCATACTGTTATTCCTGCCAAATTAAATAAAAATGGAGGTATTGTCCCTGTATTGATTCCGGCTATATTATTAAAAATTATAGTAAATGTAACAGAGGTAAACAAAGGCTGAATCAAATACCAAAGTGGCCCGAGAACCGTCTGTTTATAAACAGTAACTACATCTCGTTTTACAAACAAAAACAACAAATCACGATATTGCCAGATTTCTTTAAAATTTAAAGAGAAAAAATTATTTTTTGGTGTTATTTCAAACAACCATTCTTTATTATTTTCAGTATCGTTCATTTTACAAATTAACAGGATTTTTACGAACCCAATAAAAGATTAAAATATAAAAAGGCGTTTTTTATGAAAAACACCTTTTATACATTATATTATAAATTAAAAATCAACATTTATTTATCCAGAACTTCAAATGTAGAATTCATACTTTTAAATTCCGGAACAATTTTTTTCATTTTACCTACTATATCGTCATTACTGTAAAAATTAGCAATTTCTATGAGTTCGTCTATTTCTGTATGTAGATTTTCATATTCATCCTGAATTTCTTGTGCAATCATAATTTTATGGTGATAGGTAGGCAAAGTCTTTGAAGTATCATTTAATAATTCTTCGTATAATTTTTCACCCGGTCTAAGACCCACAATTTTTATTTTTATCTCTTTATCGGGAATGAATCCGGCTAGTTTAATCATCTTTTTAGCTAAGTCAATAATTCTTACCGGTTTTCCCATATCGAATATGTAAATCTCACCACCATTACCCATTGCTCCGGCTTCTAAAACCAGCTGACAAGCTTCGGGAATGGTCATAAAATAACGAATAATGTCCTGATGCGTTATAGTAACAGGACCTCCCTCGGCAATTTGTTTTGTAAATAAAGGAACTACTGATCCGTTCGACCCTAATACATTTCCAAAACGGGTTGTAATAAATTTTGTAAAACCATGATCCATTTCTCTTTTGTTCTTCAAAAACAAAGACTGGACATATTTCTCAGCAATACGTTTACTGGCTCCCATTACATTACTGGGGTTTACAGCTTTATCAGTAGAAACCATTACGAATTTCTTTACTTTATATTTACACGATAAATCAGCTAAATTTTTAGTCCCCTTAACGTTTGTAAGAATGGCCTGTGAAGGATTCTCTTCCATTAGCGGAACATGTTTATACGCTGCAGCATGAAAAACTACCTGAGGCTTAAAATCGAGGAAAACTTTTTCTAAAGCTTTTTTGCTCTTAACGTCTGCAACAACAGCTTTTATTTTAGTTTGAGAATCTAATGCAAGGGTTTCTAAACATAAATTATGCAAAGGCGTTTCCGCATGATCTAATATCACTATCATTTTGGGATTAAATCCCAAAACCTGTCTTACAATTTCACTTCCAATTGAACCTGCGGCACCTGTAATAAGTATAACCTTATCTTTTAATTGTTTGGATATTGATTTGCTGTCCAGTACAATTGGTTTTCTTTCCAACAAATCTTCAATCTGAATGTTCTTTACCTTTTGAGAAATTTCTTTTTGATTTTCCCAATCCGAAATTAATGGAACTGTATATACTCTATAATTAAATTCCAAACATTGATCAACAATGATTAACTGCTCTTCTTTAGACAAGCTTTTATCTGCAATAATCACTCCTTCTGCTGCTACTGAGCGCATTAAAGCCGGTAGTTTTTTCTTTTGAATCAATATAGGCAAATCCAACATTCGTTTGGAAGCATTTTGGCTGTTTTTATCTACAAAACCAACAATTTTAAATCTTGAAGGTGTTTCGAATTTTAATGCATTTGCTACTGAAATTGCATTTGCATCTGTTCCATAAATAACTGTTCGTATTAATTTAGAATCTGTTTTCTCAGAAAAATAAATTTCGAAAGTTTGTTTTACAATTACTCTGTATAAGAATAATCCGCAAAAAGAAAGCACTAAGTTTATAAAAAGTGCCGTATTTAAAAATGCTTTGTGCCCTGAATATAATTCAAATACCAAATTGAAAATCAAAAAGAAAATCAAAACAGACATTTGAGAAAACAGTAATTTTATTGCATCAATATATGAAGAGTGTCTGATTATTCCTGAATAGGTCCTAAATAGCCAAAAGAAAAATACATTTACACATATTAGGGCTGATACAAAATAAAAATGATATGTTGTTATAATATAGCCTAATGCCGTGCCTTCAAACAGCATGTAAGTAAAAGTAAATGAAAAAAGAAGAACCATTACATCTATACCAACGATTATCCATCTTGGTAAATAACTAAGATTATTGATATTGGCTTTAAAATTTCTTGGCGACAGATTATTATGTAGCAAAGCAGACATTTTGGTTGGTTTATCTGTATTCAAATTGGTTATATTAGTAAATGAAAACTTAGCACGATACAAAAATAGTAATTAAAGATTTCAAAAAAATACTTCTTTCTAAATTAAAATCTGTTTCCTTTTTTCTTTTGTTTCAAAAATTCAATAAGATATGCTCCATATCCTGATTTTACAAGTGGCAAAGCAAGATTTTCAAGCTGTTTATCCGAAATAAAGCCTTGTCTCCAGGCAATTTCTTCTATACAGCCCACTTTTAAGCCCTGTCTTTCTTCTAAAACCTGTACAAACTGGCCTGCTTGCATTAAACTATTAAAAGTTCCTGTATCCAACCAGGCTGTTCCCCTGCTTAAAATACCAACTTTTAAAGAATCTTTTTGTAAATACACTTTGTTAACATCTGTAATTTCATATTCCCCTCTGGCACTTGGCTGAATATTTTTAGCAATTTCTACCACTGAATTATCATAAAAATACAATCCGGGAACAGCATAACTTGATTTTGGATTTTCTGGTTTTTCTTCAATAGAAATCGCTTTGAAATTCTCATCAAATTCCACTACTCCATAACGTTCCGGATCTGAAACATGATAAGCAAATACAACTCCACCATTTGGTTTTGTATTTGATTTTAAAAGTTCCTGCATATTTGAGCCGAAAAAAATATTATCTCCTAATATCAAGGCAACATCATCATCACCTATAAATTCCTCTCCAATTACAAAAGCCTGAGCAAGGCCATTTGGAAGAACCTGTTCTGCATAACTGAATTTACATCCCAAACTGGAGCCGTCTCCTAATAATTTTTTAAAATTTGGCAAATCGTGAGGAGTAGAAATGATTAGTATTTCATTTATGCCCGACATCATCAATGTTGATAATGGATAATAAATCATTGGCTTATCATATACAGGCATCATTTGTTTACTCATTGCCAGTGTTAATGGATGTAATCTTGTTCCGGAACCTCCGGCTAATATAATTCCTTTCATCTTTTATATTTTCTCTTGTAGATTTACTAAGTATTATCCTAAATAAACATTTTCTTTAAACTTTCTTTGTATTCAGGCACATCTACATGATAAGTTTTTTTTATTTTTTGTTTATCCAATAATGAAAATTCCGGACGTTTTGCAGAAGTTGGGTAAGATAGCGATGAAATTCCTCCAATAACACAATTATATCCTCCAAGTTCTTTTATGCCCAACGCAAAATCATACCAGCTTATTTCACCTTCATTTGAATAGTTATAGATTCCGGGTATCCAATTTGGAGATTCCAAAATATCCAGCATCGCTTTTGCTAAATCAGCTGCATAAGTTGGAGATCCAATTTGATCATTCACAATATTAATTGATTCTTTTTCCTGCATTAATCGTTGCATTGTTTTAACAAAATTATTTCCAAATTTGCTATAAACCCACGAGGTTCTTATTATAATTGAATTCGGGTTTTGATTCAGACAAGCTATTTCACCTGCTCTTTTACTGGCCCCGTAAATGTTGACAGGATTTGTTTCTGCTTCTTCATTTAAAGCAACAGAAGAAGTTCCATCAAAAACATAATCTGTTGAGATATGAATTAATTTTACATTGTTTTCTTTAGCATATTTTGCTATCAACTCTACAGCTGAATAATTCACTATAAAAGCTAATTCTTTTTCAGTTTCAGCCTTGTCAACTGCAGTATATGCACCACAGTTAAGAATTATATCAGGTTGAATTTCTCTTAATTGCTTTTCTAAAACTTTTAAATTATCCAAAGTAATCTGTGTCCTGTCTGCAAAAACCCACTCATACTGAGAATATTTTGATGATAAAACCTCAAGTTCAGATCCTAACTGCCCATTTGCGCCTGTTACTACTATTTTATCCATTAAAACAAGCTATTACAATTTTCAATAAAGTGAAGAATCTGATCTTTTTCAGACACTATTGCATCTTCAAGATTCATTCCCCAATCAATATTTAAAGAAGGATCATCAAATTTAATTCCGCCTTCAGAAGCCTTATTATAAAACTGATCACATTTGTACATTACCGAGGCTGTTTCACTAATAACCGAAAAACCATGGGCAAAACCTTGTGGCACCAACAACTGTTTTTTATTCTCTGCCGAAAGTAAAATGCTAAATGATTTCCCATAAGTAGAAGAATCTTTTCTTAAATCTACAGCAACATCTATAATTTCTCCTTCTAAAACACGAACCAGTTTTGTTTGTGCAAAAGGTGGGTTTTGATAATGTAAACCTCTTAAAGTTCCTTTTTTAGAAAATGACTGATTGTCCTGAACAAAATCAATATCAATACCTAAATCTTTAAATTTTGTTTTGCTGTATGATTCAAAAAAGTAACCTCTTTCATCGCCAAAAACTGTTGGTTCAACTATAATTAAATCCTTTATAAACGTTTCTTCAATTTTCATTTTTTAAAATGCAGTTTTTTTATTTATGTTTTTTAAAAAAGGTATTAACCACTTCTTTAATTCTATCTTTTTCTTCTTTCGTAATATTTGAACCGGAAGGTAAACATAACCCTCTCTCAAATAAATTTTCGGCCACATTATTACCATAATATGGATAATCTGAAAAAATGGGCTGCAAATGCATTGGTTTCCAAAGTGGACGACATTCAATATTTGCATTTTCAAAAGCGAGCCTAAGAGTTTCCCTATTTATATTTCCTTTAGTATTTTGCTGAACTAAAATCGTGCTTAACCAATAATTTGAAAAGCAATCTTTATTAACTGTCTGAAAAAGTTGTATTTCATCTATATCTTCAAAGATTGTCTTATAAAAACAATTTATTTCCCTTCGGGAATTAATGTTTTTATTCAAAATCTCGATTTGTCCAAGACCAATTCCCGCACAGATATTACTCATTCTGTAATTGTATCCTATCTTGCTATGTTGGTAATGTACGGCTTCATCTTTGGATTGTGTGGCATAAAAAACAGCCTTTTCTTGTAAAACCGTTGATTTAGAAATTAAAGCACCTCCACTCGAAGTTGTAATAATTTTATTTCCGTTAAAAGAGAGAACTCCAAAAGTCCCAAAAGTCCCGCACTTTTTTCCTTTGTAAGTACTCCCAAGAGCTTCTGCACTATCTTCAATAATCGGAATTTCATATCTTTCTGCAATTTCGTTAATTTCATCAACTTTATATGGATTTCCATACAAATGAACGGCAATAATTGCTTTAGGTTTTTTTCCTTTTTTGATTCTGTCCTGAATTGCAATTTCAAGATTTTCTGGACAAATGTTCCACGTTTCCTTTTCGCTATCTACAAAAACTGGAATAGCTCCCTGATATAAAATAGGATTCGCTGATGCCGAGAATGTAAGGCTTTGACAAATAACCTCATCTCCAGCACCAACTCCTAATAAAATTAATGCTAAATGAATTGCAGATGTTCCCGAATTTAAAGCCGTTACAAATGATTCTTCTGCAAGATAATTTTCAAGAACCTTCTCAAAATCATTTACGTTTGGTCCCCCAGAAGTGATCCAGTTATCATCAAGTGCTTTCTGAATATATTTTTGTTCACACCCACTTTGTTGTGACAAGGATAGAAAAATTCGATTATTCTCCATTAATGTTCCAATAATCAGAAGGATAACGAACATCATCTTCACAAACAGCTGACAATGGCAAAGTAGAAAATGATAATAGCTTTGAATTTGCTTCTAACGATTCAATTGCATTGGCAAAACCTGCTGGAATATGTACAATTTTACTTTCTGAAGTACTCACAATTATAGTTTCTATATTTAAATCTTTCGAAGGACTTTCCCAATTATCAATTTTTACAAAATGAATTTTGAAAGATCCGTTTACACAATAAAAGTTTTTAGCATCTAATTTGTGTCCCTGCCAGGCACGGATTGGGTTTTCATCAGAATTACTGATAATATAAAATCTTTGAATGTCCTTAAAACTAAAATCGTTTACATAAGAAATAGTTCCTCTATGGTCTGAAAAATTTCCTCCTTGAATTACTTTAGGATTCATTAATTTAATTTTAAATCAAGTCTTCTTAACAAATAGAATTTTAGTGAATATACTAAAAGCAAAGGAATAGTAATAATTAAGAAAATTAATGTTTCACTAATTTTTTGATATAAAAACACCACTAAAACTGACACCATTATTTGTGCTAACGCATAATATAAGGAAACCAATCTATGCTGAATTTTATATTCGTTACTTAAAACCTGATACAAATGTAAACGATGCGCCTCAAAAATATTCTGTTTTAAATACAGTCTGTGCAAAATGGTACAAACAGCATCTGCACCATACACTGCTAAAAATAAAAGCCAAACAACCGAATCAGTTTTTAAAATTAATTTTAATACCAAATAAATAATCCAAAAGGCAATTGCGATACTGCCTACATCACCTGCAAAACACTTTGCTCTTTTTCTAAAATTAAAAAAAAGAAAAACAAAACTGGCAATCATAACGTATTTTATAAAACCATTATCTGTAAACAGCTGGATATTTTTATTTACATATAATAATGAACCCATTACTACCAAAGTGTATAAACCTGTTATACCGTTTATTCCATCCATGAAATTATAGGCATTTATTAGACCAATTGCAATTATATAACTTATTATAATTGCAACTATAGGGAATAAATTGAAGATATCAAGATCATAAAAAATCAAAGTGATGGACAAAAAGTGAATTGAGATTCTAATTTTATTTGACAAACTCTGGATATCATCCCAAAAACTCACTAAGCTTACTAATGTAATTCCTGTAAAGAAAAAATAATTATTTTGGATATGTTGTGCGGAATATAGTAAAGCAGCAAACCAGAAAATAATTCCTCCTCCTCTCAAAGTAATTTCAGTATGAGAACTTCTTTGGTTTGGTTTATCAATTATATTGAAATAATCCGCTATTTTAAAGTATAGCAGCATTATAATCATTAAGAGAAAACCTAATATTACGTATTGCATTAATTATTTAATTGGGTATTTGGTTAAAGTAATTTTTTTTTAATATAAAGTTATTGAGTTATTATTCCATCAAACTAAATCCGTACAGTAAAATAGATATTTAATTTGTTTACAAAGTATATATTTTTTAATCAGGTAGCTATAAATGGTGTGTATGAAAAAGGACAAATAAATAAAAAGGAAATAAAAAAACAGATAACAAATTTAGTACTCTGTGAATTTTATTATTTTTTAATTCGTTAAAATCAATAAACAATAAAGCAAATAAAACATATGGAGAAAAACGAAATGCCACTATTGGATTAATAAAATAAGTAATATAATAAAGAACTGCTGATGTAATCAAAAATGGATGTAACATTTGCTTTTTATATAATATTGCTCCTCCAAATAGAAAAATAGATATAAATATAAAAAACAGCCAATGCATTATACCTACTGTACCATCAGATTGTGAATAATAATCATTAATTTTTAATAACAACCTCTGAAAAGCACTTACATCTTGTAAAAGAGGTCTTAATATTAAAAAGCATATCGGTACTAAAATACAGGTAATAACAAAAAACAAATAATATTTTTTCCATTTATGAAAAAACACAATAATCATTAAACCTGCACTGATGTGCATAAATGGAGTAATTAATACATAATTAAATTTTTTACTCCTAAAATTAAAATAAAAATAGAGAGCAAACAATAGATATACTGGTCCATTTCTAAGTAAAACGAAAGCTAAAAAAAAATAAAAAATTGAAAACAGTAACATCTTTTTCCATGTTTCAACATCTTTAAGTTTTAATAACCATGCGAAGAAAAATGTTGTAATTATGTGATTAAACCAATATAAGCAAGAAAAAACTATTCCTTTATCAGTTGAAAAAATATTAAAAAAAGAATAAACAGAATACAAATAAGGTTCATTTATTATAAATGAAAGAAAACTTGTTGGTTTTTGAAAAATCTGAAAATTATAGTACAAATAAAAGTCATTGTTTAAAGCAGGATCAATTATACCTCTTAAAAGAAAAGAACATACAACAAAACAAATTATAAATAATAACTTAGTTCTTGAACTTGAACAATCAAGACAACCAAAATAATAAAATAAAAAAGTTACAAAAGAAAATATAATTAATAAACTCATTTAATATAAAAAAGTAATAATACCAATGTTATATGAACTAAAATTCGACTTGTAGTTAAAATTATAATTTCTCTGTGTCCTCTTCCTTCATCAATAGCACCCATAACTCGGGGATCGATAAATAAAATTAATAACATTGACCCAAACATATTAATTATCTGCGTCATTGAACTTAGCATCAAAGCTTTTTTCGGATAAGAAAAACTAATAAAATATAGAAAAGTAATACTTACAGAAAATAATAGCCCTGCGATATAACTCGTAAAAAATAAATAAAAATCAGATAAAAAAAACACATTTAGCGATTGTTTCTGTTTCTTAATATATCCTAATTCAATCGGTTTAGATTTACCAAAAATTAAATTCAGAATATTTATAACTTTCTTCGAAAAAAAAGAGCTGAACCTATAGGAATAAAGTGGTAGCAAAAATAAAACGACTAAAAAATGAGCCAATAATGTAATAATCCAGACTTCATTTTTATCTTTTATTGACTCAGTCAAATATGCCATTATCGGAATAAAGATCAATATAAAAAAACGAGCAGAATATTGAAAAATATTAATCATTGAAAACAAATGCCTAATATTTTTATCATCTTGAATGTAATATTTAAAATGATAAACAGCTACATCAATAAATATTGAAATGGCATAAGCTATAGCGGCAATAATAAACATATAAATTATTTAGTTACCACCTTTTAGTAATTTAAATTGTGAGAGTACATATCTATTTAATTTTCGCCGATCTACATCAATAAACCAACCCCATTTATTAAAATAGATAAAAAATGATCTTAGAAATATGAAAAACAGAATAATTTTTTTTGATGCACCAGATTCATATCCATGATAAACAGAAACTAATGGATAAAAAACTGTTTTATACTTTTTTACCATCCTCCTTGATAAATCCCAATCTTCAAAGTACATAAAAAATCTCTCATCATACAATCCAATTTCTTTTATAGACTCCATTCTTAAAAGACTAAAACAACCTGAAAGCACTGGAGTACAATAAATATCATTAGGAACTTCCCTCATCTCATAAAGCTTTATAAATTCTTTATAATAAAAATGGGGTGATTTGAATTTTCTCATAATAACATCAAATGGTCTGGGTAATAATTTTGGCAAAAACTGAATTGATCCATCTTCGTTAAGAATTTGTGGCATTAACATACCCACCTCTTTGTCAATTTCCATATAGTCAATCATAGACCCAATAACATCTTTTTTAAAATATATATCCGGATTAATGATGAAATGATACTTCGCTCCTAATATCAAAGACTTTTTAAGAGCAATATTATGACCTCTACCAAACCCTACATTAATTCTGTTATGAATGTATTCAATTCTACCATCTATTTTTGTAAAAAAAGCATAATTATCTATCACTGAATTATCAATTAAGTAAAGTTTTATGTTTTTGTTAGTTTTTAATATACTAATGATGTTTTCTTTAATTTCATTAATATCAGATTGAAATAGAACGATACTTGCAGTTATAACATTATTATTCAAAATTAAAGATTTTTAAACAATGTAAATATAAACCATTACTTTTTTTCAAAATATTAAATTATAATCATGTGAAAGAATTTTAAGTAGCAATTTTGAACTAACCGCATAATTTTTTTGATTAGAAACAAATTTGCACTACTATGTAATTTATCTGCTTTATAATATATATTATGTATTATTTTTAAATGAGTCAAAAGTGATTAATAATCCCTCTTTAGCAGAAATCGGAAATTCTTTTCCAATTGCTGCCTTTATTTTTGTATTTGAAACAACGTAGTTCTCCGTTAATTTTTGAAGCCGTTCTGAATTGAGAGGTAACTTAAATATATCTCCTAAAGAAGCCATTTTCTTAACTAAAAATGCTGAAATTTTTAATATTTTATTACACTTTCCCAGACTTTTACTCAACAATCCTATTAATTCATTAGTTGATAATGCATCGTCATCAGCAACATTATAAATTCCTGCAGAAATCGTTTCATTCTGCAATAATTCCTTAATCACAAAACACAGATTCTCTATACTTAGAAAAGAACGCTTATTTTCAAAAGCACCAAGTGGCCAAGGTAATCCTTTCACAACTAATTGATATAACAAATTCAAATTTCCTTTATTTCCTGAACCATGAATCATACAGGGTCTTAAAATATAAACCCTTTTATCTTTTGGAAGTTTTTTACTTAAAATATATTGTTCTGCCTTTTGTTTAGAAATACCATAATGTGTCTTTGGATTAGGAATTTCATCCTCTTTAAGAATATCATTTACTTCATCTGCGACCGCTTTTACAGTACTCATGAAAATAAAAACCTTAGTATTTGATACTAAAAATGCATCAAATAATTGTTTGGTAAGCTCATAATTCGCCTCATAATATTCAGAAGGATTAGTAACTTTTTTTAAATCATGCGCTTTTCCTGATAAATGGATCATTGCAAATACATCAAAATCAAATGATTGATTTAATTTATACCTACATGATAAAATTTCTACCGACATTAATGTATCTAAATAAGAAATTATATTGTTACCAACAAAACCAGATGCACCTGTTATTAATATTTTTTCAACCATATACAAAAAAAATTATGATCTAATTTAAAAAACAACGATATACTGTTAACATAAAAGAAAGATGTTTTTATAATTTATATGTTCTTAGAATTCCTCTAATTGCATAGTTTGAAAAATAATATATTGCCTTAAACAAATGAAGCTTTTCTAAATTTCTATAAAGATTCCAAGTCTCTTTTGCCATATGCAATTTAATTCTTGAATTCTGATGAGGGTGTATTCTATATTGGGCTAAAACTTTATTCAAACCATATGCAAAATGCGTTTCCTTTATAATTTTAAGCCAAAAAGCATAATCTTCTCTCTTAGTATTTAAGGGAATAGGAATTCCTTTTATAACCTTAACATTGATCATTACTGTTAAACATCCAGGATAACAAGTTTTTAATAAATCATAATAAGAAATTTTATCTGGTGCAATTACTTTTCCAATAATCTCTCCATTCTTATTTATCTTTTCATATCCAAGATAAGTAAATGAATAATTATTCTTAACCATAAAACAAAGCTGTTTCTCAAGCTTTTCTGGTAACCATATGTCGTCACTATCTAGAAAAGCTATGTAATCTCCTTTAGAAAATTGAATAGCAATATTTCTAGAGCATGCTACGCCAACATTTTCTGCATTATTTATGCACTTAATTCTAGTATCATGTTTTTGAAATTTATTAATTATATTTAGACTAGAATCAATAGAAAAATCATTAACAATGAGTAACTCCCAATCATTATAAGTTTGATTTTGAACAGATTTTATAGCATCAGCAATATACATCGCCGAGTTATAGCATGGCATTATGATAGAAACTAATGGATTATTATTCATTTATAAGTAATTTGAAATTTGTCATAACAATTCTCTTCAATAATTTAAAAAAAAAATCAATTCGATAAAATACCTTGAAAAAAAAATCATTCTTACTAGCGCCGACTGTAAAAGAACTATTTAACTCATGCCTTCTATATTTAACAAGTCTGTCATTTATGAATACAACATTTCCAATTGTACTAGCTAAAATACCAATCCATGTATCATGCAATATTAATTTTTCCGGAAATGGAAGAGCGATTTTAAGAACCTCTTTCCTAAAAGCGATTAAGCACCCATGATAGGAAGGGGTTATAATGTTTTTAATAAAACTATCAGATGAATGACTTCTGTTAAAAAAAGGTTTATCAGTGACCATGTCATTTTCATCAATAACCTCATAATCGCTTATAACCAACATATTATATTTTAAATATGATAACATAATTTCAACTTTATTCTTATGCCATATATCATCCTGATCAGCTAAAAAAATAAAATCTCCTTTTGCTTCTTTTAAAGCATTTTCAAAATTAGCTGAAATTAAATAATGAGGGTACTTTTTTTTTCTGCCCTCTTCATTTTTTTTATGGTTTAATAATACAATTCTATTATCATCAAAAGAATTAATAATAGATAATGTTCCATCAGTGGAACCATCATCAGAAATTATTATCTCATCATTTTCACCTAATTGATCTAAAATAGATGAAATCTGTTTTTTTATAAATTTTACGCCATTATATGTAGCAACACAAACTGAAATCATCTTGAAAATATCATTTTAAGTTTGAAAAAGTTGATTTTTTTATACACTATTTTAGCAAAACTCATGAGTCCCATTCTTTTAAAAGATTTTTTTACAAATTCTCTTATTTTTCGTTTCTTCATGAAAATTCTATATTTCTCCAATTCCAAACTATATAGCTCTGGATCTTGCAACAATAAATCTTCCAAAGCAATGTAAAATTCATCGCTATAAGTCAATGCTTCATTTTTATTATCTAACAAACTATTTCCGTGTACTCTAATTAAACCATAAGCATCTGAATTATCTAAATAAGCAAAATTTGCCTCTTTTAACACACATCGCATCCAGAAATTCCAATCTTCTTTTTGTCTTAATTTTTCATTAAAACACCCTACTTTTTCAACTAAACTTGCTTTTACCAAAGGAGCCAATACAGTGATCATATTATCTCTCAAAAAAATTGGAAATAAAATTTCTCTTCCACCTTCTGTAGGGGTTAAACCTTTATCATAGTTAAGCATTCTGGAAAGATAACGATCATTTATGTGACCATTCCTAAAAAAGAAGCAATTAGAATGTGAAATATCTATTTTACTATTTTGAGCAAAATGCTCTATATGCAATCTTAATTTCTCTGGAGAAATAATATCATCTGCATCAAGGAATAGAATAAATTCACCTTTAGCTTTTCGTAAACCCGTATTTCGCGTTGCTGGAAGTCCCTTATTTACTATATGTTTCTCATAAAACAAACGTGGTTCTTTACTCATTAAAATTTTGACGATACTCTCGGTATCATCGGATGAACTATCATCAATTACTATTGCTTCCCAATTCTTATAAGTCTGCAATTGCAAACTTTCTATGGCTTCACCGATAAAACGGGCATAATTATAACTAGGTATAATTACCGAAATTAGTCCTTTTTCTTTATTCATTACTGTAATAAATTTCTACATTTTGCATTTGCAGGCTGTCTATTTTTAAAGGAAATTTTAAACTTTTGAATTAACCAAAATCCTCCAAATAAAACATTCAAAAATATCAAGTCTGTTAGTCCCTTGAAGTTTAAAAGCAGCATGTAAATAAAAATAGAAATAATAAAAAGCACTTTTATTCTTTTATTGATAATATAGCTACCACTTTTATATAAAACTACAAATTGTAATAAAAAAAACAGCAGACTTCCAATTATCCCAAAATAGTATAATAAACGTAAAAAACCAATGTCTGTACCCATATAATACCCCTCTGCATCATTGATTTGATTATTATAAAATATTCCATCTCCTATCAAATATGTAATATTATTATCAGGAAGTTTATACATTTCCTTCATTTGTTCTGTTGAACTTGTCGTTAAACTTCCTTCGTCGAAATAATTATAAAACATTTCAAAACCGAATTCCGATGCTATTCTTAAAGTATCAATTAATTTTTCATCTAACAAGAAAAAAACTGGCATTATCAGTAACGGTATAATGATAACGTAAGAAAAAAAAGCTCTCACTTTTAATGAAGATTTTAATCCGAATCTTGAAGGCAAAATCAATAATAAGAATGCAATAGCTCCTCCTATCATTGTGGTTCTCGACATCATCATACCAAGAAGAAGTATTACCAGAAACGAGAATGAAAGCAAACGTATCTGACCTTTATTTTCACAATAAGGTATTAATAAAGGTATTAGAATTAAAGAGTAACCGCAGATTATGCCGGCCCCAAAATAATAGCTTGCAAAACCAACCAATCTAAATTCTCTAAAAGCTTCACCTGTTGGGGGATCATTTAAATTTATAGCTGTAAATAAATCATGTATAGGTGGTGAAATAAACATTAAAAATGCAATAATAACCTGTAATAAAACACACGTAATAATATAAGCGGATACATGCTGAAATTTAACTTCTCCATAAAGTCGGCGCATCATCAAAGTAATTAAATATCCTCCTCCTAACCATTGAATTACAAAGAAAGGATATTTAACAAATTCTAAATCTTTTGTGTGCCTTATAAAAACTATTAAAACAGAGAATATAGCTATAAAAAAACACAAAAAAATTGTTTTAATAAAATTTTTTGATAAATAAACAGGTTTCTTTAATATTACTTCTATAAGGAAACTCAACAACAAAACTACAAGACCAATTCCACTTATTAATACTCTTGTCCCTGATGGGAATCCAGGAAACAAAACTGAATATATATAGAAGAAAAAAATAAAAAATGTTATAATTTTTTCTAGAAATCTATTTTTTAATAAATACCACATAAATAGTGTTCTTCTTTACAGGAAAATTCCAAGAGTATTAAATACAATAAAATATTTACTTATTTATTTTATTTAAAAAATGCCTTAGCACACGAACTGGTCTAATTGTTAACAAATTTAAAAAAGCTAAAAATTTAATTTTAAGATTTTCTTTATTGTTTTTTATGACACAAAGCATAGTCAATGCATAATAGCTATCAAATACTTTCTTAAACACTTGAGGTTCTTTTGCAAAATTAACCTTTAATGTTTTCTTCCATAATGCAAAACTTTTCAATTCTTTTTCAGTATAGTTCCATTCAGTCAATATCATCTTAAGATGCAATTCTCTGAATTCTTCAGCAAATCCAAAATTAAAATTTTTTGTAATTGCAAGGCTTACTGATAAACGTTTAACATCTCTGCCAACAATACTAATATTATCACCATGCCATCTATATTTTAGTAAAGGTTCTGGCAAATTAACAATTAAACCATTTGCTGATACTCTAAGCCAAAGTTCATAGTCTTCAATGTTAATCATTTTTTCGTCGTACTTACCAAGATTCTGAATCTTATCCTTTTTAAAAAGAACAGTAGGATGTCCGATTGGACATGTAAATAAAAGCGCAGTAGCAATTTCTTTAGAAGTTAGAGGTATATTTACAAAATCTTCAATTTTGTTTCCTTTTCCGTCTATTATAGAATAATTTGTCCCGCATAAATCAACTTCTGGATATAAAAGCATAAATTCGACTTGCTTTTCTATTCTTTCCAATAAGGAAACATCATCAGCATCCATTCTTGCTATAAACTTACCTTTTGCCTCATCTATTCCTTTGTTTAAAGTCTTTACCAACTTTAAATTTTGTTCATTACGAATGATTCTGATACGTTTATCTTCTTGCGCTAAGCTTAATAAAATGGAAGATGTACTATCTGTTGAACAATCATCAATTAGTAAGATCTCTAAATTTGAATAGGTTTGACACATTATTGAACGCACGGCTTCTTCTACATATAACTCCGCATTATAGCATGGAAGCACAACAGTTACTAAAGGTTTATTTTTTATCCCTGCTTTTTCAAAAACTTCTATAGACATATTTTTTTCTTCTCCTTTTTGATCTATTGTAAATGTGTGCGTAATTATATATTTAAAGAATGGCAAAGTTCATTACTTGTTTTAATATGCTTAAATCCAAATAGATCATTTAAATATTCCTGATCATCACTATTTATAGCATTACCATTCAAAATTCTAAATAAAACATCCTGTATTAACTCATATTCATCCCAATGTTTTTTAATATCAACCATGGATTTTTTATTCACATTATTTTCCACTCCATCTTCATCACAAAAAGTTGTTTTTTGTCGGAATAATTCTATATATTTATTAAGATATATTGCATAGGCAATGTGCGATCCTACCCCATTTGAAATAATGTAATCTGATAACTGTATTATTGATTTTAATCTACTCAAAAAAAATGCATCATTAATATGACCTGCAGTAGCAACAGAATAGCCTTTATCAATATAAACATTAGCTCTGCCTAATTGAATGTCTTTAAAATAAAGGCAGATAATTACGTTATCAAATCCCTTTCTTTTTTCTTCAATGATTTCAATAAATTCGCCACTGTCGAAATCACTAAAAATACCATCTATAGAATGAAAAGGAAAAACCAATAAAATTTTACCTTTTTTTTCTTTTAAATCATTATAATTCCTTTGATTTAATAGTGCTTCGGCATAATGAATATATGGACCTATTTTTAAAGCCCTTTTTGATGGGTATTCATTAATAATATATTTTTCCCTGTATTCACTAAATGTTAAAATTTTATCCGCAAAAGTAAAATGCTTATGAACAAAACTTGAAAAAATAAAACCGTGCTCTTGAGCAATATTATTTGGCAGACATTTTTTACCAATATATTGTAATAATACATGATAAAAACCATATAATTGAATATCTCCGTTTGGGTGAAAATATCCATTCGGAATATTCTCTGCCAATTTTTCAAATTCAAATATTGAGATGTTTTTACGACGAGAACTCTCTGCTAAAAGAAACTTATTCTTCTCTAAATTTTTACGCCTAATTATAGAATACAATATTTTTCTTGTACCCTTATATTTAAACAAACTTTTCATTAAAATATCTTTCATGCGTATTTGAAGTGAGTTCTTTTAAAAAAATAAAAAGGCAAGGCCGCAGCATAACAGACTGTAATTAAAATTTTGTAAGTAGTTGGTAAATCAATTACAAATAAAACAACAGCAAATGAAAGAACCGTAAATAAAAACCATATTTTGGGTCTGAATTGTGTAACCGCCACTTCTTTGTAGTCTTTTAAAAAAAAGGTACCATAGCCCATAATTAAATAACAAAAATATAAAACAAACGCTGGGATTTTAATTCCGTAAATTGGAACAAACAAAACATTGAGTAAAACACATAATAATCCTGCTCCAAAAGTTACTTTCCATAGATTACGTGTTCTTTCCTTATAAAATAAAATGGCTGCAACACCAAAATACATAGGTCTATAATTATGCGACATAATAAAAATTGCAGCTAAAACATAAACTGTTTTAAGTTCATCATTTTTGACCATTATTTCAAAAATTTCTTTCAGCCAAAAACAACCTATAGAAGATAAAATTACTAATGAAAATTGTACAGCCCAGATTAAACTTCTGACCGAATCATAGTTTTTCAATTTTATCTGCTCAGAAATAACAGGAGAAGCTGCTGTATTAATCGCTCCTACAGCCATTGCCATTAAACCTCCAAAAGATGCTGCAAAACCATAATAACCAATTTGAGATGTACTTATCAAAAAAAACTTTAATATTAAAGTATCAGAAGAACTAAGCAAAAAACTTCCATAAAAATGAGGAAGCATTGGTAAGGAAATAGATAATCCTTTTCTTATTACTACTCTTTTGAATTTATAAATTGGTCTAATTTTCAAAATGTAACGTAAGGGATACCAATAAGAAAAATGAAGTAATAGCATTGAAATACAGTTAGCTATAAACCAACCCATATAATGCAAATCTAAAATAACAATTGTATAATAATTTAAAACAATTGTTATGAAAGAAATTATAATTGTTCTAATAACTACCTGCTTAGGCTTCTGATTAAGCTGGTAATATAGCTGACCAATAGTATCGGCAGGACCAAAGCATACAATTGGGACAATATTTAATATAATAATACAATATAAATTCTCACTTGCTTCTTTTGGAATAATAAAATAAATGACTGTAGCTAATAACAAAGAGTATAAAATCATCCAAATGTTAAGAAACCCGTAAAATTGCCCCCATCTTTTTTTAAAGTGATGTGAATGCTGAAAATAAGCATTTGCCATTGGTAATTGAAGCCCCAACATTGATAGCACACTTATTAAGCCTAAACTAGAATTCATTAATGATTGTATCCCGTAATCCTCTGTTGTTAATACTTTAGTAAAAATTGGTAACATTAAGAGAGCAATAATCTTGGGTACAAAAGGACCTAGCCCATAAATAAGACTATGGGAAATTACTTTTTTAAACATAAAAAGTTTACTTTTTTTTGGCTACAGCGACAGCTTTTCCAGTTAATATTAAAGAAGTAAATAGAATTATGTCCAAAACTTAATCAAATCCTCTGATCTGATATTCTTAATAACTAAGTTAGGACTACTACCAAATACAATCGAGTTATTGGGGATGTTGGTATCTTTGATATATGTATTTGCTGATATAATCACATTATCACCTATTTTTGAATCACCAATAACTTTACTGTTTGATAACATCTTTACATTTTTTCCAAATTTTGGAAAAATCCCTTTATTATTTCCAACAGTACATCCCTGACTAAATGAAAAATAATCATTAAAAATTCCTCTTCCAATCACAGTACCAAGTGGATGATCTAAATGAAAAATTTCGGGAAGAGAGACTTCATAAAAAAGATCACATGAATTTAAAGTTCTATTCAAATAATAAACTTTATCACAAACTATTTTATTTTCGTTATTTGATTTAAATATTGTATTACTTAAATAATATAAGAATATACACCATTGCCCTGAATGAAATGGATTAAAAAATGCTTCTTCATCTTTGTTATAATATTTGTTATTTGTATTACTAAAACAATATTCAACCCTTTTCATAGCATCATCAAATGAAAACTTAATCAATTCTTCCTCCAATTTGGTTAATTTAAATATCTGTAATTGTTTAAACAGCAGGTCTAAAATAAATTCATCATCAAAATCACTCAACAACATAAAATCTCATTAAATTAGTAACTTATTGTAAATACAATATCTTCTATCTTCTTTTATTCTAATTAATACTTAACTTTTCTAAACTAATTTTAGAAAAGTAAATAGACGTTCCCGTGTTATTACCATGTGCAGAATAATAACTCATCCATAAATAACCATCTTTAATTATCATACCTGGATATGAACAGTCTCCACTGCTCTCGATAGTCATTAATTTTTTATAAGAATTTGTTTTTAAATTATAATATCCCAAAATTAATTTATGAGATTCTCTCCCACTAACAAGAACACCATCTTTATAAAACACAAATTCCGGCCCTCCAAAATTATTGATAGGAACTTCACCAAACCATTCCCATGATTTACCTAAATCGGTCGATTTACCAATCATTCCATTTGAAAAATTCCGTCTCACAAGTGCATAAAAAACGCCATTATTATCGACTTTTAAAGTTGTTTCAGACGGCTCTCCTTCAATATTTTCCACTAAATTTTCATTTTTAAATTGCAAACCATCTAAACTAGTGTAGAGATCAAATAAATTGTCTAAACCGTAAGCAAAAGTATAAGCTTTCCCTTTGTACCAGGTAATTTTCCAGGGCCACGCTTCATTACCTGCTATTTTTGCAGTGTAACCTATTTTCTTATCTAATATAACATTTTCTAAATTCTGCCATCCTTCATTACTATAAACAGACTTATAATCCCTAAAAGCAACAAGCTCTTTATTAACATATTTGGAACCATGAATGTACGCCATTAATTTATTTCCATTTATCGTAAAAGAAGCATTACGCAAATCAAGTCCTTCTATGCTAAACTCTTTAATAAGATTCCATTTTAAACCATCTGCACTATTTAGTATTTTTACAACTCCATCTTTACCCAGGCCATGTTTATCTGATTCCCGGTAAGATAAAAACCATTGATTCTCAAAAAAAACCAAATCGGTAAAAGCATTGTTCAGCCCTTCATTAAATGTAACTTTCTGTGTAATTATTTTGTCTGTATCATCTTCATCTTGTGCAGTACAAGAAAAACAAAAAATAAGTATAAACAAAAAGTGTAGTAATCTTACTTTCATATAGTTTATTATTTAATAATACAATCCCATTTTAATGCGTCTCCTATTTCTAAATCAGCATTAACTTTTTTACCTAAAATGTCATTAAAATATTTAGGATGTAATCCAAAACCTGGTCTTATTGATTTAACATTTTCCTCCGTAATTACATCTCCTGCCTTAATATCTTCAACTACATATAATGATCTGGAAAAATCCTTTCCTTTTGCTTGCTTTTCTGTTAACTTATAATCAACAATTCCAATAGCACTCTCCGCTTCTCTCACGGCTTTAACCATTTCCGTAAACTCTTCTTCATTCATAGAAAAGGAAGCATCCGGCCCTCCTATGGAACGATCTAGGATAAAATGTTTCTCAATTATTTTTGCTCCAAAAACTGTTGCTACAATTGGAACTGTTGCACCCATCGTGTGATCCGACAATCCACTAATAACGTTATAACGTTCTGCCAAATCTTTAACCATACACATATTAGCTTCTTCAATAGGAGCGGGATAACTTGACGTACATTTTAATAATGCAATATCATGATTTCCCATTCTTCTGCAAGCATCAACTGCTAATTCAATATCTTTTTTTTCGGCAATACCAGTTGAAATTATGATAGGTTTACCTTTAGATGCGGTATATTCAATCAAAGGAATGTCAGTGATTTCAAAAGAAGCAATTTTATATGCGGGCGCACTTAACTCTTCTAGAAAATCAACTGCACTTTTATCAAACGGAGAAGAAAAACAAATAAGACCTTCTTCTTCAGCTATTTTGAAAAGTTCTGCGTGCCATTCCCATGGAGTATAAGCCTGTTTATATAAATCATGAAGATACTGTCCATCCCATAATGTTCCTTGAGTTATCTTAAAATCATTTTTTTTAGAATCAAGTGTTATCGTATCTGCTGTAAAAGTCTGAAATTTTATACAATCAGCCCCTGCCCTTTTAGCAGCTCTAATCGTATCGATTGCGTTTACTATGCTTCCATTATGATTAGCTGATAATTCTGCAATTATAAAAGTTGGGTGTCCTTCACCAATTAGCCTTTTGCCTATAGAAATTTCCTTCATTATTTTATTGTATATATTCATTAAATCCTTTATATATTTTTTTTCCTATAGCTGTTTCTTCATAATCAGAGACAGGAATACCCATCATATCTTCTATAGACCATTGAACATCTTTAAAACCTAAAAGATCTCTAAATCGAACTGTACTTGAAAATCTAGGGTTTATTTCAAAGACAACTGGACCTTTTGATGTCAGGCGAAGCTGAATATTTATACTTCCTCTTAAATTAAGTTTTTCTGCTACAGCATGCAGGAGACTGGTAATGGTTTGATTTGCTATGATTTCTGCATAGCCTGTAAACCCTCCCATTAATTCTCTTTTTAATATAATGGATCTTGTAAGCCCGTCATTATTTCTAAAAACACCGCAAGTATACTCACCATTATCACCATCTAAAAATTCTTGGACAATATAATCTGATTTATTTCCTTTAAAATATGTCAGTGTATTATTATCGTAAACAATACTCACATTACTACTTCCCGATCCTGTTCTGGATTTTAAAATTACGGGGAACTTTTCAATGTGATCAACTTCATCTAACACGCGAGTATATGGAAATGGAAGATTTTCCTCTTTTAAAAAATTAGCGGTAAAAAGTTTATCAAAGCCAATCTTAAGTGCGTCAGTAGATGCCAAAATTAATGGTGCTTTCCCTATCTTATTAATATTTTCTTTAGAAAAAAATCGTAATTCAGGTTCAGAAATTGGTATAATAAAATCTATATTATGTTCAATAACATTTTTTTCTAAATTTTTCAAAAAATCAGGGTCTTTACATGGCAGTCCCAGAAAAAAATTAGGATAAATAAATTTAGCAGCATTCTTATCTGAAATATCACAGCCAAATAAATTATCAATTAAGTTACTCTCGTTTAAAATTTTCCCAACACTTTGACCAATATCACCACCACAACCAGTAACAAGTACATTAGCCTTTTTCTTATCTATCATAATTTTGAAATCTTATATGTAATTACTACTTTAATGTCCACGATTATCTTCCTAAAATGTTGATTGCATAATTAGAATTAGGATCATTTAATTTCAACTCATCAATCAACTCTCTTGTATCGTAAGGTACCAATTTTATATTATAACTTTTATCATAAGTATCAATCATCGCCCAATAAGCAACTCCCCCTTTTTGCCTAGACTGTCCCACCGAACCACAATTTATCAAAATACTATTTTTACAATTATATGAAAATGAATAATGAGAATGTCCAATTAATACAAAATCGTGAAATTCAGAATTACAGTCTTCAAGTTTTTCAACGATCGTATCTGGATATATATAATCATCTATCTTTCGAGGACTTCCATGATTAAGCTGAAAACATACATCATCAATTATAATGGTTTTTTGAACTGGTAAAGAAAACAGCCATTTCAAAGTCTTTTCATCAAGATTTTTTAAAGCTTCATCATGTCCTTTCCCATATTTTTGCCTCAATAAATTACTGTCAATTCTATTTTCATAAAGCTCTTGTAACAACTCTTCATGATTTCCTTTAATAATCTCATAATCCCAATCAGAGAGCATCTCAAGAACAATTTCTGGGTGATAATAATAACCAACGATATCCCCTAAAACTAAAAGTTTTTCAACTCCTTCTTGCTTTGCAACTTTTAAAACTTCTCGTAATGCATAATTATTACCATGTATATCTGATATAACTCCAACTTTCATATTAAAAATTTATCTTGGAAAATATTTCAATTGCCGCATTAGCAGGATCAATTAAAATCTGATTGTTCTTAAAGGATATAAAATCATTTTGTTTAGGAAAAACATTTTCTCTTATACTTTTTTGCATTCCAGTATCTAAAACTCCTGGGTCAATGCTATATACCGCTAATCTTTTATTGTTTTCTTCTTTTAAAATTTTAAAAAACATAGCCATATATGCTTTTGATGCACCATATAACGACCAATGAGATATGGGATTATTGCCAGCCCCTGACGAAATGTTAACAATTGTCATATTATGGTCTGAATATCTACTAATTAGAGTATTTACCAAATTAATCGGATAACTAACATTTACTGCAACAGATATATCAACCTCAACGACACTAAATGAACCAATTTTTTTTATAGGAAGAATGATTCCTGCGTTATTGAATACAAAAAATGAACATTCTTCTGTTACAATATTGTCAATTATTTTTAAAAAATCGTTAGAAAATTGCTGTGATAAATCTGTTGGAACTAATATCAACTTTTCCTTATTAACTCCATTGTGATCATCATTTAGAGTGCGAGAAAGAGATATTATTACCGTATCTTTATCCTGTAATGTTAAATCTATCAAAGCCTTACCAAGGCCTTTGTTTGCACCAGTAATAATGACTATTTTTTTCATGTATTCAGTTTGATTATAATTTGTTTTACCGGAGAATTAACCTTTACAAAATTTAGAATGTATTATAACATCAACGTACTGAGAATTAAATAAACAATGTCTCTTAAGGACTGCCTCTTTAGAAAATCCTGCATTTTCTAAGGCAAGATACAATCGAGGTCTTAAATCGAGGGCATATGTAGAAATTTTATGAAGATTAATTTCTGTAAATGAAACTTTCTCAATAAGTTCTAAAAAAATCTCCCAAAATTTCTCGAAATTATCTTGTTCAAATACAGTGTTCATTATAAAAGAAACCTCAGCATTTTTATCAATCCAATTAATATGAACTAAACCACCATATCCAATACATTTATCGTTTTCCAAAAAAGAAAATAATATTTGAGTTGGTTGTTCCTGACCATAAATATTACTAATAACTGAATTAAAATAATATTCTTGATTTTCTATAGTAAGAGGTTTATCCTGACGCAAATGATAAATTTGTTCATTTCGCCATTTCATTATTTCAAAACGATCTTCGTAACGAATTGGAACAATCGAGAAATCTCCATGAGAGAATACTTGCTTATTTAGTACTTTGTAACAACTCATATTTTAATTCGGCTAATTTCCAATCTATCTCATTATCAATATCCTGACCTTCCATTTCAGAAATAATAATACTGCCTGAATTATCAGTTAATATCTTTTTTTCTTTCAAACATTGATTTATATTCATCCAATAAAATTGTCCAGCATCATGATAACTCTTTTCAAAATCTTGGGATCTAGACAAACTAAATTCAGGGTAAAAGAAATCAACTTTATTAGCTGTTACTTTTAAAGCTCTTTGTATAGGAAATCCAAAAGACATTATTGGAAATATACTATCAAAATTATTTTTAGTTAATATTTCGAAACTTTCAAAAAGTTTTTTATTTGTAACAAAAGGTGCACAAGCATAGAGACAACAAGCAAAAGTAAAATTTTTATTAACAGTTTGATATTGCAATAACACCTCTTCAATTACGTCAAAAGTTGTTGCAAAATCATTTGAAGTTTGTTCTGTTCGCAAGAAGGGTACTTTTGCTCCATATTTTTTTGCTATCTCAGCAATTTCACTATCATCTGTAGACACCATAACTTCCTCAAATAAACCAGAATTAATTGCAGCTTCTATTGAATAAGCAATTATAGGTTTTCCAAGAAATAACTTTATATTTTTTCTTGGAATTCTTTTACTTCCTCCTCTTGCAGGAATTATACAAAGATTAGGCATTTAAAAATTTAAGTGTTTTTTCAATAACAAAATTTTGCTCCTCTGCAGTCAAAGTTGGATACATTGGTAAACTAATACATTTAGAATAATAATCTTCTGAATTTGTCAAGTCAACTTCGTTATAGCCAATATTTTTATAATATGGCAATTGATGAACAGGAATGTAATGAATTTGAGCATAGATTTTATTCGCATGCAAATAATCATAGAGTCCTTTTCGATCTTCAACTTCTATAACAAAAAGATGATGTGCATTTAAAAAATTATCCGGTAAAACCTGAAATTTAAGTTTTCCTTTAAAAGCATTTTTATATTGCTGTGCAATTTCATTTCTTCTTGCGACACCTTTTTCATTTCGTGCCAATTGAGATATTCCTAATGCAGCTTGAAAATCTGTTATTCTATAATTAAACCCTAGTGTTTGCATTTCATAAAACCATCCTCCATGATTCTCAGACATATTCTCTTTTGTAATTCCGTGAGAACGCAATAATAGTAATTTTTTATAAATTTCTTCAGAATTAGTTGTTACCATTCCCCCTTCTCCACATGCAATGTGTTTTACCGGATGAAATGAAAAAACTGCTGCATCTGCATATATCCCATTACCGCAAAATTGCTTCTTCTTTTTGGAATCTATAAAATATCCTCCGGGAGCATGACATGCATCTTCTAAAATCCAAAGATTATGCTCATCCACCAATGCTTTAAAAGCCTCTAAATTGACAGGTAGTCCACCAAAATCTACCGGAATAATTCCTTTAAAAAAACCTTTAGGTTTACTTTCTATTAATTCTCTTGTTTTCTCCACCGATAATAAATAAGTATCTCTATCAATATCAGCGAACCACACCTCTGCTCCAACAAATTTTGCACAATTTGCTGATGCTGCGAAAGTGATTGGAGTCGTAATTACTCTATCGCCTTCTTTTAATCCTAATGCCATTACACCAATGTGAAGACCAGCAGTTGCATTATTAACTGCTACTGCATATTTAGAGTCAACAGATTTTGCAAACTTCTCTTCAAATTCTTTTATTTTAGGTCCCTGTGTTAAAAAATCAGACTTTAATGTTTCAATTACTGCCTGAATATCCTCATCTGAAATATCTTGTCGGCCGTACGGAATAACTTTACTTTCCATTATAACTCAAAATTAGCATCAACATGTTCTTTAATCAAACTTCTTAAACTTTCAACTGTTTCCCAGTCATCATTTGATCCTGAATTATAGTTAAATCCTTCCTCAACTTTTTTGGCTTTAAAATGATTTAAATATTCTTGCAATTTAAAATTAGGAACAGAAGGCAGAATAGTATAATATTTACCTAGATCATATGTATAAAATGAGTCAGAAGCCGTAATCATTTCCTCGTGTATTTTCTCTCCCGGTCGAATTCCCACAACTTCAATCGGGCATTCAGGAGCAACGGCATTAGCAACATCAGTAATTTTATAGGATGGAATTTTTGGAATAAAAATTTCTCCTCCCCAAGCATGCTCCATAGCATGCATTACCATATCTACACCCCCCTGAAGCGATATATTAAAACGTGTCATTGCAATATCTGTAATTGGCAATTTCCCTTCTTTCTTTTTATTAATAAAGAATGGAATAACAGATCCGTTAGATCCCATTACATTACCATATCTTACTACAGAAAACTTGATAGGGTTAAATCCCTTAATATTGTTTGCTGCAACAAATAATTTATCTGAAGTTAATTTTGTGGCACCGTAAAGATTAATTGGAGCACACGCTTTATCTGTAGATAGAGCAACTACATTTTGCACATTGGTTTGCATAGCAGCATGAATTACATTCTGCGCCCCTCCTATATTGGTTTTAATACATTCGTCCGGGTTATACTCCGCCAAATGAACATGTTTCATAGCGGCTGCATGAATAACATAATCTACTCCCTGAAAAGCTCTGATTAATCTTTGCTCATCTCGTACGTCCCCCAAAAAAAAACGAATTTGTGGATATTTGTCCAAAGGATATTCCTGTGACATTTGAAATTGTTTTTGCTCATCTCGAGAAAAAATAATCACTTTTTTAACAAAAGGATATGCTTGAAATATATGCTTCGTTAATGCTTTACCTAAAGAACCTGTTCCTCCAGTAATTAATATCGTTTTATTATTCAACATTTTGTATATAATTGTAGATTGTTAATAAAAAAAGGCTAATCTAAAGTAAGTTCCTTTACTATGCGTCTAATGATTAGATAAATTAAACTCAAGAAAACAAAAATAAATCCACCTACAAGGATACCTTTAATTTTACTAAAACGTTCTTTCGCCAGTGGTAA
Source organism: uncultured Flavobacterium sp. (assembly GCF_946478785.1). Next base: position 123,291 of record NZ_CAMLDD010000007.1, read on the forward strand.
AATAGGACGATCAATAATTTGAATCAGAGGAGTATCCTTCCGCAAAGTAACTTTTGCCAATTCAGTCTGTTTTACAAGTTCAGTCAAAATTGCTGTATTAGCCTGAACATCTACCTGCCTTCTGGCTGATGGAGTTCGTCTAACATTAAGAGCCGGATTTAAATTAAATGTATTATCGTTAGCAACTGCAACTCCGGTAATCGCACTATTAAGCTCTCCTCTTATTGAATCAGTTTGACGCTCTAATATTGCCATATTCATACGAGATTTTTTACTTTTTGTTTCCACATAAAATTTCCCTACCTGTTTAGCTAAAGCTTCACAAAAATATTTTGCAAAAAGTTCGTCTTTAGAAGAAACATCTATACTAATAATTGAAATCTTTTTATCCTTTTGAGCCACTGACAATCCACCTTTTAACAAATTTTCATGCATTTTCCCCAGAATACTATCCTCAATGCGGGTATATAATTTCCGGTTTGCATTTGGCAAAAACTCTAAACTCGCAAATTTTGGATTCTCTTTCCATTTTTTACGCCATTCATTATTCATAATATACATTTCAGCCAAAGAAATTGTCTTTCCTTCAACTACCACAGGAGACAGTAATGTTTTTTCAACCATTGACCTAGATTTAAACAACTCCGTCAAATTAGAACCAGTAAAAATGCTCCCACCACCACCTCCTAAATCAAAACCAAATGAACTTGCTAATCCTAATGCACTACCTAATCCTCCACCTCCGCTTTTTTCATCCTCTAATGCAAATGACAATGTAGCCGTATAAATTGGTTTTTTACTAACTGAATAGGCAAACCCCAAAGCAGCTCCAATTACTCCTGCAATAAAAATAATTTTCCACTGCGAAAGTAAATAGTCCCACCATTCTTTTCCTTTTTGGATTAATTCTTTTAATGAAATTTCATCATCATTTTTAACCGGTAAATTATTTTCCATAGAAAATCGAAATTTATTTAAATGCAGTTACAATTAATAATGCCAAACTAGTTAAAACACTACCTATACTTACCCACTCTCCCGTGCTCATTTTTTTGGTTTCAGGTTTTTCCGGCACAACAATTTGTGAATCAGGCGTAACTTTAGGATAAGATCTAAAAAATAAAAACGAACCAGTTACAGAAGCCTTGCCATTAGGATAAATAATGTATGCTTTCTTCTTCCAACCCTTACTATCTACACCTCCAACTGCATTTATATAATATTTAAAACCCTTGTTTTTTCTGTAAGGAATTTCCGATGTTAGCAACACATTCCCTGTAACTTTCACGCCTTCATTTAATACAGAAATTTCTATTTCATCATTCGGAAATAATGTAACATTAGAATAGTGTTCTTTATATTTTACAATATTTTTCCAGTCCAAAGGAATTGTAACATATTTTAATTCCTCTTTTAATTTTGTAGCCAGATCTTCTTTTAAAGTGTCATTTTTAGTCAAGTTCAAATCCACTCTTTTTATTTCATCTATTTGTTCCTGTTTAATAGGTCTTTTAATTTTCATTCCTTCTACATTTGCAACAGATGTTAACCCTCCGGCTCTCATCACTACATTATAAACAGACTCTTTTTTATTGGCCAGCACATATTTTCCCGGATAAGCAACTGCTCCACTGACTGTAACCATTTGTGGTTTTTCATAAACAGCCATTTTTCTGATATTAATAACGTCAAAAGGTTTTAAAACAAAGTTTTTTACCTGCTCATTATTATCGGCTGTAATTTCTAATTCTACTAATTCTACACGCTTGGGATTAGCATCATCAATTTCATCTGACTTAATCATCCTGGCAATTTCTACTCTTTTTGAAGCAGAACCTGTTAAACCTCCTACCTGAACAACTAAATCATTTAAGGTTAAATTTTCATAATATTCATATTCCCCAGGATTTTTTACTTCTCCATCAATACTAACTTTATATTCTTCCCTAAAATCCAAAATTGAGTATACTGTAATTTCGTCTTCTCTTTTCAATTCTATATCAGCATTTAAATCTCCTGATAAAGCACTTTCTAAATTAACATTTACTATTTCTGTTGTTAAATCAGATTTTAAACGAATAATTCTGGCTCTTTTTGTATAAGCATCTTCTTTAAGTCCTTCCGCTCTTGCAATAAGATCTGAAACTCTCATTCCCTCGTTGTAAGAATAATAGTCCGGTCTAAAAACGGCGCCTTCTATTTTAATACGGTTTTCAAATCGGTTCAAAATTTTAGTAACTCTGAAAACATCACCTGATTGGGGCTGATATGAAGCAAATTCACTTTCATTTATGTCATGAACCTTAAACTCTTTTCCTGTTTTTTGCAAAACATTTACTGAGGCTGTATAGGCAAACTCATTAAAACCGGAAGCAAAACTCAATAAATCAGTAAATGTTTCTCCCTTTTTCATTTCGAATATACCGGGGCGTTTAACCTCGCCTTCAACTACAACTCTTTGGCTATATGCAGGAATTCTTATTACATCATTATCTTTCAGGCTCACATTATCTGACTGATCACCTTTGACTAAAAACTTATAGATATCAACGTTTTTATAAACCTTGTTATTTCGGATCAATTCAATATTTCTATAACTGCCATTTTTACCGGGACCACCAGCTAAATGCAATGCATTGTAAACAGAAGCAAGAGATGAAATAGAATAATTACCAGGTTGCTTACCCCCAACGATTGTTACTTTAATAGTTCTTATATCACTTAAAGTGACACTAACCTGAGATTGTCCAGATCGGACTGTACTATAAACTCTTGCAATTGCAGCTTTCATTTTTTGTGAAGCAGCTTCGATTGACATTCCTGCAACTGCTATTTGTCCAACATTCTGAATTGTAATTTTACCTTCAAAATTTACGGGTACAGTATCATCAAATTGCTGAACACCATAAACGCTTACTTCTAATTTATCACCCGGTCCCAGAACATAATTGACTGGAGTTGCCATTTTTAAATTTGGCTCGAAATTTAAAGTTGGGTTATCAAAAAGTTCAGACCCGAAAATCAAAGCGTTTAATGAATCTTTGATTTTTTCGTTTTTGATTTTTTCCTGATTTCTTCCAAACTCCGATTCTTTATCATTCTCTTTTAATTTATCATTATTCTTTGTTTCCTTGCTATTTTTATCTTTATCGCTAGAGTTTTTTTTCTCATATGCTGTAATTCGGGTTCTTAACTTATCAAATTCAACCTGACTCATACCTTTTGACAAAGCCATAGGTTCCGCCTCATTAATGGTAGCATTATTCGCCTTTAATTGAGAAATTATCTTAGCTATTTCATCATCAGACAAATAATCTACTTTTACTGTGCTTAAATCTTTCGACTTCATTATATCCTGAGCATTTGCATTATAGGACAATAGTAAAACAAAAAACAGGGTAAGAACGTATGTTATCTTTTTCATATTTAAATAATAATTAAACTTAAGTATGGGTTTAAAAAATCTATTTTGTTTGTGAATATTGTTTTTGATAATACTCTTTATAAGAGCCGGAAGTTACATTTCTCAGCCATTCTCCATTGTTCAAATACCAATTAATAGTCTTTTCTAAACCTTCCTCAAAAGTAACTGAAGGTCTCCAGCCGAGTTCTTTATTGATTTTAGTTGCATCAATCGCATAACGCAAATCATGCCCAGGTCTGTCTTTCACATAAGTGATTAATTCCTGAGATTTACCTTTCTCCCTACCTAACTTTTCATCCATAATCTGGCATAATAATTTTACCAAATCAATATTTTTCCACTCATTAAACCCTCCAATGTTATAAGTCTCATGATTTTTTCCTTCATGAAAAACCAAGTCAATTGCTATGGCATGATCTTCTACAAAAAGCCAGTCACGGGTATAATTACCATCTCCATAAACAGGCAATGGTTTGTTATTTATAATGTTATTGATGAAAAGGGGAATTAATTTTTCAGGAAAATGATATGATCCGTAGTTGTTTGAACAATTGGTTAAAACGTAAGGCAATCCGTAAGTTTCACCATAAGCACGTACAAAATGATCAGAACTTGCTTTTGAAGCAGAGTAAGGAGAATTTGGATCATAAGGAGTAGTTTCTGTAAAAAGTCCTTCAGCTCCTAAAGAGCCATAAACTTCATCAGTACTGATATGATAAAACCTTTTACCATCGAAATTATCTTTCCATTGTTTTTTGGCAGCATTAAGCAAATTCATTGTTCCGATAACATTTGTTTTTACAAATGACAATGGGTCTTCGATTGATCTGTCAACATGAGATTCTGCCGCTAAATGCAAAACACCATCAAAATTATGAATTGAAAAAAGCTCATTAATGAAAGTTTCATCAACGATATCTCCTTTTATGAAATGATAATTGGGCTGATTTTCAATATCTTTAATATTTTCCAGATTTCCAGCATAAGTCAAGGCATCCAGATTATAAATTTGATATTCAGGATATTTTGTTACAAAACGTCTTACTACATGCGAACCGATAAAACCAGCACCGCCGGTTATAAGAATTTTTTTCATTATTAATTTAATAATTCTGAATTTTGTTTTTCCAGCTCACTATAAATATCTTTTACATCCTGAGAGTTTTGCTTGTGCAAAATTAAATTGGCTGTATCTGTGTAAACAAAAATCGTATTTTTTAATCCTAAGAAAGTGGTATGTTTATCACAACCTATTACCATGTTGCCATTATTGTCAATTGGATGTCCTTTAGATACCAAATAGTCATAAACCGATTCAAACGACCCTAAATCCGACCATGAAAATGATGCAGGAACAACTTTAATTTTCTTACTGCGTTCCATTACAGCATAATCAATACTTATCGAAGGGATTTCTAAAGATGTTTGTAAATCCAGAAAACCTTCCTTACTTGATTCCCAAACTATTTTTGACTTCTCGTAAACTTCTGGCTGAAACTGTTTTAATTCATCTAAAAGCACACTTGCTTTAAAACAAAACATTCCACTATTCCATAAGAAATTACCCTTCGAAATAAAATCTTTAGCGGTTGTTTCATTTGGTTTTTCTCTAAATGAAAGTACTTCATCCCCTTTTGATTCTATATAGCCATAACCGGTTTCTGGTTTTGTTGGAATAATTCCAAAAGTTACAATATAACCTTCCCTGGCTTTTATAATTGCCTGGCTTATTGCATTATTATAATTTTCCATTTTATCAATAATATGATCTGATGGTGTTATAATTAATATATCATCAGGATTTGAAGCAAAGGCAGCAAATGCAATTGCTGCTGCCGTATTCCGTGGAGTTGATTCCACTATATTGATATATGAGGTTTTGGATTTTTCCATTACCTTACTACTTAAATGGTGGTTGTCAACATTCCCAACTACCATTACACTATTTGCTAAATGACTATTTCGTTCAACAGTCATTTCGAATAATGATTTTCCTTCAAATATTTCTAAATATTGTTTAGGCTGGCTTTTACGGGAAAGCGGCCATAATCTGCTACCTACGCCTCCGGTCAAGATAACATGTGTGATTGAATTATTTACGTCCATATTTTTCTAAATAAAAAAAAGAGCTTAAAAGCTATAACCTGTTATTTGCTATAGCTCCTAAAACTCCTTTTACATCATATATTAAACTATTTGTTTTTTGTATTCCAAGGAAATCCAAATCTAAAAATTCAGAATGTGCTACTCCTAAAACTATTGCATCAAATTTTTCTTCTGGAAGAACATTTGTAGTTGATAATCCGTATTCTCTCTTAACCTCTTCGGTATTAGCCAATGGATCATATACTGTGACAGAGATACCATACTCTTTTAATGAGCGAACAACATCTACAATTTTAGTATTGCGAACATCCGGGCAATTTTCTTTAAAAGTGATTCCAAGCATTAAAAGCTCAGCATTGTTTACCGAAATACCTTTTTTAATCATTAGTTTCACTACCTGAGATGCTATATATTCACCCATACTATCATTTAAACGACGCCCAGCCAAAATTATTTCAGGATGATACCCAAATTCTTGCGCCCGCTGAGCTAAATAATAGGGATCTACGCCTATACAATGACCTCCAACCAAACCTGGCTTAAAGGGAAGGAAATTCCATTTTGTAGCAGCAGCAGCTAAAACTTCTTGCGTATCAATATTCATTAAATTGAATATTTTTGCCAGTTCATTTACAAAAGCTATGTTAATATCCCTTTGGGAATTTTCAATAACTTTAGCAGCCTCAGCAACTTTAATTGTTGGTGCAAGATAAGTTCCGGCAGTAATAACTGATTTGTAAAGTGAATCTACTTTTAAACCTATTTCAGAAGTAGATCCTGAGGTAATCTTCAGAATCTTCTCTACAGTATGTTCTTTATCACCAGGATTTATCCTTTCAGGTGAATATCCAGCAAAAAAGTCAGTATTAAATTTCAATCCCGATATTTTTTCCAGTACCGGAACACATTGTTCCTCGGTTACACCTGGATATACTGTCGATTCATAAATCACAATATCTCCTTGTTTTAACATCTTTCCTACTGTCTCACTTGCTTTATACAAAGGAGTTAAATCAGGACGATTATTTCTATCTACAGGAGTTGGGACTGTTATTATAAAATAATTACAATCGGCTATATATTTTATATCTGAGGTACAATAAAGACCTTTTATTTCATTAGATGTCTCAATTAATACGCTTTGCAAAACGGCATCCTCAACTTCCAATGTTGTATCAGTACCTTGCATTATACTTGTAACCCTTGACTCATTAATATCAAAACCCACTACAGGATATTTTGTAGCAAATAAACGAGCCAAAGGCAAACCTACATAACCTAATCCAATAACGGCTATTTTTACGTTATTATTCATATTTTTCCTTATTTTCGTTTATAATACTGCACAGCTTCGCCTTTCAAAGTCACATTTTTGACATTAATATCGAAGAATTCAATTTCAGCAAATATAGTATAATAAGTCAATTTTATCAACCTCCAAAATATCTTATAATTGCCTCAAAAAAAACAAAAAATTAAAACTCTATAAGTCAGCAAACAAAAAAAAAGAATATTAAATAAAAAAGAACAAAAATCACTAAATTTAGTGACTTTTGTTCTTTCAAAACTTATTTACTAATACAATTTAAATTCTTACAAAATAAAATCAATTTTTAGTAGAAAACTACAAATCTGGATTGGGTTCTTTTTTATATTTCATTTTTAAAACACACCCCAAAGATTCTAAAAGTAAAATACAATGCGTATTTGTAACCTCCTGAACAATTGCATCCTGATTGCTAAAAGCTCCTGACTCCAGTTTTATCTTATCGCCTTTTTTATATGGTAATATAGAAATATCTGAAATATTTGCCTCTGAAAGGCTTTTTTTAATTACTGCAATTTCCTCGTTTCGAACAATTGCTGCCTTACCAAGCCAAAACAAATAGCGGACTACTCCTGCAACCTGAAATACTGAATTTCTGTCTTTATCTGATAATTGAACAAAAACATAAGAATTAAAAAGAGGAACTTCAACTTTTTTCTTTCTGTCAGACCATTGTTTTATCTGTGTAATCAAAGGGCAATAGCATTCAATCCCTATTTCTTTTAGCTTTTCAGCTACTTTTTTTTCCCATTTAGGTTTTGTATAAACAACATACCAATTCATGTAAATTATTTTTTTTAAGAACCTATTCCATTGTAAATAAAACCAATTGATTTTAATTCTTTTGCATTTAGTATATTTCTTCCGTCAAAAACAAAAGCAGGTTTTTGCATAGAACCATATATTTTTTGCCAGTCATATTGTGTAAATTCATCCCATTCTGTAAGTATCGCAATCGCATGTGCTCCATTACAAGCTTCATAAGGATCTTCAAATGTAAGGACAGCATCTGCATTATTGGAAGACTTTCTGGTTTCTAAATAATCTAAGTCACTTAAAATCTTATTTCTTGACACTTTCGGATCATAAACCGAAATTTTAGCCTGCTCACTAATTAAATCGTCTGCGACATATATTGCTGCAGATTCGCGTGTATCGTTTGTATCTTTTTTAAATGCCCAGCCTAAGAAAGTTATTTTTTTATCGGCTACTGTGTTGTATAAAGTCTGAACAATTTTATTCGAGAACCTCCTCTTTTGATAATCGTTCATGATAATCACTTGCTCCCAGTAATCAGCAACTTGATTTAACCCGTAAGATTTTGCTATGTAAACTAAATTCAGAATATCCTTTTGAAAACAAGAACCTCCAAATCCCACAGAAGCTTTTAAAAACTTAGAGCCAATACGGCTATCCATTCCAATAGCACGTGCTACTTCGCTAACATCTGCACCAGTTTTCTCACACAATTCAGACAATGCATTAATTGATGAAATACGTTGCGCTAAAAAGGCATTTGCAGTAAGCTTAGACAATTCAGAGGACCAGACATTTGTTGTTAAGATTTTATCCTTATTTACCCAATTAGCATAAACATCCACTAAAGCATTAATTGCATCTTCCCCTTCAGGAGTTGGATCTCCACCAATTAGAATTCTGTCAGGATTTAATAAATCAGTAACAGCAGTTCCTTCTGCCAAAAATTCAGGATTGGAAAGAATCTGAAACTGAACTCCATTTCCTGTATTGTCTAAGATACTCTTTATGGCTTCTGCAGTACGAACAGGCAAAGTAGACTTTTCGACAACAATTTTATTGCTCTTAGATACTTTCGCTATCTGTCTGGCGCACAACTCTATAAATTTCAAATCAGCAGCCATTCCTTTACCTTTACCATAAGTTTTGGTAGGTGTATTTACTGAAATAAAAACAATCTGAGCTTCATCTATAGCTTTTTCTACATTGGTTGAAAAGAAAAGATTTCTGCCTCTTGCCTCAGCAACAATTTCAGAAAGACCAGGCTCATAAATTGGTATATTATCTGTATTTGGATCATTCCAGTCTTTAATTCTTTGTTCATTCAAATCAACAACGGTTACTTGAATATGCGGGCATTTTTGTGCAATTACCGCCATAGTAGGACCGCCTACATAACCTGCACCAATACAACAAATTTTGGTTATTTTCATATTTCTATATATTATGCTTCTTTTATTTTAAATTATTCCAGTACCATTTCACTGCTTCTTTCAGGCCTTGTTCCAGCGAATATTTCGGATTATATCCTAATAAACCTTTGGCTTTATCTATACTCGCTAATGAGTGGGGAATATCACCAATTCTTGTTTTACTATAGATAACAGGCACATCTGTTATTTTAGTATCAAATTCATTTAAATATTTTTTTAAATAACCTACCAAATCATTCAGAGTATTTCTATCTCCGAAAGCTGTATTATAAACAGTATTTATAGCTTGAGGGTTATTAGACGAAATTGCCAAAGCATTCATCTGAATTACATTATCAATGTAAGTAAAATCTCTTGAATAATTTCCATCACCGTTAATGACAGGACTTTCATAATTCATTAATTGCATTACAAATTTGGGAATAACTGCAGCGTAAGCACCTTTTGGATCTTGTTTTCTGCCAAATACATTAAAATAACGCAAACCTATTGTTTCCAATCCATACGTTTTACTGAAAATTTCGGCATACAACTCATTTACATATTTAGTAATAGCATAAGGAGATAATGGCTTACCAATAATATCTTCGACTTTAGGCAGCCCTTCAGAATCCCCATAAGTAGAAGAACTTGCTGCATAAATGAATCGTTTTACTTTTGCATCATGTGAGGCTACCAGCATATTCAAAAAACCCGATACATTAACCTCATTTGTAGTAATTGGGTCATTTATTGATCGTGGTACAGACCCTAATGCTGCCTGATGCAATACATAATCTACTCCTTCAACGGCCAGATTACAATCTGACATATTTCGAATATCACCTTCAATTAATTTAAATTTAGGATTTGTTATAAAATCCTTTAGATTATGATGGTAACCAGTTGAAAAGTTATCTAAACAAATTACTTTTTGCCCTGCACTCAAAAAATACTCACATAAATTTGAGCCAATAAAACCAGCTCCTCCTGTTATTAAAATAGTATTTTGAACGTTTATTTCCATCTATCTAAATTATTGCTTTTTAAAATATCTTACAATATTTTTAAGAAAACTGGTTTCTTTTTCTTCCTCATGATAACCATTTGAATATGTTCCATAACTACCATAATAACCATAACCATAAGCAGATCCGTATTTAGCCTTGTTTTCGAAACCATTCAAAATAATGCTGACATTATTTAGTTCTCCTCTTTTGACACGATTATTTAACAAGGTAATCATTTCCTTTTTTGAATAATTTTGACGTACAACATATAACGTAACATCACTAAACTGCATCAATTCTAAGGCATCAGAAACAAGACCAACAGGCGGTGTATCCAATATAATATAATCGTATGTCTTCTTAAGTTCTTCAATTAATTCACCCATTACTTCACTAATAATTAGCTCAGAAGGATTTGGAGGAACTGGGCCTGAAAGAATAACGTCAAGATAAGGAATTTGAGTTTTATTTACTATTTCTAACAGCGTTTTTTGCTTTATTAAATAATTAACAACCCCATATTGATTTATAAGATTAAATTCGTCTGCTAATCTTGGTTTTCTTAAATCCATCCCTATTATAACCGTTTTTTTCTCACTCAAAGCAAATACAGTTGCAATATTTATCGAACAGAATGTTTTTCCTTCACCACTAATAGAAGAGGTAATCATTAATGTTTTCGCACCATCTAATTGCTTTTTTTTGTATAAAAACTGTAATGATGAACGAATGCCTCTGAAAGCTTCGGACAATGCTGATTTTGGTTTCTGAAAAACTGCTAAACTGCTGCTTTCTTTATTAATACCTACAACCCCAATTAATGGAATTTGTGTCTGTTTGCTAATATCTTCTGTGTTTTGAATGGTATTATTAATAAAGAATAACATAAAAACAATAATTAAAGGAATCAAAAGCCCTAAAAACAAAGCCAATACGTAATTTACAGAAGTTTTTGGGCCAATTAATCCTCCTCCAATATCTTTTGCAGGATCTATAAAATGAATGTCGGATAAATTTGAAGCTTTTACAATATCTGCTTCATTTCTTTTTTGTAAAAAAGTACTGTAGATATTATCGCTTAAATCATATTTTCTTTTGATTTTCAATAATTCCTGCTGCTCCTCAGGAAGTTTTTTTATAGTACTTTCTGCTTCCCCTATTTTATTATTTACTAAAGCTAGATCATATTGCAAAGACGACTTGGCAGAAGCTATGTTTTCCAGCAAAACATTTTTTACAGCCGCCATCTGATTATCGAAATCTTTAAAAATTTTATCGCTTTTTACTGCATAAGACATCTCTGACCTTTGGGTAGACAACGCAATAAGTTTAGAAACATTTGTTACAATATTTGGATCTTCAATACCCGCAACTGATGGCGCCGGTAATTTTGAATAGTCAATACTATTATTAAGATAAGCTTTAAGCGAATTATAATAAGCTATTTTACGGGCCACTGCATCTCTTTCAATATCAAAATTTAAAATTTTATCTGAAAATTTAGAACCACCCTCCTCAATCTCATAAATATTTTTATCCTTTCTAAAAGATTTGAGCTCATTGCCCGTTTCCTTTAATTGAGATTCCATGGCTACCAGTGTACTATCAATAAATGCTATGGTATTTGTGGCAAACTGATTTTTACCATCTAATTGAATTTTAATCAACATTTTAACTGTCGAATTCAAATATTCAACCATTCTGGCTTTATTTGTTCCCTGCATTGATAATGTAAGAATGGAACCTGCTTTTTCATTTGCATTGACTCCAATTCCACGATAACGGGAAACGGTACCGTCAAAATCATTAAATCTTACAAAATATTCTTTCCCTTTATAAAAGCCCGGGTTATCGGTTATTTCTAATTTCCAGTTTAAAAATGGCAACATAACCTGTTCTCCTACTTTGTATTTTTTTACAAATTCAACAGGCTGAACGGAAGTATTACTGTAACTATTATTAGAATAGGTAAATAATGAAACTGAATTTTTCTCAAACGGAATGCGAATCTCATATTCGTTTGGGCTTAAAAATTTAACACTGATTAATGCTCCGGCCAGTTGAGGCTTAGTTTTATCAATATTAACATAAAAAGGAACAGCACCATATACATCAATCATATTATATTCACCTTTTTCAAGATAATCTATATAATACTGTAATTTATCTACCACAAGTTCATTATGCGACCTTGATTGTAAAATGGTCGAAATGCCACTTACCTGATCTGAAATGCCGCCCCAATTAAAAACCAAACTGGTGTTTGAAGTAAAAAAAGGGTTACTCTCTTCTTTAATCGAAATTAAAGTTTGCATTGAATAGATTTTCTCCTTACGAATATTAACCTGATAGGCAATCGTAAATGCAATAATCAGACTCACTAAAAACAATTTCCAATATCCTGCGATTTTCAACAAAAAACCCTTAAAATCAAAATTTGGATGATTTTCAAAAATGGAAAAATCTTTTATATCTAACATCTGTGGGGTTTAATTTAATTTTTGATAATGAGGTACACAGTCGTGGCCAATGACAATAAAGTAATTATGGTACCTATTGACTGGATACCTGTTTGTCCTGTTCCCCACGTTTTTTGCTTTAATGGTTTCACATAAATATAGTCATTAGGCTGTAAATAGTAATAAGGTGATTTCATCACATTTACATCTGTTAAGTCAATATCATTCATTTGAACTCCAGTAGGTGTTTGGCGTATTACAGTAACCGATTTACGATTACCAACCGTAGTAATATCTCCTGCATTTGCAATAGCTTCCATAATATTTAGATTGTCCTTGAATAATACTTTTGTACCTGTACTTCCTACTTCCCCGTTTATTGTATATCTAAAACCTGCTAATTTTACGGTAACGAATATATTCGCTTCTGTTTTAAAATATTCTTCGAGCAGCTTTTTTTCAATTTTAAGACGTATCTCTTCAAGTGTGTACCCAATTACATTTATTTCACCAAAAATAGGCATTCTGATATTACCATGATCATCAACAGTAAACCCATTAAAATACAATTGTGATTCAGATTTACTATTAACAGAACCTGAACTTTCAGAAGGATTAAAAATCGCAACTAATTTAGGATCTATTGCTTTTATATCTATACTGAGGATATCATTCACTTGTAATCTGTAAGGTTTCGATTCTACTATTGAAATTTTATTTTCATTATCAGTAGTCCCTTTATCCTGCAAATACACTAAATCTTTTATAGGGATACATGATGTAAAAAAAGCAGTAATGAATAATAAATAAAAACAGTTTTTTGTCATTTTTAAAATTTTATTAGCAAATATAACTATTACTTTAATCTTCAGGAAATCTTAGTTAATTTGCATTTATTTAATTGTTTTTGAATGTTTTTTCGAAAGGCACACGATGCAAAATACTTCGCCCAAGTGTAACTTCATCTGCATATTCTAATTCATCTCCCACTGAGATTCCTCGAGCTATAGTAGAAATTATAATTTCAGAATCGGCAATTTGTTTGTAAATATAAAAATTCGTGGTATCTCCTTCCATTGTAGAACTTAGGGCAAAAATAATTTCGACAACCTTTCCCTGTTTTACTTTTTCTACCAAAGTTGTTATGTTCAGTTGGCTGGGCCCAATTCCTTCAATTGGAGAGATTTTACCTCCTAATACATGATATATTCCTTTATACTGACCTGTATTTTCAATAGCCATCACATCCCTGATATCTTCAACTACACAAATGGTCTGATGATTTCTTGATAAATTAGCACAAATTTCACAAACTTTTGTATCTGAAATATTATGGCAATTTTCGCAAAATTTAATATCCTCACGCATATTTAATAATGCCTGAGACAAAAAAGCTGTTTGTTCCTTAGGTTGTTTTAATAAATGAAGCACCAATCGTAATGCTGTACGCTTACCAATTCCCGGTAATTGTGACATTTCATTAACTGCTTTTTCTATTAATTTTGATGAAAATTCCATTGAACAAAAGTAGGATTTTAAATTTTTAGTGGGATTGAAACTAAATATACCTGCAAACACAAAAGTTTTTCGCAAAAACGGTTTTTAGCCCTGATGGAAACGACATCCTTTTGTGCCGGGGTTCGGCGCAAAAGATATAGTGTACAGCAGGAATAGCTTCTAAAAAAACTAATATTGATTTGTTGCCAACAGAACCAGTGTACAGGCAACCTCGGCTTTAACATTATTAAGTTCCAGTAATTGATACAGCTCAGGATTTTCGGTTCCCGGATTAAAAATTACTCGCTTAGGCTGCGCCTCAATGATGTAATTATAATAATCGCGCTGACGGACAGGGTTTAAATATAAAGTTACTGTATCTACACCTTTGACAGGTATGGCTTTGGTATGAATTTTTACTCCTGCAACCTCACCAGCATTTTGACCTATCGCCAAAACAGTATGCCCTTTTTGAACCAACATGTTAATCGCTTTAAAAGCATAACGTTCCGGCTTTGTTGTCGCACCTAGAACTAAAGTTTTTTTGTTTTTCATCATTTCCGAATATACCACAAAAGTAATCAAAAAAGACTGAATTCCCTGCGTATAATTGTTTTATGGATATTAAAGAAGAAAAAACAATCTCCTAACATCATGTTGGAGTTAAATCTTAAAATTTGATTATTTTTACTACATCAACTGAAAACACTATGGATTTATTCATTTATTTATTTGCTGCTCTTTTCTCTGTTCTAAATCCAATTGGTACTGTTCCTATCTTTGTAGGACTTACACACGACGATTCCGAAATTGAACGTTCCAGAATCTCATTATGGACAGCTATCAATGTTTTTATTATTTTAATTGTATCTTTTTTTGTTGGTCAATACGTATTGACTTTTTTTGGGATTAGTATTGATGCACTTAGAATTGCCGGTGGTCTTGTAATCTTAAATTCAGGTTTTTCATTATTATCAGGAAAAATAAGCAAGAAAAGAGGAATCAACAAAAAAGTTGAAAATGATGCCCAAAACAGAAATGATATTGCGCTTACTCCATTAGCAATTCCGATGCTGGCAGGTCCAGGATCTATTTCTTTGTTAATTGCTTTTTATCAGGAACATCATGAATTGAAAGAAATAATAATTTCGAGTTTAGCTATTTTAGCAATAGCGATTACTATTTTTATTATCTTAAAAAGTGCTCATTATTTGGCTCGCATATTAGGAGCTTCAGGTATTGTTGCCATTTCCAGAATAGTAGGTTTCATAGTAATTGCAATAGGAATTCAATATATCGTGAGCTCTATAATTAATATAATCAAAGGAAATTTAATGTAAAATCCTTAGAATATTAAAACACAAAATTCCAAATTCCATACTGTAATGATTCAGCTTTTGGAACTTGGAATTTTTAAATTTAAAATATTGAATTAGTTTCTTGGTAAAAAAACTTCAGCCATCATGCATCTGGCACTTCCTCCACCACAAGCCTCTATTGTATCTAAACTTGAACTTAAAATTTCAGCATGACTTTCTAACTGTGCAATCTGTTTTGCTGTTAAACTTTGATGTGCCGATGCACTCATAACGATATATTTTTTATTATTCGTTCCTTTAACTTCCAACATATTACCCGCAAAATTATTTACTTGTGCTTCGGTAATCAAAATAACATCTTTTTTATCCGCTTTTAAATTTTCCAAAACCATTTTACGCTCTTTTTTATCATCAATACTATCTGCACAAATGACCGCAAAAGTTTCTCCTATACACATCATTACATTCGTATGATAGATCAATTTACGTTCTCCATCGACTGTTTGAAAAGCTTCAAAAATCACTGGAGCATAATCAAAATCTTCACAGAATTCAATAAATAATTCTTCATCTGCCCGAGGAGATAAGGCGCAATATGCTTTTCCGTTAGCTCTGTCTAAAAGCAAACTTCCTGTTCCTTCAAGAAAAACACCGTCCTCTTCAGCAGAAGTATAATCCATGATGTTGCTGATTTCAAAACCTTTTTCTTCAAGGGTATCCAAAATATCTTCACGACGCTCCTGACGACGGTTTTCGGCAAACATTGGATACAAAGCCACATCTCCATTTTCATGAAATGAAACCCAGTTATTTGGAAAGATACTATCCGGTGTATCTGTTTCCAATGTATCTTCCACAACTGTAACATCAACTCCAACAGTTCTTAGCTTTTCTACAAAAACATCAAACTCCTGCTGTGCTTTTGCATTTACTGTGCTAGGCAAAAGTCCGTCTAATACTTTTTGATAATAATTATTTATGGCTGTCTGTTCATTCATCCTAAAAGCTACTGGACGAATCATTACGATTGAATTTGTAGTTTGTTTCATATTCTGTATGTTTATTTTTCAAATCTTATATTTCAGGTTTTATTGCAACTTGAAATATAAGATCTGAAACTATATTTAATCTCTAATTAAAGGCAATGTTGAACATCTCAGTAATCCTTCCTGCTTTGCAATTTCGGCATACGGAATCTCTTCAACTGTAAAACCATTTGCTCTCAACCAATTATTTAATCGTGTAAAATTCTTCTCTGAAACGACAATGTTTTCATCAATTGAAAAAACATTTGAAAACATATTATACATTTCGTTTCTTTCGATATGAAATAAATTTTCTTTCCCAAAAAGATTTACCAAATACATGTAATCAGCTTCTTCACGGAAACCTCTTTTATAAATAATTCCCTTATCTTTTCCTACAGGCTGAAAACAGCAATCTAAGTGTAAAGCATTATCTCTGGCTTCAATTTTAGATTTAACCAAATCAAATTCTTTGACAATTTTATTCGGAAACAAATTTTTAATATAATTTACTCCCTGCATATTAGTCCTTGCCGTTATGTAATCTTTATAATCACTCCCTTTATATGTTCCAATAAAAATATGATTATTCCAAAGCATGACATCACCACCTTCAATATGAACTTCTTCTGGCGGACGAACTACTTTTAGTGGGTTTATTTGATCAATTATATATTGAATAGCATCAAGCTCACGTTCCCTGTCTGGCAAAATATTTGATTTTATAAAGGCATCTTCAATTACGAAACCAATATCCCTGGTGAAAATTTGGTTATAATTCTCTATGATTTCAGGACGATAAACCTTTACATTATATTTTTGAAAAATATCATTAAAAGCATCCATTTCAGCAACCATATCCTTTTCGAGAGGATATGTCCCAGCTTTTATATGTTCCAATGATTTAGGATCGTAGGCCTCCTCTAAAGATGGAGTTGGACCATTATGAACGGCAGAACCCAAAACTACGGCACGCAATCTGGAAGTTTCGTCCTTAATATTTAATTGTAACATAAGTATTAGATTTTGTTGCAAATATAAAAAAAAGCTTCACAGTTAAGTGAAGCTTCATTTTATTTATTTGACTCAAAATCTCTCAATGGATGACCTGTGTAAATTTGTCTTGGTCTTCCAATTGGTTCTTTATTTTCTCGCATTTCTTTCCATTGTGCAATCCAGCCTGGTAATCTTCCAATAGCAAACATTACTGTAAACATATCTGTAGGAATGCCTAAAGCTCTGTAAATGATTCCAGAATAGAAATCTACATTTGGATATAAATTTCTTGACTTGAAGTATTCATCTTCTAAAGCCGCAGCTTCTAATTTTTTTGCTATCTCCAAAATTGGATCTTCAACACCTAAAGTCTCTAATACTTCTTTAGCTGCTTTTTTGATGATTTTAGCTCTTGGATCGAAGTTTTTATATACTCTGTGACCAAATCCCATTAATCGGAATGGATCATTTTTATCTTTTGCTTTCGCCAAAAATTTATCCGTATCTCCTCCATCCTTATTAATATCTTCCAACATCTCAAGAACTGCCTGATTTGCACCTCCATGAAGAGGTCCCCAAAGAGCAGAAACACCAGCAGAAATTGAAGCATACAATCCAGCATGTGACGACCCAACCATTCTTACTGTAGATGTAGAACAGTTTTGTTCGTGATCAGCATGTAAAATAAATAATTTATCTAAAGCATCAACAATTACAGGACTTGCTTTATAAGGACCTGTAGGCAATTGAAACATTAACTGCATAAAGTTTTCTACATAGCCTTTAGTATTATCATAGTAATTTAAAGGATATCCCATTGACTTTCTATAAGTCCATGTAGCAATTACAAGAAATTTACCCATTGTTTTACAAATGGCTTCATACATTTCTTTTTCATTTTCTACATTTACTGCTTTTGGATTAAAGGCTGTCAAAGCACTCGTTAAAGCAGATAAAACACCCATTGGATGAGCTGTTTTTGGAAAACCGTCAATGATGTTCTTCATTTCTTCGTTTACCAAAGTATGTTTTTTAATATCAGTTTCAAATTGCTCCAGTTGTTGAGCAGTTGGTAATTCACCGAAAATCAATAGATATGAAACCTCAAGGAAATTAGCTTTTTCAGCTAAATCTTCAATTGAATACCCTCTGTAACGCAGAATACCTAATTCACCATCTAAGAAAGTGATTTCACTTTTACAAGAACCTGAGTTTTTATAACCCGGATCAATAGTAATAATACCAGTTAAATCACGTAATTTGTTAATATCGATAGCTGATTCATTTTCGCTTCCTGTGATTACCGGAAGTTCAATTTTCTTACCATCTACTTCTAATGTAGCTATTTTTGACATAATATATCGGAAATAATTCTTTAAAATAATAATTTATCAAATCTAAGGAATTTAAGACTAATTAAAAAAAGAATAATACTATGAATTTGTTAAAACTCCAAAAAAAAGCCACTCGTTTTCACAAGTGGCTTGATTCTACAATATAACTCTTACAATTATTTGATTTTAAAAGCCTTTAACCCCGGAAAATAAGCAGTACTTCCTAATTCCTCTTCAATTCTTAATAATTGATTGTATTTTGCCATACGATCAGAACGAGAAGCAGAACCTGTTTTAATTTGCCCGCAGTTTAATGCTACAGCTAAATCAGCAATAGTGTTATCCTCTGTTTCTCCTGAACGGTGGGACATTACTGAAGTATACCCAGCATTTTTAGCCATGTTTACAGCAGCAATAGTTTCTGTTAAAGTACCAATTTGGTTAACTTTTACTAAAATTGAATTTGCAATTCCTTTTTCAATACCAGTAGAAAGGCGTTCAACATTCGTAACAAATAAATCATCACCAACTAATTGCACTTTATTACCAATTTTTTCAGTTAAGTATTTCCAGCCATTCCAGTCATCTTCATACATACCATCTTCGATAGAAATAATTGGATATTTAGCAGCAAGCTCTGCTAAATAATCCGCTTGTTCTTCAGATGTTCTGATTTTTCCAGTTTCCCCTTCAAATTTAGTATAATCGTATTTACCGTTTACATAAAATTCAGAAGCTGCACAATCAAGAGCAATCATAATTTCATCTCCAAAAGAATATCCAGCTTTTTCAACTGCTAATTTTATAGTATCCAAAGCATCTTCAGTACCACCAGCCAGGTTTGGAGCAAAACCACCTTCGTCACCTACAGCAGTACTTAATCCTCTGTCATGCAACACTTTTTTCAAACTGTGGAAAATTTCGGTTCCCATTTGCATCGCATGGGTAAATGAAGTTGCCTTTACAGGAAAAATCATAAACTCCTGAAATGCGATAGGAGCATCAGAGTGAGAACCACCGTTGATGATATTCATCATTGGAACAGGTAATGTGTTAGCAGAAACCCCACCAACATATCTGTATAATGGCAATCCAAGTTCATTTGCAGCAGCTTTTGCAGCAGCCAAAGAAACTCCTAAAATAGCATTAGCTCCTAATTTAGATTTATTTGGAGTTCCGTCTAAATCAATCATTAATTGGTCAATAATATTTTGTTCAAAAACAGAAGTCCCAACTAATTCTTCAGCAATAACAGTATTTACATTATTCACTGCATTCAAAACTCCTTTTCCTAAATAAGCTTTACCACCATCACGTAATTCAACAGCTTCATGTTCTCCAGTTGAAGCTCCAGATGGAACAGCAGCTCTACCTAAAACACCATTTTCAGTTACAACATCAACTTCAATAGTTGGATTTCCTCTGGAATCAAGGATTTGTCTTGCGTGAACTTTAATTATAATACTCATTATTTTTGTTTTTTTATTAGTAATTTATATATTTTTTTCGAAATTATAAAAATATTTAATATCAAAAACGTCTTTTCGACATTAAACACCTTTATTTATTAACTATATCGTTTTAGCGGTAGTTTGTTTTATATTCTCAACAAACTGATCAAACAAATAGGATGAATCATGGGGTCCAGGACTAGCTTCCGGATGATATTGCACTGAAAAACAATTTTTATTTTTCATACGCATACCGGCGACTGAGTCATCATTTAAATGAACATGCGTAAGTTCTAATTCCGGATGACCATTTAAAGCCTCTCTTTTAACTGCAAAACCATGGTTTTGAGAAGTTATTTCGCCTCTTCCTGTTATAATATTTTTTACCGGATGATTAATTCCACGATGACCGCCAAACATTTTATAGGTTTTAACTCCATTAGCCAGAGCTATAACCTGATGACCCAAACAGATTCCAAATAATGGTTTATCATCTGCTATAATTTCTTTTGCAACTTGTATAGCACCGAATAACGGATCTGGATCTCCGGGACCATTAGACAAGAAATATCCATCTGGATTAAATTCTGTCAAATCTTTATATGTTGAATTATATGGAAAAACTTTAATATAGCAATCTCTCTTAGCAAGATTTCTTAAGATATTCTTTTTAATTCCAAGGTCTAAAGCAGATATTTTGTAAGTCGCATCTTCATCTCCAAAAAAATAAGGTTCAGTAGTTGATACTTTCGAAGCCAACTCTAAACCTTCCATGTTTGGCACATTTGCCAATTCTTTTTTCAACTCCTCAACCGAAGTTCCGTCTGTGCAGATGACAGCATTCATTGCTCCGTTATCACGAATGTAGCTTACTAGTGCTCTGGTATCAACATCAGAAATACAGATTAGATTTTGTTTTGTAAAATAATCTTCTAAACTTCCCGAAGCATCTTCTCTGGAATAATTAAAGCTGAAGTTTTTACAAACTAAACCCGCAATTTTAACGCTATCAGATTCAATTTCTAAATCATTAACACCATAATTCCCAATGTGTGCATTCGTAGCCACCAATATTTGTCCAAAATACGAAGGATCTGTAAAAATCTCCTGATATCCGGTCATTCCAGTGTTAAAACAAACTTCACCAAAAGTTTTACCGCTAATTCCGATAGATTTTCCGTGAAAAATAGTTCCATCACTTAATAATAAAATGGCGCTTTGTCGTGTCGTGTATTTCATTCTTTAATTTCTATTGTTTTTATCATCTTTAAACAAGCTGTAGCTCATTTATTTGTAATTAGATATTTTGCAAATTTACTTTTTTAAAACAGTGCTTCCAAGATTTTTTAAAAATTTCATTCATAAAAATAAAACCTAAAGCCTTAAATAAGTTAAATTCTACTTTCTTCATAAAAAAAATCAAAAAAAAAGGATAAACTAAAAATTAGCTTATCCTTGATTTCTATAGAATCATTATCTTCATAATTATTCAGAAGCTTCAGTAGTCGTTTCTGATTCAGCAACTGGAGCTTCTGGAGTTGTCTCCTCAGCTTTTTTAGCTTTACCACCACGACGGCTTTTTGCTTTTTTAACTTCTTTTTTACCTCCATTGTAAAGCTCATTGAAATCAACAAGTTCGATCATTGCCATATCAGCATTATCTCCCAAACGATTTCCAACTTTAATGATACGAGTGTATCCACCTGGACGGTCGCCAACTTTAGCAGCTACGTCTCTGAACAAGTCAGTTACTGCATATTTACTACGTAAGTAAGCAAAAACAATACGACGATTGTGAGTCGTATCTTCTTTTGATTTTGTGATTAAAGGCTCAACAAATTGTTTAAGCGCTTTAGCCTTAGCAACAGTAGTGTTAATACGTTTGTGCTCAATAAGAGAACAAGCCATATTAGCCAACATAGCTTTTCTATGTCCAGTCTGTCTGCTTAAGTGATTGAATTTTTTTCCGTGTCTCATTGCTATTTTAAATTTAACCCCGCAAGCGGGATTGAATTATTCTTTATCTAATTTGTATTTAGCTAAATCCATCCCGAAAGTTAAATTTTTAACTGCAACAAGTTCATCAAGTTCAGTTAAAGATTTTTTACCAAAATTACGGAATTTCATCAGGTCATTTTTATTGAACGATACTAAATCACCAAGTGTATCAACTTCAGCCGCCTTCAAGCAATTTAATGCTCTCACAGATAAGTCCATATCAACAAGCTTAGTTTTAAGCAATTGTCTCATATGTAATGACTCTTCATCATACGATTCTGTTTGTGCAATTTCGTCAGCCTCGAGTGTAATTCTTTCGTCAGAAAACAACATGAAGTGGTGAATTAAAACTTTAGCAGCTTCAGTAAGAGCATCTTTTGGATTAATAGAACCATCAGTTTTAATTTCAAAAACTAATTTTTCATAATCTGTTTTTTGTTCCACACGGAAGTTTTCAATTGCATATTTTACATTTTTTACCGGAGTAAAAATTGAGTCTGTAAAAATAGTTCCAATTGCAGCATTCTGTTTTTTGTTCTCCTCAGCAGGAACGTATCCTCTACCTTTTTCGATTGTTAAATCGAAGTTCAATTTGATTTTAGAATCTAAATTACAGATAACAAGGTCTGGATTCAAAACTTGAAAACCTGAAATAAATTTTTGAAAATCACCTGCTGTCAATTGATCTTTACCAGAAACAGAGATTGTAACTGCTTCATTATCGATATCTTCAATCTGACGTTTGAAACGTACTTGTTTTAGATTAAGGATAATTTCGGTAACATCTTCAACAACACCTGAAATAGTAGAAAACTCATGATCTACACCTTCGATACGAACAGATGTAATTGCATAACCTTCTAATGCTGAAAGCAAAACTCTTCTAAGTGCATTACCAACTGTCAATCCATAACCAGGTTCTAAAGGTCTAAATTCGAATTTACCTTCAAAATCGGTTGAATCGATCATGATAACTTTATCGGGCTTTTGAAAATTAAATATTGCCATAAATTTCGACTAAGTCAATTATTATTTGTTGTACAACTCTACGATTAATTGTTCTTTAATGTTTTCTGGAATTTGAAGTCTTGCAGGCACAGAAACGAATGTCCCTTCTTTAAGATCTTGATTCCAAGTAATCCATTCATAAACATGACTTGAATTTGATAAAGAACGTTCGATAGCTTCTAACGATTTAGATTTTTCACGAACTGCAACTTTATCACCAGGCTTAAGGTGGTAAGAAGGAATATTTACAACTTCTCCATTTACAGTAATGTGTCTGTGAGAAACTAATTGTCTAGCACCTCTACGAGATGGAGCAATTCCCATTCTAAAAACAACATTATCTAATCTTGCTTCACATAATTGTAAAAGAACCTCACCAGTAACTCCTTTAGTAGCTGATGCTTTTTTGAATAAACCTCTGAATTGTTTTTCTAAAATTCCATAAGAATATTTAGCTTTTTGCTTTTCCATTAACTGAACAGCATACTCAGATTTTTTACCTCTTTTTTTAGCCATCCCGTGTTGTCCAGGTGGGTAATTTCTTTTTTCGAAAGATTTATCATCTCCGAAGATTGCTTCGCCAAATTTACGAGCAATTCTAGTTTTAGGACCAGTATATCTTGCCATTTCTAAAAATTAAATTTTAAGGTAGAGATTATGAATTCAGGTCATATCCTTCGATAATCGTTTATTCTGCCTTGTTATACTTAAATAAATTTATTAAACTCTACGTCTCTTTGGAGGACGACATCCGTTGTGAGGCATTGGAGTAACATCGATAATCTCTGTAACTTCAATTCCACCGTTATGAATAGAACGGATAGCAGACTCACGTCCGTTTCCTGGTCCTTTTACATAAACTTTAACTTTTTTAAGTCCTGCCTCAAGAGCTACTTTACTACAATCTTCTGCTGCCATTTGAGCCGCGTACGGAGTGTTCTTTTTAGAACCTCTGAAACCCATTTTACCAGCTGAAGACCAAGAAATAACTTCACCTTTCTTATTAGTCAAAGAAATGATGATGTTGTTGAAAGTGGCAGAAATATGAGCTTCACCCGTTGATTCAACGATAACTTTACGTTTTTTTGCAGTTGCTTTAGCCATATTACTTATTATTTAGTTGCTTTTTTCTTGTTAGCAACAGTTTTTCTTTTACCTTTTCTTGTTCTAGAGTTGTTTTTAGTTCTTTGCCCTCTTAAAGGAAGACCAGATCTGTGACGGATACCTCTGTAACATCCAATATCCATTAAACGTTTGATGTTCAAAGAAACTTCAGAACGTAATTCTCCTTCAATTTTGTAAAATCCAACAGCATCACGAATTGCTCCGATCTCGTCATCATTCCAATCTTGAACTTTTTTATCTTGGCTAACTTGAGCTTTCTCTAAAATCTCAATTGCTCTACTTCTTCCTAATCCGAAGATATAGGTAAGTGCTATAACACCTCTCTTATTTTTTGGGATATCTACCCCTGCTATTCTTGCCATAATTATCCTTGTCTTTGTTTAAATCTAGGATTCTTTTTGTTTATTACGTACAATCTCCCTTTTCTACGCACAATAATGCACTCGGGACTTCTCTTTTTTACTGATGCTCTAACTTTCATAGTGAATATCCTTTAATATCGATAAGTAATTCTTGCTTTTGACAAGTCATAAGGGCTCATTTCCAGTTTCACTTTATCACCAGGTAATAATTTGATGTAATGCATACGCATTTTTCCAGAAATATGAGCAATTACAATATGTCCATTTTCTAACTCTACACGGAACATCGCATTTGACAATGCTTCAATGATTGATCCGTCTTGTTCTATTGCTGATTGTTTTGCCATAAATATATTAAGCTACCGCTTTTC
The DNA here is from genome assembly GCF_946478785.1 of uncultured Flavobacterium sp. The sequence goes on from NZ_CAMLDD010000007.1 coordinate 148,271, forward strand.
TATTTTTACCAGTCTTCATTAAACCATCATAATGTTTGTTTAACAAGTATGAATTGATCTGTTGAATAGTATCTATTGCAACTCCAACCATAATTATTAATGAGGTACCTCCAAAAAACATTGCCCAAGATTGTTGTACATCCATAATACTTACAACAATAGCCGGGAACACAGCAATCAAAGCAAGGAATAAAGATCCTGGGAAAGTTATTAAAGACATCACCTTATCAAGGAAATCTGAAGTTTCAGCTCCAGGACGAACTCCAGGAATAAAACCCCCACTTCTCTTTAAATCATCAGCCATTTTATTAGTAGGTACAGTGATTGCAGTATAAAAGAATGTAAATACAATAATTAATGTTGCAAATACAAAATTGTACCAAAAACCAAACATATTACTAAAAGCACCAACGATAGATTGTGATGTATCTGATTTAGACAACCCCGCTACAGCAGCAGGAATAAACATAATTGCCTGAGCAAAAATGATTGGCATAACACCTGAAGCATTAAGCTTAAGTGGAATCCATTGTCTATTACCACCAGCTAAGTCTTGTTCGTAATCACCTGTTGTTGTACGACGAGCATACTGAACCGGAATTCGGCGCACTGCCATTGTAAGCAATACACAAGAAATAATAACTAACAACCATACAATAATTTCAATAACCAACAACATCGGACCACCGTTGTTATTCGTAACTCTGGTTGTAAATTCTTGTATAAAAGCTTGCGGTAAACGAGCCAAAATACCAACCATAATTAATAATGAAATTCCATTTCCAATACCCTTATCAGTAATTTTTTCTCCAAGCCACATAGCAAATATTGTACCTGTAACTAAGATAATAACAGAAGAAAATAAAAACTCAGGTGAGTTAAATCCTAGCAAAAATGCATTGCTAGGTAATGTTCTGTATAAATTGTAGATATAAGTTGGACCTTGAACCAATGTAATAGCAATAGTTAACCAACGTGTAATTTGATTAATTTTTTTTCTACCGCTTTCTCCATCGTTTTGAAGTTTTTGCAAATATGGAATCGCAATTCCCATTAACTGAACAACAATAGACGCAGAAATGTAAGGCATAATACCTAAAGCAAAAACTGAAGCTTTAGAAAAAGCACCTCCGGTGAACATGTCAAGGATAGATCCTAAACCATTTTTTGTTTGTCCCGCTAAACCAGTCAATTGAGTTGCGTCAATTCCAGGAAGCGTAACGTGTGCTCCAAAACGATATACTAAAAGCAAACCTAATGTAATCAGGATTCTGTTTTTCAGTTCTTCGATTTTCCAAACATTACTTATTGATTCAATAAATTTCTTCATACAATAGAAAAATTATATTGTTACAGCCTCTCCACCAGCAGCTTCAATAGCAGCTTTTGCAGTAGCAGTAAATTTGTGAGCAGTTACTTTTAACTTTGCTTTCAACTCTCCTCTACCTAAAATCTTAACGATTTCATTTTTGGTAGCCAGACGGTTTGCTACGAAATCTGTCATAGAAACAGAATCAGTAATTACACCATTGTCTACTAATAGTTGAAGCGTATCTAAATTAACACCTTCGTATTCTTTACGGTTGATGTTTGTGAAACCAAACTTAGGCACACGTCTTTGAAGTGGCATTTGCCCTCCTTCAAAACCAATCTTTTTAGAATAACCAGAACGAGATTTTGCTCCTTTGTGACCTCTTGCAGAGGTACCACCTTTACCTGAGCCTTCTCCTCTACCTAATCTTTTATTTTGATTGTGTGTTGACCCTTCAGCTGGTTGTAAGTTACTTAAATTCATAACAGTATTTGTTATTTAGCTTCTTCTACAGAAACTAAGTGTTTAACTTTGTTTATCATCCCAAGGATAGCAGGGTTTGAATCATGCTCTACAACTTGTCCCATTTTACGTAGGCCCAAAGCTTCCAAACCTCTCTTTTGGGAAAGAGGACAGTTGATTTTGCTTCGTACTTGTTTTACTAATAATTTAGCCATAATTTCCTTGAATTAACCTTTAAAAACTTTTTCTAAAGAAACACCTCTTTGTTTTGCAACAGTGTAAGCGCTTCTCATTTGTAATAAAGCATCAAAAGTCGCTTTTACTACGTTATGAGGATTTGATGATCCTTGAGATTTAGACAATACATCGTGAATACCTACTGATTCAAGAACTGAACGAACAGCCCCACCAGCAATAACCCCTGTACCATGAGAAGCAGGAATTAAAAATACACGTGCACCACCAAATTTACCTTTTTGTTCGTGAGGAACAGATTGTCCGTTCAAAGGAATTTTTACTAAATTTTTCTTAGCATCTTCTACTGCTTTCGCAATTGCTTCAGAAACGTCTTTAGATTTTCCTAATCCGTGACCAACTACTCCGTTTTCATCACCTACAACTACAATAGCAGAAAAACCGAAAGCTCTACCACCTTTTGTAACTTTAGTAACACGATTAACACTTACCAGACGATCTTTAAGTTCAAGACCACTTGGTTTTACCAATTCTACATTTTTGTATTTAGACATAATATATTAGAATTTAAGTCCAGCCGCTCTTGCGCCTTCTGCTAATGATTTAATACGACCGTGATATAGATATCCACCTCTGTCAAAAGTGATGGTATCAATCCCGGCTTTTAACGCTTTTTCAGCAACTAGTTTTCCAACAGCAGCAGCTACTTCAACGTTAGTACCTTTTCCTATTTCTTTTTCTCTTGAAGATGCAGCTAATAAAGTAATTCCATTTACGTCATCAATAAGTTGAGCATAAATTTCTTTGTTACTTCTAAATACAGATAGTCTAGGGTTAGTAGCAGTACCACTAATCGTTTTTCTAATTCTGAATCTAATTCTCTGTCTTCTATCAGATTTTGTTAATGACATAATCTTATTTTTTAAGCTGATTTACCTGCTTTTCTTCTTAATACTTCACCCACAAATTTAACACCTTTTCCTTTGTACGGCTCAGGCTTACGGAAACCTCTGATTTTCGCAGCAACCTGACCTAAAAGTTGTTTATCAAATGATGTTAATTTTACGATAGGGTTTTTTCCTTTTTCAGATATTGTTTCTACGACTACTTCAGGAGCAACTTCTAAAACAATATTGTGAGAATATCCAAGAGCTAAATCTAACTTTTGACCTTGGTTTGAAGCTCTATAACCAACTCCAACTAATTCAAGTTCTTTAGTAAAACCTTCATTTACTCCAAGAATCATGTTATTGATTAATGATCTGTATAATCCGTGTTTTGCTCTTTGGTCTTTATGATCAGACGATCTTTCTACTAACGCTTGATCGCCTTCAACTGTTACAGTTACGTCCGAAAACTCCTGTGTAAGTTGACCTTTTTTTCCTTTTACTGTAATAATACCGTCTTTAACTTCTACAGTTACTCCAGCAGGGATTACAATTGGGCTTTTACCTATTCTTGACATCTTATTTAGTCTTTAAAATTAGTATACGTAACAAATTACTTCACCACCTACATTTAATTGTTTAGCTTGTTTTCCAGTCATAAGACCCTTTGAAGTTGAAACAATTGCAATTCCTAATCCGTTAAGGATTCTTGGTAATTTGGCAGCACCTGCGTATTTACGTAAACCAGGTTTACTAATTCTTTGGATATCTTTAATTACAGGCTCTTTAGTATCTTTATCATACTTCAAAGCAATTTTGATTGAACCCTGAACAGAGTTGTCCTCAAATTTGTAACTTAAGATATAACCTTGATCGAATAAGATCTTAGTTATTTCTTTTTTTAGATTAGAAGCCGGAATTTCAACAACTTTGTGGTTTGCAGCCACAGCGTTACGAACTCTAGTCAAATAATCTGCAATAGGATCTGTATACATATGTATTTGATTGCGATTATGGTTTTCGGGAGACACCCGTCTCCCGAACCTTTAATCAATTAAAATTATTTTTTGGTTTGCAAAAGTACAAACTTATTATGAGATTACCAAGATGCTTTTTTCACACCAGGAATTAATCCATTATTAGCCATTTCACGGAAAGTTACACGTGAAATACCGAATTGACGAATATATCCTCTTGGTCTACCTGTTAATTTACAACGATTGTGCAAACGAACTGGTGAAGCATTTTTAGGTAATTTTTGTAATCCTTCAAAATCTCCAGCCTCTTTCAAAGCTTTTCTTTTCTCAGCATACTTTGCTACCGTTTTTTCTCTCTTAACCTCACGGGCTTTCATTGATTCTTTAGCCATGTCTTAATTCTTTTTAAAAGGTAATCCTAATTCAGCCAATAATGACTTTGCTTCCTTGTCTGTTTTTGCAGTAGTAACAAATGTAATATCCATTCCAGAAATTTTGTTTACTTTGTCAATATCAATTTCAGGGAAAATGATTTGCTCCAAAACTCCAAGGTTATAGTTACCTCTTCCGTCGAAACCAGTAGCTTTTATACCACTAAAATCTCTAACACGTGGCAAAGCAGAAGTAACAAGTCTATCTAAAAACTCATACATTCTTTCTCCGCGCAAAGTAACTTTTGCTCCAATAGGCATCCCTTTTCTCAATTTGAAAGACGCAACGTCTTTCTTTGAAATTGTAGATACTGCTTTCTGTCCAGTGATCTTTGTTAACTCATCAACTGCATAGTCAATCAGTTTTTTATCAGATACAGCTGCACCAACTCCACGGCTCAAAACGATTTTCTCAAGTTTTGGAACTTGCATCACGTTTGTATATCCGAATTCCTCTTTAAGAGCAGAGATTACTCTACTCTTATATTCTTCTTTTAGTCTAGGTGTATATGCCATTACTATAGTACTTGATTAGATTTTTTTGAAAATCTTACTTTCTTATCTCCTTCTACTCTAATACCAACTCTAGTTGTTTCCTTTGTTTTAGGATCAATTAGAGAAATGTTAGATATTTGTATAGAAGCTTCTTTCTTAACGATACCACCTTGAGGGTTTTTAGCACTTGGTTTTGTATGTTTCGAAACCATGTTTACACCTTCAACTATCGCTTTATTTTTCTCACGGTAAACACGTAAAACTTTACCTTCTGCACCTTTATGGTCTCCAGCAATAACTCTTACGATATCTCCTGATTTAATTTTTAGCTTTATCATCTTAAAACGAATTAAAGCACTTCTGGTGCTAATGATACAATTTTCATGAATTGTTTTTCACGAAGTTCTCTTGCTACCGGACCAAAAACACGTGTTCCTCTCATTTCCCCTGCAGCGTTCAAAAGAACACATGCATTATCATCGAAACGGATATAAGAACCATCAGCTCTTCTCACTTCTTTTTTGGTACGTACAACAACTGCAGTTGAAACAGCTCCTTTTTTAACGTTACCGTTAGGAGTTGCATCTTTAATAGATACTACAATCTTGTCACCAACAGAGGCATACCTTCTTTTGGTACCTCCTAAAACACGGATAGTTAAAACTTCTTTTGCTCCCGTGTTATCTGCTACTTTTAGTCTTGATTCCTGTTGTACCATAATTATTTAGCTCTTTCTAAGATTTCAACTAATCTCCAACATTTTGTTTTACTTAAAGGACGCGTTTCGCTAATTCTTACAGTATCTCCAATGTTACAGTCGTTTGTTTCGTCGTGTGCAACGTATTTCTTTGTTTTCAACACGAACTTACCGTATAATGGGTGTTTTACTTTTCTTACTTCAGCAATAACAATAGACTTGTCCATTTTATTTGAAGTAACAACACCAATTCTTTCTTTTCTTAAATTTCTTTTTTCTTCCATCTTTCAGCAGAATACAATTATTGTAACTCTCTTTTAGTTAACTCTGTAGCCAATCTTGCAACTGTTCTTCTTACACTTCTAATTTGAAGTGGGTTCTCAATTGGAGAAATAGCGTGAGCCATTTTTAGGTCAGCATATATTTTCTTAGTTTGACTAAGTTTTTCTTGCAACTCCGCTGCAGAAAGATCTTTTATTTCTGATTGTTTCATAATATAAATTTAATTATGCTTCGAAATCTCTAGCAACGACGAATTTAGTTTTTACTGGAAGCTTTTGAGCTGCAAGACGTAAAGCCTCTTTTGCAACTGATAAAGGAACTCCTCCAACTTCAAACATAATTCTTCCGGGTTTAACAACGGCAGCCCAATATTCAACGGCACCCTTACCTTTACCCATACGTACCTCAAGAGGTTTCTTAGTAATTGGTTTGTCTGGAAATATTTTGATCCATAATTGTCCTTCTCTCTTCATGAAACGAGTTGCAGCAATACGCGCAGCTTCGATTTGACGAGACGTTAAGAACATTCCATCTTCATGTACAGATTTAATACCAAACATTCCATTAGAAAGTTCATGCCCTCTTTGAGAGTTACCTTTCATTTTACCTTTCTGTACCTTACGGTATTTTGTTCTTTTAGGCTGTAACATTTTTCTTTAGTTTAAAAATTTACTTTCTTTTACGAGCGTCTGGTTTTCCACCTTTATTAAAAGGTTTTCTGTCTCCTCTCGGAGAATCGCCACCTTTACCACCACCAGTTCCAGATTGTTTTTTATCCATTCCTGCAAGCGGGGAAAGATCTCTCTTTCCATAAACTTCACCTTTCATGATCCATACTTTGATACCCATTCTACCATAAGTAGTATGAGCTTCAGCCAAAGCATAATCAATGTCAGCTCTGAAAGTTGATAGAGGAATTCTACCTTCTTTGAAACCTTCTGAACGCGCCATCTCAGCACCATTCAAACGACCAGAAATCAAAACTTTGATACCCTCAGCGTTCATACGCATAGAAGCAGCAATAGCCATTTTGATTGCACGTCTGTAAGAAATACGGCTTTCGATCTGACGAGCGATGCTTGTCGCCACAAGATAAGCATCTAATTCGGGTCTTTTGATTTCAAAGATGTTGATTTGAACCTCTTTGTCAGTAACTTTCTTAAGTTCTTCTTTCAACTTGTCTACCTCTTGTCCGCCTTTTCCGATAATGATACCAGGTCTTGCAGTAGTGATAGTAACGGTTACAAGTTTCAAAGTTCTCTCGATGATTACTTTAGATACACTAGCTTTTGATAAACGAGCGTGGATATACTTTCTGATTTTGTGATCTTCGGCAAGTTTATCACCGTAATCATTTCCACCATACCAGTTTGAGTCCCACCCTCTGATGATACCAAGTCTATTTCCAATTGGATTTGTCTTTTGTCCCATGCTGCTTAAGAATTGCTTTGTGTGTTATTGATAGCTCCAAGCACGATTGTTACGTGGTTAGAACGTTTTCTTATTCTGTGTGCACGACCTTGTGGAGCTGGACGAAGTCTTTTCAACATCATTCCACCATCTACTCTGATCTCTTTAACAAATAATCCAGCTTCTTCTAAATTACCTTCACTATTTTTTTGCTCCCAGTTGTTGATTGCAGATAATAATAGTTTTTCTAATTTTCTTGAAGCTTCTTTAGAACTGAATCTTAAGATGTTAAGTGCTCTCTCTACCTTCTGACCTCTTACCAAGTCCGCTACTAAGCGCATTTTTCTAGGTGAAGTAGGGCAGTTATTCAATTTTGCGAAAGCAATAGACTTATTAGCCTCTTTTCTCGCATCTGCTGTTTCTCTTTTACGAACTCCCATTGCTTCTTATTTTTTACCTTTATTTTTTGCTCCAGCATGACCTCTAAAAGATCTAGTTGGTGAAAATTCTCCTAATTTGTGACCTACCATGTTTTCTGTTACGTAAACTGGTACAAATTGACGACCGTTATGAACTGCGATAGTTTGTCCAACGAAATCTGGAGTAATCATAGAAGCTCTTGACCAAGTCTTTACTACACTATTTTTACCACTTTCTACGTTTTCCTGAACTTTCTTGTCTAACTTATAATGAACGAAAGGTCCTTTTTTTAATGAACGTGCCATATCTTATTATTTCTTTCTACGTTCTACGATATACTTGTTACTCGGGTTTTTCTTAGAACGAGTTCTATAACCTTTTGCTGGTATTCCATTTCTTGAACGTGGATGTCCACCAGAAGAACGTCCTTCTCCACCACCCATTGGGTGATCAACAGGGTTCATTGCAACAGGTCTTGTTCTAGGTCTTCTTCCTAACCATCTTGTTCTACCAGCTTTTCCTGATACAACTAATTGGTGGTCTGAATTAGAAACAGCTCCAATAGTAGCCGAACAAGTTAACAAGATCAATCTTGTTTCACCAGATGGCATTTTAATTGTAGCATATTTTCCGTCTCTTGCCATTAATTGAGCAAATGTACCAGCTGAACGAGCAATTACTGCTCCCTGACCTGGACGTAACTCAATACAAGAGATTACAGTTCCTAAAGGAATTCTGCTTAAAGGTAATGTGTTACCAATTTCTGGTTGAGATTCCGGACCAGAAACTAATTTCTGACCAACTTTCAAACCGTTTTGAGCGATAACATAAGTTTTCTCACCATCAGCATAAGCTAATAATGCGATAAATGCAGTACGATTTGGATCATATTCGATTGATTTCACTGTAGCCGGAATTCCGTCTTTAGTTCTTTTGAAATCAATAATACGATATCTCTGCTTGTGACCACCACCCGTATAACGCATGGTCATCTTTCCTTGACTATTTCTACCTCCAGAGTTTTTTATCGGCGCTATCAAAGAGCGTTCCGGCTTATCAGTTGTAATGGCGTCATAACCATTCACAACTCTAAATCGCTGACCTGGGGTAATAGGTTTTAATTTTCTTACTGACATTTTATCTTAGATATTGTTGTAAAAATCAATTGTTTCTCCTTCTTGTACTTGTACAATTGCTTTTTTGATAGCATTTGTCTTTCCACTGATCAAACCACTTTTAGTGTACTTTGTAGTTCTGTCCGGTCTTACGTTCATCGTGTTAACTGAAACGATAGTTACTCCATAAGCAGCTTCAATAGCTTTCTTAATCTGAACTTTGTTTGCTTTTTTGTCAACAACGAATCCGAAGCGGTTTAAAACTTCACTTTCTTTGGTTACTTTTTCTGTTACTATAGGTCTAATTATGATGCTCATATTCCTATTATTTGCTTAAATTTTCTTCAATTAACTCCAAAGAACCTTCCAAAAGCACTAAATTATTAGTGTTTAATATAGCGTAAGTGCTTAATTCTGAGCTAGTTACGACATTAGAAGACTTTAAATTACGTGACGACAAATATACATTTTTATTCGCTTCACCCAATACAAATAGAGATTTTTTATTTTCTAACCCTAAAGCTTTCAAAACGTTAATGAAATTTTTAGTGTTTGGAGCTTCAAATCCAAAGTCTTCAAGAACGATAATATTCGACTCTTTTGCTTTGATTGAGAAAGCTGATTTTCTCGCCAATCTTTTCAAGGCTTTATTCAATTTGAATGAATAACTTCTTGGTCTTGGTCCAAAAATAGTTCCACCACCTTTAAACAATGGATTTTTGATACTTCCCGCACGAGCTGTACCAGTTCCTTTTTGTTTTTTAATCTTACGTGTACTTCCTGTCACTTCAGCTCTTTCTTTAGCTTTGTGAGTTCCTTGTCTTTGATTAGCAAGATATTGCTTAACATCAAGGTATACAGCGTGATTGTTTGGTTCAATTGCGAATACTGAATCAGAAAGTTGAACTTTTCTTCCAGTATCTTTTCCGTTGAAATCTAATACTTTTACTTCCATTACTTCTGAATGATTACATAAGAGTTTTTATGTCCAGGAACACATCCTTTAATAACAAGCAGGTTCTTTTCAGCAACTACTTTTAAAACTCTAAGGTTTTGAACTTTTACATTGTCTCCTCCCATTCTTCCAGCCATACGCATTCCTTTGAATACTCTAGATGGATAAGAAGAAGCTCCTACAGAACCTGGCGCTCTTAAACGGTTGTGTTGACCGTGAGTTGCTTGTCCAACACCACCAAATCCGTGACGTTTAACAACCCCTTGAAAACCTTTACCTTTAGATACACCTTGTACATCCACAAATTCTCCTTCAGCAAAAATAGAAACATCAATAAGATCTCCTAATTTTTGTTCAGTTGCAAAATCTTGAAATTCAACGACTTTTTTCTTAGCAACAGTTCCAGCTTTTTTAAAGTGACCTAAAGCCGCTTTAGTGGAATGTTTCTCGTTTTTGTCATCGAAACCAAGTTGCAACGCTTCGTACCCGTCAACACCTTTGGTTCTGACTTGGGTAACAACACATGGACCAGCTTCGATTACTGTACAAGGAATGTTTTTCCCGTTTTCGTCGAAAATACTAGTCATGCCGATTTTTTTACCAATTAACCCAGACATAAATATTAATTAATGATTACTAAAATTCCCTTCAATTTGAAAATCACATAAATTTCCAAACAGGGAGTGCAAAAGTAGATATTAAAATTGAATATACCAAACAGTTATAAAAATTAAATAGCTCATTATCAAAATCCAAGCATCAAACTCACCTATAATCATGTTTAATTTTAAAAAACAAAGAGACTTATATCTTTTTAACCTACAACAGCATTAGCCTTAACAATTCCTTAAACAAAATATACAAAACTTCGGCAACCTTCTAAAATAAAGACATTTCAACAAAAAATAACACAATCAGCAATAACAAAAACACTTTAATAATTACAAAATAAAAACTTTGGACCAACAAAAAAAGCGAAACATTTCTGTCTCGCTTTTTTTTATAAAATATAATAAAAAAATTATACTTTTATCTCTACTTCAACTCCACTTGGCAATTCAAGTTTCATTAATGCATCAATAGTTTTAGATGAAGATGAATAAATATCAATCAATCTCTTGTATGACATTACTTCAAATTGCTCTCTCGCTTTTTTGTTAACGTGCGGAGAACGTAATACAGTGAAAAGTTTTTTGTGAGTTGGCAAAGGAATTGGTCCTGTTACAACTGCTCCAGTAGTTTTTACTGTCTTTACGATTTTTTCAGCAGACTTGTCTACCAACATGTGATCGTAAGATTTTAGTTTTATTCTGATTTTTTGACTCATTTTCTTTAGAATTAAGCGTTACCTTTTGCTTTTTTAATTACAGCTTCTGAAATATTAGAAGGTGTTTCTGCATAATGTGAAAACTCCATTGTTGAAGTAGCTCTACCAGAAGATAATGTTCTTAATGTTGTTACATATCCAAACATTTCTGATAAAGGCACATCAGCTTTAATAGTTTTAGCACCATTTCTGTCACCCATGTCATTAACCTGACCTCTACGACGGTTGATATCACCTACGATATCTCCCATGTTTTCTTCAGGAGTAATAACTTCCATTTTCATGATTGGCTCCAAAATAATTGCTCCAGCAGCTTTAGCTACTTCTCTATAACCCATTCTAGCTGCTAATTCAAAAGAAAGCGCATCAGAATCGACAGGGTGGAAAGATCCGTCTGTCAAAGTTACTTTCAAACTATCCACTTGATAACCAGCCAAAGGACCAGTTTTCATAGCTTCACGGAAACCTTTTTCTACAGATGGAATATATTCTTTAGGAACGTTACCACCTTTTACCGCATTAACAAACTGTAATCCTACAGGAACCTTACCATCAACTTCTTCAGCTGGCTCAAGTGTAAATACGATATCACCGAATTTACCACGACCTCCTGATTGTTTTTTGTAAGTCTCTCTATGAGTTGCAGTTCTTGTAAACGCTTCTTTATATTCAACTTGAGGCTCACCTTGGTTCACTTCAACTTTAAATTCACGTTTCATACGATCAACTAAGATATCTAAGTGAAGCTCACCCATACCTGAGATAATAGTTTGCCCTGAAGCCTCATCTGTTCTAACAGTAAATGTTGGATCTTCTTCAGCTAATTTAGCCAAAGCCATACCCATTTTATCAACGTCAGCTTTAGTTTTAGGCTCAATTGCAATACCAATTACCGGCGCAGGGAATTTCATAGACTCAAGAATGATTGGGTGTTTTTCATCACACAATGTATCTCCAGTTTTAATATCTTTAAATCCAACAGCAGCTCCAATATCTCCAGCCTCAATATATTCGATTGGATTTTGTTTGTTAGCGTGCATTTGGTAGATACGAGAAATTCTTTCTTTATTTCCTGAACGAGTGTTCAAAACATAAGAACCAGCATCAAGACGTCCAGAGTAAGCACGGAAGAAAGCTAAACGACCTACGAATGGGTCAGTAGCGATTTTAAACGCCAAAGCAGCGAACGGCTCTTTTACATCTGGCTTACGCAAGATTTTAGTTTGATCTTCTTCTAATAATTCAGCATCATCAGGATGAATACCTTCAATACCTTCTTTATCCATTGGTGAAGGCAAGTATTTACAAACTGCATCTAACATGAACTGAACTCCTTTGTTTTTGAAAGAAGAACCAGCAATCATCGGGATGATAGCCATATCCATAGTTGCAGCTCTAAGAGCGTTGTTAATTTCTTCTTCTGTGATAGAATCTGGATTCTCCATATACTTATCAAGCAAGTTCTCATCGTAATCAGCAACTGCCTCAATAAGGATATCTCTGTATTCTTTAACCTCGGCAACCATATCAGCAGGAATTTCAACAATATCAAAAGTCGCCCCTTGAGTTGCATCATGCCAAATGATAGCTTGGTTTTTTACTAAATCTACAACACCCTTGAAATCATTTTCCTCACCGATTGGCAAAGTGATTGCAACAGCATTTGATTTTAACATATCACGAACTTGTTGACAAACCCCTAAAAAGTTAGATCCTTGACGGTCCATTTTATTTACGAATCCCATACGTGGAACTCTATATTGATCTGCAAGTCTCCAGTTAGTTTCTGATTGTGGCTCAACACCATCAACAGCACTAAACAAGAAAACTAATCCATCAAGTACACGTAAAGAACGGTTTACCTCTACGGTAAAGTCAACGTGTCCAGGAGTATCAATAATATTAAAGTGATAAGGCAATGAGTTTGGCAAAAGTTTACCTTGCTCAGTTGGAAAATTCCACTCACAAGTTGTAGCAGCAGAAGTAATTGTAATACCTCTTTCTTGCTCTTGCGCCATCCAGTCCATTGTTGCAGCACCATCGTGTACCTCACCAATTTTATGCGACTTTCCAGTATAAAAAAGAATACGCTCAGTTGTTGTTGTTTTACCAGCATCAATATGAGCCGCAATTCCGATATTTCTTGTATATTTTAAATCTCTAGCCATTTCTTACGAATTAAAATCTAAAGTGAGAGAAAGCTTTATTAGCTTCTGCCATCTTGTGAGTATCCATTCTTTTCTTAACCGCAGCACCTTCTTCTTTAGCAGCAGCTAAACATTCTGACGCTAAACGTTGTGCCATAGATTTTTCATTTCTTCTTCTAGAATAAAGTATTAACCACTTCATTGCCATAGAAATTTTTCTGTCTGGTCTAATTTGCATTGGAATTTGAAATGTAGCTCCACCTACTCTACGACTACGTACTTCTACGTGAGGCATAACGTTTGTTAAAGCATCTTTCCAAATTTCTAATGAAGATTTTTCTGAATCCTGCTTTTTAGATTCGATGATATCAATTGCATCATAAAATACTTTGAAAGCTGTAGATTTCTTACCGTCCCACATTAAGTTATTCACAAAACGTGTTACCAGTTGGTCGTTAAACCTCGGATCTGGTAAAAGTGGTCTTTTCTTTGCCGCTCTTTTTCTCATGTCTTTTTTTTAATAAAAAGTTATAGGTTATCCGTTAAATGTTATGTGAAAGAGATTTCAATTTTGTTATCAATCCCGACCCTTAACTCCTAACCTCCAACTCTTAACGTTTTAAATTACTTTTTTGCTTCTTTTGGGCGTTTAGCACCGTACTTAGATCTTCTTTGCGTTCTTCCTGCAACTCCTGACGTGTCAAGCGCTCCACGAACGATATGATATCTAACACCTGGTAAATCTTTTACCCTTCCACCTCGCACTAATACTATCGAGTGCTCTTGTAGATTGTGTCCTTCTCCAGGGATGTAAGCATTCACTTCATTACCATTTGTCAAACGTACACGCGCAACTTTACGCATTGCAGAGTTTGGTTTTTTTGGTGTAGTAGTGTAAACACGCGTACAAACCCCTCTTCTTTGAGGACAAGAATCTAAAGCAACCGATTTACTCTTCTTAGTGATCTGAGTTCTTCCTGTTCTTACTAATTGTTGAATTGTTGGCATAATTAATACTAAAAATTTATTATGTATATTAAATTCCCGCTTTTTACGGGGTTGCAAATGTATAAAATAATTTCCACTATACAAATGTTAATTCATTAATTTTCAATAACATTATTTAAGCTTAAACTATTCCAAACAAATAATAGATATTTGCAATACTTTTAATAAATGAAACAATTACCCTTGAAACAGTTATTCCAAATAATAATTTTATTCCTAATATACATTTCTGGTTATGCCCAAAATTTTAATTTAAAGATAAGTGGTAATAATAAAACAGAAAATACAATTATAGACTCATTAAATTACATCAGAAAACATTCAAATATAAAATCAGTTATTAACGAGTCTAATATAACCATCGAAAAGCTTTATAAAAAAGGATACTTAGACATCAAAACACTTGAAAATCATAAGGAGAACGACTCCACATATACATATAAATTCTCACTTGGAAACAAAATAAAATACACCTATATATATATAGGTAGAAATAATTCATTTTTTGATTCATCAGAAATAAAAAATGACACCTTAATTATACCATACGAAGAAACCGAAAACTATATAAATCAAAAAATTATTGATGCTGAAAAACAAGGTTTTGCCTTAAACAAAATTAAATTAGAAAATATTCGAAGAAAGAATTTGATAATTTATGCTGACTTAAATTTTAATTCTGAAAAAAAACGTAGTGTTAATTCCATTATAATAAATTACACAAATGATAATCGTAAGGATTATTTTCCCAAAGGACATTTGAAGCAACTCAACAAAAAATATATAAGCAAAACTTTTAATCAAAAAACAATTAAGGAACTTTATGAAGATATAAACAATTTCGGTTTTATTAATCAGGCAAAGTATCCTGAAATATTATTCACAAATGACTCAACAAAAGTTTATATCTATATCGAAAAAAGAAAAGCAAACACTTTTGACGGATACATTGGATTTTCAAATGACGAAGACAAAAAACTAAATTTAAACGGATATCTTGACATAACACTGCAAAACACTATTAAAGCCGGAGAACAATTCTCTTTATATTGGAAGAGCGATGGAAATCAACAAAAAACCTTCAATACAAAATTAGAAATCCCATACATATTCAAATCTCCGCTAGGAATTAAAGCTCAATTAAACATTTTCAAACAAGACAGTACTTTTCAAAATACAAAAACAGCAATCGATCTGGGTTATTACATCAACTATAATTCAAAAATTTACCTAGGATACCAATCGACAGAATCTAGTGATATCCAAAACACCAATAATACAATTATAAGCGATTTCAAAAACTCTTTTACAACTTCAACATTTGATTATACAAAAACTGACGCTGTTAATTATCTGTCACCTAAAAAAGCCAATATTAATCTTACATTAGGAATTGGCAAAAGAAATACGAATAACCAACCGGAAACTGCCGCTTCCGGCAATCAATTTTACACAAGTTTAAACTTCTCTTATAATTTCGAACTAAATAAGAAGAACTTCATTAACATAAACTCTCAGAATTTTTATCTTAATAGCGAAGATTACATCATCAATGAATTATTTCGATTTGGAGGCATATATTCGATTAGAGGCTTTTTAGAAAATAGCTTACAGGCAAATCTGTTTTCTTCAATTCTTACAGAATACAGATATGTTGTATCACAAAATTTATATATAAATTCAATTGTTGACTATGGAATATACCAAGACTTAACAAGAAAGGAAAATAAAACTATAATAAACAAATTAACAGGAATTGGAATTGGAACAACTATTCAGACCACAAACGGAGTCCTAAAGATAAATCTCACAAATAGCATTGCAGATGACCAGAATTTAAAATTATATAACACTATCATAAACATATGTTATAATGTTAAATTTTGATGTTTACCAAAAAAAGATTTTTATTTATTAGGATAGTTAACAAATTATTAAGAGTTTTGCGATACTAATTCAAAATATTTAAAAATGAAACTAAAGTTCAATGGATTCTTAGTGCTAATTTTAGTACTAGTCGCGCAACTTACTTTTGCGCAAGAAAGAGTTGTTTCAGGAACTGTTTCCGACAATGCAGGAATGCCTCTTCCAGGTGTCAGCATTTTGGTAAAAGGAACAAAAACCGGAACACAAACAGACTTTGATGGTAAATTTTCTATCAAAGCAGCAACAAGCCAGGTTTTGGTATTTAGCTACATCGGTATGAAAACTGAAGAAGTAGTAGCAAGTTCCTCTACTGTAAACGTTAAATTAGCAGATGCAGGAGCACAAGAACTAGAAGGTGTTGTTGTAACAGCTTTTGGTATTAAAAGAGAAAAAAAATCTCTAGGTTATGCAACTACAACCTTAAAAGCAGACCAACTTACTCAGGTTGTAAACACTAACCCATTTGAAACACTTTCCGGAAAAATTGCGGGTGTGGATATTACTGCTCCATCACAACCAGGAGCGTCAGCTAAAGTAGTTATTCGTGGTTTAAACAGTATTACAAATAGCAATGGACCACTATATGTTGTTGACGGAACCCCAATTAACAACACTGCAACTGGTACAGGAAATAATGGAGTAGCTACTACTACAAGATCATATGACTCTGGTAGCGGTATAAGTGATATTGATCCAAACAATATTGAGAGCATGACAGTCCTTAAAGGAGCAGCAGCATCTGCCTTATATGGTTCAAGAGCTGGTGGTGGTGTAATCATTATTACAACCAAAAAAGGAAAAGCAAACTCAGGAATTAAAGTAGATATGTTGGCTTCAACAGAATTTAGTGAAGTTGCCAGAGTACCTCATTTACAAAATGGTTTTGGGCAAGGATGGAATGGTCTTGGTTTTTCTGGGTCTAGCACAACCAGTAACGAAAACGGTTCTTGGGGACCAGCTTTTAATGGAGAAGTAAGACCTTGGGGAACTATATACAACAACACTCAACAAATAAAACCTTACGTTGGATTAAATGACAACATAAGAGACTTTTATGATACTGGTACGTTATCTACACAGTCTGTTACGCTTAGTGGCGGTGGAGACACTTCAGACTTCTCTTTAGTTTTCTCAAATGTAAACAGTGATGGAGTTGTACCAACAGAAGCTGATTTATACAAAAAACAATCCTTGGGTTTTAATGGTGGGTTAAAAGGAAAAAAATTCACATTAAGAACATCATTAAACTATGTCTATAAAGACCAAGGTATCATTAATACAGGAGCAGGGGATGATGCAGGTCAAGGTTCAACCTTAGCACAAGATTTATTACAAATTCCAAGAGATATTAGTGTAGTAGACTTAAGTGACTACAAAAACAATGTCTTTAATACACCTGATTACTATTTTACTCCTTATGCTACAAACCCATTTTTCTCAATTAACGAGAATAGTACAAAAGTATACGGACACAATCTTTTTGGAAACATTAACTTAAGCTACAAACTAACAGATAAACTTACTGCTTCATGGCAAATTGGTGGTAACATTAGAACAGAAAAACTTAAGAGTTACGGTGCAATAGTGAATTATTCAGCCGGTACCCCACAAGCAATCGCAGGTGCTAACCCTGTTGTAGGTGGAGTTACAGAATCAAGATCAGAATTTAGTGAATTTGATACCTATTTCAACCTTAATTACAACACTAACTTAAGTGAAGACTGGACCTTAAATCTTACAGGAGGTTTCAACTACAATAAAAGAGAGTCTGATATATTAAAAAACTCTATCACAAATTTAGGTCTTGCAGGCTTCTATGAGCTTTCCAACTCGGCTTTAAGACCAGTAATTGAACAATCAAACAGCTTAAGAAGAACAGGAGCCGTTTATGCATCTGCTGAAATTGCATTTAAAAACAGGTATTTTGCTACAGTAACAGGCAGATACGACATTACATCGACTCTACCGCCTACAGAAAATTCATATTTTTATCCATCTTTATCATTAGGTGCAATTGCAATTGACAACGGAAATACTTTCCTTAAACTAAGAGCAGCAGTTTCAAATATTGCAAATGACACTAGAGTATATACAACTGAAGACTCTTATATATCAGGTTCTGCTAACGCAAACTTCGGTATAATTGCGTCTCCAATTGGAGGTGTAAGTTTCTTCGAATCTTCAGGAAGACTTGGTAATCCAGATTTAAAACCAGAGAGTACTTTAGAATATGAAGTTGGAGCTGAGGGATCATTCTTCAAAAACAGAATTAGCTATGATATTGCATTATATCATAAAACAACCACAGACCTTATTGTAGACCTACCATTGGATCCTTCAACAGGATATACAATAAAAGCAGTCAATGCTGGAGATGTAGTAAACAAAGGTATTGAGCTTTCTGTAACTGGAAGTCCAATTAAAAATAAAGACTTTTCATGGAATGTTACTTATACATTCACTAAAAACTTAAACGAAGTAACGGAATTAAACACAGGATCTTATATAGATCTAACAAGTGCTTACGGTGTAACTCTTAGAGCTACTAAAGGAGATGCAATTGGTACGTTCTACTCTCAAACACCTAAAACAAATGCTGCAGGACAATATGTTGTTAACGCATCAACAGGTATGTACGAAGTAAGCGATGATATCCAAAAAATTGGAAGTGCTCAGCGTGATTTTGTTATGGGATTACAAAACTCTTTCAAATACAAAAACTTTAATCTGGCATTCTCATTAGATTGGAAACAAGGAGGGGATTTCTATTCTTACACAAAAAGATTATCACATTTCGTAGGAAATGGAATAGAAACGACATATAATGACAGAAATACTTTTATCATACCAAATTCTGTTAATGAAAGCATTGACCAAACGACACAAGAAGTTACCTATACTGAGAACGCAACACCCCTTACATTTAGTACTGTAACTAATTTTTACAATACAGGAAATAACCCTGGTATAGAGAAAACACACGTAATTGACAAAACTTTTGTTAGATTAAGAGAGGTTAATTTAAATTATGATTTCCCTTCTACTCTTACTAAAAACATGGGATTAAACAAAATCACTGTTGGTATATACGGAAGAAACCTTTTCATGTGGACTCCTGGAGAAAATCCTTATGTAGATCCTGAGGTTGGAACTTTCGGAACTGGAGTAATCTCTGAATTTGGAGAATTTGGATCTAATCCATCACAAAGATCAGTAGGTGGAGTTTTAAAATTATCATTCTAAAAATATAATTCATAGAGAAAATGAAAAAAATAGCAACATTAATAACAGCACTTTTCTTATTAGTGTCATGTGATGAATCATTTGACATTAATAGAGACCCGGATGCTTTGCCTCCCGGACAAGCGAATAGCACTATTTTACCAGCAGGAATTGCAGGTTTAGCAGGTGCACAAGGATCATACTTTGCTCTTATTGGAGGATTTTGGTCTCAATTCTGGACACAAAACACTACTTCAAACCAATACAAAAACATTGATCAATATAGCATTGGGACTAATGATTTCCAACTTGCTTGGACAGCAATGTACGATGCTTTAAACGACATTAGAGTTGTAAAAAGGCAAGCTGAGGCAGAAGGTAACTGGAATTACTATTTAATTGCTACTGTCCTTGAAGTTGAAGCATCACAAATAATGACAGATTTATATGATGCCATTCCATATGCAGAAGCAAATAACCCTAATATTTTGCAACCTCAATTCAATTCAGGAAAAGAAACTTATGACTTAATGATAGCTGATTTAAAATTAGCATTGTCTAAAGACTTAAGTACATCTGTAGGAACTGCTCCTGGAAAAGATGATTTTATCTTCAATGGTAAAATGTCTAATTGGACAAAATTTGGTAACTCATTGTTATTAAAATTACACCTTAGACTAACAGAAGTTAATCCTGCATTAGCTGAATCAGGAATCAAAACATTAATTGATTCTGGTGCAGAATTTTTAGATGTTGATGCTGCAATGACTCAATTCGAAGATGCTGCAGACAGAAGTAACCCATTGTATGAGACTGACAGAAGACAGTTAAATACAACTTTAAACTTAAGAGCTAGTAAAACCTTATACCTTTATTTACAAGCTAATGATGATCCTCGTTTAGAAAAATATTACGGAGAAGGAAATCCTAACAACCAAGGTGATTTTGAAAATGCAGCATCGGGACTTTCATTAGTAACTCTATACGCAAAAACTCCTTTATATTTTATGAGTGCTGAAGAAAGTTATTTCTTGCAGGCAGAAGCTCTTGTTAGATATTATGGTGGTGCAGGTGCAAAAGGAAAATACGATTTAGGGGTTGCTGCAAATTTTGCTAAATACAACACTGCAACTACTATTCCTCGTGAAACTGATCCAATTGGAAGCCCAGATGCTTTGTTGGCTACTGGAGGAGTATACGAATTCCCTGCAACAGGAACTGAGGCTCAAATTGAAGCAATTATTACTCAAAAATGGATTTCAAGTTTCCCAGGAAATGGTTACGAATCATTTTTAGAACAAAACAGAACTGGATACCCTAAAGAATCTTCAATTCCTCAATCAAATGAAAACTATATTCCAGGACAATTTGTAGTATCTGTTGAAAATGTAACGAATGATCTATTCCCAAGAAGACTTGTTTTACCAAATACAGTAAAAACAAGAAATCCGTACGCACCAACAATTTCAAAAATAACTACTCCGGTTTGGTGGGATATTAACTAAAAAACTTAAACAATGAAAAAAATATTTTTATCCCTAATGATAGTTTCAGGACTATTTTTAACGTCATGTGACGGGGACTCTACAGATAATGTTTCAAAGGTAACAGCATATGCAAACTTACATATGAATGGAGACGCTGTTGTTGTTCTTACTCAAGGAGAAACTTACACAGAAGCTGGAGTAGATGCTGATGCTGATGGAAAAACTCTTGATGTAACAATTGATGGAACGGTTGACACTAGCAAACCAAGTGTTTACAAAATCAAGTACTCTGCAACAAATAGTGATGGATTTCCAGCATCCCTAACACGTACTATAATTGTTTTAAGTAACCAACCAAGTACAATAGACTTATCTGGTACTTTTTTTAGAAATGGTAACCCAAATAATGTAACTAAACTTGAAGACAGAAAGTATGTTTGTGATAATGCAACTGGATATACTGCAGATGATGACAACAACATAACTTTAACATTCTATAATATAGATGACAAACAAGTTTATGCTCCTTATCAAGAAAACACTTCTGAAACAGGAATCACAGCTGAAAGTAAAATTGGAACTATTACAGATGAAAACAACTGGAAGTGGTCAATTATAGCTTCAGCATTCTTTGGTGATGCTGATAGAATATTTAAACGATAATTTAAAAATATTAAAATGAAAAATATAAAATTAAATATAACACGTGTACTTGCAGCAGTACTTATACTTACTTCATTCGCATCTTGTGACGAAGTGGGAGATACTGATGCAGGAGAAACATCTACAAAGGAAATGTCTGGAGATTGGTACGTTCAAACATTACGTAATGGAACTGTAATATCAGACTATGCAATTATTAGTACTTACAATTCATCAGCAAATGATGGAAAAGAGATTTGGATTGATGATCATCTTTTTCACGTATGGGGTTTTAAAGTAAAATTACCTGTAACTCTTAGTTCATTGTCATTTGCAGGAAGTAATTTAGCAAGTAGCGTTGTAGACGACGTCACTACAACACCTAATGTTATTGAAACATATGAGGTTAATGTAAACATCACAGAAGGTAAAATTACGAAGAATGGCGCTACATCTACTGGAGGTCATACTGTTGATGGCATCTCTTTTAAAGCTGAATTCTCAGATGATCCAGGAACTATTTATGAAATAAAAGGTTATAAGAGAACTGGGTTTCTTGAAGACGAACATTAAACTTATATATAAAGAATTTTTCTTTAAACCACCCCATTGATTTGGGGTGGTTTTTTTATAAAAACATTTATACCTATATTTGCCCCATGGAAAAAGAACATCAAATATTTGGAATCAGAGCCATTATAGAAGCCATTCAGGCAGGAAAAGAGGTAGATAAGGTATTCATCCAAAAAGAAATTTCGGGTGAGCTAATGAAAGACTTAATGAAAGTAATGAAACGTGCTAACATCAACTTTTCGTACGTTCCTGTTGAAAAACTGAATCGTTTAACACCAAATAATCATCAGGGAGCTGTTGCTACCATATCCCCTATTGGATTTATAGAATTAGAACATCTCGTTGAATCAACAATCGAATCTGGTTCAAAACCTTTATTTTTAATATTAGACCAAATTTCTGATGCAAGAAATTTTGGTGCCATTATCAGAACTGCAGAATGTACTGGAGTAAATGGAATTATTGTTCAAAAAGCCGGTTCTGCTCCCGTAAATGGAGATACCGTAAAAACTTCCGCCGGGGCTGTTTTTAATGTTCCAATTTGTAAAGTTGAACATATCAAAGATGCGATTTTCTACCTTCAGGGATCAGGAATAAAAACTATTGCTGCTACTGAAAAAACAGAGCAAAATATTTATGATTTAGAATTGAATGAACCTTTAGCAATCATCATGGGGTCTGAAGACAGAGGAATTAATCCTTCTGTTCTTAAAATCGTTGACGAAAAGGCAAAACTTCCTATGTTTGGTACAATCGGATCATTAAATGTTTCTGTAGCTTGCGGAGCATTCTTATATGAAACTGTTCGTCAGAGAACATAATAATTGCATGCCGAAGAATTTCAACACCTCAATCGAGGTGTTTTTTATTGCAAAAATTTAATAGCAGCTCTACATTAAAAATACTTTCCTGTAAATTATTTTTTATCTTCTGCTTCTGTTTTAGTTATGATATAATTAACTGAAGTATCAGAATTGAAATATGACGAAACTATTTCAAAATCTTCTTGAGGAATTTCAGTATTAACAAAATTACCGTTTTCGTCAAAATGTTTCATAAAAGGATCATTTTGTGGATTGAAGTCAGACTTCTGCCATTCGTAAACTATAGGTTTTTCATATTCAGGGGTTTTTAAAAATAAAGTCATTGCAAATCCGGTTATAAAACCTGCCAGATGACCTTCCCAAGAAATGGTATTATCAATTTCCGGAAAAACATACCAAATCATTCCGCCATAAAGTAATATCACAGATAATGAAAGCGCTACCAGCCTGTAATATCTTGTTTGAATACCTTTAAAAAAAATAAAACTTACCAAAACGTAAATTAATCCACTAGCCCCAATATGATAGTTTTCACGACCGATTATCCAAGTAATTAGTCCGGAAAAAAGAATTCCGAATGCGATAACTTTAACGGATTGTTTCGGGTAAAAATATTGTAAAGCCGCCAATAAGACTAATAACGGAATTGAATTATTATATAAATGGCTTAGATTTTCATGAATAAAAGGACTGAACAAAACACCTTGCAAACCTAAAAAATCTCTTGGATAGATTCCGTTTTTGTAAAAATCAAAATCATAACGAATCTGAAACCAGTATAAGATCCATAGAAAAAGAACAAAAAATACTGGAAGGCCAATAACTGTGTTAGAAAATTTAAACTGATTGTCATCCATGGTGTATATTTTGTAAATTGGATATTTATCAAAAAACTATCCAAATACAATTTACTGATAATTTGTCAGCTAAATATAACTTTCTTCATGTACGATTCATAGCCGTGATGGAAGCGGCATCCTTTTTTGGCTTTTTCTGCCAAAAAAGATATAGCGGACAGCAGGAATTAGCTCCTAAAAAATTAAATTTAAAATTGAAACTCGTAATTTTGTAAAATGGAAGCACCTTTAGCAGAACGCATTCGTCCACAGAAATTAGAAGACTATATCAGTCAAAGTCATTTGGTTGGACCAAACGGATCACTGACGCAACAAATTTCGAAAGGAATTATTCCGTCATTAATCTTTTGGGGGCCACCGGGAACCGGAAAGACGACTCTGGCCCAAATTATCGCACAGGAATCTAAGCGCCCTTTTTATATCTTGAGTGCGATCAATTCAGGTGTAAAAGATATTCGTGATGTAATTGAAAAGGCGAAACAAAGTGGTGGGTTATTCACTGCTAAAAATCCAATTTTGTTTATTGATGAGATTCATCGCTTTAGCAAATCGCAACAAGATTCCCTTTTGGCTGCAGTCGAAAAAGGATGGATCACATTAATTGGTGCAACAACAGAAAACCCAAGTTTTGAAGTGATTCCTGCATTGTTATCACGTTGTCAGGTTTACATATTAAATGCTTTTACAAAAACCGATTTAGAAGCGCTACTGCATCGTGCCATGAAAACGGATGCTGAATTAGTTTCAAAAAATATCATTCTAAAAGAAACCGAAGCATTGCTAAGATTATCTGGTGGAGATGGTCGGAAACTATTAAACATTTTTGAGCTTGTTGTCAACGCTTCTGCCAGCGATCAAACCATCATTACAAACGATAGGGTTTTTGAACTTGTTCAGCAAAATACGGTTTTATATGACAAAACCGGAGAACAACATTATGACATTGTTTCTGCCTTTATCAAATCGATTCGTGGAAGTGATCCTAATGGTGCTGTTTATTGGCTGGCCAGAATGATTGAAGGTGGCGAAGATGTGAAATTTATTGCCCGAAGAATGTTGATTTTATCCAGCGAAGATATTGGAAATGCTAATCCTACGGCTTTTATTATGGCAAACAATACTTTTCAGGCTGTTTCTACTATTGGTTATCCCGAAAGCCGTATTATATTAAGTCAATGCGCCATTTATCTGGCTACTTCGCCTAAAAGTAATGCTTCTTATATGGCTATTGGAAATGCACAGCAATTGGTAAAGCAAACGGGTGATCTGCCTGTTCCGATTCATTTGCGCAATGCCCCAACAAAGCTGATGAAAGAATTGGGTTATGGAGAAGACTATAAATACTCGCATGATTATGCGAATAACTTTGCGGAACAGGAATTTTTACCCGATGCTATAAAAGAAACGGTTCTTTATAATCCAGGTCAGAATTCCAGAGAGAATAGTAACCGTGAATTTTTAAAGAACCGTTGGAAAGATAAATATGGTTATTAGAAGTATTAGTCGCAGTTTCAGTATTCAATACCTCAAACAGATGACTAAAATTATTATTTTAAAATTTAACTATAACTTTTTCAGAAACTAATTTATCATTTTGATAATATTCAAAAAACCATTGATTGTCTTTTGCATTTAAAGTTCCCTGTACACCATCTTTTATCGCTATGAAAGAATCAGGACGAGAAGTTTTAAGCAATTTCATAACCACCTTTGGTGTTTTGTCAATTAATTGATATCCATTTTCTGTTGGTTGTGCGTATAATAAATTCGGATCAGAAACATCTGCAATTGGTGCAGTTACTTGGGTAGAAACTGAACTTGCAGCAACAGCCGGAGCAGCAACAGCCGGAGCAGAAACAGCGGTACTTGTAGCAATGCCAGAATTTGCATTTGCTGTTTTCCCATTGTACTTGTAATTTAGGCCATAAACAGAAAGAAATGCATTGTCTAAAGATTCTCTATATGCTGTTTCAAAGTCTTTTTCTTTGCTTCTACCGGTTTCAGAAGTATGCACCACTTTTCCATAACAGTCTTTAAATTCAACAAAAAGTTTTGTTACCAAGAAAGCATTGTCTTTTTTTACATCGGCATATAATAATTCACAACGATTAGCATATTCAGCAGGCAGCTGCTCATTTTCATAAAAGGCCTGAAAACCTGCTTTTATTAAATTTGCCTTTGTCATTGTTGATAACCTGTAGGGGTTAATTCCTTTGGCAAAATCAAATTTTATAGGCACAATAACAGCTTTATAATCATTAATTGACTGCGAGAAACCTAAAGCAGAAATAAAAAGTGTTATTAAAAAAAGTTTAATTTTCATATATGTAAAATTTATTTGTTAGCGGTTATACTATTGTATTGCCTTTGTTAGCGTTTGTTTCCAAAACCTGTTCTAAGCAGCGATTCCTAGTTATAAATATTTTTTGAGTTCTAATAAATGATTTATTTGTTTGATGTTTTGTGGTGCTTCAATTTTTTTTTCATTAAAAAAAATAGCATCTAAACCTGCATTTATTGCACCATTCACATCTGCATCCAGGCAATCGCCTATCATAATGCAATTTTCTTTCGAAGCCTTTGCCGCATTAATTGCATAATCAAAGATAATACTATTTGGTTTTTTTACACCTGCCAGTTCAGAATTTGTTATAGTGCTAAAATAACCTCCCAACATGGCATTCTTTATTTTCTTTTCCTGCACGTTAGCAAATCCATTTGTAATAATGTGTAAATTATATTTCGGCTTCAAATATTCAAGCACTTCAATAGCCCCTTCAAAAAGATGATTATTATCTGTTAGACAATCAATATAGTCATTTGCTATCTTGTCAATATCTTCATCAGAAATGATAATATTCAAAGCATCAAAAGAAAATTTTAATCTATTATAACGCAGTTCCTGATGTGTGATCTCGTCATTTTGATATAATTTCCAGCAAGCCTGATTTACAGGAATGTATTTTTCAATAAAATCCTCGCATTTGATTTTCGGATATTTATTTTCGAAAATACAGCTGAAAGCCATTTCTGAGTTTCGGTCAAAATCCCAGAGTGTATGATCTAAATCAAAGAATATATCGGTAATATTTGCATTCATAATTTATAAAATTCCTTCATCTACAAAACTATAATATTTTGTTTCAGTAATAATCAAATGATCCAAAACTTTAACATCTAAACTATCTCCCGCCATCTTTAATTTTTTTGTAATGTGTTTGTCTGCATCACTAGGCATCAAAGTTCCTGATGGATGATTGTGACATAAGATCAAGCCCGTCGCACCAGATTCAAGTGCTATTTTAAAAACAAGACGAACATCCACAATCGTTCCTGAAATCCCTCCTTTGCTTAATTGAGATTTTAAAATCACTTTGTTTGAATTATTCAGAAAAAGCACCCAAAATTCCTCATGAGGAAGCTCACCAATTATGGGCTGCATGATTTCAAAAACCATTTTACTAGATGTGATTTTGGTCATTTCAACGGAGTCCTCTGCCCTGCGTCTTCTTCCTAATTCTAAAGCAGCAATAATAGTAATTGCCTTAGCTTCGCCTATTCCTTTAAAATCAATTAATTGCGAGATAGACATTTTCCCTAATGAATTCAAGGTATCAACACTTGCCAAAATTCTTTTACTTAAGTCAACTGCCGATTCATTCCGGCTCCCAGAACCAATTAAAATGGCAATTAATTCGGCATCGCTCAAAGCATTTTTGCCTTTTAGCATTAATTTTTCACGAGGCCTGTCATCTTCAGACCAGTTTGTAATTGGAAAATGTGTTGATTCCATCTGGACAACTTTAATTTTTTCAGGCATATAATTTTATGAATATTTTCAAAAATAAGAAAAATCATTCATTAAAACTCATTTGTTATTTTGATAATCACTAATTTTAAAACAAAAACAATGAAATCTATCTCCACCGTTTTAATTGTACTTATATTTTTTTCTTGTAATCAGAAAGAAAACAACAAATTAACTTTTACTAATCCTCAAAAAACAGCAACAAAAACTTTTGAAGAAAAATTGTCTGAAGCGGCAATATCTATAATTGATTCTTCCATAGATTATGATCCGGCTTATTTTTCCATAAAATATCCAAACGGAGATATCCCTGCAAATAAAGGTGTCTGTACAGATGTCGTTATTCGTAGTTATCGAAAATTAGATATTGATTTACAAAAAGAAGTCCATGAAGATATGGTCGAAAATTTTTCTAAATATCCAAATTTAAAAAAGTGGGGAATGACAAAAACAGATACCAATATCGATCACCGAAGAGTTCCTAATTTGGAAGTTTTCTTTGAAAGAAAAGGAATGAAATTACCTGTTACTCAAAATCCGGCAGATTATAAAACAGGCGAACTGGTTACCTGGATGATTAACGGAAAGTTACCGCATATTGGAATTATTACAAACAAAAAATCTGAAGACGGCGAACGAAATCTTATTGTCCATAACATTGGCGGAGGACAAGTTTTAGAAGATTGTTTGTTTGAATATAAAATCGTGGGACATTATATTTATGGAAAGTGACAACAGTAACCACAATATTGTCATTCCGTAGGAATCTATTATATACTATTCTACTTTTTATACTTCTATGGAAACAGAAACTTGCTTGATTATTGGTTTAATTTTAGAATTACATTCCGAAATTTATTCCTTGAAATGATGATTCCAAAATTCTAAGTTTGGATTTAACTGCTTTATTAAATTGAGCCTCTTTTCTCTGGAGAGGTTTTTTATTTCTTTCTCTCTTTCAATTGCCAGTTGAATCCAACCAAATTTTTGATAATAAATTAAAAAGTGCGAATTGTATTTTGCAGTAAAGCTATTTTGGTTTAATTTACTCTCATGTTGTTGTAATCGTAATTTTAAATTATTGGTAACACCAGTATATAAAACAGTTCTGCTTTTATTGTTAAAATATAAACATTAAAGGTATAAATTCCTTCGGTGTATTCAATAATGAAAATATAATTAAATTAATAAAAAAGATTTCTGTGAAATGACAAAATGTGAGTTATAAAAAACCTTGAAATTAAATTTTTTACACAACTTGTCATTCACAGAAATTTGTTATTCATATGGTAATGAGTTGAGATTCCTACGGAATGACAAACTTTGACAATAAATATATCTTACTCTATCAAAGTCTTTACCTCATCAAAATTCAAACCTCCATAATTCCCTGAACTCATCAAAAGCAATGCTGAGTTATCCAGATTTAAATTGAATAAGTATTCTTTGAATTCGGTTGGATTAGTATAAATTATCAAATCTTTTCTATTGAAGGATGTTGCAATTTGGTCGTAAGTTACTTCTTCTAATTGCTTAATTTTTACTGCATCTGGAGAATAGAAAACAACTGCAACATCTGCATATTCTAATGCTCCTTCATATTCTTTCAGGAATTCTGCATTTAAACTGCTATAAGTATGCAATTCTAAACAAGCTACCAAAGTTCTGTCCGGATATTGTTCTTTTACCGCTTTAGTTGTGGCTGCCACTTTACTTGGCGAATGTGCAAAATCCTTGTAAGCTACTTTTCCTTTTCCTTCGGCAATTTTTTCTAATCGCTTTGATGCACCTTTAAAACTTGCAATTGCTTCATAGAAATCTTCTTCATCAACACCCATATTTTGACAAATCCATTTAGCACCGGCTAGATTATTCAGGTTATGGGCTCCAAAAACTTCAATTGGCATATCACCTTCCGGGGTTTTTAATAAAGTTACACCATCACTAACGGAATATTCAGGAGTAAAATAAGGTAATTTACGAATTGGATTTGTTGCAGCTTCTGAAACACGTTTTACTTCCGGGTCATTTTCATTGTAAACTAAGATTCCGCCATTGGTGATTTTTGCAATGAAAATTTCAAACTGTTCAACATAATTTTCATACGTTGGAAACACATTAATATGATCCCACGCAATTCCAGAAATTAAGGCAATGTTAGGCTGATACAAATGAAATTTTGGACGTCTGTCTATTGGAGAAGACAAATACTCATCCCCTTCCAAAACCATAAAATCATTTTCTTCGGTAAGATGTACCATCGTATCAAAACCTTCCAGCTGTGCTCCTACCATATAATCCACTTCAATATTGTGATAATGCATCACGTGCAAAATCATCGAAGTAATGGTTGTTTTTCCGTGTGAACCACCAATAACAACCCGCGTTTTATTTTTGGACTGCTCATACAAAAACTCCGGATAAGAATAGATTTTCAATCCTAATTGCTGTGCTTTTAATAATTCGGGGTTATCTGCTTTGGCGTGCATTCCTAAAATTACAGCTTCTATATCTGCCGTTATTTTTTCAGGAAACCAACCCATTTCGGCTGGTAAAATTCCTTTTTTTTCTAATCTTGATTTTGAAGGTTCAAAAATAGCATCATCGCTTCCTGTTACCTGATATCCTTTGTTATGCAATGCTAATGCTAAGTTGTGCATGGCACTTCCGCCTATGGCGATGAAATGTGTTTTCATTAAATTCTAAATTTTAAAAATTCCAATTTCCAATTTTCATTGGAACTACATTGAAGTTACTATCAACCTTCAAATTTTCGTTTTAATTCCTGAGCTTTTTTAGGCTCTTTTAATTTATTCAAATATAAATTATATAACTTTTGAAATGTTATTTTTGAATTGCCAATTTCATCTGCTTTAATATAATTTTTTTCTGCAAAAGTATACCTCTCAAAATATTCATCTATTCTTCCTTTCGACAAATAACCATCCACAGGTGATAATTTGGCTAATTCATTCGAATATTTTAAAGCTTTTAACTCACTTCCTCCTGCTATTCCTGGTAATTGTAAATATAATTCTATCAATGCCCATCTGGCCTGAATATGATTAGGATTTAAAACGATTGTTTTTTCAAACGCAGATTTCATATCACCCACCAATCCAAAAGCCTTAAATTTATTCACTTCCATTGCTCTCATTCCTAAACAGCCTCCGTATTTATAAAAATAATCCGCTTCGTTAGGTTTTACCTGCGTTAATTTCTTAAAATAAACAGCTGCTTTTTCCCACTGTTTTTCTTCGGAATTAATTTCACCAAGCCGTTCAAGGGTTTTTATATCGTTTTGATAATACTTTAAGTTAATCTCAAAAGCAGATTCAGCATCCTTATATTTTTTGGCATGAAATAACTTCTCTGCCTTTTCAAAATTAGACTGCGACCACATACAAATTGGCACAAATAAAAAAAGGATTAGTAGGTTTTTCATATCTCAAAAATAAGCAAATATTAACGCCAACATTTGATTTTGCAGATAATTTACTAATTTGTACGAAAATTATTTTAAAACCGTCCCAACCTTTTTTAGAAAAAGACACTCTATATAAGAAACCCAACTTATGAAAAATGTATTATTTGCTTTTTTGCTATTATCTTCTTCTTTGTTTGCACAACAAACTGATAAAAAATGGGACCAGGTTATTGCCCTCGAAAACGAAGGCAAAATAAAATCAGCCAATGAAATAGTTTCAGAAATTTATAAAAAGGCAGTTTCAGAAAAAGACGAAGTAAAAATGATAAAATGTTTTTTTTATCAGTCTAAATATTTACTGGTTGTTGATGAAAATGCGCAAAGCAAAATTTTAAATAACCTTAAAGGCGAAATTAATCGGGTTTCAGTTCCATCAAAAGCAATTTTGAATTTTGTGTATGCCAAATGTCTGAATGATTACTATAATCGAAATCTTTACAAAATTCAGCGAAGAACTAACATAGCCCTTCTTGATGAAGATTTCCTGACTTGGACTGAAGCGAATTTCAAAAGCCAAATTAATTTGACATTAAAAAAGACTTTGGAAAATGAAGCGCTTCTAAAGTCAACTTTATTAGAAAAATACGAAACTATTTTTGATTTTCTTACTTTAGAAAAATTCAAAAAAGAAAATCTATTTGATTATTTATTAAAAGAAAATTTAGCTTTTTACAAACAAAAAATTCGTCAATGGGAATTTACAAAAAGTGATTTTAATCCTTATAAAAAAGAGCTTTTAGGAAAATCAGCCGATTTTATAAAAGTCAATTTCGATTTTGTTACCAATGAAAATCTGCTTTATGTTTTGGCTTTGTATCAAAAACAAGAATTGCACAATCCAACTGTAGACAATCAGCTGGAACGTATACAATACTTCAAAAACACTTTACTGGAATCTGATGAGGATTATTTACCGGCATTAAACAATCTTCAAAAAGAAACAAAAGATGTCCTTTTAATACAGAAGATCCAATTGGAAAAAGCATTTTTCTATTCACAAAAAGCTTCAAAAGAAACTCATCAGGATTACAACAGACGAGCAATTTCATTATTAGACAGTATCATTGCTGTAAATAATCAATCGAATGCCTACAAATTGGCTCTACAGCAAAAAGACAATATTGTTTCTAAGTCCCTTACTATTGAACTTCAAAAGTTTATTTATTCAGATGAAAACACCAGAGCTTTTATTCGATATAAAAATGTTACTGATTTAAAAGTTTCATTTTATAAAATCAATCAGAAACAACTTTTGGGCTTCAGAAATACCTATCCAAAAAAAGATAGTTTGGTATCTGTAATTATTCAAAAAAATCAAACTGCTGTTGTAAAAACTTATTCCTTAATAAATAAAAATGACTTTTTTCAATATACGACAGAAGTCCTTTTACCACAATTAAGAACGGGCTCTTATCTCGTTTATTTTGAAAGTGACTCAGACACAAAAGAAAAGAAAGCTTTTGCTTATGAAACTATTTCTGTTTCAAACTTATCTCTTTTGGCTTCACAAAATCAAACAGGAGAGACTTTTCAGGTTCTGGACAGAAAAACTGGTAAACCATTAGAGAATGTGACTATTAAATCGAAACATTTTAATCTTAAAACGAATAAAAATGGCATTGCAGCTTATAATCAAAAGAAATTTATTTACAACAACAATGATATTCAATTAACAACTGTAAATGATACTACGGTAATTCAAAAAAACTACATCAATTATGTTAATGACTATTCAGGCGAAGATAAAGATGATCTGGATTTTAAAGGGAAAGTAGAATTTTATCTAGACCGCGCCATTTATCGTCCGGGACAAACTGTCTATTACAAAGGAATCGCGTTTCAAAAAAAGAATAATGAAACAGCTGTTATTTCTAAAACAACATTTAAAATCATTATTCTTGATGCTAATGGCAATGAATTTAAAGAGTTCGACATTGTTACGAATGAATTTGGTTCTTTCTCTGGTGAATTTACATTACCAAAAAATGGACTGACAGGCAACTTTAGCATTGAAGCGGAGGAACCGGACGACTATGAGAAAGATATTGATTATGATGAAAATAAAGAAGAACACCTCTTTTGGGACAATGCAGATTTTGAAAACTCCAGAGTTGATTTTAGAGTTGAAGAATACAAACGCCCGAAATTTGAAGTTGTTTTTGAACCAAAAAAAGAGACTTTTCAAATCGATCAATTAATTAAAGTGAAAGGGAATGCTAAAGCTTTTGCAGGCAGTAACATTTCTGACGCTGTAGTCAAATACACCGTTACACGATACACCAGTTATTTTAGAAATTATTTTGGACAACAGCCAGATAATGAAATTTTGGCTAGTGGCGAAATTAAAACGGATGCTTCAGGAAAATTTAGCGTTGACTTTACAGCAATACCGTCTAAAAACAGCAAAAAACAGCAATTACCAGTTTTTAACTACCGAATAAATGTTAGCGTTACTGACATAAATGGAGAAACTCATGATGCCGAAACCATTGTAAAGGTAGGTTATCATGATTTAGTTCTTGGAGCTTCCCTTCCTAACCAAATTAAAACAAAAGATAAAAACGAAATCATCCTGGCAAGCACCAACTTAAATGGAGAATTTTTAGCTGTAAAAGGCGAAATTAAAATTTATTATAAGAGTGCGTTTTCAGACAAATTCAAACCAAGAGTCTGGCCTAATCCTGAATTTGAAACTATAACCAAAGCGGAATTTGAAAAATTATTTCCGTACGAACAAAACGAAAAAACAACTATTGATACAACAAAAGGAACTTTGGTTTATTCCAAAAAAATGGATACTGAAAAAGATAAAAAGATTGTTCTGGATTTCATTTCAGATTACAAATCCGGGAATTACAAAATCGTATTTTCTGCGAAAGACAGTTTTGAAAATGCCATCGAATCCTCAACCGACTTTCAAATTATACAAAGCAAAGACAAATTCAAAACCAGTTCTTTATTGACTATCAAACAAATCAATGAAGATCCCAAAAAAGATGGTTTTGTTACACTAAAAATAACCTCGGCCGTTCCGGAGCTTTATTTTTCTGTTACAGGCAATTACGACAGTAAAGTCTTTCTTGAAAAAAATATCCATTTAGAAAACAATGAAAGCACCATTAAAATTCCATTAAAAAAAGAGTTTGACAAATATTTGAAGATAAGTTTTCAAAGTATTTTTGAGAATGCGGTTTTCAATGATGAGATTGATGTGTTTCAAAAAAAACAAGATTCTAAAATGGAATTTAGTGTTGAAACTTTTAGAAATAAACTGCAACCAGGAATTAGCGAAAACTGGTCGTTTAAATTAAAATCAACTAATACGGCTAACGAAGCAGAAGTCCTGGCATCGATGTATGACAGCTCATTAGACCAATTTGCAACCGCAAACTGGGCTAGTTTAGGTTTTAGTGATTATTACTACAATGGAAGTAACATTAAATCAGGCTTAGGTTTTGACAAAACATCAAGTTATCTTCAAAATTTGAATACTCCAAGAAACAGAGTAGAACTAAATACCGAAACTGCGAAATTAATTTGGTTTGGATTTGATTTTAACAATCCCAATAATTCTGTTTACCTGCAAAGGGAATATCAAAAACAACTTAGTAAAAAAGCCAACAAGCCTTTAAATGCAAAAATGATTTCGGGAATCATAAAAGATAAATCGAACCTGGCTCTTCCCGGCGTTTCTGTGTCCATAAAAGGAACACAAAGAGTTACATCCTCAGATTTTGATGGTTATTATGAGATTGAAGCTGCCAAAAACGAAGAACTTGTTTTTAGTTATATCGGTTTTAAAAGTCAATCTGTTGTGGTTGAAAACACAAAAACTATTGATGTGGTTTTGGAGGAAAGCGAGAATAGTTTGAATGAAGTTGTCGTTGTTGGTTATGGAAAATCAAAAAGAAAAGATCTTACAGGATCGATATCCTCAATATCAGGTGATGAGCTACTTGAAACGCAACCACTAACATTCGATCAGGTTCTTCAAGGTAAAGCTCCTGGTATTATGGTTTCTGGGGCTTCTGGTCAGCCGGGAGGCGGGATTAGTTTACAAATTCGCGGTCTATCTTCTTTTGGTAATAATTCACCATTGTATGTAATAGATGGGGTTATTATTGACGGAGGTAACGGTACGAATCCATTGGCAACTATTAATCCAGCAGATATTGCATCTATAGATGTTTTAAAAGATGCATCTGCTACAGCCATTTACGGAAGCAGAGGTGCAAACGGAGTAATCGTTATTACAACCAAAAAAGCAATAGAAGAACTGACACAAATAAAAGCGAGAAAAAATCTATCTGAAACCGCGTTCTTTTTACCGAATTTAAAAACCGATGCAAAAGGAAACATAAGCTTTAATTTTACTTCGCCAGAAGCTTTGACAGCCTGGAAATTCCGTTTGTTTGCTCATAATAAAAAAGCGGTAACAGGTTATTTAGAAAAAAGCGTTCTTACTCAAAAAGAACTTATGGTCTTGCCTAATTTTCCTCGCTTTTTTAGAGAAAAAGATACCATTGTTATCAGTACTAAAATTTCAAACATTACAAGCGAAGCGAAAACAGGAATTGCCATGCTTCAGTTTTTTGATGCAACAACAATGGAATCTATTGATGCCAAAATGCTGAATACGGACAACATCAGAAACTTTAGTGTTGATGCCTTTGGAAATACAACAGCAACCTGGACGATTTCGATTCCGGAAGGTTTACAAGGCGTACAATATAAAATTTTGGCTAAATCAGGAAATTTCTCTGATGGAGAAGAAAACATACTTCCTGTTTTAACGAATAATATGCTGGTTACAGAAAGTATTCCGATCTGGGTTAGGGAAAATTCTACTAAAGAATATACGTTTGATAATTTAAAAAACAACCCTTCTTCAACTTTAAGAAACCATCAATTTACGTTAGAATATACTTCGAATCCTTCGTGGATTGCCATTCAGTCTCTGCCTTATTTAATGGAATATGAGCACGAATGTGCTGAGCAAACTTTTGCCCGTTTTTATGCGAATGCTTTAGCATCAGAGATTATTTCAAGTAACCCGAAGATTGCAACCGTTTTTGAAGATTGGAGAAAAAATGGAAAATTGAATTCCAAACTGGAAGAAAACGAAGAATTAAAATCCATCATTCTGGCTGAAACTCCCTGGCTAAATGATGCACAAAATGAAGAGGAAAAGAAAAAAAATCTGGCGCTCTTATTCGATTTAGAGAAAATGAAAACTTCTCAGAAAGCGACTTTCGATAAATTAAAACAGAAGCAAAAATCATCAGGAGGATTTGCCTGGTTTGACGGAAGTGATGAAAACGAATACATAACCAGACATATTCTGGCAGGATTAGGGCATTTATCAAAATTATCTAAAAATAATACTTCACAAATTGATCAGATTGCCAAAACCGCAATTCCATTTTTAGATCATAAATTTTTGATTTATCATAAAGCACGAACTAAAAATTTAAAAACAACAGCCAAGTTAATGTGGGTCAATCCTTATAATGATTTGCATTATTTATACGCCAGAAGTTTTTATTTAGATAAATATCCCGTTTCAGATACGCTGAAAAAAGCAACTAAAATGTATTTAGAAAGTGCCAAAAAAGAGTGGCTATCCTATTCGCTTTATGAAAAAGGATTAGCAGCATTGACTTTAAACCGTTTTGGAGAAAGTGAAACTGCAAAAAAAATCATTGAAAGTTTAGAAGAAACCTCATCCAACAACGAAGATTGGGGAATGTACTGGATATCTAATAAAGCAGGCTGGTATTGGTATCAGGCGCCAATAGAAACTCAGGCACTATTGATTGAGGCTTTCGCCGAAGTTACTCAGGACACAAAATCTGTTGATGCCATGAAAGTCTGGTTATTAAAAAACAAACAGACCAAAAACTGGCCTACCACAAAATCAACTACAGAAGCTGTTTATGCGTTGTTGATGCAGGGAAATGACTGGCTAAGTGTAAAAGACAATACCATAATTAAAATGGGAGATGAGAAAATCCTAACCAAAAAACTATTAGAAAACCAAAAAGAAGCCGAAACAGGTTATATCAAACTAACTTGGAAAGCTGATGAAATTAAAAAAGAAATGGCTTCGATAAGCATTCAGAATAAAACGAAAGTTCCTGGTTTTGGTGGTGTGTACTGGCAGTATTTTGAGGATTTGGATAAAATCAAAACTAATTCCGGAGCTGTTTTATCGGTTTCAAAAGAATTATATCTGAAGAAACAGGCAATGACAGGTGAAGAATTAGAAAAAATCACTTCTAAAAATGAATTAAAAACAGGAGATTTAGTTACTATTAGATTAATTATTTCATCAAAAGAAGATATGGAATTTGTGCATTTAAAAGATATGAGAGCTTCTTGTTTTGAACCTGTAAATGTACTTTCTCAATATCAATATAAAGATGGTTTAGGGTATTACATGAGTACGAAAGATGCTGCAACGCATTTATTTTTTGACAGAATTAACAAAGGAACTTATGTATTGGAATATGATATTCGGGTAAATAACAGCGGTGAATTCTCAAACGGCATCACTACGATTCAAAGTATGTATGCGCCGGAATTTACGAGTCATACAAAAGGAATTCGGGTAAAAGTTCAATAGTACAACTTACTTGAGCTTCCATAAATTAATTTGAAACCCTAAATTAGCTACATTTGTAGTAAATGAATTATTATGATAACAGATATTAATCAATTAGATTTTAGCAAGACTTATTCTTATGCTGATTATCTTACCTGGCGATTTCAGGAGAGGCTTGAAATTTTCAAAGGCAAAATTTCTAAAATGAGTCCTGCACCAAGTACTTCTCATCAAAAAGTATCAATGAAGCTGACCAAATTTATATTGCAAAAATTCAGCGATCATTCCTGTAATTTATTTGCAGCTCCATTTGATGTTCGGTTATTGGATAAAAAAAATTCGACAAAAGACAATGAAATTTTTACTGTTGTTCAACCTGACCTGTGTGTGATTTGTGATGACAATAAATTAGACAAAAGAGGCGCTTTTGGTGCTCCTGATTTAGTAATAGAAATACTTTCACCGGGTAACTCGAAAAAAGAATTGAAATATAAATTTGATTTGTATGAAGAAGCAGGGGTTTTAGAATATTGGATTGTAAACCCCGAAGACAAAACTTTTTTAATCTATGTTCTTAGAGATAATGAGTTTATTGGTTTACATCCTTTGATTGAAGAAGACACAATAAAAAGTCCTTTATTTCCTCAATTAGATTTTATATTGGAAGAAGTATTTGCTTAGAATAAAAAACCCGACAGATTTCAAAATCTGTCGGGTTTACTTTTATAATAAAAATCAGATTATTTTATAATTGTCATTTCATCAATAATGTTTTTTGCTCCGGCGTATTTGTCAATAATCCAAAGTACATAACGAATGTCTACGTTAATGGTTCTTTGCAATTTTGAATCAAAAATAACATCTCCTGCCATTGCTTCGATATTACCGTCAAAAGCAATTCCGATTAATTCTCCTTTTCCGTTAAGAACCGGTGAACCAGAGTTTCCTCCTGTAATGTCATTATCTGTCAAAAAGTTTACCGGCATGTATCCTGCTTTGTCAGCATATTGACCGTAATCTTTTGCTTTGTTTAATTCTAACAAACGAGCTGGTAAATCAAATTCCTCATCTCCTGCTTTATACTTTTTCACCATACTTTCCATGGTTGTATAGTTGTTGATTTTAGCATCATTACGCGGGTCAGTTGGCAAAGCGCGAACTTTTCCGTAAGTCAGTCTCAAAGTTGAGTTTGCATCAGGATATTTAACAGCATTTAATTTTGATTCTCTCAAACCTTCAACCAATTTGCGGTAAGCAGTGGCAAAACCATCATCAGCTTTCGCCTGATCGTCTGTTTTAGTTCGGTATTTAGCCAATAAATCATTCGAGATAATATACAAAGGATCAAGTGGAAGCGCAGCCGGTTTTGGATTTGCTATATATTCTAAAATTTTCTCTTTAGATGTAAAAAAACTAGTTTCAGTTGCTTTTGCTATATCAGCAGTAAAATCTCCATTATTAGCTGATTTCATTTTAGCAATATGTGGTGCCAAACCGTATTCAGCACCTTTTGAAGCATATAAGTTTAATTGTGCCGTTAATACGTCTTTTTCTAATGGAGCATAAAATTCACCATAGATGTTTTCAACCATCGCATTGATTTTTGGCAACATTTCTGCTTTTTTAGCATCATTTTCTTTAGAGTAAGCCATTAATGCATTTCCTAAATTTGCAGGACCTGTTGCATAAGCTGAAGTACGCAAAAGCTGCATTAAGTAATTATCATGACGGGCTTTTAAATTTGTTTCCTTGTAATAATCATTAATTGTCGGAATTACATTTTCGTACTTTTCTCTGTTAGCCGGTTTAGCAGCCCATTCGTAAAATTTATCTTCTTGCGCCGTTTTAGCATCAACTGTTCCTGCTTTTGTTAAGGCATCGATCATTCCCTGACGATTTTTCCAATAATTTGCTGTCGAAGCATATTTAGACGCATATTTCAAACGAACTGTTGCGTCTTTGTCCATATACTTTTTCATTTGGTCCATTCCGGTTTTTGCACCTTCAACCCATGCAGGATAAGCATATTTTATGTTTTGCTCAATTCCGCCAGCCGGCATCCAACGGTTTGTTCTTCCCGGATAACCTAAAATCATGGCAAAATCATTTTCTTTAATTCCTTTGATGCTTACAGGCAAATAATGCTTTGGCTGCAAAGGCACATTATCTTTAGAATATTCTGCAGGATTTCCGTCTTTATCGGCATACACTCTAAACATAGAGAAATCTCCTGTTTGACGAGGCCATTCCCAGTTGTCAGTGTCTCCACCAAATTTACCAACACTTTCCGGTGGCGTACCTACTAAACGAACATCTGTGTAATCCTGGTAGACGAAATAGTAATATTCATTTCCCTGAAAGAAAGGACGAACTGAAACGGTATATTTTCCACCTTCGTTATTTTCTTTTTCAATCAAAGCAATTTCCTGCTGAATGATTTTGTTTCTTTCTGTTTCCGTCATTGTATCATTTACTTTTGACAAAATTCTTTTAGAAACATCATCCATGCGAACGAAGAAACGAACGTATAAAGATTTTGGTTTCATTTCGGCACTTCTTTCTTTTGCCCAAAAACCATCTTTCAGGTAATTTTGTTCAGCTGATGAAAGTTCGGCAATGGCATCATATCCACAATGGTGATTCGTTAAAACCAAACCGCTTTTAGAAACAATTTCAGCTGTACAACCTCCGTTAAACTGCACGATTGCATCTTTTAAACTATGGTTGTTAATGCTGTAAATTTCTTCGGCTGTCAATTGCAGACCCATTTTCTGCATGTCTCTGTGGTTCAGCCTTTCGATAAACATTAAGAACCACATCCCTTCGTCGGCTCTTACGGGAAATGCCATCAGGCACATCGTTAAAAATAAGATTATTTTTTTCATAGTAATAATTGAATTAGTCTTGCGAAGATAATTCATTTTCACAATCAGAGCACTTAATTAACATTGAAAATGAAATTTAGCCATCCTATTTCATTACTTCTTTGCGAATTCTATAAGCTAAAAACAAAAAAAGGTGTTCTGAAATCAGAACACCTTTTAAAAAACTTATAATTTATTTACTCATTAAGCATCTTCCAAAGTTTATCTTTCAAATCTGTCAAACCCTGTTGCGCAACAGATGAAATAAACATGTATGGAATATCTTTGAAAGCAACATCCAATTCTGTTTTTAATTCTGCTTTCAGTTCGTCGTCCAGCATATCACATTTTGAGATAACCAAGAGACGTTCTTTATCCAGCATTTCAGGATTGTATTTGGTCAACTCATTCACCAAAATATCATATTCTGCTTTAATATCCGGCGTATCAACAGGAACTAAAAACAACAAAGTTGAATTACGCTCAATATGACGCAGGAAATAATGTCCAAGACCTTTTCCTTCAGCGGCACCTTCAATGATTCCCGGAATATCAGCAATTACAAAAGACTGATAATCTCTGTAAGCCACAATTCCTAAATTTGGTTTTAGGGTTGTAAAAGGGTAATCTGCAATTTTTGGTTTTGCAGAAGTCAATACAGACAACAAAGTTGATTTTCCTGCATTTGGAAAACCTACCAGTCCAACATCAGCCAAAACTTTAAGCTCCAAAATCACATCCATTTCTACACCCGGCAAACCTGGCTGTGCGTAACGTGGCGTTTGGTTTGTTGAACTTCTAAAGTGCCAGTTTCCTAAACCTCCTTT
Organism: uncultured Flavobacterium sp.; assembly: GCF_946478785.1. The sequence continues at coordinate 189,512 of NZ_CAMLDD010000007.1, forward strand.
TCCTCCTTTTGAAAGAATTCTTTTTTCACCATCTTCGGTAATTTCGAATAAGGTTTCGCCGGTTTCTTTATCTTTTACTACAGTTCCTAAAGGCACTTCAATAAATTTATCTTCTCCATCAGCACCGGTACTGCGATCTCCTCCTCCATCTCCACCGTGTCCCGCTTTAATGTGACGGGCAAATTTCAAGTGAAATAATGTCCACAGACCTTTATTTCCAACCAAATATACGTGTCCACCACGACCACCATCTCCTCCGTCCGGGCCTCCTTTTTCAATAAATTTCTCTCTATGTAAATGCGTAGATCCTTTTCCTCCTTTTCCGGAAGAAACATATATCTTAACGTAATCTACAAAATTTCCTTCTGTCATTTTCTTTTTGTTTATGTATAGTTTAAAGTTTAAAGTTTCAGGTTTCAAGTTGGCGCAACGCACTTAACCTGAAACCTGAAACATAATAAAACCTGAAACAAATTCTCTTTACTCTTTTAGTGCTTTTATCAGCACTTTATCAATCTTTACGCCATCCATATCGATGACTTCCAACACAAATTTTTGCCAGATTAGTTTTTCGCCTTCTTTTGGAATATGTGAAAGCTCTGTCATGATCATTCCGCTTACGGTGTTTACCTCGTAATCATTTGTCAATTCGTCTAACTCAAAATAGGTTAGGAAATCGTGCAATGAATAATGTCCGTCTACCAGCCAGGAGCCATCTTCTCTTTCGATTAACTGGAATTCATCCCTATAAAAATCAGAAGCATCACCAACCAAAGCCTCCAAGATGTCATTCAACGTAATAATTCCCTGGAAAACACCATACTCATCAGAAACCAACGCATAATGTACTCCTGTCCTTTTAAAATTTTCCAACGCTTTATACGCTGTGGTCTGTTCCATTAAATAAGGAGCGTCTGTCATAATTGCCGACAAATCAAAATGATCACTCTCTATGTTGGCGAATATATTTTTAAGTGTTACAATACCAACGATATCGTCATAGTTTTCATTATATACAGGATAAATAGTATGCAAATCTTCTAAAACCAATGTTTTGATTTTGTCTTTATCAGCATTTAATGGCAACATATCTACCGATTTTCGGTGTGTCATTAATGAATTCACTTTTCGGTCACCAATATGAAAAACGCGTTCCACGATATCTTGTTCGATTTCCTGAACCTCTCCCACTTCGGTTCCTTCTTTTATTATGGCTTTTATTTCCTCTTCGGTAACTTTTCCGTCAGCTGATGGTTTTATTTGAAGAACCTTCAGTAAAAAATCTGTTGAAGAAGTCAGCAACCAAATAAACGGTGCTGTTACAATCGAAACAATTTTCATGGGCAACGCTACCATTTTGGCGATGGCTTCGGGATAATTTAAACCGATGCGTTTTGGAAGCAACTCCCCTAAAACTAAAGAGAAAAATGTTAAAACAACAACTACAATTCCAACCGCTACAGAATTTGCATACGGTTTTAAAACCTCAAAACCGCTGACAAAAACCTGAACATCACTTGTTATTTTATCCCCACTGTAAATACCTGTCAAAATTCCGATTAAGGTAATTCCGATTTGCACAGTTGATAAAAACTTATTTGGAGAATTGGCCAAATCGAGCGCGATTTTAGCACTTTTATTGCCTTTTTTTGCAGCAGTTTCCAGTCTGTTTTTCCTGGCCGAAATCAATGCGATTTCTGACATTGAGAAAACTCCGTTTAATAGTATTAGAAAAAATATTATTAGTATTTCCAATTTGTAATTTGATTTTAATTTTTAATAACTATTTCTAAACTATTTATCCTTTCGAAATGTTTTTTATTAAGTGTCGCTAATTTTAATTGATTAGCCTGAGCGGTTGCAGCAATAAGAATATCCGGAATTTCTATAAGCTTGCTATCTTTTTTCAATTGCTTAAAAATTTGAATAGCTTTTAGACTAGAGGCTTTATCAAAAGACAAAACTGTAATTCTCTCAAAAAAATCATTCCAAAACAAGTCTGTATCACTACTACTGCCTATCATAATTTCATATTCGGTAATAACCGAAACAGCAAACAAAGAATACGTTTTTGTCAATTCAAAAAAGAACGATTTTGTTTTATCTTTCTTTCTAAAAAAATCAATTAAAACTGATGTGTCCAGACAAATTATTTCTTCGTTCTCCATTGTTCAAATTGCTTTCTATTCTCTTCAAATTGCTTTAACTCCTCATCGTTCATCACAGGAGCATTTAAAAGAAAATTTTGAAATGATGAAATTTCTTCTTTTGCTTTTTTAGAAATAAACTCTTGATTAACAGAGTCCTGCAATTGCTTTATTTTACTTGCAGGCAATTGTTTAACCAATTGTACTATTTCATCAAATCCTATTTTTACAGTTAAATTCATAATTAAAAATCATTATTAAACAGAATTAGAATTATTTAGAAATTACAAATTATCTATAACTGACGTTAATCGCTCTGTAATTTCTTCGATAGTTCCGATACCATTTACGGCATGAAACTTATTTTGTGCCTTATAATATCCAATTAATGGTGCTGTTTTTTCGTTGTATTCCTGATATCTCACACGAATTTTTTCTTCGTCCTGATCATCAACTCTTCCGCTTGTTTTTCCTCTTTCAAGCAAACGCGCTACCAAAATCTCATCATCTGCTTCTAATGCAATAGTTGCTGTTACGCTTGATCCGATTGTTGGTAAAAACTTATCCAATGCTTCAGCCTGATTTAATGTTCTTGGGTAACCGTCAAACAAAAATCCGTTTGAATCCAGGTTTTTGTTTACTTCATCGATTAACATTGCAGTGGTAATTTCGCAAGGAACCAATTCGCCATTGTCCATAAAAACCCTTGCTTTTTTTCCTAATTCGGTATCATTTTTTAAGTTAAAACGAAATATATCTCCTGTAGAAAGATGTGTTAATTTGTATTTTTCTTTTAAAAATTCTGCCTGAGTTCCCTTTCCTGCTCCCGGCTTTCCAAATAAAACGATGTTAATCATAATGTAGTGAGTTGTGTGACTTCTTGTTTTTAAGAAGTTTTTAATGAATATATAGTTGTGTTAGTTCTTTATTCGGACAATTTATAAACTTCGGGAAGGTTTCTTCCTAAACCATCATAGTCCAAACCGTAGCCCACGATAAATTTATTTGGAATCCTGATTCCGATATAATCAATTTTAATGTCTTTTTTATACGCTTCGGGTTTAAAAAACAAGGTTGCTACCTTAAAGTGTTTCACATTTTGGGCTTTAAACAAAACCTTTAATTCTTCGATTGTATTTCCTGTATCGATAATATCTTCAATTATAACAACCGTTCTTCCTGAAAGATCCTGGTTAATCCCGATTAATTCCTTAACCGTATTGGTGCTTTCTGTTCCTTCATACGAAGCCATTTTAATAAATGAAACCTCGCAGGGATTTTTATATTTTTTTAGAAAATCGCTTACAACCATAAATGCACCATTCAAAACTCCGATAAAAATGGGCGTATCCTCTCCAAAATCATCTTCTACCTGTGCAACTATTTTGGTTAAAGCAAAATCAATTTCCTCAGCCGAAATAAACGGAACAAATTGTTTATCGTGAAGTTGTATCATTATTTTCACATTTAAAATAATGCGCAAAGATACAGAATTGCAACCAAATTGTGAGTATCAAAATGCTACTGAAAAAGTTCTTTTTTAAAAATGTTAAATATCAGTTAATATGTACAAACCATTTCTTCCAACTATTTTAAAATTTACTAAATTGTTATTCTATAATAATTTAACTTAAAAACTACAATGAAAACTACTATACAACTTTTCTCCATATCGTTATTTACTATTATGACAGCCTGCAACGGACAGGTAAAAAAAGAAGAAAAAGAAGCTTTAGCAAAACAACCTGGCAATGTGGTAAAAACAGCCATTGGAGAAATTACTTTGCCCCCGCCTTATGCAACAGAATCAGGAGTTAAGCATAGCAAAGTAATTGGCTGGCCTGAAGGTAAAACACCTAAAGCGCCTGAAGGCTTTACAGTAACAAAATTTGCTGACGGTTTTGAGAATCCGCGTTGGACATATATTGCACCTAATCAGGATATTTTTGTTGTGGAGAGCGGGACGAGAGCCAGTAAAAACCAAATTACGGTATTACGTGATAAAGACAAAGACGGCAAATTTGAAATTCGTGAAGTTTTCATAAAAGACTTAAACAAACCTTTTGGGATGTTGGTTTTAAAAGACTTTTTCTATATCGCCAATACAGATGGCTTATATCGCTATCCATATAAAAACAATCCGCTAAAATTAGAAACGAAAGGTGAAAAAATTCTGGAACTTCCTGCTGGCGGCTACAACAATCACTGGACTCGAAATTTACTCGCAAATGCTGACGGTTCTAAAATTTATGTTTCTGTAGGTTCAGGAAGTAATGTTGGAGAAAACGGAATGGACAAAGAAATTCGCCGTGCCGCAATTCTTGAAATTAATCCTGACGGAACGGGAGAAAAAATCTACGCAAGCGGACTTAGAAATCCCGTTGGAATGGATTGGAACCCTGTAAATAAAGAGCTTTGGACAGCCGTTAATGAGCGTGATGAGCTGGGTGAAGACTTAGTTCCTGACTATATTACAAGTGTGAAAAGAGACGGTTTTTATGGATGGCCGTATTCTTATTTCGGAAATATTCCGGATCCGAGAATGAAAGGCGAACGTAAAGATTTGGTCGCTAAAGCAATTGTTCCGGATGTTTCAGTTGGCCCTCATACTGCGTCATTGGGATTTGCTTTTTATACTAAAGATAAATTTCCGGCGAAATATAAAAATGGTGCTTTCGTAGGCCAGCATGGTTCCTGGAATCGTGCCAAAATATCGGGTTACAAAGTTGTTTTTGTTCCTTTTACAAACGGAAAACCTTCAGGAAAACCGGAAGATTTTTTAACCGGTTTTATTTCCAATGAAAACAACGCAGAGGTTTACGGCCGTCCGGTTGCAGTTACGGTTATGAATGACGGATCCCTTTTGGTAAATGATGATAGTGGGAATACGGTTTGGAAAGTGACCGCTAATAAATAAAATTCCAAATCTAAAATTGAAATATGGTTTTAAAAAAATATTACTTTTTTCTTCTTGCCTTAATTGTTTTTCAAAACACTTTTGCTCAAGAAGAAAAAAGCAAATCTATTGATTCTGTGAAAACAGAAAAACTGGAAGAAGTCGTTATCAGCTCCTTTCATATTAATGACAGTTTGCAAAATGCGCCGGCTTCTATTGGAATTCTATCCAAAAAAGAACTAACACAAAATAATGCTACGGATATTACGAATGTCATTAATACAATTCCCGGTGTTTTTATGCAATCATCCAATTTTACGACAACCCGAATTTCGATTCGCGGTATTGGTGCGCGAACGCCTTATGGAACGAATAAAATTAGGGCTTTTTATGGCAGTATTCCGCTGACTTCCGGAAACAGTGAAACAGTTATTGATGATATCAATCTGGAAAACCTCAACCAGATTGAAATCATCAAAGGTCCGCTTTCGAGTATTTACGGCGCAGGTTTGGGCGGAGCGATTTTGATTTCACCTCAGCTTTCTAAAACAAAAGGACAGACGGCCGGAATAAGTTCTGTTTTTGGTTCTTTTGGATTATTGAAAAACACTTTAAATTATAGTTTAAATGAGAAAAACTCAAGCCTGAATTTAAGTTATCACAATCTAAAAAGTGATAGCTGGCGCGAAAACAGTTCTTATAAACGCGAAGGAATTACGCTTGCCGGAGAATTATTCAGAAGACAAAACAGTAAACTGACATACTTCACTAATTATACTTATTTAAAAGGTTTTATTCCGAGTTCGATTAACAAAGATGCTTACGAAAATAATCCTCAGTCTGGTGCTGCAACCTGGGTAGCTTCAAAAGGATTTAAAGAATACAAATCGGCTCTGGCAGGATTGGCTTATGATTTTAAGATCACTGATAATCTCCGTAATTCAACTTCTGTTTTTATCAATTACAAAGACAGCAACGAGCCGAGGCCTTTTGATGTTTTGCGCCAATATACTTTTGCAACCGGAGCAAGAACGCAATTTTCAGGGAATTTCGAAATTGGCAAACTGAAAAACCAATTCATTTTTGGAATGGAATATTTTACCGATAATTACAACGGAAATACTTTTGAAAATCTATACAAACAAAACAATGGACAAGGCAGTTTGCAAGGAAATCAATTGACGGAAAGCGATCAGAAAAGACATTTTAATAATATTTTTTCCCAAATCAGATCTTTGCTTTCTGAAAAATTCGAGCTTCAATTGGGTTTAAATTATAATGAAACGCATTTTGAACTAACGAACTTTTTACCGCAAAAAACTTCGACTAAAAAATACAGTTATGATGGAATCTTTTCACCTCAGCTTTCTTTATTATTCAAACCAAACCAGCAACAAACCATATACTTTTCAGCAAGCCGTGGGTTTTCATTACCTGCAACAGAAGAAACTTTGACCAGCAACGGAGCCATCAATCCGGATATTAAACCTGAAAATGGTTATAATTTTGAATTGGGTGGGAAATTCTATTTCTTCAACAAAAATCTTTATACCGAAATTGCTTTGTACCGAATGGAAATAAAGGATTTATTAGTTGCTAAAAGAATTGGCGATGATCAATATGAAGGTGTAAATGCCGGAAAAACATTGCATGAAGGAATCGAAATTACGTTGAAGCATAATTGGCAAATGAATCGAATTTTTAATCTGAATTCATATATCGGAACTTCCATTGGAAAATATGAATTTAAAGAGTTTGTTGACAGCGGAAATGATTATTCCGGAAATAAATTAACCGGAGTTCCTGCCAATAAAGTCAATACAGGATTGGTTTTAAATACTAGTTTTGGAATTTATTTCAATGCCGATTATCAATTTGTAGATGAAATTCCGATGAACGATTCCAATACAGCTTTTTCAGATTCCTATAATATTGTAAACTTAAAAACAGGTTATCGATTTGAAATTCTCCATAATCTAAGTTCTAATTTAGCTTTTGGTGTTAATAATGTGACCAACGAAAAATATGCTTCTTTAATTTTGCCAAATGCACTTCCTGTCGGGACTTCATCTCCAAGATATTATTATCCGGGACTTCCTGTAAATTATTACGGATCTGTTTCATTAAATTATTTATTTTAGTTTCCTGTAATTAAATAATTATAAAGATGTCGTCTGAGCTGCAAACCAAACTGGATTACGTAAATGCTTACCGTGAAAACCGGCTTATTGCCGCACAAAATGTTTTAGAAAATCCTTCTTTATTTGATGAATTACTTTCGATTTGTTTTTCTCCATCGGACAAAAACAATCATAAAGCCTGCTGGATTTTAGAATTTGTATCTTACGAAGAATTGATTTGGCTGCAGCCACATTTAGATTTTTTCTGTTCGAATCTGAAATTTTTAAAAGATGAAAGTGCCATTCGACCCATTGCAAAAGTCGTTCAGCTTTTAGTAAAATCACATTACAATAAAGACGAAAATTGCATTGTTCTTTCCGAAGAAAATCTTCAGGATTTTATCGAAGCCTCTTTTGACTGGCTGATAAATGATGTTAAGGTTGCTACAAAAGCGTATTCAATAAGAACTTTATATTTTTTAGGAAACCATTATGACTGGATCCATACGGAGCTGAAAATTATTCTGGATAAAGATTATGGCAATCATTCTGCGGCTTATAAGGCGGTTGCAAAAGAAGTTTTGAAGAAAATAAAATAATTTCTTTTACCACAAATTGCACAAATTTTCGCAAATTCAAGTCGATTTTAAGAAACAATCAAAATGTCACAACTTTCATCATGAACTTAATTTATGCTACTTTGTGAAATTTGCGGTTTCATTTTTAAATAATTTAAATTAGAAATTATCTTTTTTAAAGAAATAAAGAGAATACATTAATCTAAATTTCGCTAAATAATTATTTTACGTACATTTGTAAAAACTTTACGTGTATGAATACTAAACTCACTTTATCGTTAGAAAAAGAAGTCATCGAGCAAGCGAAATCGTATGCAAAAAAAACAGGCAGAAGCTTATCTGAACTCGTAGAAAGTTATTTTAAAAATCTTACTGAAAAAGAACAAACATATGATGACATTCATCCGAAAGTAAAAAAACTGATTGGACGAATAACGCTTCCGCCGGATTTTGACGAAGAAAAAGCAAGAGAAGAACATTATAAAGAAAAATATGGACTTTAAACATATCTTTCTGGATACTAATATATTAGTTGATATTATTGCAAACAGATTTCCCTTTTCAAAAAATGCAATTTCAATTTTCGATTACTCTCAACGCCATAAAGTCAAAATGTATTCTTCTTCACATTCCATTGCTACAATGCATTATATTGCAAAAAAAGTAGTTGATGAAAAAGAATTACGATCTATTATTGAGGATTTATTAGATACTATTTCAATAATTGCAGTAACAGAATCTATTTTGAAGAAAAGTTTAAAATCGAATCATAAAGATTTTGAAGATGCGATTCAGATTACTACAGCACAATCAATTGATAACATGGATTGTATTATTACAAGAGATTTAAAAGATTTTAAATTTTCAGAAATCAATGTATTCACACCAGATGAATTCTTAAATACACTATAAAGACAATGAATTATTTTTCTTCTGATTTTAAATTAGGAATATTAGGCGGTGGTCAGCTAGGCAAAATGCTGTTGTTTGATACGCGAAAATTTGACATACAAACATACGTTTTAGATCCGAGTGACGAAGCTCCGTGCAAAATTGCCTGCAACAAATTCTTTCAGGGCGATTTAATGGATTATGACACGGTTTACAATTTTGGAAAGCAAGTTGATGTTTTGACTTTCGAAATTGAATTGGTTAATTTGGAAGCTTTAACGCAATTAGAAAACGAAGGCCTAAAAGTGTATCCTTCTCCAAAAACCTTGAAAGGAATTCAGAATAAAGGAATCCAAAAACAATTTTACGCAGAAAATAATATTCCAACTGCACCTTTTGAAAGATTTGAAAATTTAGAAAATTTAAAATCTAAAATCAATGATTTAAAATTGCCTTTCGTATGGAAGTGTACTGAATTTGGTTATGACGGAAATGGCGTAAAAGTAATCCGTCAGGTTTCTGATTTAGACAGTTTACCAAATGTAGAATGTATTGCAGAAACGATGATTCCGTTCAAAAATGAATTGGCGGTAATTGTCTGCAGAAATCCTTCTGGCGAAATAAAAACATATCCGGTTGTCGAAATGGAATTCCATCCGGAAGCCAATCAGGTAGAATATGTAATCTGTCCGGCAAGAATTGACGAAAAAGTGTCCGAAAAAGCCAGAGCAATCGCTTTGAATGTTTCGGAAAAATTTAATCATGTTGGATTATTGGCAGTTGAGATGTTTCAAACCAATGAGGATGAAATTCTGGTAAATGAAGTGGCTCCACGCCCACACAATTCAGGACATTATTCAATTGAAGCCAGTTATACTTCACAATTCGAAAATCATTTACGTGCGATTTTGGATCTTCCGTTAGGAAACACCGACAGCAAAGTTGCCGGTATTATGGTAAATTTAGTGGGTGCCGAAGGTTTTGCCGGAGATGTGGTTTACGAAAACATCGAAACTATTTTAGGATGGAATGGTGTTACGCCACATATTTACGGTAAAAAACAAACTAGACCTTTCAGGAAAATGGGGCATGTTACGATTGCAAATGAAGATATGCAGGAAGCGAGACGAATTGCAGAGGAGGTTAAGAATACTATTAGGGTGATTTCTCAGTAACCAGTTTTCAGTTAAGTAACTCTTATTTTTTAATTAGCTTTGTAAAAACTCAATAAATGAAAATTTCAAAATTACATATCGATCAGTTTAGGCATTTAGAAAATCTAGATTTTGATTTTACTTATCAAAGTGGAGATCGTAAAGGTCAGCCTTTGGATAAAATATGTTTTATTGGGCAAAGTGCTACGGGGAAGACATCCCTGTTAGAATTAATTAAACTGTACATATCTAATCCAATAAAAAATGATTTTAATTTTAAAATTGATTTAGACCTTGATGGTAAAAAACTAATTTATAACGAGCAAAAAAAAATAATTGAGATTGTAAGCGAGACTGACAATAAAAATTTCAATATGAATGCGAAATTATATTACTTCCCATGTGATTTACTTTCAACAGGAAGTTTTAATAAAATTGCTCAGAATCCAACAAAACCAGACCGAAATAATGCATTAAGTTATTCTGTAAATAACATTAGTGTTCAAAAAAAATCTAAGTTTGAAGAATTAAAAAGTAAATCTACTTTAGAATTTAATCACAATACAAGTGCTATCGTTTGGGATTATTTATTAGATGGAATTTTAGAATATCGAGAAAAACTAACCCAAAAAGGATCTGACATAGTCACTTTAGATTTTGGCAAAGATTTTGAAAAGCTAATTAGAGAAATGGAAAAATGGAAAAGAGATAATCCAAACCCATTAATCCAATTATCTGAAGAATGCCTAAACCCTATCTTAAAAAAATTTAATTTAGAAGTCGATTTAGCAGACACTTCTTCTTTTATTCCTTTAAAACCGATTAATTCAGACATTGCTATTCCTGCAAATGCATTAAGTACTGGGACAAAACAACTAATGTTAAACTCATTACCCTTGTATAAATTAGACACAAAGAACTCAATAGTAACCATTGATGAACCAGAACGTTCCTTATTTCCTGATATTCAAATGGAACTAATGGATTATTATCAAAATCTTGCACCTGAAGCACAATTTATTGTAGCCACACATTCACCGTTTATTGCTGCAGCATTTCAACCTGATGAAAGATTTATTTTGTATTTTGACGAAAAGGGAAAAGTTGCGGTTCGTAGAGGAAGTTCTCCTATTGGAGATGATCCAAATGACATGCTTTATAATGATTTTGGGATCAATTACATTAATAAATATGGACAACAAAAGTATCAGGAATATTTAGACTTGAAACAAAAAATACACTTTGAAAACGATCCTAAAAAGAAAGAAGAGATTTCAGAACAGTTAGAAAAACTAGGAGAAGAATATAATTTCTAATTTATGAAAAGAGTTTTTAAAAATCCTACTTCTGAAATCGTTATCCAAAAAATAATTTACAAAAAAAGTGATAATAAAAAGCTGTCTTCTATTCTTTTAAAAGAACAGAAAAACTTTTGTGCCTACACTGAAGAATATATTGGCATTAACGACGCTGCTGATATTGAACATTTTAATCCAAATTTAAAATATTTAGAGATTGATTCATATCAAAATTGGTTTATGGTCAAACACAAACCAAATAATCTTAAAAGAACCACTTGGATTGAACCTATACTTTATCCATTTGATGAAAATTTTGAAACAAGACTAATTTATTCTGATGGTTATTTTTTATATAATCCTGAAGACATTGAAGCAAAAAACTTAATTGATCTTTTGAATTTAAATGATGAAATTTTTGTAAAAAACAGAAAGCGATTTATTCAAAGAAGAAAAGAAAGGATTGCCGAAAAAGAAGTTTCTGCTTTTGATTATTTTACTGAGAAAATAGAAAACGAAATAGAATCCTTAAAATATTTAAGAGCAATTCAAGAAGAATTTGAAATTGACATCTGGAACATGATTCCAGAATTAGAATAACAATACATCAAGTTTGAATCTCAACAAATATCTGAAACCTGAAACAAAAAAAAACAAAAAAAATGAGCAAAGTAGCCATCATAATGGGAAGCATCTCAGACATGCCAGTCATGCAGGATGCCATCGACATATTAAAACAATTTAATATTGAAACTGAAGTAGATATCGTTTCGGCACACAGAACGCCTGAAAAATTATTCGATTTCAGTAAAAACGCACATACTCGCGGTATTTCGGTGATTATTGCCGGAGCTGGAGGCGCTGCACATTTACCGGGGATGGTCGCTTCAATGTCGCCGCTCCCTGTAATTGGAGTTCCTGTAAAATCAAGTAATTCAATTGATGGCTGGGATTCGGTTTTATCGATTTTACAAATGCCTGGTGGCGTTCCTGTTGCAACGGTTGCTTTGAATGGCGCAAAAAATGCAGGAATTTTAGCAGCACAAATCATTGGAAGCCATGATAAAAAAGTTTTGGATACGATTATTTCATATAAAGAAGAATTAAAGGCTGCTGTTAATAAAGCTGCTGAAGGATTGAAAAAGTAATTCACAGAGATACACAAAGAAGACACAGAGCCACACAAAATTTTTGTGAATCTCTGTGTTTTTTCTTTGAGATTCTTTGCGGAATAGACCTTTAGAATTATTAACGATTCATTATAAAAAATTCTAAAAGAAAAACTTAACTTTGAGAAAAAACGAAATGAACATTCAAACTTCTAAAATAGAACTGGCCAAAATTGTCCTAGACATAGACAATCCAGACTTAATTCAGGAAATAGTTGACTTCATTCAATCTAAAGAAAGTCTCTCTGAAGAGCAAAAAAGCAAAATAAATGAGGCCATTTATTCTTTAGATAATAATGAAGGAATTCAACACGATGCTGTTATGGAAGAAACCAAAAATCGTTACTCAAAATATTTTAAGTAATGATTGTAATCTGGGCTCGACAAGCTAAAAAAGACTTTTGGAACAATATTGATTATTTAGAAGCGGAATGGTCTGAAATAATAGCCCTGAATTTTATCAGGAAAGTAAATAGCACGATTGAGCTTTTAAAAAACGACAATGTTTTATTCATAAAAACAAACTTCAAAAGCGTTTATAAAATTGTCATTACCAAACACATTTCACTTTATTATCGTATCGAAAACAATAATTTAGAACTACTTCGTTTTTGGAATACTTTTCAGGATACGGAGAAATTCAAATTATGATTTTCTAATTTTATATTTTAAAAAATACATTTTAGCATGAGCATCTTAACACAACATTTCAACACCAAACATAACACAGCCCCTTTTTCGCAAATTAAAATCGAAGATTACGTTCCGGCTTTTCAGGAAGGAATTGCTTTGGCTAAAGCCGAAATCGATGCCATCGTAAACAATCCCGAAGCTCCTACTTTTGAAAATACAGTGGTAGCAATGGATTTTGCAGGTGATACTTTAGACCGTCTTTCCAGCATTTTCTTCAATTTGAATTCGGCTGAAACGAATGACGAAATGCAGAAAATTGCTCAGGAAGTTTCGCCTTTACTTTCAGAGTTCGGAAATGACATTACACTAAACGCTGCTTTGTTTGCCAAAATAAAAACAGTTTACGAGCAAAAAGAAAGTTTGGATTTAACTCCGGAGCAAACGACACTTTTGGATAAAAAATACAAAAGTTTTTCCAGAAACGGAGCCAATTTACCAGAAGACAAAAAAGATCAATTAAGAGAAATTGATAAGGAATTATCCATGCTCAGTTTACAGTTTGGCGAAAATGTTTTGGCAGAAACTAATGCTTTTGAATTGCATATAACTAATATATCTGATTTAGCAGGTTTGCCCGAAGGAACAATCGAAGCGGCAAGATTATTAGCAAAAGAAAAGGAAAAAGAAGGCTGGATTTTCACCTTAGATCATCCAAGTTATGTTCCGTTTTTGACTTATGCTGATAATCGTGAATTGCGTAAAAAAATGGCGATTGCTTTTGGTGCCAGATCATTTCAGAATAATGAATTTGACAATCAGGAAAATGTTCTAAAAATTGCCCAATTGCGTTTTGAAAGAGCTAATTTATTAGGTTATAAAACGCACGCTCATTTTGTATTGGAAGAAAGAATGGCGCAAAACCCTGATAAAGTTTTCTCTTTCTTAAATGATCTATTGGCTAAAGCAAAACCTGCGGCTCAAAAAGAATTTACTGAATTGACTGCTTTCGCAAAAGAACTGGATGGAATCGAACAACTTGAAAAATGGGACGGCGCTTATTATTCTGAAAAATTAAAACAACAGCTTTTTAATTTAGATGATGAAAAACTAAAACCTTATTTTCAACTGGAAAAAGTTTTGGAAGGTGCTTTTACAGTTGCCCAAAAATTATTCGGCTTAACATTTACCGAAGTTTTTGACATCGATAAATATCATGACGAAGTGATTACTTATGAAGTTAGAGATGCTGAAAACAATTTAGTTTCAATTTTCTATGCTGATTTCTTCCCAAGAAAAGGAAAAAGAAATGGTGCCTGGATGACATCTTTCAAATCGCAGTCTATAAAAGACGGTGTAAATGAAAGACCGCATATTTCGAACGTTTGCAACTTTACAAAACCAACAGAAACAAAACCATCTTTATTGACTTTTAATGAAGTAACAACTTTGTTTCATGAATTTGGTCACGGATTACACGGAATGTTAGCAAACACGACTTATCCTAGTTTATCAGGAACTTCTGTTTACTGGGATTTTGTAGAACTGCCAAGTCAGATTATGGAAAATTGGTGTTACGAACCAGAAGCTTTGGCTTTGTTTGCGAATCATTACGAAACAGGCGAAATTATTCCGATTGAATACGTTCAGAAAATCAAAGAAAGTGCGAGTTTTCAGGAAGGAATGGCGACGTTGCGTCAATTGAGTTTTGGTTTATTAGATATGGCCTGGCACGGACAGGATCCAACAAACATTACTGATTTAAAAACTTTCGAAACAGAACAATTTGCCAACACACAATTGTATCCGGATGCAAAAGAGAATGCAATGAGTACTGCTTTTTCACATATTTTTCAGGGTGGATATTCTTCCGGATATTACAGCTACAAATGGGCTGAAGTTCTGGATGCCGATGCTTTTGAATATTTTCAGGAAAAAGGCATTTTTAATACAGAAGTGGCAAAAAAATTCCAGGACAACGTACTTTCAAAAGGAGGAACAGAACACCCGATGGTTTTGTACAAACGTTTCAGAGGTCAGGAACCAAAACCGGAAGCTTTATTGAAGAGAGCGGGACTTCTGTAAGATTGTTAAACTTCTTTAGATATTTAAAACCTGAGTAGCAATACTCCGGTTTTTTTTATTGTATTTGAATTGAGACCCAAAGAAAATTTAAGTATATTGACTATTTCCAATTTTTAACTATACAAAAAATAATACATGAAAAAATATTTCAAAATAGCTCTTTACGTTTCTATTATTCTATTAATTTTAATTGTTGCGGTAAATTCACATGTAAAGTCATCTACTAAAAGAGATATTCATTATTCATTAAGGAAGTTTCCAAAAAATGATGTTGGAATTATTTTTGGTGCCGGAATTAATGGAGATCAGCCCAGCAAATATTTAAAAGACAGATTGGATGCCGGAATCTTTTTATACAAAGCGAAGCGAATCAATAAAATTTTGCTTTCGGGAGACAATGGCAGTAATGAGTATGATGAATTGACTGTGATGAAAAATTATTGTTTCAAACATGGCGTTGACACCACTAAAATCTTTATCGATTACGCCGGTTTCGATACTTACTCGACTATGTATCGTGCCAAACATATTTTTAAAATCAAAAAAGCCACTTTAATATCTCAGAAATATCATTTAAACCGGGCAGTTTACATTGGACAGAAACTCGGAATAAAGTCAGCAGGCTACTCTGCTAATAAAGGAGAATATAATGGCTACAAATATGTTTGTTTTAGAGAATATCTTTCGACTTTCAAATCTTTTTTTGATGTTTTAAGAAATCGTGAACCTCATTTTTCAGGAAATCCAATTGATATTAATGGTGTTTCGAATTATTCTAAAGAAGATAAACGCTGATAAAATAAAGCCGAAATGAGACTTTCGGCTTTTTCTTTAAAACAAACTTTCAATTATTTTTGAAAGTTTAAAAACTTTTACATACATTTGTTTCATCAACAGAAAAGAACGCTGAAAAATGGAATTCAAAGAAGCAAAAAATAAGTTCGTACAAACCTGGGGAGCATTAGGTTCTCAATGGGGAATTAATAAAACCATGGCACAAATCCATGCTTTATTAATGGTCTCGAACGAAGCTGTTTCGATGGAAGACATTATGGAGGAATTGCAGATCTCGCGTGGAAATGCCAGCATGAATCTGAGAGCTTTAATGGATTGGGGAATCGTTTATAAAGAATACAAAGCCGGAGAACGAAGAGAATTTTTTACTGCGGAAAAAGATTTGGATGAATTAGCAGTAAAAATTTCGAGAGAAAGAAGCAAAAGAGAAATCAAGCCTGCCCTTAAAATCTTAAAAGAAGTTTCAACAATTGAGTCAGGAAACACAGCTGAAGAAAAACATTTTATTGATCAGACTTCTAAATTGTATGACTTTGTTTTAAAAGCAGATAATATGTTAGATAAAATGACTGAATTTAATGAAAATTGGCTAGGCCGTTTGGTTCTAAAAATTATGAAGTAAATTCAAACTAAAAAAACTTAATCAAAACTTTCATTTTTTTCTGAAAGTTTAAAATAATCAATAACTATGAAAACAACTTTTAAAATAATAGAAATTATAAATATAGCTGCTTTAATGTTTTTAATCATTGCGGGTTATGGTTTAGCAATTACTGGTGCATTACAGGTTTTAGCCGCTATTTTATTTGTCCTGATTTTTCCGAAAAACAAATTGATTTACATTTATTTTGGCTTCGTAATTCTCTTTTTTGCGATTTGGGATCGCCAAAGTATGGATTGGCTGTTTGCATTACCTATAGCCCTAATATTTTTTTTAACCTTTATTATTTACAATCAAAAAGCCAAACTATGAACTTCTTAAAAGCAGAATGGAAAAACTTAGCACTTTAAGAAGCTTACAACTAAATTTTTATTAATCTAAAAAACCAGCAATCATGAACATAACTATACCAAACTGGCTAATAATCCTCAGTGGTATTGGTCAAATATTTACAGCTTTTATCTATCCTTATATCCGCCACAATGTTTTTGACTGGTACAATGATGTAAAACAACTCAAACCTCTCAATCAGGAAATTGCCAAAACTTACGGAAGGTATATTCAGGGATTAAATTTCTGTTTCGGATTGATAGCCATTGTTTTTACAACCGAATTAAAAGAACAATCTGCTTTGGCAGTTGCTTTGACCGGATTAATTGCTTTGTATTGGGTTGGAAAAGTTGCAACTCAAATAGCCTATTATCCAATGTACCAGATTCCGCAAAAATTGATCTTTAAAATTGGAAGCTACTGTATGAATATTCTTTTTGTACTCTTTGCATTAGTTAATACTGCATTGTTTATTAACAATTTAATTGGTCATTATAAATTATTATAATCATGAACCTCAACATAATTGGATATTTTATTTACCTCAGCATTACTATTTTCATTATTCTCAAAGTGGGTAAAATATGCTACAAAAACGGAAATATTTATGTCGCAGAGTTAATTCCGAATCATGCGGATATTTGTCAAAAAATCAATCAGGTTTTGCTTTTGGGCTATTATCTTTTAAATATTGGCTATTGTGCTATGACGCTTATTTCGTGGCAAAAAATTTCATCATCAACGCAATTAATTGAGACTATCGGAATAAAAACAGCTATAATCATTTTCATTATTTCAATACTACATTATTTCAACATTATAATTCTAACCAAGTACATTCACAAATTAATTAAATAACAACTAAAATCAAATATCATGGAAACTACAAAAATCTTAATCGGTTACGGCATTTATTTACCAATCGCTTTGTTCCTTACTTATTATGTTTCTAAAACGCTTTTTAAAAATGGGAAAATCTTTATGCTCGACATTTTCAAAGGGCGTGAAGATATTGCCGAAGCTACAAACAGACTTTTCGAAACAGGGTTTTATCTTTTAAATATTGGCTTTGCACTCATGATCCTTCAAATGAATATTAGCGAAAACAGCTATCAGGAATTGATTGAACGATTAAGCTACAAGATTGGCGGATTTTCTATCTATCTTGGCTTCATGTTATTCTTTAATTTGTACTTCTTCTTTAGAGGAAAAAGAAAAGCGAAAGAAGCTCAGGAAGAAAGGTTGGTTTTTAAAGCATAATAACTAATAAAAAAGTTTGCCACGAATTACACAAATTTTCACCAATTATACTTTAATAATTATATCCAAAAATTAGTGCAAATTCGCGCAATTCGTGGCTAAAAAAATCACATAGAATGAAAAAACTCATCATCGCAGCCGGAACCGGATTTTTAGGACAGGTTTTAGTCAATCATTTCAAAGATAAATTTGATGAGATTGTAATCCTTACCAGAGGAAAAACTCAAATAATTGACGGAATAAAATATATTAACTGGAATGCAAAAACTTTTTCAGGATGGGAAAATGAATTGGAAAACGCAACAGTTTTAATCAATCTCGCAGGAAAATCTGTTGACTGCCGTTATACTGAAAAAAATAAAAAAGAGATTTTATTATCCAGAATTGAAAGTACCAAAATTTTAAACAAAGCGATTCTGAATTGTAAAAATCCACCTAAACATTGGCTAAATTCATCGACGGCAACTATTTATCGTTTTTCTTTGGACAAACAAATGGATGAAATTAATGGTGAAATAGGAAATGATTTTTCTATAAATGTGGCACTTTCCTGGGAGAAAGCATTTTTTAAAACTGAAACTCCAAATACTTTAAAAACAGCTTTGCGAACTTCAATTGTTTTAGGTAAAAATGGCGGTGCTTTTATTCCGTTAAAGACTTTGGCAAAAACTGGCTTTGGCGGAAAACAGGGAAAAGGAAATCAATTTGTAAGTTGGATTCATGAAGAGGATTTTGCCAATGCGGTTGATTTTATCATTGAAAAAGAAATAATCGGAGTTATAAATGTCGTTTCTCCGGAACCAATTCCGAACTCAGATTTTATGGCGAAACTTCGAAAAGCGGTTGACTTTCCTTTTGGTATTCCGATGAATATTTTGCTGCTTAAAATTGGATCTTTCTTCATTCGAACAGAAGCAGAATTAGTATTGAAAAGCAGAAATGTGATTCCGAAAAGACTTTTGGAAAATGGTTTTAAATTTAAGTTTGGAGATATTGATGATGCATTTGAAAATTTATTAAGCAATCAAAAAACCTAACAGGTTTTAAAAACCTGTTAGGTTTACAACTCAAAAATCATGACAACCATACACCTCACAACAAAAATAAAAGCATCAAAACAAATCGTTTTTGATGCTTCAAGAAATATAGATATTCACCAACAATCTGCCAGTAAATCAAATGAATCTGTAATCGCCGGTGTGACATCAGGGTTAATCAATCTTAACGAAACCGTAACCTGGCGAGGCAAACATTTCGGATTTTATCTTACCCATAAAAGCAAAATTACAGCAATGGATTTGTATAATTATTTTGTGGATGAAATGGAAGAAGGAAAATTCAAAACCTTCAGACACGAACATTCTTTTGAAGAAAAAAACGGCGTTACCATAATGACAGATAAGCTGGAATATGAAACTCCGTTTGGTATTATTGGAAAGATATTCGATTCTCTTTTTCTAAAAAATCATCTGATTAATTTTCTGTTAGAGAGAAATAAAATTCTTAAAGAGGTATCTGAGAATAATTAAATCATATGAAATAGAATTGCTTAGAAAAGCACTATCGGCAAATAAAAAAGATCATCTTGTACAGATGACCTTCTTAAATAAAAAAATCTTATATGATCTCTATTCCCCAAAATAGAATTTCAATTAAGATTTTACTTTATACTAGTTCTTCCTGCAAGCTTTTTGCCGCAGCAACCGGTACATTTTCAATTTGGTGTTGGTAATATGAAAAACCTCCTGTACCGTTCCATGAGTTGTCAATTGCTAAATGAGCATCAAAATCAGCTAAAAAAGAACCAATAGCCGGTGGAGGAACTGAATGAACATATTGTCCATGAAGACTGACTACTTTTGTAACGTTTCCAAACCCTGTTGCATATATTTTTCCCGTTACCGGAACTACAATATGACTATCCGGGCCTTGTATAGCCTGAGTAACTACTACTGTACCCGATACAGAATTCTGTGATGGTACAACTACTAAACTAAAACTTGCGATTGGAGCACCTGGCATTCCAACATTTCCTATTGTGCCTTTTGCTAAATAAGCACCTGCTAATAAATCTGACATAACTTTTTTAATTTATATTTCTTCTTACTCGTAAGGCTTTTCAGAACCGCCTCGTTTTTTTAAGTGGGTTCTGCTCCACTTATTTACTTCCCATTCTATATCTAAATAGAAATAGTATTTATTTTCTATATCAAAGCTATGTCAGATATTTAGCTTTGAATTAAAAAATGTCATAAGATGGAAATTCTTGGTTATAAGAGAACAATAATCAATTACAAGTTATTACAAATCAATAACTTAATAGACACATTAATATATTAATGTAATCACAAAAAAGCAATCATCAGCCACCAAAGAATCGGTACGCTTTCGACCCAAAAAGAAGTATAATATTTAGATCGGTTTGGATTGGCAAACAATATAAATAGCATCAGCATAACCACCATAATAAGATTGATGACGAGATCGTGAAAATCAAATGTTAGTATTCCAACAACCCAAAACGGAACCAAAAGTGAAAACCCTAAAACTTTAGTACGTTTTACGCCGATTGTCTGCGGAACAGTTTTCAAATGCGGATCGTCATTGGCCAGATCCAAAATTTCAAAAACAAGGATGAGGACAAAAACCAATATAAACCGCTGAATACATTTTATAAAAAAATTATCCGTAAAATCAATTTCTGCATTTATGACAGGTAAAACCAATGTCGCTCCTACCCAACAGAGCGCTACAATATATATTTTCACACCTGCCCAGTTTCTGGCATTTTTTCGATTAGGAAAAAAAGGTAAAGTATAAAGTGCTGTTATGGCAAATATTACAACAGAGACAATTTGTGTAATTCGCTTAAGCTGAAAAAAATAATAACCAACTAAAATAACCGAAACAAAACTCAAAACTGCAATAACTTTCAATTGAATTCCAACCGGCTTTCTTTTGACCCGGACCAAGGCATCATATTTAACAAAATTATACCCCACAATTGTTCCGAAAAAAACGAACAACGCCATCGGTTCATTATACTGAATATGAAACACATGAAACGTAACACGAACCAAAGCATAACAGGACAAAGCCACGTGAATACTGCTATTTAAATAAAAATCCAATATCTTCTTTAGTAGTTTCATGTCTTAAACCTAATCAATTGTTAATAAATCAACTTGTTAGTTGAAAAATTCATAAAAATTGAAGTTAAAAATACCCATTAAATTATTAATAATACTTAATTTTGCGCCACAAAAAAACAACACATTTACCATAAAATGTAATAAAGCTTGTATAAGTTAGATTAAATCCGAAAATATACTTTGCAAATTTACATTCTCTTTTTAAAAAATAGATAGCTACAAATGAGAACAGATGCTTTTGCTTTAAGACACATTGGCCCAAGAGAAACAGATCTTCAACACATGTTAAAGACCATCGGAGTGGAGTCGATTGAACAACTTGTTTACGAAACTCTCCCAGATGATATTCGTCTAAAAGCACCTTTGAGTTTAGATCCTGCGATGACAGAATACGAATTCGCGAATCATATTCGTGAATTAGGAAAGAAAAACAAAACATTTAAATCATATATTGGCTTGGGCTATCACCCAACTATCGTTCCGGCACCAATTCAAAGAAATATTTTCGAAAATCCGGGATGGTACACAGCTTATACGCCTTACCAGGCTGAAATTGCCCAGGGACGTCTTGAAGCTATTTTGAATTTCCAGACTACAGTGATCGAATTATCAGGAATGGAAATTGCCAACGCTTCTTTGCTTGACGAAGGAACTGCTGCTGCTGAAGCAATGGCGTTGTTATTTGATGTTCGTACGCGTGATCAAAAGAAAAACAACGTAAACAAATTCTTCGTTTCAGAAGAAATCTTACCTCAGACATTATCGGTACTTCAAACACGTTCAACTCCGGTTGGAATTGAATTGATAGTTGGAAATCATGAAACCTTTGATTTCTCTAATGAATTCTTCGGGGCTATTCTTCAATACCCTGGAAAATACGGACAAGTAAACGACTATTCGGCTTTTATCTCTAAAGCAAAAGAAAACGAAATAAAAGTTGCCGTTGCTGCAGACATCTTATCATTAGCCACTTTAACCTCTCCAGGAGAAATGGGAGCTGCTGTTGTAGTTGGAACTTCACAGCGTTTTGGTGTACCAATGGGTTACGGAGGTCCTCATGCTGCATTTTTTGCAACTAAAGATGAATACAAACGATCGATGCCGGGTCGCATCATCGGAGTTTCTATTGACGTAAATGGAAACCGCGCTTTACGT
Source organism: uncultured Flavobacterium sp. (assembly GCF_946478785.1). The sequence goes on from NZ_CAMLDD010000007.1 coordinate 211,833, forward strand.
ATGGCTTTAGGAACCCGTGAACAGCACATTAAACGTGAAAAAGCGACTTCAAATATTTGTACTGCTCAGGTTTTATTAGCAGTTATGGCCGGAATGTATGCCGTTTACCACGGACCAAAAGGATTAAAATATATTGCAAATAAAGTTCACGCATCGGCAGTTACGGCTGCTGAAGCTTTAAATAAATTAGGCGTTTACCAAACCAACACAGCTTACTTTGACACTATTTTGGTAAAAGCAGATGCTCAAAAAGTAAAAGCTGTTGCGGAGAAAAACAAAGTAAACTTTTTCTACCCTGATGCTGATAGCATTTCGATTTCGTTTAACGAAACAACCTCAATTGCTGACATCAACCAAATTATAGCCATTTTTGCTGAGGCTTTAGGAAAAGAAACTTTCACCGTATCTGAATTAGCTACTGCAAGTCAATTACCTGCTTCGTTAGAGAGAACATCGTCTTTCTTAACGCATGATGTATTCAACAATCATCATTCAGAAAGTCAGATCATGCGTTACATCAAAAAATTAGAGCGTAAAGATTTATCATTGAATCATTCGATGATTTCATTAGGTTCTTGTACGATGAAATTAAACGCAGCTTCAGAAATGCTGCCTTTATCAATGCCAAACTGGAACAGTATCCATCCATTTGCACCAATTGAGCAAGCTGAAGGTTACATTACCATGCTAAAAAAACTGGAGGAGCAATTAAATGTAATTACCGGATTTGCCGGAACTACATTGCAGCCTAACTCAGGAGCTCAGGGAGAATATGCAGGTTTAATGGCTATTCGTGCGTACCACTTATCAAGAAACGAAGGTCACCGTAATGTATGTTTAATTCCTTCATCGGCTCACGGAACCAATCCTGCTTCTGCAGCGATGGCCGGAATGAAAATCATCGTTACTAAAACGACTCCTGAAGGAAATATTGATGTAGAGGATTTAAGAGAAAAAGCGATTGAACATAAAGATGATTTATCTTGTTTAATGGTCACGTATCCTTCTACTCACGGAGTTTTCGAATCTTCAATTATCGAAATCACTAAATTAATCCACGATAACGGCGGATTAGTATATATGGATGGTGCTAACATGAACGCGCAAGTTGGTTTAACTAACCCAGCAACCATTGGCGCTGACGTTTGTCACTTAAACTTACACAAAACATTCGCTATTCCTCACGGTGGCGGCGGACCTGGAGTTGGACCAATCTGTGTGAACGAAAAATTAGTTCCATTTTTACCAACAAACCCAATCTTAAAAGTTGGTGGCGAACAAGCAATTACAGCAATTTCATCTGCACCTTACGGATCAGCTTTAGTTTGTTTAATTTCTTACGGTTACATTACCATGATGGGTGCTGAAGGATTAAAAAGTGCTACAGAGCATGCAATTTTGAATGCTAACTACATGAAAGCGCGTTTCGAAGGACACTACCCAATTCTTTATACCGGAGAGTGCGGAAGAGCAGCTCATGAAATGATCTTGGATTGCCGTTCGTTTAAAGAAAACGGAATTGAAGTTGGGGATATCGCAAAACGTTTGATGGATTATGGTTTCCACGCTCCTACGGTTTCTTTCCCGGTTGCAGGAACTTTAATGATCGAACCAACTGAATCTGAAGATTTAGCTGAATTAGATCGTTTTTGTGATGCTCTTATTTCAATCAGAAAAGAAATTGAAGCTGCAACAGCCGATGATAAAAACAACTTATTGAAAAATGCACCTCATACATTGGCAATGTTGACAACTGATACTTGGGATTTCCCATATACCAGAGAAAAAGCAGCTTACCCATTAGACTACATTGCTGAAAATAAATTCTGGCCATCTGTTCGTCGTGTAGATGATGCTTATGGTGACAGAAACTTAATCTGCAGCTGTGCTCCTATTGAAGCCTACATGTAAGATTAAAAAAAATCATTCCAATTGAAAATTTTTCAGATTTGATCAGATAAATTTAAAATCCTTTATTAAAGAGCTACAAATTAGTAGCTCTTTTTTGTTTCTGTAATTATTAAATATCCCCCCGATAATTTGATTTTACTAAAAACAATCATTTATTTGTAAAGCAACGCTATTAGTAGTTTTTTCTTATTCTTTTTTTTACAATCGGTTGTTTGATTTTAACCTAAATAATATCATGAATATGCTTATCAAATAACTAAAACATTAATAATTAAAATTTTAGATAAAAAAATTTTAATCTTTTTCCCACAATCGGTTGTGTTTTATTATTATATTAGTCAAATATTTAACCTCAAAAAACCATTATTATGAAAAAAAGAATCGCATTTTTATTATTAATTAGTCTTTTAACATTTACAAGCTGCTCTAAAGAAGAAGAATCTGCAGTAATTGAAAACACATCTTTGGTAAAAGATATAAAGCCTACAAATCTTACTGCCAAAGTAAGTTCCAATGCAATCATTGATGCAAACTCCCCTCAACAATACATTCGAGGTTTTGGAGGAGCAAACATTCGAGGCTGGGTAGCAGATTTAACAGCCAGTCAAAAAATTAAAGCTTTCTCAACGACTGAAGGTTTAGGACTAAGTGTCCTTAGGGTAAGAATTTCTCCTAACAGTTCTGATTGGACTGCTGAAAAAGCAACAATCGATGCCGCTAAATCATATGGAGCTACTATCATAGCTTCATCATGGACTGCACCAGCATCAATGAAAGACAATAACAATCTCGTGGCGGGCAAACTAAAAACAAGTTCTTATTCTGCTTACGCACAACATCTTAAAAACTTCAATACAACCGTAGGAGGAGTTGCTGCCATCAGTCCAATAAATGAGCCTAATATTAATGTAAACTATGAATCGATGGAGCTGACGGCTTCAGAAGTTGCTAATTTTGTTGCAGCCCAGGGAGATAACTGTGGTACTAAAATAATGGCACCAGAACCTTTTAACATGAACACCACTTATATTAACACCTACCTGAGCAACACTACAGCCAAAAATAAAACTAGTTATATTGCTGGTCACATATACGGTGCCAATCCAACATATGTAAATTTTGGAAAAGAAGTCTGGATGACGGAGCATATTACAGACACTAACGATGCTAACATTTGGACTGGCGCTATGAACACTGCTAAAGAAATACACAAATGTATGGTTGCAGGTTACAGTATGTATACATGGTGGTATATAAGAAGAAGCTACGGCTTGCTTGATGAAAACGGTAATATTACTAAGCGTGGTTATGCAATGGCACACTTCTCTAAATATATACGCCCTGGATTTAATAAAATAAATTGTACCCCAAATCCATCTTCAGGAGTTTACATTACAGCATATAAAAAAGATAACAAAATAGTTATTGTCGCTATAAATGATAATTCCGAAATTACATACCAGCCTTTTACCTATAACAATATATCAATCAGCGGCTTTAATAGGTATAAAACAACTAATTCATCCAATTTAATTTCTGACAATATTAGTGTATCCGGAGGTAACTTCGGAATCAATTTACCTGCATCCAGTATTACAACTTTAGTTTCCTATTAATTAGGACACTTGTTTAATACCCGTAAATGCCTCGATAATTCGGGGCATTTTATTATTTTAGGTATTCTATTCTTTATTTCAATCGTTTGAAATCTTTACAAAATAGAATTTTCATTAAAAAATAAACAATATTTTCAATCAAAAATTACTATTTGATAATTATATGCATGCATAGTAATTTTTATGATTGTAATATTATATTTATTTATAAATTAGCGTAAAATTTTGGAAAAAGGACTAATGAAAATAAAAATAATAGGCATCGGAAGTTATATTCCGCAGAAGGAAGTTAAAAATACTGATTTTGACAAACATGTTTTTTTAAATGAAGACGGTACTCCTTTTGGATATCCAAACGAAGTTGTAATTAAAAAATTCAAGGGAATAACAGGGATCGAAAATCGTCGTTATGCAGAGGATAATCATATCACTTCAGATTTAGCTTTTTTTGCTGCCGAAAAGGCAATTGCAAATGCAAATATTGACAAGGAGTCATTAGATTATATCATTTTCGCACATAATTTTGGCGACGTAAAATGTGGGACTAATCAATCGGATATGATTCCGAGTTTAGCGACCCGTGTGAAACATAAACTGGATATCAAAAATCCAAAATGTGTCGCTTACGATATTCTTTTTGGATGTCCGGGCTGGATCGAAGGAGTGTTGCAAGCCAATGCATTCATCAAATCCGGAATGGCAAAAAGAGTGTTGGTAATTGGAGCCGAAACTTTATCAAGAGTTGTTGATGACCATGATCGCGATTCGATGATTTATTCTGACGGAGCGGGTGCTTCAATTTTAGAAGCTTCGAATGATGATGAAACTGGTTTGCTTTCTTACGAAAGTGCAACTTTTGCAAATGATGAAGCCAATTATTTATACTTTGGCAAATCATACAATCCAGACTTGGATCCGGATATTAAATACATCAAAATGTACGGCCGTAAAATTTACGAATTTGCATTAAGCCAGGTTCCGAGCGCCATGAAAAGCTGTTTAGACAAAAGCGGAATTCCTATTGATGAGGTGAAAAAAATCCTGATTCACCAGGCAAACGAAAAAATGGACGAAGCCATTATCGATCGTTTTTATAAACTGTACGACAAAACCGCTCCCAAAGACATTATGCCAATGAGCATCCATGATTTAGGAAACAGCAGTGTTGCAACAGTTCCTACTTTATACGATCTGCTAATTCAGGGAAAAATAGAAAATCACGAAATCAACAAAGGCGATGTCGTTATTTTTGCTTCGGTTGGAGCAGGAATGAACGTTAATGCATTTGTTTACAGATATTAATTTTTAGAAGCTAATCCAGCTGTACATTACAAGTCCACACTTAAAAAATGTGTTTTTCTACGTCTTAAAAAAGCTTCTTTTAGTCGCTTCTTTAAACCTGTAAAAACTACACTTTTTAAGTCGTGGGCTTTTCATTTCCATCTGGGCTAAAAAACACCAAAAAAAGAAGATAACTTTGTATCTTTGCGACCTAATTATAAAATCAAGAACGATATTTTTGCTTCGTTCACTTCAATAGCTATGTACGAAAAAACGTTTCCAAATAAAAGATTCAAACTTACTTTAGAATTTTTACAAAAGCATATCAAAACTTCTGAAACAATCCTGGATTTAGGAGTCGAAAATCCGTTTTCTAAAATTATGAAAGAAGCAGGATATTCTGTAAAAAATACAACCGGCGAAGATTTAGATTTGGATCAAAACGTTTTAAGAACAGATAATCAGGATGTTGTAACGGCATTTGAAATCTTTGAACATTTACTCAATCCGTTTACGATTTTAAATGAAATAAAGTCAAACAAACTTTTGATTTCGATTCCGATGCGTTTGTGGTTTTCTCCGGCGTATCGTTCTAAAACAGATATGTGGGACAGACATTACCATGAATTTGAAGACTGGCAATTGGACTGGCTTTTAGAAAAAACAGGGTGGAAAATTATCGACAGACAAAAATGGACAAACCCGGTAAAAAAGTTTGGATTAAGACCTTTTTTACGCAGCTTCACCAATAGATATTATATTGTTTACGCAGAGAAAATTCATAATTAATAATTTACAATCCATAATTATTTTATGAAATACTACATTGTCATTCCCGCACATAATGAACAGGATTTAATTGGCCTGACTTTACAATCTCTGGTTTCTCAGACTGTTTTACCATCAAAAATTGTGGTAGTAAATGACAACTCGAATGATAGAACAGAAGAAGTTGTTTTGGGTTTCGCTAAAGAGAATCCGTATATTTCTGTAGTAAACAAAACTTCAGATGTAATTCATATGCCGGGAAGCAAAGTAATTCAGGCTTTTCAGAAAGGCTTCGAAACTTTGGATTCAGAATACGATATTATGGTAAAAATAGACGGCGATTTGATTTTTCCTCCCAACTATTTCGAAACCATTATCAGACATTTTCAATCTGATCCAAAAATTGGGATGGCAGGCGGATTCTGTTACATTGAAAAAAATGGCGATTGGATATTGGAAAATCTGACTGACAAAGATCATATTCGTGGTGCCTTAAAAGCGTACAGAAAAGCAACTTTTCATCAAATTGGAGGTTTAAAACCTGCAATGGGATGGGACACGGTAGACGAACTGCTTTGTAAATATTACGATTGGAAAGTAGTTACAGATGAATCTTTACATGTAAAACACCTTAAACCAACAGGCGCCAATTATAATAAAACAGCACGTTACAAACAGGGCGAAGCTTTTTATACCTTAGGATACGGCTTCTGGATTACGGCAATTGCATCAGCTAAATTAGCAATGATGAAGAAAAAACCTTTTCTGTTTCTGGACTATATCAAGGGATTCTGGAAAGCTAAAACGGCTAAAACTCCTTTATTGGTTACAGACGAACAAGCCAAATTTATTAGAAATTACCGTTTCAAAAAAATGAAAGAAAAGTTAATTTGATTCGGAAAACAGCCGAAAATCTATAACTCATACCCCAAAACTCGTAACTTCTTTTTACCTTAGCCAATATTTCAAAAACTATGATGCTAATTCGTTATTTATCTCAAGTAGGAAGATATTTTTTAATGTTGAAAGAAATTTTCAATAAGCAGACCAAATGGTCTGTGATGAAAAAATTGATTTTCAAAGAAATCGATGACTTGATTATCGACTCTCTTGGTATCGTTTGTTTTATTTCTTTCTTTATTGGTGGCGTTGTAGCCATTCAAACCGCACTAAATTTAACTAATCCTTTGATTCCAAAATATTTAATTGGTTTTGCTACACGTCAATCCGTAATTTTGGAGTTTGCTCCTACATTTATTTCTGTAATTATGGCGGGAAAAATGGGATCTTACATTACTTCCAGTATTGGAACGATGCGCGTTACAGAACAGATTGATGCTCTTGAAGTTATGGGAGTAAATTCATTAAACTATCTTGTTTTTCCAAAAATAGTAGCTTTATTAATGTATCCTTTTGTAATCGGAATTAGTATGTTCCTGGGTATTTTTGGCGGATGGCTTGCTTGTGCATATGGAGGTTTTTCGACTAGTCAGGACTTTATTCAGGGTGCACAGATGGAATTTATTCCTTTTCATATTACGTATGCCTTCATTAAAACTTTAATTTTTGCGATGTTATTAGCCACAATCCCATCTTTTCACGGATATTACATGAAAGGCGGCGCACTTGAAGTTGGTAAAGCAAGTACCGTTTCGTTTGTATGGACATCGGTTTGTATTATTCTTTTTAATTATATACTAACTCAATTATTATTAGGATAATGATAGAAGTAAAAAATATAGAGAAATCATTTGGCGACAGTAAGGTTTTAAAAGGTATTTCTACCGTTTTTGAAACCGGAAAGACCAATCTGATTATTGGACAAAGTGGATCCGGGAAAACGGTTTTGTTAAAAACTTTATTAGGAATCCACGCTCCTGATTCCGGCACAATTGAGTTTGACGGACGTGTTTATTCAAGTTTGGATCCGGATGAAAAAAGAGAATTAAGAACGGAGATTGGAATGGTTTTTCAGGGTAGTGCTTTATTCGATTCCATGACTGTTGAAGAGAATGTGGCTTTTCCGTTAAGGATGTTTACAAATGACAATAGGGCAAAAATTAAAGAACGTGTTGACTTCGTTCTGGAAAGAGTAAACCTGGTTGAGGCACATAAAAAATTACCCTCTGAGATTTCCGGAGGTATGCAAAAACGTGTTGCTATTGCCCGCGCTATTGTAAACAATCCAAAATATTTATTTTGTGACGAACCTAATTCAGGATTAGACCCAAACACTTCAACTTTGATTGATAACCTGATCAAGGAAATTACCGAAGAATACAATATCACAACCGTAATCAATACGCACGATATGAACTCAGTAATGGAAATTGGAGAAAATATTGTTTTCCTGAAAAAAGGATTAAAAGCCTGGCAGGGAACTAAAGAAGAGATCTTTAGAACCGATAATAAAGACATTGTAAAATTTGTGTACTCTTCAAACTTGTTTAAAAAAGTGCGAGAAGCTTATTTGAAAGGTTAAAACCTTTTAAATTTCCAATAAAAAGCAAATTCCAAATTCCAAACATATAAATTGGGATTTGGAATTTTTTTGGTCGTTAGAATTTGAACCCCAGCGCTATCGAACAGACGAAGTAATTTAAAAAATTGGAATTTTCTATTGAATATTTATCAACTCTACCTCTGCATTTGGGTTAAAGAGATACGTTCTTCCTGAGCTGATTTCAATACATTCAAAACGTTTCGTCCTCACAGCTAATTTTTTGAATATTTTACCATTTTTTATTCTGAAAACACTTCCGTACGGAATTTCGAAAACGTAATTTTTATCGTTCTTTGCATCGTATTGTTTCAAAGCCAGAGATAAAGTGGTATCGGTATCACTGCTTGCTGAAGGGTTTTTAAAATGCCTCGCCAACAACGGAAGTAATTGACCCGGGAAAATTTCCGGTCTGATAAAAGGTACCATCATTCGCTGAAACGTAAACTTCCATTCGTTTCCATGAGGTTTGATGTTTCTTCCAAATTTTTCAAAAGCCACCAAATGCGAGATCTCATGAATCAGCGTAATCAAAAAACGATATTTATTTAAGCTCGCATTTACCGTGATTTCGTGTTTGCCACTCGGCCCTCTTCTGTAATCGCCATGGCGCGTCTGGCGCTCATTCACGATCTTAAGATGCACCTGATTGGCAACGATCAAATCAAAAACTGGCTTTACAGCGTGTTCCGGTATATATCTTGCGAGTGTTTCGTTCAATTTAAAAGTTAGATGTTATCTGTTAAAAGTTAGATGTTATTTCAATTGGAATTTAACTCATGGATTCGTTGAAGAAACTTCCAATACTTTCCCATTAAAATATTTATTTCCGTTTAATGTAAAATCATAAATATAAGTTGCCATCCCCTCTGCAGAAATCGGAGCCTGATAACCTGGGAAGGCTTCATTTAGCATTTCTGTCTGAACAGATCCCAAAGCCAGAACATTGAATGAAATACCTTTTTCTTTGTATTCTTCAGCAAGTAATTCGGTTAGGGTACCAACAGCTCCTTTACTTGAACTATACGCTGATAATCCGGCAAATTTAAGACTTCCTCTCACGCCACCAATCGAACTGATAGTTACAACGTGACTTCCTTTTTCAAGATAGGGCAAACAGATTCGGGTAAGATTGGCTACTGCAAAAACATTTACTTTGTAAATACTTTCAAAATCCGCCTGTGTGGTTTCTGCAAAAGGTTTTAAAAGCAAAGCACCGGCATTATGTACAACGGCATCAACTTTTTTCCATGATGAAGAAAGAAAATCACTCACAATATTCAATTGAGATTCATCTGCTAAATCAACTGAAAGACACGTAATATTTTGGTGTTCTAAAAGGGTTTGTGGTGTTTTTCTGGAAATAGCCAAAACCTGATGACCTGAATTCGCAAACTGCAAAGCCAGTTCATAACCTATTCCTCTTGAAGTTCCTGTAATGATGATATTTTTCATTTGGCAAAAATAAACAAATCCAATAAAAAGAACTGTTATTTCATAGTAATTTCCTGCGTTGGAGTTGTTGCAATTTGAGTCACAGCAGGCAAGAATTCCTGAATAAATTTAGTCATATGTGGAATATCCATCAACTTAAATTCATCTGAAACATGGTGATAAAAATCAAAATTTTCAAAATCAAAAGTACTTATTGACTGGCACGGCTTTTTGAACATTTCATAAAAGGTATGATTATCCGATCTGTAGAATAATTGGTATTCAGCTTCCTTAGGCAAAAATCCAATGGTGTTTTTACCAGTATATTGATTAATCTTTTCAGCCATGTTCGATTTATCGAAACCGGTTACATAGGTCAAATAATCACGTTTCATTGGCACACCAACCATCTCGATATTCAATTGGGTATATATATTAAAATTTTGGGTTTTCAGTTTCTCCGCTAAACTTTTAGAACCTAAAAGACCTTTTTCTTCTCCGGCAAAAAATACAAAAAGAATACTGCGTTTGTTTGATTTTGTTTCGGCAAAATATTTCGCCATCTGGGCAACGACAGTCACTCCTGAGGCATCATCGTTTGCACCATTATTTATTTGATCTTCCTGCTTATTTTTCAACACGCCAATATGATCGTAATGGGCGCTTAACACCACAAACTCTTTTTTGAGTTCAGGATCACTTCCTTCCAAAAACCCAACAATATTATAAGCTGGTAATTTAAAATTGGTAAGTGTATCACGATAAGTACTGAAATAAGGCTTTACATTATTCTCCTTCAAAAAGTCCTCTAAAAAAACAGCTGCTTTTTCGATACCCTGAGTTCCGGTTTCACGCCCTTCTAATTCATCTGAAGAAAGGTATTTTAAAAAATCTGAAACTTCAGATTCCTTTACTTTATAAGGAATCTCTAAAAGTTTCGAATCTGATTGTGATACTTTTTTGCCTGCCGTAACAGGATTTGATTTACAGCTTAATAAAAATAACGGAAAAAGAAGAAAATAAAATCTTTTCATAACTGAAGGTTTAGACTTCAGAAAACTATAGGTCTAAAGTCGCAGATTTAAAATATTTTTTATACACTTTATATACCTGAATACTCCCTAAAACAATAAAAAACAGCGGAATAATAACTGGCATAATATACTTTGAAAATTGATTTGCTTTATGGAAAATAGTCTGTAATAAAATAATCAAACTAAACATTCCTAAAAAAATCCCAATCAAAGTTCCTGCAATATAATAATATTTTAACTTTTTTTCAATGCTAATATACTTTCCATTAAGCAAATATAGGTTCCAGCTGGTCCAAAAAGGAAATTGTAAAACATTAAAACAATTCAATACAACACCTATCATAAAAGGAGAATACATAAGATAATCCCGTAAATTAATGTCTGATTTTGTTGTTTGATTATAACTGAAATAAAAAACATAAGCCAGGACAAACATAAATACTACCGAAAACAAATCGATAATTTTCATTAATTTTTTGTTTCGCACCAGCTGCTTTGCAAAAATCAGCGTGAAATAAATGACAAAAGTCTCGACAAAAACAACTCCAAACAAAAAGAAAATGAGATTATTAAGTCCGGATTTGGAGTAAATCTCTAAGCCTGCCAGATTTAAATATCCCAGCGGAATTGAGCCTAAAAAACTCACTACAAATCCTACTGCTATATTCTTTAATCTTTTCATTTTAAATATTCATGATTTTATTATTCTGTGCCAAATGCAGTCTGTATTCTCGCATTCCAACTTTATAATCTAAATAAGGCACTCCCATTTTATGATTTTCAACACTTATTTCATACATATACGTGATATGTCTCGCCAGTTCTTTCCAGGCAAACCAAACCGAATGTTTAGGATCATAAATATGTGTAGGTTCACTCGCTGCACCGTTGAGTTCAACGATCTGAAAATTTTCTCCACGTTCCAATTCTTCAAAGGTATTGTACATGATATCGAAACGACCAAAATAGAACTCGGGAATTTGAACAGCGATTTCATTCATCATTGCCGTTAATTTAGGCGTAATCAAATCACTGTCATCCAGAAATTTTGCACCGCGGCAATGATTCCCAAACGGAACCAGATTTTTCGTCTCCCCTTTCTGTAAAATAGTATACAACTGATCGCCGTATTCTTGTTTTAAAACCTCAAGCTGTAATTCAAATCGTGGAGTTTGCTTGATTAGCTCCTCAATGGTTGACTTCCCATCCCCTTTCACAATCAGAAATTCTTTGGAAACAATTCCGGTTATTTTTCCGGTTTTTTGAAGCGGATGACGCACATAAAAAATCCCCACTTCATTTTGAAACGGAATCAAATCCTGTATTAAAAAATCAAAATTTGCTTTCTCGGCATATTTTTTTAATTCTGAAACTGTTTTTATTTTTTTTACGCCCGAACCACGCAAGCCAATATCCGGTTTTGCTATCAATGGAAAATAAATTTCCTTTTCCACAACTGTATTCACAACACTCTCAAAATCAGTATTTTCACGAATAAAAATTGTTTTTGGATAAAATTTTTCGGGAAGTAAATCGTAAATCTGTTTTTTGCTCTCCATCATGAATCCGCCATTTTTTATTTTTGGATTTGAGGCGTTAAAGAAAAAAATCGACCTTGCCCTGATCGCATAATACGCCCAAAGAAAATAAATGGGAAGGTATAAAACCTGAAACGGCCAATACTCCCAATTACTGATTTTATGGATAAATAGTTTCATCTGTAAGTTTTAAATACTAATAAAAGTGGACGAAAAATCCTGGGTATCCATTAAATCATAATACCGCAAAATGCATTTGTTTTTTTCGATTACAGCCTGGGTTATACTTACCGTTTTCAATACATTTTCCCTATTGATGATGAGACCATTTTCTGAATCGTCCTGTTCTGTATTTCGATGAAAATCCAAAATTTCGTTAGCCGAAATTTCTTTTTTAGCTATTAGGAAATCACTAAACCAATTTGATCTTTTTTGTCTGATTTCCTTCGGATACAAAGTAACCGATGACCAAATATGATTTTTACTGGCATCTAATAAAGTTTTCATTTTAACGAGACCATCCCAAACCAATTCATGCAATTCTTCCTGCTGATACAAAACCAATGTAAAAGGTTCGACATCTTCGAGGTTAATCTGATTCCAAAATTCCTTTGGCGATTCGCTTGAAATAATATCTAAAGCAATCAATCCTCTGCTCTTTCTGTAAATAAGCTCCGGTATATGTTTGTCTTTTCCACCATTCAGTAGCACTAAAACAGTTTTGCTTTCATCAATCACAAACCACGTTCCTCCTGCTTTTGTATCTTTTGGATACATTATATTTTTACCATTTCGGCAATAATTTTTAGGCGCTGCAGCACTCGGACGAATCACTTTTTCGTCACGATTTGAGGTAATAATTATACCTTCATTATTATTTACAAAACTTACTGTACACATTGCTTTCTATATTCTATGGTGGATCGGGCAACTCCAAAATTTTCATCAACCGAAATGTTTTCTAATTGTAAAACGGCCACTTTTATTAATGCCTGATGATGAATACAATGTTCCAGATTATAAAGCAATTCTCTGTAATAATTACTTTGAATCCTAATATTATGGCCGTCAATGACTTGCTCCAGATAGATTACTTTATTTTCGCTCCTCAGCCCCATTTTTATGGCGGCAATACATTTTTTGGCAAATTCAGTTTCGGTTTGGATCTGGTTGTTTCGTTCGCGGTTGTCATAATTTAAAACTCCGGAATCATAACAACTTTCAAGACATTGAAACATCTCCAAAACATGTCGGGTATGCTCACCAATTGTGGCATTACTCAATGCCGGACAGGGTTTTAAATAATCCTGATCAGACAATTGATTTAAAAGATACAATAATTCGTCTAAAATGTGCCGTATGGATTTTAACAACATAACTATTTTAAATTTAGAAGATTAAACAATTTATTTTTATCGAAATAAAGCAGTGCGAAACAGCTTAAGAGAGCAATTAAAGCCAGGCTAAAAAGCAACCCTCCATCATTTTTAACTTCTATTCCCAAGACAAATAAATGAGATGCAATAGCACCAGCCATTATTCCGATTCCACCCAAAGCGCCAATCCATGTTGTCTTCGGAATTAAAATTAAAACAGCAACAATCAACTCTGCTATTCCGGTACTAATTCTTCCGTAGGGTTCTATTCCTAAGGTAGAAAATATATAAATACTTTCTTCTGCGCCGCTGAATTTAAAAAACAGTGTCTGCAACAAAATTCCTGAAGCCACAATCCTGAAAATCCATTTTATAATTTTCGTTTTCATGGCGCTTATCTATAGATTTTTTTCCAATTAATAGTAGCCTGACTTTTTAATTTAGCTTCATCTTTATTCCAGCTTTTCAATGTATTATTAAAATATGCATTGTAAAATAGGTATAATTTGCCGTCAATAATTTTAAAAGTTTCCGGATTTATTTCAACTTTCCCACCATCACTCCCCATCGCATAGGCGCACCATCCACCATACTGCGGTTCATATTTTGATGGATTTTTCAAGAACGTTTCTTTATTTCCGGTTGAGGAAAATTGATATGTCACCCCTTCATACGATGCTGAAATCTCTTTTTTTCCTTTAATAGCTTTTTTCAGGGTAAAATAACCAACCGGATCATATCCCTGAATGGCTACTTTATTTTCTAAATTATACTGACTTATTCTTTTACCTTCATTTTGAGCAACTAAAATTCCGGAAATCAAAATCAATACTAATACTATTAATCTTTTCATCACTGTTTATTTTAAGTTCTTTAATACAGAAACCAATAATTCAGCAGAAATACGATGCTTGAAATCAGGCGAAATATATTCGAACAAAATCTCATTCTCTGTGTTTACTACAAAAACAGAGGGTACCGGCAAAAAGTTAGTATTCAATCCATTAGAATGTACGTTAATTACTGATTTATAGTTTTCAGGTGCTTCAAAAGCAATTCCGATTGCCTTGATCAATTCTCCTTTTGAATCAGAAAGCAGGGCATATTTTACCTTATCTTTCTCTTCTGTAATTTTCAAATTGGCAGGCGCATCCGGACTTATGGCAATAATTTGGAATCCCTCAGCAAGAATTTGCTTTTCGGCTTCAGCCAAAGCCTGCAAATGTGTATTGCAATACGGGCACCAGCCGCCACGATAAAAAACTAAAACACTCTTTTTCTTTTTAAGCAAATCAGCTAATTGAACATCTGTATTTTCAGCTGATTTTAAAATAATGTTTGAAATTTTCTCTCCTATTAATAACGGAGCAATATCAGTCGCAGATTTGGGAACCGCATTTTGAGCATGAGCAACTGCAGTAAGAGTTGCTAAAAAAATAAAAAGTAATTTTTTCATAATTTAAGGTTTTACATTTTGATGATGTAAAACTACTTCACTATGAAAAAGCAAAATGTCGGCTAATTTACAATTGGCATCAAATATTATAATTTGGTAATATCCTGAACAACAATTTCTTTTCGGTTATAAGTTAACAAATTATTCGCTTCCATTTCGTTTAGCAATTGTGTAGCGGTTTGTCTTGAGGTACAAATAATTTGTGCAATATCATTTTGAGTTAAATAATTTTCGATAGTTATTTTATTTCCATCCACAACTCCTTCTTTTTCTGCCCAGTCTTTTAGAAACTGATACAATCGGGTTTTGGCATCTTTAGAAATTAAATTCGAATAACTATTTTTAATGCGTTTCATTTTCAAACCTACAAATTTGGTATACGAAAGTGCCAAAGTTGGGTTTTTCAATAATAAATCTTCAAAGTCAGACATTAAAAAACTGCATATGGCAACATCATCAGAAAGGACTTTTGCATACTCTTCGTTTTTATAGTCGGTTTCTAAAGTCAACTCACCAAACAAATCTCCTTTTTGAATAATGTCTTTTATAGTTTCATTGCCATCATCATCAACGGCAACAATCTTGATATTTCCTTTTTTAAGCAGAAATATTCTTGGCACATCTGAAGAAGAAAAATAGATTATTTCGCCTTTTGAAGCTTTTTTAAAACCTGTAATAATGCATAATTGTTTGATTTGAGAAAAGCTCAAAGTTCTGAACAGCTTGTGATCCCGCAAATACCAATATTTTAAATCTTCATACATAAAGCCAAATCTATTATTGTAAATGTAATTAAATTTTCATCTTAAAAACAAAACCCTTTCGAAGCTTAAATTCGAAAGGGTTTGTATAATAATTAATTTTCGTAAGATTATACTGCAATAACCGATCTTGAAATTACGATTTTTTGAATTTCAGAAGTTCCTTCGTAAATCTGGGTAATTTTGGCATCACGCATAAAACGTTCAACATGATATTCTTTTACGTAACCGTTTCCACCATGAATTTGCACTGCTTCAACAGCCGTATCCATTGCTACCTGAGAAGCGAATAATTTTGCCATTGCCCCACTTACATCATAGTTTTTATGCTGGTCTTTATCCCAGGCTGCTTTCATACATAAATGTCGTGCTGCTTCAATATTAACTGCCATGTCTGCCAATTTAAAAGCAATAGCCTGATGATTGCAGATTTCTGTCCCGAAAGCTTTTCTTTCTTTAGAATATTTCAAAGCCAGTTCATAAGCACCAGAAGCAATTCCTAAAGCCTGAGAAGCAATTCCGATACGTCCTCCGGCAAGGGTTTTCATTGCAAATTTAAATCCAAAGCCGTCTTCTCCAATTCTATTTTCTTTTGGAACTTTTACATCACTAAACATTAAGGAATGTGTATCAGAACCGCGAATACCCATTTTTTGCTCTTTAGGGCCAATCGAAAATCCTGGCATGTCTTTCGTCATAATCAGGACATTTATTCCTTTATGCTTTAATTCGGCATGTGTTTGGGCAATTACCAAATACACAGATGCTGTGTTTCCGTTTGTAATCCAGTTTTTTGTACCGTTTACCAAATAATGATCTCCCATATCAATAGCGGTAGTTTTCTGTGAAGTGGCGTCACTTCCTGCCTCAGGTTCACTTAAACAAAAAGCACCATGAATTTCTCCTGAAGCAAGACCTGGTAAATATTTTTGTTTTTGCTCTTCGGTACCAAATTCCTGCAATCCCCAACAAACTAAAGAATTATTTACAGACATCACTACCGAAGCAGATGCATCTACCTTTGAAATCTCCTCCATCGCAATTACATACGAAATTGTGTCGAGCCCGCTTCCACCATATTTTGGGTCAACCATCATGCCCATAAATCCTAACTGACCCATTTTTTTAACTTGTTCAGTCGGAAAAATTTGTTTTTCGTCTCTTTCAATTACACCTGGCAACAATTCATTTTGAGCAAAATCCCTCGCAGCCTGCTGAATCATTAAATGCTCTTCGGTAAGATTAAAATCCATAATAGTATCTTTATTTTGTTAAAATGCCGCTCTGTTTTCCATAAAAAAGCTTTTCAAAGATAATTTTTAAAAACCAAATAACAATGCATGCATACTATTTTAAGCTTTAATTAGAAAATACTATAACGTTTTCGCTTTAACATTAAATAATATTCATATTTTAAGATTAAAGCACACAATAGAAATAAATATTTTTAAGAAAGAGGTATTGAAATTGACAAAATGAATTAAAAAACTGGTCAAATCCATTTTGCAATAAATTAATATGTAAAGTTTTGATTTTAAATCCTTAAAAATAAAAAATATAAAAAACTTATAGCTTAAAAGCCTGAAATTTAGAAATTAACAGTATTTTTGCAAAAAAATAAATTATTCTGAATGACTATGAAAAAGATTTTACTATTACTTACATTTATTTTGAGTTTACAATTCTCAACCATCCGTGCACAAAAAAATTTAGACGTTGGAGGTGTCACTGTTCCACGGACTATTGATTTTAAAGGTAAAACCTTAACTTTAAATGGTATTGGGGAGCGCTCTAAAATGTTTACCGAATTATACGTACAGGCTTTATATTTATCACAATTAACGCAAGATGCCAATCTTATATTGGAAAGTGATATTGAGATGGCTATCAGAATTCACATAACCTCATCATTGGTTACGTCAAAAAAATTATCCAAAGCATTGGCAAAAGGAATGGAAAAATCTGTTGGCGAAGCCGGAATGCTAAAATTATCAAAGGAAGTAAATGAACTAGAGGCTTTGATAGGAAGAGAAATTACAAAAGCAGGTGATAGTTTTAACTTAATCTATAATCCTTTAGACAAGTCTCTATGGATTTATAAAAATGATAAATACGAAGGGAAAATTGAAAGCTTTGAATTTAAAAAAGCATTTTTTGGTATCTGGCTTTCAGAAAATCCTGTAGACAAGGATTTAAAACAAGAGTTGTTAGGTAAAAACAACTAATTTAATTATAACGCGTTTCAACTATTAGAGTCTTCTTACCCTAGTAAGCGATTCGGGTAATTATTCATTTATTTGGGGTATCAGTAATTATTATCATTCTGATACCCAAATAAATGAAATTAGAATTATTTTACAATCTGATTTATTATTTGATTTATAGTATGAATCAAGACTGTTTTAAACAATATTCTTTCTTAATTCTTTTTTATATTTAAGATAGCATTTAAAGCTTTTTTAGGCTTTTTATTACGATCATATAGTAATGGATAATTAGTTCTGTTTGCAATAGGATAATCATTTTTCCACGACATTCCGTCATGTAATCCCCAAATAGCAACCCGAGCTATTTTATCTCTCTTTTTGTAAAATATTTCAAATAATTCTGCATATCTGTTTGCTAATTGCTGTTCAACATTCATTGGCAAACCATCTCTATACGGATCTAAAAATGCTTTAAATTCTTCTAATTCGTATTGAGGATGTAATAATCCAGTACCAATAATCTGACCTTCTTTTGTTAATGGTAACACATCAATATCGAGCTCTGTAATCATAACTTTTACACCTAAAGAGGCAAATGAATCTATTGCCGCTTCAATATATTCTTTCTTCGGATAATTAAGTCCCCAATGCCCCTGAATACCTATACCATCAATTCTGACACCTTCTTTTTTCAACATTCTCACCATACGCATAATACCATCTCGTTTTGTAGGCCTCCAGGCATTAAAATCGTTATAATATAATTCTGTATTTGGTGCATACTTACTGGTAAATTTAAATGCATTTTTTACTAATGTATCACCGTTGCCAATACTATTAACCCAGGTTGTTGGCCTGTAAGCACCATTTTCATCAAGCACTTCATTTACAACATCCCAAGCTTGTACTTTACCCGCATACCGTCCAGCAATGGTCTCAATATAAGTCCTCATGCGTTCCATTTGAGCTTCCTTTGTATTAGGGTTCCCCTTTTTATCCTGAAAAAACCAATCAGGCGTTTGATTGTGCCATATTAAAGTATGCCCAATCATAAACATTTTATTCTTTTTTCCGAATGCTACAAAGTCATCTGCAGGCTTAAAATTATAAATTCCTGGTTTTGGATTTATTCTTTCAGCTTTCATCACATTTTCCGGTGTAATTGCGTTGAATTGTTGTAAGATAATGTTTTGAGATACTGAATCTTGTCCGGAAGATATCTCTTCATTTACTGCCATTCCAATTAAAAATTCATTTTTAAATGACTCTTTTAACGTTAAATTGGACTGCTTGTCAATTTCCGGATCATGATTTTTACAATTAATAAAAACAACAAATACAGTGAGGAGAATTAGTTTAAATTTCATACTGATTAACGATTTAAAATTTTTGGACAAGATACTTAAATTATTTCCTTATAATTCTAAGGCTTACATGCAAATTGTAAATCCATATTCGTTTCTGTTTTTTCTTGAATACTTCATCAGATGTTGTAACCGGACAACATTCATATCTTATAAAAAAACAATAATATATATATTTCCCATAAAAGCTTTTATATATTTGTTTAAAATAAACATATCGCAACAATATGAAAGATTTATTGCAAAAATTTGAAAATAAGGAACCTGAAATTGTTTTTAACTGGAAAGATTCTGAAACAGAAGCCGAAGGCTGGACCGTTATTAACTCACTTCGTGGAGGAGCTGCAGGCGGAGGCACTAGGATGAGAAAAGGCCTTGATATAAATGAAGTTTTATCACTGGCCAAAACAATGGAAGTCAAATTCTCTGTTTCGGGACCCGCAATTGGAGGTGCAAAATCCGGAATCAACTTTGACCCTAAGGATCCACGTAAGCAAGGTGTTTTACAGCGCTGGTACAAAGCGGTTTCTCCTTTGTTGAAAAGTTATTACGGTACCGGAGGAGATTTAAATGTAGATGAAATTCATGAAGTTATCCCGATGACTGAAGAATGTGGTGTCTGGCATCCTCAGGAAGGAGTTTTCAACGGACATTTTAAACCAACCGAAGCTGATAAAATCAATAGAATTGGTCAATTGCGCCAGGGTGTTATTAAAGTAATAGAAAATCCTAAATTCTCTCCGGATGTTGCCCGAAAATATACCGTTGCCGATATGATTACCGGTTATGGTGTTGCTGAAGCTGTTCGCCATTTTTATGCAATTTACGGTGGCAACATCAAAGGCAAAAAAGCTATTATACAGGGTTTTGGAAACGTAGGTTCTGCAGCCGCATTTTATTTAGCTGAAATGGGAGCCAAAATTATCGGAATTATTGATATTGATGGAGGCTTAATCAAAGAAGAAGGCTTTTCTTTTGAAGAAATCAGGAAATTGTTCTTAAATAAAAACGGCAACAAATTAGTAGCCGATAATATGATTCCGTTTGAGGAAATCAATTCAAAAATATGGACCATTGGTGCAGAAGTATTCACACCTTGTGCTGCATCAAGATTGGTTACTCAAACTCAAATTGACAGTTTAATTGCAAACGGATTAGAGGTTATTTCATGTGGAGCGAATGTTCCTTTTGCTGACAAAGAGATTTTCTTCGGATCAATTATGGAAGAGGTTGACCATACAGTAAGTTTAATTCCTGATTTTATTTCGAACTGCGGAATGGCAAGGGTTTTTGCTTATTTCATGGAGAAAAAAGTGCAAATGACAGATGAGGCAATTTTTAATGATACTTCTGAAATTATAAAAAATGCTATTGAAAAAACCCATGCTTTAAATCCGTCAAAAACAAATATCAGCGCAACAGCCTTCGAAATTGCGCTAAAACAATTAGTATAACTTAGTCTTTATTAAAGCGCTTCTATATTACAAAAGTTGTTAGGACTTTCCTAAAATTCAAGTCAAACTAACAATTTTTGTAATATATTAGCGTTTCAAATTACAAAGCAATTTCATATGAGTATAATGCTACAAACAGATAGTTTATCTGTTGCACAACAAGCCATGGCCGATGCCGTTCCTGTAGAAAAAAAACTATCAATTATAGAACTCTTAACCAGTGGAGGATTAGGCGGACAGCTGATTATGATTTCCTTATTCCTGATGTTTTTTGTTGCTTTATATCTTTATTTTGAGCGTCTGATGGCAATCAAGAATGCAACAAAGATAGATGCAAACTTTATGAACCAGATTCGTGATAATATACGCAATGGCCGTATCGACAATGCCAAAATGTTGTGCGCCCACTCTACCTCTCCCGTCGCACGTTTAATTGAAAAAGGAATTTCAAGAATCGGGAAACCGCTCAACGATATCAATACAGCAATAGAAAATGCCGGTAAATTAGAAATTTACAAACTGGAAAAAAACGTAAGCATGCTCGCTACTATTTCCGGGGCCGGTCCTATGACAGGTTTTCTTGGAACCGTTGTAGGAATGATTCTTGCTTTTCATAAAATGGCAAGTTCAGGCGGGCAGATTGAAGTTGGAGCACTTTCTGAAGGTATTTATACTGCCATGACCACTACTGTTGTCGGGCTGGTTGTTGGAATTGTTTCTTATGTAGGCTACAATCATTTGGTTGTAAAAACAGACAAAGTGGTCCATCTGATGGAAGCCAACGCTGTTGACTTTTTAGATTTATTAAACGATCCTGCATAATTATGAACATAAGAGGAAGAAATAAGGTATCGCCGGAATTCAATATGTCATCCATGACCGACATTGTTTTTCTACTGCTCATATTCTTTATGCTTACATCTACAATGGTAACCACCAACGCATTAGATTTGGTATTACCTAAAGCAAAAGGAAAAACAGA
Organism: uncultured Flavobacterium sp.; assembly: GCF_946478785.1. The sequence goes on from NZ_CAMLDD010000007.1 coordinate 233,515, forward strand.
CAGTAACAAGAACATTGCGGTAAGTATTAATAAAGATTTAGAATTTTTTATTGATAAGGAACAGGTCTCTGAAACCGATTTGGAGTCAAAACTATTAAGCACTTTCGGAGAGGATAAAACCAAGGCTATTATTTTAAGAGCTGAAGAAGGGGTACCTATCGAAAAAGCAGTAGAAGTTTTAGATATCGCTAACAGAAATCAAATAAAGGTTGTTTTGGCAGTACGACCAAAATAGGATTACTTATACTATGAAATATTTAGCAACAGAAGAAGAAAAAAAATCATTTGCTATCACAACAGTTTTGTTTGTGATCATGTTTCTTTTGTTCTTTTATTTAGGGTTAACCTATATGGATCCTCCACCTGAAAATGGTATAGCTATAAATTTCGGGACTACCGAATCTGGCTCTGGAGATGTGCAGCCAACAGAAGCAATACAATCTGCACCACAACCTACAAATTCACAGCCAACTGCAGCGAGCAATGACGATGTTTTATCTCAGGATATTGAAGAAGCCGTTGTTATGAAGGAAACAAAAAAAGAAAAACCGGTAAAAGCAGTATCCAAAGAAGAACAAAAGCCTAAACCTGTTGAAAGCCCTAAACCTTCTAAAAACACTACGGATGTACTTTCCAGTATCATAAATGGTCCTAAATCAGACGGAAAAGCGACTGGATCACAAGGGAATGATGATCTTCCCGGAGACAAGGGCAGCCCAAATGGCGACCCTTATGCTAACAGCTATTATGGAAGCGGAGGAGGAACAGGTGGTGGCCGGGGCTGGGGACTTAACGGAAGGAAATTAAGTTCATCCGGAAAAGAAACCCAAAAATGTAATGAATATGGAACTGTAGTTGTACAAATTACCGTAAACAGAAGCGGGAATGTAATTGCAGCCAAATACACTAAAGGAACCACAAACACTAATCCGTGCTTAATAGAACCCGCAATTGCTACTGCCAAAAAATATAAATGGCAGCCAGATCCAAACGCTCCCGAAACACAAGTTGGCTTTATAACCGTCAATTTTAAATTAGGCCAATAACCATTAATTATTTAAAAACTCAGGTATCTTTGAGTTTTTTTTATTTATACCAAAATGAACTATCAGGAAACCACCAATTGGATGTTTAATCAGCTGCCAATGTACCAGCTTCAGGGTGCCTCGGCTTACAAGGAAGACTTAACCAATATTAGATTATTGGCAGCGTATCTTGGTAATCCCCAAAACAGATTAAAATGCATTCACGTGGCAGGAACCAATGGCAAAGGATCTACTTCGCATATGCTGGCTTCAGTTCTACAAGAATCAGGATATAAGGTTGGGTTGTACACCTCTCCCCATTTAAAAGATTTCAGGGAAAGAATTAAAATTAACGGCGACGATATTTCAGAAGATTTTGTTGTTGCATTTATTGATAAACACAAAGCTTTTTTTGAAGCTAATGATATGAGTTTTTTCGAAATGTCGGTTGGTTTGGCATTCGATTATTTTGCCTCTGCAAATGTAGATATCGCCATTATTGAAGTTGGCTTAGGCGGAAGATTAGATGCTACTAATATTATCACGCCGCTGGTTTCGGTAATTACCAATATAGATTTAGATCACATGCAGTTCTTAGGAAATACACCACGAGAAATTGCGGGTGAGAAAGCAGGAATCATAAAACAAAATATTCCGGTTGTTATTGGAGAATATACTCCGGAAACTCAGCCTGTATTTCTGGCTAAAGCCGAAGAAAACAAAGCCCCGATTTATTTTGCATCCGATTTAATTTCTGAAGTTTTTCCTTCGGATTTAATTGGGGATTATCAGTTTCATAATAAAAAAACGGTTCAGCAGACCATTGCGGTTCTAAATGCTCAAAACGATTTTAAAGTTTCAATTGATAACCTACAAAACGGTTTATTAAATACAGTAAAAAATACAGGCCTACAAGGAAGATGGCAGCAACTTGGGGAAAACCCCAAAATAATCTGTGACACGGCGCACAACAAACATGGCCTGGCAATTGTAATGAATCAGATTCAGAAAGAAAATTTTAAAAACCTGCATATTGTTTTGGGAGTTGTAAATGACAAAGATCTTGATTCGATTCTGCCACTTTTCCCTAAGAAAGCCCAATATTATTTCTGCAAGCCAGATTCCTCCAGAGGTTTAGATACAGAAATCCTCAAAGAGACGGCTAAAAAACATGATTTAATTGGTAAAAAATATGATTCGGTGGAAGATGCATTTTTAACAGCTAAGAAAAATGCTTCACAAGGCGATTTTATTTATGTTGGTGGAAGTACTTTTGTTGTTGCCGAATTGCCTTTGAACTAAACAAATATAAATTACCATAAAAAAGCGAAAAAAAATGCTTTTCTAACAAATTCAATTCCAACAAAATATAAGTTTTATTATAAATTCTTTGAATTTTTAATGTAAATTCTTTGGAGAACTGAAAAACTAACGTATATTTGCACTCGCAATAACGCAAGACATTGCAACCCGAAAGGGCGATTAGCTCAGCTGGTTCAGAGCACCTCGTTTACACCGAGGGGGTCGGGGGTTCGAACCCCTCATCGCCCACCAAAAAACTCCTTAAGAAATTAAGGAGTTTTTTTATTTTCATATCAAGGATAAATCATCAAAAATATAAAAGCAAAGAGATTAACCAGAAGCACCACTCCGTAAACGATATTCGACTTTCCTTTGCTTAGAGACAACATCACAGTAAATACCGATAGTGCCAACAAAACGATCGATTTGATATCTAGTCCAAGAATAATAGGCATATCCATTATAAAACAAACTGCTGCAACACTCGGAATGGTTAATCCAATACTTGCCAAAGCAGAACCCAGGGCTAAATTAAGACTTGTCTGAAGCCTGTTTTTTCTTGCCGCAATGATAGCGGCAATTGCTTCCGGAAGTAAAATTATGGCCGCAATTACAACACCAACTAATGTTTTAGGTAAATCATAGCTCACAATAATGCTCTCAATTGTAGGAGATAGCGTTTTTGCCAATAGCACTACAATTCCCAAACTTACAACAAGGAAAATTAAACTGGTGTAAAAGGTTTTATTATTGATAACTATAGGCTCAACTACTTCCTCATTTTCATCATGCCCTATTGTGAGGAAATATTGGCGGTAGCTTCTTGTTTGAGCAAACAAGAAAGAACCATAGATGACTAGACAAGCAAGAGAAGCAAAAACAAGCTGTGGTGCTGAATAATAAGACCCCTGAACACTTTCGGTAAATGTTGGAAACACTAATGTAAATACGATAATCGAAACCAGCGAAACGAGAGCGATGGTTACAGAAGAGGTGGAAAAATTTTGTTCGTAATGCTTAAGACCTCCAATAAAAAGACATAATCCAATAATACCATTAAGAATCAGCATGGTGGCTGCATATACCGTATCTCTTGCTAGTGATGCTGCCGCAGTGCCTTCTGAAAGCATTAGTGACACGATAATAGATACTTCAATAACAGTTATTGATACTGCCAGAATAATAGTTCCGTAAGGCTCTCCTACTCTTTCAGCAATAATTTCAGAATGATGCACAGCCGACATGACGCTAAGTATAAGCAATATGCTGGCAATAATCTGAAAAAAACTGCTTCCATCTACAAGTCCGCTAAAAAAAAGAATCCATGCCAAAGCAGGTATGATAATTGTCCACTGTAGTAATTTTTTCATTTTTAGTGTTTAAATATTTCATTTAATAATAGTACCAATTGTCATTTATCTAATCAGTTTTCTTTTATTTTCTCTAATATAAACCTTTTATTTTTATTACCTGTTGTCAGTAAAGTAAATTATGTCATAAGAAAGAAAAGAGTTGGAAAAACCGCTGCCTTTCAAAAACATTCAGCGAAGTTTTTAAAAGACAGGTTACAAATACGTTATACAGTACGGCATTAAGTCAAGGGAAATTTTTCTTGAAAATCGATTGGCTACAATTGAGCAAACTATTGCTTCTTTAAAGAATAGCAAATAAGGCGCATTCAGGTTTCAAATTGAATTTTATTGCTTTTAATTTCAGTTATTTTTTGATTTGAGAAAGCTACTTATTGAACTAATTCAATATATTTGAGTCTATTAACAATCTAATTACTAAAAAAATTATGAGAAAAAACAACGACTTAGGATTATTGATACTGCGTATCACGGTTGGCCTTTTAATGCTTTTGCATGGTGTTTCTAAATTTAGCGGTGGTTTAGAATACATTAAAGGCATGCTGGCAGAAAAAGGCATCCCTGATTTTATCGCTTATGGAGTAATAGTTGGCGAAATACTTGCTCCTATTGCTATTTTAATTGGTTTCAGAACCAGAATTGCAGCGGCTATTTTTGCTTTTAATTGTTTGGTTGCTATTCTAATGGTTCATAGTGCTGACATATTTGCTATGGCAGACCATGGAGGATGGGCATTAGAATTATTAGGATTATATTTCTTTGGAGCGTTGGCTTTATTCTTTACAGGGGCAGGTAATATTGCTGTTTCAAAAAATAATAAGTGGGACTAAATTTCATGTTTTATATAAATACAAACCTCCAAAATCAACTGACTTTGGAGGTTCTTTTTTTACAAACAAAAACTCCTAAATAATACTACTTTAAGCAAATATCTAGGAATAGTATTTTTTATATTTTATCCAGCGTAATTTTCATTTCCTTGCTGTCTAATATCAATTTGTCATTTGTTATAGTGCTTTCGCACGGGTAAGGTGTTCCTGTTTCATCTTTAATCACCAGGCTTTTACCTCCTTTTGTCAAAGCAAAGGTTCCATCCGTTATTTCTCTCTGCAAAAAACCTGTCACGTGTCCATCTTTTGTAAAGGTTAGCATTCCGTTAGCAAGGATTTCATTTTTTACAGAATCTGACATGGGCATTTTTGCTTCTACTTCGGTAATTTTCCAGGAATTTATCAATTTGTTGCGCCCTTTGTGACATGAAACCATTAATACTGCTACTATTATAATCCCATAGATAAATAAGTTAGATTTTTTCATAATTTATAGGTTTTAAGGTTAAACAGGAAACAAGTTACAAAAAAATAAACTCAAAACACTTAAAATCAATTATTTATAAACATATTAATGAAAAAAAAGGACTTTTTTTAAACATAATTCAGCTTAAGAATGTATATATTATTTATATCGGTTTTGAGCTTATTACTAAACAGGAGTTTCTTTTTTAAAAAATCTATTGTAGTTTTTAAACTAATCATTAACTGCTTTTTAATAATTAAATTCGATTATCTATTTTCCTCACTGATGCTATTCTAAGAAAATCTTCCAGCATTAAATTTAGAAGCACCTTAATTCATGTTGGCAAATTAAATATTACTATCATTTTCATGACTTAATTTTTGCCATTGCTTTTTAGCCATTTCAAACTTCAATTCTTTTGTACCGTACCAGCCATCTTGTTTCCATCCAGCTTTTCTGTAAAACTTTTCAGCTCTTGTATTTGGTGAAGTTCCCAGCCAGACATATTCCTTACCGGTTGAAAAATACCAGTCAAGCATTATCTTATGAAGATTAGTTCCAATACCTTTTCCTTCAAAATCAGGATGCAGAAACAATGCCCAGATGTTTTCTTCTTTTAAATCAGCTATGGCAAAGCCAATAACAACATTATCAATTTCACAAACCCAGCCTTTTCCCCGCTGGAATAAAAATTCTTCACAATCCTGATCGGTTACCAAATCAGGATTGGATAATGTATTTTCTTTAACTGAATTTCTGACGACCTGAATTTGTGTTATGTCGCTAATTTTAGCTTCTCGAAATATCATTTTTTTTTGTTTTAATTGCTGTCAGAACTCTGTCCAAATAGAATTAATAGACTGTGCTTGATTTTTTTCCTCGGCTTTCTAATTGTACTTATTGAAACAATTATTGATTCCGAATTTCAAGTTCATCAAAATCTTTAATTTCAGATAACTGAATCAGCTTATCAACTTTTATTTTTTCTGTTTTTTCTTCAAATACTTCATCGCCGCTTTCTTCATTTTCATTCGTATTTGTTTTCGTTACTTTCTTTTTGGTTAAAAAGTTGATACTGATTTCACTATTCACAACCGGTCCGTAATTATCGCTTGAATCATAACCAATCAATTCGAAATCATTGTTTTTTGCCCGAAAAGTATAGGTCTCCGTATCTGCCGTGACCATAATGCACATAAAGGTTTCCTTTTTCAATACTAATGTCTAATTCTGGTGCAAAATAAACACCACCATCTTCATTTTCAGAGGAGAAGCAATCGTAATTCTTTGTCGCCAAAACATAATCCTCGTTTACTTTAAAAAGCACAAGAATTCCTCTTCGGTTGCGGTCTACTTTCCACGATATTCGTCTGTAATTATATTTTCTTTGCTGGTTCCTTTGATAATTACTACACAATCCTCTGGTCTTTATTCAGATCTCCTTTAATTTCCTCGAAAACCTTGTAGCCTGTTGGAATAAAATCAGCTATTGGTTTTCCGGTTTGGGGTTTTGGTGCTAGTGTTTCTGACTGATTTTTCTTCTTTAATCGAAACTTCTTCTTTTTCAGTTGAAGGTTGAGTTTTATTGGAGTCATTACAGTTCTGAAAAAGAAACAAAAAAGCTGCTAAAACTAAAAGAGAATGTTTTTTATTCATGAATGTTTTTGTTTTCCAATTAATTTTCCGATAAATTACTAAATTAAAAGTTGTCAGATTTTTTATTTCTTCTGAACCAAATATTCAAGCATTTTTGACATCATTTCTGCTTTAGCTTTTTCATCAGATGTATTTTCAATAAGTTTAAATGACAACAAAATATTTTGGACATTAATTAAACTATCATGATATTCTTTTAATTGTCTTACTGTTTTATTATATAAGTAAAATAATACACTTGATATAAATTCTGTAACAATTCCAGCTCCAGAAGCGATGTAACCAATTATTTTATCATCATATTTAAACCCAATTACTAATCCGCTAATAATTAATATAAATCCAATAATACTAATTAACAAAGAAACTTTAAAACTCTGTGAAGTATGAGTCTTAACTAAGGAATAATAAGCAGCAAGATTTTCAACATTTATCTTAACAAGACTATCAAAATATTCAGGTTTATCATCATTATTTGGGAAACCTAAATAAATTCTTTTTATTGTTGATATTTTTTCTACTTCAAATTTTGATTTATTTGGCTCTGTTCCAAACGCCGCCAAAAGCAAGAAAATTGATATTAACCATGTTGTAATTAATAGCCAAGTCGGCATTTCAAGAGTAGCACTATAATGAAGTATAAGAAATATGGTTCCTAACCCCACAATACCATAGTAAGCTTTAATATTTCTAGTATCTGAACTAAGTTGAGATTTTGCGTTAATTAGAGCTGTTTCTAAGTCTGCAAGCTTGTCTGACAAAAAACTATTTTCTTGATTTTCCATTTATTAAATAAAGTTTCATAAATTATCTAACTTATTTTGCCAGCCAAAAATCGATAAAAAACAAATGGCTATTATAACACTAAATAAGTATTTTGTCTGCTAATATAATATTATTTTTATTACAAACTCGAAACATAAACTCAACCCAAAATTTGTTATGAAAACCGCCTTGCATGAGGGATGGGAATGGCATCGCCCGATTTAGAAAAACAAGGCTTTTTTGCCGTAGTTTTTGTTAATCGGGAATAGAATGGACAGCCCGACCCTTGTGGTCATGCCCAAATTTTAAAACTAAACAGAACTTAATTCCATAAAAAAACTCCATCGGATAATGGAGTTTTATGTATTTTAATTTGCTGTATCGGCAATGATTTCTGCTTCTTTCTCATCTCCTTTTTTACGCCAATAATTAGCCAGTAAAGAACCCGAAACATTCATCCACGGACTAAAAACCGCTGAGGCCAATCCTAAGGTAGCCAGTTTTCCCATAGAGCCGGCTAATCCGGAAGCCATTCCGCCATTTTGAAGACCCACTTCGAAAGCGATCGTCTGACTGCTTTTTTTGTCGAGTCCACTTAACCTGCTGAGCCAATAGCCAAAAAAATAGCCCGCTCCGTTGTGCAATACCGACGCCAGAAAAAGCAAAAATCCAATCTGGATTAAATTATCTCTTCCGGCGGCTGTGGTCACTAGTGTGAAATAAATGATTCCGAACATCGAGAAATAGGGCATAATCGCATCAATTTTGGGATAGGCTTTGTACAATAAATGATATAAGTTCCCCACGATAAAAGCACCGCAGATGAAATTGATGATTTCGAAAACATGTGCCGCTGTAGTATCTTCGGCAATTGCCAATGACTTTCCGAAGAAAACAACAAAGGCTAGCCAAATCGTTGACAGGATTGTTAAGACATAGATTCGTATTTTTGCGACTGCACCGTAAGTTTTTAAAATATCGTGCACCATCGCTGCTGCCAAAGGTACAAGGACGATTTTAATGATTTCCATCATCATGTTGAAGAAATGCACCTCAACCAGAGTGCCTGCAAATATTTTCATCAGGAACGGTGTCATTATTGGTGCTGCCAAAGTTGACATAGCCGTTACAGTTACGGACAATACCAGATTTCCTTTAGCAATATATGTCATCACATTCGAAGCTAATCCGCTGCTGCAAGAGCCAATTAGAATAATTCCGGCGGCGATTTCGGGTTCGAAACCAAATGTTTTAGCGATGATAAAACCCATAATCGGCATAATGGTAAAATGCCCGAGCAAGCCAATCAGAACGCCTTTTCCTGATTTTCGGATACCTGTAAAATCTTCAATGCTCATTTGTGTTCCCATTCCGAACATTACCATTTGGATGATGATCAGAATAAGCCATTTATTCCGCATATCAAAACTGCCGACATGCAGAAAAAAGTCAGGATACAGCAATCCGGCGCAAACCGCAGTGATAATCCAAAATGTGTATTGATACCCGCTCAATACTTTCAGATGTCCTACTCCAATGGCAATACTTGAAAAACCAAAAATTAATCCCAGCTTCCAAATAATGTCTATTTCCTGCAAAAAGCCTAAACCTGCTACAATGAAAAATAGTGGAGCAGCCCAAAGAAAATATTTACGCATACAAAAAATTATTAGAATGTTATTGTTAAACCATATAAGTGATATAAGTTCATTGAATCTGGATTGAAAACAAAAGCTAACTATAAGGTCATTTAAGCTAACTCAAAAGTCAAACTTAATATGAACTTATATAACTTATATGGTGGAAATTTTTTGATTAAAAATAAAGCTCTGCCAGTTTTTTCATGGCAATGGCGGGACTTGCCAAAATTGGAACCAATTTTTCTTCGGCACTTAATCCATCAACCACGCGCGCCATAGAAGCTTGCGCCAAAACAATTACGTCTACTTCTTTCATCAACTCTTTCAATGCTTTCGCTACCATTTCGTCGTGTTTCGCAGCGTCACCACTCATTAAGGCTTCGAAAGCGACTTCGCATAATTTAGAAGTTATCGTTGCGTTTTTACCGGCCAATTCTGCTCTTCTTCTAACCAGATCGGTTGTTGGTTCTAATGTGGTTGGCAAAGTCGCAATAACTCCAATTTTGTTCCCGATTTGAACTGCTTCATCTGCCATCGCCTGATCTACGCGGATTACCGGAACGTTACTTAAAGTTGCAGCAGTTTCAATCGCAACACCAATAGAAGAGCAGGTCACTAAAATTACATCTGCACCTGCAGATTCGGCTAGCTTAACATGGCTCACAACTCTCGCTGCCGTATTGGGCATTAATTTTCCTTTTTTGATAACATCCTTAATTAAACTGTCATCTACTATATTGAAGGTTTCTGCCCCGTTTAAAAACTCATTGCTTAAATGCTGAAACAACGGAACCAAAGTTGCCGATGTGTGTACAAAACCTAATGTTTTTGCGCTCATAATTTTTCTCCTTTTAATACTTTTATAAAATAATCGGCGGTACCAACCTGTCCGCCTTTAAAATTCATTTCTATTCCATTTACCCATTCATTGTCCGAAACTGCTTTGCAAAGCGGTGCTCCCGGAGCTATTGGTGCAATCATTTCCAGTGCCAGAATATCCAATTCGGATGCGGCGTAACTGGATGTATCACCACCGGCAAAAAGAATTCTTTTTATTTTGGCAGCCTTTAGCACTTCTTTGGTTATTTGTCCCAAAATGCTTCCGTAAACCGTACTGCATTGTTTTTGAATCTCATTTTCCGAAATTCCTTTTGTTCTGAAATAGGCTTCCGTTTCAGCAATTCTCGGGTCGCTTGAACCAGTACTCGTATGCAGAATCGTGCTTTTACCCTGATTGAAATTTTCAATAATCTGAGCAACGGTATCTTTTATAATTGCTTCCTGATTTTGAATATCGACTGCTTTGCTTTCTAAAGCGATTTCCAAAAATCCATTTTCCAAGGCATATTCAATTTGGCTGGAAGTTACCGGAGAACAGCTTCCCGATAAAACAAGTATAGGCGAAACTTCTCCTGCTGGTTCAAATGCTATTTCTTTTCCTATGATTTTTTGTGTTGCCCAGTCCAATCCCAAAGCCATTTCGATTCCGGATGATCCTACTGAAAACAATGTTTTTTCAGAAACCAATTGATTAAAAACAGTTCCAATTGTTTTAAGATTTTCCAAATTGAAACCGTCAAAAAATAAGATTTCTGCCTGATTATTTTTAACATCTTTCAGGACTTCTGAAGCTCCTTTTTCGATTGTAGCCAGATTGATCAGATCGATGGATTTGTCTGTTTGTTTAGCCAAATGAAGAGTCAAATCTCCCTCTAAAGCAGGAGTAACGGGATGTTTGCTCATGGACGGATGTCGGTCGATACGATAAATTTCTCCGTTTCCAATCGTTCCCATTCGGGCAAACAGATTTCCAAAAACGCAAAATCGTCCCAAATGCGGAGCTGATGGAGAAACCAAAACCGTTTTTTGATCGAAAACTTTGCTTCCAATTTCAATTGCTTTTCCGATGTTTCCTACGTGTGGCGCCGAATCGAAAGTGGAACAGACTTTATAATGAAAGTGATTTGGGGCAAAACTTTTCAGATTTTCAAAAGCACTATAAAGTTCTGTGTCCATTTCCGACGGTGACATCGATCGGCTTTTTCCCGCCAGACCAATCGCCTGAATTCCCGGAAAACGATCCAGGTCTTTTTGTTCCGGCTTTCGAAGAAAGAGAACGGTTTTCACTCCGGCCAGGGTCAGGAATTCCAAGGCATCCGTAGATCCCGTGAAATCGTCGCCATAATAGGCCAAAAGCAATTTATCGTTCTTCATTATTTCGAAAATTTCTTTACTGATTCGGCAAATTCCGGATATTTCAAAGCTGTTTCTTCCACAGATAAACCGTCAACGGCTCCTGTCCAGGCTTGCTGCAATGCATTTACTCCCGCTTTTGGTCCCATTGGATGCGCCAAAATTCCGCCGCCTGCCATATACAGTAAATCGGTAGTTTGGGTTCTTCGGTACGTTTCTACCGCTTGTCCGCCCCATTGTCCCGAAGATACTACAGGCAAGATTTCGTATCCGCCCAAAAAGGGTTTCAAACAGGATTTTATAGAAGTCACCACCGAGTCATCCGATTCCCAAAATTTATTCTGGATTCCGTTGACGTGCAGTTGATCGACTCCTGCCAGACGCTGAATTTTTTGATAAGCAGGAAATTCAATTCCCAACAACGGATGACGGTTCAGCATTCCCCAGCCGTTTCTGTGACCGTGAATCACGAGTTCGCCCTGATCACAAATTTTCTTTGTTCCCGAAAGCCCTACACTGTTGATGCTGATCATCGCACAACTTCCTTCTTCTTTTTTAATCAGATCATATTTTCGTTGCATCTCATCAATTTCATCACTGATATTGAACGCATACATTACTTTTTTACCTGTTTTTTGTTCGTTGTCGCGAATGACTTTCATAATCGCTTTTACCCTTTCATCAAACGGAGAATTAGCAGCAGATCCCATCAATTCATCGTCTTTGATAAAATCGATTCCGGCATCAATGAGTGATTTTACCAAAGTCGCGGTTTCGTCAACACTCATTCCGATGCTTGGTTTTATAATCGTTCCAATCATCGGTCGGTCGGTTACGCCACAGGATAATTTGGAGCCTTTGATTCCGAATTTTGGTCCTTTGAAATGAGTTGCGAAAGAATCCGGCACTTCAAAATCCATTAGTTTCAAACCCGTAAATTGTGTGATTTCGTATAAATTTCCTTGTAAAGTACTAATCAAAACCGGCAGATTATAACCAAAGTTTTCTATCGACCAGCTTACTTTTACTCTTGCTTTCTGGTATTTTTTCCCGGGAATACTTCCGCCCGGAATGGATGGTTCGTCTGCCAAATCCAATAACTGAATATCCTCTACCCTTGCCGCAAAACGTTTTTTCAATTCTTCGGTTTCACCCGGAACTGATACAAAAGTTCCCGAAGACTGCTCGCCCGCCAAAACCGCCGAAGCCTGTTCTACATCATAAGGCGTTTCGATAAGATATTCTGCAAAAACTCTTTCCATTGTCTTTCAATTTTTAAGAAATCCTAAATAAATGAATTTATAGGGAGTAAGTGTCCTGCTGTGTGCTGTATGGGGAATTTATTTTGAAGTCAAGTTAATAACCTGAATCCGATATTTTAATTTCAGGAGCAGAAACATTAGGCATTATCAGTGAGCATTGTCCCGCTCTTCGTTGCAATCTTATGTGCCGAACCCCGGCACACAAGGATTTTCACTGCGATCGGGGCTCATATCTTTGACACAGTTAATAATATGAAAAGTATCTTTGAAATAA